>NZ_WUYX01000070.1:0-21610 GCF_009834785.1 Natronorubrum halalkaliphilum
GACCCCTGCCGACAAAGCATATCTCCACCGTAGATCGCCCCCTACGAGATACTAACGAAATCAGCTGGGGCTAAACACGTACGGGAGCGCGAAGACGGAAGGGGCTTCGAGTCCGGGTGAGCTACGGGGGAGTCGAACAGGCATATCTACTCGCGAGCGACGGCGATAGTTCTCGTTTCTCCGTTGCGGTCCGGACAGGACTCGAGCGATCCACCGTGACTGGCGACGGTCGCTAAACGATCGATGGCGGACCGACGGTCTGACCGCTCGCAAGCCTCGAGTACGGAAAAATGATGAAAGGAGATTCTATGGAGTTCGGACGGTGATACTGTTCGGAACAGTACCCGTCCGATCGACGGAACCTAGCCCGACCATTCGCCGGCGAGGTCGCTGGCGATGTTTTCTCGCCAGTGTTCGAACCCGGCCTCGCAATCGGCGTTCTCGTCGATGTGATCGATGAATCCAGCACCCGGCGACGCGAGCTCATCACCACAGAAGGGGCAGGTGACGGTGTCGATCCAGTCGGTCGTGGTGTTGATCGCCATGTGTGTTAACAACTACCACATTTTCGCACATAAGTTTACTCGACTAGGATCTAGGTGACCACGGTGGAATATAACCACCCTAGTAGGGAGACAGCGAAGGTCGGCTACAGCGTGAACTGCTCGGGGTCGAGCCCCTGAGATGAGCTTGACCCAACCTGAAAACGTCCGTCACGCTGAATTCGACGCTCTCGGAGCCAGTTTCTCGGACGACGAACCGGGCGATTAACTGTGAAAAGAGTTAACACGGGCCACCATCTAGAGAAACGTATGTCCGTCGCCGAGCCACTCGAGTACGAGTGTGTCGCGTGCGGCCGCCGAGAGACGGTCGCGGACGCGCTCGTCAGCACCTGTCGGCGATGCGGGGGCGAGATGCGAAACGTCGAGTTGATCCGGGAGTAGTCGAGTCGTCGCTCGTTGCACGCAGCGCCCACCCTTGCGAGCGGCGCCACCGGTTTTTTTGCCGCCGTTCGTGGAACGGCGACGCATGTATTCGATGGTCGAACTCGAGAACGTCGAGCGACGAGAACTCGATCTGGAAAATCCGACACTGCTCCCGGTCGGACTGGAGCTTCGGCCCGAAAAGATGCGACCGAGCGTCTGGCACTACGAACAGGGTGAGGAAAACGCCTATCACCGGCAGGATCAGCAAGAGGAGCTGTACGTCGTCCTCGAGGGCACCGTCGACGTCACCGTCGAACGAGACGACGAACGCGACGTCGTCGCACTCGCGAAACACGACTTCCTCGTGGTGCCACCGGAGTCGTGGCGACAACTCAAGGCGGTCGAGGAGAGCGTCGTCTTGGCCGTCGGCGCACCGAACGTCAAAGACGACGGGATTCTCGAGGACGACGCCGGAGGGGCGGAATCCTAGCAAAGTCTTCGCGAGGACGACGACACGACCGCTCTGCGGAAAAAGCGAGGCAGCTACTGTCCGACCGAGACCGCAACGGCGATCAACGCGAGGCCAAGGATCACTGCGGCGGCTCCGAGGACGACGTTACCGGTGAGTACGAGGCTCGAGCCGGCAACGATACCGGCACCACCGCCACCCGCGGCGGTCGGAGTGACGAGCTCTGACACGTCGCTCGCCGTGTCCCGTTCTCGAGTCTGGGAGCGGTCCCGTAGCTCCGCAACCTCCGCCCGGAGTGCCTCGAGTTCGTCGTCCCTGTCCCCGTTCGACGATCCCGGTTCGACCCGCGATTCGACATCGCCGAGTCGCTCCTCGAGCGTCGAGAGTCGTGTCGTCGCCGATTCCACGGTCGACTCGTCGGGCACATCCTCGAGCGTCGCTGCCAGGTCGTCGACCGACGCCGCGAGCGAGTCGAGTCGGTCGTCGTGTTCGGCGAGTCGATCCGTTTGGTCCTCGAGACCGGCCGCGTGATCGCTCGTTCGCTCATCGATCCGCTCGGTGCGCTCGTCGAGGGTGTCAACGCGGTTTGCGAGGTCGTCCACCCGTTCCGTCCGAGCGGCGTCGGACGCGTCCTCGAGTTCGCGTTCGAGCGTTTCGATGGCTTCGGCGGTCTCAGCGGACTCCGACCGAACCGACCGGAGATCGTCCTCGAGCGCCCCAACGGTCTCCCCGAGCGTCGTAACGGTGTCTTCGGCCACTGTCGTTTCGTCGATCGTCGTCACCCGCTCGTCGAGGTCGCCAACCGTCTCTGTCACCCGTTCGAGATCGGCATCCAGCGATTCGACGCGGTCAGTGAGCGTCGCTTCGACGTCCGCAATCGTCGATTCGACGCCTTCCACTCGATCCTCGAGACTCTCGAGGTCGTCCGCGACGCCGTCGATATCCCCCGTTATCGATTCGACCGTCTCGCGAGTCTCCGCGAGCGAGTCGGCGAGATCCGCGACTCGCTCTTCGCCGACGCCGTCGGCCTCGAGACTATCGACCGTCGCTTCGAGGGCCGAGACGTCGTCGGCGATCGACTCGCTGGCGTCCTCGAGTCGAGTCTCGAGTTCGCTCGCCGTCTCCTCGAGTCGCTGCTCGAACGTGTCGTCGAGCGAACGGACCTCGTCCTCGACCGTCCCGAGATCGGTTTCGAGGTCGTCGACCGTTTCCACGAACGCCGCTCGTTCCTCGAGGCCGGCGAGCGTCTCCGAGACCGTCTCGATGGAATCCCCGAGTTCGACGAGTTCCGCTTCGAGAGCCGCAAGTTCGTCCTCGAGGTCATCGACTCGCTCGCCGTCGGCCGTCGTCGACTCGAGGGCATCGATCGTCACCCGGGCGCGCTCGAGGTCGGCTTCGAGGTCGTCGGCGCGGTCGGTCATCGATCCGCGGACGGTCGTCAGATCCTCGTCCAGCGTTTCGACCCGGTCGTCGACCGCCTCGAGTTCCGTCTCGAGATCGCCGATTTCGTCGTCGATCGTTCCCTCGAGCGTTTCGACTTCCTCGTGGACGGTCTCTTCGAGCACGCCGAGCTCCGCTTCGACAGCGTCGATATCGTCACCGACCGCCGACTCGAGGTCGTCGAGGTCGTCCGCGAGTTCTTCGCGTTCATCTTCGGCTCGCGCCGCGTGCTCGTCGAGTTGGTCGGAAACACTGCCGATTCGGGTCGCCTGTTCCTCGAGTCGGCTGGCGAGGCCGTCGGCTCGCGTTCCGATCCGGGCTATCTCCTCGTCTATCCCCTCGACGATCTCGTCGAGTCGTGAGATCGACTCCGAGACGGTCTCGAGATCGGCCGCCGAGGCCGTTTCCGTTTCCAGTGTCTCCAGATCCGTTCGCAGCTCCTCGAACCGGGCATCCAGCGTGTCGGTCCGATCGGCGACTCCCTCGAGATCGGTCGTGAGAGCCGCGATTTGATCCTCGAGCGCCGCTCGCTCGTCCGTCGTCGCCTCTTCAAGCGCGTCGAGGTCCGTTTCCACCGTTTCCAGGTCGTCCGTCAGTTCAGTCTCGATCGTCTCGACGTCGGCCTCGAGATCTGCAAAGGCCGCCGACAGGGATTCCAGTTCGTCTTCGAGGGTGTCGACCGTCTCGTCGCTCGCGTGGGTCTCGCTCTCGGCTTCGAGGTCGGTCAGGTCATCGGCGAACGTCTCGAGGCGTTCGTCGAGGTCCGAAACCGTCTCGATCGTGGCCGCTCGCTCCTCGATGTAATCGAGTTCCTCGAACGCGGACTCGAGGTCGCTCCGGACCGACTGGATCTCCTCGTCGCGGTTGGCGAGACGGTCGAACAGCTGGTCGATGGCGTCGTTGGTTCGAGTGGCGTCTCCGTCCTCGGTCCCGCCGAGCGCGTCGTCGTCGAACGCCAGCGTTTCGCCGCTCCCGCCGGCGGTCTGGGTCACCGTCGTGGACGAGTCATCGGCAGTACTGTCACTGCCGTCCGCATCGGCCGACGACCACGTCACGGCGTCGTAGGCGTCGACGTCGTCTTCGGCCGCCGCGAGCGCGCCTCGGGCGGCGCTTTCTGCGGGGTCGTCGGCGAGTCGGACGCCCCGGACGGAAAAGGGCAGCGGTGCGGCGTCGAACCGACCGCCGAGGAGGAACTCGAGGCCCTCGACCGCACCGGAGCCGGCGACTGCGATGGGGACGCTCAGTCCGTCCTGAACGTCGCCCTCGTCGGCTTCGCTCTCGATCGCGTCCGCGAGTTCGCCGATCAGCTCGTCGTGGGCCTGTGCGAGCGCGCTTTCGACCTCGCCCGTCGCGGCGTCGGGATCGAGCGTGAACTCCTCGAGGACGGCCGCGACGTCGGCGGCCTCGCGTCCGGTTTCGGCGGCTGCCCGCTCGACGACCCAGTCGCTGCCCTTCGCGAGCGAGAAGGCCATCGCGGGCACGCCGTAGTACCCGAGCGCGACGCTCGTCGTCTGCGTCCCGAGACAGATTCCGAGGCCGGTGTAGTTGTCGTCGGCGAGCTGGTCGTAGACGACGGCAAATCCCCTACTGATCGGCGTCGCGCCGACGCCGCGGTCGGCGAGCACCGCCGCGACGGTCTCGCGGTGGGCGTCGGTCGGCTCCGCGGCGTCGACCAGCGTTCCCGGCGTCGTATAACAGAGCCGCTCGTCAGCCGAGCCGTCGCCGTCGAGAACGTCCTTGACGAGCGCCTCGAGCGCCGGTTCGACGTGCTCGCCGACGCCGAGAACGCCGTTCGAGAACAGTGACTCGGTCGTCCCGTCCCCGGTCGTCCCACGTTCGCTAGCGGTCGCGCCGACCGCGTACGTCGCGTCGCCTCCCTCGACGAACACCCCGTCAGTATCACCGCCCCCGGTCGCGTCGTCCGCCGAGACGACGACCGGCGGTACCGATTCGATCGCCGTCCCGTCCGGCGCTTTCGACGCCAACCGGATCGCCCCTGGTCCGATGTCGAGACCGTGTCCCATGAACAGGCGAACTCGGAGTCCCCTCTTTGAGCTTTGGTCCCGAATACCAGAACTGAAAATCAGTTGGCGGCGTTCCTCCCTCGACGCGGTCACGTTCGCCTGCCGGCACCTCGCTTTTCGCCCTCGGTACCGACCAGTGGGTATGGGACACGAACGTCAGCTCGAAGCGGATCTCGAGGCGGCGATCGGGGCCGTTCGACGGCCCGACGACGACCTCGATATCGAGCAGGTGAGTGAGTACCTGCTCACCGAAGACCGGATCAATCGCTACCTGATCGGACTTCAGGACGACTGTACGCGGGCTTCGTTTTACTGTACCGCGACTCGATCGATCGCGTACAAGCCGGTCGCGGGCGAGTCGCCGTCGAAACTGGTCGACACCGTGACGGGAGTCGCCAATCGCGAGCAGCTTCGGGATTGGATCGTCGATCAGGAGTGGTCGTGGATCCATCCGCGCTACCGGTGGCTGCTCGAGCCAGAGTGAGGTGGGGTTCGAGACGCTCCGAAAGCCGAGACGCGATACAGCCCCGATCGAGGCTAACGTGGAACGTACGCGTCTCGTCGATACCAACCGAGCCCGTTGCCGTCGATGATCCACCCCTCGAGGATCCGGACGGATCCGGTGTTTCAGGGTGTGATCACCGCCCGTCCTTCGATCTCGCCGTGCTCGAGTCGCTCGGCGACGGTGTTGATCTCGTCGAGCGAGTATGTCGACGTCTCGAGTTCGACCGCACCGTCGTCGACGAGCGCGACGAGTTCCTGCAGTTCGGGGTACGTTCCGACGAGCGTGCCGCGGTAGCTCATCTCGCCGTCGACCAGGGTCTGGGCGGGTTCGTGGACGTGGCCGCCGTAACCGATCACGTGGTGGTCGCCGCCCGGAGCCAGAACGTCCGGTCCCAGCGCCGTCGTCTCGTCGCTGCCCACGAAGTCGAGTACCTGGGAGACACCCTCGCCGTCGGTGAGGTCGTCGACGACGCTCGCGACGTCGTCCTCGCTCGAGTTCACCGCGTAGTCGGCTCCGCAGTCTTCGGCCAACTCGAGGGGCTCGTCCTTGATATCGACCGCGACGAGGTCGGCCGCGGACATCGCGTCGAGCACCTGCAGCCCGATGTGACCCAGTCTGCCGATGCCGACGACGACGCAGGCGTCGCCCGGTACGAGTTCATCGACGGCCTTTTTCGCCGCGTGATAGGCCGTGATCCCGGCGTCGGCGTGGGGTGCGATCTCGACGGGGTCGATCGACTCGAGCTTGATGACCGACCGTTCACCCGTCCGCAGGTATTCGGCGAACCCGCCGTCGGTCGTCAGCCCCGGGAACGAGACGTTCTCGCAGTACATGTCTTCGCCGAGCCGACAGGGACGACAGACGCCGCAGGTGATGACCGGGTGGCAGAGAACGCTATCGCCCACGTCGACGGTCGACACCTCGTCGCCGACTTCGACGACGGTGCCGGCGTTCTCGTGGCCGAGCCTCATCGGGAGTTCCTGTTCGACGTAGTCGGTCTACAGCCCCTCGATGACGTGGTTATCGGTCTGGCACCAGCCCGCGCCCTCGATTTCGACGACGACGTCCCGCGGCCCGTCGGCGCCGGGTCGATCCACCTCGTCGATTTCCAGGGCCGTTGCCATCTCCTCAGTGTACTCGTGGAGGCGTGCAGCTTCCATGGCGGCGGTCGCTACCACGACGGCCGCAAAATAGCTGTGGCCGCGGTGACCCTTTCCCTCACTCCTTCGAGAGCCGCGCCAACGCCTCGGTGAGCACCCGGGTCGCCGTCGCGCAGTCGTCCCAGTCGGTCCACTCCCGCGGCGTGTGCGAGAGCCCGTCTCGAGACGGCGCGAAGAGCATTCCGGCGTCGGTAACCCGCGAGACCCGCATCGCGTCGTGTGCCGCTCCGGAATGCAGCGACCGTGCGTCGACCCCCGCGGCGTCCGCGCCGGCTTCGAGAGCGCGTTGACACCGCTCGGTCATCGGCGCGGGATCGACGTCGAGTTCACGAGTGAACGACGTCTCCACGTCGCGGTCGGCCGCGATTCGCTCGAGGCTCCGGGAGGCCCGCTCGAGCAGCGCCGCCATCGTCCCGGCGTCGGCGTCGCGAATATCCACGCCGAGTTCGACCGCGCCGGGGACCACGTTCGTCGCGTTCGGCGCGACCTCCGCCTTGCCGACGGTCGCGACCGCCGTGTCCTCGCCGGCCGACGCGCGTTCGCGCCCCGCTCGCTCGAGGTCCAGAATAAACTCGCTCGCCGCGGTCAGCGCGTCTGTGCGGTCGCCCATCGCGGTCGTTCCCGCGTGATCCGCCTCGCCAGCGATTTCGGCGGTCGCGTGAACGATCCCGGTGATCGTCGTCACGATCCCGACGGGGACCGCTCGCTCCTCGAGGCGCGTGTCCTGCTCGATGTGGAGTTCGAGGAACGCGTCCCAGGCCGCGGCGTCGAGGACGCCCTCGCCGCAGTAGCCGATCGACTCGAGGGCGTCCTCGAGGCTGGTTCCCTCGCCGTCGGTCAGTGCGAGCGCGTCGTCCGCGTCTCGAGCCCCGGTCGCTACTGACGAGCCGAGCAGCCCCCCGCCGAACCGCGTGCCCTCCTCTTCGGTGAAGCAGACGACCGCGATCGGTCGGGCGGGGTCGAACCCGTCCGCCTGCAGCGCGCGGACGGCCTCGAGAGCGGCGTACACCCCCAGCGGCCCGTCGAAGATACCGCCCTCGGGGACCGAATCGAGGTGGCTTCCGGCCGCGACGGGCGCGGCGTTCGGGTCGGCGCTGGCGGGCGTCCACATCCCGACGACGTTCCCGACGGCATCGACCTCGACATCCAGCCCGGCGTCCTCGAGGCGGTCGACGAAGCGATCTCTGGCCCGTCGATTCGCCTCGGTTCCCGTAAGAACGGTCCGGCCGCGTCCGTCCGCCGATTCGACCGCGCCGTAGCTCGCGTTCGCCTCGATATCCGCTCGAAGTCGCTCCTGACTGACGTCCATAGGTCGCGGTTCGCCCGCCAGCCCGATACCGTTTCGTTCTTCGGCGGGCCGCAGACGGGACGACGCGGCGGCATATTTTTTTGTCGCTCCGGATCGTCATTCAGCTCGAAATGTCCGCCGACACTCCCCTCGCCGAGGTCGTCGACAACCTCGTGTACGAACCCGCACAGGTCCACGAGCACGGCATCGATCTCACCGTCAGCGCGATTTACGAGGTCGCCGGCCCCGGCCGCCTCGATTTCGGCGGCGACGAACTCAAGGACGCCGACCTCGAGCCGGTTCCCACCGACCTCCGCGATCCCGACGACGAGTACGGCTGGTGGGATCTCGAGGGCGGCCAGTACGTCATCCAGCACAACGAGTTCCTGACCGATCTCGAGGAGCCGCTCCAGCTCCAGCCACGAAACGAACTGCTGGCTCGGGGCGGCTCACACCCCTCGGTGCTGGTCGCGTCGCACCTGCCGCTGATGCCGCTGACGGTCGCCGAAGGCGGCTTGCGGATCAAAGAGAACGCTCGAGTATCGACGTTGATTTCGGCGGGGCTCGGTTCGAACCGGCACGGCGAACAGTAACGGGACGATTTTGTTCGGTATCGGTGGAATCGACGCTCGCGATCGACCGTGGAACCGCGAGCGCGCGAAGAAACAAATTGATCGGAGTCCTATTCCTCGGTCGCGGAGTCATCCGCGGCTGCGCTCGCAGCTTCCATCCCCGTAAACAACCCGTGGACGGTGAAAAATAGCCCACCGACGAAGAGGATGCCGAACAGCAAAATCACAGGAACGGTTACGTCTGGCCCCGATGCGCTGAGATACAGTACGTAGCAAAATACGAGGCCGGAAACCACTTTCGCGGTGTGTTTGATATATTTCACAACGAGTACCGTCTTCCCGAATACATACTTATTAGTGTGTTTTTCTCCCAGACTGACAAAGTGGTAGCACGATGGACGAACCCGAGAATCGGCGACGAGAGACCGGACCGACCCGCGACGCGTCGCGCCGACTGGTGCTCGCGATCGGAATCGGCCTGCTCCTCGTCGCCGGGGGCACGCTGCTGGCGACCTGGACGACCACCGGCGGCGACGTCGACGTTCGCGAGACGACCATCAAGACCGAGTCCGGCCTCGAGCTAGCCGGCACGGTCTACGAACCCGACGGTGCGAGCGCCGACGATCCCGCGCCCGCGGTCGCGTTGTTCCACGGCTACACGGGAACTCAGGGGACGATGTCGTCGTTCGCGATCGAACTCGCCGATAGGGGCTACGTCGCGGTCACCGTCGACCAACCCGGCCACGGCGACTCCGATCCGCCGGCGTTCGAGGACGGCTGGGGCGGCCCGGCGACGCTCGAGCACACGCGCTCGCTCGAGGTCGTCGACGAGGATCGGGTGGCGATGGCGGGCCACTCGATGGGCGGCTTCGCATCGCTCGCGGCCGCCGACGAACATCCGGACGGCTACGAATCGATCGTGCTGATCGGCTCGACGTGGGGGCCCATGGAGGGCGTCGACGGAGTTCCCGAGGCGAACGAAACGGTCCCACGGAACGCGGCGGTCCTCTTCGCGCCGTACGACGAGTACAGCCCGGCGATGTGGAACGAGACGGTACCCGGCGACGTCAACGAGGGCGAGAAACTGGCGCGCGCCTTCGGGACCGAGCCGCCGGTCGAACCCGGCGAGACCTACGGCAGCATCGAGGACGGCACCGCGCGGACCTACACTGCGCCGCCGACGATCCACACCGGGATGCACCGATCGACGACGGCGGTCGGAGACGCCCTGGAGTGGATCGAACAGACGATCGGCGAGTCGGAAACGGGGGAAACGGCGACGGCGTCGCCGGACGACCAGCGCTGGTACTGGGCCTCGATCGGCCATGCGATCGCGCTCGTCGGCGGACTCATCGTCGCGGTCGGAACGGCCGCATCGGTATGGCGACGGTTGGGTGCCGGTAAAACGGCTGCCGTCGGCGATTCTGGCGTCGAGACGAGCCCGCCGACCTCGTCGCCACCTTCACGATCGACGCTTCTCGGCCTCTCGCTGGTGCCGGCGCTGACGATCTATCCGCTGTACGCGATCGGAACCGCCGTCGTTCCCGTGACGCGACTCACGCATCAGGATCTCACGCACGGGTATGCCGTCTGGGCGCTCGGCACCGTCGCGGTCGCCGGCGCGGTCGTCCGCTGGCGTCACGGCGGCCCGAATTGGTCGTCGCTTGAGGCGCTCGTTCCGGTTTCGACTTCGGATCGGCGCCACGCCGGTCGATCCCTCGCCGCCGCGGCCGCCGGCTGCCTCGCGCTGTACCTCCTCGCAACGCTCGTCGACGCCGTTCCCGGTGGAGCCCTCAACGCCTGGGTCGTCGGCTTCGTTCCCCTGTCGCCGCTTCGGTGGATCTCGGCCGCCGTCTATGTCCTTCCGTTCACGGCCGCCGCCGTCGGCTTCGCGAGCGGCCTGGACCGGACGCTGGACGCGAGCCGATCGCTGCCTCGAGCGCTCGGACGCGGTCTCGCCCTCACCTGCGGCGGACTGATCGTCTTCCTCGCGGTCCAGTACGTCCCGCTTTTTCTCGGCTTCGGGATGCCGCTGCCGGAGCTTGGACCCCTGGCGATCACGACGATCAATGCGACCGGACTCCTCGCGACCGCGACGATGGTCACGATTGCTGTGACGCGTTTCGCGGACTCGCCGCTGGTCGGCGGACTGGTGACGGGACTGCTGGTAACGTGGCTGATCGTCGGCACCGGACCGATTCCGATCGCGCCGGTCTAGGACGCGACTCGCGCCCGTCGCGAACACCGGTTGGGCTCTACTATGCCGTTCTACTGGCCCGCTCGAGCCGCCGACACGAACGGCTTCCCGCCGGCTCGTGAGGTGCGAACGGAGTCAGTTCGGGGTTCGACCGTCTACTGCAGCGACCGTTCGCGTCGTTCGCGGCGGGAACTCGCGAGGGGGTATAAAGACCCACTATTGGGAGGATTTCGGCCAGAGCGTCCCCAACTCGCGGGAACAGCCGGTCTTGGTTAAACCATAGAGGACACAGCTTCGTCTGTGATGGAACACGGACAACCCACGACCGCCCGGCGCTGTCCGCACTGGCGGGCGACGGCATCGCCCTCCGACTATCCCCCCGTTG
Source organism: Natronorubrum halalkaliphilum (assembly GCF_009834785.1). Classification (GTDB taxonomy): domain Archaea; phylum Halobacteriota; class Halobacteria; order Halobacteriales; family Natrialbaceae; genus Natronorubrum; species Natronorubrum halalkaliphilum. The sequence continues at coordinate 10,967 of NZ_WUYX01000070.1, forward strand.
TACGAGTGAGGTGAACCAATGAGTAAGACAGACGACGAAACGAACGAAACGCAAGGCGACGGACTCAACCTGACCCGACGAGAGCTCGGCGCGGCGGCGGCCGGCGTCGCCGGCGCGTCCGGACTGGGACTGCTCGGATTCCGACGGCTGACCGGCGAAACCGAAACCGACGCCGACGACGGCCCGCTGAACCCGTTCGAGCAGTACCCGAACCAGGGCTGGGAAGACCACTACCGCAACGTGTGGGAGCCCGACTCCTCCTACATGCTTACGTGCCAGCCAAACGACACGCACAACTGTTATCTCGAGGCCTCCGTCAAGAACGGCGAGATCACCCGTCTCGGCCCCTCGATGGGCTTTGGCGATGCGACCGACCTCGACGGGAACCAGGCGACCAAGCGCTGGGATCCGCGGGTCTGTAACAAGGGCCTCGCGATGATCGAGCGGTTCTACAGCGACCGTCGCGTGAAAGCGCCGATGGTCCGCGAAGGGTTCCTCGAGTGGTACGAGGACGGCTTCCCCCGCGAGGCCGATGGCTCGATGCCCGAGGAGTACGCAGAGCGCGGTGAGGACGACTTCATCGAGGTCGAACACGACACGGCCTACGAGATCGCCGCGGAGACATTCCTCGAGATCGCCGACCAGTACAGCGGCGACAGCGGGATACAATCCCTGCTCGAGCAGGACTACGACGAGAAGGTCGTCGAGCAGACCCAGGGCGCTGGTGTGCGGTCGATGAAGTTCCGCGGCGGGATGCCGCTTCTGGGCCCGATCAAGCTGTTCGGACAGTACCGCAACGCCAACTCGATGGCGCTGCTCGACAACTACGTCCGCGGGACGGGCGAGGACGACGCCCTCGGTGCGGTCGGCCTGGACAACTACTCGTTCCACACCGACCTGCCGCCGGGCCACCCGATGGTCACCGGCCAGCAGACGGTCGACTTCGACCTGGCCAACGTCGAGTACGCCGACCACGTGATCCTCTGCGGGATCAACTTCCTGACGACGAAGATGGCCGACTGCCACTGGCTGACCGAAGCCCGCCTGAAAGGCACCAAGGTCACGGGCATCTTCACCGACTACAACGCGACGGCCTCGAAGTGTGACGAACTGACGATCGTCCGTCCGGCCACCGACTCCGCGCTGTTCCTCGGTGCCGCCCGAATCCTCATCGAAGAGGAGCTGTACGACGAGGACTTCGTCCGGAAGTACACGGACCTCCCGATGCTCGTCCGACTGGACGAAGGCGAGTTCCTGCGTGCGAGCGACGTCGACGAGAACCACGAACTCGCCGACCTCGAGAAGACCGCGACGGTCGCGGACGACAGCGACCGCCCCGGCGTCGATATCACGGATCTCGACGAGCAGGTTATCACCGACGAGATGCGCGAAGAGTGGGGCGACTTCGTGGTCCGGGACGACGAGACCGGACAACTCGAGGCCGTCACCCGCGAGGAGGTCGGCGACGAGTTCGACGTCGCCGCGACGCTCGAGGGAACCTTCGAAGTCGAACTGGCCGACGGGGAGACCGTCGAGGTTCGTCCGGTGTTCGACCTGATCAAGGAACACCTCGTCGGCACGTGGGACCTGGAATCGACCTCGGACGTTACCGGCACCGCGCCCGAAGCGATCGAGAACCTCGCACAGGACCTCGCCGACAACCAGGAGGAGACGCTCATCCTGACCGGGATGGGGCCGAACCACTACACGAACCAGGACCTCAAAGACCGAGCCGCGTTCCTGGTCGCCTCCCTGACCCAGAACGTCGGGAGCTTCAGCGGCAACATCGGCAGCTACGCGGGGAACTACCGGGCGGCGTACTTCAACGGCGTCTGGCAGTACACGCAGGAGGATCCGTTCAACCCCGAACTCGACCCCGACGAAAGCGCGGAGGTCGACGGCCGGTTCGACATGCAGTCGGCTCACTGGTACGCCAACCTCGACGAGCCGCTGAAAGTCGAGGGCGAGTACTTCCAGGGCGACTCGCACATGCACACGCCGACGAAGTCGGTGTGGATCGCCGGCTCGAACTCCTTCCTCGGCAACGCGAAGGGATCGTACAAGATCATCGAGAAGGCGCTTCGAAGCGGCCGAATCGAGGCGTTCTTCTGTAGCGAGTGGTGGTGGACGATGACCTGCGAGTACTCGGACATCGTCTTCCCGGCGGACTCGTGGGCCGAACACAACGTCCACGATATCACGGCCTCCGTGACGAACCCGTTCGTCATCACGATGCCGGAGTCCGGAATCGACCGGATCTACAACACTCGCAACGACGCCCAACACTACAAGGGCGTCGCGGAGAAGCTCGCCGAAATCACCGGCGACGATCGGTTCAACGACTACTGGCAGTTCATCGACGAGGACGAGTACAAGGCCAAACCGTACCTTCAGCGGATCCTCGACCACTCCAACATGACGAAGGGGTACGACGTCAACGAACTGCTGGACGACGCCGAGGACGGGACGCCGGCGCTGATCATGTCCCGGACCTACCCCAAGTACGTCGGCAGCCGGCAGATCCAGGACGACGAGCCCTGGTACACGAAGACCGGCCGAATGGAGTTCTTCCGGGAGGAAGAGGAATTCACGCAGGCCGGAGAGAACATTCCGGTCCACCGCGAGCCGATGGACGCGACGCCCTACGAGCCGAACGTCCTCGTCGACGACAGCGACAGCCCGGTGATCACCCCCGATACGCCCGACGACCTCGGCTGGAGTGATACCAGCGCCGACGACACGAAGGCTCGCCAGGTCCGGAACGTGATCAAAACGCCCACGGAACTGCTCGACTCGACCCACCCGCTGTCCGACCTCGCCGAGGGCTACGACTACATCTACATGACGCCGAAGTACCGCCACGGGACCCACACCTTCGCGAACTCCCTCCCGAACATCGCGGTCTGGTGGGGCAACTACGGCGACATGCACCGCGAGGACCAGCGGATGCCGTTCTACGGCGAGGGGTACATCGAGATGAACCCCGACGACGCCCGCGAGGAAGGGTTCGCCGACGGCGACTACGTGTGGGTCGACGCCGACCCGCAGGATCGTCCGTACCCCGGCTACGATCCGGACGACGACGAGGGCGACTACTCCCGTGCGCTGATGCGACTGCGCTACCAGCCCGGGCTACCGGAGGGCGTCACCCGAAGCTGGATGAACGTCAACCAGACCTCGCACAAGACCTACGAGGCCCAGGAAGAACGCGACGACGGAATGGCCAAGGCCGAGGACACGGACTACGTGTCCCTCTACCGCAGCGGCGGCCACCAGAGCGCGACGACGTCGTTCTTCCGTCCGACGAGACTGACCGACAGCATGCCTCGGAAGGATATGGCCGGCCAGAACATCGGCGAAGGGTTCGCGGCGGACGTTCACTGTGCCAACGGCGCGCCGAAGGAGGCGTTCGTCAAGATCGAGAAGGCCGAAGACGGCGGCATAGACGAGGACGGCGAACCCGACGGCGAGTGGGGTCCCAACGAGAAGGGGATCCGACCGGCCAACGAGGACGATCGAATGCAACAGTACCTGAGCGGCGGCTTTGCGAGCGAATCAGACGACTAACACGAGGTGACCACAAATGGCAGAAGTTTACAATTGGCAGATCGGACGCGAGATGGAATTCCCGTACGCTGAGTCCCGACCGGAGAAGCAGTGGGGCGCAGTGTTCGATATCAACAAGTGTATCGCATGCCAGACATGTACGATGTCGTGTAAGACGACGTGGACCCACGGCGAGGGCCAAGAGCACATGTTCTGGAACAACGTCGAGACCAAGCCCTACGGCGGGCACCCGATCGGCTGGGATACCGAAATCTTAGACCGGCTCGGCACCCAGAACTGGGGCTCCGACGGCGTCTACGAAGGCGACACGATCTTCGAGACGAACGACGTCGACTGGGACGACATGCTGATCGACGACGAACTCGGTAACTTCCACGGCGAAGATATCGAGGGCTACCGGCCCGACGATCAGGACTGGGCTCACCCGAACATCGGCGAAGACGAGCCGGCCGGCGAATCGTTCGAGTCCGACACCCACATCGCCGAAGAAGAGGAGACCCACCCCATGTGGTTCTTCTACCTCCCGCGGGTGTGCAACCACTGCTCGTTCGCCGCCTGTGCCGGTGGCTGTCCCGTCCAGGCCGCCTACAAGCGCAACGAAGACGGAATCGTCCTCATCGACGAGGACAGCTGTCAGGCGGCTCAGGAGTGTGTTCGCGCCTGCCCCTACGGGAAGTCCGTCTACAACCCGGCCGAGAGCAAGTCCCAGAAGTGCGTCGGCTGCTACCCGAAGGTCGAACAGGGAATGGTCCCACAGTGTTTCGAGAACTGCCTCGGCAAGATCCGCCAGCACGGCTGGGTCAACCCGCCCGAGGAAGCGGATCCGGACAACCCGATCGACTTCATGGTCCACGAGGCCGAAGTCGCGCTGCCGCTGTACCCGCAGCTCGGCCTCGAGCCCAACGTCTACTACGTGCCCCCGATCAACGTCCCCACGGACTACCTCTTCCAGATGTTCGGTCCGGGCGTCGAGGAGGCCAAGGAGACGTACAAGGCGGCCCGTCGCGGCGACGAAGAACACCGCAAGCTGCGCGGACTGCTCCACCTGATGGGGTCGACCGAGTGGCGTATCGAACAGTTCGAAGTGACCGACGAGGAAGCGATCGGCTACGACGGAAGCGGCTCGACCGTCGCCCGCGTCCCGATGGAGGAACCGCAGTACCAGCGCGAACACTTCGACGCACAGAACAACGCCTACCGACTCGACGTGACATAACGATGACGACCGAAACACACGTCCACCGCGCACGACTGTACAAGCTCGCGTCGCTGGCGTTCGACCGCCCCGACGACGAACTCGAGGCGGCGCTCGTCTCTGGCGACTTCACCACCCAGTTGCTCGAGTCCGCCGATGCGCTCGCGGACGACGAACTCCGCGACCGCGCCCAAAAAGTCGCCGAGACGGCGCCGACCGATCCGGCGGCCGTCGACGAGCGCTACTCCGACTGGGCGACGCTGTTCGGCTTCGAGAAGGGCGGCGAGATCCAGCAGTATCAGATCGAGTACAGCCCCGGGACCCTCGTGACCAGCACGGACACGCTGGCGGATATTTCGGGGTTCTACAAGGCGTTCGGCCTGTCGCTCGCGGCGGAGAACCGCGAGCGAGCCGATCACCTCTGCCTGCAACTCGAGTTCCTGTCGCACCTGGCCCTGCAGACGGCCTACCTCGACCTCGACGGGGACGAGTCCGGCGTCGACATCGTCACCAACGCACAGGGCGACTTCCTCGAGGACCACCTCGGTCGCTGGATTCCGCGGTTCAACGAGACGGTCCAGGACGAAAGCCACGTGGCGTTCTATCGCGCTCTCGCGGCGCTGGTCGAACGGCTCGTCGAGATCGACGCCGACCGGTTTGACGCCGATCCCGACGTCTTCGCCGAGACGCCGCCCTCTCCGACGGAGCAGTTCATCAACGACGACAGCGACGGCGGCGACTTCCGCTGTGGAACCTGTGGTACGACTCCCTCGCCGACGGGCGATCAGGAGCCGGCCCAACAACTGCCCATGGGCGATCGAGACGGCCCGTACTGATCGGACGAGGCGGACGGTCGCCCGTCTCCGCTCGAATCAGTACGGGTCCGGCCGACCCGGCCCAACTCGAGCGCGGTCAGTGAAGCCGCCACGCGCGGTCGAACGAATCTTGTGTCCAGCGCCCTGAAAACGCCGATATGAGCAACGAATGGCCACTCCGCGTCGTCTGTCTCGCCGGCGCGAGCGACTCGGGAAAGACGACGCTCGTGGAGACGCTCGTGCCGCGTTTGGCCGAGCACGGCCGCGTCGCGACCGTCAAATCGATCCACCACGATATCGAGATCGATACCCCGGGGACCGACACCCACCGCCATCGGAGCGCAGGTGCCGAGACCGTCGTCGGTATCACCCCCGAACTCACCTTCGACATCACCACGCGCGGGAAACGGAACCCGCCCGACACGCCCGACGGGACCGACCTCCTCGAGTCCGATAACCCCGAGCTTCGGGCGCTCGCGAACACCCTCGGACGCCTGCGGAACCGGGAGTACGCGTTCGTCGTCGTCGAGGGGTTCTCCGCGGCACCCCTGCCGACGATCCTCGTCGGAGACCGCGACCCGGCTACGGTCGGCGGTGAGATCGTCGGCCGCGGCGCGGACGACCCGGACGACCTCGCGGCGACGATCCGCGGGCTCGAACCGCTCGGGGTTCACGACTAATAGTCTCTTCTCGAAACGTTACGTGGTTACGTTCCCACCGAGCCGGAACCAGACATAGTTATATTTGTGGCAGCGTTCGAAGTGTGCGTATGCACACTCACGACGGCACGTCCCGAGCGAACCGTGACACCCGTCGGGAATTCCTCGCCGCGGCGGGCGGTGTGACCGCCGGAATCGTCGCCACCGCGGGCTGTCTTGGGACGTCAGACCGCGTCCGAGTTCTCTCGGCCGGAAGCCTCGCCGTCGTCCTCGAGGAACACGTCGGTCCCGCCTTCGAGTCCGAGACGGGGATCAGCTACGAGGGAGAGTATCACGGCTCGAACATCGTCATGCGGATGATCGAGGACGGGACCAAACATCCGGACGTCGTGGTCAGCGCCGATGTCGAGCTGTTACGGGATCGGCTCTATCCCGACCGCGCCGAGTGGGACCTCGAGTTCGCGGCGAACGAGGTCGGCATCGTCTACAACCCCGAGACGGAGCTCGGGGCGAGACTCGAGGCGGACGAGCCGTGGTACGAGGTCTTCGCCGACGCCGACGCGGACGAAATCGCGATCAGCGACCCAGACCTCGATCCGCTCGGCTACCGGGCCGTCCACCTGTTCGAACTCGCCGAGCACCGGTACGGTCTCGAGGGATTTCGCGAGACGATGCTCGAGCGAACCTACTGGGAACCGAACGAACCGCAGTTGCTCACCGGTATCGAGGCCGGCAACCGGGCCTGTGCGGTCGCCTATCGGAACATGGCCGCCGATCACGATCTCCCCTTCCGTGCGCTGTCAGACGCGTACAACTTCGGGAATCCCGAGTACGCCGAGGAGTACGCCGAAGCGAGCTACACCACCGAGGATGGGTATTCGACCGTCGGAACGCCGACCATCTACAACGCGACGGTTCGAACCGACGCTGACAACCCCGAGGCCGGCCGCGAATTCGTGTCCTCGCTCGGCACAGCGTCGTCGCTGCTCGAGGCACACGGCCTGCGCGTCGGCGACTCGCTGCCGCGGGGCAACGGCGACGTACCGGGGGCGATCGAGTTGTGACCGATCGCGACTCGCCCCCCCTGGCGAACTCGAACCGGTTCGGAAGCGGCCTCGAGCGTCTGTCCGGAAGCATGGCCGTGCCGGCGCTGTTGGGCGCGGTGTTGCTCGTCTACTTCGTCGTTCCGTTCGTGGTCTTCTTTCTCCAGATCGGATCGGTGGACATCGTCGACGGCCTCGCGGATCCGGGGACTCAGGCCGCGATTCGGACGTCGCTGGTAACGGCACCGGTCTCGACGGTCATCGCGACGGTCTTCGGCGTCCCGCTCGCGTACGTCCTGTCGCGGACGTCCTTTCGCGGCAAACGGCTCGTCGAGGCGGCGGTGTTGCTGCCGCTGGTGTTGCCGCCGATCGTGGGCGGCGTAATGTTGTTGACCCTCGTCGGCCGCTACACTCCCGTCGGCGCCGCGGCCGCGAGTCTCGGCGTGCCGCTGACCGACAGCTATGCCGGCGTCGTTCTCGCCCAGACGTTCGTCGCCGCGCCGTTTCTCGTCGTCACCGCCCGTGCCGGCTTCGACGGGGTCGACAAACGACTCGAGGAGGCCGCCCGGACGATGGGGTACGGCCCCTTCGAGACGATCCGACTGGTATCGTTACCGCTGGCGCGAAACGCCATCACCGCTGGGATCGTCCTCACGTTCGTCCGAGCAATCGGGGAGTTCGGTGCCACGATGATGGTCGCCTACAACCCGCGGACGATGCCGACCCGAATCGAGGTCCTCCGAATCTCCCACGGGCTCGAGGCGATCGTCCCGATTGCGCTGGCACTACTGGTAATTACGATCGTCGTCGTCGTCGCCGTTCAGTTCCTCGTCGGGACGCCGCGGCGCCACTGACGGGCTGAACTCGCCGCTGTCATCAACAGCCGGCTTGCAAAACCAATCACTGCCCGTGTAATTCGGTTTTATCGCTGCTAATCTCTTTGGAAGTGGGGTTATGGGGATCCTCGGTGTATCATTGGGTGAGACTCATGACATCGATCGCAGACATCGAGATTCCGGCCGACGGTACGGGAACCGGCGAACTCTTCGGAGCCGTTCCATCACTGACCTGCGAGATGGAGCGGGTGATCGCCTCGAGCGGACACGGTCTCTGGCTGTCAGGGCCGTCCCAGGAGGCAATCGAGGAGGCGCTCGACGAGGCCAGCGCGATCGGCGCGTACGCACAGATCAGCAGCGACGACGACCGCTGGCTCTACGACATCGAGTTCGAACCCGATACGGTCGATATCTTCGAGGTCATCCTCGAAGAGGGCGGAACCGTCTTGTCGGCCTCGGCCTCGAGTGGCACGTGGCTGCTGAGCATCCGGTTTGCCGACCGCGAAAGCGTCAGCTCGCTGTACGACCGCTTCGATGACCAGGGAGTTACACCGACGATCGTCCGCCTGTTCGATCTCGCGGAGGAGACCAACTCGCAGTGTGGACTCACGGCGAGACAGTACGAAACGCTGGTCGCGGCGATCGACCACGGCTACTTCGAGATCCCTCGCGAGGTCTCGATGCAGGAACTGTCCGAGGAACTGGGGATCTCCCACCAGGCCCTCTCGGAACGGCTCCGCCGGGCCTACCGCGCCCTCGTGACGTCGGAGCTGAACGTCTCCGAAGACGAGACCGTGGCACCGCCGATGCCGTCGGACTGAACCGCTGACGACGACAGCTGACAGCCGGTATCCGGTACCCGGTAGCCGTCATCTCGGTCTCGAATCGACGCGGCACCCGGCCGCGGCCTGACTCGATGTTTTCCGCCGGGCACATCGTACCCACCCGTGGGTCCCGATCTCGATCGGTGCATCGAACCAGGAACGAGTATCGTTTTAACTCGGGCAAGTGACTGTTCGGCTATGAACGTCGACAGTGACGACGGCATTCTCCGGATCGCCTTCGATCGACCCGACGCGCTCAACGCGATGACGAGAGAGATCGCCACGACGCTGGCCGAGACCATCGAAGACGCAACTGTCGAGGAGTACGATGCGATCGTCATCACGGGCGAAGGCGACGCCTTTAGCGCCGGCGGCGACATGCAATCGCTGGCACAGGCTCCCGAATCGACGCGAGACGCGTACGAAACGGTCACCGACAGTTTCGGTCGCACCGTCGAGGCGATGCTCGAGTGTCCCGTCCCGATCGTCGCGAAAGTCAACGGCGACGCCGTCGGTGCCGGACTGGCGATCGTCGCTCTCGCCGATATCGCCTACGCCGCCGAGGACGCGACCTTCTCCTGTGCGTTCGTCCGCATCGGCTTGATTCCGGACACCGGCGGCACGTTCATGCTGCCGCGCATCATCGGCCTTCGGGCCGCGAAGCAACTCGCCTTTACCGGCGAGTTCTTCGGCGCCGACCGAGCGGCCGACCTCGAACTCGTCAATGAGACGGTCGCCGCCGCCGACCTCGACGACCGAGTCGAGGAAACCGTCACGCAACTTCGAAATCGGCCGACCGAGATCATCGGGGCGACGAAACAGGCCATGCACGAGAACATGGCTCGTCCCTGGTCGGAGGCACTCGACTACGAGAACCTGCTGCAGGTACAGGCGCGGACGTCGGACGCCCACGAAGAGGGAGTCGCCGCCTTCCTCGAGGGCCGGGACCCCGAGTTCGAGACGTAGTCGGTCGCTGACCCATCGGTTTTCGATTCTGTACGGCGGACCTGTCACGACTCGAACCGCAAGCCACCGCAAGCACCACCATCATCCATTTGTTCGCCGTCTAGTATATCGCAATGTCCCCAGAGTTCACTGACGACGACATCGGCAAAACTGTCGTGAACGCGAACGGCGACGACGTCGGCCTCATCGCGGACGTCGAACACGGTACCGCACACGTGGAACCGGATCCCGGGATCACGGACACGATAAAGGCGAAACTCGGTTGGGGTGGCACCGACGACGATACATACCCACTCCAGGAGGGGTCGGTGTCCCGGGTAACGGACGATGCAGTGCACCTCGAGAGCGACCTGTCTGGGAGGGGCACCGGTGGCACGAGCACTACCGGCGGTACGGAGACTGACACGACCGGAATGAGTGACACGGATACCGGCACCGGTACCGGTGCCGGGACAGCAACCGGTGCTGGCGCCGGCCCCGGGACCGATACCGGCACCGATCGCACGGATGACGACCTCATCGGTGACGACGATGACGGGCTGATGGGAGACGATGACGATGGTCTCACCGACGACGATGACGGGCTAATGGGCGACGACGACGGTCTCACCGACGACGATGACGGGCTAATGGGAGACGACGACGATCTCATTGGTGACGATGACGATGGTCTCACCGACGACGATGACGGGCTAATGGGAGACGACGACGACGATCTCATCGGAGACGACGACGATGG
>NZ_WUYX01000070.1:21621-243796 GCF_009834785.1 Natronorubrum halalkaliphilum
GACGACGATGACGGGCTGATGGGCGACGATGACGACGACCTCATCGGAGACGACGATGACCGTCGGACGGACGATGACGGATTGATGGACGATGACGACGACGATCTGATTGGCGACGACGATGACGGACTGATGGACGACGATGATGGCCTGATGGACGACGACGATGACGATGACGACATCATCGGTGACGACACCCGATAGTCACGTCATCACGCCAATCCGACGTCGCCTCCGCTGGCTACTCTCAATTTTCGATCGCCGATACCGACCCGAGAACTGATCGGTCGCTACCGACGGGATAGTCGCTTCCGTTGGTTGCACTCGAGCCTTCGAGTCGAAAACTATCGACGGCTTCTCGCTCGAGCAGTTTGCGTCCGAAACGAGACAGTCGAGAAGACGCGCACTGGCGAAACGACCGTCCGGGACGGAAGATCGGACCGAGAAAAGCGGCTATAGAACGCCGTTACTCCGGCTGATCGGCGGCATCGATTGGGTCGGTTTCGAGATCGTCGTCCTCCCGCGGCCCTCGTTCGACCGAGAGATCAGTGTCATCCTGTGACATCTGATCCCGGTCGGCATCGCGGTCGGCGTTTGGTTCGGACTGACGGGCCTGTGACCGAGACGTCTCGAGTGCTTGTCCGGACGATCCCTCGCGCTGGCTCTGTCCTCGACGGTGACTGGTCGGTTGACGCTGTCGACGCTGATCGCGCTTGCCTCCTCCCGAATCGATCCGCTGTGAGTACTGCTCTCGGTGACGACCGCGGGTCGATCGATCGGGGCCCTGTTGGAACGGTTGTGGTCCGTCCTGTGTCTGCTGATTCCGCGGCTGTTGATTCCGTGGTGTCGGTGACTGTTGGTTCCGGGGCTGCGGTGATGTTTGTGGCTGTTGATTCTGTGACTGTGGGTATCGATCCTGGCTCTGGTCCTGTCCCTGTCCTTGCCCCTGCCGAGTATCGCGCCCAGACTGGCTGTGCTGTTGTCCTCGAGCGGATTGGCCCTGAGACGGACTGGAGTCGGAGGGGCCCTGATCGTGATGGGGCTGCTGAGTCTGGGCCTGGTCCTCAAACTCTGTTTGTGATGGGGGCTGTCGGTCGATCGAACCGGACGGCTCACCGCCGTACGTGTTCTCCCGGGGGATCCATTCGCCGGCCTGTGCGTACTGCTGTGTCGGCTCCTGGGAGTGGGACTGCTGGACCCCCATCTGTTGGGCACCCGTCTGCCGTCCACTGCGCTGTTGCCCAGCCCGGGTGGCATCCGTCATGGGCCCGCCCGGTCCCTGCTGAAGTCTCGGCTGCTCGAGCATTTGCTGACCCCCCATCTGATTTGCTTCTAACTGTTGTTGCAACGGCGCCTGATTCGCGGCGTGCATCCCCTTCTCCATCGCGCGTTCCATCTCGGGCATAACGGCCTCGATCCCGTCCAGATAGCTCCGCATCATCGACCGGGTGAACTGCTGGCCCGGGAACCCCTGCAGCATCGACATCGTCATCTCGAGTCCCCGTTGCTGAGCCGTCTCCTGCCACTGAATCGCACTCAGGCTCATTCGCACGATGTTCCGCTGGAGATCCATCGCCTGCTCGATGGCGTCCCGTCCCTGATTGATCGTCGTCTGTTGGAGTTGTGCCGTTGGATCGTGCTGTGACTGCTGAGATCGGTGTTGATGTTGGTGTTGGTCCGTCATCGGTTTCACTCGAGGATCGCTCGATCCTCGCTGGCACGTACGGCGAGCGAGCATCGTATAAAGGTCGCCGTCAGTTCCAGCCGAAAGGAGTCGACCACCGACTGAAACGATTCTGAACGCGCGACCAACGCGGTGAAATAACGGCACACGCGGCCAAAGAACACCGTTCAAATTCCCACTGCAGCTCCTGTGTAATCACACTGCGATCCGTCGCCAATCGGTAGTTAGCTCGGCGTAACAGGTTCTTGGGAGACTGTTATCGACGGTTCAGGGATCTGCATTCGAATCCGAATCCGGACCTGGAACCGAATTCGACTCTGTCTCCGGCTCACCGTGTGTCACACCCTCCCGTTCGTCCGCCTGCATGCGACGCAGTGCTGCCCGCCCGTTGCTCGCTTCGTAGCCGAAGAAAACGTTCTTCCCGTAGGCCTGGGCGACTTCGGTGGCGTGGATCAGGTTGTCGATATCGATGTTTATCGCGTACAATTCGATGCTGAACGGCGTCTCGAGTGCGCTCTCGAACCCGCGGGCGATCGTCTCGAGCCAGTAGGTCGTCTCGTAGGCCATGTCGTACAGTGGGACGACGAACTCGTCGACGTGTTCCTCGAGGGCCGCGAGATCGATCCCGGCGCGCTCGTAGAGGTGGCCGGGGTAGGGGTCGGGGTAGAGCGTCATGTAGACGCGACCGGGAATGCGATCGACGGCTTCCTCGACGAACTCGGTGATGACGCTGGCGCGCCACTCGAAGCGGTCGTCGTACTCGCTCGCCTCGAAGGACTGCTCGCAGACGCCACAGCGACAGTATTCGTCGCGCGGGAACCCGATATCGTCGAGTCGGACGTCCTCGTTCGCGTCGACGCAGTCGTCGATGACGTCGAACAGGCCCTCGCGGTAATCCTCGCGACTGGGGCAGATGTACGCCCAGTCGAAGTACTCTCGGTCTCGCGTGGCCGGGCGGCCGAAGTCGTCGACGGGAACGAGCGACGGATCGGCGTCCGCTGCAGCGTTGTCGCCGAAGCAAGACACCATGTTTACGCCGTCTTCGATCGGTTCGGCGGACCGGCCGGTAACGTCTTTGACCTCGTAGAATCCGCGATCGAACTCCGGCCACCGGACTTCTTCAGCGTTACGCGTGACGACGCCGTACATAACTCACCGTACGACGCCGTCGCCGTAAGCCGTTCGGAATCGAACGGGGGGTGTTCGATTACTCGACCGGTTCGTACTCGACTTCTTCGATATCGACATCGGAGGAGCCGCCGGAAACGACTTTCCAGAGAACGGCGATGACGAACAGGGCAACCAGGATTTTGACTGTACGTGACATGTACAGTCGAACAATGTATTGACAGACACTTAGATATTCGGGATACTCATCGATGCCTGAAGATCAAACCGGATCGTTACGGAAACTACAGCAGTCCGGATCCGAGGCCGGTCAGGTGTCGATCAGCGAGGCGATCCCCCTACGAACGATCGTCTCGCAGTACGCACAACGGACGCCATCGTCGAGCACCTCGAACCGGGACACGACTGGCTCTCCTCCGGTCGTGATACAGCCCGGATTGGGACACGAGAGGACGCCCTCGACGGCACCGGGGCGTTCGACGCGGTGTTTCTCGATCACCTCGTAGTCGCGAACGATGTTGATCGTGGCGTCCGGCGCGATCAGCGAGAGCACGTCGACCTCGTCCTGACTGAGCTCCCGGCCCTCTACCTTGACGATGTCCTTGCGCGCCAGGCGATCCGACGGAACGTTCATCCCGACCGAGACCTCCTCGCCGTCGCTCCCGTCGATGCCGAGAATTGCGAGGACGTTCAGCGCCTGACCGCCCCGAACGTGGTCGATAACGGTCCCGCTGCGAATCTTGCTGACCCGCAACTCGTGGTCGTCGTGGCCGTCGTGGTGGTCGTGATCGTCACTCATCGCGTTCACCCCCCGTCTCGCTGAGCAACAGATCGAGCAGCGCCATCCGCACCGGGACACCGTTGTGCGCCTGCTCGAAGTAGGCCGCGTGCTCCGTCTCGTCGATCGACGGCGCGATTTCGTCGACGCGCGGCAGGGGATGCATGATGGTCAACTCGTCGCTCGCGACCTCGAGCGTCTCGAGATCGATCTGGTACTCGCCCGCGACTTTCTGATACTCGTTCTCGTCGGGGAACCGCTCGCGCTGAATCCGGGTCATATAGAGGACGTCCAGCGACGGCAGGACTTCCTCCAGCGAGTCGTGCTCGCGGACCTGTGCGCCGTCGCCCGCCTGATGCAGGTCGTAGACGACCTCGCGGGGCAACTGCAGACTCTCCGGGCTGATGAAATGCTGGTGGGCGTCGAAGTTCGTCAGCGCGTAGGCCAGCGAGTGGACGGTCCGGCCGTACTTCAGGTCGCCCATGATCCCGATCGTCAGGTCGTCCAATCCGGCGTTTTCCCGAATCGTGTACAGATCGAGCAGCGTCTGAGTTGGATGGTGGCCCGCTCCGTCGCCGGCGTTCAACAGCGGCACGTCGACGAATTCGCTGGCCATCGTCGCCGCACCCTGTTTGGGGTGGCGCAAGACGAGTGCGTCGGCGTACCCCTCGATGACGCGGACGGTGTCCGCGAGCGTCTCGCCTTTCTTTACGCTCGAGGATTCGACGGACCCCATGTCGACGACGTCGCCCCCGAGTCGTTTCATTGCAGCTTCGAAGCTCATCTTCGTCCGCGTGCTCGGCTCGAAAAAGAGGAGGCCGAGCAACGTGTTCGCGTGACGGTCGGCGACGGTCGACGGATCAGCGTCGATTTCGGCCGCCCGGTCGAGGACCGTTTCGATGTCCGCCCGCGAGAGTTGTTTGCTCGTGATGAGGTGATCGTGACGCATTCGTTCGTGTTGGCTCTTGCCGGCCCCTTGAATCTCTCCATTCGCAGTCGACTGCGCTCCGCCCGACCCGATTCTCACGGACGACACTGGCCGACGAGACGTTGTATCGAAGCCAAAGAGTTATGCGGGCACTGGGGCAATTGAGCACAATTGTATGGTCGGTCGGCTGGAAACCGGAATCGACGTGCTGGATCGGAAGCTCGACGGTGGGTTACCTCCGGGGTGTGTCGTCGCGTACACTGCCAAGCCAGCCAGCCAGTCGGAGCTGCTCCTGTACGAACTCACGGCCGCCCGCGGAACGCTGTACCTCTCGACCGAACGCTCGGCCGACGCCGTCACGCACGCGATCGAAAGCTCACCGTCCGCCGTCGGCAGTCCGACCGTTCGACACGTCACCAGCGACGACCCGCTCGAGGAAGCGACCCAACTCATCAGTGCCCTGCCCGACGGTGCCAACCTCATCATCGACACGATGGACGTCCTGGAACGATCCGACACCGACGACTACGTCGAGTTTTGTAACGAACTCAAAACACACATGCTCGAGACCGGATCGATCGCAGTGTTACACTGTCTGAAGAGCGACGACGAACCCGCAAACCGCTCGCGGACGTTCCACGCGGCCGACGCCGTCTTCGATCTCCGGACCATGATCGCCGGCAGCGAACTCGAGAGTCACCTCACGATTCCCAAGTTCCGCGGCGGGAGTCAGCCGACCGAGGCGATCAAACTCGAACTGACGGAGGAAGTGGCGATCGATACGAGTCGGGATATCGCTTGATCGTTTTGTCTCCTGGCTGCCTAATCGCCCGATATCCGCCGCCTGAAAACGCTGAACTCTCGAGCGGTGTGAGAAGAACCGATGGCTCGTTACATCGAACGCAGACGTCAACTACTCGGATCGAACCTCGATCGAGCCGACCATGTCGTCTTCGTGGGCCTCACAGAGGTAGATCTCCATCTCTTCGGTCGCTTCGACGGTGAGGGAGGTCGTTTCACCTTCCTCCTCGACAAAACTCGTCGCCTCGGCTGGGCCATCCTCGTCCCAGATTGCGAAGTTGTGATTACTGCCGTCCCTATTCGTCCAGAGAAACTCGTACTCCGATCCCTCGTAGAGTGCAATATCCGGGTTTTCGATATCCTCGATAACAGACGGTCTTCGACCGACCCAGCCGTCTTCGCTGGCGTCGAACTCGATCGTCTCGACGTCGTCCCACTCCTCGTCCCAGTCGTCTTCCGGCGGGTCGGCTTGCTCGTCCTCTTCCGACTCACGTTCGTCGTCGCGATCGGTTTC
This sequence comes from Natronorubrum halalkaliphilum, assembly GCF_009834785.1. Lineage (GTDB taxonomy): Archaea > Halobacteriota > Halobacteria > Halobacteriales > Natrialbaceae > Natronorubrum > Natronorubrum halalkaliphilum. Next base: position 27,455 of record NZ_WUYX01000070.1, read on the forward strand.
TCCCGGGTCACCGCCCCCTTCGGTACACCCTGCAAGGATCCCAGCAGCGGCCGCTACGCCGCCGATTCGAAGAAACGTCCGTCGTGAACGCGGATTCGGTCGTTTCATTGTACGGCGTAGGTGGCCGACGAAAATAAACGACTTGCGGACACTTGCGTGGCCGGTGGGAAACTCGGCCCGCCAGCGGAGAAATCGCACCCTCGACTACGGTTTCGACCGGCACGAACGCGGGCCGTTCCCGAACGGCTGCTACGGTTCCTGTCCGTCAGTACCGACGCACCGACAGCCGCCGTGGCTCACTGATCGATACAACAGTCCGTCTGACTCTCGCACAAAACGACGGTCGGCTCCACACCGACACCGTTCGGTGGCGGTTCCTGACAGTGTCGTTCGAAAAATTCGGCTCTCGGGCTGTGTCGCTTACTCTTCGGCGCCTTCGAGTTCTTCGACGATCTCGTCGGCATCGACGTCGGCGTCCTCGAGGGCCTCCTCGATGTCGCCGCCGCCCATACCGCCCATGCCGCCCATCATACCGCCCATACCCATGCCACCCATGCCGTCGATGACTTCCTGGACGATGACGCGGTCGACGCCGACCTTCTCGATGACGTCCTGTCCGATCTGCTGTTTGCCCATCATCCACTGCTGATTCATCGTCATCTGGGGCGTGGCCTCGAGGTAGAGCGTCTCCTTCTCGACGGTCTCGGTCTCGAACTCCGGTTCGGCGGGTTCGTCGTCTTCGTCCTCGTCCTCGTCCTCATCAGGCTCGACGGGAACCTCCTCCTCGACTTCGTCCGTCTCGATCCAGAGGTCGGGCTCCATCCCGAGGTACATCTCGAACAGGCCGGACGCCTGCTGTTCGCGGTCCTCGACGGTGTCGGCGACCGTGTACTCGTACTCGACGTCCTCGCCGGCCAGCGGGTGGTTGAAGTCGACCCGCGCGCGGCCGCCGATGATGGTGCTGATGTAGCCCTGCTGGCCGTCGATCTGGACGTTCGCACCGGGGTAGCGGTCGTCCTCGTCGATTTTCTCGGCGCTGACGGTCTGGACGTCGTCAGGGTCGTACTCGCCGAAGGCGTCTTCGGCATCGATCGTTACGGTGCCGGAGTCGCCGGGCTCGCTGCCGACGATGGCCTCCTCGACGCCTTCGAAGATGTGGCCTTCGCCCAGGATGATCGTTCGCGGCTTGAACTCCTGGCCCTGGTCGTCGACGCCCTCTTCCTCGGCAACTTCGGGGTCGGTCGTGTCGACCAGCTGGTCGTCCTCGGCGGTGTATGCGGTGTACTCGATCTCGACGAAATCGCCGTGCTGCAGTCCGTCGGCGTTCTCGTCTCCTTCTGCGTCAACGTCATCGGCCTGCTCCTCGAGCTCGGCCTCCTGTTCCTCGGTCATACGTTGTACGTCCCGCCGTCGACATTTAAGTACGACGCTTTGCGCCGAGAACGACCGATACTTACGGGCGCTCGCCGTTCCCCCGGCCATGTACGAAGTCGAAGTGAAGGTGCCCGCGGCGCTCGAGGCCGTCCGTTCTCGACTCGAGGCCCTCGGCGCGGACCGAGAGGGGACTATCGTGCAGGCGGACACGTACTACGACGCGCCCCACCGTTCGTTCGTCGACACCGACGAGGCGCTGCGGATCCGCCGCGAGTCGAATCCCGAGTCAGGGACCGACGAGACCCGCATCACCTACAAGGGCCCGCTGCTCGACGACGAATCAAAGAGCCGCGAGGAGTTCGAAACGGCGGTCGGCGACGGCGAGACGATGGACGCCGTCCTGACGCACCTCGGCTTCGAACCCGCCGCAACGGTTCGCAAGGAGCGGGAACGCTACGGCCTCGAGGGCGATGGCTATAGCTATACGGTCACGCTCGATTCGGTCGACGACGTCGGCGAGTACGTCGAGGTCGAAACGGACGTCGAACGCGAAGCCGACCTCGAGCCGGCTCGAGAAGGGGCGTACGACGTTCTCGAACGGCTCGAACTCGATCCAACCGAGCAGCTTCGAACCTCGTATCTGGGACTGTTACTCGAGTCTTGAACGCGGTGGCTGTCACGTATTACCACCAGGTATTTTTCGAACCCATCCTGTTTCCGCAAGTTATAGAACCACCGTCCGCCAATTCCCCCTAATGAGTGAGCGGAACATCCGGGTCGAGCCCATCGACCGACAGGCAGTAGAGGACCAGGAAGTCGAAATCGTTGAACGAAAGGGGATCGGCCACCCCGACTCGATCTGTGACGGAATCGCCGAGGCCGTTGCCGGCGCGCTGGCCCGGGAGTACCTCGATCGCGTGGGCGAAGTACTGCACTTCAACACCGACGAAACCCAACTCGTCGCGGGCGAAGCCGCGCCCGCCTTCGGCGGCGGCGAAGTCGTCGACCCGATCTATCTGCTGATCGTCGGCCGCGCGACCAAACACTACGAGGGCCAGACCATCCCCGCCGAGACCATCGCGTTGCGCGCCGCTCGCGAGTACCTCGAGGAGACGATTCCACAACTCACCTTCGGCGAGGATATCGTCGTCGACGTCAAACTCGGCGAAGGGAGCGGCGACCTCCAGGAAGTGTTCGGCGAGGACGAAGTGAGCGTCCCGATGGCCAACGACACGAGTTTCGGCGTCGGCCACGCGCCCCTGACCGAAACCGAGCAGATCGTCCTCGAGGCCGAGTCGCGGCTGAACGGCGAGTTTGCCGCGGAGAATCCCTACCTCGGATCGGACGTGAAGATCATGGGCAAACGCGAGGGTGACGAGATTGACGTGACCGTCGCGGCGGCGATGGTCGACGAGCACGTCGCGGATCTGGACGCCTACATCGACGCCGTCGAGTCGGTCCGCGAGTTCGTCGAGGAAGTTGCGAACGAACACACGGACCGCGCGGTCGACGTCCACGTCAACACGGCCGACAATTACGACGAGGGCTCGATCTATCTGACCGTCACCGGTACCTCCGCCGAGCAGGGCGACGACGGCTCGGTCGGTCGCGGGAACCGTGCGAACGGGCTCATTACACCCAACCGCTCGATGTCGATGGAAGCCACCAGCGGGAAGAACCCGGTCAACCACATCGGGAAGATCTACAACCTGCTCTCGACCGAAATCGCCGAGGAGGTCGTGGGCGAGGTCGACGGCATTCGCGACCTGCGCGTTCGCCTTCTCAGCCAGATCGGTCGGCCGATCGACCAGCCCCACGTCGCCGACGTCCACGTCGTCACCGAGGATGGCGTCGCGCTCGGCGACGTCAAAGAGGACGTCGAAGCGATCGTTGACGAGGAACTCGCCGACGTCACCGGCATCACCCGCCGCGTGATCGACGGCGAACTGACGACGTTCTGAGGCGACACCGGAGAATCGTTTTCTGCCGAATCGCTACTCGAGCAGCCAGTCGTAACCCTCGAGGAGTGCTTGTTGTCCTCCGGAGTCGATTATCTCACCGTGTCCGGGCACGACGCGGTCGAACTCCCAGGCGAGGACGTCCCGTATCGAGCGACGGAACGTCGCCTCGTTCTGTATCGTGAGTCGGAGTTCGATCGGCGGTCCCAGGCGATTTCGGATCCGGAGCGCGCGGGCCACGAGTCGCGTCTTCAGTGGGCTATCGTCTCCCACGTGAAACCCGACATCTCCGAGGATCAGCGTCCGACTCGGCCGATGGAAGAAGGCGAGTTCCGTGAGCCAACGGTGGCCGGCGACGACGACCTGATCGATATCGGTGCCCCACCGCGGATCAGGGGTATCGCCCAGCACGTGGTCGAACCGCAGGTCCGGTCGCCGCGCGGGGAGACCGGGGGCGGCCAGCAACGTCGCGTCGGGATACGCGGCGCGGTACTGTTCCATGTACAGGTGGCCGTGGAGCTTGCTCGCCGGTGCGACGAACCGGACTTCGCCGAGTTCCTCGAGCGCCGTTTTCAGTTCGGGAGTCAACTCGGCCGGCGACTGAACGAACAGGCCGCCGCTCGAAAGTTTCATTACCGACATAATTCGACCGAGCTCGACGCCGAGAAACCGAAGCGACTCCTCGTAGGTCCAGAACCGATTACCCCGCTGTGTGAGCATCCTATCCGTTCTATCGTCGAGTTAACGTATATAACAGCGAGCCGATCCCAGACTGCTGGGACCGGGCGGCTGATACGGTTTACTGTAGTCAATTACCGCCGATCACCGACCCCGTCCCTGATGATCGGCGGTACATAGTTACAGCAATCCGTATGAATCTCCAGTACTCGGTGTCTTTCTCTCTCGAGGACAACGGGAAGATAACGCCGCCTCGGGGATCGCCGATTTCGATAGACCCTTTAGCCGCGATCCAGTCTGTTTTCCCAACGGGTTACGAATCGAAATACCTAGAGAGCGATCGCCAGTGTCCCTTCCATCCGCCAGTTCGAACCGCATCGTCCTCGCCGTCGTCGCGAGTACCTTCTTCGTCGGATTTGGCGGCGGCGTCATTTTCCCGATCCTGCCGAATCTGGGCGAAGTGCTGGGAATTTCGGCGTTCATGGTTGGCCTCATTCTGAGCGCGAATCGGTTTACGCGCCTCGTGGCTAACGCGCCGGCCGGCGCTCTCGTCGACCGAATCGGGACCCGAAAACCGTTCATCGTCGGGCTGGCGATCGAAGGCGTCGCGACGTTCATGTATGTCGTCGCGATCCTCTCACCGCTGCCCGAGTTCTGGTTTATGCTCGCCCGCATCCTCTGGGGCGTCGGCAGCGCGCTCGTCTTCGCGACCGCCTACACGATCACCGCCGACGTCAGCGAGGCCGACTCGCGGGGTACGAGCATGGGCATCGTCCGCGCGGGCATCACGTTCGGCTTTCCCGCGGGGCTCGTCCTCGGCGGCGTCGTCAGCGACGTCTGGGGCAACGTCGAAGCGTTCGTCCTCGCAGCGTCGTTCGCCGCCCTCGCGAGCGTCATCGCGTACCTGATCGTCCCCGAAACCCACGTCGAGGGCGAACAGGATTCGGTCAAGCCCTGGGACATCGAAACGAGCGTCCCCGCCCTGACGATCGGATTCGTCAATTTCGGACTCTACTTCGCGTACATCGGCGTCCTCTTCTCGACGCTCGTCTTGCTGCTCGACGCACGGGCGATCTCCATCTTCGGACTCGACGCCCAGGGCTCCTCGGGCATGCTGATGGCCGTAACGGTGCTCGCCGGCGCAGTGTTCACGCTCGGCGGCGGTGCGCTGAGCGACTCGGTCGGGGCCCGCGTTCCCGTCATGATCGGCTTCCTCGCGACCTCGTGTATCGGCTTCGCGGTCCTGGCCTTCGGCTCGAGTTTCGAAATTCTGGTCCTCGCCTGTATTCTGATCGGGGCCGGTCAGGGCGGCGTCGGCGGTCCGCTGACGGCGCTGCTCGCGGACCTCACGCCGGAGGAGCGTGTCGGCCGCGCGATGGGGACGAACAACGTTCTCGGCGACGTCGGCGGCGGACTCGGGCCACTCGTCTCGCTGCCGCTCGTCGAAACGGTCGGGTTCGAGGTTATCTACGGATTGAGTGCGATCGTCCCGATGCTCGCCGGAATCGTGCTCCTCGTCGGCATCTACGCACACACCGGTCGCATGAGTCCGACGATCGGCGAATCGGTCGGCTGACAGTGTCCCACCCGTCAGCTGGCTCTGACGACTGTTAGCGGTACCCGAACCGCCGGTCGTGTCGGCGTCGCCCCGAGACGTCGTCCTCGTAACCCCCTTATAGCTCCGGCCGACTATCCCCGTTTATGCACCCGCCGGGAGCCGATACCGTCCTCCTCCGTCACGGGGACGTCAACACCAAGAGCAACACCGTCAAGCGGTACATGGAGGGGCTCCTCGTCGAAAATCTCGAGGCCCTGCTCGCGGATCGATCGATACCCGGCGAGGTCGAACGCCGCTGGAATCGACCGCTGATTCACACCGCAGAAGACGCCATTTCGGACGCGACTGCGGCCGCGTCGGACGCCTTCGGCGTCGTCTCCGCGAGTCCGGCCCTAACCGTCAGCACCGAGAAAGAACGGATTCTCGAGGCCCTCGTCGAAACCGCCCGTGCGTGTTACGACGGCGGCGCGTTCGCCGTCGACGCCCGCCGGTCCGATAAGAGCCTCCCCTATGGCAGCGAGGAACTCGCCCGGGACGGCGGGACCGCTATCTGGGAGGCCGTCGATGACGAGTTCGACCCCGAAGTCGACCTCGACGACCCCGATATCACCTTCGGCGTCGAAGTTCGGGAAGATCTCGCGTTCATCTACCTCGAGAAAGTCCCCGGACCGGGCGGGCTCCCGCTCGGCGCTCAGGAGCCGGTGATCGTCCTGGTCAGCGGCGGGATCGACTCGCCGGTCGCGGCCTACGAGATGATGACGCGGGGCAGCCCGGTTATTCCGGCCTACGTCGATCTCGGAGCCTACGGCGGCATCGACCACGAGGCGCGCGCGATGGAAACCGTTCGAAAACTCTCGCAGTACGCGCCTAACTTCGACATGCAGGTCTACAAGGTTCCGGGCGGCGAGACCGTCGATCTGCTGGTCTCCGAGATGGAACAGGGCCGGATGCTCTCGCTTCGCCGGTTTTTCTACCGCGCCGCCGAAACGCTGGCCGAACGCGTCAACGCCAACGGAATCGTCACCGGGGAAGCGATGGGCCAGAAGTCGAGCCAGACCGTCCGGAACCTCGGCGTCACCAGTCGCGCCGCCCGCCTGCCGATCCACCGGCCTCTACTCACACTGGACAAGCAGGATATCGTCGCCAAAGCCCGCGAAATCGACACCTACACCGATTCGACGATCAACGCCGGCTGTAATCGGGTTGCCCCGGATCGGGTCGAAACGAACGCGCGACTCGAGCCGCTCTTGGAAGCGGAACCCGACGATCTGCTCGAGCGAGCCGAGGCGGCCGCGCGAAACGCCGAACTGGTCGAACCCTGATCCGTAACCCACATTACACAGACGCACCCACCACAGACTAGTGACCCGCGTCTGTCTCATCGGGACGGCCGACTGCACCCTCCAGTACGAACTCCTCTCCCGGGAGACGTCCCGCGAGGCGCTCTCGACGTACGACCTCGAGCGCCCGTTCGAGAACTCGCTTGCGCTTGACACCGTCAGCGTCGGGGCCGCCGTCTCGCTGCTCAACGACCTGAACTGGTATCTCACGCGGTTCGTCGACGAAGCGCTCGTCCAGGAACCGTCCATCAGCGACGACGAGTGGCTCTCGAGAGACCTCGCACGGGAACTTCGAAACGGCGAGGTTAAACCCGGCGAAACGGCGGAGTTCTGCAAGATTTACGGCCTCGAGCGCGTGGGCCCGGACGGGGGATCGATGCAGGAAGAGGCAGCAGAGGGGTCGAGTCAGGCTGGGGCTACCGCCTCGAAGGGTGGTTCCGAACCAGCACGGAACGACACCTCTGACTCGGTGACCGCCGCGACGGAAGACTCGAGTGACACCGCCGCGACGAGTGCCGGTGACGGCGGTTCGGTCTGGCGGCTCGTCGAACCCCTGTACGTGCGCCGAACCGACGGCGAACTGCCGACGTACGATCTCAGAGCCGTCGAAAAGACCCTCGTTGTTCGACTGACCGAAGCTGAACATTCGCCGTAGCTCATACTGCCGGACAGAAGTCACTGTAGAAGATTCGCCGGACGGAGACAGCAAATCCTCACAATAGTTCTGTCCGACAGTATCACAATCGTCGTCCGGGCTCCCTCGAACGGGAGACGGACCCTCGACTATCGCACTCGGCAGAAACCGGTGGACCGATCACACGTCCGGCAGGACGTGGCTGGGGTCCGGTTCGATACCGTCACGGATCGGGATTGTAGATGTCGGTGTCCTCCTCGCCTTCGACTTCTACCTCTGCGAGCAATCCTTTTCGGACCGTTCGGGAGAGTGCGTGGTCGACGAGTTTGACGGGTCCGGGAACCGGCAACTCCATTTCGCCGACCCCCGTCGTCCCTGCGGGGAGCGCCGCCCCTTCGACGTTCCGAACGGGCTCCGACTCGATATCCCCGTAGTCGTACCAGCGTGCCCAGACGTTACCGATGGGGTGTGGACCACTCATTAGGTTCGGTCCGGCGTTACACCAATAGACGCGTACGGTTTCGTCCGTTTCCGCGTGAATGCGTCCTTGGTCGCCACCTTCGGTAAAGGTCCCCACCTCGCCGTTGAACAGGACGTACGTGGGGTTCTCGTCGGCGGCGGCGTCGAAGTCGAAGTTGTGGTGGCCTTCCTCGCCGACCTCCATGTCCGTGTAGAGTTCGTGCTGTCCGAGGTAGAGTTCGCGGTCAACTTCGGGGAGTCCGTCCTCCGGTTCGACCAGAATCGTGCCGAACATCCCCGTGGAGATGTGGTAGTCGTGTTGTCCCGGGGCGCAGTGATAGTAGAACGCGCCGGGGTACTCCAGTCGGAACTCGATTTCGACGGGGCCCTCGCCCGGTGCGATCGTCGTGTCGGCCGCCCCACCACCGGGGCCGTAGACCGCGTGGAAATCGATGTTGTGTACGTCTGCGTTGAGGTCGTCGGGGACGTCGAACGTCAGATGGACAGTGTCGCCGACGCGGGCGCGGACGAACGGACCGGGGATTTGCCCGTCGAACGTCATGAACCGATGCGTGACGCCGTCTTCGATCTCCGCGACGAGTTCCTCGGTCTGAATCTCCAATTCGTGGTGTTCCGGTTCGTCCCGATCTATCGGATCCGGTAGGTCCGTGGGATCGGCAGCGATGCTATCGACGTCGGTCTCTTCCGCCGGACGACCCTCATCTTCGTCGTCGTCCTGCGAGACCGCCGTGCAGCCAGCGACGGCACCCAACGCACCAACGGTGCCGAGCGTTTGAATCATTCGGCGTCTGTCGATGTGTTGATTCACCTGTTACACTCGCAGATCCGTTATCAAAGAACACACACCGAAGAGTGCAAGCCTAAACGACTGGTAAAATCACAGTTGTGCTATGTTCTACTGTACCGATAGTTGTTAAGGGTGATACATCCAGCTTGCTGTGGCCGTGTACCGGCACAATCGCAGGATGATCCTACTCCCACGGGAATAGGCTACAGTGGTCGTATCAGTGCCGATTTATCGCTCCCGTAACATCGCGTCCCGCGCGAAACGACCCCCCGTCACCTGTAGGGGGAACTGAACGGTCGTCCACGTTGGTTCGAGGCACCGATCGGGACGAGCTTTCACGCGTCGTCGCGGTCGCTATCGCCCGTCGTCTCGCCGTCACCGTCCGCATCCGATTCGCTTGCGCTGTCGGCGGCCAGCCCGATGCTGCGTGGGTTCCCATCGCGGTCGACGATCGTCACCGAAACGTTCGGACTCCCCGCGATCGGCGCGCGGACGAGGTGGCCGACGGTCGTCTCCTGCTGTGCACAGGCCACCTCCTCGCCCGCCGAGTCATCCCTGACTACGGCTTCGAGCTCGAGTTCGTCGCCCTCGAGCGTCCCCTCTTCGAGCACCATTTCGTAGCAGAGATTCGGCGCGCCGGCCTCGAGTGCGACCACGACGGACGCCTCGAAGTCGGTCACGTCGACGAACTCGGTAAGGGACTCGTCCTCGAGGGGCCGTGTCTCGAGCCAGTCCGTCGCCCGATCGGGCTGGGTGAACAGCGTTGCATCGGGATCGGTCGGAACGTCGGCGTGGTTGAAGAGAACGCTTTCAACGTCCTCAAATCCGTCGTGTTCAGTGCTGGTGCCACTGACGTCCTCATCGTCGTCGGTCCCGCCGGATCCGGGGTCGTCGTCGGTGGTATCGTCCTCGCCTGTATCGTCGTCGGTCCCGTTCGACTCGTCGGGTCCGCTCAGGTCGTCGTCGGGGCCGCCGGTCTCGTCTAGACATCCGGCGCTGAGGGCGACCAGTCCGGCGGTACCACAGAGGATCCTGCGTCGAGATCGACGTGTCATTATTCGAGTAGAGAACCGGACGCCTAAAAGTGGTTTGCCAAGGTGAAAGAACGATTTTCGCGACGATCCCGACGGCGGCTCGTCGTCCGAAGGGGCGTCCGAACGACCAATCAGTCGAAGAGTCCGGTCGAGAGGTACCGTTCGCCGCTGTCCCAGAAGACGGTGACGACGAGTGGGCAGTCATCGACCGACTCGCCGCCGTCCGGTTCGGGCGTCGCCACCGGTTCGTCGAACGAGCCCGGAACCTCCGGACACTCCCGCTCCGGCACCGCGATCTCGCGGGCGATCCGCTGCGAGACGAGACTCGTCGCCCCGCTGGACTGGCCCACGAGGACGCCCTCCTCGCGGGCGAGGCGGCGGCACTCGTCTTCGGCGTTCTCGAGTTCGACCGTCTCGACGCGGTCGATCAGATCCAGATCCAGGTTCTCGCTAACGAAGCCGGGTCCCATCCCCTGGAAGTCGTCGTCGCCCGATTCACCCGTCGAGAGAACGGCGTTCGTGGCCGGTTCGACTGCGATGATCTCCATCTCGGGAAACTCCTCGCGGAGCCGTCGACCGGTCCCCGAGATCGTGCCGCCGGTGCCGACGCCGGCCACGAAGGCGTCGATCTCGCGGTCCCCGACCTGCTCGACGATCTCCTCGCCGGTCGTTCGGTAGTGGGCTTCCGGATTCGCCGGGTTCTCGAACTGACCCAACTGAATCGCGCCGGCGGCCTCGAGTTCTTCGGCGCGAGCGCGGGCATCCTCCATGTCGCCGTCGACGAGTTCGAGTTCAGCGCCGTAAGCGGACATGATCTGACGGCGCTCGGTGGACTTGTCCGACGGCATGACGATCGTCAGGTCGTAATCTCGAGCTGCACAGACCAGCGAGAGACCGATCCCCGTGTTTCCGCTGGTCGGTTCGACGAGCCAGTCGCCGGGTTCGATCGTGCCGTCGCGTTCGGCCGCCCGGATCATCTGTAGGGCCGGCCGGTCCTTGGCCGAGCCACCGGGGTTGAAGGATTCGACCTTCGCAGCGACGGTCGCGCCCTCCGGCGAATCGACCTGGACGAGCGGCGATCCGATCGTGTCCAGGATGCTTCCCTTCATTGGCCACCCGTAGGTATTCGAGACGTAAACCGGTGCTGGACAGAGGCAGGACGTGCCGGTGTATGGACGAGTGTCAGCGGCCGAACTCGAGCGCAAACTGAACCGCGCTCGGACCGACACTCGAACTCAAACGCAAACTCAAAAACAAGCTCAAAAACAAGCTCAAACCCAAGCGAAATCGCCGTCACTCGCCTTCGCGGATCGGCGAACAACGAACGGGCGGCGGAACTGACGTGCCTACAGTTGCGTCGGAACCGCTGGCGTCGTCCGCTCGGCGGCTTCGATCTGCTCTCGAGCGTACGCGTCGGCCGCCTCGAGCACCGTCGTCTCCCGTTCCTCGGCGAGTTCGATCATCTCGAGCAGTCGGTCGCCGATCGCTGCCGCCTCCTCGTAGGCCTCTTCTCGGGTCCCGCCGAGATACTCCTTGGCGACCGTGATCAGGCCGCCGCCGTTGATCACGTAGTCCGGAGCGTACAGGATACCCCGATCCCGGAGCGCGGTCGCGTGTCGACGTTCGGCGAGAATGTTGTTCGCGCCGCCCGCGACGATGTCGCAATCGAGTTGCGGAATCGTCTCGTCGTTGATCACGCCGCCGACGGCACAGGGTGCGAAGATGTCACACGACTGGTCGAAGACGGCGTCCGACGGGATCGTTTCGACGTCGTGCTCCCGTGCGAACGCGTCGACGGCGTTTTCGTCGATATCCGTAACCGTTACCGAAGCGCCGTCGGCGAGCAGTTCCTCGGCCAGCGAGCGGCCGACCTTGCCAAGCCCCTGGATCAAGACCTCGCGACCGCTCGTCGATTCCGTCCCGTAAACCGACTCGGTACAGGCCCGAACGCCGTGATAAACGCCGTGAGCCGTGATCGGCGATGGATCACCCAGCCCGTTGCTCGTGCCGACTACGTGGTCGGTTTCGCGGGCGATAACGTCCATATCCGCGACGCCGGAGTTGACGTCGACCGAGGTGATATACCGGCCGCCCAGACAATCGACAGCGCGCCCGTAGGCCTCGAACAACGCCTCGCTTTTGAGGTCGTCGGGATTGCCGAGGATTACCGCTTTCCCGCCGCCAAGCGGGAGGTCAGCCGCGGCCGCCTTGTACGTCATCGCCTGGGAAAGCCGCAACACGTCCTCGAGGGCGTGTTGTTCGGTTTCGTAATCGAGCATTCGCGTCCCGCCGAGACTCGGTCCGAGCGTCGTGTCGTGGATCGCAACGATCGCTTGCAGTCCGGTTTCAGGATCGGTGAAGTGAGATACCTGTTCGTGATCCCGATCGCCGATAGAGTCGAATACCATGCCATATAATATTTTTGTTTACCGTAAAAATCCCACCGACTTGGCTCCGGGAGCGTTTTTATCAGCGGGCAACAAGGAGCCGGTATGGACGGCATCGTCTTCTTCCGGACCGAACGCCACGACGACGTGATCGACTTCTATCAGGAGTTCGGCGCCGACGTTTGGCTCGAGCAGCCCGACTGTACCATCCTCGAGGCCGGATCGTTCCGATTCGGGTTCTGTGACCGAAACGACGCGGACACCGAGGGCATCGTCACGTTCGTCTTCGAAGACCGCGCGGGGGTCGACGACGCCTACGAGCAGATGGGCAACCGAGCCGAGGGCGAACCACACGCCAACGACACGTACGACATCTACCAGTTCTTCGCCTCGGATCCCGAGGGGCGCACCGTCGAGTTCCAGACGTTCGAGTGACCGTCCCGAAGCCCCCTCGAGACGACCGCGACGCGGCGGGAGGGAAGCGCGGTCGTTAAGCCGCCGGCCGTGTAATCCGGAGCCATGAGTCTCGAGACCATGCAGCCGAATCCCACCTGGGACGAAGCGTCCTATCAGGATGCGGTCGACACGCTCGAATCGCACAACGACGAACTGGTGTACAAGGTGTGGGGCGGCGACTGGTGTAAGGACTGCCGGAAACTGCTCCCGGATCTGGGGGCCGCACTCGAGGCGGCGGGCGTTTCCGAAGAGCGCCTCGAGGAGTACGCCCTCGACCAGGACAAGCAGGGCCCCGGAGTCGACGAGTACGGTATCGAGTACATCCCGACCGTCGTGGTAGAAACCGACGACGGCGAGGAAGTTACTCGGTTCGTCGAGTCCGAGGACCTGCCGCCGGCAATCTGGTTGGCCCAGCGGTTCGACGCGGAACTGTAACCGGATTCGGGCTACGAGAGCCGACACTTGAGCCGTTCTCTGGAACCCGGGCGGATGGAGGACAGTGACAGTTCATCGACGACCGACCGGACCGGTCACTCGAACGACGCAGCGAGGTCACCCGTAGCTGAACTCCGGACGTGTCGGTCATGGCGCTGTCTCGTGCTACCCACCGTCGGCGTCCATCCGCTGTAGGAGTTCGTTCGTGCCGTCCAGACCGACGTTCATGAGCGCGTCGACGACCGAGAGCTCCGGAATGAAGCCGTCGAAGCGCTGCTCGTAATCCGGATAGTCGAACGACTGGTACGTGAGGGCGACCTCATTCGCCTCGAAGCGCGACTGATCAAGGTACGACCGTGCACCGGTTCCGGAGAAGTACCGACCGGCGTCGAGTTCCGAACAGATGTCGACGATTCGGTCGGCCTTCGTCGCGTCGATCCCGAGCGAGGACGAGCGGACGAATCGACACTCGAGGTCGAGACGGTTGGCGATCTCGCGGACCAGGTGGACGTTCAGTTCGCACAGCGAGTCCCGCGTGCGCGCGTACGTCTCCTCGAAGAGATCGGCGACCGTGTCGAAGCGAGCAGCGTTGCCGTAGTTCTGCTGGAGGCTCTTTCTGTGGGTCTCGCACCAGTCCTCATCCGCGATCGTCACGTCGGCGATCGGGCCGCTCGATCCTCCCCGGACGGGGACCGTGAGCCACGTCCAGCCGTCGGGCGTCTTGATCCGGTTGCGGTTGATCCACGAGCCGGAGGTATACTCGACGTCGTCGAGGAAAACGAAGACGTCGCTCGCTCGGATCTTGTGGAAGTAGCCGAGCCATGGAAGATAGTTTGGCTGGTGGGCGGCGACGGTGACGTCGGACCGGCAATCGAGCGCTACGGACTCTGACTGCGACCTTGATCGGCTCACGTCAGTCCACCCCGCATCGCGCGCCAACTCGTTTGATTCGGGACGGCTCCGAACCAACCTCCCCACCCGCCGTTACTATTGCTATCGGAAACATGCTACCGGAAAAACATCTTGTGAGTATATCGTTAATGAGCGGTGAACAGTCAGGTAATCGGATCATTATGCGACAGGAAACTGTTTGTCAGTTTTTCACTTCAGCGCTAACTCGCCCCCGTCAAACGGGGCAAACCGATCACGGCGTCGCGAGAACCACCGCGTCGTGACACGTCGATGGTCCGCTGGCGAGGTGCAATGACCGCGACGGCGGGAAGCGCTAGAACGGACTGTCCTCGTCGTCGAGAACCGTCCCGGTCGACCCCTCCACCGTCGCGTCGACATCTGCGTCCGCAGTCTCAGTCAGCCACTCGAGTGCCTCCTCCACGTCGTGGACCGGCGGCGAACACGTCCGGTTCCGGCAGACGTACAGCGTGGATTCGCCGTCGCGGGCCTCGCGTCCGGCCCAGATCGGCGGCGCGTCTTCGAGGCCTAACTGCTCGAGCCACGTCTCGAGTCCGGCTTCCGTCGGCGGTCGGCGCGCGAACAGTCGGTCCGGGAGGAACCGATCGGCGAAGCGGTCGCGCCACTCCTCGGGGAGCGCCTCGGCGGCGACGGTAATCTCGAGTGCGCCTGACTCGAGTCGGTCGGCGGCGAGACAGAGCGACGCGTGCTCGAGCGCGTTCGTCTCGATCTTGTTCGCGTGCGTCTCGAGGACGGTCGAGGCGATCGCGTCGAACGCATCGTCATCGTCGGCGAACTCGTCGAGCGCGAGCAGCGTCTCGACCGCGACGCCGGTCGCCGAGGGCGTCGACTGGTCGTTCAGTTCCTGGGGACGCGTGACCAGCGACTCGCCGCTCTCGGGCGTGAAGTACAGGGTTCCCCGGTCGGCGTCCCAGAACTCTGCCTCGATGATCCGTGCGAGTTCGAGCGCGAACTCGAGGTGATCGACCTCGCCCGTGGCCTCGTAGCAACCCAGGGCACCCCGGGCGAGGAATGCGTAGTCCTCGAGGTAGCCGTCGACTTTGACGTCGCCATCCTTGTACCGGCGCGAGAGCCGCTGATCGTCTCCGTTCCAGAGCCGATCCCGAACGAACTCGAGCGCGTCGACGGCCATGGTAGCGTACTCGTCTTCGCCCAGCACCAGCGCCGCCTCCGCGCAGGTCGCGATCATCAGCCCGTTCCAACTCGCCAGCACCTTTTCGTCGCGGTTGGGACGCGGCCGCTGCTCGCGGACCTCGAACAGCCGTTCGCGTGCGGTCTCGAGTCGCGTTTCGACCTCGCGCTCCTCGAGGCCGTACGCCTCGGCGAGGGCCGGGACGGACTGGACACGATTCGGCTGGTTCGTTCCCTCGAAGTTACCCGACTCGGTGATGTCGTGGCGTTCACAGAAGAGCTCCGCGGTGGTCTCGTCCGCGAGCACCTCGGTCACTTCGTCGGGGGTCCAGACGTAGAAAACGCCCTCCTCGCGTTCGCCCGTCGGTGTCTCGCTCTGGGCGTCGAGCGTGCTGAAGAAGCCGCCCTCCTCGTGGGTGAGCTCTCGGGCGACGAACGCGAGCGTCTCCTCGGCAACCTCGGCGTAGCGCTCGGCACCCGTCAGCTGATAGCCGGCGAGGAACGCCCGCGGAATTTCGGCGTTGTCGTACAGCATCTTCTCGAAGTGAGGCACGGCCCAGTCCCGATCGACGCAGTAACGGTGGAAGCCGCCGCCCACGTGGTCGTAGAGCCCGCCCGCCGCCATCGCGTCGAGGGACTCCTCGAGCACCTCGAGATACTCGCCGCGGCCCGTTCGGTCGTACGCGCGGGCGAGCACGCGAAGACGAGACATCTGCGGGAACTTCGGCCCGCTCGAGCCGAAGCCGCCGTACTGCCGGTCGGCGCTTCGGACCGCCGCGTCGGCGGCGGTCTCGATGACCTCGCTCGAGGGCGGCTCCGGCGCGGCCACGGAGTCGGGCGTCTCCTCGAGGCGGTCTTTCGCCGCGTCGGTCCACTGCTCGGCGCGGTTCTCGACCGCTTCGCGATCGGTCTCCCAGGACTCGACGAGGTTGTCCAGCACGTCGAGGAAGCCGGGCTGGCCGCGTTTGGGCTCTTTCGGGAAGTAGGTCCCGACGTAGAACGGCTTGCCCTCGGGGGTGAGCCACGCCGAGAGCGGCCAGCCGCCCCGGCCGGAGACCAGCTGGGCGACAGTCATGTAAATGCTGTCGACGTCCGGGCGCTCCTCGCGGTCGACCTTGATCGGGACGAACTGCTCGTTGAGCACCGCGGCGACCTCCTCGTCGGCGAAGCTCTCGTCTTCCATGACGTGACACCAGTGACACGCCGAGTAGCCGATCGAGAGGAAGATCGGAACGTCGTGCTCGCGGGCGGCCTCGAGAGCCTGCTCGTCCCAGGGCTGCCAGTTGACGGGGTTGTCCGCGTGCTGGCGCAGGTAGGGGCTTTCCTCCTCGTCGAGGCGGTTTCGGTCCGTCGGAGTAGTCATGGGCGAAAATACGGTCGGACGTTGTAAAAGCCCGGCGTACTACGCGATCCCGAGCACCGAGACGCCGTACACCGAGGCCGCGACGAGCACGACCGTCCACACGAGGATGCCCGCGGTCATCCAGACGGCGACGGTGCGGCTCCGACTCCCAGCGAGCAACGCGACCAGTGCGGCGACGTGAACGCCGGCGAGTACTGGCCCGCCGAGCGCGAGTCCCGGCAGTCCGTACCGGTCCCAGAGCCGGCGCGCTCGGGCGTACCGGTCGCTGCGCCCCGACTTTTCGCCGCGGCGGCGCCGAAGCCAGTTCGCGATCTGCTGGTAGAAGAGAACGAGCGCATACACCGAGAGGACGTTGCCGGCGAACGCGACGACGCCCGCGAGAACGGGATCGAGTCCCAGCCCGATCGCGACCGGAATCACCACGAGAATCTCGATCACAGGAATCGCCGCGAAGACGAATACCAGCAGGTACTGGAGGAAGCCGGTCGCCTCCTCGAGGGTCGAGCCGACGTCGACCAGGAGTGGAACGAACGACATGAGTAACACACTGTGGAACGACGGGGCGCAGGGTTCGCCCGAAGACGATAGGTCAGTAGACGCTACTGGCGATAAATACGTGACGCTACTGGGACAAACGTCCGCTAGGCGCGTCTGTACATCGACCGGTCTTCGCTCGAGCTACGACTTCTCGAGTTCGAACGCGATTCGGTCGACGTCTTCGCCCTTCGACGTGTGGTCGACGATCGATACGCGTCCGATATCGCCGAGTCGCGAGACGTGCGTGCCGCCACACGGACACATGTCGAAGTCCTCGATCTCCACGACACGAAGCGGATCGACGGAGTCAGGGATCAGGTTGAGCAGCGCCCGCCCTTCGTCGACCTCCGCTTCGACGACATCCCGCGGACGGTTCTCCTTTACAACCGCGCGGTCGTGCTCGATCACTTCGTTGGTGCGACGCTCGATGCGTTCGAGGTCATCATCGTCGAACGATGTGGGTTCGAAGTCGATCCGCGACCGATCGGGGTAGACCTGGTTCCCGGCCGTGCTCGCGCCGTACTCCTCGAGGACGACGCGGGAAACGACGTGTTGGGCGGTGTGCATCCGGCTCAACTGCTGTCGTCGCCCCTCGTCGATTCGGGCCTGGACCGTCGTCCCCGGTTCGGGGAGCTCCCCCTCGCGAACGTCGACATCGTGGCGGACGTCGCCGTGGTCTTTCTGGACGTCGACCACGTCGGCGACGCCGCCCTCCCACTCGAGGGTACCCTGGTCGGCCGGTTGACCGCCGCCTTCCGGGTAAAAGTAGGTTCCGTCGAGGAACACGCCGTCGTCGGCCGCTTCGGTGACGGTTGCGGTGAACGTCGTCACGTCGTCGGCATCGGGAAGGTATCGTAACTCGGTCACGGACTGGGGTTAGAACCGAAGCGTAAAGACGCTACTGACGACGACTCGAACGGGGTGTGTGCGTCGACAACCGGAACGAGCCGACCCCGGTCCGGAGCCGGTCGGTGAGCTCCGATTCTCGGGCGACGGGAGCCACAAGAACGGGAGGGAGAGCGAGAGCTACCGCGCCGGACCCGCGTCGGGTGCGAAGTCGTCGACCAGCTGCTCGAGCGTCCGATCGATCGTCTCGATCTGCTCGGTCTGAGCGTCGACTTCGGACGCGATCGCACCGGTATCCTCGGCGATGGACTCCGCGCTGGCGACGCTCTGATCGACCATGCTCGCGACCTCCTCCGTGCTCGAGGCCTGCTGGTCGGTCGCCGCGGCGACTTCGTCGATGCCGTCGGAGACTTCGTCGACGGTGTCGTAGATATCCTCGAGGATCTCGGCGGCGTGATCGACCGATTCGATGCCGCGTTCGATGCGCTCGTTGTTCTCGTCTAAGCTCGTGGCGGCGGCGTCGGTCTTCTCCTCGACGTCCCGAATCATCCGTTCGATCTCGCTGGCTCGCTGCTGTGAATCCTCGGCCAGCGATTTAACTTCCGAGGCGACGACGGCGAACCCGTTGCCCGACTCGTCGGCGTGGGCGGCCTCGATCGACGCGTTCAGCGCGAGCAGGTTCGTCTGATCGGCGATGTTGTTGATCACCGAGACGATCTCGTCGATCTCCTCGACACTCTCCTGGATCGCCGTGACGTCGTCGGTCACCTCGGCCGCGGCCTCGCGGATCGCCGCCATCGCGGTCCCCACATCGTCCGCCGACTCCTGGCCCGCTTCGGCCAGGTCCCGAGCGGTCTCGCCGGCCGCGGCGACCTCCTCCGAGGACGAGGCGATCTCCTCGACCGACGCCGACAGACTCGAGGTTTCGTCGGCGACGTGCATGATCGCGTCGTACTGTTCGTTCGCCTCGTCGTGGATCTCGTCGAGACGATCGCTGATTTCGACGGTCCCGTCGCCCAGTTTGGCGATGGACCGTTGCATCTCCCTCGCGTTCTCGTCATCGTAGTCGGCGTCCGCATCGATGTCCGCGACGTCGCTCGTATCGACGTCGGTCTCCTCGCTACTGGCCACCGTTCGGTCGAGTGATCCGGACTCAAAAGCCACCGTCGGCCCCCTCGTGTAGCGAAACTCGACTCCGGGACCCACAGAAACAGCCAGCCATGGTTCGGTTACGTGATGCCATCTACTTCGTACGCTCGAAAAGTAGCATATAAAACCTGCTTGCCAACTATGAAGGTGAGCGTGTCAAGCACAGACAATGCTTTCGCGATGTGGCTGACGATCCGACGATGGGGCCCCAACGATCCGCCGGGATCGGACTCGAGACGAGAGACTGCGTCCCTCGAACGACACCGGGACGCGTTCCGTCTCGACGTCCCCCTTTAGCGCGGGGACGATCTCACTCCGTCAGCAACTTCCGCAACACGAGGTGGAGCACGCCGCCGTTCTCGACGTACTTGACGGCTGCCGGCGTGCCGACCTGTGCGGTTACGTCGAACTCGGTGGTCTCGCCCTCGTCGTCCTCGGCGACGACGGTGAGTTCGGCGTTCGGCTCGAGGCCGTCGTCTAAGCCCCGAATGTCGAAGTGTTCGGAGCCGTCGAGGCCGAGTTCCTCCCAGCCGTCGCCGTCTTCGAACTGCAGGGGCAGGACGCCCATGCCGAGGAGGTTGTCGCGGTAGATGCGCTCGTAGCTCTTGCCGATGGTCGCGCGGATACCGAGCAGATCGGTTCCTTTCGCGGCCCAGTCGCGGCTCGAGCCGGTCCCCAGTTCCTCGCCGGCCATGACGATGAGCGGGGTGTCCTCGTCGCGGTAGCGCTCGGAGGCCTCGAAGACGGTCGTCTCTTCGTCGGTCGGATGATGGATCGTGTAGCCACCCTCCTTTCCGTCGAGCATCTGGTTCTCGATGCGGACGTTCGCGAAGGTGCCCCGCATCATGACCTCGTGGTTCCCGCGGCGGGAGCCGTAGGTGTTGAACTCGTACGGTTCGACGCCGCGCTCCGCGAGCCACTGGCCGGCGGGCAGATCCTCGCTGAACGGCCCCGCCGGACTAATGTGGTCGGTCGTGACCGTGTCACCGAGGGTGAGCAGACAGCGCGCGTCCGCGATGTCTTCGACGCCGGGTTCGTCGAGCGGGAAGTCCTGGAAGAACGGCGGCTCACGGATGTACGTCGACTTCGAATCCCACTCGTAGACCTCGCCGGTCGGCGCATCGAGTGCTTCCCAGCGGTCGTCGCCCTCGAAGACGCTCGCGTACTTCTCCTCGAACAGTTCGGCGGAGACGCTGTCGTGGATCGTCTCTTTGACCTCCTGTGGGTCCGGCCAGACGTCCTCGAGGAAGACCGGTTCCCCGTCGTCGTTCGTGCCGATCGGCTCCTCTTCGAGGTCGATATCCATCTTCCCCGCGAGGCCGTACGCCACTACGAGCGGCGGACTGGCGAGATAGTTCGCGCGAATCTTCGGGTGAATCCGGGCCTCGAAGTTACGGTTGCCCGAGAGGACGCTGGTCGTCCAGAGGTCGTGGTCGTCGATGGCGGCCTCGATCGGTTCGGCGAGCGGGCCCGCGTTACCGATACAGGTCGTACAGCCGTAGCCGACGACGTGGTAGCCCAACTCCTCGAGGTCATCAAGCAGGTCGGCCTGTTTGAGATACTCGGTGACGACCTTGCTGCCGGGTGCGAGACTCGTCTTGACGTATTCGGGTACCTCGAGTCCCTGTTCGGCTGCATTTCGAGCGAGCAGTCCCGCAGCGACCATCACCGAGGGGTTCGAGGTGTTCGTACAACTCGTGATCGCGCTGACCAGAACGGAGCCGTGGCCGATCTCGACCTCGGTTCCGTCCTCGAGGGTGACTGGAATTTTCTCGTCGAGTCCGGGCTGTTCCTTGGCGACGAGTCCACCGTCGCTCTCTGCGGCTCCCGAATCGATCACACCCTCCTCCGCGAGCAGCGTCGGGAAGTGCTCGTCCAGATCGCCCATCGGGATGCGGGCATGGGGCTTCTTGTGGCCCGCGAGGCTGGGTTCGACGGTGCCGAGGTCGAACTCGACTTCCTCGGTGAACTCCGGATCGTGCTCGCCAAAGAGACCCTGCGCTTCGAGGTACTCCTCGACGAGTTCGATGTGGTCATCCTCGCGGCCGGTCAACTCGAGGTAGTCGAGCGTCGCGTCGTCGACCGGGAACATGCTGATCGTCGACCCCTGCTCGGGGGCCATGTTCGCGATCGTCGCGCGATCCGCGACCGAAAGCTGCGAGACGCCGGGACCGAAGAACTCAACGAACTTGTCGACGACGCCAACCTGGCGAAGCTTTTCCGTGATGTGGAGCACGAGGTCGGTCGCGGTCGCGCCCTCTGGCAGTTCGCCGGTCAGTTTGACGCCGACGACCTCCGGAAGCGTCATCGTGATCGGTTGGCCGAGCAGCGCGGCTTCGGCTTCGATCCCGCCGACGCCCCAGCCGACGACGCCGATGCCGCCGATCATCGGGGTGTGGCTGTCCGTGCCGACGAGGGTGTCGGGCAGGAGCCACTGCTCGCCGTCCTCCTCGCGGGCGTGGACGACCTTGCCGAGGTGTTCGAGATTGACCTGGTGGACGATCCCGGTTCCCGGCGGCACGACGTTGAAGTCCTCGAAGGCCTGTTCCGCCCACTTGATCGCGCGGTAGCGCTCCTCGTTTCGCTCGTACTCGAGTTCGACGTTCTGCTCGTAGGCGTCCTCGCTGCCGAAGTAGTCGACCTGCACGCTGTGGTCGATCACGAGGTCACACGGGACTTCAGGTTCGACGACGGAGGGATCCTTCCCGGCGCGGTCCGCGGCCGAGCGCAGTGCGGCCAGGTCGACGACCGCCGGAACGCCGGTCAAGTCCTGGAGCACGACGCGGGAGGGCTGGAAGGGGACTTCGACGTCGGGGACGTCGGGTTCCCAGGAAGCCGCGTTTTCGACGTCCTGCGCCGAAATCATGTCGCCGTCGGCGTTTCGGAGCACCGACTCGAGCAGCACGCGGATGCTTACCGGCAGTTTCTCGAGGTCACAGAGTCCCTGCTCCTCGAGGACCGTAAGATCGGCCATCTTGTACGTTTCGCCGTCGTGGTCGAACTCCCGGATCGCCTCCGAGAACTCATCAGTTGCCATAGGGTAGCTTCGAGGTGGGGGCATTTGAATCCCTCGAGAATCCGCCGTAGAGCCATTTAGACCCCATATTTGGCGGGGATAGGTAGTGGTTTATAGGAGCGTCGCGTGTCGGCTCCGCTCTCAGTAGCCGAGTCGGTCGAGGGTCGCCTCGAGATCGGCGACGTATCGCCCGCCGAAGAGGTGGACGTGGACGAGCAGCGGGTACAGTCGGTAAACGTATCGCCGGCGGTCGAAAAAGCCCGCGTCGACGGCGTGGTGAGTCTCGTATCGGTCGAAGAACGCGTCGCCGAACGTCCCGGTCCAGTCGATGTATGCGAGTTCGATCTCTGGGTGACCGTAGTACGTCGCCGGGTCCAGAAACGCCGTCACCTCGCCGTCTCGAGAAAGGATGTTCGTCGTCCAGATGTCGCCGTGGATCAGCGACGGAGCGTCTGGTTCGTCGAGCAGCGCCTCGAGTGCATCGCCGACCGCGGCGACGCGTTCGGCGAGTGACGACGGGAGCGCCCCGCTTTCGACTGCCACGCGTGTGAGGTGCTCGAGTCGGTGCTCGCGATAGAAGTCGATCCAGGAGTCGGTCCACGGATTCGGCTGTCTGACCGGGCCGGTGAGGGTGTCTCGTTTGAACCCGAACGCGTCCGCGCGCTCGCCGTGAAGCGCAGCGAGCCGATCCGCCGCGTCTCGAGCGGCGGCGGGGCCGTGGTCGGTCGATCCCTCGACGTACTCGAGGATCATCAGGTCGGAATCGGCGAACAGGACGTCCGGAACGGGCAACTCGCTCTCGCGGGCCAGTGTCCGGAGCATGAACGCCTCGACCTCGAGGGGCGTCTCGTCGACCTTCGCGACGACCGGCGGCCCGTCCGCACGGTCGATGCGGTACACCGCCCCGATCTGGCCGCCCTCGAGTTCGGTGACCTCCGCAGGGTGAACATCGAGGACTCGCGCGACGTCGGCTGCGATCGATTCCGCCATCCCATCCGATCAGTCCCGGCGGACGTACTCGAGGAACGCGAACCCGTCCCGCTCGTCGCGAGCGACCTCGCGCCACGCGTCTCGATCCCACTCGGGAAAGGTCGTCTCCCCGTCGGGTTCGTCGTGAACTTCGGTCACGAGCAGTCGATCGAGCGCCGGCAGAAACTGTTCGTAGACGGTCGCGCCGCCGGCGACGAAGAGCCGGTCGGCGTCGTCGTGGCGCTCGCGGGCAGCCGTTTCGGCCCGCTCGAGAGCTTCCTCGAGACTCCCCGCGACCACGGCGTTGTCCGGCGTCTCGAGTTCTCGACTCGTCAGGACCACCGTCGTTCGGCCCGGCAGGGGTTCGCCGAGCGCCTCGAGGATGCTCTCGTAGGTGACTCGGCCCATGATGACCGGGTGATCCATCGTCACCGCTTTGAACTGCTGCAGATCTTCCGGGATGTGCCAGGGCATCTCGCCGTCCTTGCCGATGACGCCGTTTTCCGCGACCGCGACGATACCGACGAGTTCGCGGTCGCTCTCGAGGGACGGGAGATCGACCGCTTCCGGTTCGGTTTCGGTTTCCGTCCCCGTTCCGGTCTCCGTCTCGCTCGATCCGCGCCCGTTCATTCGGCCACCGAGAACTCGAGTCCGTCGTGGGACTCGTAGTCCCGCAGTTTCACGTCCTCGTAGGCTAACTCGTCGATCGACGTCTCCGCGACCTCGAGCGTCGGCTGCTCGAGTGGCTCTCGAGACAGTTGCTCGAGCAGCCCAGGGACGTGATCGAGGCGTTCGTCGCCCTCGGCCTCGGCGGGCGCTTCGGACTCGAGCCACTCGCGGACCGCGAGGTAGTCCTCGCGGGATTCGGCGTCGGCCAGCCGGGACTGCAGCGACTCGAGGTTGTCCGCGTACCACTCACCGCGTGCGCCGCGGCCGCAGTAGACGTGAGCGTCGACGACGGTGTGAGCGAACGAGCCGGGTTCGAACCCAGTCTGTTGCGCTACCACCTTCGTCAGGAGCGCGTAGGCCGCGATGTTAAACGGGACGCCCAGCGCGATGTCGCCCGAGCGCTGCGTGAGATGGCAGTTCAGCCGGTCGCCCTGGACGTTGAAGACGAACGAGTAGTGACACGGCGGCAGCGTCGAGACGGCCGCGTTGGCCGGGTGCCAGGCGTTGACCACGAGACGGCGGGAGTTCGGCGAATCCGAGAGCGTGTCGACGACGTACTGTAACTGGTCGAACGTCCGCCGACCGTCTTCCTCCTCGGTGACCCATCGGTGGGACTCGTCGGGCCAGGACTCGCCCTCGAGTTGCGCTCCCTGCTCGGGAACCGGATACCGTCGCCAGAAGCGGCCGTACGCGGTGTCGAGTTTCCCCTCTTCGTCGGCCCACGCGTCCCAGATCTTCGTCTCCTCGCGGAGGGTTCGGATGTGTTCTTCGCCCGAGAGATACCAGCAGACCTCGTGGAGCATCGAGTTCCACCGGTAGCCGTCCATCTGTTTCGTCGTGAGGAGGGGGTACCCCTCCTGCAGATCGACCTCGTAGTGCTCGCTGAAGGCCGAAATCGTGTCGACACCGGTTCGATTGGGCTTGTACGCGCCCCCGCTGAGAGCCGACTCGACGAGATCGAGATACTGTTGCATTGTCGCCTCATTTGGAGCGACCCTACATAGTGGATTCGGCACCGGTCGAGTCAATTCACTTTCACTCCGCTGTCCAAACCCTCTTTGTCGTCCCGCGCGTTCCGACGAGCGATGACCGCTCGAGACGGCGCGACCCTCCTCGCCCTCCCGCCCTCGGCGATCGCCGACCGCCCCGTCGCGACGCTCGAGGATCTCGATACGACCCTCGACCCCGACGCCGTCTGGGTGCTCGGACCGACCCGCGAGCCCCAGGCCTTCGCCCGGGCCCGAAGCGCGTTCGACGCGCCGGCGTTTCACCCGCCGCTCGAGACGGGGAGCGAGGGATCACTTAAGCGGCAGCCGCTCGGCGATAGCGAAATCGCCGTCACTGCAGGAATCGGGTCCCTCCGCGCAAATTCAGCTGACGTCTCGAACACGCTCGCTGAACAGTCCGACATCGCCGCGCTCGTCTGCGACGACGTGACGACGACCGTTCGTCCGACCGCTCTCGAGACGACCCTCGAGGGCGCAGGGACACTCGCCGATGCGCTGCCGTCCGGCCAGGTCACGACCGTCTTGTCGGGGAGCGAACCGGCCGGCTACGACGAACTGTGGCACCTCGAGCCCGAAACCGGCGCGGTCCGGGCCGTCGAACACGACCTGCTCGGGGGGATCGAGCCGCTCGACGAGAACTGCGTCTCGGTTCGCTTGCAGGGTGCAGGCCCCGTCGAGGGCTACGACCGGCGTCAATCGATCGCGAGCCTGAGGCTCACCGACGATGGTGTCGATCGCGTCGATACCCACAAGATCACCAACTTCGGCCTCGAGGCCGTCTCCGGAATCGGCCCGAAAACCGCCGAGCGACTCGCCGGACGCGGGGTGACGACCCGCACGGAACTCCTCGAGACCCCCGTCCAGACGCTGGCCGATCTCCCGAACGTGGGCCGGAAGGGGGCGCGCACGATGCACCGGCACGCGAGGGTTCTCGAGACGGGCGACCCCCGACGACTCAGCGGCGAGTCCCTGCCCGGCGAGGATTGGCACACGCCGCCGCTCTGCGTCGACATCGAGACCGATGGCCTCTCGCCGACGATCATCTGGCAGATCGGCGTCTACGACCCCGCGACGGACGACTACCGTGCGTTCGTCGAGCGCGACGATCCGTCTGACCCGGGATCGGTGCTCGAGGCCTTCTGCGACTGGCTGCTGGGCGTCCACCCCGATCGGGCGCTGCTGACGTGGAACGGGTGGCGATTTGACTACCGACACCTCGGGGCCTTCATCGCGAAGCACGTCCCCTACTACGCCGACGAGTGGGAGTCGATCCCCAAATTCGACCTCTACCTCTGGGCCGTCGGCGACGACAACGCCTTGCTTCCCGGCCGAACGAACAAACTCGAGGCCGTTTCCGACGCGCTCGGCTACGAGAGCGCGGGGACCGGGCTCGACGGGGCGCAGACTGCCGCCGCGTACCAGCGATTCATGCGAACGGGCGACCCCCTCGAGTGGGAGCGCCACGAAGCCTACTGCGAGGACGACTGTCGAGCGCTGTGGCACGTCTACGAGCGGCTTCGGGACGCGCCCCAGGCCGAGTCCCGGATCGATTCGAACCGCCGCGACTCGAGTCGGGTAGAGACGGACACCGCGAGCGGAGAATCCGCAAACGCAGACTCGACGGATCGAACGGCGGACAGACAGCCCTCGAGCGAGCCCAAGAAAAGCGAACAGACCGGGTTGAGTGATTTCTAACCGATGAGCGAGCACCACTCCGACGAGCGGACCGAGGTCCCGGTTACCGGCGACGAACTGGTCGAAACGTTCCCCGGCTACCGGAATCCGAACGATATTTCGCTGCTCGAGCGCCCCGGTCGACCCGCGTCGACCGTCCCGAGCGCGGACGTCCTCCGAGCGGACCTCGCGGGGCCGCTCGAGCACGACCTCTACACCCATCAGGCGGAAGCTCTCGAAGCGCTTGCCCGCGACGAGAACGTCTGCGTTGCGACGAGCACCTCCTCCGGGAAGACCAGGGTGTACGCGCTACAGATCGCCCGGAACTATCTGGCGGCACGGGCTCGAGGCGAGGCGTCGACCGCATACCTACTGTATCCCACCAAAGCGCTCTCGCGGGATCAGGAACGCAGCCTGAACGACCTCTACGACGAGCTGGGGCTCGACATCACGGTCAGCGTCTACGACGGCGACACCGAGCGCGGCCGGAATCGCAAGCGAATCCGGGAGGAGGCCGACGTCATCATCACGAACTTCGCGGGCGTCAACACCTACCTGCACGACCACGACCGCTGGGCGAAATTTCTCTCGACGTGCGACCTCGTCGTGATCGACGAGTCCCACACCTACACCGGCGTCCACGGAATGCACGTCGCCTGGATCGTTCGGCGGCTGAAACGCGTGCTGTCGTACTACGACGCCGACCCCCAGTACGTCCTCACGAGCGCGACGATCGGCAACCCCGGCGAGCACTCGAGCGCCCTGATCGACGAGTCCGTCACCGTCGTCGACGAGGACGGCTCCCCCGCGGGACCTCGGGATCTGGTCCTCTGGAATCCGCCGCCACAGGGCCGAGAGGCGGACGACGACCGCGACGACTGGAGCGGGGCGGATGACGGTAACGGCGATACCGTCGTCGAACGCGTCCCCGCCACCGTCGAGGCTCCGCGGCTGCTCTCGCACCTGACCTATCAGGACGCCCAGACGCTGCTGTTTACCCCCTCGAGAAAGCTTGCGGAACTCTCGATCAAGCGGGCCTCGAAACACCGCCAGGACAACCACTACTACGCGAATCCCGATCGGGCGAGCGCGATCGAGCCCTACCACGCGGGACACTCCCGGAAGAAGCGCCACGGGACCGAACACCAGCTCAAAACCGGACTTCTGGACGGCATCGCATCAACCAACGCCCTCGAGTTGGGAATCGACATCGGCGCGATGGACGCGACGGTCCAGTTGGGCTACCCCGGTCAGCGCCAGTCGTTCTGGCAGCAGATCGGTCGGGCGGGCCGGGGCGCGAAACGAGCCCTCTCGGTGCTCGTCGCCGAACACCGCACGCTCGATCAGTACGTCGTGAACAACCCGGACTACCTCCTCGAGAACGACATCGAGGACGCCGTCGTCGACATCGACAACGACGCGGTCTTCGCCCGGCACCTGCGCTGTGCGGCCGACGAACTGGCTATCGACGACTCCGACGTCGGCGCGTTCGCCGAGCGCGAGCGCCTCGAGCGAGCGATCGAGATGTGGCGTCGCGCCGGGCAGTTGACCGGCGCGCTCGAGACCGGCGTCTCCTACGTCGGGCCGCCGCGACCCCAGGGGTCCATTTCGCTGTACGCGACGACGGGCGAGGAGTACGAGGTGACCCTCGAGGACGGCGCTGACCCGGCACAGGACCCCGAGATGGAACCGCTCGCGAAGGAGCGAGTCTTGCGGGATTTCCACGAGGGCGCGGTGAGGCTCCATCAGGGACAGCAGTACGAGGTCACGGCCGTCGATCACGGCTCGCCGCGACCGTCGGTCACGCTCAAACCGACGAATGTGGACTATTACACGCGCACGCGGACCGACGTTACCGTCCTCGATGCGGTTTCCGAAGAATCGCGCGACATCGGTGACTTTACCCTTCACTTCGGCCGCGGGCGGGTGCTCGTCTACCACGGCACCTACGACAAAGTCGCGATCCACGGCGGGAAGAAAACGGACCAATCGATCCCCACGGAGAACCCGCCGCTGTCGATGGAGACCCAACTGTGCTGGCTCGAGGTGCCCCAGCGCGTCGAGCGGGCGCTGATAGAGAAATACCGGGACTTTTCGGTGCCCGAACTCGAGGACGGGCTCGCGGGAACGGCCCATCTCGGCTACGCGGGCGGCCTCCACGCCGCCGAGCACGCGACCATCGGCGTTGCGCCCCTCGAGTTGATGGTGGATAAACGGGATCTGGGCGGGCTGGCGACGCTGACGATCGATTCACACCTCGATCAGGACGCCGATCCGGACGCCGATTCCCGATTCGGCGCTCCGGGAGCGGCCGACGACGCGCCGAAGAACATCGCCGCCGCCGAAGCGACCGTCCGCGAAATCGCGACCGACCTCGAGCGCACCCCCGCGAGCGGCTGGTTCATCTACGACGGCATCGAGGGCGGCCTCGGCTTCGCACGAGCGATATACGAGAACTACGAGGCCGTCGCGCGGCGGGCGCGCGACCTCATCGCGGACTGTGACTGCGGAAACGTCGGGGGCTGTCCCGCCTGCGTGATGGACGAGCAGTGTGGGAACGACAACCAGCCGCTGCATCGCGGGGCTGCCGTGGACGTTCTGGATCAGTTACTCGGAACGGAAGATACGAGCGCGCTCGAGGCCCACCTGCCCGACGACGAGCACGGCGGCGACCGGCGGCCGCCGCTGTTCTACGCCTGAGCCGGGGCAGCCGCTGCGATTCCGTGGAAATCGTTTCCAGGACGGATCGTTTAGGTCCGATCGTACCCGGCTCGAAACAGCGGCTACGGCTCGACGTACTCGACGTTGAGTTGATCGAACAGGAACGACCAGGTGTCGAGCTGTTCCTCGACGATCATCCAGGTCGGCTTGCCCGTTCCGTGACCCGTGTCTCGATTCGTCTTGCAGCGGAACGGCCCGCCGTTCGCGACCGACTGCATGCGAGCGACCATCTTCCAGGCGTGGACGGGGTGAACCCGGGTGTCGCCCTCGGCGGTTTCGAAGAGCACCGGCGGATACTCGGGTCCGTCCGCGCCACCCTCGACGTTGTGATACGGCGAGTACGCCTTGATGTACTCGTAGGCCTCGGGGTCGTCGGGCGAGCCGTACTCGCTCGTCCAGGACGCGCCGAGGAGGAAGGTGTGGAACCGGAGCATGTCGAGCAGCGGGACCTGACAGCAGACCGCTGCTAGCAGGTCCGGTCGCTGGGTCAGCACCGCGCCGACGGTCAACCCGCCGTTGGAACCGCCCTGAATCGCCAGCCGCTCGCTCGAGGTGTACCCCTCCTCGAGCAGGTACTCCGCGGCAGCGATCATGTCGTCGAACGTGTGCTGTTTCTGCTCGTGACGGGCCGCCTCGTGCCACTCCTTCCCGAATTCGCCGCCGCCGCGGAGGTTGGCGACGGCGTAGACGCCGCCCGATCGGAGGAACTCGCCCCCGAATTTCTGGAACGTCGGCGTCAAACTGTTCTCGAAGCCGCCGTAGCCGTACAGCAACGCGGGGTTGTCGCCGTCGCGCTCGAGGTCCGCGCGGTGAACGACGAACATCGGGATCTCGGTCCCGTCGCCCGACTCGTACCGGACCTGGTCGACGGTCAGATTGAACTCCAGCGAGACGTCCGGGCGGTCCAGTGCCGCGGACTCGTCCGCCTCGAGGTCGTAGCGGAACACCGCGGGCGGGTGGTCGAACGACTGGTAGCTGAAAAACGCCTCCGGCGCGTCGCGGTTGCCGTTCAGGCCGGCGAGCGTTCCCGTACCGGGCAGATCGACCGACCGGAGATGGTCGCCGTTCAGATCGAACGCTTCGAGTTCGGAGACGGCCGCCCGCTCGTACTGGACCAGCAGGCGGTCGTCAGCGATCGTCGCGCCGGTGACGATCCCGTCGCGTTCGGGGACGATTTCGGGCAACTCAGCGGGGTCGACTTCGTCGAGGTCACCCGAGAGATCGAGTTCGATGAATCGGTAGTATGGGGCGTCCAGATTGGTCCGTACGTAGGCGGTGTCGCCGTGGATCAGCGGCGTGTAAAGATGGTCGGCATCAGTGACGACGGGCGTCAACTCGGTTTCGCCGACCTCGGCGTACAGCAGGTCGCTGCGTTCCCAGCCGACGATCAACGAGACGAGTAGGTGATCGCCGTCCCGGTTGGTCGAGAGCATCGGCCACATCGACGGCACGTCGACCTCGTAAACCAACGCGTCCGCGCCGGGGTCGTCGCCGTGCTCGTGGAGGTAAATCTCCTTTTCGAGTTGGGCCTCGCCCTCCTTGCCGGTCCGTCCGTAGTAGAACCCGTCGGGCGTCCACGCGAACATGCCGGGGCCTGCGCGGCCGAGACCGGCCAGTTCCTCGAGTTCCTCGCCGGAGGGCACCTCGATGACCGTCACGTCGTACAGTTCGTTCCCGCCCTCGTCGACGCCGTACGCGAGTCGCTCGCCGTCCGGCGAGACCGTCCACCACCCCATCGATTTCGTGGCGTCCTCGCTGAACTCGTTCGGGTCGACGAGCACCTCGCGGTCGTCCTCGAGGGACTCCCGGGAGTAGAGAACGGGTTGCTCATCGTCGGGCGTCTCGACCTCCTGAAAGTACCCCGTCGGTGCGGCCGTGATCGTCCCGTAGTCGGTCGTCCGGGCAAGGGACTCGAATCGGGGCTGAAGGTCCTCGCGTACGGGGACCGACTCCAGGTAGTCGTCGGCGTACTCGTTCTGGCGGTCGACCCACTCGTCGACCGCCTCGCCGCCCTGCTCGAGCCAGCGGTAGGGATCGTCGATCAGGTCGCCGTGTCGCTCGTAGCTCGTGTTCTCGCGTTTCGTCTGCGGAGGGCCGGACGGAGTCATGTCGGTTGGTTTCGAATACGAACGACTTCAACCGACCGGTCGCGGAAGTTCCCGTTCGATTCGGCGGACGCCTCGACGGTCGACAGTTCGGAGCAGCACTCCGCCGGTTCCGCGAGCCGGAATCACGGAAATCGCCCCTCGGGCCTCAGAGCCGTCTCTCCTCCGGTACTCCACTCACTCCGAGCGACAGACCGTCGCCTCGAGTCCGTCGGCCTCGATCGAGGTCGGTTCGCCCTCGAGTTGATACGTGAACCCGTAGGCGGCGCTCCCGCCGGAGCCGTGAACGATCGCGACCGTACCGCGGCGGTCGTCGTCGGTGCAGGCGTCAGCGTCGGCTCCGTCGGGAAAAGCGAACGGCGCGTACGTCGTCTCGAAGGCCCTCGTCTCCGCCGCGGGAACGACGAGATCCGTTCTCGAGGGTGAGAGGGGACGGTTCGAGCCGGCTCCGACGACGCCGGGACCGAGATCGGACGCCGAGCGGTCGAACGAGTCGCCTTGCGGATCGACGCACGGATTCGGGACATCGCCGTAGATGGCGACGAACTGGACGAGCAACGGGACCGAGGTCTGGTTCTCGATATCGAGTCGCGCGCGACTGTCCGGAGAGCGGGTCGACGTTTCGAACGGCACCGTGGACCGGTTCCCAGATCCACTGCCGGACCGCGCCGTCCGCCGTCTCGGCTTCCACGCGGAGCGACGTGGAGAAGCGCGTCTCGACTCGGTTCGGGAAAATAACGGGAAACCGGACGGCGTCGCCGGGTTCGTCGATCGATTCGTACGTTTCGTCCGTCGACGAATCGAAGAGGACGGCTCGGCGAACGTCGGCGGTCTCGCGGAACGCAACGACGAGGTCGGTCCCGTCGAACCAGTGATCGGCGAAGACGTCGTCGGGTTCCGGGCGGTCACCGACGAACGGAAGCGATCCGACGCAGCCGGCCGACACGAGGACGCCGGCGGTCGCGAGAGTCTGGAGGAGCGGGCGGCGGTTCATGGAGAAGGTATGACAGGAACCACGTATGTATCTTTTATTGACTCGATCGGCCGCCGTTTCGCCGAGCAGTACTCACGACCGTGTACAGGTCTCGCTCGAGGAAAGAGCAACGTTTACAGGTTCGTGCGTTCCGCGTTCTTCCATGCGAGAGAACGTGCTCCTGATCGGCGGCGGCGGCCGCGAACACGCCATCGCTCGTGCGCTCGAGGACAGCGAGGCCGACCTGTACGCCTGTGCGGGGAACCGTAACCCGGGCATCGCCCGCATCGCGACCGGGTTCGAGACGCTCGAGACGACCAATTCGAAGGCCGTCGTCGAGTACGCACAGGCGGTGGACGCGACGATCGCCGTCATCGGCCCCGAGGCACCCCTCGAGGCGGGCGTCGCGGACGAGCTCGAGGCGGCGGGGGTCTACCCCTTCGGTCCGAAGAAAGACGACGCCCGTATCGAGACGGATAAGGCGTTCCAACGGCGGTTTATGCGGGAACACGATATCCCGGGCTGTCCGGCGTTCGAGACCTTCGACGACCCGGAGGCTGCGTGTGACTACATCGACGAGTACGACGGCGACCTGGTTATCAAACCCGCCGGCCTCACGGGCGGCAAGGGCGTCAAAGTCATCGGCGATCAGGTGACCGCCGAGGAGGGCAAGGAGTACATCCGGGACTCCGACTACGACCGGATCGTGCTCGAGGAACGCCTGATCGGCGAGGAGTTCACCGTGCAGGCGCTGGTCGCCAACGACGGGTTCGAAACCGCCCCCGCGGTGCAGGACCACAAACGCGCCTACGAGGGCGACGAGGGGCCGAACACGGGCGGCATGGGCAGCTACTCCGACGCGTCCGACGAACTGCCGTTTATGACTCCCGAGGACTACGACGAGGCCGTCTCGATCATCGAGGCGACCGTCGACGCCCTCGAGGACTATCGCGGCATCCTGTACGGCCAGTTCATGCTCACCGACGAGGGTCCGAAGGTCATCGAGTTCAACGCCCGCTTTGGCGACCCGGAGGCGATGAACACGCTGCCGGTCCTCGAGACGGACTTCCTCGACGTACTCACCGCGGCCCGGAACGGCAACGCGCCCCCGACCCTCGAGTTCGCCCCCAAGGCGACGGTCTGTAAGTACGCCGTCCCCGACGGCTACCCGACGGAGCCCGAAGCCGGCGCGAAGGTGCGGATCGACGAGGAAAGCGCCGGGGACGCCCTGCTCTACTATGCGAGCGTCGACGACCGCGAGGACGGCATCTACACGACCACGTCGCGGTCGTTCGCCGTCGTCGGTCTCGCGGACTCGATCAGCGACGCCGAAGCGATCGCGGAGGACGCGCTCGAGGCCGCCGGCGAGGAGGGCCTCCACATGCGCCACGACATCGGCAAACCCGACCTCGTCCAGCAGCGCATCGACCACATGAACGAACTCCGCGGCGAGTAGCCGTCCGCGCTACTCGAGCGTACCGGCGTCGTCCGTGATCTCAATCTCATCGTCGACCGTCCGAACGACTATCTGTACGCCACGAACTCGAAAATGACACCAGCGCGCTTCAGACTGTGAAAGTAAACGAGTAGTGAGGATACCGGCGGGCGGATAGCGCCGTTTCGTTGACGCGGCCGCTGTCTGCCGCGGTCGGACTCGAGCCGGATCCATCACTCGGTTGTCAACTGATTAGGGTCAGGAGCCGACAGCCGACGGCCGACGTTCGGCCCCTTCGTCTACGGCCCTATTCAGCGCCCTGCTCGTGATCGCCGGTGAACTCGTCGGTCTCGTCCGACACGGACGACTGGATATCGTCGACGTCGACGCCCGAGCGCAGTTCGTCCTGATCGATCGCCTCGTCGAGTGTCTGGACGTCGGTCACCGCCTGCAGACCCTCCTGCTCGACCGCGTTCGTGATCGAATCGGCGTCGATGGCCGAGTCCAGCGCGTCGTCGTCGGCGTTCGTCGCCGACTGGAGTGCCCGACGAACGGCGACGTAGCCCGCCAGTGCGATACCGCCCGACGCGACCGCGCCGGGGATCCCGTAGCGTTTGTAGCCGAACGTCACTGCCTTTTTGCCGACCGTAAGTGCCCCGATCATCGTACACCGGCTTGGCGCGGACGCCGAAAGAGGCTGGGGCTTTCGTACGACGACGGTTACGAACGCTCCGCCGAAACGTCCGCGACCGACTCGCTGAGCAGTCGGACGCCGAGGTCGATCTCGCGTTCGGTGACGTCGAGCGGCGGCAACAGTCGCAGGGTCTTGTACCCACACCCGAGCGTCAACAGTCCGCGCTCGAACGCCGCCTCGACGACGGCCTCGCGGCGCGCTTTGGTGTCGAACTCGACGGCGACCATCAGGCCGTGACCGCGGACGTCGATCAGTCCCTCGAGTTCCTGCGCTTTCTTTTGCTCTTCGAGACGGCTCCGCAACTGCTCGCCGCGCTCGCGAACGTTCGCGAGCAGATTCTGCTCGTGGATCACGTCGACCGTGAGGACGCCCTGCATCGCGGCGATGACGTCTCCGGCACCCCAGGTCGACGACAGCCGTCCCGTCTCCGCCGGGAAGACGTCCGACCGAGAGATCGTCGCCCCCACGCGAAGTCCCTTGCCCGCGGTGATGACGTCCGGCGTGAGATCGAGGTGGTCGACGCCCCAGAGCTCGCCTGTTCGGCCGAGACCCGTCTGGATCTCGTCGGCGATGATTTTCAGATCGTAGCGCTCGCGCAGGGCCTCGAGGTCGCGGGCGAACTCGGGGTGAGCCGGCCGATACCCGCCTTCGCCCTGAATCGGCTCGAGGATGAGGAAGGCGACCTCCTCCGGATCGATCACACCCCGTTCCGGGTGGAGCTTATCGGCGACGACGTTCCCGCCGGGGCCGTCGGTCAGCCAGCGACTCTCGTAGGCCTCCTGCGTCGAGGGGAAGGGGACGCTGACGACGCCGGGAACTTCGGGATACCCCCGCCGGTGGACGGCCTTCGAGCGGTTGAGCGAGAGCGCTCCGAGGGTGCGGCCGTGGAACGCGCCGTCGAAGGTGAACGCGCGGTGACCGCCCGAAGCGTAGCAGCTCTTGATTGCGTTTTCGACGGCCTCAGCCCCGGAGTTCGAGAGAAAGACGCGATCCATATCGTAGTGGTCGGTCATCGCGACCAGTCGATCCATCAACTGGGTCGGACCGGGGAGGTCGGGATCGTCGGGGGAGCCGCCGTTGCTCACGTAGAAGTCTTGGCCGGCGATCTTCAGCGGATCGACGAGATCGAACTCCTCGAGTTTCTCGCGAAGCGTCGGGTTGTTGTACCCCAGCGGCGCTGCGGCGACGTGGCTCGTAAAATCCAACAAGACGTTGCCGTCGACGTCGGTACAGAACGGACCGACTGCGTCGGCGCTCGTATCCCAGACGAACTCGTAGACGTACGTACTCGGAGCGGCGAAGCGGTGGTGATAATCGGCCCACTGACTCGCTCGCTCGCCGGGAATCGTTTCGACCTGTGGTTCGATCGTCTCGCGATCCATATCCTGAATTAGCACAGTCGCGTGAAATACCCAACCCCTCCCATGATCGAAAACATCCCCTCGTTGCTCGAGTCCTAGATGAGAATCAGGATCGACGCCAGCGCGCCGCCGAGCAAGAGCAGTCCGCTGTAGGCCGCCACCTGATTCCGGAAGCCGTGGTTCGTCGACGTCGACGCCAGCAGGGCTTTGACGACGATGCTCGAGACCGTCGCGAGCAGGATCGCAATCGTCGCCTCTGCGGGGCCGAGTTGGCCGCCGCGGTAGAGGACGACCGCCGAGGTCGTCGCCCCGGCGCTCGAGACGAAGCCGCTCGCGACGGCGGTTGCGTAGAAGCCGAGCGTCCCGAACCACGTCTCGGCGAGCGAGCCGAACACGAGGACGACGAGGAAAACGGCCCCGAACGCGAGCGCGTTCGTCATTGAAAACGGGCTCTCGAGTTCCATCGGGCCGGATTCGCGCCAGTCGGCCGTCGCCGCGGCGACGGCGAACGCGATCAAGATGACGGCACCGAGGGGGACGATCGCCTCGATGAGGATCTCCCGTCTGCCGCCCACGGTAAAGCCCACGGCGATGGCGAGGTTGCGCGCGGCCATCGCCGCGTTCGCGAGCAAGATCGCAGCGACGGCGTAGGAGGCGGCTTCCGGCCGCTGACGGACGTGGTCGAGCATCGTTCCGACGACGGCCGTCGACGAGGCGAGCCCCCCGAAGAAGCCGGTAACGGCGATGCCTCGACCACCGTAGCTCGAGACGATCGCGTAGTTGGCGATCCCGATCCCCGCTACGGCGACGACCATGAGCCAGATCACCTGCGGCTCGAGGGGGATCGTTACGCCGGCGAACTCGGGAGTCCACTCGGCCGGAAGCAGCGGGTAGATGACGAAGGCCAGGATGGCGAACTCCGTCGTCGATCGCATCTCCTCGTGGCTGAGCCCCCACGCGAACTCGTGGAGTTCGCGCTTGAGGACGAGCAGGAGCGACGAGAGAACGGCGACCGTGACGCCCTCGAGGATGAACTCGGCGGCGACCAGCGCACCGACGCCGTAGGCGACGAGCATCGAGACCGAGGTCGTCAGCGAGAGACCGGCTTCGTCGTCGCCCAGCAAGCCCTGAATCCCGAGCATTACGCCCTGGACGATCACGAGCAGACCGCCGAGGACGAGCAACGCTTCGCCGATCTCGGTTTCGACGACCAGCAGGGTAAAGACGGCACCGAGGAGGCTGATCAGCGAGAAGGTCCGGATGCCGGCGGACTTCTGGGACCACTCGCGCTCTAACCCCAGGAACATACCGAGCGCTCCGGCGAGGGCGATTCGGACGACGGTTTCGTCCAACGGCGCGTCGATAAGCTGGAGGGTGAGCCCGCTCACTGTCGAACGTTCATCGCGACCCTACATAAGCGGCGTGCCGATATCGGCAGCGTGAGCCCTCTCAGGTCGTAAATCGAGACCGACGATCCGAGAACCAGTCCGCAAGTGTGGTGACCGTCCGCAATCGGACCACACCCTAGAGATCGACGTACTGTGCTTCCCACTCTCGACGCGCCTCGAGTTCGCGGCGGCCACGCCGAGTGAGCGTGTAGAAGTTCGTCCGGCGATCGCGACGCCCCTTCTCGACGAGCCCTTTGTCGACGAGCGTGTCGAGGTTCGGGTAGAGCCGCCCGTGATGGATCTCTTTCTCGTAGTACTCCTCGAGTTCCTCTTTAATTGCCAGTCCGTGGGGTTCCTCCTCGCCAGCGATGACGAAGAGCAAGTCACGCTGGAATCCTGTCAGGTCGTACATTGGGAAAGTACCAGTCGCACTTACTGTCGAATTTTAATAAGGCTATCGGGTTGTTTCGAGTGAAACAGCGATATTACCGTTGAAGATAGTCGTCTACGGTTGATTCGAATGATAACGGCCGTGATGGGTTCCCGGATGAAACATACGTAATCCGGTGGTCATGTCTACAGTACAGTGTAATCGTTTCTGGATACTTATACTGGCTGGAGGCCCCTGGCTGATCGGAAGCAACCTGCTCGAGAGCAACAGCACTGTTCGGTTATTCGGTTTGGAAACAGGAAAGCAGATCGCGTGGCGGAAAAATGCCACGCGATCGCTTGCCGCCCTGAATTGGTCCCCGCTGACGCTTCGGCCCTCCAAGCGAAGCGTCACGTGAAAGATTCTGCTGGCCCTACTTAAAGGTAACGACACTGGCCGGAATTGTGATACGAGTCGTGTGTGCTCGACTCAGATGTGTTCCTCTTCGAGGACCCAGCCGAGCGCGCGTTTGTAGTAGGTAAACATCTGCTCGACACCGTCGTGGCGCATCTCGTCGCTCTCGAGGTGCTCCTTGAGGAACTCGTACTGCTCGCGGATTTCGTCTTCATCACGCATAGCCGCCACTACACGAGGCGGAAGGAAAAAGGGTCGGCGAGCGGGTGGCCTAATCCGTGATTAGGTCGGTACGGCCCCCATTGTTTGCGCCACTTGCAGCGATAAGCTGTGGATTTCGTTTCGAAAACAGTCGTCCAATGTCTCCTAGTCGTGACCCGCGCGTCGCTCGTGACCCGACCTGTGGAAGCCAGCACGGGTGCCGCAGAAGGACAGTCAACACGCACCGGAGCCGCTACCACGAACGGTCGTTCCAGTAGATGACAGCAGCTACCAAGCTGTATCGCGCCGAAAAAACGAGGGCAGACGGCGACCGAATAGTCGATCGACCGCCCGCGTTCGCGCCGCGCTACTGTACCGGAGTTCGTACGGGACGCCGATTAGATGTCGTCGTCTTCGTCGTCATCGTCGTCATCTTCGTCGTCATCGTCGTCGTCTTCGCCGAGGGTCAGGGTAATCTCTTCGTCGTCGCCGTCGATCTCGACGTCGTCTTCGGCTTCTTCGCCTTCGTGCTCTACAGAGGCGGTGTACTCGCCGTCCTCGAGGTCGTCGAACTCGGCTTCGCCGTCTTCGTCGGTCTCCTCTTCTCGTGGCCAATCTTCGTCGTCGTCATCGTCGTCGAGGCCGTTCTCGTCGTCTTCCTCGTCATCGTCCATCCCGTTCTCATCGTCATCCTCGTCGTCGTCCATCCCGTTCTCGTCGTCTTCGTCGTCGTCCATCCCCTCCTCATCGTCATCCTCGTCATCGTCCATCCCGTTCTCGTCGTCTTCCTCGTCATCGTCCATCAGGCCGTCGTCCTCCTCGAGTTCGACGGTTGCGCCTTCGACGGGTTCGCCTTCGTCGTCCTCGACGGTGACCGTCAGCGTGTAGGTCTCGTCATCGTCTTCTTCCTCTTCGTCCTCGTCGTCGTCCATTCCGTTTTCGTCGTCCTCTTCTTCGGTCGCGGGCTCTTCTTCTTCTTCCGCACCGGGGTCTTCTTCCTCATCGTCACCGGGGCCCTCGTCGGCACAGCCGGCGAGGACGAGTGCACTTGCGGTACCTGCTGCGGCAACGAACTTTCGACGGTTCAGTCTTTGATCGGACATATCTCTGGATAGGACGTTCCCGTTGGTCTCAGTGCGGCCTGCAACTGCCGCCCGTTAATCACCCATTGAACGTCAGCACAAAACGCATTACAGTCATCCGTTGTAGACCGTTCAGCGGGTAAATTCGTCGTGGACGCCCGGAACTGTCGGCCGTCGAACCGAAAAGCTGCACAGCCGAATCGAGATTGAATCCCGTCGCCCTCGGTGCAATTTCGATGGATTTTACCGTGGTCCCATTCACAAAATAGTTGTAGGATCAGTACAATGTTCGGCCCGTGAAACGACGGATCGTCCTCGGATTCGTGTTTGCCCTCGCCCTCCTCGCCCTCCTGATAAGCGTCATCGGAAGCCAGGATATCCTCGATGAGCTCTCGAAGGCGGATCTGCGCATCCTCAGCCTCGGCTTTTTCTCGGGGTTTCTCGCACTGACGTTTCGCGGACTGGTCTGGGACCGGTTTCTCAGCCTGATCGACAGATCGATGTCTCGCAGACGGATTGCGGGCGTCTTCCTGACTGCGATGT
This sequence comes from Natronorubrum halalkaliphilum, assembly GCF_009834785.1. GTDB lineage: Archaea > Halobacteriota > Halobacteria > Halobacteriales > Natrialbaceae > Natronorubrum > Natronorubrum halalkaliphilum. Next base: position 67,154 of record NZ_WUYX01000070.1, read on the forward strand.
TCGTTAAGTACGCGACACCGTACGGGCAACTTGCAACCGAGCCGTTCGTCGCCTATCTGGTCTCGCGCGACGGCGAAATGGCCTACGAAGACGGCCTCGCGAGCATCCTCTCCGCCGATCTCTTGAACTATATCCCCTACTACTCGTTCGGATTCGTGGCGCTTGCACTGATCGCAGGAGGTGACCTCCTCGGGAACGGGATGCGGAATCAGGTCGCCGCTTTCGCCGGGCTGTTCATTGTGGTCGCGTCGATCGTCTTTATCGCCGTCAGACGACCCTCGATCGTCTACAGGCTCGTTCTCGCCATCACGAGTGTCGTTCGCCGAATCGTCGGTCGGTTCACCGGCCGGTTCGACGACCAACTCTCGCCAGACCCCGTTCGCAGACGGCTCGATGGATTCTACAGCACGGTTGAGACGATCACGTCCGACAAACGAACGCTCATCGTCGCAACCGTCTACGCCCATCTCGGGATGGCGTTCCTGATGCTTCCGGTGTACATCGGCGCGATCGCGCTGGGCTACCGAGTCACGGTCCCCGTCGTCATCGCCGTCGTCGCGCTCGGAAAGCTGGGTTCGGTTGTTCCCGCTCCCGGCGGAACCGGCGGCGTCGAGGCGATCGTCACCGCCGGACTCACCACTCTCGGCCAGCTCGATCCCGCCGCCGCGCTTACCGTCGCACTCATTTACCGAGCCTGTACCTACTGGCTCACGATCGGAATCGGGGGGCTCTCCGCCGCGGGCCTGTTCGCAACGAAACCGTAGTCGCAGTTCGAATTCGCACTGCACGCACGAACCTGACTCCGGTGTGATTTTTGGGCTCGGACCCATACTACCGCGTATGAAAATCCGGGGTGAGCGTGAGTGTACGGAGTGTGGGACCCGCTGGTCGTACTACGAAACGGGCAGCGTGGGCTGTCCGGCCTGTGGCAGCCTCCGCAGCGTCGGCATCGACGAGCGCACCGAACACACCGATCTGCAGGTCGGATTCGATCTCACTCCGGTGCGAAACGAAATCGACGAAGCGTCGCTCGATACCATCGCCGAGCGCACCCGAGAAAAATGCCGAGAGTACATCCGCCGTCGCGGATTCATCAACGCCGGCACTCTCCGCGAACTCGACGACACCTATCTCGCCGCGGGCGAACTGCTCCACGTCTCGGATATCATCGCCCGTGATATCCTGCTCGAGGAGCGCGAAGAGCTCTACTTCCTCTCGTTGCTTCGTGACGCCGACGCCAGCGAGTCGAGTGAACCGAAGGGATCCGACGGCAGCCAACGCCCGCCCGCCGCGGAGATTCCACCCAGCCTGCGCGGGGCTCGCGGGCTCGCGTACGCGAACGCCGTTCGCGAGTACCGCCGCGATATCCGTACCTGGGCCGAGGATCGCGACCTGACAAGCGCCGAGCGGAGCGCCCTCGAGACGCTCGGCGAACACGTCAAGCGGATCCGGATGCTCGACGGCGACGTCGAGCCGCAGTTGGCAGACCGTCTTGTTGCGGCGACTCGAGACCTGGCAAACGGACTCCGCGGCGACGAACTCGCGTTAACCCAGGCTCAGGACCGACTCGAGAGCCTCGAGTTCGGCGGGGTGGAGTAGACGAGGACCGAAAAGCGGGCGACCGACCGAAGGGGAACGAAAAGTGAGCGAACTGCCGATCGACTTATGAATTCGTACGGACTGCTGTACCGAGTTGCCGGCACAACCACGAACGGCCGTGATTGTGGCGGTACTGACGGACAGGAGACCGTATCAGGGCAGGTCGACGGCTACGTCTTCCTGCAGACCCGCTGCCTTGACCGTGTTATATAGTAACATTGCGCGCGTCATGGGACCGACGCCGCCGGGAACGGGCGTGATCGCGCTGGCTTTTGCTTTCGCGCTCTCGAACTCGACGTCGCCGACGAGTTCGTACCCCTTCTCGGTGTCGGCGGACACACGGTTGACGCCGACGTCGATCACGACCGCGCCGTCGCCGATCATCGAACCGTCGACGAGTTCGGGTGCGCCGGCGGCGGCGACCACGATGTCCGCGTTCCGGGTCTTCGTTGCAAGGTCCTCAGTTCGGGAGTGACAGACCGTCACCGTCGCGTTCCCGTCGTCTGCTTTCTGGATCAACAGGTTCGCGAGCGGCTTGCCGACGATGTCCGAGCGACCGACGATGGTGACGTCTTTCCCCTCGAGATCGATATCGGCGGACTCGAGGAGCTTCTGGACGCCGTGGGGAGTACAGGGGCGGAATCGGGCGTCGCCGGCGACGAGTCGGCCGACGTTCTCGGGGTGGAAGCCGTCGACGTCCTTTGCGGGGTCGACTCGGCGGATAACCTCGCGGTAATCGACGTGGTCGGGAACGGGGGCCTGCACGATGTAGCCGTGAATCTCCGGGTCGTCGTTCAGGTCGGCGATGGCGTCGTACAGCACCTCGGGGTCAGCATCTCCGTCGACGTCGACGTGGTGGCTCTCGATGCCGACCTCCTCGCAGTCGCGCTGTTTCATGTTCACGTAGGTCTGGCTGGCCGGGTCGTCGCCCATCAACACGGTCGCCAGTCCCGGTCGCGACCCCGCCTCGGCGAGGGTCTCGATCGCGTCGGTCAGGTCGTCTCGGATCTCGCTGGCGACGGCGTTGCCGTCGATGATCTCGGTCATTACTCGTGTGAGCGGTAGCGAGGGTAATCAATGCTCGGATCTGTGCCCAGAACCACTGCTTCAAAGCGGAGAAATATGCACGAATATGGGTATCGAACCGGTCAGAACCGTTCCTCGAGGAACGATCGAATCGCCTCGTTGACCGGCTCCGGTCGCTCGAGGTTCGACGTGTGACCGGCTTCGGGAATCAGTTCCATGCGGGCGTCCGGAAGTTCCTCGAGCATCGGTTCGGCCCGCGTGGGGTCGATCGAGGGGTCCTCCTCGCCGTGGACGATGAGAACAGGTACGTCGATCTCCGAGAGCCGGTCGGTGACGTCGGGCCGCTCGAGCCAGGAGTGGAGTTCGTTGTACACCGCTGCGCCGGGATAGGTCGCCCACCGATCGACCCACTCCGCGACGAGCTCGGGGTTCTCCTCGCGGGTCGTTTCCCCGAAGAGATAGCCGGTGACGCCCTCCGCCAGCGACCGCGGGTTCGGGTCGGTCGACCCCTCGAGTGGCTCGACGAGTTGCCCGTACGTCTCACGTTCCTCGGCCTCGTGAGGTGCCGCCATCGAATCGATCAGAATCAACCCGTCGACCCGTTCCGGATGGGCGAGTGCAAACCGCAGAGCCATGAACCCGCCCATCGACATTCCGCCGATGACGGCACTCTCCTCGCCGATTCCATCGAGCAGGGCGTCACAGTCCTCGACCAGATCGTCGAGGTCGTACCCCGGCGCATACTGATCCGTCCGCGCCCGCAGGTCGTAGGCAACCGCCCGATACTCGGGGGCGAGGGCCTCGAGTTGCGGCCGAAACATCGTCCGATCCATCAGAGTCCCGTGGGCGAAGACGACGGGGCCCCCGTCGCCACGGTCGGTCGTGACGGCTCCGGTTCTGGTGCGGTACATCGCCGCCGCTGCATCGTCGTCCATGCGGATTTGTGACACGATACATTTACAAAAATCTACGCAAAGCGGGTAGTCGTCCAGCGGCGGACCAGTCGACGGGTGGGATGATCCCTCTCGAATCGTGTCGACTTTCTTATACGGCGTTCGAATGAACACTCGCGAATACAACCGACCGTGGGGAGCGATATACCCGACGGGTATTGACTGAATCGGTGAAGATGTTCCCCGAGTAATAAGTATTTTAAAGAGCCCCTGGGTGTCATACTCTGACGTATTATCGATGTCGGGGGACGATTTCAAGCTGATCAACGAGAAGATTGGACCGATCGCTGCGGTGGCACTACTCATCGGAACGGCGGTGGGAATGAGTATCTTCATTGTGCCGACCCAGATGGCCGTCGTCGCCGGGCCGAGCATCATCGTCGCGATTTTGCTCTCCATCATCCCGATGGTGCTGGGTATCCTGTTGCTGTTACAACTCGGGGGCGCGATTCCGGTCGCCGGCGGAGCATACGTTTACGCCTCGCGGCTCGTCGGCCCGTACTGGGGATTCCTGGGGGTTGCGGTACCCGTCATGTCCGTCTGGGCGTACCTCCTGTTCGCCGCGCTCGGCTTCGCCGAGTACGTTCCCGTCTTCGCCGACTTGCCGACGCTGGCCTCCGTTTACTTCCTGCTTGGGGCCTTCCTGGTGTTCAACTACGTCGGCGTTCGGTTGGCTGCGAACGTCCAGATCCTCCTCGTCTGCCTGTTGATGGCGGCGATGGTCACGTTCATCGCAGGGGGGTTGACCTCCTTCGACGCCTCGAACTTCCAGCCCCTGTTCCCATCCGGCGAGGGTGAGCCGTTCGCCGACGGCTACGCACCGTTCTTCCTCGCCGCCGTAACCCTGTACATCCCGTTCCAGGGTTTCGCGATGATCATCGAGATCGGCGAGGAACTCGAGAGCCCGGCGAAGAACATTCCGCGCGTTCTGGCGGCGGGAATGACGCTCGTCGCGATTCTAACGATCGGCATCATCGTGGCGCTGATCGGTGCGGTGCCGTGGCAGGAGATCATCGGCGAGGACGGCGAACCCGTCGAAGGCGGGCTCGCGGCCGTCGCGGAGGGGATCATGCCCGGCTGGGCCATCGCGTTCGTCGCCATTGGCGCGCTCGTCGCCGCTGCGACGACGACCAATACGCTGTACACCTCCTACTCGCGAACGATCATGCGTGCGGCTCGAGACGACGTCATCCCCAACTTCTTCGCGGGTATCGACGATCGATTCGGCACGCCGAACCGGGCGCTGCTGTTACTCGCGCTGGTTCCCCTGCTCGTGGCGCCGTTCACCGGCCCACTCGATGGGATACTCGCGGTCGACGTACTCGACTGGCTCGTGACGATCACCGTCACCGGTATCTTCATCAGCTTCATGATCAGCGGCGTCGCGCTCTGGAACCTGCCGAAAGTGTTCCCGGATCGCTACCAGTACTCGTTCTACAAGCTGCCGATGCCGGTGCTCAAGGTCGTGGCTGTCGGCAACGTCATCGTCTCGGCTATCTTCATGGTGTTCGTTGCCCTCGGTGCACCGAGCGCACTCGGGGTTCAGTTCGGCTGGATCCTGCTGGTTTCGCTGTTGTACGTCTACCGCGTCCGAACGTACGACAAGGAGGGAGAAGACCTTCGAGACAAGATGTCGCTGCTGCACAAACACGAGGCGATCGGTGCCGACAGCAGCAGTCAGAACGACGACTGAACCGGTCGGTACCGCTCCTCGATCTCGATTTCGTTCGGCCGAGGCCGTGACCGCCTCGCGTCGACGCGCGAGACGGCTGTTCGACTTCGTCGCGGATGTCGTTTGTCACGGAGGACGCCAGTACGCTATTGGAATCACTTCTCACGTGTGGCCGACGGGGATGCGACGCGGATGGCGCGTCTCACTCCTCCGGATCCCTGTCGGTCGTCCCCGTCTCCGAGACCTCCCACGCGGCCGTACCGCGTTCGGCGGTGACGACGACGTCGTACTCGGTCGCGAGGCCGCCGTATTCGTCGGTGTCAGCCGTCTCGATCAGCGCCAGTGCCTGTCGCTCGTACACCGTTCGCGCCACCTGGAGCGCGGCACCGTCGACGTCGACGATCGACAGCAACTGAGGACAGCGGTCCGCCCGGTCCGCCGGACTTCCGAAAAAGCAAGAGTTACGTCTCTCATTTCCGAAAGTTGGGTCAGTATCCAATGGCGTGCAACCAGCGCGATGTGGTCGTTGTCGGGGGCGGGATCGCGGGCTGTTTTGCGGCCGCAACGGCAGCGGCCGCCGGGCTCGACGTCGTCCAGTTAGAGCGCAAACCGCGTGAACAGGGCGGATTCATCGCCTGCGGCGACGCGATAAAGAGCCCTCGCGACCCGCAGAAGTATCCGGGCCCGATCGACATGGACGCGATCGCCGACGACGAGGCCGTCCTCGTCGACAACAACATCGACCAGATCGAGTACTGGGACGAGGAACTCGGGGTGCGGAAGGTGTTGCCCTACGAGACGGGCAGCAACGTCATCGACCGCTACGAGTTCGGACAGCGACTCCTCGAGCAGGCCGCCGACAACGGCGCAGTCCAACACTACGATACGGTGGTCAACGAGGTGCTTCAGGACGGTCGCGTTACCGGAGTCAAAGCCGTTCGAGACGGCGAGCCGGTCAGGTACGAGTGTGACGTCCTGATCGACACCGCGGGCGCACAGTCGATCCTGCAAGACATGATCGAGTTCGAGACGCTCGACACTCCCGGCGCCCCGACGTTCGAGGTTCCCCACTACACCCACTTCGGGTCGGCCTACCGCGAGATCATCGAGACCGAGAAACCGGTCGAGTACCACAACGCCATCGTCGGGAAACCCCTAGAAGAGTTGGGCTACATTTGGTACTTCCCGCGGACACCGACGCAGATCAACGTCGGCCTGGGATTCCAGATGAACAAGGAGCCGATCCCGCTCGCCGACCGCCTGCGCCGCGACATCGAGGACCGACCCGAGTATCAGGGCGCGAACGTCGCCGAGAAGTTCGACACGAAAAACAAGCTTGGGTCGGCGATCGCCCTCCGTCGGCCGCTGGATTCGATGGTCGCTCCCGGCTACCTGACCGCGGGTGGCGCGGTGGGGACGACGCATCCGATCACGGGCAAAGGCATCCGCGGGGCGGCTTACTCCGGCTACTCCGCCGGACGCGCCGCCGTCGAGGCGATCGAAGACGGTGACGTCTCCGAACACGGCCTCTGGGAGCACAACCGCTGGCTGTACCGCGAACACGGCGAGGCTGCGAAACTCGCCTCGTGGGACGCGTACAACGTCGCCGCGAGCGCGCTCGAGGTGAACGTTCTCCGGGCACTCACCGCGTTGCTTCCCGAGGCGGAGCTTCGCGAAATCGTCGGCACCTCCACGGAAGTCGACGACCTCAAAAGCAAGCTTCTGGTCGGGACCGGCGTTCTCAAGAACTTCCTCGCGGAGTATCGCAGAGACACCTTCGAAACGCTCGGCGTGAGCACGCACGAACTGTACGAGGCCGTTCTCGGCCTCAGGGAGACGCGTACCTACGTCTCCGAGTACGAACGGCAGTATGACGCCTATCCTGCCGATCGGTCCGGTTTCGAACGGTGGCGTGCCGAGCGCGACTACATCGATCGAGACTTCTACGACGCGCTCGATCTCTCTCCGTCCGAGCACAAGTACTGACAGGGACCGCTCCGCGACCGTTCGACCGAGACGCTTGAGGACGACTGTGGCCGCGACCCAACCGACGAACCGGCCGATTTCGGAACGTTTGTGGCGACCTATCAGAAACAGAAACCGTGACCCGAACCCGACTCTTCGCCTCTCTCTGCGGACTCGTCTTCCTCCTCAACCTCGCCAGAATCATCTTCGCGCCGCTGCTGGACGTGATCATTGCGGAGTTCACCATCGGCGAGGCGACGGCCGGCCTGCTCGTGACGCTCACGTGGGTGGGGAGTGCGGCGCCGCGGTTGCCGACCGGCTGGCTTCTGACGAAGGTGCCGCGTCACGTCGTCGTGCTCAGCTCCGGGGCGATCCTCGCGGCGGCCTCGGCGTTCGCCGCGATGGGGACGTCGATCGAGCACCTCATGCTCGGGGCCTTCCTGATGGGGATCGCGTCGGGCGTCTACTTCGTCTCGGCGAACCCGTTTCTGAGCGAGCTCTTCCCGGAGCGGGTCGGTCGCATCGTGGGGATCCACGGCGCCGCCAGCCAGATCGCTGCGGTGCTCGCGGCCCCGCTGGTCACGGTGACGGTGCTCGTCGACTGGCGGCTGTCGCTGTGGCTCATCGCCGTCGGCGCGGCGGTGATAACCGGCTACACGTGGCTCGCCGCGCGGCGGGCGACGCTGCCGAACGCGGGTGCGGACGACCGGAGCTTCGTCGCCGGCGCGCTCTCGGAGTGGCGGGTCATCGTGACCGGCCTGGCGATTGTCGGCGTCGCCTCGTTCGTCTGGCAGGGCGTGTTCAACTTCTACGAACTGTACATGCAGTCGAAAGGCATGTCCCCGCGGGCCTCGAGCATGCTGCTAACCGTCGTCTTCGCCGCCGGCATCCCCGCGTTCTTCGTCGGCGGCGATCTGGCCGATCGACTCCCAAAAGTACCGTACCTGCTCGGCGTCGTCGGCCTGTTCTCGGTCTCCCTGTTCGTCCTGACGCTGACCGAGGGGTTGATCGGGCTACTCACCCTCTCCGCCGTCGTCGGCGTCGTCATCCACTCGCTGTTTCCCGCGACCGACACGTTCCTCCTCGAGACGCTCCCCGACTCGACCCGCGGGAGCGCCTACGCGGTGTTCAGTTCCGTGTGGATGCTCACCCAGTCGCTCGGCTCGTTCGTCCTCGGCCTGTTCGTCGAACAGGGCTACAGCTACGACCAGCTGTTCCAGATCGGCGCCGTCTTCCTCGCGCTCACGATCGTCGGTCTCGCGATCCTCGAGCGAGCCGGCCGACTTCCAAACTGAGACGGACATACGGAAGCCGAACGACGTAGCTATCTTTAATCAGCGAAAGAATCCCACCGTTCACAGCGTCCTCAGAAATCAAAGACTTCTGGTGGGCATCGCAAACCTTCGATTTACTCAATGGGCGTGAATCGCGTCACTGGACGACGCAATCCACCGTCGGTGGCGGGCTGGATATTCCACGATCATCCATACTATTAAGTTGGTTTATCTACATAGGCTATGTATGGCGATCGAGGTCACTCGCACCTACGTTGGTTCCATCCAGAACCAGCGGCAGGTCTGCGATGACCTGGATTTGCTCGGACACTCCGCCTCGAAGATCTGGAACGTCGCACGCTGGACAGCCGGTCGAATCTGGGATGAAGTCGGTGAAATCCCAGCCGAAGAGGTGCTGAAAGCGTATATGAAAAACCAATCGTGCTGGAAAGACCTGAACGCCCAATCCAGTCAGAAAGTCATCGAAGAACTTTCTGACGCTTTCCAGTCGTGGTTTGATCTGCGACAGAACAACGAGACGGCGAATCCGCCCGGCTACCGCAAACACGATGACGAACGGCCGCGCAGTACGATCACATTTAAAGTAGACGGGTTCAAACACGACCCCGCCAACAACCGCGTCCGACTCTCAAAAGGTTCAAACCTCAAAGAGAATTGGTCGGACTTCATCCTCTGTGAGTACCAGACGCGCCCGGACGTTGACCTCTCGGAGGTCAACCGAGTGCAGAACGTCCGCGCCGTCTGGAACGGCGACGAGTGGGAACTGCACTTCGTCTGCAAAGTCGAACTCGAAACCAACGACTCCGCAGGTGATGAAGTGGCAGGAATCGACCTTGGCATTAAGAACACCGCCACGGTCGCATTCCCCAACGAGTACGTCCTGTACCCCGGCAACTCGCTCAAACAGAACAAGCACTACTTCACTCGGGCAGAGTACGACACCGAAGGTGAGAACGGGCCATCAGAAAAGTCGATGTGGGCGCGTCGAAAACTTGCAGACCGCGAGACACACTTCTACCACGTTCTCACGGACACCATCATTACCGAATGCGTTGAACGCGGTGTTGGAACGGTGGCAGTGAGTTGGCCTGAAGACGTGCGTGACTCGGACTGGGGCAAGACCGGTAACAAGAAACTCCATACGTGGGCATTCGATCGTATCTACCAGTACCTCGCGTACAAAGGCGAGATACGTGGCGTCGAGGTACTGAAAGAAAACGAGTGGGATACCTCGAAGACGTGTTCGGCGTGTGGCGACGACACGACGTCGAACCGCGTCGAACGTGGCTTGTACGTCTGCTCATCGTGCGAGTTGGTGGCCAATGCGGACTGTAACGGGGCGGAGAATATGCGACAGAAGATAACTCCGAGTCCTCACGGCGAGGATAGGAGTAACGGCTGTGTGGCACAGCCATCGGTACACCTGTTCGACCGCGAGAGCGGGACGTTCCGCACGAGAGAACAGGTCGTGTCGTAGACCAGCAAATATCCCAACTGCGGTACGGGAAGCCGCGCCCTTCAGGGCGCGGAGGATGTCACTCGTACAGCGGGTTCGCGTCACACAGCGACTCGACTTCCTCGCGGACGTCCTCGAGGACATCATTGTCCTCCGGCGCGTCGATGACCTGAGTGATTAGATCGGCGACTTTTCGGCAGTCGTCCTCGTCGAAGCCGCGGGTGGTCAGCGCGGGCGTCCCGGCGCGGATGCCCGAGGGATCGAACGCCGAACGCGTCTCGCCGGGGACGGTGTTGCCGTTGAGAACGATGCCTGCGTCCTCGAGGGCTTCTTCGGCGTCGCCCCCCGACGTCTCGGGGTGGCTCTCGCGCAGGTCGACGAGCACGAGGTGGTTGTCAGTGCCGTCCGAGACCAGCGAGAAGCCGTTGTCGACGAGGCTCTCGCCGAGCGCCTTCGCGTTCGCGACCGTCTGGGAGGCGTAGTCTTCGAACTCCGGCTGGAGCGCCTCCTTGAAGCCGACGGCCTTGCCGGCGACGTTGTGCATGAGTGGACCGCCCTGCCCGCCGGGGAACACCGCCGAGTCGACGTCGTCGGCGTACTCCTCGTCGCACATGACGATCCCACCGCGGCCGGAGCGGATCGTCTTGTGGGTCGACCCCGTGACGAAGTCGGCCGTGCCGACCGGCGACGAGTGAACGCCCGCGGCCACGAGACCGGTGATGTGAGCGATGTCCGCGAGGTGGAGCGCGTCGACGCTGTCGGCGGCCTCCTGAATGCGCTCCCACTCGATTTCGCGCGGGTACGCGGAGTAGCCCGAGACGATGATGTCGGGTTCGAACGCTTCGGCGTGCTCTGCCAGCCCCTCGTAGTCGAGATACCCCGTCTCGGGGTCGACCTCGTACTGTTCGACGTCGTACAGTTGGCCGACGAAGTTCGCCGGGTGGCCGTGGCTCAGGTGACCGCCGTGGGTCAGATCCAGCGAGAGGATCTTGTCGCCGGGCTCTAACATCGCGAAGTAGACGGCCTGGTTGGCCTGCGTGCCCGAGTGTGGCTGGACGTTGACGTGCTCGGCACCGAACAGCTCCGTCGCGCGTTCGATCGCGAGGTTTTCGACCTCGTCGGCGTACTCGCAGCCGCCGTAGTACCGCGAGCCGGGATACCCCTCGGCGTACTTGTTCGTCAGGGCGCTTCCCTGCGCGTCGATGACCGCCTGGCTGACGTGGTTCTCGCTCGCGATCATCTGCAGCGAGTTTCGCTGGCGATCGACCTCTCCCTCGAGTGCATCGGCGACGGCGGGATCGACGTCCCGGACCTGCTCGTGTTCCATATCCGATGTGCAGTTTGGCGGCTGCATAAGTGTACCCGTCTTCGGCAAGTGGAGCCACTACCCTCCGTCTTCGAGACCGTACGAACGAGTCGGGTCGGCTCTCCACGCTGGTGGTGTCCGGTGCTGTTGTGTTGACCGGAAGAGCTACCGTGGTGCGCCGGGACCAGCAACTATGACCGGTTTGGTTCCCAACACGCCGGACTCACAGTCGTTCGCTGCCCACCCGATACAACTAACTTTCCGGAGTGACATTCAGCGTACCGAATGATCGAGTGGGCGGCGGACGACGGCGCGCTCCGTGTCACCGACGCTGACAACACCGAGTTGTCGGTCCGCGGTGCCGATCTCGTCGTCGGCGGACCGGGGCCGGACATCCAACGACCAGTCGACGAAACGGTCGTCGCAACGGCTAACGAACTCCGCTTTCCCCACGCGGTCGTCTACGCGTTCTCGCTCGGATCGGGCGAGCAACACGAACTCGACCTGGGCGGCTCCCCGCTCTCGCTGTCCCCCGGCGAGTACATCGTCGATATCGACACCGACATCAAGACCTATCTTCGGTTTTCCGGCACTGCGACTATCGAGAAGACCGACGGCTACGACACGATCACCGTCTCCTTTCCCGATCGCACTCGCGTCCTCCTCGGCTTCCGGAGCCACCACGAACTTCCGGCGGGGACGATCACCGTCCCGGATTCGCCGGAGGCCATCGCAACGGCGATCAGCCACCTCTCGGCATCCCAGAAGACGGATAGTCCGGATCGCACCTACCCCTCCCTCCGGGGCCATCCGTCGCTTCTCGAGTCCGGCGACGACCTCGAGATTCCCGACTGCATCCGGGAGGATACCGCCGATACCGGCATCGAGGTGGTCGTCCCGCCGGACTACGAATCGCTGTTCGTCGCCGCGCCGCTTGCGTACTACCTGCAGGCGACGCTTCGGACCTGCGGACGCCGTCGAACCGGTCCCGATCGGCCGCAGCTTCGGCTCCCTGAACGCGGGGTCGAGGAACAGCTCTCGCCGATGCCCGAACTCGAACACGACGTCGAGCAGTTGTTGCGCAAAACGTACTTCCTCGACTGTCTCGTCCGCAACGTGGGCCCCCACGGGACGAACCTGGCCGAACTGAACGTGCTCGATGCGCTCGAACTCGACGCCGACGCCCTCTACGATGCCAGCCCCGAACGGCGTCTCGCGACCTATCTCGAGGTGCCGTACACGGCGATCGAACACCGACTCCCCGACTGGCATCTCTCGACGTACGTCGCGCCGGAGTACGAGAGCGTCGAGACCCTCCCGTTCCTGCTCGATCGGATGAGCATGATCTACATGCCCCGGACGTCCGAACTCGAGGGCAAGGAGCTGGTCGAGCGCTCTCTGGAGGACTTTTATCGCGGTGTGGGCGACGAAAACGGTGCCGCGAGCAGAGCCAGCGCCGGCCGGGTCGCCTCGGTGGATATCGTCAAACCCGAACTCCGAAACGGCCGAGTCCACGGCTGGCTCGCCGACGGCGTGCCGATCGACGTCTTCAAGTCCACGCCGGAGGCCTACCACAACCGACTCGACTATCTCGAACGCTCGAGCGATTCGACGTCGATCTGCGTCGTCCTGAACGACCCCGAGATGGCGGGCGAACACGACGACGTCGCCGAAATCTATCGTCAACGCTCCGAGGACCTCTCGATGGACGTGACAGTCGGCGAGTCACTCACGACGGCCGATCTGGCACGCGTTTTCGAAGGCGAGTACGACTTCGTCCACTACATCGGCCACTGTGAGACCGACGGACTCCGCTGTCCGGACGGCTACCTCTCGGCCGCAAACCTCGATCAGTGTAACAGCCAGACGTTCTTCCTCAACGCCTGTGGCTCCTACTACGAGGGGATGGGACTGATCGAAAAGGGGAGCGTCGCCGGCGCAGTGACGGTGACCAAGGTACTGAACGACCACGCCGTCAAGGTCGGCTCGACGTTCGCCAAACTCCTCGTCCACGGGTTCAGCCTCGAGCGGGCACTGGGGCTCGCACGGCGGCGTATCATGATGGGGAAAGACTACGCGGTCGTCGGCGACGGGACCCACTCGCTTACGCAGGGCGAACAGCGGTTTCCGATCACCATTACGCTCGAGGAACTCGAGGAGGGGCCGGGCGACTATCTGGTGGAGTTAGACTGTTATTCGACGCGTATGAACGGCTCGTACTATTTCCCCCACACGGAGGACAACGAGTACGCCTATCTCTGTGGCACCGAATCGAGTTTCACGCTTACAGAGTCCGGCCTCGTCACGCTGCTCGAGGAGGTCGAGGGCTCGGTTATCTACGACGGGGACCTCTACTGGTCGACGGGATTATCGCGGCAGTTTAAACGGTGAGACGGGGTCCCGACCTGCTGTCATGTTTCGTGAGGGTGCAGTACTTCATTTTCTGTGACAGTTAGTTGTGTTATTTCGGCTGATACTATACTGCAATACATTTAAATAAGATACCAATAGTGTGTTAGTGTATGTCCCTCATGATTGCGGCTGAGGCTGGCATTGCGCTTCAAGAGACACTCGTGTACACCGGCCAGACAGTGGCGAACATTTCACCTCAGGGAATCGTCGTCACGTACAGCGGTCCGTAGTCGAGAACGGCCGATACTTTTCGCCGACAGTTTCCGAATTAACGGATGGCGATGGCCCACATTTAATCCAACCGACACCGGTCCTACTATTGATTCAACTATGTCATATACTCTCGGATCGGTAGTGAAGAACCGACGAAGGAACCGACAAAAACTACCGCATACCCCGCCAGAGTTCAAGTTGTGGCCTGAAAACGGCCAACAAAATTAAGTGGTTTGCAATCGTTTACTTCTGTACAGAGATGACCTCGAATTTACTCAACCACCAGATTGACGATATCCTCGAATCCATTCTCGAGGATGCGAGCGGGGACGTCTACATGGTCAACCCATCGGCAGACGCCATCGAAGAGTTCGTGTCCGTTGCGACCGCGTTCGATGGCTCGCTCCCGTCGGTACACATGCTCGCCGACGAGCGAACGCTGAAAGACGTCATGGACGATTTCATCGTCGCCTCGAACGCCGCTGACCTCATCAGTCAGGACGCACTCGCGCTGCGAACGCTCGAGGAGGCACCCGAGAACTCGCTGCTGATCACCGAAGACCGCGTCATCGCCGTCGTCCACGCCGGCGACCGCGTCGGCGGCCTGGTCACCGACGACGAAAGCTTCGTCGACGACACCTACGACACCTACGAGGCGCGCTGGGCGGACTCCTCGCAGTTCAACCTTCGAACCCCGCCGATTACGGACGTCCGCGAGACGCTCGCCGACGAGATCAGTCCCGACGCCGAAGCGGACTTCACGGCGATCCTCAACTCGCTCGAGACCGCTCGCGGCGACGGAGACGGACTCGACGAGGTCACGATTTCGCTGCTCGTCGCGGCCAAGAACGAGGCCCTGCTGTACGACATCAGCAAGTGGGGCGAGGACGTCGGCATCGCCTCCAAGGCGACCTTTAGCCGAACCAAGACCAAGCTCGAAGACATGGGCCTGATCGACACCGAGAAGGTTCCGATCGACGTCGGTCGCCCGCGTCTGCGCCTGAAGATCGGCGACGAGCGACTCAGCGAGGCCGACAACGGCCAGCTCGCCACGGTGGCCCAGTCGATCCTCAACTAACGAAACGCACGCCGTCGTCTATCGCGGTCGTGAACGTCACACCGCGCCTGTCCCCGCCTCGATACGGTCCGATTGCGGCACCTCCTTCCGTCTTCTCACTCCGGAGCGACGCACAGCGCCGCTCGGCCGCTCGTTCAAAATGCCGCCGCCCACTCTCGACTGCCCGTCGTCCGGGCTCGGTCGCGTCCCATGGCACAAACCCCAAGTCACCGCCGCGAGACGATCCGAGTATGTACGAGGCCGTCCACGCCCATCCCGACGGAGACAGCACGGTCGCCAGACTCGCGAAAACGGCGGCCGACTGCGGCTACGAGGGCGTGGTCGTCAGGAACCACCACGACTCGCGGGCGGAGTACGACGCCGAACGGATCGGCGAGGAGTACGGCATCGACGTCGTCGAGGGCCTCGAGATTCGCGCCGCCGATCCGCAGGAAGCCGGCGGCTCGGTAGGTAACTACCGAACCTCGCAGACGATCCTCGGGGTTCACGGCGGCACGAACGCGATGAATCGCTTTGCCGTCGAAAACGATAAAGTCGACGTGCTCGCCCATCCGATGGCCGACCACGGCGACGTCAACCACGTCCTCGTCAAAGCCGCCGTCGAGAACGGCGTCCGCATCGAGTTCAACCTCTCGGGCGTCCTCAGAACGAGCGGCGGTCGCCGGGTTAGAGTCATCCAGTCGCTCCGCAAACTCGAGGAGATCGTCGACTACTTCGACGCCCCCTACGTGGTGAGTGCGGATCCGAACTCACATCTCGAGGTGCGCACGCCCCGAGAGTTGCGGGCGCTGGGCGAACAGATCGGGTTCTCGAAGGCCTTTATCGAGGCGGGGTTGACCGAGTGGGGGAGACTCGCCGAACGCAACCGACGCATCAACTCCGAGTCCTTCATTGAGCCGGGTGTCGAACGGGGCAGGTATGAAGAAGAATCTTGAGGACCACGCGTCCCGTTTCGACGAGAAAGCCAGCGAGTACGACGAATCCAAGTCCGACGAGTACCGCGCCTGTGCGAACCTGGTGATCGAGCACGCCGCACCCGATCACGAGGATATCGTGCTGGATCTCGCGACCGGAACGGGAGCGATCGCGCTCGCACTCGCACCCGACGCGGCGCGCGTCGTCGGTCGCGACATCAGCGACGGCATGATGGCGGAAGCCGAGCAGAAAGCCGACGAGGAAGGACTCGAGAATCTCGAGTTCGAATACGGGACCTTCCGCGAACCCGAGTATGAGGGCGAGGTCGATATCGTCACCTCGAACTTCGCGTTGCACCACCTCTCCGACGACGAAAAGCGCGAGGCGATCGACGTTATCGCCGGCCTCGAGCCACAGAAATTCGTCCTCGGAGACGTGATGTTCTTCGGCGAGCCGGATCCCGACGCGCCGTTCTACTCGCCCGAAGTCGACGATCCGGCGACCGTCGGCGTCCTCGCCGACGCCTTTACCGACGCAGGCTTTTCGCTGACCGCCGTCGAACGCGTCCATGACCAGGTCGGTGTTCTCGTGGCGGAGCGAACGCCGACCGAGACCGAAGCCGAAATTCCGGCCGGAGACGCGGCTGAGACGACCGGTGCGGCCGGCGCGGACGGCGCGGCTGGCTCGGACGAAACCGACGAATGAAACACCTCCCGAAACACCTCCAGCCGCGCTGGCGGTATCTCGCCGTCGGCATCGAGAGTTGGCCGGACGCGTCGATCGACCGGCGGGCGTTCCAGCGCGAGTGCTGGTATGCGGCCCAGAATCTGCTGGGCGATCCGGGCAGCGCCCGCGCCGATATGACGGTCGTCAGGTTCGATTTCGACGAGGGAATCGGCGAGGCGATGGTTCAGGTCCGCCACGGCGAAACGGATTCGGCACGGGCGGCACTGGCCTGTATCGACGAGATAGACGGCTCTCCGGTAGGAATTCGAGTCCGCGGTATCAGTGGCACGATCCGTGCCGGTGAAGAAAACTATTTAGGACGCCGCGGGCAAGATTCGGAAGAGAGAAACGTCGTGTTCGGGAACGAAGAGCGAGTCGCCGTCGTGTGCGATGGATCTGCAGACGTGCGACTCGATGAGGCGTTCACGGGTGCGACAGACCTCGATTACGATTTACCGTGATACTATGCAGGGACAACAACAACAGCAGGCATACGACCGAGGCATCACGATCTTCTCGCCCGACGGCCGACTCTATCAGGTCGAGTACGCACGCGAGGCGGTCAAGCGAGGCACAGCAAGCATCGGTATCCGAACGAACGACGGCGTCGTTCTCGCCGTCGACAAACGAGTCCCCTCCCCGCTGCTCGAGGACTCGAGCGTCGAGAAGATTCACAAGGCCGACAATCACGTCGGGATCGCCAGCGCCGGCCACGTCGCCGACGCTCGCCAGCTGATCGACTTCGCCCGCCGCCAGACGCAGGTCAACCAACTGCGCTACGGCGAGCCGATCGGCGTCGAGACCTTGACCAAGGAAGTCACCGACCACATCCAGCAGTACACCCAGGTCGGCGGCGCCCGTCCGTTCGGCGTCGCGCTGATCGTCGGCGGCGTCGAGAACGGCGAGCCGCGCCTGTTCGAAACCGATCCGTCCGGAACGCCCTACGAGTGGAAGGCCCTCGCCGTCGGCTCGGACCGCGGCGAACTCCAGGAGTACCTCGAGGAGAACTACGACGAGGAAGCCGATCTCGACGGCGGCATCGCGCTCGCACTCGACGCGCTCGCGTCGGTCAACGACGGCTCCTTGCTCCCCAACGAGGTCGGCCTCGCGACGGTCGACGTCGAGACCGAGTCCTTCGAACAGTTCGACCACGACACGATCGAGTCTCACCTCGAGGAGAACGACCTCCTCGACGAGGGTGAGGACGACGAAGACGACGAGTAATCGAGTTCCCCGCCGATCCGTTCGGCTGTCAGCCCATTGGTGTGCCAACGTGCCAACCCGGTACGTATCAGCGTGCCAATGTGCCAGCGCCGGCAGCGAATCGATCCGTTCGCAGCCGCCAGTCACCGTCAGCCGCGTCGGATCCGGTCGGATGCCGGCAGGAAAAGCTCTTTTAGGCGGCCGGGGGTACTCCCTGGTATGATATCGCTCGACGAGGCGGTGACGGCGCGACTCGAGTCACACGGGGCGCGCTTCGAAGTGCTCGTAGACCCGGATGCGGCGCTTGCGATCAAACGCGACGAGTTCGACGGCGATCTCGAGGAGGTTATCGCCGCCGAAGACGTTTTCGAGGACGCCTCTCGTGGGGATCGGCCCGCCGAGGACGACCTCGAGAAGGTGTTCGACACGACCGACCCTCTCGAGATCATCCCCGAAGTGATCAAGCAGGGAGAGATCCAGATCACGGCCGATCAGCGCCGCGAAATGCAAGAACAAAAGCGCAAGCAGCTGGTCGACACCATCACGCGAAACGCGGTTAACCCGCAGATGGACAACGCGCCCCACCCGCCCGAGCGTATCGAGAACGCGCTCGAGGAGGCCGGGTTCACGGTCGATCCGATGGAGCCGGTCGAACAGCAAGTCGACGACGCACTCGACGATCTGCGGCCGGTGATTCCGATCCGGTTCGAAGAGGTGACCATCGCGGTCCAGATCCCGGCGGAGTACGCCGGCAGCGCACAGGCGAAGGTGCGTTCGTTCGGCGACCTCGAACGCGAGGAGTGGCAGCCCGACGGCTCCTGGGTCGGCGTGTTGACGTTCCCGGCAGGGATGCAAAACGAGTTCTACGACGTGGTCAACGAACACTCGAGCGGGAAGGCGGAAACGGAGATTATCAAGGACAAAGACGACCTGAACACGCGGTAGCGAGCCGAGGCGACGCGGCCGCCAGCGGTCGATTGGTCCGGCGGTCGATCGACAGCCCGTGACTATCCTCTGTGGAACCCGATCAGGAAGCCGCTGGTAAACCCGGCTCCGACCGACAGCATCGAGAGCATCGACTCGAGCCAGTGGATCTCGTCGGCCCGCTCTTGAGTCTCGACGAGGCCCGCCGAAAGCCGGTTCCAGTCGACGATGAGGATTTCCTGTGACTCGAGGTAGCGAAAGGCCATGAGCTGGGTGCCGATGATGATCGCGACGAGTTTCGCGACCTGTTTGGTCGCGAATCCGAGCACCCCGCCGATGACCGCGCTGCCGCCGAACTCGAGAGCGAGCGTCGTCGGGTCCACGTCTAGCATTACGAGTTCGTATTCGAGTCACCGACAATGACTGTTGTGGTAGCGTGACTATCAGGTAACTCGAGAATTTGGAAGCGAGACCCTCGAGACGGACCCCTCGGCGCGAGACCGAACGTCGGGTTCCCAGCCAGAACCGACTCGACAGATCCCATCGTGCGCGGGATTCAAGGCGATCGGACACGTACGGAGAGGTATGCCTATCGTCCGCCTAACGGGGGTGTTTGACCGGCATCCGTAGCGTGGTCGGGCAACCGCCGCGTCCGTCGCGTCCGTCGCGTCGCCGGCGCGGCCAGTGCACACGAGCCGTCACTCGCGGAATCGACGAGCGCGTCGTCTCGAGTTTCCACGAGCAACCACGCCCGAGTTACACACAACTGTCATCCGCATGAGAGCAATCATCGCAAAGCGCGTCGATTCCGGAACGCCCGATACGAGTGAGATCCGCGACCTCGCCGAAGCGGCGGGATACACCGTCGTCGGAGAAATCACCCAGTCACGGCGAGCGGACCCCGCCCTCCAGCTGGGCGAGGGAAAAGCCGAAGTCCTCGCCGAGGAAGTCGTCGCAGCCGACGCGACGACCGTCATTTTCGACAATCGGCTCGGTCCCTACCAGACGTACAACCTCGGCCAGCTACTGCCCGAGGGCGTCGAGGTCATCGACCGATTCACGCTGATCCTCGAAATTTTCGGCCAGCGCGCCCAGACCCGCAAAGCGCAACTGCAGGTCGAACTGGCGGAACTCCGGTACGAACTCCCCCGTGCCGAGGCCAAGACCAGCCTGGCCAAACGCGACGAACACCCCGGGTTCATGGGGCTCGGCGAGTACGACGAGAGCCGCGAACAGGACATTAAAAATCAGATCAGCCGGATCAGAGACGAACTCGAGCGGATCGAGCAGACGGAGGAACACCGTCGAGAGCGCCGGCGAGACTCCGGATTCGATCTGGTTGCGCTGGCGGGGTATACGAACGCCGGCAAGTCGACGCTGCTGCGCCAACTCGCTGACGATCTCACCGTCGAGGAGAACGAGGACCTTCATCCGGATCTCGACGCCACGGCCGAGTCACAGGATAAGCTGTTTACGACGCTGGGGACGACGACCCGACGTGCGGACATCGAGCCGCGAGACGTGCTGGTAACGGACACCGTCGGCTTCATCAGCGATCTCCCCCACTGGCTGGTCGAATCGTTCAAGTCGACGCTGGATTCGGTCTACCGGGCCGACCTCGTCCTCCTCGTCGTCGACGTCAGCGAACCGATCGAAGAGATCCACGAGAAACTCGTCACCAGTCACGACACCCTCTATGAACGCAACGAGGCGCCGATCGTGACGGTGTTGAACAAGATCGACAAGGTCGACGACGAGGAACTCGCGGAGAAACGCGACGCGCTCTCGGCGCTCGCGCCGAACCCGGTCACCGTCAGCGGCAGGGAGGGGACGAACGTCGAGTCCCTGCTCGATCGGATCGATCGAGAGCTGCCCGAATGGGAAGAAGAACGGCTGCTGCTCCCGATGACTGAAAATACGATGAGCGTGGTCTCGTGGATTCACGACAACGCAAACGTCGACGACGTCACCTACGGCGACGAGGACGTCACCGTCTCCTTCGAGGCCCGGCCGGCGGTCATCGAACAGGCCCGCTCGCGCGCGAGCGAGTTGCGGACGGCGGCGGAATCCGCGTCGTAGCGATCCGGGCAAACACCGATATCACCGGTCGTGGCGGTTGTAAAACATGACGAAGACTGCCACGACCCCACGTTATAAATCATTGACCCGAGTCCAGTAGGTCATGGAACGTGTTGCAATCATCGGCGCATCCATGACCCAGTTCGGGAAACGCGAGGGCTGGATTCAGGACCTCCTGGCGGAGGCCGGGATCGAGTGTCTCGAGGATGCAGGCGTCGACGCATCGGCTGTCGAACACCTGTACGTCTCGAACATGGCCAGCGGCGAGTTCGAGGGACAGACCGGCGTACCGAACGCGCTCGCACACGACCTCGACGCCGTGCCGGCGTACACACAGCGTGTCGATCAGACGAGTTCCAGCGGTGGCGCGGGAATCTACGCCGCCTGGCAGTCGATCGCCAGCGGCACAAGCGACATGACGCTGCTCGTCGGCGGCGAGAAGATGACCCATCGGACGACCGGCGAGGCGACCGACGTCATCGCGTCGCTGACCCACCCCGCCGAGTACAAGACCGGCGTGACGTTGCCCTCCTTTGCGGGGCTGACCGCACGACACTACTTAGACCGGTTCGACGCACCGCGGGAGAGCCTCGGCAAAGTGGCGGTCAAGAACCACAAGAACGGCCTCGACAACCCGAAGGCCCAGTTCCGGAAGGAAGTCGACCTCGAGACCGTCCTCGAGTCGCCGATCGTCGCCGACCCGCTGCGACTGTACGACTTCTGTCCGATCACGGACGGATCGGCGGCGCTGCTGTTCTGTCCCGAGGAGGTCGCAAAGGAGTACACGGACGAGTACGCCGTAATCGCCGGCGTCGACGGCGCGACGGACACCCACGTCGTACACGAACGCGAGGATCCGACCGTGATGGGCGGCGTCGTCGAGAGCGGCAAGGGAGCCTACGAGATGAGCGGCTACGGGCCCGAGGATATCGACGTCGCCGAACTCCACGATATGTTCACCATCCTCGAGTTCCTCCAGATGGAGGGGCTCGGCTTTGCCGAACAGGGCGAGGCCTGGAAGCTCGTCGAGGAGGGGTATACGGAGCGTGACACCGGAGAGCTACCGGTCAACACCTCCGGCGGCCTCAAATCCAAAGGCCATCCGCTCGGCGCCAGCGGCGTCGCTCAGGGCGTCGAAATCTACGAGCAACTCGTCGGCGAGGCCGGTCCGCGACAGGTCGATGCGGACGTCGGTCTCACCTGTAACGTCGGCGGCTTCGGCAACTGCGTCATCACCACCATCATGGAGGCAGCACAATGACCATGGAAGCGTACAAGTACGAGGACGGATCGATCAGCTACCCGGGCCATCCGCGGGGTCCCGGCGGAACGGAACCGGTCGATACGGTCGATCTGAGCGAGTACACCGCCGAGGTAATCACGTGGACGACGAGTATGGCGACGCCGCCCGGCGTCCGCGAGCCGAACTCGCTCGCGATCGTCGAGTTCGACGTTGAGGGCGAAACGGTCCGCGCGATCGGACAGCTCACAACCGACGAGGTCGACATCGGCGACGCGGTGGAACCGGTCTACGTTGAGGAATTGCGCGAACCCGGAGCCGGCATCCGCGAACCCGAGAGTCAGGACTGGGACGGCTACCGGTTCGAACCGGTTTAGCTCCCGGTTCAGCCGGAATCGGATCCGTTTTTCTGATCGGTGGGGTCGTCGGAATCGTCAGCACCGCTTGCACCGTCAGAGCCGTCTGCGTCGTCTGCGTCGGCTGTGTCGACGGACTCGGCCGTCTCCTCACCATCGCCGTCGGCATCGTCCCCCTCAAACTCGCCGCTCCCGGCGTCGGTCTCGAGACCGTCGCGCTCGTTCGAGGATCCGTCGTCCTCCTTGTCGTCGCTGTACTGGTCTTTCAGCGTCTCGAGTTCGGCATCGACGTCGACGGCCGGGTTGGGATCGGTGCGATCGGCACCGCGACCATCGCCGTCGTCGCCGCGCTGTGAGTCGTCGAGACCGCCGTCCTGAATGTCGATTCGTACTGCCCCCGAGTCCGAGTCTCCATCCGGTGACGCGGCCGTCTCGCCCTCGAGATCGCTGTCGACGTCCCGAAGCCGACTGTCCACGTCGTCGCGAAGTTCGCGCGCCTCGGAGAGGAGGTCGGTCGCGCGATCGTCCGCAGGCAGCGTTCCGTCGGCCGTCGCCTGCTGGAGTTGGGACAGGACGGTATCGAGTCGGGAAAGCGTCGACTGACGGAGGTCGGTCGCCCGCTTGCTCACGGCGCTTGCGGTCTCGGTCGTCTGCTCGCGGACCTCTCGCTCGGTTCGAGCGAGTTTGAGCGCCCGCTGGAATCCCTCGAGTGCGCGCACGCTCGTCTCGAGGACGGCGATCGTGGCGGGAACGGCGATTTCGTCGGCGAATCGAAAGAACTCCTCGGGCGTCGGCGGTCGCGGAGCCGGCAGCCGACGGCCGGACCGGCGGTGAGACGACTCGAGTTCCTGCCGGAGGGCGTCGATCGTCCGCGTGAGCTCGTGGACCGCCTCGGCGAGGTCGTCGTCGGAATCGGCCATACGGGGGCTACGGGGTCCGGTATGAAAAGCCGGACGGTCGGGGTCAGGGTCATGGTCGGTGTCGGATCCGGTGCGCCCGTCCCGCTCGGAGCCACAGCAGTCAACGCGCTCGTGTCGGAGCGATCCAATCGCTTTTAGTTCGCTCGGCTCCCTTCGACTGGTGTGCGAATCGAGAACAGCTTCATTCCCGTCCGCGGGGTTGGGGAAACCACCGAACGTCGCCTCTGGGAGAACGGCATCACCCACTGGGACGAGTTCGACGGCAGCGTCGTCGGCGACACCCTGGCCGACCGCATCGAGTCGTTCATTGAGGAGGGACGCTCCCACCTCGAACGCGGCGACATCTCGGTCTTCGCCGAGGCGTTGCCGGCATCGAGCCGCTGGCGGTGCTACGAAAACGTCCGCGAGAACACCTGCTTTTTAGACATCGAGACGACCGGACTCGACGCCAGTTGCAACGACGTGACGACCGTCAGCGTCCACCGCGGCGGCGAGACCGAAACGTTCGTTCGGGGTCGAGATCTCACGAGCCAGCGGCTCGCGACCGAACTCGAGGACTCTTCGCTGCTGGTGACGTTCAACGGGCAGCGCTTCGACGTCCCCTTCCTCGAGACCTGTTACGACATCGACGTCACGGTGCCACACGTCGATCTCATGTACCCCTGTAAGAAAATCGGACTCGACGGCGGTCTGAAGGCGATCGAGCGGGATCTCGGTATCGACCGCGACATGCCGGACCTCAGCGGGCGCGACGCCGTCCGACTCTGGCACGAGTACGAACGGGGCGACGAGGCGGCACTCGAGACGCTCGTCGAGTACAACCGCGCGGACACGCGAAACATGGAGCCGCTCATGGAGATCGTCGCGGATCGGCTCCACGAGACGGTGTTCGAAGCGGCGTGTCCGACCGACTGATCGAAAGCGGAACTGACGACCACGCGGCGGGAACACGATCGGAGACCAGCGCGGACCGTACCTATACGGCGATCGCCTTCGTTGTGCGACGGTAATGACCGACGACAGCTACGACTGTACGGTGGCGACTACCGTCCGGCTGCGGGATATCGACTTTATGGGCCACGTCAACAACGCGGTGTACGCAACCTTCCTCGAGGAGGCTCGAGAGACGTACTTCAGGGACGTACTGGGCGTCTCGCTGGTCGACGTCGGAACCGTGCTCGCGAATCTGGAAATCGACTACGTCCGGCCGATCGACGCCGATGCGGACGTCACCGTCGGCGTTCGCGTCCCGGAACTCGGCACCTCGAGTCTGCCGATGGAGTACGAGATCCGGGCCGACGGGGACCGCGCGGCGACGGCCCGAACCGTGCAGGTGCTCGTCGACCGAGAGACCGGAGAGTCCCGACCGATTCCGGAGGAGTGGCGAAGACGGATCGACGCCGCCGGCAACTGAGACGGACTGCCGTACCGAGTTACTGTCCCGGCTATCGACGGCCCGCGGTTGCACCGCTACCGACCGACGGGAGACCGTATCGGTCCGCGGCCGGTCGGCGTGCGCTGTCTCTCACCGCATACCGAACACTCGGTTCGGTGACCGGGACTATCGAGTATCAGTCTGGTCGAACGCTTCGACCTCACCGTCTCCGGTCACGACGATCTGGTAGCCACTGAAGGTGAATTCGACGCGGCCGTTCGACCGGCTCGATCCGTTCTCTCGCGGGGCAAAGAGCGCGTCGAGCGCTTCCGGGTTGATGGCGTTGTAGAGGGCCTCGTACTCCGGCGGCTCGATATCTATCGGGTCCACGCCTTCCTGTTCGGCGACCGCGGCGATAATGTCAAAGCTTACTGAATTAGCAGCTGGAGTATCCGATTGATCGACTGAGAGTAGCATTGGCCGGACTCTTACAGTGATCCATTATAAATCCTCTGCCCTCAACGCATGATTGCTGTATTCATGTATCCTATATTGTACATACCTGTCGTCTAATGTATACTATCCTCTTAAAATCCCATATAATATTATTTTATTCATTGGATTCTAAACTGTTCAGGGAGTAATATTCACCGCGCAGGGAACCATTGTGAGCGCCTCGAGTACGGTAATCGAACCAAGAACGATGTTCGGACGGAGAGAATACCCCGGTTTGAACGGTTTCGTGTACAGTTCGGATACAACCCGTCCTTGGGACCGCCCGAGTCGCGGGAATCCGTCGGGATAACCGCTCCGCTCACGCGGGGAGCCACGCCCCGCTGTGGATCCGTTATCGAACTCGATCGACACGCGGCGAAGCGAGACCGAGGGAACGTGTTCGGGACATCGTTCTGGTCGGTGGGGAACGTTTCTCCACCCGAAATGAATCCATTCGCTCGCGGTCGATCCGAGACAACCGAGACCGGAGACGGCTCCGACGGGTTCGACGAGTGGGACGCGTTCGTCGCCGAGCACGTGCCCGATGTCGGCCCGTTTCTCGAGGGCCAGAACGTACTCACGGGCGACGATCACGCTGCGTTTCACCGACTGACCCGCGAGGTGTTCGAGGAACGCGGCGTGTACGACGCGACGTTCGGCTACAACCTCGCGCGACTCAACCTCGACCGGCGCCATCCCGAAGCGGGCTTTCGCTACGCCGTCGAGACCGACGACCCGTCCGTCCTGCGAGCCGAGTTCACTCCCACGACCGAGTTCTGTCCGCAGGCGGATGTCCTGATCAAGGGCGCGTTCCGGGCCTGGAACGGACTCGCGGATCGCCACGAGTACGACCACGTCCGGGTTCGCGTCCACCCGTCGCACCATCAGGCGGACGCGCTCGACGCCTCGCTCGAGCGACTCGAGGCGGAGCTCCAGGAGACCGGGTCCGTCCCGGGGGACCCGATTGACCAGCGGTCGACCGATCGGGACGACGAGCGGACGGGGACGACCGAACGGTCGCCGTTCTGACGAGCGATGGGTTCGCGGACCAGGAACGCGACCGCAACCGTTACGCGGTGGTCGCGCGCGTTCGTCGGGGTTGGTATCGGCTTCTTCGTCGCGTGGCAACTCGCCGTGGCGACGGGCCTACCGCGAGCGGCGACGGTTCCGCTCGGCGTGTTCGGATTCGTCCTCCACGTCGTCTTCGGGAAGGCCTACACGCTGATTCCGTCCTACTTCGCCCGCGAACTGGCCGTTCCGCGCGCACCGGCGATACATCTCCCCTTCGCGCTTGTCGGAACGATCGGCGCGTTCGCGGCCGGTATCGGAATCGGTCCACCGACCGTCGCGGTCGTCGGAGCGGCGAGTTGGTTCGTCGGCTGTCTCGTTTTCGTGATCGCGCTCGGCGTGACCGTACGGGACAATCCGACGGGCCGCGAAACCGGGACCGGGGCAACCGAAACTCACCGTAAGCGCGTCGATCGGCTCGCGAACGCCGCCGTTCCCGTCGTGTTCGCGTACCTGCTCGTCGGCTCCGCGCTCCCGCTAGCGGCCGAGTTCGGGATCGAGACACCGGTCTCCGCGATCGGCCCTGCCACGACGCACCTGGTAGCTGCTGGAACCGCGGCACTGCTCGTGTTTGCGATCGGATTTCGGCTGTTGCCGCGGCTGCTCGTCGCCTCGACGAGTCCGACGCTCGCCGGCATCGTCTTAGGAACCGGAATCGTCGGCCCCGCGCTGCTCGCAGTCGGTTTCCGCGAGGGACCGGTCTTTCACATTGGTGCCGGACTCCAGTCAGTTGCACTCGTCGGCTTCGCCGTTGGGTACGCCGATCTCTACCGGCGAAGCGAGCGCCGACGGGTCGGTGGACGGGCCGTCCTCGCCGGGGCTTGCTACGGTATCCTGGTCGCGGTGCTGGGGCTCGCGTTCGCGATCCTCTCCGCTACGAGCGTGCCGGCGACCGCGTTCGATGCCCACTATCGCCTCGCGATCGGCGGCTTCGTCGGACTGACGATCGTCGGTGTTACCTTCCACTTCTATCCGCCGGCCGTCGCCTCCACCCCCGGAATCGGAACCCGAACTGCGAGCGCGTCGGTCGCGGCACTGGTTGGAGGTCTCGGTCTCGAGGTTGTCGGGCTGCTCGCCCCCGCTTCGACGCTCGTCGGGTTCGGTCGCTGGCTCGCGGTGGTCGGTGCGGTCCTTTACGCCGCCGTGCTCTACTCAATTTTTGTCGAGCGATCGCGGTGAGACGGCCGGTAACGAACGATCCGTTCGAAGAGACCGCCCTCCCAAATTCGAACCGGAATCGGCCGGGCCGACGACTACGGATTCGAGCCGCCGACGCTGATCTCTTCGGCTCCGCTGACGTCGTCTCTCGAACGTTCCGTGTTGAACACGCCCGTAATCACCCCGCGGATACCGTCGGGGCCGTGTCGGTGGATCGTCAGGAGCATGTTCAGCACGAAGAGACAGAACCCGAGCGTCGCGAGCGCGGCGCTCGTGACCGTCACCGCGGTCGGCAGATCGAACAGCGGCCCGGCGCTCATGCCGACGAACCCGACGACGGTCAGCCCGAAATCGACCCGCTCGAGCCGATCGTCGTACAGATCGTCGATCATCGGCACCTGCTCGAAGCCGAGTCGGTCGCTGTAGCGCTCCATCCAGATGATGAACGGAACGATGTGATAGAGCGAACCGACGACGACGAAACCGAAGACGCCGAAGACGAGCACGTTGCTGGCATCCGGATGACCGAACAGCGTCTCGTACCCGACCGGCTCGAGCCACCAGGCGGAGGCGGTGAGGGCGATCCAGGCCCACAGCGACGCGGCGACGACCCAGTACCGCCGAGTCATCGGCGACCGATCGACCGTCGACCGCGCGAGGAGGCGCGCGACGACGACGGTGAACGCGGCGAGCCCGACGAGGACGGCGACCGCACCGACCCGAGCGATCGGCTCCGATCCCAGTCCGCGGCCCGCAGCGAAGACGAGCAGTCCGGCCGGGAAACACAGTTGCTCGAGCCCCAGTAGCCGGTCGTCGAACGGCGTTCGATCGGCCTGTGCGAACATCGTCGTGAGCTGGACGAGCGCGCCGACGATCGTCGCGAGGATAGCCCCGAAAAGCGCGAGGGTCGCGTGGACGTACAGGATATCACCTCTCGTCAGCGTCGTGGCCTCGAACACCGAGGTCGTGAAGTCGAGCGCGAGGAGGAAGCCGAGCGGTGCGACGAGCGCGAAACAGCCGAGCGCGAACGCGAAGTGGCGCTCCGTGAAATCGAGCGGTCGCGCTCGAAGGAGCGTTCGACCGACGTTGTAGACGAACACCACCATTCCAAGCAGTATCGCCGCGCCCGCGAGGGGGAGCCACGCCAGTGCAGTCGCGAGCAGTCCGGCCACGAAACCGATCAGTCCGACGGTGACGAGCACCAACTGGACGACCGCGAGCCGTCGCGAGTGAATCGTCACGCCCGACCAGACGGGGACGAACTGCGTCATCGCCCCCATGATCGTGATCGCAATCCACCCGATCAACAGCAGGTGGATGTGTGCGATACTCGAGAGACCCGGGACCGTCGTGACCGCCATGACGGTCCCGCCGACGACGCCCGCGACGAGAAACGCGAGTCCGAGAACGAAGTGTCCCAGCGGAATCGCCATCGGGGGTTGCTGGTCGGTTCGGAGACCGCCCGGAATGTGGTTCATACTCGCAGTTGGGGTTCGATCGCCGTCCCGTTGTGTCCGAACACGTTCGGAACCGCGCTTTCACTCGTCGCGAGCGTACACTCGAGTATGACAGCCGAACAAACCCAGCAGGGTCGACAAGCCCGACGACGGACGACGGTCACCGTTCGCTGTACCGGCCACGTCCGCGACGCCGTCGGGACTCACGAACTCGAGTTTACCTTCGACGGCCGTCGGCTCCGGGAGTTTCTCGAGGCGTTCTTCGACGAGTATCCGATCGAGGACATGCTCATCGCCGAAACCGAAGCCGATGCGACCGCTCGCGGCTGGGCGCCGGTCCCCGACGAACTACCGGGAACCTGGCGCAAGAATCCCGAGGGCGACCAGACCCGACCCTACGCTCGCGTCTGTATCAACGGCCGGTTCAACGAGCACTACGACGGGTTTGAGACGACGCTCGAGGACGGCGACCGGGTGGCCCTTATCCACCCCTTCATGTTCTGTTGTTGAGCGCGTTCTCGTGTGAGTGCGCTCCGCTCCGTCGATCCGAACGGGTTCGGGTAATCCTATTGGTCACTCCGGGTTCGAGTTCGGGATGCGATGTCAGCCAGAGGGGTATCCGAACGGACGGCGGTCACGACGACGGTCGAGGTTCGCTGTACCGGTCGGGTTCGCGACGTCGTCGGCACCCACGAACTCGAGTTTTTCTTCGAGGGACGACAACTCCGCGACTTCCTCGAGGCGTTCGTCGCCGAGTACACGATGGAAGACATGCTCAGTATCGATACCGAACGGGAACTCGCCACGACGGCCCGGGTCTGGGCTCGGCCGCCCGGTGAGCTTCCGGGGTGGCGTCCGGACGGCGAGGGCCAGTCCAGACCGTACGGCCGCATCTGTATCAACGGCCGGTTCAGCGATAATCTGGACGGACTCGAGACGAGACTCGAGGACGGCGATCGAATCGCCCTGCTGTACCCGTTCCTGTTTGCACCCCGGTCGTGACCGACCCCGAGCGACGACACGTTCTACGGGCACCCGAACGGATTCGTCTCAGCTCTTACGGCCGTTGGCGCTCGAGTGAGACCATGAGCAACAGCACGGATCCCGCCGTCGAACCCGTTACCCGGCGCGAGCACGACGTCTCGTGGTCGGCGAACCTCGAGCAACCCCGACACGCGGCCGACCGCGATCTCGTTGTCGAGGAGGCCATCGACGCGATCGAAGCGACGGCGAGCGGGACCCACGTCAACCTCGTGACCCACGGCGATCACGGTCGTCCTGAACCGTATCTCTGGGACGTCCTCGAGTCGACGGTCGAGGGGATCGAACTCGAGTACGTCGACCGGTGTGGCTGTGGCGGCCACGTGACGCGCGTGTACGTCGACGGCGGGTCGTGAGCGCGAGCGCGAACGTCAGCGGTTCGGTGGGCGCAAAATCGAGGACGAACCGAAGACGACACTGAAAGCGCAAACGTAATCACACCTCAGTCCGCACGCGGACCCTCCATCCTTTCGCCGAACCGGTTCGCCGGCCTTCCCA
Source organism: Natronorubrum halalkaliphilum (assembly GCF_009834785.1). Classification (GTDB taxonomy): domain Archaea; phylum Halobacteriota; class Halobacteria; order Halobacteriales; family Natrialbaceae; genus Natronorubrum; species Natronorubrum halalkaliphilum. The sequence goes on from NZ_WUYX01000070.1 coordinate 97,584, forward strand.
GCCGGTAGGAACAACGACCGGCTTTTCGTCCGGTCGTCGCCGACAAACGACCCATGCACCCCGGCACTCTCGATACGGCAGACAGACCGCTCGTGCTGATCTGGGAACTCACCCAGGCCTGCGGGCTCGCGTGCGATCACTGCCGGGCCGACGCCCAACTCGATCGCCACCCCGATGAGCTCTCGACCACCGATGGGAAACGGCTTCTCGAGGATGCTGCGGCGTTCGGCGAGGGGCAACTGGTCGTCCTCTCGGGCGGCGACCCGCTCGTCCGCGACGACGTCGAGGAGTTGATCGCCTACGGCGACGAACTGGGCTTGCGAATGACGATCACGCCGAGTGGCACCCAGTCGTTGACCGCGGATCGGATCCGCGGGCTGGCCGACGCCGGACTCAAGCGGATGGCCGTCAGCCTCGACGGCGCGTCGCCCGAGACACACGACGCGTTCCGCGGCGAAGACGGCAGTTTCGCGGAGACGATTCGCGCCGTCGAGGACGCCAAAGCGGCGGGGCTTCCGGTACAGGTCAACACCACCGTCTGCCGGCAGACCGTCGGCGAACTCCCCGACATACGGTCTCTCCTGCGGGAGATCGGCGCGGTCATGTGGAGCGTCTTCTTCCTCGTTCCCGTCGGTCGCGGCGCGATCTTAGAGCCGATCGATCCCGACGAGGCCGACGCGGTGATGGCCTGGCTCGACGAGGTCAGCGACGAGGAGCCGTTCGGTCTCAAGACGACGGAGGCCCCCCAGTATCGGCGCGTCTCGATGCAGCGCCAGCGGCGAGAACGGGACCGGCAGCGGGATGGCGACGACTCGAGACCGAACGACGGCGTTCGGCGACGCACGGGGATCATCGCGGGCGACGGCTTCGCGTTCGTCAGTCACACGGGTGAAGTCTTCCCATCAGGGTTTCTACCGAAATCGGCCGGAAACGTGCTCGAGACGCCGGTGACCGAGATCTACCGGGAGTCGTCGCTGTTCGAGTCGTTGCGCGACCGCGACCAGCTAACGGGCAAGTGCGGAGCCTGTCAGTACCGCACCGTCTGTGGCGGGAGCCGATCGCGTGCGTTCGCCCACGCCGGCGATCCGCGCGCGAGCGATCCGCTCTGTCCGTTCGTTCCCGACGGGTACGACGGGCCGCTTCCGTGGAATACCTCGGAGACCGTCTCGACCGGTGACTGATACGGATTGCTGTAACTATGTACCGCCGATCACCAGGGACGGGGTCAGTGATCGACGGTCATTGACTACAGTAAACCGTATGACTACCGATAGCTCTCCCCTGTAAACGCTAGCCCAAGAAACGAGACGGGCGGGAACCGGAGCGCGAATGGCTGACCAGGCACCACCAGTGCGGGCTCTCCCGACCGATGTGGCTCCGTCCCGGCCCGATCGCTCGAGACGAGATCGTCCCGGCGAACTGATCGTCCGACGGTCGATCTCCCACGAGGCCCGTCACGGTATCGAACCGCACTCGTTCGGGCCGCGTGCACTCGGCGTTTCGCGCGGCTCGGCTTCAGGATTGACCCGCACATATTCACTGCTGTTATTCGGCGAGTTCCGGCGCTGGCCTCGAGAGCCACCACCGGTTGCCCGTGATCTCGAGGGTCGAAACGGCGCCTGAAGCGAGAATAAAAACTCGATCGAAAACCCCGAATCCGCTGGTGGATCTGGGTCCTTCCCACTCGCTACTCCTTGCTCCCTACTCGAGGATGACCAGCACGTCGCCCATATCGACGCTCTGGTCTTCTTCGACGGCGATTTCGGTCACCGTGCCGCCCTTGGAGGCGACGATGTCGTTCTCCATCTTCATCGCCTCGAGGACGACGAGCACGTCGCCCGCGGCGACCTCGTCACCCTCTTCGACCTCGATGTCGAGGATCGTTCCCTGCATCTCGGCGTCGACGGTCTCGCCCTCGCCTTCGAGTTCGGTCTCGGCGCTCGAGCCGCCCGCAGGCTCCGGTGGGCTGGCCTGACCGCCCGCTTCGACGTCCCCGGTCGGGATCGCGGGCGCGCCGTGTTCCTCGAGTTCGACCTCGAAGCGCTTGCCGTTGACCTCGACGGTGAACTCGCGCTCGACGGACTCCTCGTCGTCGCCGCTCGCACCGTCGCCGGTGTCGCCGCCCCACTGCTCCTGGGCGTCCTCGATGCGGCTCTCGTTGATCTCCTCGTCTAAGTACTTCGTCGTGTGCGTGCTGGCGACGAACTCCTCGTCGGTCAGCATCAGCCGGTGGAACGGGATGATCGTCGGAATGCCCGCGATCTCGTACTCCCGCAGGGCCCGCAGCGAGCGTTCGAGACACTCCTCGCGATCCTCGCCCCAGACGATCAGCTTCGCGATCATCGAGTCGTAGTCGGTGACGAGGTCGTCGCCCTGACGGAGTGCGTCGTCCATGCGGACGCCGATCCCGCCCGGCGGATCGTACGTCTCGAGCGTACCGCCGGTCGCGGGTGCGAAGTCGTTGGCCGCGTTCTCGGCGTTGATCCGGAACTCGATCGCGTGGCCATCGATCTCGACGTCGTCCTGTTCGAAGTCGATCTCCTCGCCCGCGGCGATCCGAATCTGGCGCTTGACGATGTCGATACCCGTGATCTCCTCGGTGACGGTGTGTTCGACCTGAATTCGCGTGTTGACCTCGAGGAAGTAGAAGTTCGCGTCCGGACCGAGCGGTTCGTCGGGGCCGCGTCCGGGCTCTTCCTCGACGAGGAACTCGACGGTCCCGGCGTTGGTGTAGTCCGCCGCGGAGACGCCCCGGCGGGCGGCTTCGCCGATCTTCTCGCGCAGTTCGTCGGTCAGCGCTGCCGATGGACCCTCTTCGATGACCTTCTGGTGACGCCGCTGGAGCGAACAGTCGCGCTCGCCCAGGTGGCGGACGTTGCCGTGCTGGTCGGCGACGATCTGGACCTCGATGTGACGGGGCTGTTCCAAGTAGCGCTCGAGGTAGACCGAGTCGTTGTCGAAGTAGGCCTCGCCCTCCCGCTTTGCGCTCTCGAGTTGGTCCTCGACCTCGCTTTCGTCCCAGACGACCTTCATGCCGCGGCCGCCGCCGCCGCCTTCGGCCTTGATGGCGATCGGGTAGCCGTGTTCCTCGCCGAACTGTTTGACCGCCTCGGGTTCGGTGACGGGATCGGTCGTCCCCGGAACGATCGGGACGTCGGCCTCGGTCATGATCTTGCGGGCCTTGGTCTTTTCGCCCAGCGATTCCATCGCGTCGCTCGAGGGGCCGATCCAGGTGATTCCGTCGGCGTCCTGGACCTTGCCCGCGAACTCGGCGTTCTCCGCGAGGAAGCCGTAGCCGGGGTGGATGGCGTCGGCGTTCGCCTGGCGGGCCGCGTCGATGACGGCCTCGTGATCGAGGTACGAATCGGCCGCGCGGGCCGGGCCGACGTTGTACGCCTCGTCGGCGAAACGGACGTGTCCCGAGTCCTTGTCGGCCTCGGAGTAGATCGCGACGGTTCCGATGTTCAACTCCTCACACGCTCGCATCACGCGGACGGCGATCTCTCCGCGGTTCGCCACGAGAACCTTCCTGAACATTCCTGGCAAAACACACGTGAACCCACTACCTTACTTTTTCGCAACGGGTCGCTTGCAGACGGATAGTCGGCGGATATCGATCGGGTGTGAGCGGTTTTGCGGGCGCTTCGCTGCGCGGTGCTGGTTGAACTGTGAGATACTGATTGAGCTACGCGGTGCTGGGTAGGAGTTGGTACACTGTCAGATGCTGTATTTCGGCACGCAGCGGGCCGACGGACACGAAAGGGCGTGGGCGGAGTGGAGATGAAGACGAGGTGGCGGGTGCGAGCAGCTCGTTCCCGGGAAACGAGCAGGCGACGGGCCGGAGCGACGCGCAGTGCCGGTCGTGACGTGAAAAGCGCCGTAAACCGGCACTCGTATTATTGCACCACGGAATAAAAAGTCAGCGGTCGGCCGCTTCCGTTTTCATACTGTCGAACGGAACGACGTGACGATCGGTCGCTCTACTGCGGCCGTCTCCGACGGCAACGGCCGCGAATTCGCGATCGACTTCGTATTGACTGCTGTCCGACAGTATCAGCACAGCCGTCAGTTGTCGCTACAGTCGCCGATCCCGAAGCGCCGGAAACTCCGTTCGTACCCGATCGACCGCACCGATATCGAGCTCGGACATCACCAGCGTCGGCTCGTCGCCGCTCGAGGCCAGCGTGGTCCCCCACGGATCGTAGACGGTCGATCGACCGAGCAGCGTCGCGTCCGCGTCCGGGAACTGGCCGGAGCCGTTGATCGTCGCGACGAAGCACTGATTCTCGATCGCACGGGCTCGAGAGAGCGTCTGCCAGTGTTCGATTCGGGGGTAGGGCCACGCGCTGGGGACGAGCACCAGCTCCGCGCCGGCGTCGATCAGTTGTCGGTACAGTTCCGGAAACCGCAGATCGTAGCAGGTCGTCGCGGCCACGGTTACGCCGCCGATTTCCGCCGTCTCGATGCGCTCGCCCGGGACGAGCAGCTCCGACTCGGCCGACTGGTAGCCGAAGAGGTGGTGCTTGCGGTAGACCAGTCGGCGGTCGCCGGCTGCGTCGAACAGGACGGCAGTGTTGGCGAGTCCCTCGTCGGCCGGCGTCGCGACCGACTCGGTGGCTGCCAGATCCTCGACGATACTCCCCGCGAGGACGGCGATACCGTGCTCGGCCGCCGCGTCCCGCAGCCGACCAAGCGTCTCCCCTTCGAGGGGTTCGGCGTAGCGCCGGTAGCTGTCGAACGCGAAATAGCCGACGGTGAACAGTTCGGGGAGAGCGACCAGATCGGCCCCGCGCTCGGCGGCTCGGGACACCGCCTCGAGCGCCCGGTCGACGTTCGCCTCGACCGCCGTCGCCTCGATTCGAAGCTGTGCGAGCGCGAGCTGTACCGCGTCGCCGGTCTCGTCAGTCGCGGTTGCGTCTTCTTGGACGGGCATGCGTCACGTCTCCTCGGACTGGGTCCGCTGTAAATCCCGTTCGAGCGCGCGCCGGAGGTTCTCGAGTTCGCCGTCGAGGTTCCGCTTGAAGAACTTCTCGACGCCCGGCAGCTTGCCGTCGACCACGAAGTGGTTCTCGAGGCGCGCGCCGTCGTCGGTCTCGACGATCTCGTGTTCGCCGGTGACCTGCATCACCTTCGATTTCCCGACGAATTCGACGTATCTCGGCGGGTCGAGCGTGATGTCTTCGGTTTTGACGGACACCGTTCGGCGCACGAGCGGGATCGGAAGTTCGACGTGCCAGGTGACTCGTCGCCCGTCGGGATCGTCGACGGTGTACTCCTGGACGACGCTGATCGCTTCGGCTCGGTTCCCGGGATCCGAAATGAACTCCCAGACGCGTTCGGGTGACGCCGACAGCTCGAACGAGCGGTCGACCTGTACAGTCATGTCTCTAACTGCGGGCGTCTGCAGTAAAAAGACCGCGGCCCGCGCTCGGAGTAACGTCCCAATCGGCGCGTCGCGTGGCTGTCAGTTAGCTAACTGTAACTCTCCACGTGGTCGAGCGAGCACGGCCCCATTTTTCGATATCGACGTCGTCCGATTTCTCTGCAAGGTGGGGGAGCCGGGCGCCGACCTGTTTCGACGAGAGTCCGATTGCGTCCGCGATGTTCTTCGCCCGGAAGTACTGTTCACCTCGGGTGGCACTCTCTCGGAGGTACGAGAGAATTCGCTGCTCTTCGTCGGAGTAGTCGGTCATCGTCCGTAGGTATCGATAGGGCGCCGTTGCTCTTAACTGTTAACGGAGAAATCAGCTCGAATCACGTGACGAAGTGGCGAGGACGAGTCGAATCCGTCACTCCCAGTAGAGGTGAATGCCGACGACCGCCAGTGCGCTGAAGATCATCGCCGCGGCGAATCCCCAGGCAGCCGTGATATCCGGTGCGCCGGTAAACATCAACAACGCACCGATGGTCGCAACCGCGCTGAGCGCGAGCGCCAGTCCAACACCCATGTCCGTCGTCGTCTCGGATTCCGTGGCCATGCTCGAGGGTTGTGGGTGTGGTCTCTTAATAGCATTCATTGTCCGTCATAACAGGGAACACACGGGTGAGAGCGACGAAGGGAGCGAGAGCGGCCACCGGCAGTCGCTCCAGAAGAGAGAAATCCGTACGGGCCGTCGGGTCGCTGCCGTCAGAACCGGTCCGTTCGCCCCGCAGCGGACCAGGCGTTCGTCGGGGCGTCTCGAGGGACGCGAACCCGCCGTTGTTGTTGTTGTGCCCGGACCCGACCGCCGAACGACCAGCGCTTGCCGTCCCACGTCTCCTCCTCGATCGCGGCCGCTGCAGCCGCTGCGAGCGCGTGATCGTGGAGATGAGCGCCGATCGCGGCCACGATCGCGGCGGCCTCCTCGTCGTCCGCGGTGTCGGGAACGTCGAGTTCGACCCCCGACAGGAGAGCGGCCGCCGACTCGGTCCGCGTACCGTTTCCGTCTCCTGCCGCCGGCCGAGTCGCTGTGTCTTCGGCCCGAGCGTCATCGGTTCCGGGATCCGACTGGTGTTGAGAGGTCATCTGGGGAGCTTAGAGCGGGATGTTTCCGTGTTTCTTGTCCGGGTTCTGCTCGCGTTTCGTCTCGAGCATCTCGAGGTCGTCGATCAGCCGCGGACGGGTTTCGGTGGGAACGATGACGTCGTCGAGGAAGCCCTTGTCCGTCGCGGTGTAGGGGTTGGCGAACTCCTCGCGGTACTCCTCGATGAGTTCGTCCCGGAGTTCGTCGGGGTTGTCGGACTCCGCGAGTTCCTGCCGGTAGAGGATGTTGACCGCTCCCTGTGGGCCCATGACGGCGATTTCGGCCGTCGGCCAGGCGTAGTTGACGTCTGCGCCGAGGTTCTTCGAGGCCATGACGCAGTAGGCGCCGCCGTAGGCCTTCCGCGTGATGACCGTCAGGAGGGGAACGGTCGCTTCGGCGTACGCGTAGAGCAGTTTCGCACCGTGGCGGATGATCCCCCGGTGTTCCTGATCGGTCCCGGGCATGTAGCCGGGGACATCCACAAAGGTGACGATGGGGATGTTAAAGGAGTCACAGAAGCGGACGAATCGCGACCCCTTCATCGAGGCGTCGACGGTGAGCGTTCCGGCGTTGACTCGCGGCTGGTTCGCAACGAGACCGACCGACCGGCCGTCCAGACGGCCGAAGCCGACGACGATGTTCTGTGCGAAGTTGTCCGCGACCTCGAAGAACGAGCCCTCGTCGACGACGCTATCGATGACGTCGGTCATGTCGTAGGGTTTCTGCGGACTCGGCGGGACGATGCTCTTGAGTTCCTCGTCGCGGCGGTCCCGATCGTCCCATGGCTCGACTCGGGGCGGGTCCTCGACGTTGTTCTGGGGGAGATAGGAGAGGAGCCGCTTGATGTCGTCGAGGGCCTGTTCTTCGCTCTCGCAGGCAAACTGAGCGACCCCCGTTTTGTTGGCGTGGGTCATCGCGCCGCCCAGTTCCTCGTGGGTGACCTCCTCGCCGGTGACGGTCTTGGTGACGCCGGGACCGGTGATGTACATGTGGCTCGTGTCTTTCACCATGAAGATGAAGTCGGTGATCGACGGCGAGTAGACGGCACCGCCAGCACAGGGGCCCATGATCCCCGAAATCTGCGGGATGACGCCGCTCGCTTCCTGATTTCGACGGAAGATTTCGGTAAAGCCGGCGAGGCTCTTGACCCCTTCCTGAATGCGAGCGCCGGCGGAGTCGTTGAGTCCGACGACGGGGGCTCCGACCTCCATCGCCATATCCATGACTTTACAAATTTTTTCGGCGAAGACCTCGCCGAGCGAACCGCCGAAGACAGTGAAGTCGTGGGCGAAGACGAAGACGGTGCGGCCGTTGACCTCCCCGTAACCCGTCACGACGCCGTCGCCGGGAACCTTCTTCTCTTCCATCCCGAACTGGCTCGTCTGGTGGGTCCGAAGCTGATCGAATTCGGTGAACGTCCCCTCGTCGAGGAAGTAATCGATCCGCTCGCGGGCGGTCATCTTCCCCTTGTCGTGTTGCTTCTCGATTCGCTCCTCGCCCCCGCCGAGGCGAGCCTCCTCGCGTCGCTGCTCGAGTTCGTCTATCCGGTCTTCCATTGTCATGATCGATCGCTCCAGATAGCGTTCATTGGGCGGAGAAACGATGACGCAAATGAAAAACGTTCTGCAATTCGAGCCGGCACGTGGATTTCGACTCTCCCGGTCGTGATCGAGTCGTTAACAGTCATTCGATCGTATATTCGTGCCTGCCGATATATAGTACAGTAACGGCGTAATTTCTACCGTACGGCGATACTCAACGATCGTCTCCCGAGAGAGATGGTCGTCCGCAGAATCACCTTTTCAACAGCCATTATTTATCGGGTTACTCACATAAATCCTTTATACTGATACTCACTACTGAGTAGTATGGTGCGTACTGTTAACAGGAGGCAGGTAGTTGCTGGGATTGGTGCAACGGGAACACTCTCTCTTGCAGGGTGTCTGGACGCGCTTGGTGCAGGAGACAACGGCGAAGACGCCGACGCGAGAATCGGCGTTCTTCAGCCCGAATCCGGAGACCTCGGCGACCTGGGGACGCCGATCGCGGACGGTGCCGAACTCCCGACCATCCAACTCGAGAACGAGGGCGTCGATTTCAGTATCGACCTCCGACGGGAGGATACCGAAACGACTCCGGACGTCGGTGTAAATCGGGCCGAAGCGCTGCTCGATGCCGGTTATCCGGCAGTTACCGGTGCAGCGGCGTCCGACGTGACGATCACCTGCGCGGAGGACGTCTGGATCCCGAACGAGGTCGTCGCGATTTCGCCGGCGAGTACCTCTCCCGATATCACCGACATGGACGGAAACTGGCTGCTGCGGACGGCCCCGAGTGACGCCTGGCAGGGCGACGCGATGGCCGAGATCGCCGTCGAGCAGGAAGGCGCCGAAGAGATCGCCACGTTGTACCTGAACAACGACTACGGACAGGGGCTCAACGACGAATTCGTCGCCGGCTGTGAGGACCGCGGTGCCGAAGTCCTCGAGGAGGTGCCGTTCGAACCCGAGCAACCCTCCTACGACTCCGAACTCGAGAGCACGATCGGCGAGGAGCCGGACCTGCTGATGGTCGTCGGCTACCCGGAAAGCGGTCAGGTTATCTTCCGGGATTTCTACTCCGACTTCGACGACGGAACGACGATCCTCGTGCCCGACGGCCTCATCGACCCGTCCCTGCCCGGGCAGGTCGATAACCCGATGGAGAACGTGATGGGAACCGCCCCATCCGCCCGCGGGCCGGGAAGAGACGCATTCACCGATATGTACGAAGACGAGTTCGGTCGCGAGCCCGGCGTGTTCAACGGCCAGGCGTACGACGCGACCGCCGTGCTCATCCTCGCGACGCTGGCCGGCGGTGAAATCGACGGAGCGACGATTTCCGAGCACGTCCGCGAGGTCGCCAACCCTGGCGGCGAAGAGATCGGGCCGAGCAACCTCGACGAGGGACTCGAGATGGCGGCAAACGGCGACGAAATTCAATACCTCGGTGCCTCCGGATCCGTCGATTTCGACGATAACGGAGACCAGGTTGCCGTTACCTACGACATCGGTCGCTACCACGAGGACGGCTACGACGTCGAAGATACGATCGAGTACGAGTCCTGAAACGGCTCTCGGACGACGGACACGGGCGGCGAACCGCCAACCGCCAACGACAAACACCGACCCATTTTTTGGCGACCCGTCGCACAGCCCCGGCTCCCGAGTACGGAGACCAGTTACCGGGCCACGAAACCGGCGGGCTAGCGACGATTGCTACGGTCAACAGGCAGAGCAGGCCGAGTGCCTCGGGCCTTGACCCCGAGGCGGTTCACTGTACGCATTATTGGACACGACCGCTCGAGGCGCGTCACTCGAGCGGGGAGAGAGGCCGCGAAAAGACCGATATCGTCCACCGCCCCGATTCCCGACCGACGCGATCTCAGCCGCCTAGGAAGTCCTGACGGACCTGCTCGTCCGCGAGCAACGCGTCGCCCTCGTCGACGTATCTGTTCTGCCCCTGGACCAGCACGTAACCCCGGCTGCACCGCCGAAGTGCCTCTTTCGCGTTCTGCTCGACCAGCAGAATACTGGTCCCGGCCTCGTTGATCTGGTCGATCCGATCGAACATGTCATCGACGAGGTCCGGAGCAAGCCCGGCGCTCGGTTCGTCGAGTAACAGGAGATCCGGATCGAGCATCAGCGCTCGCCCCATGGCGAGCATCTGTTGTTGGCCTCCGCTCAGGTCCCCGGCGGTCTGACCGCGCCGCTCGTCGAGGATCGGGAACCGGTTGAAGATCCGGTCGAGACGGTCCTGTGGGACCTCGTCCAGAATGTACGCTCCCATCTCGAGGTTTTCCATGACCGACATCGACGGGAAGATGTTGCCGTTCTGCGGGACGTAGCCGATGCCGGTCGTGATGATGTCTTCCGGGCGGTAGCCGCTGATCTCCTCGTCCGAGAACGTAATCGAGCCGCCCATGTGAGTCGTCAGGCCGAAGATCGATTTCATCACCGTCGACTTGCCCGCCCCGTTGGGACCGACAATCGTCACGTACTCGCCGGCGTCGACCGCCAGGTCGACGTTCTCGACGATCTGGAGGTCGCCGTAGCCGGCGTCGAGCCCGTCGACATCGAGCAGCGCCATCAGATTTCACCTCCAAGGTAGGCCTCGATAACCTGTTCGTTGTCCTTGATCTCCGCCGGTGTCCCCTCGTCGAGGACGGCACCCTGATGCATGACGATGACGCGTTCGCAGTTGTTCATAATAACGTCCATATCGTGCTCGACGATGAGGAAGGTGTACCCCTGTTCGCGCAGTTCGTGGATGTGTTCCAGCAACTTGTGTTCCAGCGTCGGATTGACGCCGGCCATCGGCTCGTCGAGCATGAGCATCTCCGGCTCCGTCTGGAGCGCCCGAGCGAGTTCGAGCAGCTTCCGCTGGCCCCCGGAGAGGTTCTCGGCGTACTCTTCGGCCAGGTGGTCGATCTCGAAGAACTCGAGCATCTCCCAGGCTTGTTCGCGGAGTTGCTCTTCCTGTTCGACCATCTCGCCGCGGAAGTGCGGGAGCACCGATCGCCACAGCGACTCGCCGATCTGGTTTTTCGGCGCGAGCATCATGTTCTCGAGGACGGTCATCTCGGGCAGTTCGCGGGCGATCTGGAACGTCCGGACCAGTCCGCGGTTGGCGATCTGGTGGGGTTGCTGGCCGGTGATCTCGTCGCCGTCGAAAACGACCCGGCCTTCGTTGGGCGTGTGAACGCCCGTTATGCAGTTGAACGTCGTCGACTTACCGGCTCCGTTCGGACCGATCAACCCGGTGATCGATCCCCGTTCGACGCTAAAGCTTGCGCCGTCAACCGCGACGATACCGCCGAAGCGTTTCTCCAGATTCTCGACGGCCAGTATCGGAGAGTCGACGGCGTGACTCGCTGTTTCCGTGTCGTTTTCGGAGTCTTCGGACGCTACCTCGGTGACGTCCGTTTCAACGTCACTCATGGTCCTTGCCTCCGTTCTCCGCGGTCGTTGTATCTGGATCGTTCGTTTCCATCTGACTGTCGTTGTCGTCTCCAGTGTTCGATTGGCGATCGTCTGCAGCGGCTGCGTCGGTGTCTCCGCCGACAGCCGGTCGCCCTCCGTCGGCGACCGCACCTCGCCGAGTCAGGTCGACTCCCGCCGAAATCTCCTTCCGGTGGCCGAGTAGGCCGTCGGGGCGCTTGATCATGATCACGATGAGCACGACGCCGAGGAGGATGTACCTGACCTCGTCGGCTTGCTGGTACAGTACGTACCCGATCATCGCCGTCGGATCGCCGCCGCCGAGTTCCGCGAACGCGCCGTAGGCGGTTCGCGGGAAGTCGGTGCCGAGGTTTTCCCGAACGATCGTTCGGACGAATCGCGGCCCCTCGAAGATGAAGGCGGCGAACGCGAAGCCGCCGATGACGCTGCCAGTGTTCGATCCCGACCCGCCGACGATCAGCGCCACGAAGACGTAGAACGTGATCAGCGGCATGAAGCTGTCCGGGCTGATGTGGGTTCGACTCCCCATCCAGAGCGTGCCGACAAGTCCCATCAGCGCACAGCCGACCGCGAACGCCACGATCTTCGCCCGGTCGGTCCGCTTGCCCAGCGATTTGGCGGCGAGTTCGTCGTCCCGAATGGCCTTCAACACGCGACCAAACGGCGAGTAGGCGATCCGCGTCAGGAGAATGTAGAACGCGATAACGAACAGGATCAGGACGCCGGTGTACATCCCGCGCATGAGCACCGATGATGCGATGCCGATGGCCGCACCGATCTCGAGGAAGACATTACCGACGTCCCCGATAACCGGTTGGTCGAACAGCCACGGGATGACGCTGTCGACGGGCGTCGCCCTGATACCCTGACCGCCGCCGGTGCCGTACTCGGTGTCGCCGATCCGCCGCAAGCTCCTCGACTGGACCGACAGCCTGACGATTTCGGAGAACCCGAGCGTAACGATCGCGAAGTAGTCGGCCCGCACCCGCAACGTCGGGATCACGAGAACGAGGCCGGCGATGCCGGCGGCGATCATCCCGAGGATGATTCCTACCGGAATCGGCAAGCCGAACCCGGCCGGCGAACCGTCCGGCGAGGCGATCGCGATAGACATCGTGTAGGCGCCGATCGCCATGAAGCCGGCAACGCCGATGTTGAACATGCCGGTGTACCCCCAGTGGAGGTTGAGCGCGAGCGCACCGAGCGCAAAGAGCGCGGCCCAGAACGTGATCGACTGGAGCGTCCCGACCGTCGAGTTGATTCCGGCACCGGAAAGGATGCCTACGACGAAGAAGCCGACGTACGTCGCGAGAACGATCTTCGCGATCAGGAGGAGGTCCTCCCGCCACTTCGGTCGGATCATCGCGGACGAATCGTCCGCGCTATCGGGTCCGTCCGTCGTTTCCGTCTCGGGATCGCCGTCAGGATCGGTTTCGCTCATGCTGTTTCAACACCCCCGAGTAACCCGTCGGGCTTGATAATCAAGATCAGGATCATCAGTGTGAACGCCGCGATTTCGTTCATATCGGCCGGAATCCACACGAGCGAGACGTTGATCGTGAGGCCGATCACGAGTGAGCCGACCAGGGCCCCGTAGATGGAGCCGATACCGCCGAGGATCACCGCGGCGAAGATCAACAGCAGCAGGAACCAGCCGATGTTGATCGAGAACTGGCCCCGATCGAGGACGATGAGGTAGCCCGCGACGCCCGCGAGACCCGCACCGATCGTCCAGGTCGCGAAGATAACTCGTTCGGTCGGGATCCCGGTAATCAACGCGAGATCCTTGTTATCGGCCATCGCACGCATCGCCTTCCCCAGTTTCGTGTACTGGAGGAGGAGGTGGAGTCCGATGATCAGACCGACCGCGATTAACACGAGCGTCAGTTCGTGCAGGTTAACCCGGTCGAACGGAACCCACCACATCCAGTCGGGGAAGTCCTCAATGATCGGCGCGCTCGCCGTGGCCGAATGTGACTCGACGGTCCAGAACACGCCGATGATGTATCGCAACGCGAGCGCGACCCCGACGCTCGCGATCAGCAACGGGATACCACCCGTGTCGCGCATGCGTTTATACACGAGCCGATCGATGGCGAGTGCGACCCCGATCGTCAACAGCGCGGCCGCGACGAGTCCGACCAGGATCGCGACGGGCGAAGCCAACACGTCCATGCCGAGTTCGCCGCCCGTCGGCCCCGCTGGCGTCGGACTGAACAGTACGAGTTCGCCGATACCGTACATTCCCCAGCCGCCGATCACCCACGCGACCGCCCACCCGGAGAACGCGCCGGTCGTGACCAGGTCGCCGTGCGAGAAATTAGCGAATCTGAGGATACTGTACGTCATCGAGAGCCCGATTGCGGCCAGCGCGATGTACAGTGAGTCGACCAGCCCGTTCCACGTGTATCGCCAGAGTCGCCCCAGTGCGAGCTCGCCCATCGTCAGCCGACGAACGAGATCGATAAGGAGAATAGCGATTCCAAGGAGGAGGAGCAGTGCGAAGAGTTCCTGTCCCGATAGTGACGAGAGCCGGTCTCTCGTATCGTCGATGAGGTTCGAAACGTTGTCCCCTGTGTTACCAACACCCATGTTACGTGCAAGGTTACGGTCCTAGTTGAAATACTTCACGCTACCAATCACCAATGTGCGTATGAATTCGCCCGCCGGATTTATACCGAACGCCGTACGTCAATTCGTGACAGTTCAGACAATGATGGGGTCGTCACGGGACAACTGGTGAGAGTGGACTGACAGGAGGGACCGGATGCGTGACGTTCCACCGTGCGTTTCGCGATGGCAGATAAACCAGTCCAGCTTCGGCAAATCGAGGGACGTGACAACGATAGTAACTTAATTGCAGCATCTAGTAAGATATTTAGAATAGGGGGAATTTTTCCAAGCCATGGTACAACGTGAAACATGGGCTACGAGGACAGGGTTCATCCTGGCTGCAGTGGGGAGCGCAGTCGGGCTTGGCAATATCTGGCGATTTCCGTTCGTCACGGGCGAAGGCGGGGGAGCGGCATTTCTCCTCGTCTATCTGCTGTTCGTCGCACTGATCGGGTTTCCGGCAATTCTGGTCGAGTTCGTCGTCGGTCGCAGAACTGAACGAAACCCCGTCGGTGCGCTGCTCGAGTTGGGTGGTGACGCATGGAAGTACGTCGGTGCGATCTTCATCGTCACCGGATTCGTCATCCTCTCGTTCTACAGCGTCGTCGCGGGCTGGTTCATTCGCTACTTCCTCGAGGGCTTTCGCGGAAGCTACGCGAGCCACCTCGCGGGTTACGAGGACATCGCAGCCGAGGCCGGGGAGCCGACGGCAGCCATCATGTTCGGTGAATTGTCGACCGGTCTCGATGCGTTCTTCTTCCACACGCTCTTTATGGTGTTGACGATCGGCGTCGTCGCACTCGGCATCCGACGCGGGATCGAACTCGCGGTGAAAGTGATGGTCCCGGCGATCATCGTCCTGCTCGTCGGCATGGCCGTCTGGGCGTTTACGCTCCCCGACGCCGGAGCCGGCTACTCGTACTATCTCTCGCCGGAGTTCGGCGTCATCGTCGACAACTGGGCGGAACTGCTTCCCGCGGCCGCCGGACAGGCGTTCTTCACACTGTCGCTCGGGATGGGTGTGATGATCACCTACGCCTCCTACCTCGGCGAAGACCGTAATCTGACCAAAGACGGCGTCACGATCATCGGCTTCGACACTGGAATCGCGTTCCTGACCGGGCTCGTCGTCTTCCCGGTATTCTTCTCGGCGGGTATCACCGAACCGGGCGACGGTGGTGCCGGTGCAATCTTCATCTCGATGACCGACGCGTTCGCGACCATCGGGGGCGGCCATCTGCTCGGTCTCCTCTTCTTCGGCACCGTCGCCATCGCCGCGCTCTCGAGTGCGATTTCGCTGCTCGAGGTCGTGACGGCCTACGTCATTGACGAGAAGGGAGTCGAACGATGGAAGGCCGCACTCGGCATGGGCGGCATCATCTACCTGCTCGGCGTCCCGGTCACCTACGACCTGATCTTCCTCGACCTGCTCGACGGCTTCGCGGATGGCGTCTTGCTGATTCTCGGTGCACTCCTGCTGGTGATCCTCGTCGGCTGGATCACGCCGAAGCTCGCCGTCCAGGAACTCGAGAAGGGGATCGGCGATCTCGGCGGTCTCGGCGCGGCCTGGATCTGGGCGATTCGCGTTCCGGTCCTCCTCGTGCTCGTCGTTTCCCTGTACCTGGGCGTCGTCGACTACGTCGAGTTCCTGACCGACGACTTCGCGGGCTGGATCGACGAAAACCTGTAACCGCCGACGTTTGCTTTTCGCGGTTCCTACGCCTCGCCGTAGACCGGCACGGCAGCGCCGCTCGTTACCGCCGCGCCGTCGCTACAGAGAAAGGTCATCACGTCCGCGATCTCGGCGGGGTCGACCCACGAGTCGTGATCCGAGTCGGGCATCAGCTCTCGGTTCATCGGCGTGTCGATCACGCTCGGCATCACGCAGTTCGCGCGGACGGTCCCCCGGTTTTCCTCGGCGAGCGTCTCCGTCAGCAGTCGGATCCCCGCCTTCGTGATCCGGTAGGGGCCGTCACCCTCGCCGCCCTCGAGCGACGAGCGAGCGCTCACGCTGACGATCGCGCCCTCGGTTTCCCGTAAGTGCGACAGCGCGTGTTTCGAGGCCAGAAACGCCGTCTTCAAGTTAATATCCATCAGGAGCTCGAACTCCGCGAGGTCGGTCTCCTCGACGGGATCGCCGCCGCGCCAGGTGCCGGCGACGTTACACAAGTGGTCGATCCGACCGTGGTCGTCGACGATCGAAGAGACGAGCCGCTCGACGTCGGCTTCGTCCGTCAGATCTGCCTCGTAGAAGTGGGTGTCCGAATCGGGCTCGAGCAAGCTGTCTTCGTCGTCGGGGGCGACGACGTCGACGGCACAGACGGTCGCACCGGCGGCCCTGAATCGATCGACCGCGGCGCTCCCGAGCGCGCCGCTTGCGCCGGTGATTACGGTGACGGCTCCATCGAAGTCGACGTCGAACTCGGTCGGCGGTGACATACCGTACGCTGGGACGGCCTGACGCATCAAGTTCGGGGTGGCAATGGCCGTCGCCGTCAGTGTCAACGGTACCGTCAGTGCCAGCGTCGCACAGCTCCGTCAACAGAGCCTCTGACTCACGACGGCATCGGCGGCAGTGCGGCCCGCTGGAACCAGAAGTCCGCGACCGCTTCGACCATCGACGCGTACTCGTCGGGGTCGGTCGGCTTGGTAAGGTAGGCGTTCGCCGCGAGCTCGTAGCTCTCGAGAACGTCCTCTATAGCGTTGGAACTCGTCAACACGAGGACCGGCATGCGTGTGAGTTTCGGATCGTCCTGGATCGTGTCGAGAAACTCGAGGCCGCCCATTCGAGGGAGATTCAGATCCAGGAGTACGAGATCAGGAAGGGAAGCGGAAGCGTCGTCGCTGCGCTTCCCTGAAAGGAACTCCAGCGCCTCGTCGCCGTCGGTGGCGACGTGGATCGTCGTCTCCGAGGGGAGTTCCTTGAACGCTTCTTCCGTGAGCCGAACGTCGCCCGGGTTATCTTCCACCAGGAGAATTTCGATCGGCTCCTCGAGTCGGGAAGTCATGAATGGTCACCACGTACGACTGAAAAGTCGTGCTTGGAAGAGAGACATTGGATACTGTAATCATGTTCGTCTATATCCGGTAGCTGTTTAACGGTACTTGCTAAGTGCTTTGGAACTCCCCGTTCGTTTGCTTGCCAAACCGCGTGACTGCGGATCGTTCCGTGAAGATATTCGGTTCGATTCGGCGAGCTTGACAGACGGCTCTTCCTGACTGTCTCGCCGCCACGACGGTCCCGCCTCGCTCGCCGAGTCCCGGCGTATCACTAAAGCCACTCGACGCCCTTGTACGACCGAATGCGTTTGATCGCCCATCGAGGCTTCGCCGCGACGGCTCCGGAAAACACGATCGCGGCCGTTCGATCCGCAGCCGACTACGCAGACGCCGTCGAATTCGACGTTCGTCGCTGCGGGTCGGGAGAACTCGTCGTCATTCACGACGAGACGATCGACCGGGTGACCGACGGTGTCGGCGCAGTCGCCGACACGGATCTCTCCGAACTACGGACGATGACCGTCCTCGACTCCGGCGAGCGAGTGCCGACGCTCGAGGAACTGCTGGAGGCCCTCCCACCAACCGTCGAAGTCAACCTCGAAATGAAGGCAGAAGGAATCGCCGCGGACGTCCTCGAGGCCCTCGAGGGACTCGAGAACCGCGTGGTCACGACCTCCTTTCTACTACCGGAACTGCGGACGATTCGAGAACTCGACCCCGACCAACCGACCGGACTGCTGGTCAGTCGCCACCTCGAGACGCCGGTCACGACCGCGGTCGAACTCGACTGCGACGTCATCGGTGCGAACTACTGGCGCTGCCTGACGACCGGTCTCGTCCCGCGTGCGGGGGCCGTCGATCTCGAGATACACGCGTGGTCCCTCGAGCGGCGACTAACGGCGAAACTCCTCGAACTGCGCGGCGTCGACTGCGTTTCGGCGGACCGACCGATCCGCGTCTGAGACCGCCGCTGTAGGGCACCGTCGCGGGCTACTCCCCGGCAACCGTCACCACGACCGTCCGCGTTCGCGGCCCGTCACACTCGACGAGAAAGACGGATTGCCACGTGCCGAGTGCGAGTTCGCCGTCCGCGATCGGGATCGTTACGTCGGGACCGATCAGCGCCGCGCGAAGGTGTGAGTCCGCATTTCCGTCCAGTTGATCGTGAGCGTGTCCCTCGTCCGGCACGAGATCGCGAAGGAACGACTCGAGGTCGCCGCGCAACCGCGGCTCGTCCTCCTGTACCGCGAGTCCGGCCGTCGTATGTTGAACGAACGCCGTCGCCGTTCCGGACTCGAGGCCGTCCGGGACGGCCGCGGCGATCCGATCGGTCACGTCGACGGTCGTCAACCGCGAGTCGGTTTCAACGGTGAACGTCGACTGCGTCATACCGAGTGCGACGAGCGCCAGCCACCACTGTTTTGCGGTCACCTCTAGTAGCCACTGGAACTCAGTGCACACCCGATCGCACGACGGGGGCGCGGTTCGAGGACGCGAGAACCGCGGAGACGCGAATAGCGCGGGATCACCGATCCCGCGAACCGTGCGAACGGCGCCACGCCGCCGCGAATAGACGGGGAGTGACCGACCCGTGAGCGAGCGCGATCGGCGTGTAAACAGTTCCAGTTGGGACGATATTCCCATCGCGGGAATCGGCGACGATTCGACGGCCACCGATCGCGACGACGGATTCAGGTTACGACAATCGCTCCAGCGCCCACTCCGCCCGTTCGCGCACGTCCGGATCCGGATCCCTGTTCGCGAGTGCCGCGAGTCGATCCGTCGCCGCCTCGAGTTCGCCGTGGGCGACCGCCACGCACGCGTTCGCTCGGACGCGGTCGTGATCGTCCGTCAGTAGCGCGAGCAACGGACCGTCCGCAGCGTCGAATTCGGCACCGGTTCCCGCGGCCACCCGAGCGATCGCGACCGCGGCGTTGGCCCGCGTGTCCGGATCGGCATGCTCGAGTGCGGCCGCGAGCTCGGGTCGGGCCGGTTCAACGGCCGACGGCGCGTGACGCGCCACGTCGGCGAGACAGCCGAGGGCGTTGTTGCGGAGCGAGGCGTCGTCGTGCTCGACGAGATCGACCGCCCGGTCGACGAACTCGAGGGAGGGCAGGGACGTCTCCGCTCGAGCCAGTCGACCCAGCGTCGAGAGGACCGAAACGCCGTTCGTGCCCGGGTTCGCGGCCAGCGCGTCGGTAAGGACCGGGACGGCCGGCTCGATCGCGGCCGGCCGTTCCCGCGACACCCGTTGAAAGATGCGAAGTCCCCACCGATCGTAGTCGGATCGCCGGTCGATCACGCCGGCGATCGTCGCGGTGTGTTCGGCGACGGTGTCCGGTCGCTCCGCCGCGATGGCGGCGAGACAGCGGAGTAACTCAGCGGTGGCCGGCTGTGGGGCGCGGTCGTCGGCAAACGAGACGATCTCGTCGATCGACGGAGCGACGTCTTCGGGCGATTCCATCGCGAGCTCCGCCAGACAGTACGCGATCGATCCGTGGAACTCCACCTCCTGCTCGAGCAGGGCACGGAGTTTCGGCACGGTCGGCAGACACGCGCCGGGGTGGTCGTCGAGGGTGTCGCGAATCGTTTCGACGGCGGCCCGCTGGGCCGTCGGCTCCTGTCGATCGAGTTGTGCGAGGACGGACGGCAGATCGAACGCAGCGCCGTTTCCGCGTCGCCGTTTGATCGCCTGGTCCCCATTCCCGTCCCCGTCCATAACGTCCCGAGTATGTGCAATCCCCGATAAAAGCCTTCCGAGAGTTTTATGCGAAGCGTCTTGGGGAAAAGAAGTATCAGGCGAGCCACTCGTCCGGTTTCGTGTCGTAATCGATGTCGTCGGCCGAGAGGTGTTCGACCTCCTCCCACGGAACGTCGTCGATCGTCACCTCGGTGCCGTCGTACCGGATCAGTTTGCCGCGTTCTTCGGGTTCGGGCTCGCGGTTGCGACGCTTGGCGACCTCGATATCGTGCTCGTCGATCTCTTTGACGATCGTCAGCAGGTTCACCGGTCGTCCCCAGAGCTCGAAGATCCGCTTGAGCGTCTCGCGAGCCTGCCCGATATCGAGCATGACGCCGTTGTACTGGTGGCCGAGCAGCAGTTCGTTGGCGTTGTTGTAGTTCCCGTCGTAGACCGCGATCGTCGGCTTCCCGAAGTTGGTAAACTGCAACAGCAGCTTCTTCTTGACGTCTTCGGCCATGTCGCTCGCGACGTGGAACTGCCCCGTCGCCTGGGAGTGTTCGTAGGTGAAGTAGTTGTTCTCCGTGATGAACTCCGTCGTGAGGAACTCGTCGAGGAAGGTGACGTCGTTGTGGTTCTCCCGGATGTCGTACATGCGATCCCAACCCGCGGCAAAGTCCACGTCCGCGAGGGCCTCCTCGACGCTCTCGTAGCGCGCGTCGTCGAAGAGGTAGCGTCCGATCTGCTCGAGGTCGTTCTGGCTGACCCGAGTCAGGAACCCGCGGTGCTGGCGCTTGACCAGCGAGTAGTGACGCCGCGCGAGCCCCTCGTAGGTCAGGACCTTCCATGGATAGGACTCGACATCGATCTCGCCGTTGCGAGCCCGCTCGAGGGCCTCGTGGTCGACCCACTCGTCGGGGACCGTCTCGAGTTGATCGAGCGTGTCCGGCGCGATGGTATCGATCGCTTCCGGCGGCTCGAGCGTCTCGAGCACGTCGTTGAAGTCGACGACATCCATCAGGTTGCGCCACGAGACGCCCTCGACGCGCAGCAGTTGTTCGAGGACTTCCCGGCGGTTCGTCCGGTTCTCGACGTACTCCCACAGCTCCATGCCGAGGCTGTAGGGATTGAGGCCGCCCGACGCGAGGACTTTCGCCATGTGATCGGCGTAGTTCATGAACTCGTCGTCGCCGGCGAAGGCCTCGTCGGTCATCATCGTGGACTCCCAGTAGGCGGCCCAGCCCTCGTTCATCACCTTCGTCATCTTCTGGGCGGCGAAGTAGTAGGCCTCCGCGCGCATCATATCGAGGATGTCGCGTTGCCACTCCGCCATCTCGGCTGCCCGACCCGCCTCGTCGTCGTACTGCTTGCCGTGTTCGCGGACGAACGCGAGAACGTCCTTCTGGGGTTCTTCGGGGAACGTAAGCGCCTCGTCGCTCTCCTCGAGTTTCTCGAGCCACTCCTCGTCGAAGACCTCGCCCTTGATTTCGTCCGAGAGGCCGAGTTCGTCCAATTTCTCGGCGAGGTCGTCGTCGAGGTCCTCGAGTTCCTCGGCCGGTCCGTCGACGTCCAGTCGCCGCTGGAACACCTGGTGCTGATCGATGTTGTCCTCCAGCGAGAGACAGTGATCGATCCACTTCTCGACCTCGGCCCGGTCGATATCGGGGTCTGACATGTACTCGTCAATCGCCCGCGCGTGGCGCTCGAGCATTGCCGCAGCGTTGACCTGCTCTTCGTCGGCGCGGCCGCTGGTGAAGAGGCCGAACCACTCGTTGTTCGCGAAGAAGTCGGAGTGGGCCTCGACGTGGGTGATGACGGCCTTCTGGTCGGCGATGGTGTTGGACTCCTGGAGGAAGGCGTGGGCCGGATTGTCGTTGTTGACGATCTCGAAGGCCTTCCCGCCGCCGTACTGACCCTGCTTCTGTTGTTTATCGTACTGCATTCCCCACCGCCAGTGCGGGTAGCGGCTTTGGAACCCGCCGTAGGCGATGAGTTCGTTCATCTCGTCGTAGTCGATGATCCAGTACTTGACCGCGTAGGGGTCGAGGCCTAGCTTCAGGGCGAGGTTCCGGGCTTCGTCGACCGGTTCCTCGAGATCACTGGCGATCGCCTGTTTGCGGAATCGGTCCGCGTTGGAGTTTCGTTTACTCATGAAAATCACCCGCCTTCGCTTCGTTACTCATCGGTCTCACTCTCCGTGGAGAGAATCTCGTAGATCGCGTCGGTCACGTCGTTTTTGTTGTTGACGTACGCCACCGCGACGTCGTCCGCGTCGGTCCCGAAGTGACGCTCGAGCTCCTCGGCGTGGGTCGCGTTGATGGCGTTGCCGCTCGGTTGCGTCTCGACGTAGGCGTGGAGGTTCGCGGGGATCTGCTCCATCTTCGGGATGACTCGCTCTTCGGTGTCGTTGCTCGAGTTCTCGGAGTCGCCCGCGGCGAAGACGTACCGGTTCCAGTCGCTCCAGGGGTACTCCTCTAGCAACTGCTCGGCGAGTTCGTACGCGCTCGAGATTTTGGTGCCGCCGCCGCTGCGGATGCCGAAGAAGTCGTCGCGCTCGACCTCCCAGGCGTCGGCGTCGTGGGCGATGTAGATGAACTCGGCGTTGTCGTACTTGCCCTGGAGATACCAGTCCAGCGGCGTGAAGGTCCGCTCGACGAGTTCGCGTTTCTTCTCGCGCATCGAGCCCGAAACGTCGCGGATGTTGACGACGACGACGTTCTTCTCTTTCTCCTCGATGATCTCGGGATGCCGGTAGCGCTCGTCTTCGCGGCGGAAGGGAACGTGCTGGATCCCCTCGCGGCGAATCTTCTGCTGGACGCTCTCGCGTTCGACGTTTTCCTCGACCGCTTCGATCGAGTCCCACGTGCCATACTCCTCGTCGGGAATGTCGTCGTAGGCCTCTTCGATCCAGGCCATCGACACGGGGAGGCTCTCGCCGCGAGCCCACTCGAAGACGTCGCGGGGCTCGATGTCCTCGACCTTGCACAGTTCCCGCAGGAACTCCTCGTCGAAGTCCATCGCGAGCTTGCGCTTGAGCCCCTCCTTGAACATCCGCTCGAAGTCGAGCGTGCTGTTGGGGCCGGTTCTGGTGAGGTCCGTGAACGGCCCTTCCTTCTCCTCGACGACTTTCTTGCCCTTGGGATCCAGGTCGAGTCCGAGCTCCTCGTCGAGCTCTTCGGCGAACTCCTCGGGATCCATCTCGTAGTACTCGTGTTCGCCGCCCTCCTCGCCGGGTTCGCCGTCTTCGTCACCGTCGCCGTCGCCCGGCTGGGGCTGTGGCTGGCCGACCGGCTGTCCGACGTCGGGCGTGTCGCCGTCGCCCTGTCCGACGCCGCCCTGGTCGCGCTGGTCGTACTCGAACTCCGGCAGCGAGACGATTTTCACCGGGATCTGAATCTGTCCCGGACCGCCGCCGCCGAGGTCGCCGTACTGAATGAAGTCGGCCAGATCCTCGCGGCGCTGTTCGCCCACTTCGCGGAATCGTTCGAGGTCGTCTCTCAGTCCCATCTGTAACTCACCTGTCCCATAACGTGTCTGCTGGTTAGCTCGGCCGACGCCTCCGAGTAGTCGAAGAGGGTGACCATCGTGTCGATCGTGTTTTCTTTGACCGTCGCCGTCTCGGTCTCGCTCGGCGGGTCGTCCCACTGGCGAGGGTCGAAGTCCTCGAACGTCCGCCTGACGTCGTCCCAGTCGTGGCTCTCGAGGACGCTCTTGATGACCGGAATCGCGGTCAGATCGACGTCTTCGACCGAGAAGTCCTCGTCTCGGTGTTCCCAGGCGTGGCGGTTCAGCGACGTGATGACCTTCTCACGGCGGAAGTTCTGAACCCGCTCTCTGGGGAGGTTGCTCTCGTAGTCGCTCTCGGAGAACCGACCGAGGTGTTCGATTTCGAAGAGCTTCATCTTCAGCGGGTCCGGCTCAACGCGCTCGCCGCGGTCGTTGTACAGCGGCTCCTCGGTCTCCCAGGCGTAGACGTGTTCGACGTACTCGGCGACGGTCTCCTCGTCGACGCGTTTGTCGTGCATGATCGCCTCGATGACGTCGGACTCCTGCTGGTCGAAGATGTAATTTTTCACGGGAACGATCCGGTTTTCGAACTCGGAACGCTCACCCGCCGAGAAGACCGGTGCGTCCGCGAGCCCTTCGGCCATCGTGTTCAACACGTCACGCGGCATCACGACGTCTTCGACCGGCAATTCGGCATGGTGGCGGTCCAGTTCCGTCTGGAGGAGTTCGGCGAGCGTATCCCGCGTGTAGGTGACGGGAATGCCGTGTTCGCCGTCGTGGGCCTCGCCGTCGAAGTCGAATTCGTCTTTCTCCTGGCGCGTATCGCCTTCCTGTAAGTAGCCCTGGTCGAAGATCAGCGCTTTGTCGACCAGGTCGAGCCCGTTCGGAAGATTTTCCTCGTCTAACCGGGTGACGACGGCGTACAACGCGGCCGCCTCGATGGCGTGGGGGGCGAACTCCTGCGTTCGCGCCGCTTCGTCCTGGTCTTTGATCGTTACCGTTACCGGTTCGCGGATCCGCTCCTCGAGTTCGTCGTAGCTCTCGGCCTCCCAGACCGACGTCTCGTTGGTCAACTCGCGGCGGATCAGCTCGCTTTCGAGGCTCAGGTTCGTCAGGTAGCCGAACTGGTGTTTGTCGAGTCGGCGTTTGAGCGCCTTCAGCGGATCCATCCCGTTCCGGTCGGAGTGCTGGTTCAGCTGGGCCTCGAGGTCGGGGTTCGAGATGATCAGCATCTGGGAGTCGACGTCCATCCCGATCCCTTTGTCCAGTTTGACGGACTGTTCGTCGGGAACGTTCAGCAGCTTCTGGAGAAGGTCCGCGTGCTGGGCCGCGTCCTCGACGATGGTCAGGGCGCTGTTGCCCTGAGAGAGGACCCCGTCGTAGGAGAACGCCTGCGGGTTCTTTCGCCCGCGTGAGTCCAGTTCCTGAAGCATCCCGTGCATCCACGAGCCGACGAGCCGTTCTTTCGGCGGGCCGTCGTCCTCCGAGTGGAGGACGCCGACGCCCTGGCCGACGTCGACGACGTAGTTTTTCACCCGGAGATGGTCGTCGTCGGTGATCGCCGAGAACAGCGCGTCCTCGCCCTCCCGACGGTATCGCTCCTCGAGGAAGTTATAGGCCTCCCGGGAGAACGGATCGAGTTCCGCGTCGACTCGGACGGGGACGTGATCGTCGAGTTCGTCGTTGAGGTCCGCGAGGATCCGCTCGCGGACGTCTTCGGGAAAGACCGACAGCGGATGGACCTGCACGGGACTTTCGTACCAGTGCTGGTCGTCCGTGGCGCTCGAATCGGTTCCGTAGCTGAGCCCGCGCTCGCCGGATTCGGCGGTCGTCACGTTCCACTCGACCGTGTATCGACGACCCTCGGGCGTCTTGGAGTACTCGCGCAGTCCGTTGACCAGACAGCGTTTGAGCTCCGACTTGCCGGTCGCCGTGGGTCCCTCGAACCAGATGATCTTCTCGTCTTTCGCTCGACCCGACGCGATCGATCGGAGGTCGTCGACGAACCCGTTCAGGACCTCCGTGTTCCCCAGGATGGCATGCTCGCCGTCGTTGTACGGATCGTCGAAGAACCGGTAGCGCTCCTTCTCCTCGCCCTCTTCGACCACGGCCCGCGTGCCGGCGGCCTCGATCGCTTCGAGCAGGTACTTCGAGGCGTGGGAGGCGATCGTCGGATTCTCGAAGATCCGATCGACGTACGCCGCGAGGCTCATCGGCGCTTCGTAGGTCTCCTCGAGTTCGCGGTCGGCCTCGGTGACGTAGTCGTTGCCAGTCATGTTAGTCTTCCATTTCGGTCTTGGCGACCTCCGCACCGGCGAACTCGAGCACTTCCTTCGCGCCGCCTTCGGAGTAGCCCTGTTCCATCAGCGCGTCGATCCACGAGGAACGCTCGTCGTCGTCGAACTCGTTGGCCGACACGAGCGCGGAGAAGTTGATGTTGTGTTTCTTGTCCTCCCAGAGTTTGCGCTCGAGGGCGCGGCGCAGGCGCTCGTTGTCCTGCGGATTGAACGCTTCACCTTCGCGTGCGCGGCGGGAGACCCAGTTCGAGACCTCCTGGCGGAAGTCTTCCTTGCGGTCCTCCGGAATGTCGAGTTTCTCCTCGACCGAACGCAGGAACGTCTCGTCTGGTTCTTGCTCCCGTCCAGTCAGTTCGTCCTCGATGGTGTCGTCGTCGATGTAGGCCATCACGTGGTCCATGTACTTCTCGCCCTGGCGCTGGATCTCGTCGATGTCGTAGGCCAGCGCGTGGCGGACGTCCTCGATGGCGCGTTCCTTGTACTCCTCGCGGACCGTCTCGAGGTAGCGGTAGTACTTCTCGAAGTTGTCCTCCGGAATCGAGCCGTGGTGTTCTAAGTTCTCCTCGAAGAAGTTGAACACCGTCAGCGGCGAGAGGAACCCGCGCTGGCGGTGTTTGGAGTCCATGATGGCTTCGGCGATCTCGTCGCCAATAAAGCGGGGCGAGACACCGACCATCCCTTCGCCGATCTCCGCCTTCTGTTCGGCCTCCTCGCGGAGCTTCTTGACGTCGATGTCGTCGCCCTCGTCGATCTCGCCGTTGTAGGCCTTGGTCTTCGAGAGGAGGTCGACCGTCTCGGTGTCTGGTTCTTCGATCCGGGTCAGCACGCCGAACAGCCCCGCCATCTCGAGGGTGTGTGGCTCGACGTTGATGTCGGGGACGTCAGCGTTGTTCAGCATCTTCTCGTAGATCTGGGCCTCGTCCTCGTAGGAGAGCACGTACGGGAAGTCGATCCGCTTGGTGCGGTCGTTAAAGGCCTCCATCTTCTCGTCGCCCTTCTTGTCCTTGTACTCGGGCATGTTGGTCCGACCCACGATCACCTGATCGATGTCGATCCGCGGATTGTTCTTGGGCTTGATCGTCTGCTCCTGGGTCGCGTGCAGGAAGTCGTAAAGGAACTCCCGCTGGAGTTTGAGCAGTTCCTCGCCGGAGAAGATCCCGCGGTTAGCATTACAGAATGCCCCCGAGTAGTCGAACGCGCGCGGGTCGCTCTCGCCGTAGATAGCGATCTTCGAGTAGTTGACGTCCCCCGTGAGTTCGGTCTCGTCCTGGTTCTTCTTGTCCTTTGGCTCGAAGGTTTCCAGACCTTGGCGTTTGTTCTCGTCGGCGACGAAGCGGACGATCTCGACGTGATTCTCGAGGACCTGCTGGAGGTCGTCGTCGTAGTAGGCCAGCAGCTTGTCCATGTAGAACTCGCTTTCGGGATCGAGCGCCTGTTCGTTCTGGATGGTGTACGGCGCGTCCAGCCGTTCGTTCAGGTCGTCGATCACGCGCTGGCGTTGCTCTAGGGGGAGAAGCACGAGCGGGTCCTGGTTCATCGGGGACCGGACGGTGTCGTCGGCCGGGTCCTGGTCCTGGATGACGTCACAGAGGTTGGTCCAGCGGAAGGTGTACATCCGTCCGTCGTCGCGGAGCGTGTAGTCCTCGAAATATTTGCGGACCTGTTTGTCGAAATGGGACTTTCCGGAGCCGACGGGGCCGAGCAGGAGCTTGATCCGTCGCTCGGGACCGAGGCGTCGAGCACCCGATTTAACCTTGTTCACGAACTCGTGGATCGACTGGTGAATCACCTTTCCGTAAAAGGTGTTCTCGCCGTCGCCCAGCGGATCTTCGCTCGCGATCTGGTACTCGACCACGCCTTCGGTCTCGTCGTAGGTCGTTCCGTAGTGGTCGAACATGTCGGCGACCCGCTGATGTGCGTTACGGGTGATCTTCGGGTCCTCGTAGCACTCCTCTAGGTACCAGTCGAAGGATTTGGTTTCCCGCAGGTCCGCGGGCATCGATTCTTTGTAATCCGTGCTGAGCTTCTCGAGTGTCTCGATGTCACCGGTCATAGTATCATTGCCAGTTTCGGTTTCCCCCGTCTACATCGCCCCGCAGGTGGGACGTCTTCGGAGCGGACGTCGTTCGACCAACGATGGCCTCTCGCGGCCGAACCGTCGGAATCCGTCGAGCCGCATCACCTGACAGACAGCCGGCGCTGTCGCCCTCGGCAGGCTCCTCGGGCAGGTAGCTCACAACGCGTACCGAACGGCGGCGGGCGGCTGTCTGTCGTGCCATGTGTGATCGATTACCACTCGACGTTGCGCGAGACCTCCGTATCGGGCTCGGACAACGGTGCGCCGGGGACGGGCGCTGAGTGGATCGGTCCGGCGAACGGATACCGATAGTATTTAATGAGTGAGTAATCCAAGTACTTAGCTTTGGCCCCAAAAGGTATTTGTCAGGACCTAATTACAGGAAAATACTACCAGTATTGTAGACTGATAATCGGTATCACACCTCACATTGGACCGTCTATGGCATAAATCGGCGGCCTGCAAACACCGGGTGACCTCGCGCGCGTTCGGGACGCAGTTCGGACGGCGACACCACGAGCGTCCAGCCTCGAGCGTCGGACGGCGACGGCCCAAAGGCAATAGCTACTGACCGACCGACGACGACGAGGATTTATACGGATTGCTGTAACCATTCACCGCCGATCACCAGGGACGGGTTCGGTGATCGGCGGTCATTGACTACAGTAAACCGTATTAGGGTCGGCTCGCCAAAGGTGTCCATGACGAATTCGGACGTCGACGGCGGACCCGAGTCGGAGTACTCGTCACTCCCGGACGATTGGACCGTCTGGAGCGACGGCGAGGACGGCCGGCTCGTCCTCGCCTACCGACCGGACGTCTTCAACGCCGACGATTTTCCGGCCGCCTGTCTTCCGACCCTGTATCTGACACACGGCAAGCGAACGCGCCGGCCCGGGACCAATCCGACCAATTCCGACGACAGCTGGTACGTCACCCTCTATCTCGAGCCCGACGTTTCGGCGGACACCGAACGGTTTTCGACGCGGACCGACGCGCTCGAGTTCGCGCTCGAACTCGCTCGGGCGTTCGACGACGGCGAGGTCGACTACCGCGGGCTCTATCAGGTTCCCCGCGAGACGTACTTCGACCGACTGGACGAACTGACCGGATCGGACGACTGATCCCGGATTACCGGGTCCCCGGCGTGGCGACGCTGGGCTGGTGATTGCTGTCACTGCCGGGGACGGCCAGCCGTACGTGAGCCTTAACCGCCGTCGGAAATTACGTAGATCCATGTCGACCGTTACGCTCGTCGGATCCCGGCTCGCCGAACCGGGAACCGAGTTCGTCTACCACGGCGAGGCCGACGCTTGCGCCGGCTGTCCCTACCGGAGCCAGTGTCTCAACCTCTCGACCGACACCAAGTACCGCATCACGTCCGTTCGCGAGAACGCCCAGACGCTCGACTGTGCTATGCACGACGGCGGCGTTCGCGCCGTCGAGGTCGAACCCGTCACCGTTCGCGCGAACATCCCCTCGAAGGGCGCGTTCGCCGGCAGCAAGGCGAGTCTCTCCGGCCCCTGTCCGTACGTCGAGTGTCCGAGCCACGAGTACTGCGAACCCGACGCCGTCGAGTTCGACGAGGAGTACCGCATTCGGGACATCCTCGGCGACCCGCCCCACGAGGTGTGTCACCTGAACCGCTCGCTCGAGATGGTCGAACTCGATACCGAGGGGTGACTCGCACCGACCCGGCGAGATTCAGGGCGTGTGACGCGGACCGGGGCGCTTTTGATCGGTCCACACGAACCATGAGACATACACGTGCTGTCGGTTGAACTCCACGCTCACTCGTCGCTGTCCTACGACGGCCGTGACTCGGTCGAACTGATCCTCGAACAGGCCGAAGCCGTCGGGCTGGACGCGATCGCGGTGACCGACCACGACGAAATCGACGCGAGTCTCGCGGCCGCCGAACGCGCCCCTGAGTACGGGCTGGTCGGCATCCCAGCCATGGAAATCTCGAGCAAGGCCGGCCACATCCTCGGGTTCGGGCTCGAGGAAGCGGTGCCGCCCGGTCTCTCCTACGAGTCGACGCTCGAGGCGATCCACGAACAGGGTGGACTGGCGGTGATTCCGCACCCGTTTCAGGAGTCGCGACACGGCGTCATGGCCCGCATTTCCCGCGAGGAACTCGCCGAGGGCGACGCGATCGAGGTCTACAACTCGCGGCTGCTCACCGGGCGGGCGAACCGGCAAGCCGAACGGTTCGCCAAGTCTCGCGGCCTGCCGATGACCGCCGGTAGCGATGCCCACATCAGCGAGATGGTCGGTCAGGCGGTCACCCGCGTCGACGCCGAACAACGTAGCGCCGACGCGATTCTCGAGGCCATCCGCGAGGGCCGAACCTCAGTCGAAGGCAAACGGACGCCGTGGAGGATCAGTTTCCGACAGGCCGCCGGCGGCGTCTCGCGGCGCGTCAGAAACGGCCTCATGGGGTTGTTCCAATGACGCTGCGCGGTGTCGACCCAGAGACCGTCCGCGAAGCCGTCGAACGCGCCGATCCGCTGCCAGGAACGGCCGGCTTCGGGGGCGAACTCGACGGCACGCTCGTTCGTGACGTCCTCGGCCGGGTGCCGCTTTACGTCGACACCGATCGCGATTCGATGGCCGATACCGCTTCGACGTGGACGTGGGCCTTCGAGCCCGCCGCTCTCGAGCAGCCGTCCCTGCTTCCGGCCGGGACCGCGCTCGATCTCGCCGATCCCGACGCCGATCCTGAACGCCGCTGGTCGCTTCCCGAACCGGAGCCCGAAACGGACCACGACGCCGCTCTCGAGAGTCTCTCGAGTGCGATACGGACGGCGACGGACGCGGCTCGAGCCGACGACCGCGACATCGCCGTCGCCTTCTCGGGCGGCGTCGACTCCGCACTGGTCGCCGAACTCCTGGACGCGCCGCTGTACGTCGTCGGCTTCCCCGACAGCCACGACGTCGAGGCCGCTCGGACGGCGGCCGAAGCGATGGGGCGTGACCTGACGGTCGTCGACCTCGAGCCGGCCGATCTCGAGCGCGCCGTGCCCGACGTCGCCCGGGCGACCGGCCGCACGAACGCGATGGACGTCCAGATCGCTCTCCCGCTGTATCTGGTCGGCGAACGCGTCGCGGCCGACGGCTTCGACGCGCTGGCGGTCGGACAGGGTGCCGACGAACTGTTCGGCGGCTACGAGAAGGTCGTCCGCCTCGACCACCGCGTCGACGCCGAGACGACCCGCGGTGCCGTCCGCGGACAGATCGAAACGTTACCGGAGCAGCTTCCGCGGGATATCCACGCGATCGAAGCGACGGGGCTCGAACCGGTCGCGCCGCTGTTACACGACGCCGTCGTCGACGCGGCGCTTCGTCTGCCGGACGCGTTGCTGGCCGACGAGACGGAACGAAAGCGAGCGCTTCGGCTCGTCGCAGCCGATCACCTCCCGGAGGAGATCGCCTACCGAAACAAAAAGGCCGTCCAGTACGGGAGCCTCGTCGCTCGCGAACTCGACCGTCTCGCCAGACAGGCCGACTACAAACGGCGGATCGACGACCACGTCACGAAGTACGTTCGCTCGTTGCTCGCAGACGAACCGAAGCCACCGGTAGACTGACGATCGGCGGTGCTCGACGGCGGGTCGCCTGCCACATCGCTGTTCGTGAAAACGTTCCCGAGAACTGATACACCGACCGCTGCAGTCCCGTGATCGCCGCCCTGCCTGCCGATTCGTAGCCAACCTATTTATGTTCACTCGGTGGCCGTTTCCCCATGGGAGAAACCACCAAAAACGAGGACACGGTCTCGCGAGAAGAGGCAGCGGACCTGGTACAGGAACTCGCACAGGAACTACGAAGCGGCGGGACCGCCGAGATCCGCGTCGGGAACAAGATGCTGACGCTCTCGCCGTCGCCGGAACTCGATTACGGCATCGAAGTACAAGAACGGTCCCCCATGCTCGGCGGACCTCGAGAGGAAATAACGGTGACGCTCGAGTGGGAAGTCGAAGAGGGCCCGGAAACCGGATAACCGCTTGTCGTCTTGTCGACGGTCGTACTGACCTGAACTCGAGCCCCAGTCACGCCGAGCCAGCGCCGATAGCGCCCCGCCAGTGGCGGTACCCGTGTCAGTCCTCGGTTTCCGTCGGCAACGCGTTGTCAGGCTCGCCGCCGCCGACGTTTTCGGCGACCGTCCGACGATTGATCTCGCCGATACGATCCGAGACTTCGGCGACGAGGTCCTCGACGGTACCCTGAACCGGACTCGAGTTGTCCTTGACCAGCGCCCCCTCGCTGCCATCGGCACCGAAGTCCGGGTGGAGCGGGATTTCACCGAGGAGCGGCACGTCGTACTTGTCGACGATCGTCTGTGCGCCTTCGGTGCCGAACAGGCCGTGTTCGTCGTCACAGGTCGGACAGACGAACGAACTCATGTTTTCGACGACGCCCAGCACCGGCGTGTCGTGTTTGTTGAACATCTGAATCCCCTTTCGGGTGTCGTCGAGGGCCATCTCCTGTGGCGTCGTGACGACGACCGAGCCGGTCACGGGCATCGACTGCAGCAGGTTCAGCGTCGCGTCGCCCGTTCCCGGCGGGAGGTCGACGATGAGGTAATCGAGGCGACCCCACTCGACGCCCTCCAAGAACTTCAGCATGAACTTGTTGACCATCGGCCCCCGAAGAATCGCGGGGTCGTCCTCGTCTTCCATCATGAGACCCATGCTGATGACTCGAACGCCGTCCGAACGGGGCGGGACGATATCCTCGCTCGGGGTGACGCCGGGTTCGCTCTCGACCGGCAGGATGCGGGGGATGTTCGGCCCGTGAATGTCCGCGTCGAGCAGTCCGACCATGGCCCCGCGCTTCTCGAGTCCGGCCGCGATGTTCGCGGCGATCGTCGTCTTGCCGACCCCACCCTTCCCGGAGGAGACGGCGATGACGTTACGAACCCGCGGCAGCACTTCCTCGTCGAACCCGTGTTCGGATCCGACGTGTGCTCGCAGGTCGGTCTCGAGGCCAGCCTCGCTACAGACGTCGCGGATTCGATTCCCGAGTTCCATCTCCGAGGGCGCATACGGCGCGTTCAACGCGAGCGAGATCCGGGCCGTTTCGTCCTCGATGGTGACGTCGTTGACGAGTCCGAGCGAGACGATATCCTCGCCGATGTCCGGGTCCTCGATCCCCTCGAGTTCGATCTTGAGTTCGTGTTC
Organism: Natronorubrum halalkaliphilum; assembly: GCF_009834785.1. Classification (GTDB taxonomy): domain Archaea; phylum Halobacteriota; class Halobacteria; order Halobacteriales; family Natrialbaceae; genus Natronorubrum; species Natronorubrum halalkaliphilum. Next base: position 130,444 of record NZ_WUYX01000070.1, read on the forward strand.
TGTAATACTCATAGTGGGTGATGGACGTTAGTGGGCCTAAGGTGTCGGAACGGGATACGTGTGATGGTTCGGCGTTCGAACCCGGCGACTGCGGCGACTCGAGGCGAAGCGGCGGTCGAACTGCGGGGCCGCGTAATCGACGCGGTTCAGTCAGGTTCCCGGAAGTCCACCGTAGAAGATGGCTCCGATCAGCAGCGTCATGATAAGCATCGAGACCCACATGGTCGTCGCGATCCCGACGAGATAGCTGACGCCGAGCAGTCCCGTCTTCGTGTCCCGTGGAGTGCCGGTAAACCACGCGATGATCATGGTATAGATCGGAAACAGGATGACGCCGAAGATGAGGTAGGTCCCGTCGTTCGGGAATCCGGTCCAGCCGTCCGTCCCCTCGTACCCGTGATAGAGGACCATGGCCAGCGTCTCGGTAAGGGTCATACGAAACGTTTGCGATCCGGGTGGGTCGTGGTTTTCCCTGACTGTGCAGGTTTACCAAGTCAAAAGTTACCACCCCACATGCATATAGACAGTCCCCTCAACGACCGGTGACGCCGCTTTCGAATTTTAAAAATAGCGCAACGAAAATCGGTGCGCCGGCGGATCGCCGGATATCCGAGTGACTTACAGGAAGTACGTGTTCAACACCGTGAAGATCGGCGAGTCGTTGGACGGGCCGGCCGAACCGAGCGGTTCCGGCAGTCCGCCGAAGAAGATGAGACCGATAATCACGGTCAGGATGAACATCCCGATCCACATCTGCGCCGTGATACCGACGAGATAGGAGACGCCGAGCATGCTCGTCTTCGTGTCGCCGGGCTTCCCGGTGAACCACGAAATGACCATGATATAGATCGGCACCAGCACGACCCCGAAGATGAGGTAGGTCCCGATGTTAGGGAATCCGGTCACGCCTTCGGTACCGCTGTAGCCGTGATACATGACCGCTTCGGCGGCCGAGAGTGTAAGGCTCATGCGTTCACCTCCTGTTTGGTTGCAGCTTCATCGGGGTCTTCGTGACCCTCGTGTTCGTGGCCGTGTCCGTGGTCGCCTCGCATGTGTTCGACTGCGTGGAGTTCGACCACCGGAACGACCTTGGAGACGATGAGGAAGATCAAGACGACCATCCCGATCGTGCCGACCAGCGAGAGCAACTCGATCGCGCTCGGGAAGTACTCACCGGGCGTCGCCGCATAGATCTCGAACTCGGGGTGCAGGAAGCCTTCGACGACGAAGATCAGCTTCTCGATCAGCGTCGCGAACAGCACTGCCAGCGCGGCGACGATCGCTCGCGTCTTGGTAAACAGCGACGGGCGGATCGTCTGCGCGAAGATGTACGCGAGCGTCCCGAAGACGAGCGCCATCGCGGTGATGTAGATCGGATGCGTGATGGTCGCTTCCTGTGCGACCTCCGTACTCACCGGCGCGGCGAACAGGCCGACGACGTTCTGCTGGAGCTGGAGCCAGAGGAAGAGCAGACAGAAGAATCCGAGCCACAGCAGGAGTCCGCGGAAGACGTCGTCGGTCATGATGTGATCCCAGTCGTAGGCACGCCGGAAGGCGTAGGCGACGATGATCACGCCACTGATCGCAGACGTCAGTGCGATGGTCAGGAACTGTGGCCCCTGCACGGCGCTGAACCAGGCCGGCATGCCGGGGAGCACCGCGAACAGCCACGGAATCACACCGCCGTGAAGCAGAAGCGGTGCCATGATGATGATCGCGAGTGCGAGCCACCAGACCATCCGCTCGACGATCTGGTCTTCTTCCTCGGTGTAACCGAGGGTCAAGACCTTATAGATCGGCTCGAGGTAGTTCGGGAGGTCGTCACGCAGACGCGTGATGTCGTAACGGAGCGTCAGGGCGAGGTAGGTCGCCGTCAGCACGAAGTAGGCCGTGATGACGGTTACGTCCCACACCAGCGGCGAGTTGTTGACCGTGATGTGGTAGTGGCCCAGCACGCTCGTGACCATTCGGTCCGGACGGCCCATGTGGACCAGAATGTAGAAACCGGCGGCGGAGAGGCCGGCGATCGTCAGCAGTTCCGCCAGTCGAGCGACCGGCATATAGCGGTCCATTCCGAGCAGGCGGACGGCTGCCGAGAGGATGATCCCTCCGTGAGCGATCCCGACCCACCAGATGAACGCGCCGATGTACAGTCCCCAGGTCACGCCGCCACCGCTCCCCCAGTCGGAGAGGCCGGTGACCGACATGCCCACGTACAGCTGGTACATCCAGGCGACGAGGAATGCGCCGAACGCCAGTCCGGCGGCACCGAACAGCGCGAGGTACTTCTTGGAGAGGTTGTTGACCGGACGGAGGATGTCGGCTTCGGTTGGTGTTTTGGTACTCATCGTTACCAGCCTCCGAGGTCCATCCCGGTGTCACCGACGGTACTCTCGTCGAGGACCTCCTTGCGGTTGTCCGTCAGGCCGACCTGCTCGTACGCGACGGGGCCGTCGACCTGCTCTGCACTCGGTCCGGGCTCGTTGCCGATGTACGTGACGTTCGGGTTCGTGCCCATATCCTCGAGGAGCTTGAACGTCGACGATTCGTCGCCGGCGTAACTCTCGATGACCTGCTGTGCGGTATCTTCGTCGGTGATACCCGCCTCGGACACCCACGGTTCCTCTTCTTCTTCCCGAAGGATCAGCAGCGACTCTTCGACTTCCGCCGGCGTGATCTCGCGGGATTCGTAACGGTCGACGACGTCCTGAATACTCTCCTCGGAGGACGTAATGACGGCGTCGAGTGCGTCGGTTGCACGCTCGAAGTCGTCGGAGTCGACATCGTCTTCGGACGCGTCGCCGAGGATGGCATCGACGAGCGTCTCGAGGTCGTCTTCCGAGAGTTCGTCGTCGTCATCGTCTCCGACCTCGAACTCGTTCTCGAGGACGGCAATGACGACCTCTCGGAGCGCTTCGGCGGCGGCCTCTTCGGCCTCCTCGGTGCTGTCGTACTCTTCGGCGTCGATCAGGTACTCGAGATCGGCCGTCTCGATCTCGTCGTTGAGATACATGACGCCCTCGATCTCGCTTCGGTCCCAGTCGCCGTCGAGGTACTGCATGTCGAGCAGTTCGATCTCGCCGTCGAGGAACGCGTACGCCTCCTCGACGTCCTCTCGGTTGGGACTCTCGTCGGCGATCATGTGCTCGGCACGGGACTGAACGACGTTCGAAAGGTACTGCCGCGGTCTGCTGTCGGGATCGTTCATGTCGCCGAAGTTGATCGCATCCGGCGGACAGGCCTCCTCACAGGCCGTTGTTCCGACCATCTCATCGCCCATATGTCCGTCCTGCCGGGTCGGACACATGGTACACTTGCTCATCGTCCCTCGCGGGGCGCGACTGTCGACCCAGCGATCCTCGTCGCTGGTCATGTGATCGCCGTCCATGTCGCTGTGCATCTCTTCGATTTCGTCCGTCGAGACGTCCGGTTCGTCCCACTGGAAGTAGTTGACGCCGTACGGACAGGCGACCTGACAGTAGCGACAGCCGATACAGACGTCGTAATCGGTCAGCACGAGGCCGTCCTTGTCACGAGTGTGACGGGCCGTCGTCGGACAGACTTTCTCACAGGGCGCGTCGGTGCAGTGCTGACACGGTCGAATGAGACGGTTTCGGCTCCGACCGCCGTCTTCGCCGGGCTCCTCGTAGTCGAGGATGTACATCCAGTTGACGCCCTGATCGAGCTGGTTCTCCTCGGAACAGGCAGTGACACAGGAGAGACAGCCGTCACAGCGCTCGAGGTCGAGAACCATCCCGAGCTGTGTGCCGTCGTCGCCGTCGCCGTCCTCGTCGCCCTCTTGGGCAGCCCCGAGGTTCATCTCGGGACCGTCGTCGGTGACGCCCCACGCGCCGAATCCGACGGCCGCCGCACCGAGACCCATCTTCTTCATCGTGTCACGGCGGGTCTCTTCGCCCTCGCCGTCGAACGCCTCGAGCATTCGAGTCGCGGTACCCTTCTGTTCTTCCTGGGCCTGTTCGTAGGCTTCCTTGGTCGGGCGGTCGTCGACGTCGAACTCCTCCATCACGTCGTCGTGGTACTTCTCGTGGAACTCGGCCTCGGAGAGCTCGCCCTTGGTGACCCGCATTGCGTCCTGGGCCATCTGCATCCCGAGATCGCTGTCGTACTCGGTCTCGTCGAGCATCCCCTCGAGTTCGGTCTCCCACTCTTGACCGAGTGGGTGGAATGATTCATCGTCCGTGCTCATTCTGAGCGAACACCTCCGGACGAGAATCCTGTCGATGCAAAGTAATTACACGCCGACACGCAGTTAAATACGGTCATATGTGGATCCTCTACCCCGGACTCATAACTAGATGACGTTGAAGTATAGACCCGATTTCCATGGCGTGAGAATCGACGCGAATATGTTCGTGAATATATAAGGAATTATAGTAGCCAATACCTGTATTAGCTGGTGTTGATTCGTCTGCACTAACCCAAGCTTCAAATAGGTTGAATGGGGGAAGATGGTGAACTCGAGTGGAGTTTCTCGTCCGGTTCGTCGATCCGTATCGCGAGCCATCAGCGGCCAGCCGATTCGTCTCACCACTCAGGGCTAGGCAGTGCAAAAAGAACGGAACAGCAACGTCCCGCTCGACAGATCGGTTGCCACGTTCTCGAAGGCCGTCTCGACCTCGCGCCAGAAAACGACGAGTACGAACTCCGGGCGGGCGGTGTCAACGGATTCGACGGCGCGGAGATGATTTTCCCCGAGGCACAGGCAGATGCGACGGCGTTCCCGTTCCGGCATCGCGACCGCGGTCCGACGGATCAGCTACTCGCGAGTTGATCTTCGAGCGAGTCCGTCTCGTCGAGGCCGGGGAGATCCTCGACAAACCGCTTGATAATCGCCTCCTCAGCCCGGTGGAGCGTCTCGCTACAGGTCGATTTCGCGATATCGAGGTGCCCCGCGAGCTCCGTCAGCGAACAGCGTCGCGGGGTGTCGTAGTAGCCCTCCTCGACAGCTGCGGCGACTACCTCGAGCTGTCGTTCCGAAAGCAACTGGCTCTCGTGGAGGCGCTCGCGAACGTGTTCGATCCGGTACTGGAGGCCGAACTGCTCGAGCTGTTCGGCGAGCTGGGCGAGCCGATCTCGGGAGCCGGTCACTTCGATCGTCGCCTCGCCGTCGTTGATTTCGACGGGGAGCTCGATCGGCATCCCCGATTCACGAGAGGAGAACAGCAGTAGCGGCGCCGTCGTCTCGAAATGAACGGTTACCTCGTTGTCGCTCCACTGCGCGAGAGACAGTTCGGTGATCTGGGCGTGGTCGCGCATGTCCTCGACGACGTCGGCCACGTTCGGACCGGCGATTCGGACGAGCGCGAATCCGCTGTCCGATCCGGGGACGGCCGCCAGTACCCGAAACGTGGCCTCGGGATACGCCGTCGAGAGCTGTTGAATCCAGACCTGTTCCGGCATCGTGATGGTGAGTGTCGCCTGAGCCATAGCACGGTCGACAGTATACACCCCACAGTCGAATATCTTCGCGGCGGTTCCCAGCCGGTGGGAAGAGCCCCGTCCGTCGAACACGTTCGCCCGAAATGCCACCCGTCTGCGTCCGAACTATCGAACATGGCAACCGACCCCAACTCGGCGGCATCGATCCTCGACGTTCGCGACATCGACGGCCCACCGTTCGACGACATCATGGCCGCACTCGAGAATCTCGAGTCCGACGAGCGACTCCGACTGATCGCCCCGTTCGAGCCAAAACCGCTCTACGAGGTCCTCGAGGCACGCGGGTTCACGTACGAAAGCGAACAGCGTGAGGACGTCTGGAACGTCCATATCGAGCACGCGTAGCGAATTCCGGACCGGAACGAACACGTTCGGACGAACACCCTTGCAACCACACACCCCAGATCCACCTGCATGACACGACTCGACGTCAGGGACATCCCACCGGTTGACCGCCATCCGACCATCCACGACGCCTTCGACGACCTCGCGCCCGGCGAGACGCTGACGATCGTCAACGACCACGAGCCCAAGCCGTTGTTCTACGAGTTTCAGGCCGAAGTCGACCAGTTCGACGCCGACGACTACGAGGTCGAACGGGTCGCCGCCGACGAGTTCGTCGCCCGGTTTCCGAAGGGGGACGCATAGCGAGACTCGGTAGCACCGGTTTGGGACCGTTCGGACCATACCGGACGACCAACCATCTGCACTCCTGCACCATCCGACCACCTGCGTTACCCTTCTTTCTCCGCAGCCGAACACGTACGGGACGAAACCGAGGTAGCGACGGCCCGAACCGGTACGTATGCAGTCAGCCGACACCGTACTCGACCGCACCGACGCACCGACCGACCGGCCGCGAGAGATCCTCGACGTGCGCTCGCTCGGCCCGCCCGAACCGCTCGCACGGACCCTCGAGACGCTCGCCGAGGGCCCCGACGAGACGGTGCTCGTCCAGCGCAACGATCGCGCCCCGCAGTTCCTCTATCCGAAACTCGAGGATCGCGGCTACGTCTACGAGACCGTCGAACTGGATGCGGAGGTCGTGACCGTCATCTGGCGGGAGTAGCGTTAGAAGTGGTCGCACAGGAGTTCCGCTAGCCGCGCGGGCCGTTCGTGCTGGACCCAGTGGCTCGTCTCCGGGAGGAGTTCGAGCCGGCTGTTTTTACAGTACTGGTCGGCGTCGATCGCCAGTTCCGTCGCGAGCGCCGTGTCCGCCTCGCCCCAGACGATCAGCGTCGGCACGTCGATCCGCTCTCGAGGCAGCGACGGCGGATAGCGTGCGGCCGCCCGATACCAGTTGAGCATGCCCGTGAGCGCCCCGTCTTTCCGCCAGGCCCGTCGATAGCGCGTGAGTTCGAGGTCGGTGAACGTCCCCGATGGGGCGGTCTCCCGGAGCGCCCGCTCGAGCAAGCGAAAGTCGCCAACCCGGCACGCGAATTCGGGGAGCCGCGGCAGCTGAAAACAGAACGCGTACCAGCTGCGGCGCAACTGATCGGGATTCGAGAGCAGGTGGTGACGATAGACGACCGGGTGGGGTGCGTTGACGATCGCGAGTCGGTCGATCACCCCGGGGTGGCGCAGTGCGAGATCCCAGGCGACCGCACCGCCCCAGTCGTGGCCGACGACGTGTGCCTCGTCCTGACCCGCGGTCGCGATCAGTTCGGCGATATCTCGCGAGCACTCGCGAGTCCGATACGAACGGACGCCGTCCGGCTTTTCGCTCAGGTTGTACCCGCGCTGGTCCGGGACGAGTACCCGATACCCGGCGTCGACCAGCGGTTCGATCTGGTGTCGCCAGCCGTACCAGAACTCGGGAAACCCGTGGAGCAAGACGACCAGCGGGTCGGCTTCGTCGCCGGCGGCGACGACGTGTAACCGGGTTCCGTTGACGCGTTGGACGGTGGATTCCAGATCGATCGTCGACAGGGACGCCGCGTCCATCTCGAGGCGCTCGGCCGAGATTCCGTTCATGCGTCGTACGCCAACGGAGGGGCAGATACCAATTGGGGATCCGTCCGCAGCGACGGTTTGTCGCCGATCTTGAGACGGCGAAAATCGCGACCGAGCGGCTCTCGAGTAGGTCACAACGCCGTTCCACTACGACGTTACCTAGCCGAACATATCCGCCTCTTTACTACGGGGTGAGAATTGTCGATAGGGATGACCGTCCGTACACACTACGTAGAAACGAGGAGAAGCTCAATGACTACAACGACCGCAACCCGACGAACCGTCATGCAAACGATCGGCGCGACCGGCGCAATAGCACTCGCCGGCTGTCTCGACACCGACGGCTCGGAGCCCGGAACGGACGCCAACGCGTCCACCGATGACACGGGGCTCCCGCCGGCAGCAGCGGTCGACGTCGACCGCATCGCTGCCGACCCGACCGACGTTCCGCCCCCGGTAGACTGGGACGAGCCGCGAACCCACGAACTCACGCTCGAGACCGTCGAGCTCACGGCGGAAGTCGAACCCGGCGTCACGGTCGACTTCATGACCTACGACGGCCAGATCCCCGGCCCGATGATCCGGGTTCGCGAGGGAGATACGGTCGATCTCACCTTCGAGGTGCCCGACGAGCACAACAAAACCACGCACAACGTGGACTTCCACGCCGTGTACGGACCCGGCGGCGGCGCCGTCGCGACGACGATCTCGCCCGGGGACGACCCGGCCAGACTCCGGTTCAAAGCGATGTTCCCCGGCGTCCATATCTACCACTGTGCCATCCCGGCGATGGACCAGCACATAAGCCTCGGAATGTTCGGCGCGATCCTCGTCGAACCCGAGGACGGAATCCCCCAAGTCGACCGGGAGTTCTACTTCGGACAGCACGAGCTGTACACCGACGGCGACACCGGCGAGGAGGGCCACCACCACTTCGACTTCGACGCGGCCGCCGACGAAGACCCGACCTACGTCCTCCTGAACGGCGGCGTCGGAGCGATCACCGAGGACGGTCACGGTCCGGTCACCGCAGCGGTCGGCGAAACGGTGCGGGTATACTTCGCCAACGGCGGGCCGAACGCCACCAGCGCGCTCCACCCCATCGGCAACGTCTGGAGCCGCTACTACCGCGACGGCGATCTCCTGACGGCCCCCGCCAGGAACGTCGAAACGTCGCCTGTCGCACCCGGGACCGTCACCGCGGGCGAGATGGAACTCCACGTTCCCGGCCCGATCAAGATCGTCGACCACGCGCTCTCGCGAGTGGTCCAGAAGGGCGCGATCGCCGTCATCGACGTCGAGGGCGAACCGAACCCCGAGATCTACGACGACGATCTGTGAGTGGACAGCCTTCCGACCACCGCCGTTCCGTTCTCCGCCGTGTCCGTTATCCGCTACAGCTCCCGGCTCGCTCCGTCGAATCACGTCCAGACGCGAAGACAGTCGCTCGAGCAGAAGTGCAGATCGACCTGCTCGTCCGGACGCTCGGAAACGTGGGTCGTCAGGGTGTAGGCGACTTCCGCCGCCGCACAGTTATCGCAGTTCATACGCCGACGTTCGGCGTACCCGATATTCACTATGCGGTGACTATCATCTCTTCGAGGCCGTTAGCGTCGGAATAACTCGAGTCAAGTCGCCGTTGACGACGAGCAGAAATCGACAGCAAAGAGGGAGAGTCGAACGGAACGAAGAACCGAGAGCGATCAGGCCGGCGCGTTCTCTTCGGCCTCGAGCAGTTCGTGGTACCGGTTCCGAATGGTGACTTCGGAGATGTTCGCGACGTCGCTGACGTCGTTCTGGGTAACCTTCTCGTTGGTCAGGAGCGCAGCGGCGTACACTGCCGCGGCGGCGAGACCGACCGGCGACTTGCCGCTGTGGACCCCCTGTTCCGTCGCCGCATCGAGCAGGCTGCGAGCGCGGCGTTCGGTTTCATCCGAGAGGTCGAGGTCGCTGGCGAACCGCGGGACGTAGCTCTTGGGGTCGGCCGGCTGCACCTCGAGGCCGAGTTCCCGAATGACGTAGCGGTAGGTGCGGGCGACTTCGTCTTTCTCGATGCGGCTGACGGCCGAAATCTCGTCGAGGCTTCGCGGTGTCCCGGCCTGTCGAGCCGACGCGTACAGTGAGGCGGTCGCGACGCCCTCGATCGACCGCCCCGGAAGGAGATCCTCCTCGAGGGCGCGGCGGTAGATCACGCTGGCGGTCTCCCGAACGTTCTTGGGTAACCCGAGCGCGCTGGCCATCCGGTCGATTTCGCCGAGGGCCTGTTTGAGGTTGCGCTCTTTCGAGTCGCGGGTGCGAAAGCGCTCGTTCCACGTGCGAAGCCGCTGCATCTTCTGGCGCTGGCGACTCGAGAGTGACTTCCCGTAGGCGTCTTTGTTCTGCCAACCGATGTTAGTCGAAAGCCCCTGGTCGTGCATCATGTTCGTCGTCGGGGCGCCGACGCGAGACTTTTCGTCCTTCTCGGCGGAATCGAACGCTCGCCACTCGGGGCCGCGGTCGATCTCGTCTTCGTCGACGACCAGTCCGCAGTCGTCGCAGACGGTTTCGGCGTGTTCGTCGTCGGAGACGAGTCGGCCGCCACATTCCGGGCACTGCTGCCGTTCGTCGGTTCGCTCGCGCGATTCGTCCGACTCCTGCTGGCGTCGCTCACCGCTCCGCGTTCGAATCGTAGTATCTGTCATTGTGTTCTCACGACGATCGCTGGAAAACGCGCTCTCGTAGCAGTTATATAGCAACTCCGTCACTTAAATTCTTCGATAGTCTCGCGAGATGAACGGCGCGCTGTGCTGCGATACCGTCGGCTACACACCGACCGTGGGGGGCTATCTCGTGGACCGAACCCGTTTGCGTGCCGTCTGTCTCCGCGTATCGAAACCCTTACTCCCCACTGGCAAGTCCGCTCAATCATGAGCGACGACGCCGTTAGTCCCGAGGAGGTCCGCCACGTCGCGGAACTGGCTCGCGTCGATCTCGACGACGACGAGGTCGACCAGTTCACGCGGCAGTTTGCGGACATCCTCGAGTACTTCGAGACGCTGGACGAGGTGCCGGAGGTCGACCGGGACGCCGACCTGACGAACGTGATGCGACCGGACGAGGAGCGTGACTCGCTTGACCGCGAGGCGGCACTCGAGAACGCTTCCGAAACCGAGGACGGGCGCTTCAAAGGCCCGAACGTATCCTGATCATGGCCGAGGATATCTTCATCACCGAGGAGACGATCGAGGGCGACGGCAACGGCGACGGGCCGCTCGCGGACGCGACCGTCGCTGTCAAAGACAACATCTCGACCGAGGGCGTCCGAACGACCTGCGGCTCGCGGATGCTCGAGGACTACGTGCCGCCCTACGACGCGACGGTCGTCTCCCGGCTAAAAGACGCCGGCGCGACCATCGTCGGCAAGGCGAACATGGACGAGTTCGGGATGGGGTCGACGAACGAAACGTCGTACTTCGGTTCGGTCGACAACCCCGCCGCACCCGGTCACGTCCCCGGGGGCTCCTCCGGCGGTTCCGCCGCCGCCGTCGCCGCCGGCGAAGCCGACGTCGCGCTCGGCTCCGATACCGGCGGCTCGATCCGCTGTCCCGCCGCCTTCTGTGGCGTCGTCGGGATCAAGCCGACGTACGGACTGGTTTCGCGATACGGGCTGGTCGCCTACGGGAACAGCCTCGAGCAGATCGGCCCCTTCGGCGAAACCGTCGAAGACGCCGCCGCGCTGCTGGACGTGATCGCGGGCCCGGACGACCGCGACGCGACCACCCGCGAGGCGCCCCTCGAGGACGGCGAAAGCTACGCCGACGCCGCCACGGGCGACGTCGACGGCCTACAGATCGGCGTTCCCACCGAACTGCTCGAGGGCGCCGACGAGGGCGTCGTCGAAACGTTCTGGGACGCCATTGCCGACCTCGAGGCCCAGGGCGCGGAGTACCACGAGGTGTCCCTGCCCTCGGTCGAACACGCCGTGGAAGCCTACTACGTGATCGCGATGTCCGAAGCCTCCTCGAACCTCGCGCGGTTCGACGGCGTCCGCTACGGTCACTCGGCCGACACCGAGGGGAACTGGAACGAGACCTTCGCCCAGACGCGAAAGGAAGGGTTCGGCGACGAGGTCAAGCGCCGCATCCTGCTCGGTACCTACGCCCTCTCGGCGGGTTACCACGACAAGTACTACAAGAAGGCTCAGGACGCCCGCGCGTGGGTTAAACAGGACTTCGACGAGGCGCTCTCGGAGGCCGATGTGCTCGCGTCGCCGACGATGCCGGTGCCGCCGTTCGAACTCGGAGAGAGTCTCGAGGACCCGCTGCAGATGTACCTCGCCGACGCGAACACCGTCCCGGTGAACCTCGCCGACCTGCCCGCGATTTCGGTTCCGGCCGGCGAGACCGACGGGCTTCCCGTTGGCCTCCAGCTCGTCGGTCCGGCGTTCGGCGAACGACGGCTCGTTCGCGCCGCGAGCGCTCTCGACTGAGCCACGGAACTCGCAATTCGTTTTCGCGTTGCTCCCCGCCGCTGGTGAAGCCACTGCGTAGCGTCGAGAAACGGTGTCGAAAAACAGCGTCGCCGTGTCCGTCTGATCAACCGTCGGTGGCCGTGCCGATCAGTCCTCGTAGGCGAGATTCATGATCCACTGCGAGAACGCGTCGTTGTTGGGATCGACTTCCTCCTCGCCGATAAACGGCGAGAGCATGTCGCCGGCCATCAGCAGCGTGAAATCGAGATCGCGGGCGGTCGGCGTGATGTGGTAGGTGTTGTGTCCGTCGTACACCGTTTCCTCTCGGTCGACCAGTTCCTTTTCGACGAGCGATTCGACGATCCGGCTGCCCTTGCGCGAGGAAACGTCCAGTTCCTTCCAGAAGTCACTCTGGTGGATGCCGCCGCTCTCGCGAACGAGTTCGAGTCCGGCCCGCTCGTCCTCGGAGAGTTCGGCTTCGGTCGCGGAAATACTCACGGTGACCACCTCTCCGTACTCGTCGCTACAGGCAGGAGTGCGTCCATACACGTATGAGATGGATCGAGGCGCATGAATCTACCGCTCTCCGTCGGTCGCCGGGGATCTCCGCTCGGCCGCAGAGCGACTTCTGTCCGCGAGGGACTGTGCAGACCTCGAGCCGGACTACGCGATCACACCAGACCCTCGAGGTCGCGATCGATCTCGGGGTCGACCGACTCGTAGGGCGTTTCACAGGGCGGTCCCGGCGCGAACGCGTACCCCGCTGCCCGCTCGTCGCCGAGTGCAATCAGCGACGACGATCGCGTGCCGAACCCGTTCCCGTGAATGCAGACGCCGTACTCGTGGTCGCCGAGAACGTTCCCGGCGCGCTCGAGCCACGCCGAGACCGATTCGTCGCCACCGTTCTCGACCGCCAGCGTCTCGCGGACCGCTCGAGCGTTGTCGGCCTGCTGGTGCCCGACATCGGAACGGGTCGGCGGAACGTCGACGATATCGTCGACGGCGACGTTGACCACGACGTGGACGCCGGGATCGAACTCGATGCGGGAGCGCTCGCCGTCCCAGACGTAGCAGACGGCAGTGTCGGCGTCCGCGATCACGAGGTAGAAGCCGTCGTACTCGTCCCGTTCGGTCGCGTCCTCGAGAACTGACGCCGCCTCCGCGGCCGACTCGGCCGAGAGGACGTCCGCGACGAGCAAGCCCCGAGAGCGCTCGCCCGCGAGGTCGCCTTTCGCCCACTTGTTCGTGATCCCGGCGAAGACGCCGTGTTCGTTGTATCCGATCCAGGTCCCGCCCGCCTCGGCGTCCCGCGGGGCGACGATCAGCGGCTCCTCGCGGTAGCGACTCGGCGGGAGCGACTCGCGCTCGAGAGACTCGTCCCGGTTCGCGGCGACCGCGACCGGCGCGTCGTCGAACACCTGCCAGGCGAGGGCCAGTGTACACACGGCTTGTGGAAGGAACGCCAGCGCCTTAACTACGGGTCCACCGACAGCGTGGAGTTGCATAAGTAGAGCCGAGTCGAGTTGAGTGACGGCGCGACCGGCGGAGAACGCCCACACTACTCATACGGATTGCTGTAACTAGTTACCGCCGATCACCAGGGACGGGGTCGGTGATCGGCGGTCATTGACTACAGTAAACCGTATCAGGACAGCTCTTCCGCGTCGGTTCCGCTCTCGAGCAGTTCCGTTCGGACCGCGTCCCGATCTACCGTCCCGGATGCGGTCCGGGGCATCGACGCCGCGACGCCGAGCGTCTTCGGCCGCTTGAACCCGGCGAGTCGTTCGCCACAGTGGACGAGCAGCGATTCGAGATCGATCTCCTCACTACGGTCGACGGGAACGACCAGCGCCGCGACCCGTTCGCCCCACTCCGGATCCTCGAGTCCCACGACCGCGGCGTCGTCGACCACCGGATACGAGCGCACCGCCTCGAGCACTTCGCCGGGATCGACGTTCTCGCCGCCCGTGACGATCCGGTCGCTTCGGCGGTTGAGGACCCACAGCCGGCCGTCGGCATCTTTGTAACCGATATCGCCGGTGTGCAGTCCGCGGTCGCCGAACGCGGCCGCCGTCTCCTCGTCGGACAGATAGCCGGGCGTCACCGTCGGCCCGGAGACCACGAGTTCGCCGGGTTCGCCGGCCGGCACCGGCGCTCCGGAGTCGTCGACCACCGAAACGTCGGTGACGACCAGCGGCTGACCCACGGTTCCCTCGTGAGTCCTGACGTCCGCCGGCATCGCCGTCGCGATCTGGGAGGCCGTCTCGGTCATCCCGTAGGTCGGTGAGATCGGCACGCCGGCCGCCAAACAGCGCTCGAGCAACTCGCTCGAGGCCGGCGCGCCGCCGAGCAGGACGAACCGCAGCGCGTCCGCTGGCTCCCAGCCGGCGTCGAGCAGCCGTTTGCACATCGTCGGCACCAGCGAGACGCCCGTGCAGTCGTACCGCTCGAGGACCCGCTGGGTCTCTTGGCGGTCGAACTCGCGCTGGATGACGACCGTCGTCCCGTACAGCATCGAACGGAGGGCGGGAGCCAGCCCGCCCATGTGATACATCGGGAGACAGCACAGCCAGCGATCGCTCGGGTCGACGCCTAACCGGAACGCGGAGGCGGTCGCACTCGCGACGAGGTTCCCGACCGTCAATCGGACGGCCTTGGGCTCGCCGGACGTGCCGGAGGTGAACATGAGCAACAGCGTGTCCTCGCGCTCGAGGGGGACGGGATCGATCGACTGCGGGTCGCTCGAACTCGAATCCGACGGGCTGCCGGTGCCGTCTTCGTCGGCCGTACGTAGTCGTCGCGTCTCTCCTCTCGCCGGATCGTCGACGCTCAGGACCGGTACCGACATCGGCATTGATACCGACTCCGGATCCGGCGCCGAGTCGTCCGCCGACTCGACTCGCGCCGCGGTCTCGAGCGCCGCCGACTCGGTCTCGCGTTCGCAGACGATCGCGTCGAGATCGGTCCGGCCGGCTTTCCCGGCCAGTTCGCCGACCGTCTCGCGAACGTTCAGCGGAACGACGGTCACTCCGGTCCGCATGGCCGCGAAAAAGACGGTAACGAACGCGGGCCTGGTGTCCATGAGTACGCCGAGTCGACGCTCGAGCGTCTCGGTCGCCTCGAGCGCGGCGGCGACTCGGTCGACCCGTCGGTCGAGTTCCCGGACGGTCCACGACGAACCCGTCTCGTGATCGATCAGCGCCGTCCGCTGTGGCGTCGCCGCCGCCCGGTGTGAGAGAAGATCTCGAGCGGGCCAGTCGACCGGCGCGCCCATCACTCGGTCCACACCCCCTCGACGCCGAGGCCCTTGGCCTGCGGGACGACGGCCGACCCCTTCTCCAGCAGGACGGGATCCCGTCCGAGGTCGCTCGCGAGCAACTCCGCGGTCGCCACCCCGCAGGCCGGCACGTCGGGAATCGAGGCGGCGAGATGAACCGCCGCCGTCCGCGCCACGACCCCGTCGATCGTGGTCGTCACGATCGGCGTGATCTCGAGTTCCTGTACCCACGCTGCGGCTTTGCGGGCGACGTCGACGCCGCCGAGCGCCATCGGTTTGAGCACGACCGCGTCGGCTGCCTGGGCTTCACAGATCGCGTCGACGCCGTGTTCGAGGAACCCTTCATCCAGGGCGATCTGGACCCCCTCGCCCCCTTCGTGTTCGCGGAGATCAGCGTGGCCCGCCAGCGACCCCGCCGGAAGCGGCTGCTCGAGGATCGACACGTCGAGTTCGCCGAAGGCCTCGAGCGCTGTCACCGCCTCGTTGTAGGTCCAGGCCTCGTTCGCGTCGACTCGCAACTCGACCTCGGGACCGACGGCCGATCGAGTCCGCCGGACCCGTTCGATATCGGCCTCGACGGACCGGCGGCCGACTTTCAGTTTGCAACAGTCGAACCCGCGTTCGACAGCGTCGCTGACGTCGTGGACCGTTTCGCTCGGCGACCCGTCGCCGATCGTCGCGTTAACCGGGACCCGCCCGACCATCGGCCCCTGTCCGACGTAGCGGTACAGCGGCGTCGCCTCGCGGGTCGCCTGCAGATCTGCAAGCGCGAGCGCGATCGCGTGTCTGGCCGCAACCTGTCGGTCGGCGGCCTCGAGCGCCGCTGCCGGCGACGTTCGGATCTCGTCGCTGGCACGCTCGAGGGCGGCCTCGCAGTCCTCGAGGGATTCCGTCCAGCCGGCCAGCGGCGTCGCCTCGCCGTAGCCGACCGCCGCTTCGTCCCCGTCGGCAGCCGTATCGGTGATCCGGACGAGGAACCCGTCTCGTGAGTCGATCGTTCCGCCGGCCGTCTCGAGCGAGGTCGCGAGTTCGAGCGAGAACGGGCGGTACTCGAGTTCGAGCGTGGACTCGCGCTCGCCATCGTCATCGCCATCTCCCTCACCACCACCGCCTCGATCAGGGTTCTCGTTCATAGGATCACCCCGACGGCGAACAGGGCCGCGTAGATCGCGAGCAGTTTTCCGGTGCCCTCGAGTGCGGGATTGAGGGCCTCGCCGTCGGATCGGGTACAGACCGTTTGTGCGATCGCGAGCGCATAGGGGAGCGAGACGAGCGGCAGCAGGACGCTGCGGCCGACGCCTTCGACGAGCCAGAACCACAGCGGCGTGACGTAGGCGAGTGCGAGCAGGGACACGTACTCGACGCGGCTCCAGCGATAGCCGAGTCGAACCGCGAGGGTTCGCTTGCCGGCTTCGGCGTCGGTCGCTAGATCACGGATGTTGTTCACCACGATGATGGCCGTCGAAATGGCGGCCACCGGAAGGCTCGCGATGAACGCTTCTCGCGTGACCGTCCCCTCAGGAATCGTCGTGATCAGCGGCTCAGTCGGCATCGCCGCCGCGGCCTGGACGTAGTAGGTCCCCATCACGGCGACGATTCCGAAGAAGACGAACACGAAGAGATCGCCCAGACCGTGATACCCCAGCGGGTAGGGGCCGCCGGTGTAGGCCCAGCCGCAGAAGACGCTCACCAGCCCGATGACGAGGATCGGCACGCCGCCGACATAGACCAGATACGTCCCGGTGAGGATCGCCAGCGCGAACGTCAGGATCGTCGCCAGTTTGACCTGCTCCGGCGAGATGAGTCCCGACTGGGTGACCCGGGTGAACCCCTCCCGATCCTCGGTGTCGGCACCCTTGACCGCGTCGTAGTAATCGTTCGCGAAGTTGGTTCCGATCTGAATCAGCGCCGCACCGACGAACGCCATCAGCGCCGGTAGCGGGGCGAACACGCCCTCGTGGATCGCGAGTCCCGTGGCGACGATCACCGGTGCCGCAGCCGCGGGCAAGGTCTGGGGACGTGCAGCCATCAGCCACGCCTTCGTGCGTGAGATATCGACCTCGGCCGTACTCATTGCTCGTGTCTCCACCTCGCGGGAGTGTCAACGTTGGCATTGCGGTCGATCAGCGCCTTCGAGGGCCAGGACCGCCGTCTTCACCCCGTGAAACCGACGTTATCCGCTCGATAGTTCATGGTCGGATTGTCGATGATCGACGATCGGCTGTTGGCTATCGACTACCGGCGGCTGAACAAAAAGAGGAGTGCAACGATCCCGCCCAGCGTCACTAACGGTGTGAATCCCGGCACCGGATCACCCCCATCGCCGCTCGAGTCCGCGTCCGTGTTCTCCGTCGTCTCGTTGGCCTCCGTCACCGCCTCATCGTCGCCGTCTTCGTCGTCCGCGAGCGTGATCCCGTCCGGATCATCGTCGGCACTCTCCTCGTCATCCGGCGCGCCGCCCTCGACGTGGACGGTTGTGTCCCGTTCGAACGACGCCTGCGGGTTGCCGTTGATGAGCCTCGCTTCCGCATCCGTAATCTCGAGCGTCTCCGTCGTCGGCGAAAGGTCCTCGGCGACCGTAAGCGTCAGCGTCGCCGCGGTGTCGGTCGATTTCGCGCCGTCACCCGATGGCGTCCGCTCCTGGTCGACCGTCACCGCGCCGCCGTCCTCATCGATCGCGACCGAGCCATCGACTTCGGTATCATCGTCGCCCGCAGTCAGCATGGGCCCGTGTTCGACGTCGGTCACGGCGAACGCGTCGGCATCGTACTCGATCGTGAACGACAGTTCGTCGATGCCGTTGCCGGCGAGGTCACCGTGGCTACTCGCGACCAGATCGATCGTCACCGTTTCGCCGGCGTCGGCCTCGATCTCGCTCGGCTCGAGGGAGAACACCGTCGCGTTGTCACCGGCGCCGACCGTCGCCGGGACGAGCAGGCCGACGACGAGACCGCACGCGACGATGGTTGCGGCCGCGATCGAGAGCGAGCGACGGGAGCGAGAATCCGTACCCATCATCACCCCTCCGGCACCGTCAGTTCGATCGGCGGCATCTCGAGGAAGGCCGTCTCGTACCCCTGGTGGCGAGCGACCTGCGGCGGCGATTCGATCGTGATCGTGACGGCGTCGCCCGGTTGAACGTCGCCGAGTGACGCCCCGTAGTGGAGATCGTACTCGCCGTCGATGGTCTGGACGAGTTCGGTGTCGGCGACCGTCTCGCCGTCGCGCTCGATCGTCGCGCTCAGAGCCATGTCCGCGAGGGGCACTCGATTGTACGGCGTTCGGGGCGAGACGAGCAGATAGCGGTCGTCCCCCTCCACGAGCCGGGAGCCGGAGTCGAAAAGCGTCGCGAGAAATGCCGCGTCGCCGCTTCGAGGGAGGTCGGTGTCGGGGTCGTCGATTGGCTCGAGGAGCGTTCCGGGATACGCGTCGGCCGCCGGGAGCGCGGAGTAAGGGATGTCGTCGTGGTTGTGGTGGTCGTCGCGCCCGTCGTCGTGGTCGCCATGGTCATGATCGTCGTGTCCGTCGTGGTCGTCGTGGCCATCATGGTCGTGGTCGTCGTCATCGTGTTCCTGCTGATCGCCGTGGTCACCGTGACCACCGTGGTCCATCGGCTCGAGTGCCCCGCGTTGGCCCCAGTACTCCTCGTCGAGATACTCGACCTCGCCGACGACGTGGTCCCAGAACGCCTCGTCGTAGTCGAACTCGAACGTCGCGGTCGCGCGCTCGGTGAACCGACCCTCAAGTTGGCCCGTTGTCCGCGTCGAAAGCGGCGGTAGTTCGACTTCGACTGTGTAGGTGCCGTGGTCATCCAGCGGGACGTTGTCGCCGAAGTGAAAGCCCATGGCCTGTGAGATCATCGTCCAGGCCGATCGGGGCGAGCCGACCTGCTCCCCGTCCCGAAAGACTCGGATCGCGTTCCCGCTGTCGACCGGCAGAACGACGCCGGTGTCATCGTCCCAGAGGGTGAACATCATGTGCACGCCGTCCATCTGCTCGGGATCGTTGCGCTCGATTTCGCCCTCGCCACCGGCACCGCCGGTCAGGATCCAAAACGGATGCGGGTACGACAGCATCGGTGCGATGGTGTAGTCGCCGGCCTCGACCGGCTCGAGCATCCGCATCGACTCTCGGTGTGTCGGGACGTACACCGCGTCCGGCGGATCCTCGACTTCCGGAAACGCCGGCGCCTCCAGATCGTCGTCGGTTTCCTCCGTCGTGTCGTCGTTATCGTCGTCATCGTCGGTTCCCAGACAGCCCGCCAGCGCGAGCAGCCCGGTCACTGCGCCTGTCCGCCTGACGAACGTCCGTCGATCGAAATCGTGGTCCTGCATGTGTCTTATTCCGTGATCGATTGTCTCTCGGTGGTTAGGTCTCCTCGCTCGAGTCGTCGCCCGTCGGGTTCGCCGGTGGCAACGCCCGCAGCGAACGCGGAGGAATCAGGTAGTTGCCGCGTTGCGTGACGAAGATGTAGCTGCGGATGCCGTTGTTCGCGTTCGCGACGCCCAGATCGTCGCCGGTCATCGCCTCGCGAACGCGGACGAACGCTTCGATATCCTCCTGGAGAGAGAGGAAGTGCAGTCCTGGACTCTCGCCGTCGACCGTATTGAAGTCGCGTCGCAGCAGCGGCGGTTCGCCGTCCACTCTGGCTCGAGCGGCCTTCTGGGCGTGGCCGACGACCCCGCGGGTGCGAGCGTCGTCCTGGGTGGACTCGATCCGCTCGTCGGTCAACGCGTTCGTACTCGTCAGGGCCTCGCCGATGTCGCCGACCAGTTCTTCGTCGGCGTGTTCCGGGCTGAACATCTTCGTGACGCGCTGGTAGTGGTTGTCCTGCTCGAACCAGATCCGGAGCTGAAGATCCATCGAGGAGATCTGTTGGGTCGTCCCCCCGCCGAACGGTCCGTCTTCGATCGTCACCCGATCTTCGGTGGCCTGACTCCGATCGAAGCCGGAGCGAAACCCCATGAAGAACGGGGCCTCATCGGGAATCGAGTCGGGGACGCCCGAGAGCTCCGTGTGCTCGGCGGGCAGCCCCTCGCCGACGAAGCCGGTCCGGCGCTGGTCTTCGACACGTTCGAAGACGCCCGTCAGACCGGTCTCGACATCGACGCCGTTGAGTTCATCAGCCTCGCCGAACAGCCCTGCTTCGGCCTCGAGAACGACCTGCGAGCGGTCGCTGGCGAGGTGGAGCACGGCGTCGAACTCGTCGAACGTCGGGTCCTCTCGATCCGTCAACGGTTCGGGCTCCGGCAGGTCGACCGTCTCGGGCAGCGAATCGTCGAACCGATCGAAATACGCCGGCGTGTACCCCAGTGTAAAGACCAGCCCCTCGTTGCTCCACTCGTAGGCGCGCTCGAGGATTTCCAGCGCGTCTTCGACCCGCTCCCGTCCGTCGTCGCTCGGCTCGTCGATCAGCGACAAAGCGACCAGCACGTGGTGTTCCGGCGGCTGGACGTTGCCGTGGTCGTCCCGCGAGAGGGCGTCGTTCCAGGCGTGCTGTCGAGCCGGAAGCGAATCCGGATCGTCCGTGCCGGTCGGAACGTCGACGTCGTCGCTTTCGGAGACGCAAGCGCTCAGTGCGGTCGCGCCGCCGACGGCGACCAGTGCTCGGAGGTAGTCCCGGCGGGAGAGCGAAGACCGATCGGGAAGTGTCACTGGCGATAACTTAGTACCGGAGCGTTCAAAGCGTTGTCCTTCGCACCGATTCTACCGCCATCGCCGATGGAGTCGTGACGCCGACTCTCGCTTCGGACGGGCTGATACAACGTCGTTCCGTCACGTGTGAACGGTTCCGGATCGAACGGTGTATCGTAGATAGCAGCAACCATTGCCGCCGATTGTAGAGTGCCGGAAACGACTCAGTAGTGCCACGGGTAGTCGTCAAAGTCGGGGTCGCGGCCCTCGACGAACGCGTCTCGGCCCTCCTCGGCCTCGTCGGTCATGTACCCCAGTCGGGTCGCCTCGCCGGCGAACACCTGCTGGCCGACCATCCCGTCGTCGGTCATGTTGAACGCGTACTTGAGCATCCGCATCGCCGTCGGGCTCTTGGCGTTGATACGGTCGCCCCACTCGAGAGCCGTCTCCTCCAACTCCTCGTGTGGAACGACGTCGTTAACCATCCCCATCTCTGCTGCCTCCTCGGCGGAGTAGGTCTTACCGAGGAAGAATACCTCTCGAGCCTTCTTCTGGCCGATCTGTTTCGCGAGGTAAGCCGAACCGAAACCGGCGTCGTAGCTCGCCACGTCGGGATCGGTCTGGAGGAACTTCGCGTGTTCCTCGCTCGCGAGCGTGAGATCGCAGACGACGTGCAGCGAGTGCCCGCCGCCGACGGCCCACCCCGGGACGACGCAGACGACGACCTTCGGAATGTGGCGGATCAGCCGCTGGACCTCGAGGATATGCAGCCGTCCCTGTTCGGAGGATCGCTCCTCATCTCCCTCGTACTGATACCCATCGTCACCCCGAATAGTCTGATCCCCGCCGGAGCAGAACGCCCACCCGTCGTCTTTCGATGACGGCCCGTTCCCCGTCAGCAGAATGCAGCCGACGTCCGTCTGCCGTTTGGCGTGATCCAGCGCGTCGTACAGTTCGTCGACCGTCCCCGGCCGGAACGCGTTGCGCACGTCGGGTCGATCGAACGCGATCCGGACCGTTCCGGAATCGACCGCCCGGTGGTAGGTGATGTCCTCGAACTCGTCGTTCAAGTCGGCGACCGACTCCCACTGCTCCGCGTCGAAGAGTTCCGAAACCATTGCTCGTGTTTGGTGGGCAGCAGGTGAAATAGGTTCGCGTCGTGTCTCGAGGCGTGTCAACAGGACCAGCAAATGAACGAACCGGGGGCTGCGATTCGGATGGATCGACCGTGAACGACATAGCCGTCGGTATCCTGTACCACGGACGATGACAGCCGACCAACCCGATACCGACGAGCGAACGACCATCCGACCGGGCCGCAACTTCGAACGGGAGTACCGCCTCGACGCGAGCGATGCGGGCGAGTTCCTGATCGCACTCGGCAAACAGCTCCGCGACGGAGACGAGCTCACGATCAGCGACGACGAGTGGACGCTTCCGTTCGCCTTCGGCGAGCCGATCGAACTGGAAATCGACTTCGACGGCGTCGACGAACCGGAACTCGAAATCGAACTCGAACTGCCCGGTCGAACCGACGACTCGGCCCCGCGGATCGAGTAACCGGGGGTCTCGAATTCGAGTTCTCGCGAGTCAGCGAACCGAGTCGGTTTCCACCTTCCGTTTGTTGCGACCGGACTCCAATCTGGCCGCATACAGCTTTGTACGGCCAAAATGCGGCGTATCCGTCGGTTTTCAGTATCGGGAGACACTCAGCATTTGATATAGCGAATAGCAGTTTATGTGTTGGCTCTGGCCCGCTACTGATCGCTCGCTGAACGGTCGTTTGAGAACAGCCGAAGTGATTTTCACCGCTGATTACATATCGCTACGCAGTCGATGGGCGAGACGTACTACGAAGTCCTCGGGGTCGACACCGATGCCTCTCAGGACGAGATTCGGGCGGCCTATCGGGAACGCGTCCTCGAGACCCATCCCGACCACAACGACGCACCCGACGCCGCCGAACAGTTCCAGTGCGTCTCGACGGCGGAGTCGGTGCTCACCGACGGCGCCGAGCGGGCTCGATACGATCGACTCGGCCACGAAGCCTACTTGCGGCTCGCCCAGCAGACGACCGACTCGAGTAGCGCAACCGCTGACAACTCGAGCACCAGTCACGACGCCGAGGAGACGACAAGATCGAGTGCCGAGACCGCAAACTCGACCGCGTCGGGCCGAGATCGTTCGCGAACCGGTACCCACCGTTCCACTACTCGAACCAGTCATACGCGTACGGGGACGGGACGAACCCACTCGAGGACCTCGAGAACCGGCTCGGAGTCAGCCGACCAAACTACGAGTCATCACGCGCGACAGCGGAACCGACGACAGCGACGGACGACCCAACAGCAGACTGAAAACGGCTGGCCGTTCGCGTCCGGCGGTGACGACACGACCGCGAGTACCGCGACGAGTACGAAGAGCGGCCGGTCCGACGGCGAGTCGGCGTCGGGGTTTCGGTACGCCGTCCACGACTGGGACGGCGATATCGACCTCGAGTGGGACGGTCAATCGATCGATCACGCGACAGCGGTGACGCTCGGCTGTCTCTGGGCGCTCTATCCGGTGTTGGTCGGCTCGATTCTGTTTCCGGCGTTTCCGCTGGTCGTCAACGCGATCGTCGCCGCGTGTACGCTCGTTCTCGTCGGGTATCTCCTCACGAGACCCCGTTTTGCGACGGCGCTGTTCGGGTTCTGGAGTCTACTGTTCCCGCTCGGACTGCTCCTGACGGGGGTATCCCCGGTCTCGATCACCGGACTCGTAGCACTCGGATTCGTGTGGGTACCTTTCGGCTACGCCGTTGCCCTCTGGTGGGCGCTTCAGCCGTGAGATCCCTCGAACGAGTGTAAGCTCGGTCCACTGTTCATCAGTTACAGACTCACGCAACGTACCACCCAGAACCGAAGTACAGGCCCCAAAACGCCGAAGAATCAGTCCATCGACTCGCCCTCGAGCGCGCTCGACACAGCCTCGTTGACCTGTCGCTCGAGTTCCTCCCGCCTGCGGTGACTCGTTTCCGATTCGAACTGGACCGAGAGAACCTGCGTGCCCTCGCGCTCGAGGGATCGTCGATACGCCGCCGCGAAGTCGGCGGGATCGACGCGTTCGAACTCGAGGCCGTAGAGTTCCGCGAGCGAGTCGAACTCGAGGTCGTGGGGCGTCTTGAACTGATCCGTAAACGGCGGCTCGAAGTCTTCGATCGGAAGTTTGTGGAAGATTCCGCCGCCGTCGTTGTCCAACAGGACGATGGTCGCATCGACATCACAGCGATCGACGGCGAGCAGCCCGTTCGAATCGTGGTAGAACGCCAGATCGCCGGTGACGAGCACGAGCGGGTCGTCGGTCGCGCTTCCGGCACCGAGAGCCGTACTCGCGATGCCGTCGATACCGCTTGCACCCCGGTTCGCGAGTATCGTCAGGTCGGCCGATCGCGGACGGCCGAATCGGTCCGCGTCCCGGATCGGCATGCTGTTCGAGACGAACACGGTCGCCGGATCGGGCGCGTGTTCGAAGACGGCCGCGAGCACGGCCCCCTCGAAGGGGTCCGACTCGAGCGCGTCGTCGCGAACGTCCCAGTGTCGCCGCTCCGCGTCGGCGTACCGGCTCAGCCAGTCGGTTCTCGTCACTCGAGGGTCAGCTCCGTCGGTCGGTCGGCGCTCCTCGAACGTCTTCGCGAGCGTCTCGAAGACGGGGCCGGGCGCCGCCGCAACCAGATCGGTCGCGGTGAACGTTGCCTCGCGCCACGCGCCCGCGGGGTCGAGCAGGAACTGGCGGGCATCCGAATCGCGCAACGCGTGTCGAAGCGGCTTCGACGTCGGCGACGCGCCGAAGCGGACGACGACGTCCGGCGACGGGAGCGAATCGATGTAGCCGTCGTAGCCGCCATACACGATCGGGACGGCATCGTCCGACCCGGACCCATGCTCGACGCTGTCCGCAACGTGGCGACCGAATCGCAGATCCGAGAGCGGATCCGCGAGGATCGGCGCGCCGAGACGCTCGGCGACGGTAACGACGTGTTCCGGCTCGAGGCCCGTCAGATCGGCGGGGTCGGCCGGGCCCGCCACGATCATCGGTCGGTCGGCGTCCTCGAGCGAACGAACGAGCGGACGGTACTGACTATCAGCAAGCGTCTGCGTGCCGGAATCGGTTTCGACGAACGCCCCCTCGCGCCCTCGTCCGGCCAGCGTTTCCGCAAACGAATCCGGCACCGCATCCGGCACCTCGAGGGGCTCGAGTGGCTTTTTGAACGGACAGTTCAGGTGGACGGGGCCGGGTTCGGGCCCGCCGGTCTCGGACAGCGCCCGTGCGGCAGTGGTCCGGAGGCTTCGAACCGTTCGCTCGTCGGCTTCGGGTTCCGGAAGTTCCGCGTACCACCGGACCGCGTCGCCGTAGAGTTTGACCTGATCGACCGTCTGATTCGCGCCGCTGTCCCGCAGTTCCGGCGGTCGATCCGCCGTGAGTACGAGCAGCGGTACCCGCGCTTGATCGGCTTCCATCACGGCGGGGTGGAAGTTGGCCGCCGCCGTTCCCGAGGTACAGACCAGCGCCGTCGGCTCGCCGGTTCGTCTCGCACGACCGAGCGCGAAGAAGGCCGCCGACCGCTCGTCGAGATGCGAGTACACGTCGATTTCGGAGTGTTCGGCGAACGCGACCGTCAGCGGCGTCGACCGACTGCCGGGCGCGATACAGACGCCCTCGAGCCCGCCCTTTGCGAGTTCGTCGGCGAGGACGCGACCCCACAGCGTCGCTCGGTTGGGTGCAGCCATCGGATCACCTAAGTTCGTCGAGGATCGGTCGGAACTTCAGCTGTACTTCGTCCCACTCGTCGGCGGGATCGCTGTCGGCGACGATGCCGTTGCCCGCGAAGAGCGTGACCGTCTCGTCGGTCGCGACCCCCGAGCGGATGCCGACCGCGAACTCCCCGTCCCCGTCGGCGTCGAACCAACCAACTGGCGCGGCGTACCAGCCGCGGTCGAACGTCTCCGTGTCTCGAATCGTCTCCCAGGCCGCTGCCGGCGGGACGCCGCCGACGGCGGGCGTCGGGTGCAACGCCTCGACGAGTTCGAGAACGTGTCGATCCCCGTCGAGCGTCGCCGTGATCGGCGTCTGTAAGTGCTGAATCGTCGCTAACCGTCTGATCGTCTGCTCGTCGATCGAGAATTCCCGCGCGAGCGGCTCGAGTTGATCGCGGATCGACTCGACGACGAGCCCGTGTTCGCGCTGCACCTTTTCGCTGTCTCGCATCCGATCGGCGTGTGCTTCGTCTTCCTCCGGCATATCGCCGCGGGGCACCGAACCCGCAAGCGCCTCCGTCTCGACGCGTTTGCCGCGTTTCGAGACGAGGCGTTCGGGCGGTGCACCGAAGAACGTCCCGCCGGTGTCGTGGCCGATCAAGAACCGATAGCAGTTCGGATACTGCCGGCGCAGACGCTCCAGCGTGCCGGAGACGTCGACCGACTCCTCGAGCGCGACCGAAAGCGACTGGGCGAGGACGACTTTCGTCAGCTCGTCCCTGTCGATCCGCTCGAGGGCGGTTTCGACCTGTTCGGTCCAGGCTTCGGGAGAGGTCGTCCGCCGGGTCGAGACGACACCGGGACTGATTCCGCTGGGTTGCATCGCCGGCAACTCGGCTACCCGCTCGCTCCAGCGCTCGAGACGCGCCGTCGCCTCCTCGGACTGGGTCGCGACGGCCGTCAGCCACGTTTCCGCCTCGCTTCGGACGACGAGTACCTGTGGAACGACGAACGCGGCCGCGCCGAACCCGGTCCAGGGCGGCCCCGGCTCGTGTTCGTCGTGAAACGAAAACCCGCCGAATGCTCGCGGCCGGGCCACTTGCGGCCCGTCGTGTTCGAGCCCGTCGAACGTTCGATCGGCCCGCGTGCGGATTTGCTCGAATCGGTCCGGGCCGCTGGCGGTCACCCGAGCGGCGACGCCTCGGCCGACGACCTCGAGACCGTCGGGTGTCGCCCACTGCACTCGCGACTCGGCAGTGGTGTCGACGATCGCGCCGAACGAAACGTCCTCGAGTTCTCGACTGCGGCTGACCAGTGTGGGTGCGGCGTCTGCTGGCTGTTGGCTCGATTCAGCTGCCAGCCGACGGTCACCCGACGATCGATCCATCGAACGCAGTTCAGGACCGCCGCGCCTTCAGCCTAACTATTCCAGAAAGAGCCTAGCTGTATCGCTCTTCGGCCCACGGGTTCGCCGTCTGGGAGTAGCCCCGCTTCTCCCAGTAGCCGCGCTCGGGTTCGGTGAGGAACTCGACGCCGTCGACCCATTTTGCGCCCTTGTACGCGTACTTGTGCGGCGTGACGACGCGCAGCGGTCCGCCGTGATCGGCGGGGAGTTCATCGCCGCCGTACGCCCACGTGAATAGCACTTCCTTGCGCATGCATGCCTCGAGCGAGAGATCGGTTGTGTAGTCGTCGAGCGCGGAAAACATGACGTGGACGGCGTCGTCGTCGACGCCGGCACGCTCGGCGAGCTCGGGGAACGGAACCCCCGTGAACTCGCAATCGAATTTGCTCCAGCCGGTGACGCAGTGAAAGTCCTGTCGCTGCGTTTCGGCGGGTAGATCACGGAACTCGTCCCACGAGAACGTGAGTTCGTTTTCGACGGCACCGGTGACGGTAAACTCCCACGTGTCGGGGTCCCAGTCCGGCGTTCCGCTCTTCGAAAGCACCGGAAACGCAGACGTTTCACGCTGTCCCGGCGGCAGTCGCTGATCGTCGAACTCCCGATAGAGTTCCGTGACGTCCTTGGCCATACGTGGGCGTTCGTGCGGACGAACGTAGATGTGACGTCTCGAGACGGAGGCAGTTCTCGAGGTGATACGAGCCGACACGATTCGACGGCACCGCCCGTTCCGTCTCCTCGCGCTCGTGTTCGGCGCTTCCGCCTCGAGAGAGATGATTTCCGACCGGTAACCACGTATTTCCGGGACGTGGACGCCGCCGAAACGGACTGTAATAGTCGGGTCACCGTCACAATTCAGGGCCTTCCTCGCGAAACCCTCGCCATCCCTTAGTACGGTCTCGGCTATTCTCTCCCTGTATGGCGAGCAGACAACAAATGACGGAACGGGAAGTATCTGGACAGACAGCAGAAGAAGTCGGCGAAGAAGCCATGGGGCCCGCATTCATCGCGTCGGCCGCGTCGGTCGGGCTCTCGCTGTACTACTTCTTCATCCGTGGCGAGCGCGAGCTCGGCACGTTCATCGGCCTCTGGCCGCCGACCATCCTCGCGTTCGCGAGCTACTTCAACCAGCGAAAGATGCGAAACCAGCTCGATTCGATTACCCAGCCCGGGACGACGCTGAAGAACGCGTTCGACTCGATGATGGGGAACAAGTAACGACTGCAACGCGACCGATGACGACTCCGAAATCGGCGACTGCGGTCTCGAATCGATTCGGAGGCTGACGGTCGCCGGTTTTCGGCAGTGTCGAAATAACCGAGACGGCAACGGTACCGATCGCACCGCGTACGTGCGAATTACGTTCTTCCTCGTGAGCAGTCCCTCTCGTTCACCACCGAGTAACGACCGGAAAACGGCCGAAATCCGCCGCCATAAACGTAAGTACCACCGACTGAGTCGTCTCAGGCTGTATGGAGTCCCCGTCAAACCTAAATACCCCCTCGCCGAAAGCCGAATCAGATGCCGAAAGTAGAGATCACCATACCGGAACACCTCGAGATGCAGATCGCCCAGATGGTCGAACGCGGCGAGTTCGTCAACCGTGAGGAGGCAATCGAGGACCTCCTCTCGACGGGCATCAAGGCCTACAAGACCAGTGGACCGATGGACGAAGAGGAAGGAACGAGTGGTGGCACCGGCCTCGAAGACGATGGCATGATGGGCCACGACGACGAGTACGTCTTCTAACTCCCGGTTTCCGCTCCCGTTCGTTTTTCTAGAGTCCGACCGTGAGCAGCGGGATTCCGAACGCGATCACGGCGCCGACGACCATGATGATGAAGCCGATACCGGCCTCGCGAAGCGTGAACTCACTCATCGGGGCGGTCGTTCGCTCGGCCGCGAGGTCGTGGCCGACGTCGGCGGCCGAATCCTCATCCACTGCTGGGTCCGTGTCGTCTGCCATACCCGTCCGTTGTCGCCTCGAGTCCTTAAAAACACCTACACGGAGCGACCATCGGGTCGCCACGTCGCCGGTTGGTCCATTCCTCATCGCTTCAACAGGAAATATTTACTAATAGACCAACAACTGGGAGTGATGCCCTCCAACGGAACGATCTCTCGCAGGCGGACCCTCGCCGCCACCAGCGGCGTTCTCGGTGCCGTACTCGCCGGGTGTGCCGGCGAAAGCGAAAGCGAAAGCAGTTCGACGGCCGAATTCAACGAAAGCGACGGGGCCGCGTACGAATCGACCCACGAGTACGAGGTACTGTCCGTGCGCTCGACGGACGATGAACACTTCGTTCACCCGAGTAAAGATGAGGCGTCGGCTGAGGACGATGCCGATGACCGGCTTTCCCCACGGTACAGGCGGACGCTGCAGTTCGTGCTCGACGAGGACGAAGCCGACGCGCTCTGGATCGAGGACGACCGCACTGACGGCGACGTGCGAGACCTTCGGGAGTTCGTCGATGCCACGGACTTCGACACCCAGACGATCGTCATCGATCAGCGAACCATCGACGACTGCTACGAACGCCGCGTTCGGGGCGTTCTGGCCGAGAGCGACAGTCTCCGGACGCGGTACTGTCAGCGCCTCAAGCCCCCCGAAACGCCCTGCGAAGCGGACAAGACGGTCATGGAAGCGGTCGTCTTTCGGATCGAACGGTCCTACGAGGAGTCGCCCTCGAGTCGCGGCAGTTCCGAAGGGATGTCGTGTCGCGGGCCGGTCGTCGCCACCAGGTCCGATGCCCACGCCGACACCGTGGAGGGGAGCGACTAATGAGCGGATCTGGCAACCGAGGCCGACGAGAGCGAAGGAATCGGCCCGGACACAGCGGTAACGGTAAAGGCGTACGCGGAGGTGGAAACGGAAGTGGGAGCAACGGCAACGCCGAGGCCGAAGGCGGACACGAACGCAACCGCGTACGGCCCCACCGCCGTCAGTTCCTCGCTGGCGTCGGTGCAGCCACCGGCGTCGCCATCGCCGGCTGTGGCGACCTTCCCCTGATCGGCGACGAGACGGCCACGACGTTCCCCGCCGGCGAGGTCGATAGCGTCCTGCGCGACGAGGAGCCGCCGATCGAGTGGCCGGCTCCGGTCCAGCCCGATTCGAGCGCCCTCGAGGGCGAACTCGAGCGGGTCGGCGAACTGCTGGCCGAGGTCCCGGAATCGATCGGGCGCGAGGACGTTCCGAACGGTGTCGTCAGGGAGACGATCGAAGAACAACGAACCGAAGCGACCACGTCCCGCGACGAAGCTGCCGATACGGTACGTAAAGAGCTGTACCACGGACTCCGGGATCTACGAGACGGCCGCGAGACAGCCCGCACAGCCGCAGTCACGTGGCTCGCGGTCGACGCGGACGAGGAACAACTCGTCGACGAACTCCGGGACGAACGCGACGCGGTTCGGTCGACAGTCACCGGCCGACTCGAGGACGGTGAGTACCACGGCTCCGATACCGACGACGGACGGCTCCGAGCGGCGCTGTATTTCTTTCGGCGCGAGACGGATCTCGGTCACGCCGAGCGGAGCCTCGAGCGAGCGAGTGTTACCCACCACCACGCCGTCATCGATATCGGCGAGTCGGCGGGGACCCTCGAGTTCGGCGCGGCGACGGCCGGTATCTGGGAGCACTTCGACGAGCGGTACGACGCGGCGTTCGACGACGGAGTCGCGCTCGAATCCCCCTTCGAAACGGCCCTCGAACGATCGATCGACCGTGCCGAGACCGCCGACTTCCCGGCGCAGGACGGCGAGGAGTGGTACGAGGCTGTCGGCGTCGGGGTGGAGGACGATCAACTCGAGCTGACAGTCTGGCACGCCGGCAGGGACGTGTTGAATGCCCGAGACCGGATGCACGACGCCCTCGACGCGGGGAACCTCGGAACGGGACTCTACGGTGCCCTCCGGTTCGAACAGCGGTTCCGGGCGTTCGAGCGACTTCGTGATCGGATCGCGGACGGGGCGGTCGCCGCGCCGGAGACCGTCGGCGAAATCCGGGACGAACGGGAGCGAGCGCTCGAGGCTGCGGCCGCGGCACGCGAGCAGCTTTCGCGGCCGTCCCTCGGCGAGTACGCGCTCGCCGAAACGCTGCAGGAACTCGCGTGGGTCGACGACGGCGTTCGGCGCGCTGCTGACGCCGACCCCGAAACGTCGGTCTCGATCCGTGACGAGTACGGCGACTACGCTCGCCGCGAGGCGGAGCTTACTGTCCTCCCCGACGCGGTCGATGTGTTTCGGGCGCGGCTCACGGACTGACCTGTGATCTGGGCGGAACGGTCGGAATTGTTCGATCCAGACGGCTTTACTACCCTCGGTGCGAACGGTCGGTTAACGACCATATGGTACTGACCAAGCGTATCATCCCGTGTATCGACGTCGACCTGGACGAGGATGGGAACCCGGCGGTCTACACCGGCGTTCACTTCGAGGACCTGAAATACACCGGCGACCCGGTGGAGATGGCCAAAGCGTACAACGAAGCGGGAGCCGACGAGTTCGTCTTCCTCGATATTACCGCTTCCGCGGAGGGCCGCGAGACCATGCTCGACGTCGTCGAGCGCGTCGCCGACGAGGTTTTCATCCCGCTGACCGTCGGCGGCGGCATCCGCACCACCGACGACATCAAGGAGACCCTGCGCGCCGGCGCGGACAAGGTCTCGATCACGACCGGCGCGCTCGAGCGCCCCGAACTGATCACCGACGGCGCGAGGGCCTTCGGCAGCCAGTGTATCGTCATCAGCGTCGACGCCAAGCGGCGCTACGACGAACAGGGCGAGCACTACGTCGAAATCGACGGCGAGTCCTGCTGGTTCGAGTGCACGAAAAAGGGCGGCCGCGAGGGAACCGGGATCGACGTCCTCGAGTGGGCCAAGGAGGCCGAGTCCCGCGGCGCAGGCGAACTGTTCGTCAACTCGATCGATCAGGACGGCACGAAAGAGGGGTACGACATCCCGCTGACGGCGGCCGTCAGCGAGACCGTGGATACGCCGGTCATCGCCTCGTCGGGCTGTGGCGGTCCCGAGGATATGCACGAAGTGTTCACCGAGGCCGACGCTGACGCCGGTCTCGCAGCGTCGATCTTCCACTTCGACGAACACTCCATCGAGGAGGTCAAGACGTATCTCGACGAGCGGGACGTTCCCGTTCGGTTGTAACGTCCACGAAGCGGAACCCGTCGCCCCGTTCTGTCTCAGTATACTTTTCAAGTATCTAATCGAATCCGTGGTATGCGAATCGCTGTCATTTCCGACACGCACGTTCCGGAGCGAGCCGAGGCGATCCCCGAACCGTTCCGCGAGCGGATCGAGGCCGCCGATCACGTAATTCACGCGGGCGACTTCGAAACGCCGGCGTTCCTCGAGGACGTTCGCGATCTCGCATCCGAACTGACCGCCGTCCACGGCAACGCCGACCCGGCCGAAGCCGCGCTCCCCGCCGTTGCGGACGTCACCCTCGAGGGCGTCACTTTCGTCGTTACCCACGGGACGTTGAACCACGTCGAAGCGGCGGTCTACGGCCACGACGGGATGGTCATGAGCCAGGAGGACTGGCTGAACGCGATCGCGGACACGGCCAGGGCCCGGACACGTGCGTGGGACGGCGACACTCTCGTCGGAATCGGCGGCCACACGCATCGGGTCGAGGACGACGTTCACGAGGGGGTTCGCGTTCTCAATCCCGGCTCCGTGACGGGGGCGGACCCGGCCGAGACGGCGACGATGATGGAACTCGACGTCGAGGACGGAACCGTCGACGTCAGCCTCCTCGAGGACTAACCCGGGACGTACTCGAGTTCCGATCGCCGTATCGGCTCGAGCGGATCGCCGGTCTGACTCGGAGACGGAACGAGGACGGATCCACAGAGCCGTCCCAATACGCTTATTTCGTGGGCGTCCCGCTGTACTACCTGTGAAGTGGCGGTGTACGTGGTGTGGCAAACCACACGAGGAGAACGACCCTCCCTGCGACAACTGCGGCCATAACAAGTTCGAGAAGGCCATCGTCCGCGAGGGGGAAGGCGAACAAGAACCCGGGACCGGAGACGACACCGCAGCGGGGACCGTCGACACCGGCACCCAGTACATGTGGGTCTGCGACGACTGCGGCCGCCAGCACATGCGAAACAACCCGCCGTGCTCGCGCTGTGGCAGTCACGACCTCGAGAAGATCGAACAGCGCTACGACGACATCGATCGAGAGCTCGAGACGCCGAGCTGGTTCGAGGTCGCGAAACCCTACACGCCGATTTTCGTCGTTATCGGGCTGGTCGTCGCGCTCTTTG
The DNA here is from genome assembly GCF_009834785.1 of Natronorubrum halalkaliphilum. GTDB lineage: Archaea > Halobacteriota > Halobacteria > Halobacteriales > Natrialbaceae > Natronorubrum > Natronorubrum halalkaliphilum. The sequence continues at coordinate 163,645 of NZ_WUYX01000070.1, forward strand.
CGACCGGCATCATCCCGCTGTCGGTCCTCCCCGGACTCGGCGAGCCGTCGCCACCCGACGCACCCGGCGAGGGAACCGAAGCCGCGGGAATCGACCTCGAGGCTACGGAATCGGCGGTACACGATCGACTCGAGGCCGAGCGCGACGTGTCGCGAACGTACGACGACGGACTCGCGGCCTACGCCGAGTACCTCAATCGAGCCTTGATCGCGATCGAGTACGAGGACGCCGATCCCGAAGGGGTAGAGCCCGGTGACTTCGGCGTTGACTGCCAGGACGAGTTGCTCCACGGACAGTTGCCGGTGACCCTGACGATTACCGACTACGACGACGAGGGAGCACTCGCCGACGACGTCGTCGACTCGCTCCGCGAGAGCACCGGCGGCTCCGAGTTCGGCGGCGAAGGGCTGGACCTCCACGTCGTCGACGGCTCGGTTTACGTCTTCTACGCGGCGTGTTGAACGGGCGTTTTTATCGCCGGTATTCATCCGACGCCTTCGTCGAGCGTCGGTGGTGTCACTCGGAGCTCAGAACCCGGAACTGAGTACTCAGAACCCGGAACTCGAGACTCCAACCCAGCCGACTGCGAAAACGAGAAAACCGACCGATCGAGAGTCGAGAACGCCCGTAGTTTACGCCGCGGCTTCGAACGCCTCGCGGAAGGCGACCGTCTTCTCGCGGACGTCGACCGCCGCTTCCTCGAGCGCTTCGAGGGGATCGACGCCACCTTCGGTCTTGATCGTGAGAATCGGTTCCGTCTGGCCGCCCGACTGTTCGGGGTTTACGTCGTAGGTGGCGGCGCTTACGTCGTCGTGCTCGAGCAGTGCACCCTTGAGGACGTTCATGAACGTGTGATCCTCGCCGGCGATTTCGATCGAGAGTTCGTCCTCGGTGCTCTCGGTGACCCGCAGTTCCATGCTCCGTTCTCCGTTCGTCGGCTGCTTGTACCTTTCCTTTCCGCGGCGAGCGCGCGGACTCGCCGGGGGACCGGCGACGCGAAGCGGCCTCTCGAACGTAAATCCCTATACAGCCTCGCTCGAAGCACATGGTATGCTTTCGATCGCGTCCCTCCTGACGCTCGCGCTCGCGATCGTCACGGTGGCGACGCTACTCGGTTCCATCGCGGTCGTCGGTCGACTCTACCCGGGACCGCAGATAGGCGAGATCGCTCGCTCGAGGCTCGTGATGGGGGTCCCCTGGGGAACGCTGCTCGTCATCGGTCTCGTCTGCTGTGTCTACCTGTTCGTCCAGGACGGGATCACGGCGTTCGACGATCCCGTGACGATCCCCTACCGGGCGTACTCTTACTTCTATCCGCTGGGGATGCTGACGGCGTCGTTCTCCCATGCGGGGCCGAACCACCTCATCGGAAATCTCGCCGGTGCGGTCGTCGCCGCGCCCATCGCGGAGTACGCCTGGGGCCACTATCCGGACGAACGGGACGACCACTCGTCCGCGTCGTGGCGAGCGAACCCGTGGGTACGGGCGCTGGTAATCTTTCCGCTCGCCGTCGTCGCGGTGACGATCGTCACGAGTCTGTTCGCGCTCGGCCCCGTGATCGGCTTCTCGAGCGTGGTCTTCGCCTTCGCCGCCTTCGCCCTCGTCCACTATCCGATCGTCACCATCGTCGGCGTGCTCGGCGTTCAGGGCGTCGTCCTGACCCTGTACCGGTCGTTTCTGGACCCGATCGCCGTCTACGTCGCCCAGCCGAGTCCGCCCTCAGCACCGTCGTGGGCCGGAATCGCAATCCAGGGACACGCGCTCGGCTTTTTTATCGGCCTCCTCCTCGGGATTGCAGTGCTCCGCCGGCGAGACCACCGCCCCGATCCGTTCAGGCTCTGGCTCGCCGTCCTGCTCTACGGCTTCGGACAGGGGCTCTGGCAGATCTACTGGTTCGGCGAGGAGAACACCTACTTCCTCTTCCGCGGTCCCGGCGTCCTGCTCGTCACCGCGCTCGCGCTTGTGGTTACGCTCGCGGTCGCGGGTCCCGAACGGTCCGTCGTCCCGGCGCGAGTCGATCGGCTGTTCGCTCGAGAGGATCGGGCGGACGTCGATTCACCCGTCGAACGGCCCCTGGAGATCGCCGCCGGGCAGTTCGAAGAGCGGACCGACGCTGCCGCCGCCCGACTCGAGCGGATCCGCGAGATCGCCGGTCGCACCCGATCGCGAGCACACGGATCCACCCCGCTGTCGGAAGTCGGCCAGCGCCAGACGGCTTACGTCCTAGTCCTCGTCGTCTTTGCAGTCCTGGCCGGCGTCGCGATCCCCATCAACTTCACCGTCCCCGCCGGCGACGCCGCCGGTTCCGAGACGGCCGTGCAGGTCGAGGATTACACGATCGAGTACGCCGAGGACGTCGAGAACGAACTCACCTCGCCGATCAGGATCGGCCCGCTCGAGGAAGCGGCCACGCTCGAGTACAGCGGCGTGATCGTCACGAGCGAGGAGCGCCACCTCTGGTCGGAGGTCATCCCGGCCCACCGGCTCGCGTTTTCGGGCGAGGAGTCGGTCTCCGTGGGCGGCCCCGGCTGGCGCGAGACCGTCCACGTCGAGCGGACCGGCTGGGAGCCGGTCAGCAACGACACCGTCTATCGGGTCGAAATCCGGGCGGACGGCGAGGAGTCCCAACTCGCGTACGAGTCCGACAGTTCGCGCGCGGACGTTCGCATCGACGGCCGAACCGTCACGATCGCGCCCGAGGACGGCGAGTTCGTTCTCGAGGTCGAATCGAGCGCGGGCGACGCCGTGGCGACGACGGCGGTGCCCGAGGACGGCGAGTCGACGACGGCGGGTGGGATCGGGTTCGAACGTGCGGACGGGACCGTCTACGCGGCTTCGAACGGAACGCAGGTCGCCGTCGCAAGCGAGGAGACGTACGAGGACTAGCAATCGCTGGCCCGGTCGGCCACCCTGAGTTCTCGGTGTCCCCGCGACGGCCGTAGGGGCACACCGGAACAAACTACAGCAGTTTGAGTGAATCGGTCGGGCACAGTACCGTATTTACGACGCTTCGATCGAGTGTAGTGTCATCGTAAGGTTGCCGTTTCGTGACCGTCCCGGAACTCGTCACCGCGTTGGACGAGTAGTACCGTCGCTCGTAGCGTCCCTTTCCTGAAGATCGAGCGACGGCCCGAACGACGGGTAAAACGGATCTCTCCGCAGAACGAACGCGACGGTGCTTCGAGTATCTGCAGGCGACTGTCTGTTGTACATGGAGGTTTCGAACGGTCCGACGTTGGATTCGTGGCGCGAAATTCATCGCCGTAGCTGACCGTCGGCTTCTCCTCACAGTGTCGCTTGGAAAACAGTTCATCGCCGATCAACGATCCGGTTAACGGCATCATGGCTGTGGGAAGCCGGAGAGAAACAATGTCCCGATGCGCCGTTCGCTCGAGTGAGTTGAATTCTGGACAAATGAACCACCGGACACCACAGCAGGCGACCGCTTCGGACGGCCGGGCGAACGACGGCGGCGGTCCCACGGCTGCCGTTCGACTCGAGGGGATCACCCACGAGTACGGAGCGAGTGGCGGTCGCGGCCGATCGAGCGGTGACCGGACGGTAACGGCGCTCCAGGACGTTTCGTTCGACATACAGGCGGGCGACATCGTCGGACTCGAGGGACCGAGCGGGAGCGGCAAGTCGACGATTCTCCACGCGGTCACCGGGCTGTTAGTGCCGACGGCGGGCACCGTCGAACTGCTGGGAACCGACCTTACCGAACTCTCAGATCGGAAGCGAACGCGGATCCGACGCCGACATGTGGGTATCGTCTTTCAGCGGTTTCACCTCCTGCCGTCGCTGTCGGCGCGGGCGAACGTCGCGTTGCCCCTCGTCCAGGCGGGGATCCCCAGATCGACGCGACGGGAACGTGCCGAGACGCTGCTCGAGCAAGTCGGACTCGGCGACCGGAGCACCCACCTGCCGGGCGAACTCAGCGGCGGCGAGCGCCAGCGCGTCGCCATCGCGCGAGCGCTCGTTACCGATCCGGACATCATCGTCGCCGACGAGCCGACGGGTGAACTCGACACGGCGACCGGCGACGACGTGCTCGACCTTCTGACCGATATCGGCCGCGAACGGGCGGTACTGGTCGCTTCACACGACGACGCAACGCTCTCCGTCGCGGACCGAGTGGTCACGCTTCGCGATGGCCGGGTGGTATCGAATGCGGGATGACGACGAGTTCGATCCCGAGAACGACGGCACTCGTCGAACTCGCTGGAGCGGCCTCGTCGGCGTCTCCGTCGGCCGACTCTGGAAGCGAACGGTTCGAACCAAGTCGGGCCGTATCGTGGCGACGACCGGTGCCGTCGCGCTGACGATCGCGCTCCTGATCGTCGTCACCGGGATCGCACTGGCACTCGCCGACGGCGGGACCGTCACCGACACCGACGCCGACGTCCAGATCGCGCCCGAAGAAAGCGGGACGCTGTCGGCCGTCGACGGCGTCGAAGGTCCGCGACTCGGCGAGACCAACGAACGCGCCGAGGCGATCGGCTCTCAGGACGGCGTCGACCATGCGTCGCCGATGCTGGTCGAACCGGTCAAACTCGAACCCACGGTCGAAGACGGTGATCCACAGACCATCTTGCTCGTCGGCATCGTTCCGGACGACGAACCGCGAACTGTGGGCGGACTCCCGACTGCTGGCCTCGAGCCGGGAGACACACACTACAACGACGGGAACTACGACGGGCCACAGCGGGGCGAGATCGTCCTCTCCGAAGCCGCCGCCGACCGACTCGAGGCAGGGCCCGACGACGAGATCGACGTCGCAGGCTCTCAGTTCTCGGAGGACGCGCTGACACCGTCGGTTACCGTACGGGCCGTCGAGACGGCCGGCGACGGTGACGACGAGACGCCGATCGCGCTCGTTCACGCGAGCGAATTGCAAACCGTCGCCGGGGCCGATAACGGCCAACTCGCGGATCAGGTCCTGGTCTGGGGCGACTCCGAGGCGGCGACGGCGGCCGCGGACGACGCGTATTCCGACGCGGCGATCGAATCGACCGGCGGAACCGACCCCTCGTCGCTGTTCGGCGACGGCCTGGCGTTCGCGACGAGTCTGCTTGCCCTGATCGTTGGCGTGGCGATCTGTGCGTCGTTCGTCGCGACGACTGCGGGGATGACCGTCAACGAGGACCGGCGGATGCTCGCCGTCCTCGAGTCGGTCGGCTTTCCTACCCACAGTCGGCTCCTGATCATCGCCGTCTCGACGCTGCTCACGACGCTGGGTGGTGCGCTCCTGGGAATCGTCCTCGGCGTCGGCGGGATTTACGTCGTCAACGCGGTGGCGGGGGCGACGGTTGCGCCGGGGGCCGTCGCGCACGTCCATCCGGTATTCGTCCCGTACGCAGTCCTCGTCGCCCTGGTCTCCGGGCTGGTCGCCGTCCCCTATCCGCTCGCGGTTGCCGCTCGAACGTCCGTCCTCGAGGAGGTGGGTCGATGAGTCTCCGCCGAGCGGCGGTTCGGCTGCGGGCCGTCGTCGGCCTCGCGTTCGCACAGCTTCGCCGCTCGCCCGGCCGGACCGCGCTCACCGTGTTCGCGGTGATGCTCGCGGTGCTGTCGGTGACGCTGCTCGCGAGCCTCGGCGTCGGCGTCGTCGAAACCGGCGAAGACGGACTCGATAACGCCGGTCGGGACATTTGGGTCTCGAGCGATCCCGTCGATCCCTCGGCCAGCGGGACGGAGAACCCGATCGTCGGTGCGCACGCGGTCTCGGCCGAGATGACCGAACGCGACGACGTCAGTTCGGCCTCGCCGATCGCCATGCACGACGTCTACATCGGAACGGACGCGGACGACCTCGAGCGGACGCCGGCGATCGGCGTCCACGAGACCCACGACGAGTTCGACTACGAGGCGGGCGGCGGTTTCGAACTGGACGACAACGTCACCGAGGGCGAGCGACCCCCCGAACCGACGACGGAGGAACTGCTCCTCGATCCGGACACGGCCGAGTCGCTCGGTGTCGAGGTCGGTGATACGGTCTACATCGGGACCAGCCGGGAGACGGCTCAGAACCACGAGTTTACCGTCATCGGTATCACGGGGTACTACTCCCAGTATCTGGGATCGGATGCGGCGACCGTGCCGCTGACCGATCTGCAGGCGGTCGCCGGGACGACCGGAACCGACCGAGCGACGTTCATCACCGCGAGTGTCGAAGACGACGCGGACCGGGACACCGTTGCGGCCGATCTCGACGACGAGTACGCGGCGTACGACGTTCGGCCCAGCGACGAACAGATCGGTGCGATGGCCGAAGAACAGCCGCTCATCCTCGCCAGCGGGGCGACGCTCGTCGGCCTCGCCATCGTCGGCGGGATCGTCCTGACCGTCAACCTGTTCGCGCTCGTGGCCTACCAGCAACGGGACGAACTCGCCGCGCTCCGAGCGATCGGCCTCTCGCGGTGGGTGTTAGCCGGAACGATCGCCGTTCAGGGGCTCGTTATCGGGATTCTGGGCGGAGTCGTCGGCCTCGTCGCGACGCCCCTCCTCGCCGCGGCGCTCAATCGCCTCGCGACGTCGGTTATCGGCTTCGAGGCCCTCCTGCAGACGCCGATCGAGGTCTACCTGATCGGACTCGCGCTCGCGATCGTCGTCGGGACGGTCGTCGCGCTGCTCACCGGCTGGCGAGCGGGCCGCTACGCGCGGATCGAACAACTCGAGGGCTGAGACGAAGCTGAAAGTTGTGACGAACGCGACGAGCGCCGCGGACGCGGCGAACCGCGAAATCAGACGAAACAGACGAAACCGAAACCTCGACCGCCCCACACCCCGCTACTCCCACTCGATCCTGAACACTTCCGCCTCCAGCGTCTCCTCGGCCGCGGTGTGAAACTCGAACCGGTTCGCGATCGGAAACTCAGCCTGAAACGCGTGCGTGACCGCGCCGCCCTCGTCGTCCGCGAACGATTCGACGAACGCCTGGCTCCCCTCGTTGTGGATCGTATAGGAGACGTCCGCGATCGACCGCGCAACCTCGAGAAACTCTCGATCGGCGTGGCGGTTGCCGCGCTGGGCACCGAACGGCGGGTTCGAGAGCACGGTCGCGTCGGTCAGCGAAAGCGGCGGTCGAGTAACGTCGCCACGGACCCACTCGAGCGTCCCGCGGCCCGCTTCGTCGATCCGCGCCGCGTTCGCTCGAGCCAGTTCGAGGGCCTCGGGATCGACGTCGATCCCCGCGACTCGATCGGCACCCGCGAGCGCGGCCGCGATCGCGAGCATCCCCGTCCCGGTGCCGAGATCGACGACTCGATTCTCGAGGTCGCCCTGCAGTCGGGCCTGATGAACGATGTGCGCCGCGATATCCGGCGGCGTGAGATACTGTTCGAGTGCAGCGGACGGGTCAGAAAAGTCGTCGAGCGTTTCGAGCACTCGAGCGAGAGTTCGTCGCGACGGGCCGGACATGACCTCGCGTTAGGACTCGAGCGTGATAGCTCCCTCGAGTTCCAGCGCGAGCCCCTCTCGTTCGGCCCGTTCGGCACAGGCTGCCAGCGCGGGACGGACTTTCTCCGGATCGGCGACGTCGTCGACGCGGACCGTCACGGTCCCGACGCCGAGGAAGGACCCGGCACGCACGTAGCCTCGCACGCGATCGATCTCGTCCTGCGTCGCGAGCGAGCAGTCCTCGTCGAAACAGGTCTCGACGGTCAACTCGGCCGGGAACAGCCCCTGTTCGGTCAGTTCGCGCTTGAAATCCCGGAGGAGTCCGGGGGCCGTCGACTCGAGCGTCTCGGCCTCGAGGGTCACGGGAGTGACGTCGGCGGGTTGACAGCCGTCGATCGCTGGCTCGGCGTCGGTAGGCGATGTCGTACTCATTACAATCACATACATAGGCCGCATACAAAAACATTTGCAAATGCCCAATAGTAATATTTCGCTGCAAAAGCGGTTTCGAGAACTCCGTCGTTTCGAGCTCAGACCGGACACCGACTCTCGGTTTCATGATACGTTCGAATAGAGTTAAGGAGAGTCCGTGTGAGAGACAGGTATGGAGTGTCCACGGTGTCAGGGCTCGATCGAAGAACTCTCGCTGGGCGAGGTTTCGACGGTGATGTGTTCGAGCTGTGGGTTCGCGGACATCCCCGTCGAACACGTCCGTGAGGGCGAAGAGACCGAATCCTGGCGAGACGCGTTCAATCGGTTCTACGAAGAGTAACGCAGTTTCGGCCGGTGGGGACACCGGGACACCACGATAGCCGGCCGAGCGAGTAGTGTCGCTTCGGGACGCGATACTCGATACTCGAGACTAAAGACCTGAAACGTGAGACAGGAGAGCAACGGCTGCAGGCGAACGGCTACTCGAGAGCGAACCGAAAGGAAAATCCGCTGATGCGGTGTTACTCGGCTGCCGCTTCGGCTTCTTCCTCGTCGTGATCGACGTCCTCGTCGGAGCGGGCCGCGACGAGTCCACCGCGTGCGACGCTGTAGAGCGGTTCGTTCGCGTGCGTGACGCCGCTGATCGAGAACGGAATGTTCGCGTCCTCGAGGTGGTCACGGAACAGCGCCTCGAAGCCGCTCGGACTCGAGGTACCGCCGGTGACGACCACGGGGACGTCGAGGCCTTCCTCGACGTCTTCCTCGTCGACTTCCTGGACGATGTTCTCGATGACGTAGTCGAGCAGGTTCTCGTAGTAAATCGAGAGCGCGCCCTCGACGCCGCCGACGTCGGTCGTGAAGTCGAGTTCGAAGTCGTCTTCCTTGATCGAGGTAACCTTGTCGACCGGCGTCCCCGTCGCGCGGGCTGCCTGCTCGTCGACCCAGTCGCCACCGCGGGCGACGGAGAACTTCATGACGGGCACCGCGTAGTAGGACAGACAGACGTTCGTCATCCCGGCACCGAAGGAGATGCCGAGTCCGGTGAAGTTGTTGTCCGCGAGTTCGCTGTAAATGACGGACATTCCTTCGTTGATCGGTTCGGAGTCGTATCCCATATCGTCGAGGAACGACTCGATCGTCTTCTGGTGGTACAGCGTCGAGAGATCCGAGTCGATCGGATCCGCGGGCGAGGAGAAGTACAGTTTCTCGTCGGGATAGGCTGGTTCGCCGACGACCTGTTCGATGATGAGCTTCATCATCGGGATCGCGCTCTTCTCGTCGTTCGAGAGGATCCCGTGTTTCATCGGCCGTCGGGTCTCCTTGTTGAAGATGTTCGCAAAGTTGAGGGCGTCGTCGCCGACGACGTACACCTTGTCATCTTTCCGAATGTGGAGTACTTCGCTTCGCGAGAGCATCTGCTCGGCCATATCCGAGTACTCGATCTCGACGAATGAGTTACGCTGTTGCACGAAAACCGTGTCGTTCCCATCCTGCTGTGCAGACAGGATGTTCATCGTTCCAACGTCTAGGCCTTTCGCCATAGTTGGGCAAGGCGGCCGACGGATTATAAATCTATGTGAATTGGTTACAGCTCAAAATAGTCTCCAATAAGAATATTTTAACCGCAGGTAGCACGAGATTACTCGCGGCGAACGAGTTCACGAAACCGGTCGACGACGCCTGAGAGGGGCGAGAGTACGCCGTCGTCGTCCGCCGTCGCCAGTTCCTCCGCGCGCTGTTGCTCGCGCAGTTCCTTCAGTTTCGCCGTCTGGTCGTCGACCGTCGATTGCGAGGTCGTCTTCTTCTTCTCGCCGCCTTTCAGTCCCTTGAGGCCGGCGACCTGCGCGTCGACGCCGGTCGAACGAGTCGTCTTCGTTCCTGCGTCGGTGTCGACCGAAACCTCGTCGAAGTTGTCCTCCGAGAAACTGAGGCGTTTGTGTTCGGTTTTCTGGACGCCGCCCCACGAGAGTTCGACGTCCTCCATCGCGTCGTCGATATCCCTCCGCACGTCGGCGTCGGAAAACTCGTCTTCCTCGTCGGCCCCGTCGTCGCTCTCGATTGCGTCGACCCGCTGGGCCATATCGAGATAGTGGGCGATGAGCGCCGCGCCAGTCGACGCGGTGATCCCGGCGAGTCCGACCGCGTAAACCGCGACGATTTCCGCGGTGTAGTCGGCTCCATACCCGTTCCAGTCGTCGGGGTAGGCGTACAGGAATCCGGCGACCGCGACGACCGTGATGGCGACCCCCACGAGCGACGTGTACAACACCCGACGCTCCGAGGGAAGCAAAACCACGATCCCGAGCATCAGGAGGGGGAGCGCAAGCATGACGATCGCGTACGCGGGTTCGGCCCACGTGACGTAGGCCGCGCTGCGAGCCTCGAACGTGCTACTCCAGAAGAAGAGCAACAGGGCGATGATCGCGAGGCCGATTCCGCCGAGGAACAGACCGAAGCCGACGTAGACGTCGGTCCGATCCTCCGGTTCGCCGATGTATCGACGGTAGAGGTCGAAGAGATATCCGTCTGCAGGCTGTTCCGCTGGCATTAGCCACCCGTTTACACTCCAGTACTATGACTGTTGGGTCGCCTTACCAGTTAGTCGGCGACCGGGAGTAATCGACGCCGGAACGGGGCGATTCCCGCGGGCGAACGGCAGTCAGTACGCAGAATCCCCAAAGCGCCGCCGTTATACGTCCGTGGCCGTTAGGGCGGTCAATGAGTCAGGAGTCGGAGTACACCGAAGGGGACCTCCGGAACACCGGAATGCGTCTCAAGCACGATCGCGAGTGGGACTACGAACTCGAGCAGATCGTCGACGCGATCGAGGAGCGGGACGCGAAGAAAGTCGGCCTGCAGTTTCCCGAGGGACTGAAACGACGGGGACCCTCCGTCGCCGACGACCTGCGGGAACTGGCGGACGACGACGTGACGTTCATGCTCTCGGGACAACCCTGCTACGGTGCCTGCGATCTCGACACCTACCTGATGAAACGCACCGACGTCTTCGTCCACTTCGGCCACTCGCCGATGAAGGATACGGACAAGGTGATTTACGTCCCGCTGTTCTCGAACGTCGAAGTCACGCCGATTATTGAAGAAGCGCTGGACACCCTCGAGCCACCCGAAGAGACCGGAGACGTCGGTCTCGTCACCACCGCTCAGCACATGAATCGCTACGAGGAGATGACCGAGTTCCTCGAGGAGCGAGGCTACGACGTTCACAGCCGTCGTGGCGACGACCGGCTCACACACGAAGGGCAGGTGCTCGGCTGCAACTACGCGAGCGCGGACGTGCCCGCGGATCAAGTGCTCTACGTCGGTGGCGGGAAGTTCCACCCGCTCGGACTGGCGATGGAACACCCCGATAAACACGTCGTCATCGCCGATCCCGTCAACAACGTCGTCACCGTCGCGGACACGGAGAAGTTCATGAAACAGCGCTACGGCGCGATCCACCGCGCGATGGACGCCGAGAAGTGGGGCGTCATCTTCTGTACCAAGATCGGACAGGGTCGCTGGGAGATGGCCCAGAAGATCATCGACGACAACGACAACGCCTACCTCATCACGATGGACGAAGTGACGCCAGACCGCCTGCGGAACTTCGATATGGATGCGTTCGTCAACACCGGCTGTCCGCGGATCACGACAGACGACGGCCCGCAGTTCCACAAGCCGATGCTCACCCCCGGCGAGTACCGGATCGCCGTCGGTGACGAACCCCTGGATAGCCTCTCGTTCGACACGTTCCACGGGACCTGGTAGGCAGTTCAGCAGTTCAGCGAGTCTCGAGTTCTTCGGTCTCCTCGTCATGATGATCGCCGTGTTGGTCATCACGTCCGCCGTGGTGCTTTCCGTCCTCCCGTAGCCCTCCGTGTTCAGTGAAGAATTCGTAGCGCCGGCCGACGTTCTCCCAATCGACGACGTTCCACCACTCTTGGACGCACGCCTCTCAGTCGTTCTCGTACTGGAGATAGTACGCGTGCTCCCAGACGTCGAGCGTTAGAATCGGGACGGCGGCCTGATGGGCGAGTTCGTTCTGGTCTTCGACCTGTCCGACGACCAGCGTCTCCGCGAGCGGTTCGTAGAACAGCATCGCCCAGCCGTCACCCTCGACCTCGTTCGCGGCCGCGCTGAACTCGGCCCGGAAGTCCTCGAACGAGCCGAACGCCGCCTCGAGTGCTCCCCCGAGTTCGCCGTCGGGAACGCCGCCGTCGGGGACTCATGTTCTGCCAGAAGATAGTGTGATTGACGTGTCCCGAAAAGGTAGACGAGAAGTCGCGTTTTGCGGCCCGAATATCCTCGAACTCGCCGGCTTCGCGCATCGACTCGAACTCATCGAGGGCCTCGTTTGCTCCATCGACGTGTGACTGGTGGTGCTCGCCGTGGTGCAGTTCCATAATGCGCTCGTCGATGTGCGACTCGAGCGCGTCGTACGCGTAGGAAAGTTCCGAAAGTTGATATCGTGGCTGCTGTGCGTTCTCACTGTCGGTCTCGGCTTCCGTCGTAGCCTCATCCTCGGGGTCGTGTTCCTCGGTGGTGGCCGCTGCGGTCGCGCCCGAACCGAGTAACGAGACACCGGCCGTGCCGCCGAGCGTCTGCAGAACACTGCGTCGTCGAAGCGCCGAATCGATCGACTCGTCTGACATGCGGTAGAAACCGGCACCGGAGAACGCGTTAACCTTGAACCGGCGAGAGAATGGGTTCGGATACGTCCGAATCGAGGACCAACAGCTGCCTACAGCTATCGTAGGGACCGAACGGTATCCTCGCCAGAGAGACAGGAAAAGTTGAGTATCACGGATCGATACCGAAATCCGTTACTACTATCCGACGGAATTTAGTGTTCTATTGGAGATAGTCAACCTCGACTTGGTAATCACGGCCTAATTCCAAAGTGGTTTGGAGCTGTTCTTTTGCCCGATACTACCCGACCAGTAGTCGATGAGTAATCCAGCCGTCAGCGAACGATCGACGCGTTCCCGGGACGAAATCTTCGATGTACTCGCGGACGACAAACGGCGCGAAATCCTCCGTATTGTCCGCGAACGATCGCCGACTGGAATCACGAAAACCGACCTTGCCTACGAACTCGCCGCGGTAACCGCGGATAAATCGCTCGTCGCGGTGACCGACGACGAACATCGACGCGCACTCGTCGAGTGCCAACACCGATCGCTGCCCGCCCTGATCGACGCCAACTTCCTCGAGGAGACCGACGGAGATCGAGTCGCGACGACCGACCATTGGTTGTTCGACGACGCCGAACTCACGGTCGCTATCAACGGCCAAACGAACGAGTTCGGAACCGATCTCGACGCTCTCTTCGAAGCGCTTTCCGACTCGCGGCGTCGAACGGTTCTCGCCGTACTCGCAAACCAGTACCACCCGATCTCGACCGAGACGCTCGCTCGAGATGTCGCGGCTCGCGAAGCGGGAACGACCGAGCGCGAAATCGGCCAGGATGACCTCGAGCGAGTGCTGGCCTCGCTCGTCCACGTTCACCTGCCCGTCCTGACCGACGCCGAACTCGTCGGCCACGACGCCGAGACGGACAACGTCTCCTACGAAGGTCACCCGGCGCTACGCGTTAGCTGGCTCGAGACCGAGAGTGAGGCTGAAAGCGAAACCGAAACCGAAACCGAAAGCGACGGAGATCAGTCGGCTACGGGCTCGTCGGCAGCCGACTCGACTTCTGAAGCCGTTCGAACGCTGCACGGCCGTGAGCAGATCGTCACGACCGGTCAGTCGCTGTGCGAGCGGGCGGAGAACGAACTGTTCATGATGTTCGCGACGACGGGGCTGCTCGAGGAGGGCTGTTTCCGGCGGATCGAGGACGCACTCGACCGCGGCGTCGACGTCTACGTCGGCTCACGCGATCCGCGCGTACGCGAGATCGTTCGAGAACGAACACCCGAAGTCGTCGTCTGGGAGCCCGAGTTAGACTGGCACAACCTGCCGCCAAACGGTGCGTCGGTCGGCCGATTGGTGTTTGCAGACCGAAACGCAGTGCTGCTCGGGACGCTCGGGACGGCGGCCGACGACAGCGAGTACGCTGAAACGGCGATTCTCGGCGAGGGCATCGATACCGGTCTCGTCGGCCTCATGCGCCAGTTGATCGGGGCGCGACTCGACAATCTGGATCTCCAGAGTGAGACCGTCTCGGAGATTCCGCTGTAACGGTATTGACGTCCCGAACCGATCGACGAGTCGAATCGTGCCAATTCCGCTGACACACTCGGATTACTCCCGCTCGGTTTTCGCGGTCGAAATCCAGTATTTTCGATAGCTTCTGCCAGTCAGCGCCGCCCGCGGATACAACAACACTTACCCAGTCTGTCCTCGCACGCTCACGTATGATACAGAGCGACTGGGAAGACTGGCTCGTCCGCGACGTCGAAGACGCAGCGCCCGACAGCGTGGCGATCTGGTATCTCGGCTGTAACGGCGTTATCCTCAAAGGGTCGGCAGGGACGACGATGTATATCGATCCCTATCTCGGCCTCGGCGATCCGCCGCGAACCGTCCGGATGATTCCCGTCCCATTCGATCCCGAAGACATCAGCGAGACCGACGCCGTCCTCGCGACCCACGAGCACACCGACCACGTCCACGGCCCGAGTCAGGCCCCGATCCTCGAGAACACTGGGGCGACGTTCTACGCGCCCGACGACAGCCTCACCGTCGCCCGCAAAGACGAGAGATGGGCGGACGAGTGGGACCTCACGGACGACCAGTTCAGCGAGGTCGCGGAGGGAGAGACCTTCGAGGTCGGCGAGTTCACGGTCCACGTCGAGACGGCGAACGATCCGGACGCGTCCCACCCAGTGAGTTACGTGATCGAACACGAGGCCGGCACGTTCTTCCACGGCGGTGATACGAAGCCGACCGACGAGTTCGAACGGATCGGCGACGAGTACGATATCGACCTCGGCGTCCTCGCGTTCGGTACCGTCGGACAGATTCCCGACAAGCAGACCCGCGAGCCGAAGCGGACCCGCTGGTACAACGACGAAAATCAGATCGTCGAAGCCGCGTCGGCGCTCGAACTCGAGGCGCTCATGCCAACGCACTGGGATATGTGGCGTGGTCTCACGTCGGATCCGACGGTGCTCCACCATCACGCGAGGAGTTTCACGCATCCACGACGGTTAGAACTCGTCGAGATCGGTGACCGCGTCGACCTGTAGTATCGTGACTCAGATCTGATACTGTCCGTATCATTTATAGTAATGCTCTGGTAACGTTGGCTTCATGAGTAGCACCGCCGACACGGACGACGTGATCGAGGTCAGTGCTGATGGGTTATCCGTCCAGAAAACGTTCGCGGCGGACGAGTTCCCTGTCCCTGCGCTCCGCTTCGAGATCGAATCTGAACATGACGAACAAGTAGCATTTCGGCTCTCCGAAGATATCCCCGAATCCTTTCCGATGGATAAGGTCGGATTTCATCCCGACTACCACAGCGACAACTGGACCGCGTTCCAGGACAATCACGTCGAGTTTACCGGGACGCTCGAGCCGGACGAACGGCTCGTCACGGTTTACGGGATCCGCATCGATGACGAAAGCGCGGCCGAGGAGTTCCTGACGGAGCCGGACATCGTCGAGGTCAGTTCCGAAAGCGAGAGCGGCAGCGACGCCGAGGAGGTCGCCGACGACGTCATCGGAAACATCGTCTCCGAGGACCGCAATCAGGCAGTCAAGGACATGATCGCCGGCGAGTCCGAATCCGTTCCCGGGCTCGAGGACGAGACTGACGATCAAGACGCTGACGATACCGACGACACCGACGTCGACGATAGCGACACCGACGCCGAACAGACGGCACAAGACGCCCTCGAGGAGGAGTCCGGCGGCCTGGATCTCGACCTCGGCGACGTCGATACCGAACCCGCGCCGGTCGACGACGAACCGGCCGCGGAAGCCGAAGACGACACGCCGGACATCGATCTCGGATTCGGCGAGGACGAGATTCCGGACCCCGACGAGCCGGCTGCAGATGAGGCGAGCGCGGACGACGGCCTCGAGATCGACCTTGACGACGAAGGGATCGAGGACGAGGCAGATGCCGGCCTGGATGCCTCCGAAGAGAGTGAAGAAACGGACGAACCCGAGATCGAACTCGATCTCGAGTCGTCGGCAGCCGCCGTCGACGACGGCGACAGCGACTCGCTTGACCCCGTCGGCGAAAGCACCTCGGACGAGACCGACTCGCTCACAGACGATGGGGCGTCCGCCGTCGACGATGGCGATCTCGATCTGGAACCCGACGCCGACGACGGAGACGACCTCGATCTGGAACCCGAGGAAACGGGCGATTCAACGGGCGATGTCGAGAGAGACGCATCGGTCGAATCCGATGTGGGGCCGGCGACCGACGACGCGGACACGGCAGCAACGACACCGGACGAGGACCGCAGCGACGCCGCCGATACCAGGTCCGAACCGACGGTGGCGGCGTTCGATGGCTCGATCGCGACCCGACTCGCGACCGAGCTTCGAGAGGGCGAAATCAACGACGCAGACCTCGAAACCCTCCAATCCGAACTCGATCTCGAGCCGTCGGGTCCCGAACTGGCGAAGTTCGAACACCTCCAGTCTCGCGTCGAGGAAGTCGCCGCCTATATCGGCTCCCTCGAGCAGTTCCTTGAGGACAACGGCACCGGCAAACAGCTCATCGAGGAGATCCAGACCGACCTCGCGTCCATCGAAGCGGAAATGGATGGGATGGACGACCGCATCGGCGGAACCGAAGGCCGCCTCGACGAGGTCGAAACCGATCTCGAAGACGTACAGGCTGACGTCGTGACCGTCGAGGAAGCGGTCGACGACGTCGAGGCCGACGTCGAAGTCGTTACGGACGACGTTACCGATCTCGAGGCCGACATCGAGGACGTCGAGGACGATCTCGAGGACGTTGCAGACGATGTCGACGCGGTTGAAGCGGATCTCGAAGCCGTCGAAGATGACCTCGAAGCCGTCCAGGCTGACGTTACCGACATGCAGGAGTGGCGCGATCAGCTCGGCTCGATGTTCTCGGACTGATACGACCACGGCCACAGCCATACCATTCTGCTGGAAACGCAACTCGTTTATCCGTCGCCGGTCGAGAACCGGTCGATGGGCGAGACGATTCCGATCGCAGTTCCACGAAAAGGACGACCGCTCGAGTCGGTACTCGATCGACTCGCGAGTCGACTCGACGTTCCCGACCTCGCGGACGATATCTCGTCGACGCTTCGTCACGAGAAAGCCCTTACAAAGGGAACAGTCGATGCCGAACCCGACGCCGAGGAACACGTCTACCATCGTCTCGCAGCATACAGCACCGTCGACGATCCGACCGAACCCGAGTACACGCTCGTCCGGGACGATCGCGCCGGCAAACCCCGGCGGATCGTCTTCGACAGCGTCACGATTCCGCTCGAGGATGTCGACGGGATCCCCGACGACACGGCGATCCAGCTCGTCGGTCGCGAGGAGCCCTTCCGAGCGCTGCGAACTCACGAGTTCGCGCTCGGCTTCGACAGCGCCGATCTCGTGTTAGAGGAGGTCGTCGAGCTTCGCCCAGACCCCCTCGACCGAATCGGCGACGTCAACGCCCGGATCGATCCCTCCGATACCGACGTCCGCGTGGTCACTGGGCTCGGCGACACCGTCTATCACACCTTGATGGCAGCGCCCGACGTTTCGCCGTCGTCGAAGCCCCTCGATCGAGACTTCCTCGAATCCTACGAGGGGCCCCTGTGTATCGAACCCCGCTACGAACGACTCGTCCAGGCGGTGCTCGGAACGCAGACCCTCGACGGCGTCCGCTTCGAGTACCCCGAGGAAGGCCGCGAAGAGGAGGCCGCGATCGCTGACACGGGGCTCGGGGTTTACCTGACGGTGACCGGTTCGACGGCTCGAGACCACGGGCTCTTGCTGGGCGAACAACTATTCCCGAGTGAGACCGTGCTCTTAGAGAGTACGCCGGAAGTGTCCGATACGATCGCGGGCGTCCGCTCGCTGTTGAACGGGGCGGACCTCGAGACGGAACTCGCGGTCGAACCGTAGGTTCGGCTGGAGCGACTGGAAACTGAGTCCCGCGGTATCGTGAACGTCTCTCCCGCGACTAGCACCAGATTGGATATAGCGGTGTATGATTTATGAGCGCGAGTTCAAACATATGAGAGAACTACCAACGTAGTAAATCTAGATAGAGTGCTGACTTTCTCTGGACAGTCGCAATCGATCGGTCGAGTATTCTTCGGCGTGTCTCGACGGAGAAACCGCCGTCAGGGGCTCACGGAGTAGATACAGTCGAGATATGTCTGCCGAACGCGGTCGCCCCAGTTGTGGGTGTAGGTGTCGATCACGTCGCTGGCGACGTCACCGCGGAGGTACTGCACGATTCCACGGTCCCCGGTCCGATCGCGCAGGTGCGTCGTGAAGAAGTGTCGGAAGTAGTGGGGCGTCACGTTCTCGGTCGTGCCACCGCCCGTCCGATACCAGCCGTGTTCGCGAGCGTGTTTTTCGACGATGTAGCGGACGTCCGACGGGGTCAATCGCTCGCCCCACGAATCCCTGGTATCCAGAAAGAGCGGTTCGGCCGGTGACACAGAGTCCGGGCGAATCGCGAGCCACTCGAGGAGGAGCCGTCGAAGTTCGTCGTCGACGGGAATCACCGTATCGCGCTTTCGCTTGTTCGAGGCGGTTCGTTCCTCCCCGTTGACCGTCGCGCCGCGTGCGGGCTCTGCGGAGACGAACATCGACGACGGACGTCGGTCGAGTTCGACGCGAGGCGTCCACTCGACCGCAAGATCCGGAGTGGCGAGACGAAGATCGCGACGATCGAGATTACAGAGTTCGCCGACTCGCATTCCGGTCTTTAACAGCGTGACGACGACGGCCCGCTCGAGTGGATGGGTGATCGAACCGACAAACGACCGGATCTCCAGGACGGAGATATCGCGACGGGTCGGATCGGTATCGATCGATTCGGACATCTCCTCCATCACGAGCGCCATGGGATTGTCGTCGAAGACGCCGACGCGGGTCATATAGTCGTAAAACCGGTTGAGATACGACGCATACGTCGCGATCGTACTCGATTCGAACTCGCCGCGAAGGGAGTGAACCCAGGCCATACACTCCCGTCTTCCGGCGTCACGAAGGCTCTCGGCGCCGTCGAATCGACTCCGAACGAACGAATCGAACTCGTGGAGGACTCGATCGTAGGCCTCGAGCGTGCGCTCGCTTTTGCCGTGATAGCGCTGATCGTCGAGGAAGTAGGCGATCGGATCCGCGACTTCCTCCGGCGTCTCGGTTCCGGGTTCACTCGCCATCCCCACCACCGTCACCGACCGTCGTGTATCCGCCGTGGCGACCGCTGTATCGAATTCGGTTTCGAGATTGGAGTTCCTCGAGCGTGTCATCGAGTCGAGATTCGATGTCGTCGCTGACCGCCTCGAGGAGTTCGTCCCACGAATACGTGTCAGAACTTAGTAAGTTGAGGACCTGTGTTTCGAGGGCGTTACCCCCAGGGTCTGACCCCCCAGAAGAGGGTTCCGTTGTAGCGGATTCGAACCCCTTCCGACCCGCCTGAACCATCGTCCGAACGAACTCGCTCTGGCTCATGCCGAGTTGCTCAGCATGTGATTGCCACTCGTCTTTCTGGTACGCAGGGACGTATGTTTTGACAGATTTCCTCTCGGTATCCGCCGACTCGCTCATACGCGACCAATCAAACGCGGTGATCTTCAATCTACCTATTATTCGGGCTAAGTGAGTTTATCTCACTTGGTAGGCCGTTTTTCACCGAGTGTGTAGAACCATAATTCCGCATTATCGATATTAGTGTCCTATGATTTCGTATTTAGTTTTGGTAGAGCATGGTTCCATAATTCAACATGGAAGAAGTAGCATGTCCAAGAGTTCGGAATCGAATGCGTGCTCTCAAGCGATAGTCAGTGACGGACAGGTGAAACGTTCTCGAGAGCGGGCGTCTCGATCCAGTATCTGCGACCGGTAATTCTGGGTGACGACAGAGTATATGTTCACCTGGTATCGGTCGTAACGATGCTGTGCAGAATGGGCCACCGTGGACTCGGAGCTATCAGTTTTGTGTCTATTATTGGGAAGGCAGCGATCACAACGGGAAACGGCTACTTCGGCTGGACGGTCGGCGATCCGATGCCGGTTGCTGGACGGCCGTGAGCGGGCTCATCAGTACCCGTTCCACCGAACACAGGAAAGCCTGCCTCACGGCCGAGTTCGAGAAACTGCTGGTCCCGAATTAATCACCTCGACACCGCAGCGGGCCGGACCGCTGTTACACCACGATTCCTGTGGCGACGGATCCACGCAATCGAACGGTGGTGCGTTGGCGGTCAACTCGTCCGACGACAGTGTCGTCAGCTACAGCACCACCTCGCGCCCCGCAGTCCAGGACTCGAGCCAGGGACGAGGGGCCTCCGGCTCAGTACCACAATAGCGAGAGCGTTCAAGGGCATCCCGAGTCTCGTGACCGAACGCTCGAGAACGGGTGCGGTGACTGGCGTGCTCTACCGGCTGCGGTGTGTTCCGTCGTCCGCTACGCCATAGATCACTGAGGTGGCGTGCGTACCCACCTATCGAAGCATCCGCAAGCTGGTCGGCGATTGCCGGAACTGACGTACACAATCCATGTCCATCAGAAACGCCGACTGCCTCATGACCTCGGGTCCACTGATACGGCGTCTGCTGGCTGGCTGTTCCACACGATTGAGAAGAGTGTAGCTGACCGTTCAAGAGCGGTAGTTGGCTGCTGGAGCGGCCATGAATAGACGGTGCTGTAGAACACCAGGTGCAGATGGCAATTCGAAAAAGCCGGCTCAGCGAACGCTCAACCCGGTACGTTAAGACACCTCTAGAAACTCCTCTCGCGAGCACTCGAGTCAGTCCGTGAGCCGATACGCGCTGGGATAATGCAGTGTATTGGTGATCAGAGACGAAGAAACAGCGATCACGTTAGACGTGTGTTTCCGAACGATCATCTGCTGTGCCGTCTTGCACTCCTCTCCGTACCGTTTCGATTTGGACCCTCGAATTCCAATCCCCTCGAGAATGTCGTTTTCGACCGATTTCCTGGGAACCAGTTCGAAATGGAACTGGGCCATCTCGGTCATATAAACTCTATATCGCTATACTGAAGGAGCGTAGAGTTCTAGATCGAACCTGGACAAACCTGTACACCGTTTTCCACCGTGGGAACTCGTCAGTACTATCTGATCGTCAACTCGACAGCCAGCTGCACATTGCTAAACGCAGTTCTAACCGGGTTCGAAAACTCGAGTTTGTGGTGAGAACGCCGCCTATAAATTTCCGTCCCAAACAATGCTGGCAGCGGTTCTCAGAGAACACCTCGAGACCGCAGAAACGACACCTGTCGGTACATCCGACAGCCGAGACAGAACCCGGTCGTAGCCGCGAGTCCCGCGAGGAGTCCAACGGCTGTAGCGATCGCGAACCCGCCGGTCGAGATACCGGCGATGAGAAACAGCGACGCCGCGACGGCACCGGTGGCGCCGAGTAGCTTCGCGAACCGATGTGGTGCGGCAGGCTCCGGTTCGTTCGGGCGACCGAGCACGGGAATCACGACGTATTCCCAGGAGAGCCGGTAGAGATCGAGTCGCCACCGCGATACCGTTGCCAGTCCGAGAATTACTGCGACAGTGTAGATGAGGACCGGTTCAGCGAGGACGACACCGACCAGTAACAGCGTCGCCGTGATCGATTGGCCGAATCGGGGTGCTCGTGGATCGATGACCGTGACATCCGACTCGGCAGTCGTCTGTGTAGCGTGGGACATCTGTTCCGTACTCATGGGACACATACGCATCCGAAGGGCAAGAAGACGAGGTCGCTGTGGGTGAGCTATCGAAAATACGTGAAAATCGTTGCGAGCTGCCGTCAGCGTCAGTGGGTCGCTGTGCGAACGTCTTCGACACGATACAGATCCTCCTGGAGTCCGTCCCCCTCACAGTCGTCGCTCGGACATTCGTAGTGCCAGCCGTCGTGGGTTGCCTCGGCCTCCTGAAATCGGTCCCCACATACCTGGCAGAAAAGCTGTCCCTTTTTACACGTGTCTCGGTGAAGTTCGAGGGCGAGCTCGGTCTGGAAGGACTGGTTGCAGTTGCGACAGGTGTGCATATTTTGTCTGACGCGAGCATCCCTCAAAACTGCTTGGGTTCTTTTATTCCATCGGGATTCTGTCCGATTCGCCTTCTCTCCCCCGATTTAGGCACGACGGTCCGGGAAGAAAGAACGGTTGTATTTCCTGTTTACTCGGCGCTGGGTATGCGTTTTTCTGTCATGTTCGACAATAGTTATCGTGTGTTACAAGATCACATTCAGCTATGTCAGCATCATGGGAATTGCGTGTGAAACATTCGGTAACTTGCCTCGAGGTTTCACCGAAAACTGACGAGCCACCGAACTGAGACATGGTGAGGGACAGTACGTACGACCGGGATGATCCGTTCATCCGAAAAAAGACGAAACAACCGCGCGGAACCGATAGGGTCAGTCGTCCTGTCCGAGGATCCCGCGTTCGGTCATCTTGCGGGGGTCAAGCACCTCGTCGGCCTCTTCTTCGTCGAGATAGCCCTTCTCGAGGACGACCTCGCGAACAGTTTTGTCCTCTTTGAGCGCGGTCTTGGCGACCTCGCTGGCCTTGTCGTAGCCGATGTGGACGTTGAGCGAGGTGGCCATCGCCATCGACTGTTCGACGCGCTCTTCGCAGTACTCTGCGTTGGCCTCGAGCGGCGAGACGAATCGCTCGGCGAAGATCTGACTCGAGTTCGAGATCAGTTCGGCGGACTCGAGGAAGTTGTGAGCCAGGACGGGTTTGTAGAGGTTGAGGTCGATCTGACCCTCGGCTGCGCCGGCGGAGACGGCGGCATCGTTGCCGACGACCTGCTTGTGAACCTGGTTGACGGCCTCGGCGACGACGGGGTTGATCTTGCCGGGCATGATCGAGGAACCGGGCTGGTTCTCGGGCTGTTCGATCTCGCCGAGCCCGTTGCGCGGGCCGGAAGCGAGCAGGCGCAGGTCGTTGGCGATCTTGTTCAGCGAGCCGGCGATGACGCGGAGCGCGCCGTGGGCCTCGGACATGGCGTCGTGGGCGGCCTGGGCCTCGAAGTGGTTGTCGGCCTCGCGGAACTGGACGCCGGTCTCTTTAGTGATGTACTCGGCAGCGCGACCGGGGAACTCCTCGTGAGTGTTCAGTCCCGTCCCCGTGGCGGTGCCGCCGAGGGCGAGTTCTGCGAGGTGGTCACGAACCTTGTCGACGCGACCGAGGCCCTTTTCGACCTGCGTGCGGTAGCCGCCGAACTCCTGGCCGAGCGTGACCGGCGTGGCGTCCTGCAGGTGCGTGCGGCCGGTTTTGACGACGTCGTCGAACTCCTCCTCTTTCTCCTCGAGTGCTTCTCGGAGGGTGTCGAGCGCGGGAAGAACGTCCTTTTCGACGGCCTCGAGCGAGGCGACGTGCATCGCGGTCGGGATGACGTCGTTGCTCGACTGGCCGTAGTTGACGTGGTCGTTCGGGTGGACGACGCGGTCGCCGATTTCGGCGCCCGTGATCTCGGCGGCCCGGTTGGCGATGACCTCGTTTGCGTTCATGTTGGAGGAGGTCCCCGAACCGGTCTGGAAGACGTCGACCGGGAACTGATCGTCGTGTTTGCCGGCGATGACTTCGTCGGCCGCCTCGATGATCGCCTCGGCCGTGTCGTCTTCGATCAGGTCGAGGTCGCGGTTTGCCTGTGCGGCGGCCTTTTTGACGACGCCGAGTGCGCGGATGAAGCGTCGACTGAACGAAATCCCCGAGATCGGGAAGTTCTGAATTGCACGTTGGGTCTGGGCCCCCCAGTAGGCGTCCGCGGGAACCTGCATCTCGCCGAGACTGTCCTCCTCGATACGGAATTCCGTGTCTTCGTCTCCCATACGAACAGGGTTGCGACGGGTCAGGTAAAATCCACCGAAAGCCCGACGATACCCTTAAGCCATTTCGGGCGACAGCCCAACGTTCTCGTCTCGAGCACGGTCACGAAGCGTTCGCTGGAGTTGCTTCCGGCTGTTTTCGTGGGCAGTCCGAGCGTCCTCAAGCCCCATGTTCTCGATCGTCGGGACGGAGCCGGTGAACGTTCTCGAACTGGCCGTATCGACGACCAGGGAGGCGAGACCGAGCCGTCGCTGGAAGAGCGATCGACGAGTCGTGACGGTCTGAATGCGGAAGTAGGGTATCACGGTCGTCTCTCGGCGCCAGAAACCACGGCGGATGACGAGATGGTCGTCGCCGACGTAATAGCCCATGTGCGTCCACTTCAGGTGCGCTGCCGGCGGGACCGCTGCGAACGCGACCGCGGCGAAATACCACCGCTCGAGTCCGATCACCTGCGCCGTGAGGAACGCAGCCGCGACTACGAGAGTGGCCAGTATCGCGTAGCGGGCGAGATACCGCCGCCGAGCCATCGCGGGGTGTGAGGTGAACTGTGGCCGTTCGACGCCGGCGATTCCTTCGGCGAATCGATACACGCGGGATTCGGCGGCGAACGGCACGGTCGACTGACTCCCACTGGAGTCGCCGGGACCGTAGCCGGCCGTCTCGACCGACAGGCTCGCGTACCCGAACAGCCGCTGGAGGAGGGTATCCGAAATCGTCACCGACTGGACTTTCTCGACGGGGATCGACCCGCTGTAGCGCTCGATCAGCCCGCGCTCGTAGACGAAGTCGTTGCCGTCCCGCTCCAGCCGGAAGTCGTAGTAGCCCGCGACCGTGTACGCCGCGCTGATGGCGGACGTGGCGAGTGCCCACGCGACGATGCCTATCGCGGACAGCGCGACGAGGGATAACTCGGTGATCGATTCCGGAACGAGACTCGTTGGATCGCCGGTGAGAACCAGCAACAAGAACAGCGGGAAGATCGCCGCACCCGGCCGGATCGCGGTCCCGGCGTAGAGCAGCAGTTCGCGGAACTCGAGTTCGAACAGGAGTTCTCGAGCAGCGCGTGGTTCGGCGCTGTCGGTGCGATCGCCAGCAGACGTGTCCGCCTCCGTAGACGGTGCCGGGCGGGTGTCGTCACCGTCGTCCGCCTCGATTGCAGCCGTCAGTCTGCGGATCTCCGCCTGCACTCTGTTGGCCTCGTCCTCGGCAACGAAATTCAGCGTCGCCTCGGTGTCGCCGCCGCCCGCAGTTTCGATCGAGACGACGGCGACACCGAACAGCCGGTGTACCAGTTTCTGTCGAACGTCGACGTTCTGAACCCGGCCGTAGGGAATCTCGCGGGATTGCACCGAGAGAACACCCGAGGTAACGTCGAACGTCTCTGCCGTGAGTTCGTACGAGAAGCGGTAGTATCGCGCGATCCCGTAGCCGACTCCGATAGCGAGGCCGAGCGGTGCGACCACGAACACCCAGGACGAGTCGATACCCTCGACGCTCTCCCCGAGGATGGCGAACGCGGCAACCGGGAGCAAGAGCCCGGAGATCGCACCGCTGAGCGCCATCGACACTGCACTGAGGGTGTGTAAACGCCTCATGTGCGGTTAGACCCCATCGTCAGCTTCGCTCTCGACGGCTAACTCTCGAAGCGTATCCTGCAGATCACGGGCCCGGTCGGGCGTCAGCCCGGGGATTCGTACGTCCGCGTTTCGCGATCCCGCCGTGTAGACGACGACGCTCGAGAGGCCGAGCGCCCGCTCGATGGGGCCGAACTGCGTGTCGACGTGCTGGACGCGAACGAACGGAACCGCGGTCTCGACGAACGTGATGACGCCACGCTCGAGGTAGAGCGCATCGGACTGGAGTTCGAACTGCCAGACCTGGTAGAGTCGGACGGCGTAGGCGATCCCCAGGACGAGGCCGAGAGCGACGATGCCGGCGATGACCGACGTCGGAACGTCGGTAGCCCACTGATCGACGGCGGCGAGAACGATGCCGAGGACGAGCGCAGCGATCGCTCCTTGCGCAATCCAGAGCAATCTGATGCGGGGATTGAGGATTTCCATACGAGACGGGTGCCATCACAGTTAAATAAAATCAGGGGATTCCATCAGTCAAAGCACGGACGGTCAGTATCGATCGACGATCAGGTGAAGTCTACGGTGAGTCCCAGATCGTCGTCACGAGCGCGCTCGCGCAAGGCCGACTGGAGCCGTTTGCGACCGGCCGTGTGGGCCTCACGCGCGTCCTCGAGATCGACGTCGTAGATCGTCGGCGTGCCCCAGAAGAACGTCCGCGAACTCGCCGTGTCGATGACCAGCGAGGCCAGTCCGAGCCGGCGCTGGAAGATCGATCGCCGCGTCGAGACGGTCTGGATCCGGTAGTAGGGAATCACGGTCGTTCGTCGCTGCCAGAATCCTGATCGGACGACCAGGTGGTTCTCCCCGACGAAGTAGCCGATGTGGACGTACTTCAGGTGTGCTGCCGGCGGGACCGCGACGAAGACGACCGCGGCGAAGTACCAGCCCTCGAGTGCGGTCACCTGCGCGAGTCCGAAGACGGCTGCGACGATGACGGCAGCGACCAGGGAGTACCGAACCAGGTACCGTCGACGGGCCATCGTCGGCGGACTGCGGAACGTCGGCGTCTCGACGTCGGTGAGGTTTTCGGTGAATCGGTGGACGCGGGACTGTTCGGCGAGCGGAACCGCCGACTGGCTACCGCCGCTGCTCTCGGGTCCGTAACCCGCCGTTTCGACCCACAGTCCGGCGTAGCCGATCAGGCGCTGGAGCGGGTTGGCGGTCACCGTCACCGACTGGACCTTTTCGACGGGGATCGACCCGCTGTAGCGCTGGAGGAGCCCGCGCTCGTAGACGAAGTCCTCGCCGGTTCGCCCGAGTTCGAAGTCGTAGTAGGTGGCGAACGTGTAGGCGACGCTCAGCAGGTAGGTGATGACGATCCCGTTGATCATCGAGACCACGGTCAGGATTCCGTAGTTCGTGGCCGTTCCCTCCCCGATCTCTTGTGGCCCGCCGACCGGCTGTGCGGTGGCCACGAGGAGGTCGATGATCGGATCGGTCGCAAGGAAGAAGACGAACAGCACGGCCGCCACGGCGGCGGGACGGAACGACGTAAAGGAGTACAGCAGGAGCTCCCGGGCCTGGAGATCGAACAGGCGTTGTCGGCGTTGCCTGTCCGGTTCGGACGCGTACGCTCGGCGCTCCGCGTCCGGTTCCTCGCCGTCGACGGGCGTCGAGTCGGGGTCGGTTCGATCGGCTCGGTCCGGTGGAACCGCCGTCGGGTCGGACGGCGTATCGGTCTCGGCACCGGAGACGGCCCCCGTTCGGTCGGCATCGCTCGAGTCCGCGTCGGGTTCGGTCGGTCGCTGTGACCCCTGCTGCTCCCCCTCGTTCGCGGACCGTTGTTTGGTCCGTCGCTGTTCTTTCACGTAGGCGGTTCGCCGACGGATCTGGTCTTGCAGCCGATTGGCTTCGGACTCGCTGACGAAGTTCAGCGACGCTTCGGTGTTGCCGCCGCCGGCGGTCTCGATCGAAACGATTGCAAGGCCGAGCAGTCGCTGCAAAACGCCCTGTCGTACGTCGACGTTCTGAATCCGGCCGTAGGGAATTTCGCGGGAGCGTCGGGCGAACACGCCGGAAGCGACGTCGAACGTGTCCGGGGTGATGCCGTACTCGAACCGGTAGTAGTAGGCGATTCCGTAGGCCGCTCCGGCGAGGAATCCGAGCGGTGCGGCGATGGGAGACCAGGCCGGACTGATCGGATCGAAGATCCCGCCGAGGGCGAGGACGAGCACGATCGGCACCCAGAGCCAGAGGAAACCGTACTGGATGGCGTACGTGACCGCGCTGAGTGGATGAAGTCGATTCATAGTGGTTAAACTGCGTCGTCGGCTTCGCTCTCGACCGCGAGTTCGCGAAGCGTATCCTGCAGATCACGAGCCCGGTCGGGCGTCAGTCCCGGGATTCGAACGTCCGCGTTCCGCGAGCCGGCCGTGTAGACGACCACGCTCGAGAGGCCGAGCGCGCGTTCGATGGGGCCGAACTGCGTGTCGACGTGCTGGACGCGAACGAACGGGACGGCCGTCTCGACGAACGTCACGACGCCGCGTTCCAGATAGAGCGCGTCGTTTTGCAGTTCGAACTGCCAGACCTGGTAGAGCCGGACGGCGTAGGCGATTCCCAGGACGAGGCCGACGGCGACGACGCCGGCGATGACCGCCGTCGGAACGTCGGCGAGCCACTGATCGACGCCCGCGAGAACGACGCCCAGAACGATCGCTGTGATCGCCCCCTGGGCGATCCAGAGCAGCCTGATTCGGGGGTGAAGCGATTCCATACGCATATCCTATCAGGAACGCAGGATAAAGCTGCGGTTCCGATGGCGGTGCTGGGGTTGACCGGACCGACGGTGAAACTGAACGGGACGCCACCAGTGCTCTACAGCGTTTGGTACCGTCTCAAACCGTCACGACTCGTACTCCTCGTACTCGTCGGGCGTGTACGTCGACAGTTCGAGGGCGTGAATGTCCGTCGTCATGTGATCGCCGAGCGCGTCGTAGACCGCCTGGTGTTGCTGGACCAGCGGGAGCCCGTCGAACTCGGGCGAGATAACGGTCGCCGCGAGGTGGTCGTCATCGTGTTCGTCGCGTGCGTGTGTCACGGTCGCCTCCGCGTCTTCGAGGTCCGCTTCGATGAGCTCCTCGATATCGGCTAACTCCATACTCGAGTGGTCGGGCGCTCGCGGCAAAAACGCCGCGGTCCCGGTCGGTAACGAACACCGACGGCAAACGTTTCCACACCCACACGGCCGCAGTCGTCGCGTTTATACTGGTATAGCCCGCTGTCGAGAGTATGTCACTGGCAGCTGAAACCCGTCGTGCCGCCGAGTCGCATCCGTTCCTCGTCGCGGCACTTCGAGCGGGCGTCGTCAACTACACCGCCGCTGCCCGGTTTCTCGAGGGCGAGGGCGACGTCCAAGGCGAGACCGACGCCATCGCGACGGCACTGCGCCGGTACGCCGAGGAGTTGCCGGACTACGAGCGCGAGTCGCGCGACGTTCGCGTCAGAATGGAGAGCGGCATCGGATCGGTCGAGTCCGGGGCGGCCGACGCGCTGCTCTCCGTCGGCGGGACTGCCTTCGGCCCGACGGACGGCGACCGAACGGCCATCGTCGCGACCGGCGCCGTCGATGCGACCGCGCTCGGGGACACGCTGCGGCGATTGTCACTCGCGGATATCTCGCCGCACGCAGCGGCGGTCGACGCCGAATCGATGATTGTCGTCGTCGACCGACTCGAGGGGGCGAATGCCGTCCGAGCGGTCGAGAGTGCGCTCGAGAACGTCCGGCAAAGGACGTAGCCGTTCGCAGGCGAAACGGTTACTGATGGGGCGACCCGCCAGTCGCGCGCTGAAGATATTTACAGCGTCGCTGACATTGTTCCGATAGCAATGTCATCGTCGACTTCCGATCTGGAGCCGCCGGAGCTGACCGCGGACGACCTGCTCGTGCTCGAGGACCCGAACTTCACCCCTGAAACCGTCGCCATCGTCACCGGTGCGGCCTCGGGCATCGGC
Organism: Natronorubrum halalkaliphilum; assembly: GCF_009834785.1. Classification (GTDB taxonomy): domain Archaea; phylum Halobacteriota; class Halobacteria; order Halobacteriales; family Natrialbaceae; genus Natronorubrum; species Natronorubrum halalkaliphilum. Next base: position 193,033 of record NZ_WUYX01000070.1, read on the forward strand.
GAGGCGCTGTCGGTCGCGCTCGCGGTGAACGGCCTGACCGTCGTCGGTGCCGATATCGACGAGGAGGGTCTCGAGGCCACGGCGTCGACGGTCGAATCGTTCGATCCGTCAGGACGGTACGTCTCGGTGCCGACGGATCTGACCGACGACGGCGACGTCGAGGCGGTCGTGGAGGCTGCCGCCGAGGAGGGAACCCTCTCGGTCGTCGCCAACATCGCCGGGATCCAACACATCGATTCCATCGCGGAGTTCCCGGTGGAACAGTACGATCTGCTGCAGTCGGTGATGGTCAGAGCGCCGTTCCTGCTCGCGAAACACGCCATGCCCCACATCGAGAATAGCGGCGACGGCACGGGAGCCATCGCGAACATGTCCTCCGTCCACGGCCACTACGCCACAAAGGACAAGGCACCGTACATCACGGCCAAACACGCGCTAAGCGGGTTGACGAAGTCGATCGCTGCCGAAGGTGGTGGTCACGTACGCGGGTTCAGCGTCAGCGTCGGGTACGTGCTGACGCCGCTGATGGTCGACCAGATCGCCGATACGGCGGCGAAACGCGGGATACCCGAGGCCGAGGTCGTCGAAAACGTGATGCTCGGTCCCGCTCGTTCCAACGAGATGATGACGCCCGCGGAAGTCGCGAACCTTTTCGTCTTCGGCTTCTCCCGGCATGCAAACCACCTCAACGGCGGTGATCTCCTCTTCGACGGAGGCTACACGACTACCTATGAGTGAGACGAACGACGACGCGGAGCAACCTGAGTCGACGGAGAGACCGACCCCGAACCCCTGCTCGGATGACGGGGAACCCGACTCCGATGGGGTGACGCAGGTCGCGATCGCGTGTCAGGGTGGCGGCAGTCACACCGCGTTCACCGCCGGCGCGCTCCGGGAACTCCTCTCGGCGGCCGACTGGGAAGAGGAGTTCGAACTGGTCGGCATCAGCGGCACCTCCGGAGGCGCGTTCAACGCCCTCGCGGTCTGGTACGGCCTCGTTACCGGCGACGAGGCGAAGGCGATCGACCTGCTCGAGCGCATCTGGTCCGATATGGCCGCGAGTGACTACCCCGATATGGTCGTCAACCAGTGGGTCTCGCTGCTCTCGCGGTTCCAGAGCGAAGGGGTTGGAATCCCGAACGTCAGTCCGTACTACTCGCCGGGATCCGACTGGGGCCAGCAGCGGATCGTCGACATTCTCGAGCGCCACATCGAGTTCGAGAATATTCCGGCCCTCTGTGCGTACGAGGAACCGGAGCTCGTCGTCGGGACGGTCAACGTCAACGACGGGGCCTTCGAGACCTTCACCAACGAGGACGTCACCGCCGACGCGGTTCTCGCTTCGGCAGCGATTCCGACGCTCTTCGAGGCGGTCGAGATCGACGGCGAAAGCCACTGGGACGGGCTGTTCTCGCAGAACCCGCCGGTCAAAGACCTTATGTCGGTACCCGGCGACCGAACGCCCGACGAATTATGGGTGATTCAGATCAACCCACAAGAGCGGGAGGGGACGCCGACTCGACTGCCCGAGATCACCGACCGACGGAACGAACTCGCGGGCAACATCTCGCTGAATCAGGAACTGCGGACCATCGAGCGGATCAACGAGTGGATCGAGGACGGTCACTTCGACCACCCCGAGTACACGCAGACGACGATCCGACGGCTCCAGCTACGGGGGTATCATCACTCGACCAAACTCGACCGCGATCCCGACTTCCTCGAGGAGTTGATCGAGCACGGCGCACAGGAGGGCGCAGCGTTTCTCGAGGGATTGAACCTCGAGGACGACGTGGAGTACCCTGCCCGGCAGTGAAGCGGGGAGCGCGGACGAACTACGCGTTACCGCCGTGTTGGCGGTACCAAATCTGTTCGCCGACCGGCGACTCGTGGTCAGCGATGTCCAGTCTGCTGACGAAGAGGTCTCTGATAGCGACCGTGACGACGAGTTCGACGGTCTCACCACTCTCCGTTTCGACGGTGACCACGCAGTGTCCGTCTCGGTCATCGATTCCCCGGATCGTTCCGACCGACCAGCGTTCGATGTCGTGGGTCGGTTTACGAGCGTGGATGCGGTCGTGGGTCACAGTCGATCGACGGCCAGCAGAACCGTATAGCTCCCCCATGCTCGCTGTCTCACTGTTCCCGGATCGCCTCGGCCCCTTCGAACTATTGACAGCGTTTAACTGGAGGCCGGAGGTAGACGTACCCAATGACCCTACACGTGACGAACACGTTGACGGGCGAGAAAGAGCCGTTCGAGCCACGGGACCCCGAGAACGTCTTGCTCTACTACTGTGGCCTGACGGTTTCGGATCCGCCCCACCTGGGCCACGCGCGGTCGTGGGTCCACGTCGACGTCATGCACCGCTGGCTCGAGTACCTCGGCTACGACGTGCGTCACGTCGAGAACTTCACCGATATCAATGAGAAGATCGTCGCCCGCGTGGGCGAAGACGACCTCGGTGAGGACGAGGCGGACGTCGCGGAGACGTACATCGAACGGACCCTTTCGGACATGCGCGCGCTCAACCTCCTGCGGGCCGAGGTCTATCCGCGCGTCTCCGAACACGTCCCCGAGATCGTCGACCTCGTCGAGACGCTGATCGAGAAGGGCTACGCCTACGAGTCCAACGGCTCGGTCTACTTCGACGTTACCAGCTTCGACGAGTACGGCAAACTCTCGAACCAGGAACTCGAGGAGATCGAATCCCAGGGCGATCCGGACGAGCGCTCGGAGAAGCGCAACCCGGCGGACTTCGCGCTCTGGAAGGCCGGCGGCGTCGACGAAGCGGCGATCGAAGAACACCGCCACGAGGGCGCTGCCGACGCCGAACACGCCTGCGAAACGGCCCAAACGTGGGAGTCGCCGTGGGGCGAGGGCCGTCCGGGCTGGCACATCGAATGCTCGGCGATGAGCATGACCCATCTCGACGAGACGCTGGATCTCCACGTCGGCGGGCGCGACCTCGTCTTTCCCCACCACGAAAACGAGATCGCCCAGTCCGAAGCCGCAACCGACCAGCGCTTTGCAAACTACTGGCTCCACTGCGAACTGTTCCAGATGGACGACGAGAAGATGTCCTCGAGTCTCGGCAACTTCGTCACCGTCGAAGCGGGCGTCGACCAGCTGGGAACGAACGTCCTGCGGACGTTCCTGACGGCCGGGTCGTACAACAGCAAACAGCTCTATTCGGACGAGACAATCGCCGAGGCCGAAGAGCGATGGGATCGACTCGAGCGCGCCTACGACGCGGCCGTCGAGGCGCTGGATTCGCCGGACGCCCGGACGAAGGTCGAAGACGAGTCGCTGCGCGCCGACGTCGACGAGGCTCGCGAGTCGTTCGTCGCGGCGATGAACGACGATTTCAACACGCGCGAGGCGCAGTCGGCGCTGCTGTCGGTCGCGACGGCGATCAACGCCCACCTCGAGGACCGCGAGGAGTACGACTATCGCGGGCTCCGAACCGCCGTCGAGACGCTCGAGGAACTCGGTGCCGTCCTCGGACTCTCCTTCGTCGGCGAGACGACGGGGACAGCCGACCTCGCTGGCGACGTCGTCGACCTCGTGCTCAACGTGCGCGAACAGGAGCGCGATGCGGGCAACTACGACCGGGCCGACCAGTTGCGCGACGAACTCGAGGCGCTGGGCATCGAGATTCAGGATACGGACGACGGCGCGAGCTATCGGCTCCCGTCCGGCGAGTAGTCGAACGGCTTGGACTTTATTCCGTGTCGATCGATTTCGAGGCTGGCAATACAGTTCAAGTACCGTGAGTTCGTGGTTCGGGTAATGGCCCCCACCAACTCGTTCGTCGGCGCTGGATTCGACGCACTGCCTGCACGCGTCGCGATCCTCGACGGCGACGGGGAAATCGTCTACACGAATCAGTCGTGGGAGTCGTTCGGTACTGCGGCGGGGATCGCCCCCGATTCGGGCGGCGTCGGTACGAACTATCTCTCGGTCTGTGACGGCAGTACGGATCAGGACGGCACCGAAGCCGCGGAGGGGATCCGAGCCGTCGCCGCCGGCGAACGGGAAGCGTTCTCCTTCGAGTACCCCTGTCACGGGCCGTCGGAAGAAGGGTGGTACATGATGGAAGCGACACCGTACACCCACGAGCAGGAGGAGTACGTCCTCGTGATGCACGTCGATATTACGGAGCGGCGACTCCTCGAGCGGCAGGCCCGCGACCAGGCCGAGCAGATGGAAGCGTTCGCGACGTTGCTCTCGCACGATCTCCGGAATCCCCTCGCGGTCGCGATGGCACAGTCACAGTCGCTCGAGGCGGCCGAGATCGACTGCGGATCGGCGATCGGTGACGGGACGGATTCGGTCGGATCGACGTTGTGCTCGTCGCTCGAGCGGATGGAAACCATCATCGACGACGCACTGGTACTCGTCAAGACGGAAGCTGTCGACCGACCCAGCGCGGTCCAACTGACGACGGCAGTCGAGAACGCGTGGTCGCATGTCCGGACGGACGACGCTACCCTGTCTGTCGTCTCGCCGATGACGGTTCACGCGGATCCGTCGCTACTCGGACATCTCCTCGAGAACCTCTTTCGCAACGCTGTGGAGCACGCTGGCGAGGGCTCGGCGATCGAGATCGGTCCGCTCGAGGCTCAGGCCGCAGCCGAAACGGGAACCGAGTGGGCCGGCGAATCGACGGGTCGTCCGGTCACCGACGGAACGGGAGACCGATCCGGTATCGAGGGGTTTTACGTTCAAGACGATGGCGCGGGCATTCCGCCGTCGGATCGCGAGCGAATATTCGAGTCGGGCTACACGACCGACGCCGGCGGTTCCGGCTTCGGACTCGCAATCGTCAACCGTGTCGTCGACGCCCACGACTGGACGGTCAGCGTGACCGATGCCGAGGACGGTGGGGCGCGGTTCGAACTTCGCGACATGATCGCGTTCGATCAGTCTCGGACGGATCGACGTCCGCCACACGACTGAAGTGGGCTTGTAACCGTCGAACAGTTCGTGTCAGTGTGTGGCAATTATCGGCCGATACTCACTCGAGTGGCCGTGTTCAGGCCGTCTACAGCGTATTCCGTACCGTGACAATCATCACGAACTTTATTGGTTAGAGTACGGTCGACCAGCATAGTATGAATCGAAGACGGTTCGCCGCCGCGGTTACGGCCGGAGCGGTGAGCGCATCGGCAGGGTGTCTCAGCGATCTCATCGACGACGTGACGACGTTCGAGGCCTCGCCAATTCGGGTTTCCGAGACCGCCGCCGATGAGGCCGGCTACGAGTACCAGGGAACCGAAGAACGGGTCGAAGAACGGGAAGTCGCCGGTGAGAGCATCGAGGCGACGAACTACATCAGTCGGTACACCCGGACGATCGATCTGCCGATCGATGCCCTCGGCGGAGAGACCGAGGCGGGCGTCTTCGGCGTCGTCTCCACGCCCCAGGTTCACGTCGCGGGCGAGGACTTCAACCCGGTCGGCGACATGAACGAGGCCGAACTGGCCGAACACGTCCAGGACCAGTACGACGAACTCGAGATCGATCGGAACGTCGGCGGCCGAGCTATCGAACCGGACGAACTCTCCTCGACGGTCTCGTTCGAGACCTACGAGGGAACGGCGACCCTCGAGGGAGAGACTGGCGTCGACGTCTACGTCGATATCGCCCAGCCGGACCACGACGACGACCACCTCGTGGTGATCGGCGTCTACCCCGACGACGAGGCCGTTCCGCTCGAGGACGAACGGGAGCGAATCGATACGCTGGTCGCCGGCCTCGAGCACGGCGACGACGTGGATGTCGATATCGTCGAGGGGAGTGCTGATGATGGAGATGGCGACGGTGACGATGACGACGACGGCGATGACACAAACGCAGACGACGAGTAGGTTCCTGCGGGCGGCAAAACTGTGACAGTCTCCGCGTGCAACGATCGGTAATCGAACGACCCCGGTCGAGAGCCCTTCGACGGTGACAGAGCATGTAGCGGTCTCGGTGGTTTGTGTTTTCACCGGCTCTCAGTCACTCAACTCTGCTCGAGATCCGGGGCTCGAGTCCGCTCAGAATCCGAGTGCTGCGGTAAGCGACAGCCCGCTCGCGATCGCACCGAGCAGGTAGCCGCCGATCGCACCGCCGTTGAGCAGCGGAAGCCCCGCGTGAGCCCGTCCCTTGAGGACCATATGCATGAGCACGAGCAGGCCCGCGATCGTTCCGAGGAGCGCACCCAGTGCGGGGAGGTTCAACGCGATTCCCGGCACGTCGATCGTGCCGACGTCGAGGAAGTACGCCGCGCTCGCGACGAGGATCGTGGGGATGACGGCGTCTCCCAGACCGATGAACAGCGCGTCGCGCTCGAGAGCGTCAGCGACCGATTCGTCGGCGTCGGGTTCCGACTCGACGTCGCCGGGACTCGAGTCGGCGTTGGAGCCGGCTTCGGCAGTTGTCTCTGTCGCGCCGGTCGCCGCTTCCGCTGGACCACCGTTGGCTACAGCGTCCGGTGTCGATTCGGTGGTGTCCGAGCGAGGGGAAGCATCGGTCGAGCCGTCGCGTTCGTTTTCAGTGTTATTGGAATCGTCGAGAACGTCGTCAGTGCTGCCCGACTCGAGATAAGAGAACGAAAGCGACGTGGGGATGACGAGGATGACCGGAATCTTGAGATCCATCACGCCGTCGGCGAGGTCGAGCATGTGCTCGGTCTGGTAGACGCTGATCGCGTCGTAGACGGCGAGGACGGTAAGTAGCAGAATTGCCGGCAGAAGTCCGAAACTAATGCCGAACAGGGCGGCGGCGCCCGCACCCATCACCACGCCGGCGATGTCGATCACGTACCACTCCGGATAGAACAGGAGCGCGGCCCCGAACGCGACGGCACCGAGCGCGGCGATGACGTTGACCGAGCCCACGGTGATCGTCGGCGGGGCGAGTTCGGCGAAGACGAACCACGCCAACATCATGCTGACGCCGATGATCATGGCCTTGATGAGCCACTCGACGTCGTACTTGAACGTCACGAGCATGAGCGCGGTCGCCGCGAGAATAATTGCGAAGTAAACGAGACTGTTCGCCGGATCGTCGGGGTCGTCGACGGCCTGATGGCCCGCTTCCTGGAAGGGATCGACCAGTGCCAGCGCGCCGAGCTGGACACCGAGGAAGAGCACCACCGTCACGCCGACGGCGAGGAGGGCTCGCGTCCGAGGGTTCATAGGCCGGCGTTTGCACCCCGCTCCTATGGGTGTTTTCGTCTCCGCTCGAGTCGGGTGTCCGTTTGTGCGGGGCGTGTCCGGTCCCACGCGACGAGAGCCGCCGCACCTATTTTCCGGGCGATCGCTGGTCAGCGAGTGTAGAGCGTCGATCCGACCAGCGACGGCAGATGGACGCCGTCGTCCGGCGTCACCGTGACGTAGGGGCGATCGACCGGCCCGAAGACATCGACGACGCGGCCGACCTCCTCGAGCGAATCGTCGAGGACCATCGTCCCGATCTCGTTGCGGTACGTTTCGCCGTCGTCCTCGTCGGTGTCGTCGGTCCGCAACACGGCAAGTCCCTGTGCGGTACGGACGACGGAGCCAACCCGGCGCATCTTACTCGCGCATCGCGACGACGTACGCCGCGACGGCTTGGACGAGATCGTTCTTCGACGAGTCGTCGGCCCCGCGGACGACGACCCGGCCGCGGTCGGCCCAGTGCTCGCGGGAGTAGGCCTTGTCCCGCTCGATCGTGGCATCGTACCCGATCTGCTGGACTGCCTTGGCGATTTCGTCGACCGACGGCTCTTCGACTGCGAGATCCTGTGACACGCGCCGCCCCTCGGCCCGTGAGAGGCCCGCATCGAGATAGGCGGGCCAGATAACGTTCTCGACCATGCGTTCATCTCGAGGGGCCGGTGAGTAAACCTTTTTCAAAATAAGACGACAGTGAGACGGTTATCTGCGGCGTGCGAGGAAGGCAGTTCCGAGGAGTGCGGCGACGGCCACGGGGATACCGAAGCCGGGGATCGTTTCGGCCGCGTCATCGTCCTCGTCTGCGTCGGTATCGCTCGCATCGTCGCCGTTCTCGTCAGTCGCGCTGTCATCGCTCTCGGTGTCCTCGAGGCCCTCGACCGCCGCCTCGTAGGCGTCAGGGTGGACAGCCTCGACGATGTCGACGACCGCGTAGACGACCTGCGGAGCGGGCTGGTTGAGCTGGTTGGCGTCGACGGCGATGACGTTACCGTCCTGGTAGGCCGACGTCGATTCGGCGATGTCGGGCATCAGAACCTCCGGCTCGGCATCGTCGGAGTGGATGATCCAGTCGGGATCTTCCTCGACGAGCGTCTCCTCGGAGAGCTGTTCGTAGCCGGATATTCCCGCGCGTTCGCCGATGTTCTCGACGCCGGCGGTCGTCAGCACTTCGTGGATGAACGTCTCGGTTCCGGCGGTCGTTCCGTCGTCGCCCATCGCGTAGTAGGCAAGCGGCCGATCGGCGTCTTCGAGGGCCGTCTCGACGGTCTCGAGGCGCTCGTCCATCCAGTCGACGGTTTCTTCGGCACCGTCGCACTCGTCGGTGAGTTCGCCGGTCTGGAAGACGTTGTCGCGGACGTCGTCGACCGATTCGGCTTCGTCGAAGTGGTAGACGTCGAGGCCGGCCTGACGGAGCGTGTCGATATCGTCGTCGAACGTCGCGTTTGCGGCCAGAACGACGTCCGGCTCGAGGTCGATCACGCGCTCGTGGATGATCTCGTAGCCGTCGGTGATGGCCTCACGGTCGCCCATCTCGAGGTCGGCCGTCGCCGGGTTATCGGGCATGCCGGTGAGTCGGTCTTCGGCGCCGATTTCGAAGACCGTCTGGGCGTCGCTCGGCTGGAGCGCGACGACGGACTCCGGTGGTTCATCGAGCGTGATCGTTTCGCCGGTCGCATCTGTCACCTCGAGTGGGTACTCACAGTCCATCTCGTCCGATTGGGCGGCGGCCGAAGCGTCGAGTCCGACGCCGGTTCCTGCCCCTGCTCCCGCCCCCGCGACGGCGGGCGCGAACAGCGAGAGGGTGAGTAACGCGGTGATGAGTACAACGAATTTTTGTCGCATCATCCGATAGATCGTGGTTCTTCAACAAATATTTGTCTAACCCAACCGAGGTTGTAGTGTATGGAACACGCGGTCCGGACCGTTTCGTGGTCGGCGGGGCTGGTGGTGGTGCTTGTCGCCGTAGTCGTCGCTAGCGCTGCACTCGGGGCGGTCAGGATCGATCCGCTGATCGTCGGAATGGCGATCCTCAACAGTGTCGCCGTCCCGTCGGGTTTCACACTCGGCAGTTCGACGATCCCCGCTATCGGTGTCGGTATCCCGTTCCCGAGCGTCGAGTACACCTCGGTCTTCTCGTTCGACGTGCCGGATTCCCACCAGACCATCGTCACCGACATCCGGCTTCCGCGGATCGCCCTCGCAGCGACGGTCGGCTTCTCGCTCGCGGCCGCGGGAACGGTCATGCAGGGGTTCTTCCGCAACCCGCTCGCCGATCCGTCGATCATCGGCGTCTCCTCGGGTGCCGCCGCGGGGGCTGTCGCGGCCATCGCGTTTCCGGCGCTGATTCCGTTCGGCGGCCTCCACCTCGCGGCGTTCGTCGGCGCACTGGGGACGGCGTTTCTCGTCTACGCGATCGCGACCGAGGGCGGACGAACGCCGGTCGCCACGCTGTTGTTGGCGGGCGTCGCGATACAGGCCTTTCTCGGGGCGCTGATCTCGTACATGCTCGTCTACAGCGGCGACGACCTCAGACAGGCCGTCATCTGGATGATGGGGCACCTCAGCAACAGCAACTGGAACGACGTCGCGTTCGCGTTACCGGTGACCGTCGTCGGCGTGGCGATCCTGCTCACCTACACCCGCGAGATGAACGTCCTTCTGCTGGGCGAGGAGGACGCCCACCACCTCGGCGTCAACGTCGAGCGGACCAAGCTCCTCTTGCTCGCGCTCGCGAGCATCGTCACCGCGGCCGGCGTTGCCGTCGCAGGCGTCATCGGGTTCGTCGGCCTCGTCGTTCCCCACATCATGCGGCTGCTCGTCGGCCCCGATCACCGGATCCTGTTGCCGACCAGCGCGCTCGCCGGAGCCTCGTTTCTGATCGCGACGGATACGATCGCTCGCCTCGGAACCCTCTCGCTGCCCTTCGGCGTCGCCGTCGACACGCCCGTCGTTCCCGTGGGCATCATCACGGCCGCGCTGGGGGCCCCGTTCTTCCTCTTCTTGCTCACCCGTCGGGAGGTGCACTCGGTATGAATCCGTTCTCGAGTTCCTCGAGTGCCTCGAGTGGAAATTCGAACGACGATACCGAAGGCGGTGAGGACGCGGGTGGAGTTGACGGAAGCGGTGATGGGAGCACGCGCGATGCGGATCGGCGGGCAATACAAACGGGGTCAGAACACGCATCGGAACCGGAAACGCTCGAGCCCGCGACGATCAGCGTCGAGAACCTGTCGCTGTCCTTCGGAGACCTCTCGGTGCTCGAAAACGTTTCGCTGACCGTCGACCCCGGCGAGTTCGTGGGCTTCGTCGGTCCCAACGGGGCCGGCAAGACGACGCTCCTCCGGGCGATCAGCGGCGCGCTCGAGCCCGATAGCGGAACGGTGACGATCGACGACACCGACGTTCACGACGTCTCCTCGAAGGCCTCGAGTCGACTCGTTTCGGTCGTCCCCCAGGATACCGCGCTGTCGTTTTCGTTCCCCATCCGCGACGTCGTCGAAATGGGACGGCACCCACACCGGTCGCGGTTCTCGTCCCCGACGCGCGAGGACAGCCAAGCGGTCGAGCATGCCCTCGAGCGGACGCGAACGGCCGACCTCGCCGACCGACCGATCGACGAAGTGAGCGGGGGACAGCGCCAGCGAGTCGTCCTCGCGCGGGCGATTGCCCAGGGAACGCCGGCGATGTTGCTCGACGAGCCGACCGGAAGCCTCGACATCAACCACCAGCTCGAAACCCTCGAGTTGGTCCGAGAACTGGTCGACGACGGTCGAACCGTCTGTGCGGCGATCCACGACCTCGATCTGGCCGCGCGGTACTGCGACCGACTCGTGATGCTCGCCGACGGCGGCGTCTATCGGAGCGGGCCCCCGGCGGAGGTCCTGACCGGCGAGGCGCTCGCCGACGTCTTCGACGCGTCCGCGACGGTCACGGAGAACCCGATCACGGGGACGGAAACGGTGACGGCGCTTCCGGATCGGATTCGATCCGGCCAGATCCCGAGAGACGACGACAGCGACACGCAGGTTCGCGTCCACGTCCTCGGCACCGGTTCGATCGCGGCGCGCGCCCTCACCCGACTGGACGCCACAGGTGCGGGCCTCGAGGTCTCCGTCGGCCCCGTCACGAGCGGCGATGTCGCGGCCCAAACGGCTCGGTCGCTCGCGGTCGACCGGCTCGAGATCCCGCCGTTCGAATCGCTCTCGCCGGCGGATCTGGTGACGTTCGAGAACCGCGTCGAGGAAGCCGACGCGGTCGTCATCGCCGAGAGCGTGTTCGAGTCGAGCGGTCCGGGGACGCGACAACTCCTCGAGTCCGCGGATGCAACGGCCGACTCGATTGTGATCGTCGCGGACGACTCGTCTCGAGCGGACACCGCCGGCTCTCGGGACCGAACTCGGGGTACCGAGGCGACGCCGGAAACGCTCCTCGAGGCAGTCTCGAACGCGGTCGAGAACGGTCCCGATTCGTCGGCCCCGGTTTCCGATCGGGCCTCGTCGGGAGCCGGGTCCGGATCCGGATCCGGGTCGACGTCTTCGGACCGGGACTCGAGTTCGGGGCTGTCGGCCGAGTCCTCCGGGGACTGATACGAACTGCCGTAACGAGGTACCGCTGCAACCACATGCTGCAACTACGGGCCGTCGATGGTCCCACCGGTACTGACTTGCAGGGGGCCGTGCGTGACTAGTGCCCGAGCAGACGGAGGATGACTCCGAGGACGAGACCCGAAATCCCGACGACGATCCCGACGCCGGGGATGACGGGGATCGGAATGAGACCGATCCCGAGAACGATCGCGAGGACGATGACGATCGTGGAGAGTCGGACCATACTCGAGATAACCGGGAAAGGCGTGTAGCCGTTATGCTTGCTCTCGCGGCCGACAACACCGGTCGTATTCACCGCCGCGATCTGACCGTAACAATCGAAAATCACGCGAGTGCAGCTAACAGGTCCTCGTACAACCGTTCCTCACGATCCGCGAGATCGTGGATCGTCTCGGCGGTGTCGGTCAACGCCGGCCGCAACCGGTCGGGATCGGACCGCTCGCTCGCCTCTTCGAGCGATCGACCGACCGCCGTCCAGTCGGTCGCGATGGCGTTCATGCGCGAGACCGCGTCGTCGGGGAGTTCGGGCACCGTATCGTCGACCGTCTCGAGGAAATCGGCGTACAGTTGGCGGAAGGCACCCCCGCCGGTTCCGCGGCGCTCGACGTTCTGGTAGGCGAACCTGACGCTCCACTGCGGGTCCTCGAAGTCGACCCAGGTTGGCAACTCGTCGGCGAAGCGTCTGATGCCCGCGATTCCCTGGGTTCCGAACTCGCTCTTACGGTCGCTCGTACCCACACACTCACTCTCACCCGCGCTCTCGCTACTGCTAGCCGTCCCGCTATCTCGTCCGATCGGTCCGTCGGAACCGCTGGAGGCGAGCATGCCGCGAGCCATTTCGGCGATAGCCTCCGGCGCGGCCGCCTCGAGCGATCGATCCGGCCCGGGGTCGGCGACGACGAGGTGGCGGTTCCGGAGGGGCAACACGGAGTTCGATGACATCGCGTCGTGGAGCCGATCGAACGGCACCCGCTGGAGCGCGTCGAATTCGCTGTCCGAGAGGACGACGGTCTCCTCGTCGTCTTCGACCCCCACACAGAGAACCGAGTGAGGCGCGAAGTGGGTGTCCGTCTGGAAGTAGTCGAGGTGGTAAATGTCGGTGAAAACCAGCACCGGGTCACCGCCAGCGACGCGAGCACGGATTCGGTCGCGAACCGTCCGCCAGTCGTCTCCTTCGCGACTGTCGACGGCGATGCCGAGCGTCTCAAAGAACGTTTCCTCGAGTCGCGGCGGTCGGCCGAAGAAGCCGCGGTGAGGGCTCTCTGGGAGCTCGAAATAGGTGAATCCGAGCCCGGCGGCCAGACCGAAACAGGTCTCCTCGTCGTACCCCCAGTCGTAGTACAGCGCGAGGTTTCGAAGGGCGGTCGAGCCGCAGTGACGACCGGTCCGGTGACGGTAGTCGTTCATCGTCGCTTCCATGCGTGCTACTGCCAACGAGAGTCCAATAACGATTCGGATCGGCGTGTCACCGGCGAATACACCGAGCGAGCAGTGGGCGAGTGCCAGTCCGGCCGCAACTGGACGGTTTTTTACCCTTCCGTCTCCGAGTGGCCGCCAATGAGCGAACACGACTACGACGAGCTCGGACTCGTCGCCGGGCTGGAGATCCACCAGCAACTCGAGACGGCGACGAAGCTGTTCTGTCAGTGTCCGACCGAGCTTCGCGAGCCCGAGGAGTCGACGCGCCGGTTTACGCGCTATCTCCACCCAACCCGAAGCGAACTCGGCGAGATCGATCAGGCCGCACTCGAGGAGAGCAAGGTCGACCGCGAGTTCGAGTACCTCGCGTACGACACGACCTGTCTCGTCGAGGAGGACGAGGAGCCGCCACATGAACTCGACGAGGAGGCCCTCGAGACGGTCCTCGAGATCGCCCAGCTGATGGACATGAACGCGGTCGATCAGGCCCACGTCATGCGCAAACTCGTCGTCGACGGCTCGAACACGTCGGGCTTCCAGCGCTCGACGCTGATCGCCACCGGCGGACAGATCGAGACCAGCGACGGAGCCGTCGGGATCGAGGACCTCCTGCTCGAGGAGGAAAGCGCCCAGCGCGTCGCGGAGACCGACGACGGCGTCCGCTACAGTCTCGATCGGCTCGGGATTCCGCTGGTCGAAATCGGAACGAGCCCGGACATTTCCTCGCCCGAACAGGCCCTCGAAGCGGCCGAGCGGATCGGGATGCTCCTGCGCTCGACCGGAAAAGTCAAACGCGGCCTGGGGACGATCCGCCAGGACGTGAACGTCTCCATCGCGGAGGGGGCCCGCGTCGAGATCAAGGGCGTCCAGAGCTTAGACGACATCGACGACATCGTCCGCAACGAGGTCGCCCGGCAGGTCGAACTCGTCGCGATTCGCGACGAACTCGAGGAGCGAGAGGCGTCGGTCGGCGAGGCCCAAGACGCGACCGAGGTCTTCGACGGGACAGAAAGCGGCGTCATCGGCGGCGCGCTCGATTCGGGCGGCTCCGTGATGGCCGTCCCGCTGTACGGGTTCGACGGCCTCGTGGGCCGCGAAATTGCGCCGGACCGACGGCTGGGGACCGAGTTCTCCGACCACGCGAAACGCCACGGCGCGGGCGGCATCTTCCACACGGACGAGTTGCCTGCCTACGGCGTCACCGAAGCAGAGGTCGCGGACCTGCGGGAGGCCGTGGGTGCCGGCTCCGAGGACGCCGTGGCGATCGTCGCCGCGGACACCGGCGTCGCGGAGGCGTCGATCGATGCCGTCGCCGAACGCGCCGGAACCGCACTCGAGGGCGTTCCCGAGGAGACCCGCGGCGCGAACGACGACGGGACGACCCGTTACCTGCGGCCGCTTCCCGGCGCGGCGCGGATGTACCCCGAGACGGACGTGCCGCCGGTCGAACCGGATCCGAGCGACGTGCCGGAGCCCGAACTGCTGACGGCGAAGGTCGAGCGCTATCAGGACGAGTACGACCTCGGCGCGGGGCTGGCCGAGCAGGTCGCCTACGGCAAGCGGATGCCGCTGTTCGAGGACGTGGTGGCCGACGGTATCGATCCGACGCTCGCGGCGTCAACCCTCGAGTCGACGCTGACCGAACTGCGGCGCGACGACGTGCCCGTCGAGAACCTCACCGACTCCCACATCGAGTCCGTGCTCCGTCTGGTCGAAGACGGCGAGCTACCGAACGAAGGGGTAACGGATCTTCTCGAAGCGTTAGCCGACGATCCAGACCAGACCGCAGAAGAGGCTGCCGAGGCGGCCGGGCTCGGCGGCGTCGGCGAGGACGAGGTCCGCGAGGCTGTGGTCGACGTCGTCGAACGAAACGAAGCGCAGGTCGCTGACGAAGGCATGCAGGCGTTCTCGGGGCTCATGGGCGAGTGTATGGGCGCGCTGCGGGGCAAGGCTGACGGCGACCTCGTGAGTCAGGTGCTCCGCGAGGAGATTCAAAAGCGAACGTGAACTGAGACGGACTGCGTGCTGTACGCTTGCTGATCCGGTGTTTCGCTCCACTCACAGGGCAAGGGCGGCCCCGTCAGAGAGTACCGGTTTACCGGTTATCCTCGTTCGCTACTCGTCGACTAACTCCTCGAGTAACGTCTCGAGGCTGTAACTCTGTAACGCGTCCCGTTCTTCGATCGCGGAGATCACGAACGTCGAGTCGGTTCGGTCGACGCCGTCGAGTTGTTCGAAGTCGGCGATGAGTCGCTCGACGGTTTCGCTGCTGCTCAGTCGGGCGAGGACGATGAAATCGGTCTCGCCCATCGTGAAGTAGACGTTCGTAACCCCCTCGATGGTCAGCAGCCGATCCGAAAACTCCTCGTACGAGCCCCGGTAGTCCGCGTGGACCTCGACGAGAACGGTCACCCCGAGCCCGAGTTCCTCGAGGTCGACGTCGTAGCGGTCGTTCGTGATGACCCCCTCCTCTCGAAGGTTCGTAAGTCGATAGTGGATCGTCGAGACGGGAATGCCGGTCGCCTCGTGGAGCTGTTCGGGACTTCCGGTCTCGAGTTCGGCGATCGCTTTGAGCAGTCGGACGTCGCGTTCGTCCATGCGAGAGAGTTCGGAGCGCCTGGAAAATATGTCCTTCGGTTGATGAAATTGGAGATATATCCAACTTCTGTTCCTGGAGTGGATGGGGTTTCGGATTAGATCCATGTGTGTGGTTCTGAATTCGTCGATGTCGACATCGTTGTAGAAGGACCTAAGTATAGCAACTCATTTCGAACTCGGTATGACTATGCTCGATTTTATTCCAAATGGGTGCCGTGAACTGGTGCTCTTTTCGATACTCGCGCTCTGTTGGGGCAGCTCGTTCGTCGCGATCGAGATCGGTCTCGAGTACGTTCCGCCGCTGCTGTTCGCCGGCCTCCGCTACGGACTGGCGGGACTGATCGTCCTCGGCTACGCGGCCGTCGTGACCGACCGAATTCGTCCCGTCGATCGTGGAGAGTGGATCGCAGTTTCGGTCGCCGGCGTCTTCGTGATCGCGCTCTATCACGGGCTGTTGTACATAGGTGAACTGTACGTGTCGGGCGCAGTCGCGGCGACAGTCGTCAGTACGGCACCGATCCTCACCGTCGCATTCGCGGGGGTTATACTCCCGAGCGAACGGCTCAATCTACTCGGCGTCGTCGGCTTCGTGCTCGGGCTGATCGGCGTGTTGCTCGTCGTCCAGCCATCGTCATCGGCCCTCGCCGGCGACACGATGCTCGGCGCTGCGCTCGTCTTCGCCTCCGCCATCGCGTTCGCGCTCGGCAGCGTGCTCTTACGACCGATCGAATCGGACCTGCCGATCGAGACCCTCGAGGCCTGGGCGATGTTGCTCGGTGCCGGCGTGTTATTCGGCTGGGCGGGCCTCCGCGGCGAATCGGTCGCCGCGATCGAGCTGACGACGACGGCGCTGGTCTCGTACGCCTACCTGACGTTCGTCTCCGGCGTCTTCGCGTTCCTGCTCTACTTCGAACTGCTCGACCGAAGCGGGGCGACGCAGGTCAACCTCGTTGGGTACGCCGAGCCAGCGGTCGCGATCGGCGTGAGTTGGCTCATTTTCGGCTCTATTGTCGACTCGCTCACGATCGTCGGTCTCCTGACGATCCTCGCCGGCTTCATCGTTATCAAGCGCGAGACGCTTCGGTCCATCCTGCGATCCCGATCGACGACGCCCGCAGAGACGCCGCCGGTCGCGGCGGAACAACCCGAACCGCGAACCGACGGCGGGGTCGCACTCGAGTCCGATACGCGGGAGTTAGACCGCGACTGTCGATCCGACTAACGGGTGACACCGACGACTGTCGGTTCGTCCTGAAGTGTTCAACTCGGGCCACAGTCAGGAAATGTAGCTCAGGGAAGATTTATTAGCGAGAACGTGGCCGTTATGATCGATGACAACGCCGACAACTACAGTTGTGTGCCACGTTCGCGCACCGCTGTTACTCGAGCCAGTCGACAGACAGATCGAAACCCTCCAAGCCTGCGAGTCGGAGGGAACGATCGACGAGCTGTTGCTGCGCAGTTGGCCCAAAGAGATCGCACTAACCGACGAGAGTCCCTATCAGGAAGCCCTCGAGAGCTTCGAGCGGTTCGAACGATGGGCCGACGAGCACGGGGTGAGCATCCGACCGCCGTTCAGAAAGCGCTCAACGACGTCCCAGATATCCGGCGAGACCAGAACCTTGCTCGTGATGCCACTCGCCTGTCTCGAGGTCTACGCCGACGACGAACTGGTCGGCGTGTTCCCACACAGCGACGACGGGAGCGAGGAAACGTACACGACGGACGAAGCCATCGCCGCGCTTCGAACGGGTGCCCTGCCGACGCCGCTTGGTGGGGCCGGCGAGACCGGTGTGTCGGCGGTGGTGGACGCGGATGTAAACGGAAGTGCAAGCGCAAACGCAAACGCGGACACGAACGGAAACGCGAACGCCAACGCGAACTCGAGCGACTGTCCCGACTGTAACCGCTCCCTGATCGACGGTCAGGGACTGTTCGCCTGTCCCGACTGCGGCTGGGTCGGCACTGTCAGCGAGACCGGACAGTACGTCGCGCGCACGGACCGGTCGACAGCGGAGACAACCACCTCGCCGGTCGTTCGGACTCGCTAAGCGACTTTCCGAAGCGGACACAGAAGGCTCGCAACGCTATTCTCCGATATCTCGGCCGACTCGATCAGTTCGAGCGCTATTCGCCGGCGAACTCACCCGTATACTCCGCCTCGATGAGCACGCTCGCCCCGTCACGGGCGATATCGCGTGTATCGGCCTCGGTGCCGAACGCCGACTCGAGACGGTCGACGTCGACCCGGTCATCGCCAGCGTAGGTGACGACGGCGGTCGCCGTCGCGTCGTTGCCGACGTTCCCGTCCCCGACCCCGTTCTCGTTCTCGCTCTCGAGCGAGAGTTGCTGGTGGACGCCGTTGGCCCCCTCGACGCCGCCGAAGGCGAACTCGAGCGAGGCCGAAAGCTGCGGCTCACCGAGTGAGTCGGGATCGAATTCGTCGCTCTCGGTGTATCGTCCGAGTGAGATGCCGCCGGTGGCTCCGCTCCGGAGCAGACGTTCGAAATCGTCGTCGATCTCGTGTTTCGGCGTCCGCTGCCCGGCGGCCGTGGCGACGGTTCGTTCGACGGCGTCAACGGGGTCGAAGCCGGGATCGAACTGGTTCGGAACGGTACACGCGAACACATCCTCAGTGAGTCCGACAGCTTCGCCGGAGTCGGCATCGCTGTAGACCGTGTACGCGTCTTCGTCGCGTTCCCGTTCGTACCCCGCGCTCTCGAGGCCGGTGTGGAGGGTATCACGGTCGTAACTGCCGAGGAGTGCGTAGACGCCGTTGGCATCTACAAGTTCACCGTCTTCGAACGGCGTCTCGTCGTATTCCTGGTAGACGGTAAACGCCGTGACGTCTCCGAGTTGTGCAAAGCGAATCGCCAGCACGATTGGGTTGCCGACGAGGGGGTCGGCCGGGTCGTCACCGTCCCCAGCGTGCTGATTCTCGACGATCGATTGCAGCGTCGGGGCGTCGATCGACCCGTAGAAGTACGCCTCTCGGTTGGTCTCGGGAAGCAGCGATGCGTACGTGGGTAACTCGCCGTCAGGGTCGATGGTCGTCTCGTTCGATTCCTCGGTCGATCGGCCATCGTCGTCCGACGGGTCTGCGGACTCCGAACACCCTGCCAGAAACGCCAGCCCTGCGCTCACCAGTCCAAGCGCTCGTCGGCGATCCACGTTGGTCATCGCGTACTGCTGGTCGGTGTGGTCGTATTACTCTACTGGCCGGCCGAGTCCCTCACAATCGCGTTGTGCACCGGTTACAACCAGCGAAACCGCGGACGACGGCAAACTCCGATACAGATACGGATACCGATCTCGATTCGATCGGGCAGGGAAATCTCGACACACGGAACGTTACGGCGTACACTCCAGGTGATATACGCCGAGGCCCCCCTTCCCCTCATCGCTCGCTTTGTACACTCGTTTGCCATCGATCACCCCTCCACAGACATCACATTTCATTGCCGGGTTCACGGCCTCATAGAAGTAAACGCTGGTGTTACAACGGGAGAAGTAACAGCGGTGAACGGAGGATAGCACTCTTCTACCGGCGACGCTGTTTGGGTAACTCGACCGCTGAGAATCGACCCCATTACTGATCCGCGGGGCGTTCCGTCGCCCGACGGAGCAGCCCGAGGAGCGTGTTCGCCTCGCCTTCGGTCAGATCCGCCCGCCCGTAGACGCGCCGGAGCATTCGCATCGTCTTGTCCCGTTTCTCCTCGGGATGGTTGATTTCCTCGAGCAGGTCCGCCCATTGATCGTACATGCGATCGAGCGTCGGTTCGGCGGCACGAGTCCGCTCGAGGTCGGGAAGCTGCGTCTCGTCGTCCGTCAGCGTCACCGACTGAAGTTCGTAGAGGGTGATGGTCGCGGCCTGTCCGAGGTTGAGGACGGGGTAGTCGGCGCTTGCCGGAATGGAGCAGATTTCGTCGATACGGGCGAGTTCCTCGTTAGTCAAGCCGACGCGTTCGCGCCCGAAAACGAGTGCGGTCGGAGCCTCGACGGTCGGCAACCGGTCCGCGAGTTCCGCGGGCGTCGAGAAGGGGTATCGGACGTGACTTCGGTCGTCCTCGTTGGTGACCGCGGTACAGCCGATCGTGTGGTAGTTCTCGGCGAGGTGATCGAACGACACTTCGGTCGCGTTCGGGAGGATGTCCTCTCGAGCGTGGCCCGCGAATCCGTACGCTTCGCCGTCGGGATCGAGTTCCGGCGGATCGACGAGCAGGAGGTCTTCGAAGCCGAAGTTCTTCATTGCGCGAGCGATAGTACCGACGTTGCCCGGTGCCTGTGCGTCGACGACGGCGACCGTCGGTGGGGTCCGGCGGACTGAACTGTCCCCTTCGGGCAACTCCTCGCTCATTGCTCTCTGTCGGATAGAGACTCGAGGAGCGGGTTACCCGTTTCGATTCCGTGATCGGATAGAGTCCGATGGATGCTCTCACCGGCGACGAGAATCGGTGGAGGTCGACTGAAACGCGTCTGGAGAGTGGCTGAAACGTAGCTTCTCGGGACGGTCCTGAAGCCCTTTGATTAGGCTGCGGTGTTCGGTCGGCTGTCTCCGCTTTTGGTTTCTTTCTTCTTTCCTATTCTCTTTCTCTAGTTCTAGATCTAGAAACTAGTCTAGAACGTCTACGGAGACGATCTTCTGAACGGCTTCTGAAGTTCGATTCTCCGAACGATCTCTGAGTCGAGTTCGATTCTTGGCTTTGGACTGCGTTTCGAGTCTCTAGCGTTGGATGTTGTCGAGACGGACTCAGCTCTCGAGACGAAACAGATATACGAGGGGGGACACACCCCCTTCGCGTTTGTAACTCCGTTTAGGTGTGGGGGAGGTCTGAATGGGAACACACCAATGTCGCGGGTGTAAAACCAGGCCGATAACGGACCGAAAATGCCTAAATCCAGGGATTGGCCTGACCCCCACCCACCCGTTCGGCGTTACATCCGCGACGGGGGTGTGTGTCCCGAACAGCGAGTAGATGGACAACACGTCGCCATCCAGACAGTTTCCCGAGGTCGGAATTTCGGCGTCCTCGGCGTTTCTTCGGATAGCATCTCGGATCATGCTCGAGTCCGGGTGTCTCGTTTTCTCCTGTTCGTGAGCACTCGTTCCCGATAGCCTCACGGACGGTTCCGCCAGCAGTGTCGCCGGTCACTCTCGACGCGTTACATCCGCGACGGGGGTGGGGGTGTTTCGCACGCCGAACGTAGTGACTTCGAGTCGCCGGTTAGAAACGCGAGGTCGGCGATACACCATACTCTCGTCACACGGACGTATTTCCGCATCACCGGGGGCGAAGACGGTTCATTTACATACGCGAGCAAACTCCATACCTTTATTTCAATTCAGCTGAAAAGCTCCCGATACTGCAATGTCCGCCAACGACGATCGTGATCCACTCTTTCGGTACGACGATCCGGTCTTTGCCGACGAGCGGTTGCTCGAGATCACGCACCTTCCCGGGCCGGACCGGATCGTCGGCCGAGACGAGCAGATGCAGCGGGTTGCGGACGCCCTGAACCCGGCTATTTTCGGGAGCGAACCCAACCATCTGTTCATCTTCGGGAAGACCGGAACCGGCAAATCACTCATCTCGCGGTCGGTGACCCAGCGGGTTATCTCGGAAGCCCAGCGCGACGATATCACCGTCAAGTACGCGTTCATCGACTGCGGCGAACAGAACACCGAAGCATCGATCATCAAGACGATCGCTCAACTCGTCAACACCCCCGATCAGAGCGGCGTCACCGTCCCCGATCGGGGTCTCGGAACCGGCGACTACTACAAGCGACTCTGGCAGGCCGTCGATCACTGCACCGATGTGACGATCGTCATCTTAGACGAGATCGACATGCTCGAGGACGACGAGGTCCTCCGGAAGCTCTCTCGGGCCGGCGAGAACCGTCGCATCTCGGACTCGAGTATCGGCATCATCGGCATCTCGAACAAGATCGACTTTCCGGATCATCTCTCCGAGCGCGTCAAGTCGAGTCTCTCCCGGGACGAACTCGTCTTCTCGCCGTACGACGCCAATCAGCTCGTAGAAATCCTCGAAAAACGTCGCGACGCGTTCCACGACGGGGTCCTTTCTGACGACGTTATCCCGCTTACCGCAGCGCTTGCGGCTCAGGAACACGGCGATGCCCGCAAGGCGATCGACATTCTCCGGAACGCCGGCCGTATCGCGAAGAAACAGAACGCGACGCGAGTCACTGCAGATCACGTCCGCGACGCCAAGGAGAAGACCGAAGCCGACCGATTCAACGAACTGATCGAGGGCTCCCCCCAGCAGGCCAAGGCGATCCTCTATTCGCTGACGCTCCTGACGGAAAACAGTACGGAAAAGGAGTTCCCGACGAAGATTATCTACAACCAGTACAAGGAAGTTGCCCGGCAGCTCGATTTCGACGTCCTTTCGGAGCGACGAGTCCAGGAGATCCTTCAGGAACAGAACTTCCTCAACGTCATCCAGTCCGAGCGCGAGGGTCGCGGGCGCGGACGCGGTGCCCACGCCAAACACCGCTTGCTCGAGAACCCCTCGATCGTCAAGAAAGTGCTGCTGCGGGATTCACGTCTGGCGGTGCTCGAAGACGGCGATGGGGACGAGTAAGAAGGGATCACTGGTAGTTCGACACTGGTTCGTCGCTCTCGTTTTGTGCGTTCTACTGACCGTTCCGCTGTCCGTTTCTGCTGACCGTTCCGCTATCCGTTTCTGCTCGGCCACAATCTCCCGGTTCGGGCCGGTAAACCGCCGAGCTGATCACGTCGTCCTATTCTGCCAGAACCGGGGGTCATTTCCGTCTCCTCTCCTCAGACCGGATATGAACAACGTCGACGCGGCGGGGCTACAGATCGGTGACGACCATCCACCCCGGATCATGGGCGTGTTGAACGTCAGCGAGGAGTCGCCCTACGATCCGAGCGTCTACGACGACCCGGGCGAGGCGGCCCAGTACGTCGACGAGGAGCTTATCGGCGAAGGCGCCGATATCGTGGATATCGGCCTCGAGTCGGCGAATAAACGCTTCGACGTTCTCTCGGCCGAAGAAGAACTCGATCGACTCCACGTGGCTCTCGACACGATCGAGAGCGTCTCCGGGGACGTGATCTTCTCGATCGAAACCCGGTACGCCGAGGTGGCCGACGAGGCGCTGTCGCAGGGGTTCGATATGGTCAACGATATCGCCGGATTCGCCGATCCGGAGATGCCGACCGTCTGCGAGGCACACGACGTCGCCGTCGCGAAGATGGCCAGCCCACCGGACCTCGAGCGGCCGGGTGCCGTCGAGGAAACTGACTGGAGCAGCAGAAAGTCGCCGGCGTGGGCCGCCCAGGCGGAGTACGTCGATCAGGTTTACGAGGCGCTCAAGCAGAACGGAGTAACCGACAAGACGATTCTCGACCCCGCCTTCGGCGGCTGGAGTGAGGCCCAGACTCTCGAAGACGACCGCGAGACGTTCCGCCGACTGCGCGAGTTCCGCGCGCTCGGCCAGCCGATGCTGGTCTCGATCAACCGGAAAAACTTCCTCGGTGAGATCGCGGACCGCGAGACCGAGGACCGACTGCCGGTGAGCCTCGCTGCGACGTCGATGGCCGTCGAACGCGGTGCACACGTGATCCGAACCCACGACGTCGCGGAAACTCGCGACGCGGCGCTGATCGGGAAGGCGTTTACCGAGCGCTCACGCGTGGCCGACGACCGGTTCACGGTCACGCGGCTGGATATTCATTCGAGTCGCGATCTCCGGGCACACCTCACGGAGCGCGGAATCGATCCCGCGATCGCCGACGATTGGGACGTCCAGGTCGTCCAGATCGAGGGACTCGACGAAAGCGAGCGAAGCCGGTTGGAATCGGCGTTCTCCGACGCTGCCGTCACTGTGTCTAATGGGAACAATAGACACACAATACTCATGGGTTCGACAGCTGCCATTTCCGACGTGTCACGCCGTCTTCTCGAGGGAGACGACGATCTGGCCGTCCTCGGCGACTCCCTGCGGGAAATACTGTAGTAAGAGAAAGCTTATGCCGGAGGCTTCGAAAGGAGGGAGTGGACGCCGGGCGGCCTCCCGGGTAGGGGTACTTTGGAGGCGACCCCCGGCCCACAACACGGATTATTGTGCGGTGTTACGCCGACAAGTGACGACTGTTTCGATCGGCGACTGGCTCGACCGTGAGTTCAATTAGAAAAGGCGACGCTGTCGAGCCTGACCACCCGTCTCGTCGGCTCTGATCGCAGAACGCTTCGGTAGCAACGACGGCAAGTCAGAACTCCCAAACGGTTCCGCCTCCGATCACGACCATGGAGTTCGACGACTGGGAGCCGGTTTACGAGGCGATCCTTCGGGACTTTGGGTACGATCGGGCCGGCGACGAACGGGCACGCGATGTGCTCGGATCCCTGACCGACGGATTCGACTTCGAGCGACTCTCCGGCGCTCGAGAGGCGACCGTCGCCATCGCGGGTGCCGGACCCTCGCTCGAGTCCGACGCCGATCTCGAGCGAGCGCGGGAGGCCGACGTCGTCTTCGCAGCCTCGACGGCCGCGGATACGCTCGCAGCCCACGGCATCGAGGTCGACTGCATGGTGACGGATCTCGACAAGAATCCCGAAACGGTTCGCCGGCTGACCAAGCAGGGCGTTCCGGTCGCGGTCCACGCCCACGGCGACAACATCCCGGCGGTTCGCGACGTGGTTCCCGACTGCGTCGACGACGCCGTGTTGCCGACGACGCAGGCCGAACCGCAGGGTCCCGTTCGGAACGTCGGCGGCTTCACCGACGGCGACCGAGCGGCGTTCCTGGCCGATCACCTCGGCGCTTCTCGGCTCGTCTTCGTCGGCTGGGATTTCGACGATTCGACCGTCGAACCGACGAAAGCACGGAAACTCGAGTGGGCCGAACGCCTCCTCTACTGGCTCGAGTCGCGTCGAACCGAGCGGTTCGGCGTGTTAGACGGCCGACGAGAGTCGATCGAGACGCAGGATCTCCCGCTCGAGTGACCGCGACCGCTCGCTGGAACGATTTTCCGCGCGAGTTACGGATCATCAGTTTCCGTGACGAAACGCTCTCCCGTGTCGGTCAGGCCGGTTGGCACCAACTCAACCTCAACACCTACTCTCAACCCCAACCTCGATCTCAACCCCAAACTCAACTCTCAACCTCAACTCCTACTCTCAACCCCAATCTCAATCGATTCGATACGTGACAACGTCGTCTTGTCCGCACGTCGGACAGTTCGGCGCGTTCGACTCGAGGGTCGTTCCACAGCGGCGACACTCGTCGATGATCGTCTGTCCGTCGCTCCGAAGCAAGACGGTCTCGACTACTTTTCGAACTCTCGACCTCGAGTGCGTCGATCCACGGGTAGAGTGGCGCTGACTTGCCATACACGCCTAGCCGATCATATCGTGTATCGTTATTGTCTTCTTACCGTGAATGACACGAAAATCGATGATTCAGCGAGACCGACACCGCTGCCGAGACGACAGTAATGGAGCCATTTACGGCCGAGATTCGTACTCGAGTGGGGTCTTGCCGACTCGAACGATCGCCCCCGTTCGCTGGAGCCGTCGGCAGTGGGCTGCCGCCTCGCCGGCGCCGAATTTGGCGTGGATCCCCTCAAGGTCACCGAACAGGTCTACGGCGAGTTTCCAGGGTGTCGCTGGGACAACATCGCCCTCGCTTTCGTCGCGTTCGAGACGAGCGAGAACGCGCCGGGATCGCGCTCGATGGTGGTCCCGAATCGCCGTCGTCCGGCCGTCGGAGATCTCCGTCCCGTGGCCGGGGAGCAAGTGCTTGGACCGATCCTCGAATTTCTCGAGTCGCTCGAGCGTCTCGAAGTAGTCCGAGAGCGGATCGGCATCGGCCGTCCCGAAATCCGCCGCCTCCTCCGATCCGGTCGCTTTCGTCCCGCTGTCGATGGCGAGCGTTCGCGTATCACTGCCGCCGACGTTCGGCGTGTACGTCGGCAGGACGGCATCGCCGACGAGCACGAACTCCTCGCCGGCGAAGGCCGTGTGGCCGAGCGTGTGACCCGGCGTCGGGACCGCCTCGAGTCCGGCGATAGTGTCTCCCTCTTCGAGTCGTTCGACCGGTATCGACTCGGGCATCGGCGAGACGGAATCGCCCTCGATAATATCTTCGACGATCTCGGCCGGAACGCCCCAGCGGCGCATCGTCTCTCGATCGCGCTCGAGACGCCGCTCGCGTTCGCTTCCGTACGCGGCGACGAGCGGCGCGTCCGCTTCTCCCATCGCCAGCGTCGCGTCGGCAGCCTCGGCGAGTCGCGGTGCGAGTCCGGCGTGATCGACGTGCCAGTGGCTGACGAGGACGTACTCGAGGTCGGGAAGCGAGACACCGGCACGCTCGAGGCCCTCCCGAAGATCGGTCCAGGCGCGGTCGGTCGGCGGTCCGGGGTCGACGACGAGACGGTCGTCAACGAGATACGCGCTGTTTTTCCCCTCCGGGGTCCCGCTGCCGATCCCGATTCGGTCGATCCTGTCGGCACTCATACGGTACGGGTCGATCTCGAGGTTCGTTACAGCGACGATTCGAACGTGAATCGATCCGGGACGAGAATTAAAACTATAATTAAAATAGCGCGTCGAGTTCGCCGCCCGTATCGACGAGCGAGGCGAATTCGTCCTGGGCGTTTGCTTTGACCTGCTCGGTCGTCTCCTTGGCTTCGGTTGCGACCTGCTGGAGCTGGTCGATCCGCGGGACGTCCGTCACGCCCGAGAGGAGCACGATCGCGCCGGTCTCGTCACCGTCCGGGATCGGATAATCGCCGCCGCGGATCTCCATACTTCCCGTCTCGTCCTCGAGCCACTGGCGGCCGCGTTCGACGCCCTTGCGACTCAGATGCTCGGACGGCCCGGTTGCGACGACGAGACCGCGATCGGCGCTTCCGACGTCACACGGAAGGGTGAGTCGCCCCAGCGTTGCCTTGCGGACGAGGCTCGTCATTCGGTTGGTCGCGCTCCCTTCCTCGAAGCCGTCGTCGTCTCCGGTGAGAGACGAGAGGAGTCCGCCGCTGTTCGTCTCGACGGTCTCGCTCGCGTAGCCGATCGTCGAGATGCCGCCGCTCGAGAGCGTGTTGATGATTTCGGAGGAGTCGACGACGCTTTCGGCGACGTCGTCGCCGTGGCTGACCTCCCCGGCGGCGAAGAGCAGTCCGAACCGTTCGACGATCTCGCGGTTGATCCGGTCGTACCCTCCTTCGACGGACTCGCCGGCGCTGCGCCAGACGTCGTTGTCGAAGACGAGCAGGTTGTCGACCTCGCGGACGAACGTCCGGAACGACCGAGCCGCGTTGAGCGTGTAGATTCCGCCCTCGTCCGTCGCCGGGAGGAGGCCGAGCCCGTAGACGGGCTGGGTGTAGATCCGTCTGAGGTGCTTTGCGAGGACCGGCGCGCCGCCGGAGCCGGTCCCGCCGCCCATGCCGGCGACGACCAGGAACGCGTCGATCTCGTGGGTCGGAATCCGATCGATGGCGTGTTGTACCTCGTCGACGTCGGCCTCGGCGATCTCGGCGCCGAGTTCGTTGTCGGCACCGACGCCGTGACCGTTCACGCGCGCCTGTCCGATCAGAACGCGATTCTCCCGTGGAACGTGCTCGAGTCCCTGCAGGTCCGTCGTTGCGGTGTTGACCGCGATCGCGCTCTCGACGAAGCCCCCGTCGATCGCGCCGTCGTACGTCAAGAACTGGTCGACTACCTTCCCGCCTGCCTGCCCGAAACCGATGAGTGCAAGTTTCATAGCTATCTCTCGTGGCCGTCCCCCGTCACGAACGCCCGATCCGTGGCTCGCGGTCGGTTCGCCGGGTGGGGAACGGGTTCCACGTGCAGTTCAAACGCCACAACTGGATATTGTTATGACACCCATACACTGGTGAAAAAGAAGGTCAGGAACTCATTATATTCTACTTTCTACGATAATCATCGACTACTAACTATCATCGAATACTAGATGATCGGGCCGAATGGGAAATTACGTCCCGACCGTTCCTATCGTCCTCATCATCCCCATCGTCCCCACCGACCGCCCGCTGCGTCATCTTCTCGAGATGTCGTCTCGAGAGTAAGTCCTTTACTCTGTGGTGGCGTATCCACCTTCGTATGAAGGACGTCGCTCCGCCGACGACCCGGCGGGGGCTGCTTGCAGGAATCGGTGTCGGTGCGACCAGCGCCCTCGCCGGCTGCTCGGAGCGACTCTGGTCGCAGGCGGAAACGCCGGGCTCGGAGCAGGTTTCGCTAACGATCAAGACCGTCCCGGCGGATGATAACCGTCTCGCCGCGTCGATTGCGAGTCATCTCCGTGAAAATTACCGTGCAGCCGGAATCGACGCGACACACGAACCTGTGACGAAGGCTGAACTCTACCGAGATATCCTCCTCGAGGGAGACTACGATGTCTTCGTCGCCAGACATCCCGGTCTCGACGAGTACGATGCGCTTCGTGGATTGTTGCACTCTCGGTTTCGAAGCGAACACGGGTGGCAGAACCCGTTTCAATTCTCCGACGTCACGGCCGACGACTACCTCGACCAACAGCGGGTAGCGACCGAGAGCGATCGACGGGATCTCCTCACGGACCTGATCGATCATCTGGCAGAGACGGCTCCGTACACGGTCGTTGCCTACCCGCATCCGCTGAGTGGAGCCTCCGCCGAGATCACCGTCCCGAGCCCACCCCGCCAACCGCAGGAGTACATCGAGATTCTGTCTCAGTCCGATAACGGACCGCGAGATGGGCCCCTCGAGGTCGGCGTCTTCGGCGAAGAACTCACGGAGCGGTTGAATCCGCTTACCGTCGACCGAAACCGGATCGACGGGCTACTGGACCTGCTGTACGACCCGTTGGCCCGTCGGATCGACGGCGAGTACGTTCCGTGGCTCGCCGAGGAGGTCGAGTGGACCGAGGAGGACGGAATACAAGCCCGAGTCACGCTTCGGGAGGGCCTGGAGTGGCACGACGGCGAGTCGCTCGATGCGGAAGACGTCGCGTTTACGCTGCGATTTATCGGAGATACGTCGATGGGCGACGTCGACGGCGGTGTTCCTGCACCGCGGTATCGAAGCCAACAGACGCTGGTCAGTACGACCAACGTCGTCGATTCTCAGACCGTCGTGCTGTCGATGTCCGACACGACACCGGCGGCTGCGCGTCGAGTACTCACGATCCCAGTGCTCCCGGAACACATCTGGGACGACCGGTCGGAACTCCTCGCTGACCGACAGACTCGGGCGCTCGCCGACGACAACGACGATCCGATCGGCTCCGGACTGTTCTCGTTTGCGGACGCGACGACCGATCTCGAGATCGAACTCGAGCCCTTCGAGGAACACGTCCTTCGTGGGGCGACTACCGGGCCGGATATTCTCGACGGGTTCTCGCAGTTCGAGGGGATCACGTTCCGCGTGTCTCCGAATCCGGGAGCGATGGTCGAGGCGCTGATCGACGGCGAAATTGACGTTACGGCGAGCGAGCTGCCGCCACAACACACCGAACCGATCCGAGACGCCGAAAACGTCTCGACGATCACAGGGACGACCGACGCGTTTTATATGATCGGCTACAACAACGCCCACGATGAACTCAGCAATCCGTACTTTCGGCGGGTCTGTTCGCGGCTGATCGACCGCGAGCACGTCGTCTCCGAATTCTTCGAAACCTTCGCTCAGCCCGCCGCCTCGTCCGAGGAACTCGTTGGGGTCAACAGCGAGACGTGGGGACACGATAATCTCGAGACCGACGACGAGCCCGAGATTCTGCGTTTTCCCGGCACGGACGGCGAGGTCAACACGTCTCGAGTCCGGTCGCTGTTTCAGGATATCGGCTACCGCTACGAGAACGAGGAACTACTCGAGTGACGGCGGGCCCGAACTGGACGAGGCGTTGGGAAACCTTGAAAGAGTTAATGGCCTACGTGCCGTAGAGACAGCAGGTACCCCGTATGGCACTTGTCGAAGTTCTGCTCGAGCTCGTTTTCATCGTTGCGGCGATGCTCGTGACTGCGACGCTCGTACTCGTCGGGCCACGGCGCATGGTTGCAGCACTGTACGGGTTTCGGTGGCGTCTCGAGGCGTGCGTATTGCCGTTTGCTGCACTCGTCGTCGTCCTCCTGTTGCGGTGGTCGACACAGGATATCGTCCAGCGACTCGAGCGGCGCGTACTTCGGAACAATATTACGCCGTATCTGTTCGAACTCGACCAGGCGCTGTTCGGTACCGATCCCGTAGCCGTCCTACAGTCGCTCCAAACTGACGTCCTGACTTCGTTTTTCGTCTTTATATACATCTACGGCTACGCGTTCTTGCTCCTGTTTCCGTTCATCGCGTACTTCGCTCTCGACGAGATGGACGACCTTTCGAACCTCGTCGTTGCGTTTACGGCCAACTACGGGATCGGACTGGTCTGCTATACGCTGTTTATCGCGTTCGGGCCGCGAAACGTCGACCCGCTGTTGTTCGAGGGGCTGCTCTACGAGGCGTTCCCGCAGTCCCGGACGCTGACGAACGAGATCAATCAGAACACGAACGTCTTCCCGTCGCTCCACACTTCGCTGTCGATGACCGTGTTCTTTCTCGCGTGGGTAACTCGCGAGAAGTATCCGCTGTGGTTCCCCATCTCGGCCGTCTTCGCGATTAGCGTCGCCTTTTCGACGATGTATCTCGGGATCCACTGGTTCTCCGACGTCATCGCCGGCACGGCACTCGCGCTCGTCAGCGTCTACATCGGCGTCAACTATACGATCGAAGGCATCCTCGTTTCGATCCGACAGTTCTTCGAGGCGCAGGGTCAGCCACCGAACGCTGACGGCGAGTAGGACGGCTTTGCGGCTAACGGTGGTGCCGAAATTCAAGTGATTTGCTGAGCCGACCAATCGTCTCACACCGATCGAACGACTGTTGTGCGATCAGATGCGCACTGACTTCCAGTGACTACTACACCCCACTCACTATCACTCTCGATGTCTCGACCCGACGGTGCTCGTCCTCGGTTCGACGGTCCTCGAGACGCCTCTCTCCCGGGACCGTTGCTACTCGAAAACGAATGTGGAGACGCCATCGGGACGAAGTCGACACCGAGCATTCGGACTCAGAGCCCAGTTATTGCACTTACAGCCCCTCTCTATCCACTTTGTCACTCAGCCACGTTTGCCATTATGTTTATCCCGAGAACAGTCGTAGCTCTCGGTATGTCCTCCCCAGCCGATCCGTCGTGGTCCGATGGGGCGGTGGACCCGACCCAGGCCATCATCGAAGCAGTTGCCGCCCGCGAGGGCGTCGACGTCACCGACGTCGAACCGCCGGCCTACGAGCCGCTGTATACAGTGGTCAATCCGGAGGCGCTGGATAGACTGTTCCAGACCCAGGCCCAGACGCCGTCGGTCGGACCGAGCGTCGACGCCCGCGTCGTCCTCGAGTACGAGGGGTACGAGATCGTCGTCCACAGCGACGGCCGCGTCGAGGTGAGCGAGCTGTCGGGGATCGACGACTCGGTCGATGGATCGATCAGTAGCTGATCTGCAATAGTTCTTCGGCACCCGAGTCGACCGCCGGCCGTTTCTCACTCCGCCCAGTAGGCCTCCCCGGGCTCCGTCTCGAAGACCGCTCGATCGAG
Organism: Natronorubrum halalkaliphilum; assembly: GCF_009834785.1. GTDB lineage: Archaea > Halobacteriota > Halobacteria > Halobacteriales > Natrialbaceae > Natronorubrum > Natronorubrum halalkaliphilum. The sequence continues at coordinate 224,487 of NZ_WUYX01000070.1, forward strand.
GAGATCGATCGCCTTCTCGAGGCCCTCGCGGGAACTCGTCAGCGAGTCCTCGTGTTCGATGCTCAGGGCACCGTCGTAACCGACCATCCGCAACGTCGAAACGATGTCCTTCCAGTGGGATTCACCGTGGCCGTAGCCGACCGACCGGAAGAGCCACGAGCGGTTGGGTTCGTCGTCGTAGGCCGTCGTATCGAGGACGCCCTTTTCGCGGGCCTGTTCCTGGTAAATCTTCGTGTCTTTGGCGTGGACGTGATGAATCGCGTCGCGCTCGCCGAGATACCGGATCGCGTCGCTGATCGTGATTCCTTGCCAGTACAGATGTGAGGGATCGAAGTTCGCACCGATTCGTTCGCCGGTCTTCTCGCGCAGACGGGCCATCCCGTGGGGCTCGTAGACCAGCATGTTCGGGTGCATCTCGATGGCGATATCCACGCCGTGGTCCTCGGCGTAGTCGTCGATATCGTCCCAGTAGGCCACTGCCCGTTCCCACTGGTACTCGAGGGCCTCGTTGTGTTCCGGCGGCCACGGAGCCGTGATCCAGTTCGGCACCGAATCGTTCGGTCCGCCCGCAGGCAGTCCTGAGAAACAGGTGACGGTGTTCACGTCGAGTTGATCCGCAAGCTGAATCGCCTCGCGAAGTTCGGTATCGGCCTGTTCGGCCCGCTCGTCGTCGGGATGCAGCGGATTGTTGTGCGTCGCGAGCGCGCTGATTCGCATGTCGTACTCCTCGAGGCGGTTTCGAACCTCCTGTTGGGCGCTGTCGTCGTCGAGGTGCTCCGCCCGCGGCAGGTGGTCCTGCCCGGGATGGCCGCCGACGCCGGGTTCAATCGCGCCCACGCCGAGTTCGGCGAGGTAGGAGAGCGCTCCCTCGAGAGACTCGTCTGCTAGCGGTGGAGTGTGTACGCCGATGTCCATACGGGACGACCGACGACCGCCGGTGAAATAAAATGGGGGCCAACGATGAGGACAGGGGCCGGCGCTCGGAACGCGACTGCAACCGTGATCGTGGCGGTGGCTAATACTGTTGGACAGAACGACGTGACGCCGATCGTTCTGCTGGAGTCGCCACCGTCGGCGACGACCCCGAATTCACGATCGGTTTCGTATTGACTGCTGTCCGACAGTATAAACTACGACTGCAACCGCGTTCGCTAACCGCTTCCGGCTACCTCGTTTGCGGACCGGGCCGGCGCGGCGAGTGCTCCGTCCTCGAGCGCGGAAGCGCTCGAACGAGGTCGGCCGTCGGGTCGTACGTCACGCGTTCGGTCGACGGTTTGGTCGCGACGACCTTCCAGAAACCGGGCGAACGAAACGTCAGTTCACACCGGCCCTGCGCGTCGGTTCGCTTGCGCTTCGATCCCGCCTCGACGACCGCTCCCTGGATCGGTCGATTGCCACGGTCGCGGACGCGAACGGATACCGGCCGGCCGACCGGCACCTCGTGACGACTGATCTCGAGGACGAGCTGGCGTTCGATCCTCATGCGAGTGATTACCACAGCGACGAAGAAAACTCCGTACTTGCACCCTCACGCTCGTCGGGCGATTCGGGGGTGGAGCGAAATTACGTCGAGTGTACCAGCGGACCGAACTTCACTCGCCGACAGCGATCGTGTGCCCCTCGTCGCTCGAGCGATAAATCGCGTCGATGATCCGCTGGACTGCGAGTGCCTCTTTGACGCTGTTGTCGTCGGGAGTGTCCCGGCCGATTCGGTCGAAAAACGCCTCCTGTTCTTCCGTGTGAGTATCGCTCTGGCGCGTCTCGATCGACGTGTCCTCGAGATGGTCGGGGCCGTCCGAACTCGCCGAATGAACGGTAAGATCCCCCTCGAGGAGATCGAACCGAGCGGCCGACTCGGTCCCGCGGACGACGAACTCGTGGTTTGCCGGTCGGTTGGTCGCCCAGGCGACTTCCAGCGAGATGGTTCGGTTATCGGCACAGCGGATGAACGCACTAGCGGAGTCGTCGACGTCGAACCCGGCCGGCCCCGCGTCTTCGCCCCACATGTCCAGATAGGCGTACTCCTCGCTCGTCCCGAACTCTCCGCGTGCGACGCCGTTTACCTCTTCGACCGGCGGATAGCCGAGCAGATACAGCGCCAGATCGATCGCGTGAACGCCGAGATCGATGAGTGCGCCGCCGCCGGCGATCTGGCGGCGAGTAAACCACGATCCGCGCCCCGGGATTCCACGGCGGCGGACGTAGTTCGCTTCTACGTGAGTCACCTCGCCGAGTTCGCCGCGGTCGATCCGGTCTCGGACGATCCGAACCGTGTTCGCAAAGCGATTGTTGAAACCGACCATACAGTGACCCTCGGATTCGGCCGCCCCGTCGGCGATTCGCTGGGCGCTCTCGATCGAGTGAGCCAGTGGCTTCTCGAGGAGGACGTGGAGGTCTCGCTCGAAGGCGTCGACGGCGTACTCCTCGTGGTACTTGTTCGGGGTCGTAACGATGATGGCATCGACGGTGTCGTACAGTTCCTGGTGATCTTCGTAGACGTCGATATCGTATCGGCGGGCGAATCGCGACCGTGCTTCGGCGGCGACATCCATCCCCCCGACGAGGGGGACGCCGAGATCGACGAGACGCTCCGCGTGGTACTGACCGATGTTCCCCAGACCGACAATCCCTGTTCTGATGTCGCTTCGATCGGTTGTCATTGGACTTTTGTCACAATTGGCGTGTCTCTTCTCGAACTGATACACCCAATATTGCTATACCAAATCATTGTACTCGAACGTCTTCTGTCCGTCGCCAAACGGCACGTCGTGAGAGGGGCTGCTGACCGACGCCGAAACCGATGATCGGAACCAACACTGTTGGCTCTCCGGATCGGTCCGATCGTCAGCTCCCATCAGCTATCAGCTTCCGTCGGAGTCGTTCCTGAATCGCGCCCGGAGAGGTTGGTGATGCCGTGGAGCAGCGCCTGCCCCGTCGCCGTCTCGAAGAGGTGAATCTTCGATCGGTCGAGTACGACATCGACGTTCTGTCCCTCTTCGATCGGCGTATCGGGTGTAACGCTCATCAGCAACTGGTCGGCCGACGAACTGGGATCTTCCTCCATCGATCGCTCCGCACCCTCGGCGAGCAGCAGGTAGACGAACATCTCGTCGCCCATCGGCTCGATGACGTCGGACCGCGCATCGATCGGGTCGGTGGGCTGAGCCACGGTATCAGCGGCCGTCGTGAGGTGGACGTCTTCCGGACGAACGCCGAGTGTCACCGCGTCGCCGACCGTCATCCCCGGGACGTTTCCGGGATCGAGATCGACGTGGAAGTTCTTGGTCCGAACCCCGTCTTCGACGAGTTCCCCCTCGGCGAAGTTCATCGACGGCGAGCCGATAAAGCCCGCAACGAACCGATTTGCGGGCTCGTTGTAACAGGTCAACGGCGGCGCGATCTGCTGGAGTTCGCCCGCGTTGAGCACGGCGATACGGTCGGACATCGTCATCGCCTCGGCCTGATCGTGAGTGACGTAGATGATCGTCGTATCCAGCTCCCGGTGGAGCCGCTGGAGTTCCGTTCGCATGTGAACCCGCAGCTTCGCGTCCAGATTCGCCAGCGGTTCGTCCATCAGGAACACGTCCGGGTTGCGAACGATCGCGCGGGCGATCGCGACCCGCTGTCGCTGTCCGCCCGACATCTCATCGGGCATCCGATCGAGCATGCCCTCGAGTTGAACGATATCGGCCGCCTGTTCGACGCGTCGTTGGATCTCCTCGTCGTCGTACTTGCGTAGTCGCAGGCCGAAGGAGATGTTCTCGAAGACGTCCATATGCGGAAACAGTGCGATGTTCTGGAAGACCATCGCGACCCCGCGATCCTTGGGAGCGAGCGTGGTGACGTTATCGTCGCCGATGTACACCTCTCCCTCCGTCGGCCGGGTGAGACCCGCGACGGTCTCCATCGTCGTCGACTTTCCACACCCCGAGGGACCGACGAAGGTGACGAACTCGCCGTCCTCGATCTCCATGCTGATGTCGTCGACTGCCGTGACGTCTTCGTAGCGTTTCGTGACGTGTTCGAGTCGTACTCGTGCCATAATCTTACTCTTTGAGTGCGCCCGCGGTCAGGCCGCTGACGATCTTCTCCTGGGCCACGATCACGAGGATCGCGACCGGAATGACGCCGATGATGCTCGAGGCCGCCATCAGGTGGTACATCACCTCGTACTGGCCCTGGTAGCCCAGGATGCCCTCGAGAATCGGTGCCCAGTTCTCCGGTTGGCCGTCGGTCATCAGGAACGAGAAGAAGAACTCGTTGTAGACGGCGATGAAGGTCAACACGCCCGCGGTCGCCACGCCGGGTGCCGACAGCGGGATGATGACTCGGAACAGCGCGCCCAGCCGGGTCGTTCCTTCGACGCGTGCGGCGTCCTCGAGGCCGTCGGGGATTTGCGCGTAGAAGGTCGTCAAGATGAAAATCGCGAGCGGCATGAAGATCGCCGACAGCGGCAACACCATCGCGCCGGGCGTGTTGTAGAGGGTGCCGTCGCCCGTGATCGGCTCGAGGAGGAAAAACGAGGTGTTGAACAGGTCGTTCAGCGGGATGAAGAAGGCGGCCGGCGGGAAGAACGAGATGATCAACACCAGTAGCATCAGCGGCGTCTTCCCCGGGAACTCGAGTCGCCCGAAGGCGTAGCCGGCGAGGCTGCCGATGACCAACACGAGGATGGTCGATGCCGTCGCGATCACGAAGCTGTTGAACATATACCAGTGGAAGGGGAGGACCTGGAAGACCTCGATGAACGCTCCCGGGTTGAACCCGTTGGGCGTGAGGATGATATCCTGCTGTTGGCCTTCCGGCGTCAGCGCGACCATGAGCAGCCAGTAGAAGGGAAACAGCGTCGTGAACAGGAAGAAAATCGTCGCGGTGTAGAACATCGACCGGTAGACGCGCTCCGGGTTCGAAATGGAGTCGGCGACCCACTGCTGGAACGGGCCGCGATCCAGTTCAGCCTCCGTGTCTTCGGTCAAGATACCGCTTCGCGATTCGTCGGCGGGCTGTCCGCCGTCGGTCATCTCTCGCGTGCGCTTCCAGTGCTCCGGGACGCCGTCGCTGTCGCCGTTGTCGTCGCCGTCGCCATCGGTCCCCCGGACGCCGTCATCCTCGCGTGCTGAGTCGTTGTCGTCGAACATCAGTAGAGTCCTCCCTCGGTGTCGCGGAAGAAGAACACGTACACCGAGATGATCAGGCCGATTACGAGCGCGGTCGCGAACGCGACGGCGGCGGCCGTCGCGAAGATTCGGGTCCCGCCGAACATCGCTTCGACGACGAGACACGTCAGCGACGGCACGGTCGTACAGCCGGCCGTCGATTCGATCAGTCCGTACACCCGCATCGCGTCCATCGTTCGGAACAGCATCGCGACGAGCAAGGCCGGCATCACCAGCGGCAACGTGATCATCTTGAACCGCTGCCACGGCGACGCTCCCGCGACGCGTGCGACGTCGTACAGACTACGGTCGACGCTTTGGAGTCCGGCCAGGATCAACAGTGCCATGAACGCCGCGGACTTCCAGATGTCGGCCACGAGGATAATGATGAACGCGTCCTGGCTGTCGGCCAGCGGGTTGGGGCCGAAGATACCCAGCCACTGCATGAGGTCGCTCCCGAAGCCGACCTCGGGCTGGAACAGCAGGAAGAAGATCATCCCCTGAATGACGATCGGTACCGCCCACGGCAGGATGATGGCCACGCGAACCCAGCGCCGACCGCGGAAGTCCTGATCGAGCACGTAGGCCTGTCCGAAGCCGATGACCGTCTCGAAGAAGACGCTGATAACCGCGAATCCGAGCGTCACGAACAGCGCCTGTTGCAGGAGCGGCACGCCGAGTTCCAGGAACGGGAACGAGGCGGATACCGAGATGTCCATGAACTGCCGTGCGACGCGTGCGTTGCCGGTCAGGATGTCGACGTAGTTGTCGATCCCGACGAAACCGCCGAGCGGTTCCGCGCCGCGAGTCCGGTCTTCCCGCAACGACATGATGAACGTCATGATCAGCGGGTAGAACGCGATGAGCGTCAACAGCGCGAACGCGGGCAACAGGAGCAGGTAGGCGTAGGCGGCCTCGCTCAGGTTCTCCATCCAGTTGACGACCGCGTTGCCGCTCCGGTCGCGTTCGGTCTCGGTCTCGCCGCCGCCGATGGGGCCGTCCGTATCAGTCGCCATGCTGTTCTGCGACCTCCGTCTCGCTCTGTTCGAGTCGATCGGCCAGATCGTTCATCGCTCCTTCCGGCGATTTCGCGCCACGATAGGCCGCGTGGATCTCCTGAAACATCAGTGCGGACTGCTCCGGCCAGACGTCCGTTACCGGTCGCGGGACCGCGTTCTCACCAGCCATCTGGAGCTGATCGACGTATCTCGCTATCGGACCGATCTCGTCGGGGTCGGCGTCGTCGAGTAAGTCGAGGTTCGGCGGGAGGAAACCCTGCAGTTCGAAGATCGTGAGCATGACTTCCTCCTGGGTGAACGCCTCGAGGACCTCCAGGGCCTGCTCCGAGCGGTCCGTGTAGGGGCTCAGCGTGAGGTTCCAGCCGCCGAGTGCGGCGGCCGTTCCGCCGACGCCCTCGTGTTCGGCCTCGTCTTCGGAGACGGCGTACGGCTGGGTCATGACGCCGAGATCTTCGCCGAACACGTCCTCGTCGCCGGCTTCGGCGATCGAAAACGGCCAGTTTCGGTGGGCGACGGCGTCGCCGCCCGTGAAGGGGCCGAGCGACTCCTCTTCGGACCACTGGACGATCGCCGACGGGCTGATCTGGGGGTAGTCGTCGTGAGCGTGTTCGTCGTCGTCCCCGTGGATGAACGCCCGCATCATACGAATCGCGTCGAGGACCGACTCGTCGGTGACGGTGATCGGCCGGTCGCCCGCCGTGAACAGGTTCTCGGTGCCGCCGAAGTAGCCGCCGCCCCAGGTCGACATTACCTCGTTGAACGAACAGCAGGCCAGCCCCTCGTAGGCGGCCGCCTGCGTGGTGAACCCGTAGTTGAGATCGTGCTCCGACCGAGCGTCCGCGACCGCCTCGGCGAACTCCATCCACGACGGCGGCTCGGTTCCCCAGTCGCTCGTGTCGTAGCCGACATCCTCGATGAGGTCCTGTCTGTACAGCATCATCCCGAAGTCGGGAAACAGCGGAATCCCGTGTATCTCGTCCGTCTCCGGGTGCCGGGCGGCCTCGAGGGCCTCGTCGAGATACTCCTCTTCGACTCGATCGACGACGTCGTCGGGGAGTTCCTCGCTCAGGTTCGTCGTTTGCTCCCGGAGGATAAACGGAATCGTCCAGCCGGTGTCCATCATGTGAATGTCCGGCGGTGCCCGGCCCGCCTGGAGCGTCGACTGGGCGTCTTGCATTCGCTGGACCGAGTCGCTGACGACGGTCTGCAACTCGACGGTGATATCCTCGTCGAGTCCGGCGTCCCACAGCGCCTGCTGGACGGACGGTTCACCCTCCTCCGTGTGAAGAATCTCCTCGAAATCCGTCGCTCCGGTCATCACGACGGTGTTTGGCTCGCGTCCGCGACCGACACAGCCAGCGATAGCGACCGCCCCGACTGCCGTCGATGCCGACGCTGCTTTCACGAACGACCGGCGGGACACTCCGGCACGTCGCTTCTGGCCTGTGTTCTCTTGTCCCATCCGACATCAGTAGACACTATTCTGTCCCTTAATTGATCGGCTTGCACGGCTGTACCTACTTAGAACAGTCGTAATCGCATGTTCGTACAATCGGTTATTACGCTGACTCTCTCGGTAACTGCGGTCCCGTATTCACTCCGTTCTCGCGTCCCAGGTCGTGTATTCACGTTCTACTGGACTCCACACCGCGGCCTCGATTTACCCGCGGAGCCTCCGGCTTGAGCCACGCAACGACGACCGAGAGATCGCTATCGGCGCTCCAGCGGCGCCACGATGGCCAGTAACGAGATTCGTACTCGGACGTTACGCACCGATCGGTTCACCGCAGAGCCGATCGGCGTCGATGAAAAGACGAACTTCACGGTGAATCCGTGCTTACGCTTACCGTTACTCCTCGAGGGTCGGCGGCTCGTGGCGGCCGATGTGGATCTCGTGGGCTTCGACGTCTTCCAGCGCGGCGACCCGACCACCGATAGAGAGCTCCTCGCCTTCCGCGGTCTCGATGGTGAGGCTGGCGACCTCCTCGCTCACTTCGAACGAAACGTCGAGGATCCGACCGCGGACGACGCGTGGTCCGCCGACCTCGACGTCGCGACCCTCGATCGTCGCGTAGAACTCGCCGCCCTCGTCCATGACGTCCTTGACGCAGCGACGGATCGAGGCGTACTTGCGGGGGTAGGTTCGCGCGCGGCCGTCCTCGCCCAGCGTCCGTTCGGCGGTCGTCCAGAGGACGGTCCCGAAGAAGCCGGAGACGAGGAAGCCGAGCGCCGACCGGTTGAAGATGACGCCGTACCGATCCTGATCGTCGCGCAGCGCATCTTGAGTCGCGTAAATCGAGTAGTTCCCGTCGGCAACGGCGACGACCGGCGTCGTAATCCCGCGTCGGGCACGAGCCGTCGTCGCGACCTCGAGGTAGTCGAACTCCGCCGGGTCGGGTGCCTCGGTGGCCGGGGTCACGATCAGGTCGACGCTCACGCCGGCGTCGACGGCCGCTTTCAGGTCCTCCTCGAACCGGGTCAGCAGATCCGGGGTCAGCGACAGGGAGAGTTCGTAGTCGGCGTCGTCGATGACTTCCTCGAGATAACGAAGAATCGTCGACCGCGATTTCACGAGGGAGACCGCCTCCGTGTCCCGCGCCGGCGCAGTGTAGCGGGCCTCGAGTTCGGTGATCATCTGCTCCAGGGAGTGTTGGACGTTCTCGAAGGCTTCCTCGGGATCGATCGCGACGACTTTCATCGGTCGGGACTCGCGCAGTTCGACCAGCCCGCGATCGCTGAGACTGCGGACGGTGTCGTAGACGCGTGGCTGTGGGATATCGGTCCGATCGGCGATTTCGCTCGCGGTGAGTTGGCCCTGCTCGAGGACGGTCAGGTAGGCGTCGATCTCGTACTCGCCGAGATTGAATCGATCGCCGACCTGTTCGACGGTCGAGCGAAGTTCGTCTGGTGCCATACCAACCCCTACGCTCCCGACGGATAAATGATTTATTATACTCTGAGTAGCATCTGTTTTCGAAATCGGGTTGTTCCAGTGATTGTGTTGCGCTATCATCCGTCAACGAGAGTGTGAAGGTCAGAACGCTTAACCACTGCCGGCATGAGTGTGTTGCCATGCGCGGGGTGTTACAGGGCGACGAGACCGAGAACGAGACGGCCGAAGCGGTCGAAGAGTTTCAGGGCTATCTCCCGTACGATGTCTCACAGACCACCATCGAAATCGTCCTCGCACTCTTCGTCCTGGTCGTCGGTTGGTACCTCTCGAAACTCGTCGTCCGTATCGCCGGCCGGACCGTCGCCCGCAAGATCGAACGCCCCAGCGTCACCCGAACCGTCCTCCGCGGCGTCAGGATTTCGGTCTTACTTCTGGCGGGGTTCATTGCTGCCGGCATCCTCGGCGTCGGCGACACGCAGATCCTCCTCTCGGTGACCGTCATTTCGGCCGTGATCGCGGTCGTCCTCGCACCGCTCGTCGGGAGCCTGATCAACGGCTTTTTCGTCCTGGCCGATCGCCCCTACGAGATCGGCGATATGATCGAGGTCACCGACGAGGGCCACAAGGGGTTCGTCGAGGATATCACGATCCGGTACACGAAGATCTTCACCCTCCAGAACACGTTTATCGTCATCCCGAACTCCGAAATCCACGAACGCGACGTGATCAACTACTCCGCCGAGGACGAACGGACGCGGATTTCAATCGCCTTCGACGTTACCTACGGTAGCGACCTCGAGACTGCACGCAAGCAGGCCGAACGGGCGGCCCGAACCGTCGATTTGGTCATCTCGGGCGGCCCCGATATCCGGATCGGGAGCGCTCGCTACGCCGCGGCACCGCTGTGTAACATCGAGGAGCACGGCGACCACGGCATCGCACTCGAACTCTACTTCTGGATCAAACACCCCTACAAACAGGCCGTCGCCCGGTCGGACGTTCAGGCGGCGGTCCGCAAACGGTTCGCGGAACTGGACGTCGAGTTCGCCTACCCGCGACGACATCACGTCTTCGACGAGAGCAGCGGCGTCGCCCGAATGGCCGTCGACGGTCGCGGGTCCGACCACTCGAACCCCGAGTCCGGGTCCGGGCCCGGGTCGCCGGTCACGCCGGGAAACCGACTCGCGGACGGCTCCGAAGCTGAGACGCCGCCGGAGGATGAACTCGACACCGAGTCCGACACGGAAGACCGGCGGGAACAATAACGGGTCGAGTTCACCGGCATCTCGAGGCCACCATCCACTCCCAATACAATCGCAGTCACTGCTCGTATCGCGACGCGGTTTGCAGTTGCAGCAGGCCAATCGGTACGGTGTTCTCCGATTCGGACGTTCTTCAGTATTCGCCGATTCCGAACCCCTTCCTCCCGCTGCCCGGGTATCGTGGTGGTATTTTATCCGGTTGCCCATCAAAGTCGAACGATAGCTCACAGATGTACGACGATATCCTTATTCCGACGGACGGAAGCGAGACGATTTCCGAGACGCTGGCCCACGGGTTACCCATCGCCGAACAAAACGACGCGACGGTCCACGGGCTGTACGTGGTCGACAGCCGGATCACCGCAGCGGCGACCGACGAGACCGGACCGGAACTGGAGCGGTCGCTCGAAGACGAAGGGGAAGACGCCGTCGCCGCCGTAGCGGACGACGCAGCGGCGAGCGACCTCGAGACCGTCAGTGAGGTGCGGAAAGGGACGCCATCCAAGACGATCCTCGAGTACGCCGACGAGCACGGGATCGACCTGATCGTGATCGGCACGCGCGGGAAGAGTCCGCGCGAAAAGGTGGTCTCGCTCGGGAGCGTCTCGGAACGAGTGGTCGATAACGCCGAGATTCCGGTCTTCGTCGTGCGCGATGCGGGCGCGGGTGAGTAATACTGTCGGACGGCAGTCAATACGAAGCCGATCGTGAATTTGGGGGTCGTCGCCCACAGTGATGACCCCAGCAAAACGATCGGATTCGCGTCGTTCTATCCAACAGTATCAGTAGACGTAACAGGGCCCGAATCGCAATCACACGGGACCCCGTCGTACCGCTAGGCGCGGGCGCTCTCGACCGTAATAACCTCACAGTCGAGATGCGTCCGAAGATACTGATCGATGTTCGGATTGTCGGTAAACCGCCGAAAAATCCGTCGCAGCCGACTCGCCTGTTGACTCCCGATCACGACAGCGTCGGCGGCCTCCGCCGCGACTTCGTCGAGAATACTCTCCTCGACGAGAAAGCCCGTCCGGACGACGTAGCGGACGTTCTCGAGGCGACCGAACGTGCTCTCGACGGCGTTTTTCAAATCTATTCGCGTGACTTTCTTTCCATTCTGATAGAGATCTACGTGTAGAACCGTCAACGCGGCATCTCTCTCGCGGGCGACCTCGATTGCCCGCTCGAGCGTCCGCCTCGAGTGCTTTGTCAACGGATACCGAACGGGGACCACGACCAACGACATTATACAATCGAACGATACCCTCGCGGGTAAACCTTTCAGTTCGGACAGTCTCGAATGCGATACTTTGTCACACACATGTGGCGGCTACGGTCGCCGTCGAGTACACCGACGGATGGTCGGTCGGACAGACAATCATTTACCGAACGCGCGGGTAGACGGGAGTATGCAACCCAGGTCAATCGAAAACGGAGAGACGATCTACATCTCCGAAACGGACGGTGACAGGGGATCGAAGGGCCCGTTTCTCGTCGCCTACGAGTCTCGAGATACCGAGCGCCGTTACGGCTGGTTCTGTGCGAACTGTGAGACCCTAGACAACGCGATGGATTCGATGGGCCGAATCAAGTGCAACGAATGCGGGAACTTCCGCAAGCCGACCGAATGGGACGCCGCTCACGAGTGATCGTCGTCGGTCCGGAAACCTCCGGTTGCTGCTGGTTCTGGCGCTAGCGGGAGTACGTCTCCGGTCTCGTGCTCGAGTCACCGAATCAACGTGTCCTCGACGTAATCAGCCGACTCTGCCCAAAAATCGGACGAGGTCGTTCTCAATTTTGCTCTTTCGACCGGGATTGGTTCCAACACGTGGAGAAAATCCTCCGAGTTCTTGTGACGTACCAACATTTATGGTGCAGGCCCGTGTAGGTAGCTGTGAATGGGTCCTGTTAACATGCGACTCGTCGAGCAGGCCAGGTCGATCTTCGCAGAGCTGGGATACACCGTTGAAGGAAACGGCCCGAAGTTCCGCGCCGAACGCGCGTGGAAGGTCGTCCACGTAAGTACCGTCCTCGAGACAGGAGAGTTACCGTCCGAGTCGGGACAGTTCCACTGTTTCGTCGCACAACCGGAGGACGCCGACAATCTGGAGAACAAACTTCGAAGCGTGGATCCGGACTACGAATGGGCCATCATGGTCGTCGACGGAGACGACTATCAGGTCGAACGCGCCCCGCCAGGACCGCGAGTCTCGGCGTAACGCTCGACCCCCGTACCCCGCTTATTCTTCGAGCGCGCGTCGCGTCGCCGTCACGCCGGCACCGGGATCGACGTCCGCACCCATCGACTCGAGGACGTCACCGAGAGCGGTCACCACGTAGATCACGTTTTCCGGCCGTGCGGAGTGTCCCATACAGCCGATCCGGAAGATTTCGCCGTCTAAATCGCCCAACCCGCTCGCGACCTCGAGATCGTAGCGATCGATCAGTTCGGAACAGACCTCGCCGTCGTCGACCCCGTCGGGGACGCGAACGGCGTTCAGACTGGGCAGCCAGTACTCGTCGGGTGCGTTCATCTCGAGGCCCATTCCTTCCATGCCGGCTTTCAGCGCGCCCGCGAGACGTTCGTGGCGCGCCCAGCGCGCTTCGATTCCTTCTTCCGCTACGAGACGGAGCGCCTCGCGAAGCGCGTAGACGTTGGTGATCGGTGCGGTGTGGTGGTAGGCGCGTTCGTCGCCCCAGTACCCCTCGAGCAGGGAGAGATCGAGGTACCACGACCGCGGCTCTTCTTCGCGCGCGAGGACTTTCTCCATCGCTTCGTCCGAGAGAGTAAGCGGGCTCGCCCCCGGCGGACAGGAGAGACACTTCTGTGGCCCCGCGTACGCGACGTCGATGTCCCACTCGTCGACGCGCAGTTCGACGCCGCCGATCGAGGTGACGGTGTCGGCGATTACCAGGGCGTCGTGGTCGTGGGCCGCGGCGGTGAGTTCCGGAACGTCGGGCTGGAGTACGCCCGTACTCGTCTCGGCGTGGACGAACCCGAAGACGTCCGGGTCGTGTTCGGCGAGCGCGTCGGAGACGTCCGCGGGGTCGAGTGGTTCTCCCCACGGCGCATCGACCTCGACGACCTCGCCGCCGGCCCGACGAGCCATCGAGGCCATTCGACCGCCGAAGTAGCCGTTCGTCGGCACGAGCATGGTGTCGCCCGGTTCGACGACGTTACCGATCGCGGCCTCCATGGCTGCGGAGCCGGTCCCCGATACCGGGATCGTCCACTGGTTGTCAGTTCGGAAGGTGTAACGGAGCAACTCCTGTACTTCGTTCATGATCTCGACGAACGACGGGTCGAGGTGACCCACGAGCGGCGTCGACATCGCCCGCAGAACGCGGGGGTTGACGTCGCTCGGTCCGGGCCCCATCAGCGTTCGATCCGGTGGCGTCAGTTCGCCGATCTCGGCTTCGTCAATCCGCTCGTCAGCATCTACCATGCATACCCATGGTATCGGGATCCTCAAAAACGTTCACGCATCGGCGACGACCGGTGGAAACTGCGGTCGGATGGATTTCACTACGAGTAGCCGGCGCGGAACTCCGCCGCCGGTTCCGTCAGGCGAATCCAGCCGATCGAACCGTCGGTTCCGTACGTCGCTTCCTCGGATGACTCTTCTTTGAGTTCTTCGCCGATCGGCTCGAGGTCCCGCTCGTCGATCTCGTTCCCTTCCTCGAAGACGAGAACGAACCCGTAGTGAGCGTTGTCCTCCTGTATCTGAACGACGCTGATATCGAAGACGAGTTCTTCGAGTACGTCTGCCGAAATATCCATCGCGGATAGTATCGAGCGTCCGAAGGTCCGCGTCATATGGGCTTCGGGCAATCGGTCGACCACTCGATTGATTCCCTCGAATTCGTCGGCGTAGCGTCGTTCATCCCCGTTTTCAACTTCGATGAGGCTGTCGATGACCGATCGCCCGCCGGAGGCATCGGAACTCGTGATTACGGTTCCGTCAGCGACGGCATGCACGTACTGGCTATTTCCATAGTAGTCGTAGCCGTCTTCGTGTCCGACGTGGTCCGGTCCATCATCCTCGAGGGCCGGCCCGACCGTTGCCGGATCGATATCGCCCTCGTAGACAGCGAAGCCGACTAACTTGTCGATTTCGTCATCGACGTACTCCGTAGTAATAATCCGATCGAGATCACGTAATCCGAGGGAGTCGACGCCGAGCCTGTCCAACTGGTATTCGACTGGTTCAAGAGCATCGTCCTCGAGAGCGTCGTCCGTCGCCACCAGCTCGGCTGGTGACCACGAGGAGATGATATAGTCGTCGGTGTCCAGGACGGACGGAGCCGGTACCCATCGGGTGACGCAGTCGTAATCGCCGTCAAAGGGATCGTCGAATTCATCGTCGATCCCGTCGGATGCGCTAGTTCCGACTCCGAGGCAACCGGCGAGACCGACCGTCGCTCCAGCAACCAGTCCGCTACTCGCGCTGAGATATCGCCTTCGATCCATCGCCCCTCATTGGTTACGTCTTCGGTGATAAACATCCGGCTCAGAACGATGTCGTCGTCCCGGCCTCGTTTCGTTCCACCGTTTTCGTCTCAAAAACAGTGGCTATTGCTATCACTAGCCATATATTGAAGTCCGTTCGCGGTGTAGACCGGCGGGCAATGGTCTTCAAGAAGATCACCCTGATCGGAACGAGCCCGGAGAGCTTCGACGCGGCGGCCGACGACGCCATCGACCGCGCCGAAGAAACACTCCAGAACGTCCACTGGATCGAAGTCGACGAACTCGGCGTCGAAGTCGCAAGCGCCGACGACCGTGAATATCAGGCGGAAGTCACCGTCGCCTTCCAGCTCGAGGACTAGCGAGCGTACCGTACCCGAACAGCCGCTATTTGATTTTTTGCGGGGAGGAGTTGTCTGCGCGTGACTCGAGTTATCGACTGTTCAGGGGCCGATGACAGATCGCAGTGTGCTGTCCCAACTGTTCAACTGTTCCAACTGTTCTAACTATCTCAATGCTTCGGCGAGAGCGGACGGCAACGTGCGGGCGAAAACGGGAACGGGAACGGGAACAGGAACGGGAAACGGGAAACGGGAACGGGAACTACGTTCGGAACGATTCGCCACAGCCACACTCGCTGACGACGTTCGGATTCTCGACGTGGAACCCCTCGGCCTGGAGTCCCTCTTCGTAGTCGAGAACGCTCCCTTCGATATACTTCAGGCTCGCGGGATCGACGAACACGCGCAGCTCGTGGTGTTCGTAGATCGTATCGTCGTCGTCCGGAGAGTCGTCGAACCGCATCCCGTAGGAAAGGCCAGCGCAGCCACCTTGCTGGACGAAGAGTCGAAGCCCCGCTTCGGTCGGATCTAGATCCTCACTCTCGAGCAAGGAACGCGCCTGCTCGGCCGCTATCTCCGTCACTTCGATCTGGGGGCGCGTGTTCGCCTGCCCGCCGTCTACACTGTCCGTGCTCATACCTTTCCCTTCCGTCGCAACGATGTTAACTGTGACGCCATCGACGACCACGTTACGGTCGCCGGCCGTGCGTACGATTCACTTGGCTCTGCCGTACGTCCACGAGTTCGACTGCATCCGTCACACGCCGGCGAACTATCGCTTCGCCACTCCACCCACGTCTTGCAGCGACTCAACACTGCTGTACTGACCGGTAGTACCAGCCGAACTGCCGCTTATCGTTCCGGGAGAGTTCGATGTTATGCTGGGCCAGTAACTCGAGCATCCGCTCCGGTTCGCACTCGTACCACATCGAAAGGAGCCGGACGTTTTTCTGTGCGTAATCGTAGTTCCGCTCGAGAACCCGCCCGTCAGTCGGATCGACCGCAGGCTCGCGCTCATGCTCGTGCTCACGCGGTGGCATCACGCGTTTTCCTCACACGCCCAGTACCGTAAAACCGGGTTGCAAATCATTGAGGTACCCTACGACGCCGTAACGGCCGATTACGCGTCGTCGCCGTCGCGATCGAGTCGTCGCCGAACGCTTTCGGCGTGGGCCTCGAGCCCTTCGGCAGCCGCGAGCGTAGTGATCGTCTCGCCGATATCGGCTAACCCTTCCCTCGAGAGGCGCTGTACGGTCGTCGACCGGAGGAACGTTTCGACCGACAGCCCGCCGGTTATCCGCGCGCCGCCGTTGGTCGGCAGCACGTGGTTGGTTCCGCTAGCGTAATCGCCCGCGGCGACGGGCGTGTTCGAGCCGAGGAAGACGCTACCCGCGCTGTCGATCCGCTCGAGGACCGATTCGTCGTCATCGGCGATGATCGAGAGGTGTTCCGGCGCGTACTCCTCGGTGAAGAGGATCGCTTCACTCATCGACCGGGCGAGCAAGACACCGCTGGCCTCGTTGTCGAGCGCATCACGAATCACTTCTTCGCGCTCGCGCGCGTTGGCTTGCTCGTCGACGGCCGCGGCGACTGCTTCGGCGGTTCCGTCGTCGGCCGTGACGGCGACGACCGAGGCGTTAGGATCGTGTTCGGCCTGAGCGACCAGTTCCGCCGCCACGAGGTCCGGATCGGCCGTTTCGTCCGCGACGACGACCACTTCGCTCGGGCCGGCGAGGAAATCGATCTCGACGTCGCCACGAACCGCGGCCTTGGCCGCGGTAACCCACTTGTTTCCGGGGCCGACGATCTTCTGGACGCGGTTGATCGACTCGGTACCGTACGCCAGGCCCGCGATCGCCTGTGCGCCACCGACGCTGTAGACGACGTCTGCACCCGCAGCGTGAATCGCCGCCAACGTGGCGGGATTTACCTCGTCGGCGGGGGGCGTGACGACCGCGATATGGTCGACACCCGCGACGACCGCCGGCACGACGCCCATGATCGCACTCGAGGGATAGGCTGCGGAGCCACCGGGAACGTAGACGCCGACGCGATCGAGCGGGCGAAATCGGCGGCCGAGCTCTCGTCCGTCCGAAAATTTTTCCCGCCAGTCATCGGGCACCTGTGCTTCGTGGAACTCCGTGACGTTCGTCACAGCGGTCTCGATCGCTTCTCGGAGGTCATCCGGAAGTTCGTCGTACGCGCGCTCGCAATCGTCAGTGATTGCCATGTTGCCGAGTTCGACGGCGTCGAACTCGCTCGTATACTCACGAACGGCGACGTCGCCCTCCTCGCGAACACGGTCGACGATCTCCCGTACGTCTCCCCTGATTGCTTCGATACCGGCATCCCGGTTGAAGAACGCGGCGCGATCGCTCGGCCCGAGATCCGCGATTTCCCGCACGTCAACTGTCATACCAACGCTTTCGTGCGGTAGTCGAAAAACGGTTTCCTTCTCCCCATGTAATAGTATAGTAGCCTCTGGGAGTTAGTGCACGATTGCACGACGCGAGCGCGGTTCGGAGCCCGACGTGTGAGAACCGCGGACAGTGTGATCGGTGTGTAAACAGGCCCAGTTGTTACTCTAGCTTAGGCGTTCCCGTTCTCAACGGACCAGATACCGACGGCGTCGAGCGTCGCCCTGATGAATAGATAGACGACGATGAGGAACCCGATGGTCGCAAACGGTGCCTGCAGAAGCTCTGCCACACCCCGTCCGAAGATCAGCTGGCTGAATCCGCGGACGAAGAAACTCAGGACAACGAGCCCGATTCCGATTACTGCGAGCTTGACGAACCCCTCTCGGTCCATACGTACTCATCCAACGGCGGCCGCTAAACCGTATCGATTGCTCTCGTTTCCATCCCCTGTATCGATCACCGATCACCCCTCACAGATCGTGGTGGGGCGTGTCATTCAGGCGCTGCATAACTATTCATCGCCCAGCGCACCTCCGCAATATGTGGCCATGGGAACACGCGATTATGGGTTATCTCGTCTATTCGCTGTTCTGTCATACCGTGTTTCGTGACTCGCCCGGCGGCCTCGAGGCATTTGCGGTCGTGTTTGCCTCCGTCCTGCCGGATCTCATCGACAAGCCACTGGCCTGGGAGTACGGCGTCTTCGATGTCGGCTACGCCATCGGTCACTCGATATTCTTTGCCGTTCCGCTGTCGA
Source organism: Natronorubrum halalkaliphilum (assembly GCF_009834785.1). Lineage (GTDB taxonomy): Archaea > Halobacteriota > Halobacteria > Halobacteriales > Natrialbaceae > Natronorubrum > Natronorubrum halalkaliphilum. Next base: position 242,803 of record NZ_WUYX01000070.1, read on the forward strand.
TCATCGTTGGGCTCATTGCACGGTCGGCCGGTCGGCCTCGAGCCGGGCTTGCGTTCGCGCTCGGCTATCTCATCCATCTTCCGGCCGACGTGCTCGACGCCTATCTTCGTGATGACGTCGTTCAGTTCGAACTCATGCTCTGGCCGATTGCGACTGTCGACGGAGACGACCCCAGCCACGGCTTCCTCGACTACTTCGGACAACTGTTCGGTCGCTACCAGAGTGAGTTGCTAGCCGGTGATCTCTCGACGTACCTCTGGTTGCAACTCGGCATGGCCCTCTTCGCACTCTCGCTGTGGCTTTACGACGGCGCACCCGTTCTTCGGGAACTCTTGGTCGGCTGCAAGCGACTCATCCTCGGCGTACTCGGGCGCGATCGGTCGGCCGAGGATACTCTCGAGCGATGAGTGTGATCTCGAAGCGTTACTGCATACTCCCTCTCAAACCCACGTATTCGGGTTCCGAACCACGAACGGACGATAGCCATCGGTAATCGATACAATACCGTCCGCGTTGCGCGGTCACACGAGTGTCAGAGTGTTGGATTCGAGAGACTGTCTCCGCGAGAATGATCAACGTGGTACAGACGGCGACCGAGACGACGGCCTTATGTATGGACTCGGACTTCCGTACTAATGCGAACGACGTGGCGTATCTGCCACGTCCCCTCCGGCCGTGTTCCGGCACGGAGGTAGGCACTGCATCCATGCTTTCGACCCGGATATCGATCGACGGTTCCGGTCTCGAGGGCGCTCGGATCGTTCGTGGATAACGCCGTTTCATCGGCGTTGCGGTACGATGCCCTTATATGCGCTGGGCGCGTATCGTATATTGCACGAATGGTCTCCCCGGTTGCGGTTTCCGGTGAGCTCCGATCCGACGCCCTTATATGCACGAGGGCATTCGGATGTGAATGCAAAGAAGAAGTGATCGACGGAACGTTCAACTCGTTCCGTCATCTCGGATCACTCGAGTCCGAAGGGGTTATGTACCC
>NZ_WUYX01000027.1:0-25392 GCF_009834785.1 Natronorubrum halalkaliphilum
CGGAGTTTCTTTGAACTATGACACACCACAAATCGACGGTTGACCGGTTTCGACAGACGAATAACTCAAGGCGGGGAGGGCGGATTTGTTTTCCAAATCCGACCGACACGATTTGAGCTTGTGAGTCGCAGCCCCGGAACGGCGCGAAGCGCTGCACGCCCGGAACGTCTCACTGCGTTCAAATCGGGGAGGGCGGATTTCTCCTGCGAACAACGTGAGCAGTGAGAACTCTCTCCTGAGCCGATTTGAACACGGAAGTCGCAGCCGCCGAGCGAAGCGAGGCGGACCGTCTTCTATCTGTTCAAATCGGGGTGCGCGGACTTTTGTGGACGTTCGATCGACCGTGTCTTACACGCGAGTCACACGCCGGCGCTCGCGCTCGAGTTGCTCTCGCTGATACGGTTTACTGTACTCAATTGCCGCCGATCACCAGGGATGGGGTCGGTGATCGGCGGTAAATAGTTACAGCAATCCGTATGAGTCTGGCGACGAACATGCTGGTGACCCAAAAGATGAATCGGCGTTTCGAGACGCTGTCTGCGCCGCGTCTCCCGTCGAGAACGACGTCGGTACCGATCCGTTTCCGAGGCTTATTCCTCGTCGGTGTCGTCCTCGAGCGAAACGTCAGAAACCCCATCGTCGACCGGCGTAAACGCCATACTTCCGCATTCACAGCCGTCGCGGCGGCCGATCGGTCGGAACTGGTCGTCGCCAATCTTCAGTGCGGCATAGAGTGACCCACACTGCTCGCACGCGGCAATCGTTCGGTGATTTTCGTCGCTATCGACCATGTCGTCGGGTGAGCCTCTCGAGACCGTCTATAAGTATCCTCTTCGAGTACGGTAGGAGTAACAGTGCTGTGAGGATTCCAGTAACAACACACAGCGAGTGCGGAACTACCAGTCTCCGGGTAGGTTCCGCGATTCCGAAACCGTCGCCAGCCGGTCGGTGATGGCGTCAGTAACGGGGGCCAGATAGGGCAGCCCCCATACGGCGACGACGATCGCGCCGACCGTGTTGAAGACGATGTCGGACATCGTATCGGCCAGCCCGTGCTGGGAGAGTGGCATCGAGAGCGAGAATCGTTCGGCGAGCAGATCGAAGGTGAACTCGCCGATCTCCCAGAAGACGCCGAGCGAGAGGACGAAGAGGACGACGAACGAGGGCACGAGCGACGGCGGGACGTGGATCTCCTCGCGGAGTTCGTCGAGCGATCGAATGACGACGTACCCGATCGCGCCGACGAGGGTCGCCGATAGCGGGTGGGTCAGGTTGTGCCACCAGAAGGTGTGTTCGTAGAAGTACACCGAGCCGAGCGCGTGCAGGAAGGCGACGAGGGTGATCCACAGCACGAAGCCGGTATCGAACGGCAGGTCGTAGCGTCGTCGGAGCCCTACTGGCAGCACGGACACGACCAGCATGCTCCCCGCGTTCGAGATCGTATCAGAATCGGGCGCGACGATCCCGTAACCGACCATTGCGACCAGAGCCCCGCGCATCGCCCAGAGAAGGCCCCGCTGGGCACCGCTCGAGATCGGTATCCGTTCCTCGAGCGTCGGGTGGTCGTCGGCCCCCGTTTTCGCCGCGAACAGCTCTTCCTCTACGCCGTCGACCGGCGCGGAAACGAGTTCTTCCCCCGGGAACTGCCGATAGTACCGGTCGAACACCGTACCGGCGACGGGGCCTGCCGCGGTCGCTGCGATCAACAGCAGCATCACCTCGTCGTTGCTAGCGATAATGCTCGTCCCGGCGACGAGATCCTGAAACCAGGTGAGTGTCGCCCAGACCGCCGCGATACCGGCGGAGAGCATCGTCACGAACGCGGCGGCGAGAAACCGCTCGAGACGAATTTCGGTGAGCGCATGAACCTCGAGCGTGAGTGCAAGCGCGAGGACGGACGCACCCGCGTACAGCGTAAGCTGGCGGGCGAGCGGATCCGAGACGACGACGGCTCCGAACAGCGGGAGGAGCGCGAGCATCGAAATCTCCCAGGGCAACGCGGCGCGTTCCGACTCCAGTGCGATTGCGGGCAACAGGACGATAGCCGCGAGACTCGTGGCGAAGACCAGTTCGTGGAACCGGCCGTCGAACACGGCCCAGCCGCCGATTAAGAGGGCGACGACGACGGCCGTCCACGAGAGGTAGGCGTTTGATCGCTCGCCGTGAAACGATCGGGTCGGCGACCGACTCATCGGTTCCGACTCCCTCGAGTCATGCGGACTGGTTGCGACATCACTGTCCACTCCGGTGTCCATCGTCGACGGTAGAAAGCGCAAGCCTTGCATGTGTCGACGCCGTCCCTCGGTCTACGATATCGCGGCCGTCGACGGACACCCTCCACCGCGATGGCAGCGGAATCGAACTCCGTTGCCGTCCGTCGGCGGCAGCCACGAATTCGACCATGATGGCCACTACACACGTTTTCGCCGGCGTTTCCGTCGCCGCGCTCGTCACGACGGTCGCTCCGGAAGTCACCCCCGCAGCCGTCGTTGCCGTCGCCGCGATCTGTGGCGGCTTCGCACCCGACCTCGATCTACCGGCCGACCACCGAAAGACGCTCCACTTCCCGGTTTACTACGCCGGATGTGCGCTCGCGGCCGGCGTCGCCGCCCTCGTCGTGCCGACCACCGTGACCGTCGCCCTCGCGATGTTCTTCCTCGCGGCCGCACTCCACTGCGTGATGGACGCCGCCGGCGGCGGCCTCGAGTTCAAACCCTGGGAAGGGACCTCCGAGCAAGCCGTGTACGACCATTATCACGGACGCTGGATCCGTCCGCGGCGCTGGATCCGCTACGACGGTGCTCCCGAAGACCTCCTGCTCGCGTCGGCGCTTGCGGTGCCCGGGTTGATCGTCTTCGACGGCCCCGTCCGGGACCTGCTCGTCGTTCTCCTCGTCGTCTCGGTCGGCTATACGGCGATTCGCAAACCGCTCGTCGTCGTCGGTGAATGGCTGCTTCCGAAGCTCCCTCCGCGGGTCCTCGCCGTCCTTCCGGAGCGTATCCTGCCGATCGAGGACGGCGCGCTCGAGGAACGATCGGACTGACGGAGCGCGAACGGACGGTCCGTTTGCGGGACGACCACCGGACGAACCAACACACGCGAGCGCCGGCCCGTCGTTTTTGCTTCGGCCCACGGTAGCACCGACCATGAGCGAGGATGGCCCGAGCCGCGACCGCGCACAAGATCGCGCCGAGCAACGGAAGTCCCAGCGGGCCGAGACGACGGAGTCGATTCTCGACGACGTCGAACGTCATCTCGGGGAGGCCGAGTATCCGATCACGAGCGAGGAGATCGCCACGGAGTACGGGAACGAACCGATCGATCTGCCCAACGAGACGGAGTCGCTGGGGGACGTGTTCGATCGGCTGAGCGGCGAGCAGTACGACAGCCCTGAGGAGGTTCGCGAGGCTGTGTACGGCGAGATCACCGGCGAGGCCGGGAGCCCCAACGAGGCGAACCCCGAGCGCGATCTCGCCAGTCTCGACGACGAGGCTCAGGGGTCCGTCGGCGAGAGCGGTGGCGACTCGCTCTGAGACGGATTGCTGTAACCGGCTACCGAAACCGAAACCGAAAGCGGGGCCGCCAGCCGGTCCCGATCCGGCGTACAGCCGTCGTCCGTCCCGGACATCGACGGTATCGACGGATCGCCGTGCCGTCTCCCGATTGAGATAGCAGAACGGATTTACGTCCCCGTCGCCTTCTCTCGCGTATGGATTACGAATCGAGTCTCGACCGAGCGATGGAGGACGTCCCCGACATCGGGGGCGACGAACAGCGACTGCAGATTCCCGACGCCGAGGCCCAGAAAGACGGCGCGTTTACGCGCTTTACGAACCTCGGCGAAATCGCCGACGTCCTCTCGCGAGAGGACGAGCATCTCCACCGGTTCATCCAGCGGGAGATGGGGACCAGCGGCAAGTTCGAGGAGGGACGGGGCCGGTACAACGGGACCTTCTCCGACCAGGATTTCAACGCGGCCGTCGACGCCTACGTCGACGAGTACGTCCTCTGTTCGGAGTGTGGCCTGCCGGACACCCGTCTCGTCCGCGAGGATCGGACGCCCATGCTGCGCTGTGACGCCTGTGGTGCGTTCCGGCCGGTTACCAAGCGCTCGACGAGCAGCCAGCAGCAACAACAGCAAGACGCCGTCGAAGAGGGCAACACCTACACGGTCGAAATCACCGGCACCGGCCGCAAGGGCGACGGTGTCGCCGAGAAAGGCAGCTACACGATTTTCGTCCCCGGTGCGGAAGAGGGCGACGTCGTCGAGATCTACATCAAGAACATCTCGGGCAACCTCGCGTTCGCTCGCAAGGCCTGATTCGGAACTCGGCCGGTTTACGGGTACTTTCCGACCAGCGGTAACTCGTCGCCGCCTCCTGAAGCCTTTTTAATCACCGCACAGAGGTGTTCCCATGGCCACCGAACTTCCCGACTCGGAATACGACGGTCGACTCGAGCGGATTCGCAACCAAATCGCCGACGCGGACGCGGACGCCGGCGTCTGGTTCGGCGCGACGAGCATCGAGTACCTGACCGGCTTCGATCACATCCAGACGGAACGGCCCGTCGTGCTGGCCGTGACCGCGGACCGCGCCGAAATCACGGTACCGCGACTCGAGGTCGAGCGCGTCGAATCCAACCCGCGGATCGACACGGTGTTTCACTACCGCGACTACCCCGGCGGGCGGCCGATCGCCGTGGCGGTCGAGATGCTCGAGGGACTGGGCGCGGAACGCGTCGCGGCCGACGCCGACGGAGCGCCCGGAACGATGGGGTACGAAGGACCGCCGCTCTCCGAGCACGCCGACATCGCCGTAGACGACCAGTCGTGGGTCTCGCGGCTACGCTGGGAGAAGTCCGACGCGGAGGTCGACCTGATCCGGGAGTCAGCGAAATGGGCGAACCTGGGTCACCGCTATCTCGCGGAGGAGACCGAGCCCGGCGCGCACCCGGTCACGGTGAGCCAGCGGGCGTCGATGGAGGCCTCGCGGGCGATGCTGGACACCCTCGGCGATCAGTACGTGCCGCGGACGCGCGGCAGCGGCCCGGTCCACGCGGGCTATATTACGGGCGAACAGACCCGGCTTCCCCACGGCCACACGGCGAACCGCCGGCTCGAGGAGGGCGACGTTCTGGTCACGGGTGCGACGGCGAACGTCGACGGCTACTACTCCGAACTCGAGCGGACGATGTTCGTCGGTGAGCCGACCGACGAGCAAGCCCACTACTTCGAACTGATGCTCGAGGCCCAGACGATCGCAATCGACGAACTCGGGCCCGGCGTGCCGATCGCCGACGTCGATGCGGCGGTCGACGCCTACTTCGAGGAGCAGGGGGTCGCCGACCTCGCACAGCACCACGTCGGCCACAACATCGGCATGGGCGGCCACGAGCCGCCGTACATCGACCGCGGCTGGGACGACCACTGCGAGTCCGAGTACACGTCCTTCGACGCGGACGATGCCGTGATGCGCCCCGGCCACGTCTGGACGATCGAGCCCGGCCTCTACACGGAGCGCGAGGGCTACCGCCACTCGGATACGATCGCGATCACCGACGACGGCATCGAGTGGCTCACCTACTACCCGCGAGATCTCGAGTCGAACGTGATTTCGATCGAGTAGGCTCGGCCGTTGCCGTCTCGCTCGAGTCCTCTCGCTCGGGTCGGAATTCGAGTTTCAGTTTCGGTCCGAGTTCGGGTTCGACTCCCGCTCGCAGTCCGCCCCGATATCGGGCCGCTGACGTCGGACCGCCGACCGCGAGAATAAAGTCAACTTGAACTAATCACAGTACCGTGGCAGTATCGTTCGACCTCTTCGGGACGCTCGTGACCGCCGACAGACCGACCGATCCGGCCGCAGCCGTCGCGACCGAACTCGAAGCGCGGGGCGTCGAGGTGCCCGAGGACTGGCAGGATGCCTACGGCGAGGCCCACATCGATGCACCCGAGGGCGCGGAGGTGCCGCTGCCGGCACACGTCTCTCGCGCGCTCGCGAGCCGCGAGGTCAGTTACGAGCACAACGCGACCAGACGGGCCGTCGTCGCCGCTTTCGATCCCGAGGTCGAGACCAGACCAGGGGCCGTCGACGCCGTGGCGGCCGCTCGCGAACGCGGTCCGGTCGCGATCTGTTCGAACTGCAGCGTCCCCGAACTGGTCGGCCGAACACTCGTCCGGTCCGCCTTCGAACGCGACGACTTCGACGCCATCGTCACCAGCGTCGGCTGCGGCTGGCGCAAACCCGCCCCTGAAATATTCGATCTGACGGCGGACGAACTCGGCGTCGACCCGTCAGACCTCGTCCACGTCGGCGACGATCCGCGGACCGACGGCGGCGTCGAAGCCGTCGGCGGGACGGCGCTGTTGCTCGAGGACCACCCGCTCGAGTCGATACCGTCTCGACTCGCAGCACGCGCGGAGTCAGGGGGGCAATGATCGGGGGGCTGAACGACGTGATGGCGGTGACGATTGCAGTGGCGATAGTGATAGCGGTAGCAGTAGCAGTGACGAGCACGATGGACCCGTCCGCGGAGGTGACGCCACAGCCGTGATACTGACGACGCTCGCCCTGTTCGGTCTGGCGTTCAGTCTCGACCTCTTGATCGGCGAACCGCCCACCGCCGCCCATCCGGTGGCGTGGTTCGGCAGCCTCGTCGGTGCGCTGGATCGGGAGTGGGCGACGACCGACCGCGGGCGGCGACTCGCCGGCGTCGGAATCGCGCTGTTCGCGCCGTTGGTGCCCGCAATTGTCGCCGGTGGACTCGTGGCCCTTGCGCTCGAGGCATCTTCGCTCGCCGGTGCGATCGTCGCCGGCGTCGTCCTCTTTCTGACGACCAGTTTGCGATCGCTGCTCGAGTTGACCGAAACGGTCGTGGCGGCGACGGCGGCCGGCGACGCCGCGGCCGACGATCACCACAGCACTCCACCCGAGGAGGGCGACGGCCTCGAGACGGCTCGCGAACAGGTTCGCGGACTCGTCGGGCGGGACACGTCGACGCTTTCGGCCGCCGAGATCCGGAGTGCGGCGGTCGAGAGCGCCGGCGAGAACCTCGCGGACGGGCTGGTCGCGACGCTGCTTCCGTTCGCCCTGCTCGCGCCGATTTCGCTCCCCGTCGCGGCCGCCGCGGCGGCGTGGGTCAAGGGCGTCAACACGCTGGATTCGATGCTGGGGTACCCGTCGAAACCGCACGGAACGGCGAGCGCGCGCCTCGACGATCTCGTAATGTGGCTCCCGGCCCGAATCGCGGCGGCGGCAATCACCGTCGCCGGAGCCGACCCGCTGGCGCTCTTTCGCGCACGCGAGTGGGCTCGAGAGCCACCGTCGCCCAACTCGGGGTGGCCCATGGCGACGCTCGCTTGTGCGCTTTCGGTTCGGCTCACGAAAGTGGGCGTCTACGACCTGAACGCCGACGCCGAACTGCCGACCGTCGAAGACGGCGAGCGCGCCGTCACCGTCGTCGGGCTGGCCGCCGCGGTCGCGATGATCGTCGCGATCGCTCTCGCGGCCGGAACGACGACGGTCATAACGGCGGTCGAGCCCACCCCGCAGGAATCGATTGACGCCGGGTCTGCGCTCGGATCGGTCGCCGCCTCCGGAATCGCGGTCGAGATCGAAATCGAGCGGCGCCTCGAGTTCGAGGTTCCGACGCGACTAACGAGGGTGGTGAGTGCGTGATCGGGTGCTGGCTCGCCGCCGCTCGCGGCGCGGCCGGCTTCCTGACGCGACTCCCCGTCGGTCACCGCGACGGCGACTGGACGGCGTTTCGCTCGAGGCCGGCGGCGTTTCCGATCGTCGGTTACGTCGGGGGTGCGCTGGCGGCGCTTCCCTTGCTCGCGGCGGAGACGCTTCCGGCACCGACGGTCGCGCTGGCCTATCTGCTCGCGGTCTACGCCGTGTTCGGGATCCACCACCTCGACGGAGTCGCGGATCTGGGCGACGCGCTCGTGGTTCACGGCGACGTCGAGCGGCGACGCGAGGTCCTCAAAGATACGACGACCGGCGTCGGCGCGCTACTGGCGGTTTCGGCGATCGTCGCCGCGCTCGCCCTCGCCGGTCTCGCCCTCGCCGGAGTGCCCGTTTTCACCGCGGTCGCTATCGCGATCGCGGCCGAAGTCGGGACCAAACTCGGAATGGCCGCGATGGCCTGTTTCGGCCGCGCGAGCCACGAGGGGATGGGCCGGCAGTTCACCGACGCGGCCGCCTCGCGGTCGTTCGTCGCGCCCGCCGTCGTCGCCGTCCCCGTCGTCGCCCTTTCCTGGCCCGCCCCGGTCGCTGCGGTCGCCCTCGTCGGGGCCCTCGCGGGACTCGGCCTCCCCTGGTACTGGGCGAATCGACACCTCGGTGGCATCAGCGGCGATATCTTCGGCGCAGCGAACGAGATCGGGCGCGTCGCCGGCGTCCACGCGGGGGTGATCGCGTGGACGCTGTTGTGATGTGCGGCGGCGAGGGCACCCGCCTCGAGAGCCCCCACGAGAAGCCGCTGCATCCGATCGACGGCGCGCCGATGGTCGACCGGGTGCTCGCGGGCCTCGAAGCGAGTCGCGTCGAAACGATCTCGGCCGCCGTCTCGCCGAACGCACCCGAGACGCGGGTCCACCTCGAGCGAGCCGACGGCGTGACCACCATCGAGACGGCCGGCGAGGGCTACGTGACGGACCTGTTGGAACTCCTCGAGCGACCCGAACTCTCGACGCCGATGCTCACCGTCGCGGCGGACGTCCCGCTGCTCTCGGGTCCGGCGATCGACCGGGTGCTCGCGGTCCACGGCGACAGCGAGGCGTCGGGAACCGTCTGCGTCCCCGTCGCCCTCAAGCGCCGGCTCGGCGCGAGTATCGACACGACCCTCGAGCCGGCCGATCACCTCGCGCCGACCGGCATCAACGTCGTCGGCGCTGCGGACGACTCAGAATCCATGACCCACGTACACTACGACCCGCGACTCGCGATCAACGTGAACCGACGCGAAGACGCCCGTATCGCGGCCGACTGGCCGCCCGAGGAGGTTCGGTAATGCGTCTGCTGCTCCCCGCCGGCACGACCGAGACGGCCCTGATCGACGGCATCAGCGCCGCGGGGGCCGCCCCGGAGCTGATGGAACACACGCCCTCCGCGGACGTCGAGATCCTCGAGTACGGCGAGCCGACGATGGCTCCGGTTACGCCGGTGAGTCCGAGCGGCTGCCCGACGCCGGCCGCGGTGACCCGAGCCGTCCGCGAAGTGATCGACTTCGACGTTTCGGTCGTCGACGCCGGGCTGGCCCAGCCGACGGCCGCACCCACCGTCGACCTCGGCGTCGAGCCGGGGGCCGATATCCGCGATTCCGAAGCCGTCCCCGACGCGGACGCGATTTTCGACCGCGCCCACGCCTACGGGACGGGGCTGCCCGACGACCGACTCGTGATCGGCGAGACGGTCCCCGGCGGGACGACGACTGCACTCGGCGTGCTCACCGCGCTCGGCGAGCCGGGGGAGGTCTCCTCGTCGCTGCCGAGCAATCCCATCGAACGCAAGCGACGAGTCGTCGACGAAGCGCTCGCCGCAAGCGATCTCGAGGCCGGAGACTGTGAGGGCCAACCGATCGAGGTAATCCGAGCCGTCGGGGATCCCGTGCAGGCGACCGTCGCGGGGATCGCCGCCGGGGCGCTCGAGTCGGGGATCGACGTGACGCTCGCGGGCGGCACCCAGATGGTGGCCGTCGCGACGATCCTGCGCCACGCGGACGTCGACGCGCCGCTGTCGATCGCGACCACCTCCTTCGTCGAAGCCGAACAGGGCGACCGACTCGGCGACATCTGCGACCGGCTGAACTGCGACCTCACCGTCACCGATCCCGGCTTCGACGAGCGCGAGCACGTCCCCATGAAACGCTACTGCACCGGCGAGGCCAAGGAGGGCGTCGCGATGGGCGGTGCGCTTTCGCTCGTCCCCGAGGGTGAGATGGCGGCCGTACGGGAGCGGTTCGAAACGGTGTGTGCTCGACTGGGAATCGAGGGCGAGGATCGGGGCGCGGACAGTGGTGAAGACGCCAAGGAAACAAGTTTTGACTCAAACTCCGATTCTGACTCCAACTCCGATCCCACTCTCGATCCGGAGGGCGACCATGCACCCTGAGTCGGTACGGACCGGGGAGCGGGTCCCCCACGGCGGCGAAACCAACCGGGACGTCCTCGACTTCTCGGCCAACACCAATCCGTCCACGCCCGGCGGCGTCGAGGAGGCCTACGAAGTCGCGCTCGAGCGCTCCCGGAGATACCCCGACGATGACTACCCCGACTACCGGGCCGCCGCGGCCGAATTCGTCGGCTGCGAGCCCGAGCGAGTAATTCCGACGCCCGGCGGACTGGCCGCGATTCGGCTGGCCATGGAGATCACGCTCGAACCCGGCGACGACGCGCTGGTCCTGTCCCCGAGTTTCGGCGAGTACGCCCGCGAAGTCCGACTACAAGGGGCGTCGCCGCGGTTCGTTCCCCACGACGAGATTCTGGCGACGGAGGGGAGCGTGCTCGAGGACTGCGCGCTGGCGGTCATCTGTACCCCGAACAACCCGACCGGCGAGGCGGCCGATCCCGAGACGCTGGCGGCGTTTGCAGCCCGCTGTAGCGAGGCGGGAACGACGCTTCTGGTCGATGAGGCGTTTCTCGGCTTCACGGACCTGCCGTCGGCCGCCGGACTCGATGACGACTGCGTGATCGTTGCTCGCTCGCTCACCAAACTGTTCGGCTTGCCGGGGCTGCGAGCCGGATTCGCCGTCGCGAGCGGCGACCGGCGCGACGCGCTCGAGACGGCCCGCCGCGCGTGGTCGCTCGGAACGCCGGCCGCGCGGGTCGGCGCGCATTGTCTGCGGCGGGACGAGTTCGTCCGAGAAACCCGCGAGCGCGTCGCGAACGAACGCGATCGGTTGCACACGGCCCTCGAGCGACGGTTCGACGTCGCGCCGTCGGACGCGCCCTTCCTGCTGGTCGACGTCGGTGACCGAGACGTCGACGATGTGATCGTCTCGGCTCGCGAGGACGGCGTTGCCGTCCGCGACGCGACGACCTTTCGTGGCCTCGACTCTCACGTCCGCGTCGCCGTGAAGGATCGGGAATCGAACGACCGGCTGCTGGCGGCGCTCGGTGTTCTCGAGGCCGACGGGTCTGAAGGCGACGGGACAGCCGAGGCTGCCGACGACGAGACTCACGAATGACGGAGCCCGATCCCGATTCGGACCCGGCCTACGGCGCCGTTCGTCGAGCGGGGGTTCTCCGAGTCAGTCGACCCGGAACGGAGTGGCTCTCGACCGGCTGGAACGGCGGCCGCCGGACGGCCGACTGCGCGTACAACGTCTCCGTTCCCGAAGGGTGGGAGCGAACGGACCTCGCAGCGTACGTCGACGAGCGCCTCGAGCGTGCGGGATTCGCTGGTGGGGAAGCGGAACTGCCGGGACCGGAGCCGAAGCCGAAGCCGGGACCGACCCTGCTCACCGGCGTCGAGCAGGCCGACGCCCGCGGCGCACGATACGGCTCCGTGACAGCCTACGCGACCGCCGGCATCTCGAACCCCGCGGCGTTGCCGATGGATCCACTCCCCGACAACCGCCCGGATGACTCGAGCACCGACGAACGAACTCGCGACGGCTCGAGCGGGCCGGCGCGCGGAACGGTCAACGTCATCGTCGGGACGACGCGGGCGCTCGCACCCGGCGCGTTGGCGAATCTGGTCGCCGTCGCCGCGGAGGCGAAGGCGGCGACGCTGCTCGCGGCAACCGGGTTTCCGGGAACCACCACGGACGCCATCGTCGCCGGCCACGATCCGACGGGCGAGCGACTCGAGTTCTCCGGCAGCGGCACCGATGTCGGCGCGGCGACGCGAGCCTGCGTCCGGGAGGCCGTTCGCGCCTCGCTTCGCGCACACTACGAAGACTGCGACGCAGAACTCCCCGATTCGGTTTCGGACGCGACCTACGGCGTCTCTACGGATGTCCGAGCCGACGTCTTCCGGCCGGCGCTCGAGGACGAGTCCGGAGCCCCGGACTCACAACGTTAACCCGTCTCGGGTCCAACGATCGATCAATGGGGGACGACGCCGATCCGACGGACATCCGCTCGCTCGCGCTCTCCGCGGCGGACGCAGTCGACGCCTACGCGTACACGCAAGAGAACCCCGGAGAGGCCGTCCTCCGGGTGACGCCGCCGTTTCACGGCCGCATGCGGGCCCGAATCCACGTTTATCGACGCGACGACACCGAACTGACCGGCGCCGTCCACGTCGACCCCGCGACCGTCATCGAAGACGAGGTCGTCGCCGACTACCCCTCCCTCGAGACGGCGCTCGAGGACGCCGATTCGGACGCGACGGAACGCCTGCGAAAGCGCCACGCCGAGGCCGTCGAGGAGTGGCGGTCCCGGGCGCGCGAGTCGATCGTCGACGCGGTCGCACTCGGGACCGACGACGGTCCGCATCCGGTCGAAGTCAAGCGGGTCGGATAGCGCGGGGTCGGGAGCGCGAGGGCGGCGACGCTCGCTCGAGTAGCTAATTCCCGAATTTCACCGCGACACCGCCGCTTTCCTGCACTTTCACTTTCACTCCGGGTGGATCGGATTAACATGCGATCCGTCTCATTGTCCGGTATGGCACTGATCGTCGACCGTACTGACGACCGCAGCACGCAGACTGACCGCCCGGAACCACTCGACTCGGAGCCACGGCGGCAACGAATCGACGTCACCGATCTCCACGCCGACGGGATCGAGGAGTTCGTCCACTCGAACGTCGACACCGACTACGTCTCGCTCGAGCACCGCGGCGGGCGGACGTACCTCGTTATAGAGGAGTGACGGTGACCTGACCAGTCGACGGCGTTTCGGGGGATTGGGACTGGTAACTCAGGGGATTGAGGGGCTGGCGACCTATCGGGACTGGGACCGGAACCGAGACTCGACCCACGCCGCGAGCGTTCCGGGGAGTGCGTCTCGCGTCCCCGGTTCGACTGCGAACAGTTCCGTATCCGCGCGATTCCTGACCGCCTCGCAAAATCCGTCCGTACTCCCGTGTTTGATCGCCGCGAGCACCGGCGTCGCCGACTCGAGGGCGCGTCTCGTCTCTCGGACGAATCGGTCGCTCTCGAGTTGCATCGGGGCGATTTCGTCGATAACGAGACAGTCGACTGCGTCAGTGGCAGTCGACAGTGCACGTCGCGACAGTCGGTCGACGGCCGAGACGTCGACCCGATAGCTGCCGACGCGGGGCCCCTGGTCGTAGTCGACGTGCGCCATCACCGCACGGTCGCCGCTCGCGACGTCGACGATTTCGAACCCGACCCGTTCGCCGTTCCTGCGGCGTTCGGGACACGAGAGGCCGCCGACGGCGTACCCGTCCTCTCGGAGGCGTTCGATACTGCGCTCGAGTGCCGTCGTCTTGCCACTGCCCGGTGGGCCGGTGACGAGGGCGTTGGAAGTGGCTGTCATCGAACTCGTGGTCCGTATTATCGTCTCTTTTCGACGGATTGGGTAAAGCTATCCACTCGAACCGGTTGGAATCGTGACCTATCCCCTGTATCGTTTTCAACGGGGTAGTGGGAGCAAAAACCGTGAACCGAGCGGACAAGCGAACAGCGTCTTCGTCTACAGAGACCACGACGCGGCGACGCCTCCTCGAGAGCGCAGGTCTCGGTCTCGGTCTCGCCGGTGCAACCGGCATCGTCGGGGCGGGGTCGGCCGCAGCAGCGGAGCCCGCTCGCGACGCCGAGGCGCACGCTCGTGGTCGCTCGAGACGGGAGGATGGTGATGCAGATGCTGATTCTGGCACCGACCCCGACCCCGGCCCCGTCACGGACCAGCCGTTACTCGACGCACACACCCACCTGATCCCCGAACAAACGCTCGACAGGGATCCCCTGAGCGCCGACGAGCTGATTTCATGGATGGACGCTCACGGCATCGATCGGGCTGTCGTCTTGGCACTCGACTCGCCCGAGAGCTACCCCGTGCAGGCGCCGAGCTGGTGGATCCTCGATCAGGTCGAATCGTATCCTGAGCGACTGCTTCCGTTCTGTACGATCGATCCGCGGACGCTGGTCTACGAGGACGATTTCGGTGCCGTGACGGAGCTCTTCGATCGCTACGTCGAGCGGGGCATGCGCGGCTTCGGCGAGTTGAAAGCCGGCCTCGCGATCGACGATCCGCGGCTCGAGACGCTCTACGAACGGTGTGTCAACTACGGGTTGCCGATCCTCTTTCACACCGACGACAAGGCGATGATGGACGACGTTGGACTCCCGCGACTCGAGGAGGTCGTCGCCTCCTATCCGGAGGTTGACTTCATCGCTCACGCACACGCGTGGTGGTCCCACATTTCGGCGGACGTCGGTCCGGACGACCGGGGCGACTATCCGGACGGATCGATCGAGTCAGGCGGCCGCGTTCCCGAACTTCTCGCGACGTACGACAACATCTACGGCGATATTTCGGGGGGATCGGGCTGGAACGCGCTCACGCGCGACCCGGCGTACGCACAGGATTTTCTCTCGGCTCACCACGACCAACTGGTGTTCGGCACGGACTACCTCGCGCCGGGACAGGAAATCCCCCACCTGTCGCTGTTCGAGCGATTCGATCTCTCGGCGGACGCGTGGGCGAATATCCGATACCGGAATATCGAGGGGCTGATCCGATGAGCGAAACGGGGTTCTCAACCGATCAGAATCGCTGCAGTCGAACTTCGCCGCCCGTGATCTCGTCGACGTAGTCCTCGTCAATCTGGTAGTTCTCCATTCCGTCGGCGACGTCCCGGTCGCGGCGGAGTCGAGACTTGATCGAGTCCGTCATCTCCGGGCCGGGTTCGACGTACGCGACGCCCGCTTCGACGTCCTGGACGACGCCGATTTCCTTCCCGTTCGTGTTGACGACTGACTTCCCTTCGTCATCGACCGTGAAGTTGGCGCACATACCCGTCCGTTGGCCGACCCGCGGGGAATACGTCAGCCTTCCATGTGCCTGTGTTCGAGAGTTGAGGTGAGGGCCCGACTCGTGGGAGCTGCGGGCCCCGCGACTGACTCGTCGGAGGAGTGCGTAACCGCCCTCGAGGGCGGTGATCCACTCGCCCGAGACCGAACCGGTACGACTAATCTTCCGGAACCGAGTCCGCCGATAATGAAACTCGCGCGGATCATGACCGACGACGGCCCGGTGACCGGACGGTACGAAGACGGCGTCGTTCACGCCGAAGACGGCGTTTACGAAGTCGGGGACGACGAGGCGTTCCTTCCGCCCTGTGACCCCTCGGCGCTGTACTGCGTCGGCCGCAACTACGCGGAAACCCTCGACCAGATGGCGTACGAACGCCCGGAAGAGCCCGACTTCTTCATCAAGCCGCCGGCGTCGCTACTGGGCCACCGGGATCCGATCCCCGACCCCGAGTTCACCGACGAACTCACTTACGCGGGCGAACTCGCGGCGGTCATCGACGAACCCTGCCGAAATCTCTCGGAAGCGGAGGCGGCGGACGCGATCCGCGGCTACACGATCATGAACGACGTGGACGCGCTCGACCAGCAGGGACGGACGGCGCGGAAAGCGTTCGACGGCTCCGGCCCGCTCGGACCGTGGATTGAGACCGCAGTCGATCCGACTGGAATCGACATGCGGACCGACGTCGCCGGCGAACGCCGGCAGGAAGCCAACACCGAACTGATGCTGTTCGACCCGTTCGAGATCGTCTCCTTCCTCTCGAAACGATTTACCTTCCGGGCCGGCGACGTCGTGGCCTTCGGCAGTCCGGCCAACCCCGGACTGGTCGAACCCGGCGACACCGTCGAGATCACCTACGACGGCGTCGGCACGCTGCGGAATACGGTCGTCGACGCTGCCGAAGTCGATCGCGACCTCGAGTCCCCGGGTCACTGACCGGCCGAGTCACACGTGGGTTATTACGGTAGCGGCCCCTAATTAGAGACGATGGGCGAGACGATTTACGTCAACCGCAAGGACCTCACGTCCAGGGAAGTGCTTCAGGAACTCGCGGACGGAAATCGGGTGATCATCGAAGTCACCGTGCTCGGGAAGAGCCTGAATATGGCGCTGCGACGGCAGAGCGGGACGTACTACTGCGATACCCCGATGAAGTTGCTCACCTACGAGACCGAAGAGGAGATGCGAAGGTGTCTCGAGCGGTATCGTCTCGCCGAACCGGCACCCGCCGAGGATTCCGCCGATGGCGTGCCCGCCGTCGAGGATTGATACGGTCTGTTGTTCCGATATCCTGACATTCTTATACCCCGATACCACGACGTACCGACGCAACCGCCGGCCGGTCGGGGTTGCGCCGGAACTGACGTACAGTAAACCGTATGGGTCACCGCTCGCTCCCCAACGTATAGGTTCCGTCCTGCCGTGTCTCTAGTCCCTGATGAGCGAACGCGAGCAACGCATGGAGGACCTCATGCTCGTCGACAGCCCGGAGTTCGAACGGATACTGGAGTGCGTCTTCGGGATACAGGCCCACGAGACGCGCACGTACTTCCGGTTACTCGAGTTGCAAGGGAGTACGGTCGCCGAACTCGCGGACGCCCTCGAGCGCGATCGGAGCAACGTCAACCGCGCGCTGTCGACGCTGTGTGAGAAGGAACTGGTCGAGCGGGAGCGGCGGCTTCTCGAGGGCGGCGGCTACGTCTATCAGTACTTTGCAGTTCCCGTGCCGGAGGCCCAGGAGTTGATGCACCAGGCAGTTGACGAGTGGTCCGAGACGGTCCACGGCCGCATCGACGAGTTCGGTCCGTAGGAGTTCGCTTGGCGACTCGAGGCAGTTTAGTGGGTCGGTTGTACGCTCCCGTTCAGACGGCGACCCACGTAGCGGCCATCGACGACGCCGAGCGCGACGTGGTCACGACGATCGACGCCGGCGAGATGGCCCGCGCGGAGACGACTACCAGCCAGCAGCTTCAGGGCTCGCTCGCGGCACCCGGTCTCGAGTTCGGCGAGCGAGACGACGTTCCGTCCCGACGACAACCGTTACTGCTGTTGATCTTGGCATCCGAATCGTTCTCGGTGGGCTCGGGGCCGTAAGCGGTGTTGTGAGGCGCACTTCTGTACGTCAGTTCACGCTGGCGAAGACGTTCGAATCCTGTTGCCGTGCCGGTTATGATTCACCCTATATAAATCAATCCGGCCTGTGCGTTGCGCACACATGACCACCATAGCGACATCGTCCGTTCCGTCGTTGGGTCTCCTGTATGCCAACCGATGACTCTCGACCGATCGACCGGCGACGCGTGATCCAGGTGCTGGGTGCAGGCGGTGCGCTCGCACTCGCTGGGTGTCTCGGCGACGACGAAGATACCGCGGACGAAACGAACGGTGCCGAAGACGACACGAGTGGTGATGAAGACGAGATGAACGGTGACAAAGACGATACGACCGGCGCCGAGGAGTCCGAGCTCGCCAGCCTCGAGCCGACTCCCGAGGGCGACTCGCTCTCCGAGGATGATATCCAGGCGCTCGTCGCAGCCTTCGACGACGAACCGATGAACGACGCCCAACAGGAGGCCAACAGCTACACGCCGCGCCACGTCTGGAAATGGGTCAGCGACGAGAATTTCATCGGGCTCCACTTCAACGAGCCGAATCCGGAGGAAGCCACCGAACTCGATTACATCACGATCGGACAGAAGGGGCTGTTCACCGAGGAGAGCCAGCCCAGCGAGGAGTTCACGCACTTCCATCAGCACACGGCCGACGGCTGGGAGGACGGTCACGGCGGCGAGACCGGCGACGAGGGCTACTGGTTGACCCACATCGCCGTTCGCGAGATCGAGTACCCGTTCCACGACGAACCGATCGAGCCCCAGGTCGACTACGGCTTCATGCCCACGCCGCCCGAGGAGGGCAGCGAGGGCCACGAGACCGACTGGGAGACGCCCGACGGCGGCGAGGGCGACCTCTCGGCCGAGGACCGCGACGTACTCATCGAGGCGTTCGACGACAGTTGGACCGAGGGGCAGGACGACGCACCGCACGGGACCCCGGCACACGTCTGGAAGTGGGTCAGCGAGGAGACGTTCCTCTTCCTCCACTTCGACGACCCGGCCGTCGAGGAGGCGGAGAACCTCATCTACTTCGGGATGGGGAAACGCGGCCAGTTCACCAGCGACGACATCCCGGCGGGACAGGCCGACGAGTTCACGCACTTCCACAAACACGAGGCCGACAGCTGGGACGCCGGCCACGGCGGCCAGGACGCCGAGCAGTGGGGTGCCTGGCTCGTCCACCACGCTACCCGTGACCACGAGATGCCGTGGGGCGACGTCGAGGTCGGCGTCGATCGCGAGTTCATGCCGACCGAAGCCCCCGAGTGACTCATGAGTGAACGACGTCTGAGCCGTCGGCGGTTGCTCGCCGTCGCCGGCAACGGTGCCGCGCTGTCTACGGCCGCTCTCGCCGGCTGTCTCGGCGACGACAACGAGGACGATGCGAGTTCGAACGGCGACAACGAAGGGAGTTCGGACGACGACGGGACCGACGGAAACGACGTCGTCGAAATCGAGACGCGCGAAGGGGACGAAGACGGGGACGAACCGAGTTTCGTCTTCGATCCCGATCGCGTCGAGATCGAGGCCGGTACGACCGTTCGCTGGGTCAACACCGACGGGATCTACCACACCGTGACCTCGACCGACTCGCTCGAGCAGAAGACGCCCGGCGACGAGTTCGACGCGGAGATCGCCAGCCAGGGCGATACGTTCGAGTGGACTCCCGGGGAGGACGGCGTTCAGCACTACTACTGTAAGCCTCACGCGGGGTTCATGGACGGGACGATCGTGGTCGGTGACGCCGAATCCGAGAACGCCGACGACGCCGATGACGACACGGATGCCGACGAGACGGATGCCGACGACGCAACGTCCGAGACGATCGACGAGGAGTTCGTCGATATGACCGGGGAAGACGGCGTCGAGATCGAGACTCGTGCGGGAGACGGGGACGACGAACCGAACTTCGTCTTCGATCCCGCCTTCGTCACGGTCGACGAGGGAACGACGATCGAGTGGGTCAACACCGACGGGGTCTTCCACACCGTGACCTCGACCGAGTCGATCGACGACCGGAGCGGCGGCGGCGACGTGTTCGACGCGACGATCGGAAGCGAGGGCGACATCTTCGAGTGGACGGCCGAGGGTGCCGGCACGCAGCCGTACTACTGCTCGCCCCACGCGGGGTTCATGTACGGTGCCCTCGAGATCGTGTGAGCGAACGCCCGCTACGTCCCCCCTGACGCCGTTCCCATCCACCCTTCTCGCACCTACCGTACTTTTTCGAGCGCCCGCAGATGAGAAAGGCACTTCCGCCGTCACCCCCTCCGACCGTCTGTGAGCGCCGACGCTACGCGACGCGTCGAAGTCTATCCCGATCGCGAGGTCGTCGTCGAGTTCGACCCCGACCTCACCTTCGAGTGCGTCGACGACTGCACCTGGTGTTGCCAGCACGGAGTCTTGCTCTACGATCAGGATCTCCTCGAGTTAGCACGACGAGCGAACCTCGCCGAGACGACGACCGAGTTTCGCGGCGAGAAGTTCGTCACCCGCGAGGAGAAAGAACGGGACGACCACGTCGCCGATGACGGCTGTGCGTGTGCCTTTCTCCGGGAGGATGGCCTCTGTTCGCTGCACCTCGAGGAGGACTGGAAACCGACCAGATGCTCGGTCTTTCCGCTCGGCGTCTGGCTCGAGGACGGCGACCTCCACGTCGACATTCGGGACTCGGCCCACGACCACTGCGAGGGGCTGAACGTCAGTGATCGGAGCGTCATCGACAACCTCGGGGCGTTCCTGCCGGAGGTGCTGTGGGACCTCGAGAACCCGGACTCGGATCGGGAACTGTAAGCCGTCTTACAGTCGTGAGTGGGACGCTACCACGCCTCTCCAATGTTTTAAACGTCTCCCCCTCGTAGTGAGTGTGTGACAGAAGAATCCGGGCGACGGAACCTCCGTATGCCCAACAGCGATGAAGTATTCGCCGTCGTAACCGAACACCTTGGCGGAAACCACGTCCAACTCCGCTGTGAGGACGGCGAGGAACGACTCGGCCGCATCCCAGGTCGCATGAAATACCGCACCTGGATCGAACAAGACGACATCGTCGTCGCCGAGCCCTGGGACTGGCAAGACGAGAAGGCCACGATCGAATGGCGCTACACCAGCCAGGACGCTGACCAGCTGCGCCGCGAAGGCCACATCGATTGAACCTCGGTACCACCGACTGACCGCATTTCTCCGGATGCTCTGACTCGAGCGACAGCGCCGACCACCCTGGTTTCGGTTGTGGCCGCTGGGAGCGACGGCTCTGGCGGCGTCCGACAACAGTCTTGATTCCTTTTCATAGCCTCTGATTTGCAACGCGAACGCTTGACGGGCTGGCTGCCGTCGGTTTCGATATGTACGACTCCAGATACGATGCGGCGGTAACGTTCGATGATCACCGCGAAAACGACGTCGAGTACGTCGGGTCGACGGCCACGGGCAACCCGCTATTTTTCGATACGGCGGATCGAACCGTCTTCGAGGGCGATCACGACGAGGACGGCGAGACGATCGTTGAGGTGCCCGGAACCGAACGCGAACTCGAGCCGCGGGAATCGCTGGGCGAGGGCCTCGAGTCGCTGGGCGACGATCTCGACTGGGATTCGCTGTCGGAGTTCGCCCGCGAACGCGTCCAGACCGACGACGGAGACGCGTAGCGCTATCCGGGACCACGCAGTCACGAAACTCTCGCCGGATCACCGAGTCGCGTTTTTCCACTCGCGGAGGCCGAGGACGCCACCGTCGAGTTCTGCCTCGGGTGCGTCGGTCGCGGCCCAGACGAACATGGGTGCGACATCGTCGGGGTCGCGACCCGCCCCGTCCGTGAGTTCCGTCGCGACCTGCCCCGGATCGAGACAGCCGACGGTGTACTCGGTATCGGCGGCGAACCCGCGAACGACCGCTTCCGCCACCGCCTTCGACACCGCATACGAGCCGTACCCGGATTTGGCTTCGCTGGCCACGACCCCGGTCGGAACCAAGACGCGGGCCCCGTCGTTCAAGTGTGGGATCGCCTCGCGGATCGTCGCGAAGACGCCTCGACCGTTGATCCCTGCGTGATCGTCGAACCGAGTGTAGGACTCCTGGTCGATCGGCGTTCGTCCCGGATCGCCGTGATAGACGCCGGCTGCGGCGACGACAGTGTCGATTCCGCTCGATGTGCCGGCTCGGGATGCCGTCTCGACCAGTCGTTCGACGTCGTACTCGTCGCGTACGTCGGTGCGGACGCCCGCGGCAGTTCCGGGTACACTCACACTTTCGTTTTCGCTCACATTCCCGCCGTCACCCTCGGTAGCCGACTCCAGTCGCGTCTCGAGTGCCCCAACGGTTTCCGTGACTTCGCCGCCGTCTCGAGCGCCGATAACGACCGTTGCACCGTTCTCAGCGAAGCGTTCCGCGACGGCGCGTCCGATGCCGCGAGTGCCGCCGGTGATGACGGCTGTCGTCCCGTTCATAAGCCATGTACGGACGCCGCTACCAGAAACCCATCGGACGCCAAACGGGCTCGGTTGCTCGTCTATTTCACGTATCCGACACGAATCCCTCGGCCGAACAGCCGCTTGTGTACCGCACCGGAGTCGAGTGATTCACGATGGTGTCGGCGTCTCGTCATTCCGTGGGGTCCAGGATCCGTCTTCTCAGTCAATATAGAACCGGAACCCTACATGGGTATGACCCACGTTTATGAGAGAGCCACTATTCATAGATACTTATGCAATCGCTAGCCGGTGAATCCGTCGTCGTTATCGGTGCCGGCGTCGGCGGGCTCTCGACGGCTTGCTACCTCGCCGACGCGGGTGCCGACGTTCGCGTCATCGAGAAGAACGAACAGCTCGGCGGTCGAGCGAGCCGTCTCGAGAAAGACGGCTTCCGATTCGATATGGGGCCGTCGTGGTATCTCATGCCCGACGTTTTCGAGCGGTTCTTCGCCGACTTCGACCGAACGCCCTCGGATTACTACGAACTGACGCACCTCGATCCCCACTATCGGATTTTCTTCAAGGATGGGGATCAGGTCGAGATCACGCCGGACCTCGAGCGGACGAAAGCCGTCTTCGACGAGTACGAAGACGGTGCGGGTGACGCCCTCGAGGACTACCTCGAGAAGTCACGCAAGAACTACGAGGTCGGGATGGAGCACTTCGTCTACGAGGATCGTACTCGGCTGCGAGACTACATCGATCCCGACGTGGCTCGGCAGGCCCGCGGCCTCTCCCTGCTGGGCTCGATGCAGGGCCACGTCGAGGGCTACTTCGACCATCCGAAGCTCCAGCAGATCATGCAGTACACGCTGGTGTTCCTCGGCGGCTCGCCGACGAACACGCCGGCGCTTTACAATCTGATGAGCCACGTCGATTTCAATCTCGGCGTCTGGTATCCCGAGGGCGGGATCGGTACCGTCATCGATTCGATCGCGGAACTCGGCCGCGAACTGGGCGTCGAGTACGACACTGATCGGCCGGCGACGGCGGTCAAGGGTCGCGAGGGGGCCTTCCTCGTCGAGACGCCGCGGGGGCAGATTCGGCCGGATCTGGTGGTCAGCAACGCCGATTACGCCCACACCGAACAGGATCTCCTCCGGGACGAGCAGCGCGGGTACGACGCCGACTACTGGGACAAACGGACCTACGCGCCCTCCGCGTTCTTGCTCTATCTGGGCGTCGAGGGCGACGTCGACGAGTTGGCCCACCACACGCTCGTTCTGCCGACCGACTGGGAGGACCACTTCGACCAGATCTTTGAGGATCCCCAATGGCCCGACGACCCCGCGTACTACTGCTGTGTGCCCTCCCGAACCGACGACGACGTCGCTCCCGACGGCCACAGCGCGCTGTTCGTCCTCGTCCCCATCGCACCCGGCCTCGAGGACACCCCCGAGCGCCGCGAGGAATACCGCGACCGAGTGCTCGCCGATATCGCCGACAACACCGGCACCGAGCTTCGCGATCGGATCGTCCTCGAGGAACGCTTTTCCGTCGAGGACTTCGCCGACCGGTACAACAGCTACGGGGGAACGGCGCTCGGACTGGCGCACACGCTCCGTCAGACGTCGCTCTTCCGGCCGCCACACCGTTCGAAGAAGGTCGACGGGCTCTACTTCGCCGGTGGGGACACCACGCCCGGGATCGGCGTCCCGATGTGTCTCATCAGCGGCGAACTGACCGCCGAGAAAGTGCTCGAGGACTACGGACGGCCCGTAGAGCCGTGACACGCGCTGATTCGCACCGATGACTGCAGGTTCGACCGCCGCGAGGGAGGATACTCTCGGTGACCGACTCTCGTATCTCCTGGCGCTCTCGCGGCCGCGGTTCTGGCTCTATCTGGCGGGGCCGGTCGTGGTAGGCGTCGCCTACGCCGCCGACAGCGTCGGGGATCTGTTCGCGCCCGCTGCCGTGGCCCTCTTCGCCTACTTCCTCGTGCCGGCGAACGTCTTCCTCTACGGGATCAACGACATCTACGACCGCGAAATCGACGTCGCAAACCCGAAGAAGGAGTCGAAGGAAGCCCGCTATCGCGGCCAGCGAGTCGTTCCCGTCGCCGTTACCTGCTGTGCCGTTTTTCCCCTGTTATTCGTGCCGTTCGTCCCGGTGTCGGCCTGGCCCTGGATCGCCGCCTTTCTCGTCCTCGGGGCGGCCTACAGCGCCCCGCCGGTCCGGTTCAAGACGACGCCGGTTCTGGATTCGGTCTCGAACGGACTCTACATCGCACCTGGGGCGGCAGCCTACGCCGCCGTCGCGGGGAGCCAGCCGCCCCTGTTCGCCGTCCTCGGCGGCTGGCTGTGGGCAATGGGGATGCACACGTTCTCGGCGATCCCCGACATCGAACCCGACCGCGAAACCGGGATCCGGACGACCGCAACGGTGCTCGGCGAACGTCGGACCTACGGCTACTGCGGCGCGTGCTGGCTCGCGAGCGCCGTCGCGTTCGGCGCGCTCGACCCCCGCCTCGGCGCGCTCATGCTCGTCTATCCCGCGCTCGTCACGGTGATCGTCGCCTCGAGCGTCGCCGTCGAGCGCGCGTACTGGTGGTTCCCGGCGATCAACACGGTCGTCGGTGCGGCCCTGACGATGGGTGGGCTCTGGAGGCTGGTGCATGGATAACCCGTACTCGACGAGCCGTACCGAAGGCACTCGAGGGGCCGTCCAGCGACGACTCGAGTCGATCGTCCGCGAGAATCGGTTCACGATCGCCGTCGTTTTCCCGGCCGTCGGCGCGGTGACGCTGGTCGCGAGCGCGGAGGGACTCCTGCCGTCGCCGCTTGCGTACAACCCGCTGTTGATCCTCTTCGGGACGATGGTGATGCGCTCGCCGCTGATCGTCGGCCTGCTTCCGCGGATCGGCTGGTGGGCGCTCGGCTGTCTCGGCGTGCTGACGGCGTACACGTACGCGATCGAGATCGTCGGCGTGCGAACGGACTGGCCCTACGGAGCCTTCGAGTACACCATCCAGCTCGGACCGATGCTGTTCGGCGAGGTCCCGCTTGCCTTGCCGCTGTTTTTCATCCCGCTGGTGCTAAACGCCTACCTGCTCACGTTGCTGGTCCTCGAGGATTGGAGCGACTCGCTCGTGATCAGAATTCTCACCGCGATCGCGGCCGTCGTCGCGATCGATCTCGTTCTCGACCCCGCCGCCGTCGCGATCGGCTTCTGGGAGTTCGTACCAGCCGGGATCTACTACGGGGTCCCCGTCTCGAACTACGTCGGCTGGGTCATTTCGGGGACCGTCGCCGTCGTCCTCGTCGACCTCGCATTCGACCGACGGGCGCTACTCGAGCGTGTGAGAACCTGCGAGTTCATCCTCGACGATCTGGTGAGCTTCGTGTTGCTCTGGGGGACGATCAACGTCCTCTACGGGAACTGGCTGGCGGCCGGAGTCGCGGGACTGTTCTGTCTCGGCCTGTTCCGGACCGACCGCTACGATCGCGAGATGGTGCGGACGCTGTTGCCTTCGAACGACGGCCGCGGCGGGGAGCGATAGCGCTGCTGATCGCCGTCATCGAAGCCGGCAAGACGTCAACGACCCGCAGGGGCACTCGGCTTCCGTTCCCAGCGGCGTGAACGAGCCGTTATCATGGATCTCGGCGCCGAGAATCGCATCGCAACCGATACAGGTCACGATCGCCTTCCGGGGAACGGCTGTGGTTGCCATACGTCCCCGACAGTGCCAACTGGGATCATCGTTCTTCCAACGGATGTTGGTCCTCGAACTGAGTCGCCACCGTTCATCGACACCGACAGCGCGCTCCGGACAGGACGGCTCATACGGTTTACTGTAGTCAATTACCGCCGATCACCGACCCCGTCCCTGGTGATCGGCGGTACATAGTTACAGCAATCCGTA
>NZ_WUYX01000027.1:25402-137544 GCF_009834785.1 Natronorubrum halalkaliphilum
GCCGCAACGGGGAGCGTCAACGAGAACGTCGCCCCCTCGCCCGGTTCGCTTTCGACCCAGATCTCGCCGCCGTGGCGCTCGACGATCCGCTCACAGAGCGCGAGCCCGATCCCGGTCCCGTCGTACTCCTCGCGGCTGTGGAGCCGATCGAAGACCGTGAACACGCGGTCTTGATCCTCGGGATCGATCCCGATACCGTCGTCGCGGACCGAAATCACCCACTCCCGGCCCCGCTTCGTCGCGTCGACGTAAACCCGGGGTGGTTCGTCGCCGCTGTAGGTGATCGCGTTCGAGAGCAAGTTCTGGAACACCTGCCGCAACTGACTGGCGTCACCCTGAATGCGGGGGAGCTCCGCGACCGTGATTTCGGCCTCGCTCTCGTCGATCTGGAGCTGTAGATCCGCCAGCACGTCCTCGAAGACCGTCTCGAGTTCCATCGGCTCGAACGGATCGCCTCGGGTTTCGACTCTGGAGTACTCCAGCAGGCCGTCGATCATCTCGCGCATCCGATCGGCGCCGTCGACGGCGTATGCGAGGAACTCCTCGCCGTCCGAATCGAGGGTGTCGTCGTACCGATCCTCCAGCAGTTTGAGGTAGCTCGTGACCATTCGCAGCGGTTCCTGGAGGTCGTGGGAGGCCGCGTAGGCGAACTGCTCTAACCGCTCGTTCGACGCCTCGAGCGCTCGTTCGCGCTGTTCTCGCTCGAGTTCGTACGTGACCCACTGAGACATCAGGTGATGGAAGGTTCGTTCGGCGTCCGAGAACTCCCGGTCTCGCGAGTCCGACGAGACGAAAAAGAACGTCCGATCGGGCTCGTTCTCGAGTTCGATTCGCGTGCCCAGATACGTTTCGACGCCGAACTCCTCGTAGGCGACGCTGTTCCCGAACCCGTCGCGTTCGGGTGCAGTGATGCCGGCCGTCGGCTCGCCGTCGACGACCGACCGACAGTACGTCTCCGAGAGCGGGGCCTGTGCACCGGGCGCGAGGTGTTCGTGGTCGTCGCTTACGGCCTCCACTTCGAACGAGTCGGTCGCCGGATCGATCCGGGCCAGGCCACCCAGTTCGAGATCGAGCCGCTCACAGCCCAGGTCGAACATCGCCTGTAGCTTTTCCTCGAACGATCGATCGGGGTCTGCTGCGATCGTATACAGCGTTTGCTGGTGGTGTTCCTGTTTGTCCTGCTCGAGCTGATAGGTAACCCATTGGCCCATCAGGCGGTGGAACGTCCGTTCTTCGTCCGTGAACGGCTCGTCCCGTTGTTCTGACGAGACGAAGAAGAACGTCCGATCGGTTCCGCCGTCGATCTCCATGTAGGTGCCGAGATACGTTCGTATCCCGTACTCGCTGTAGATGGTGATATCGTCGTACCCGTCCTTTCGAGGATCGGAAACGCTTTCGGTCGCCTTGATCTCGGTGGCAGCAGTGCAGTAGGTCTCCGAGAGCGGGAGCTCGACACCGGGCGTAAAATGATCGTGGTCGTCGCTGACGTACTCGATTTCGAACCAGTCCTCGTCGGGATCGACGCGCGCCATCGCGCCGAGTTCGAGACCGAACCGTTCACAACCCAGTTCGAAGAGGTCGTCCAGTTTCTCTTCGAAGGAACTGTCGGGATCGCCCGTGATTTCGTTCTGCCGCTGGAGATGCTCGCGGTGTTCTTGCAGTTCGGTACGGGCTTCGGTGCGGTCCAGCAGCGTCCCCATCATCCGGTCGATTTCGCGGTCCGGCTGGTCGGGACCGAAGAACTCCTCGGGCGGCGTGTAGTAGAAGTTCTGGCAAACCGTGTTGTCGTAGACCAGATGCGGGTGGGTCTTAATGATATCTCGAAGGATCTCCGCGGAGAACTGCTCGCGGTTGTACTGACAGAGCGCGATTCCGTTCGCGTTCGGGAGGAGTTGGTTGAGTTTGCCCTCGTACTCGATGAGTTCCTCGAGGGGCGGATCGTCGCCGAACACCCACGTCATCTCGCCGGTAATTCGGAGTCCCTCGTACTCCGCCGCCGCCTCGTCGATGATATCCGCGAGGAACGCGATCATGTCGTCGGGGTCGAAATCCCCGTTACGGAGGTAAGAATCCTGTGCGGTGTACATGACGAGCGCACCGGACTCGAGCGCCTCGTCCACGTCGACGTCTCCGTCTCGCAGCGCCTCGAGTATCTCTTCCGTATCGTTTTCGTCGGCGATATAGACGCATCGCTCCCCGCGTTCGAGCCCCTTTCTGATGTACGGAATCGCCGTCGCGAACTGTTCGGCCTGACTCTCGTAGATGAGCGCGAGGTGGTCGTAGGATTCGTGGTCGGCTACTCCTTCGACGGGGCCGGGAAACTCAGAACTCGTCCGAAGCGCTTCGAGGCCGGTTTCGAGCCCGAGCACGTCCGCTTCGGTGGGGTGTATCAGTTGACTCATAGGGTTTTCGAGAGGGCAGTCGGCGGCTCTCCGGATCGGAGCCGCGGTATAACTCGAAATAAATCGGTGTAAATTGCACCCGGAAAGCCGTCACGGCGACGGTGTACCCGCAGCCGGCTGCCCCTTCGTCGGTATCCCGTAAGATCGGATACAGAGGGATAAAGACGCCGGTCGAATACCGGTCAGAAGCCGCGACATAGCGTCTCAGTGCATTTTCGCCGGGTCGAGATGTATCATCGACGCTGATATGGATCTCGGTCGATTCACGCTACTGCGTCGGCACGCGGCCGCCGTGACCGGGACCGAGATGATCCGTCTCGAGCGCGGGAACGGCGGAGACGCGCTGGAAGACGGCTTCGGGGTCGCGGTTCCAGTGCCAGTGCCAGCGGGTCTTCGCGAGACACCACAGTTTCCGCGTCGGCGAGAGCGACGGCTCCCGGGTTAACACGTCGTACTCTTGGTCGCGAATGACGGTGTGGTGTTCCGCGTAGAGAACGGCTGCGAGCAGAACGGGCAGCTGGCAGTCCTTTGGCAGGTACCGAATCCCGGCGACGCCCTCCCGGTAGAGCGCTTCCGTTCGCTTGAGTTCCGAAGCCATAGCCGTCGCGAACGACTCCGAGTACTCGAGGCGTTCGATCTGTTCGGCCGAGACGCCGTGTGCGCGGAGCGTCTTCCGCGGCAGGTAGATCCGATCGCGCTCGAGAACGTCTTCGCGAACGTCGCGAAGGAAGTTCGTCATCTGGAAGGCCTCCCCGAGTTTGACCGCGTGCGGAAGCGCCGCCTCCCGATCGTCGGGATCCATGATCGCGGTCATCATCACGCCGACCGCGGCCGCCGAGCCGCGCATGTAGGTCTCGAGATCCGAGTACGTCTCGTAGCGGGAGGTGTCGATATCGGACTGCATGGCGTCGACGAACGAGTCGATTTCGGCGTCGGCGATATCGTACTCTCGACGGAGTTCGTCGAACGCCTCGAGGACCGGCCCGTCGGGTTCGGTTTCGCCGAGGGCCCGTGCGCGAAGCGCCTCGAGTTCGGCCCGCTGTTCGTCGGGAGGAACACCGTCGGCATCGTCGACGACCTCGTCGGCGATCCGGAAGAACGCGTAGAGGACGTGTGTCGCGTGGCGAACGCGTTCCGGGAGGAATTTGGTCGCGAGATAGAACGTCTTACCGGTTCGCTTCTGGATGGCCTTGCCTGCGTCGATGTGTTCCTGTTGCATTCTCTTTCTCGTACCCTGTACCGATGGGGGGATGTTACGAATACGACAAGTGCGTATAAAATAGCTATCCCTTACTAGGCGGGTCCCCGTCGAATAATTCGTCGAGAAGTTTCCGCTCTGCGGTCCGGAGGTGCTGGTGGAACGTCGATCGAGAGATATCCATCGACTCGGCGAGATCGTCGCCGGAGACGTTGCGCGGCCACTCGAAGTAGTCGGCGTAGTAGGCCTTCCGGAGCGCCGTGAGTTGGCGATCGGTGAGCGTCGACTCCAGTTGCGCCGCGATATCCTGTCGGGTTCGCATCGGCTGTTCGGTCTCGTGATAGCTGAGCAGTTCGACGACGTCGTATCGCTCCTCGAGGAGGTTGTACACCGACCGTGCGGACTGGCCGTTCGGAAGGTCGACGGTGAGATCGACGGTAGCGTCGGTGAGCGCCGATCGGCGATCGGCTTCCGCCCCTCCGACGCCGGCGTCGAACCGGCGAATCGCGCCCCCGTGCTCGGAGAGCGCGGTCAAAACATCGTCTGCGACGGCGACCTCGAGGAGCGTCCCCTCGTCGTACGTCGACAGGATCGTGGTCTCCGTCACCCCGTCGAGATCGTCCGTCGACGGACCGTCCTCGACGACGCGATCGGCGTGGAAAAACGCGAGCGGCGTGCCGTCGCTGCGGTGTGTCAGCCCTCTGTACGTCAGCGTCGCCTCGAGTTCGGCCGCCAGCGCGGCGACGAACAGCGACGAGTCCTGGATCGCCACCTCGAGTTCGACGACGCCGTCGGCCGTGAGCATCCGTCTGGCCTCGATCGCGTTCATCGCGGTCGCGATCGTTCCGGCGAGCGACTCGAGGACAGTCAGTTCCCGGTCGGTAAAGGCGTCCGCCGTCTCCGCGAACAGGATGAGCACGCCGTACGTAACGTCGCCGTAGACCAGCGGCAACGCCGCAACGGACCGGAACGTCTCGGAAGCGTCCGTCGGCAACCAGTCGTCGGCCTGATCGGACGTGTCGAGGTCCTGTACGACCTGTGGCTCGCCCGTCTCGAGTGTGTGAGCGACGGGGTGGCTATCGTCCGAGTCGAGCACGATATCGTTATCGTCGTTCTCGAGGGGCAGACCACCGCCACTGGCCCACTCTACTGACGAGAGTCGGCGGGTGGTAACGTCGGCCCGGCCGATACCGGCGAGGACGTAAGGCTCGGTCTCGGCGAGACGCGCACAAACGCGCCGTTCGATCTCGTCGCGCGTCGTCGCGCTGACGACGGCGTCGGTAACGTCCCGGATGAGACCGTCGATCCGATCGAGGACGTGCTCGAGTGCGCGGTGTTCCTCGCGAAGTTCCGCGGCGGTTTCCTCCACGGCGATTTCGGCTACCTTTCGCTCCGTGATCTCGAGGTGGATGACGGAGACGCGAACCTCGCCGTCGACGGTGAACCGACTCGCTCGCATCAGGAACCACTGCTTTCGCTCGGGCGAGTGACACGGGTACTCCATCGCAAACGTCTCCTGCTCGTCCGCGATGACGGCCTCGATGCCCTCGATAGCGCGGCTGGCGTGTTCGTCGTCGTCTTCGTCCATCTCGGCGGTCGCGATGTAGTTGACGCCGAGGTGGTCTTCGCGGTGGTCGTCCGGGCCGAACTCGCGCCACGACCGGTTGGTCAATAAGATTTCGCCGTCGCCGTCGAGTACGGCGACGGTAATCGGAAGCGTCTCGAGCGTTGCCTCCGCGAGTGCGGTCCCGGTTGCCATCGGCTACTGCTTCGCGCTTGAGCCTCATAACGAAACTGGCATCCTCTCGTCGATGGTATCACGATCAGTCCCGGTGACTCGCGCGGACTTCGGGAACAGCGATCGCGAAGCCTACTCCTCGAGTAACTCCTCGGCCAACATCGGAATGAACGTCCCGATGTCGGTGACCATGCCGATGGCCTGTGCACTGCCGCGATCGAGCAACTGGGTGACCGTGGCGGGGTTGATGTCGACGCAGACAGTCTTGGTGGTCGAGGGCAGGCAGTTCCCGACGGCGACGGAGTGCAACAGCGTCGAGAGCATCAGGACGAGGTCGGCCTCCTGGGCCTGCTCGCGGATCGCGCTCTGGGCCTCGATCGAGTCGGTGATCGTGTCCGGCAGCGGGCCGTCGTCGCGGATCGAGCCCGCCAGCACGTAGGGAACGTCGTTTTCAACGCATTCGTACATCACGCCCTCATCGACGATCCCCTCGTCGACGGCCGCCGGAATCCCGCCGACGCGAACGATCTCGCTGATCGTGTAGATGTGGTGTTTGTGGCCCTTCCGAGGGTGCTCGAGGCTCTCCGTATCGACGCCCAGCGAGGTGCCGTAGAGGTCTCGCTCGAGGTCGTGGACGGCGAACCCATTGCCGGCGCTCAGCCCGTCAATGTAGCCCGTACGGACGAGGTCCGCGAGCGCGTCCCGCCCGCCGGAGTGGACGATCGCCGGTCCGCAGACGACGAGCACGTTGCCGTCGTTCTCGCGAACCTCGCGCATCTCGTCGGCGATTTCCTCGATCAGCGACGCCGAGGGTCGCTCGCTCGAGACGCCGCCCTGCATGAACCCGAAGGAGCCGCCGCCGTTTCGCGGCCGTTCGGGCGGTTCGACTCTGATCCCGGTTTCGCCGGTGACGACGAGGTCGCCCTTCTCGACGGCGTTGAGGACCTTCGTGTACACACGGGTGCTGTCACCGTCCTCGTTCTCGTCGGCGTCGCCGACTCGCTGCGGGTCCTCCTGACCCGCTCGTTCGACGATCAGCGCACAGTCCATCTCCACGTCCTCGACCTCGACGTACTCGCCGTCGACGCGGACGTAGGTCGGGTGATTCGTCGTCGAGTAGAAGTCCACGGGCACGACCCCGTCTTCGGGTGCCGCCTCCAGCGTCGCGTCGCGAGGATCGGCGACGGTCGCTCCCTGCTGGTTGAGTTCGTGCAGGATCGCCCGCAGTTCCTCCTCGGTGTCTGCCATCACCCGCATCCGACAGTAGGTCTCGGCGTGCTTGTGGCGACCGACCTCGAACTCCTCGACTTCGAACTCGCCGCCCATGTCCATCACGACCCCGAAACACATGCCCATCGTCCCCGAGTCGATAATGTGGCCCTCGAGTTCGACGGTTCGCGAAACTGTCATTGGTCACCGATTGGCGACCGGGGACCGTGAATGTGTGCGTTCTGGACCCCGTCGATTTCGTTCGTGCGTTGTGGCTGCTATCGAGACTGTCGACCGCTCGATCATCAACGATCCACAGCTTGAAATCGGCGACGCCGACCATCGGTGACCCGTATCTCGCAACCGGTGACTACGATCACTCGCCACCGTAACCAATTGCCGTTCCTCATTCATCGCCCCGACGTCTCGACGACCGACAATCCGCCACAGAACGCTTGAGAAGACTGTTCAGTGGGAACGATGGTTGCGTCAACACTTTTGTACACGTCCGTCGACAGCCTCGACGGAGATCAGGCGTGTCGGAACACACTACTACACCGAAGACGGTCGAGCTATGGATCCGCTCGTTCGCACCCGCGAGCGCAGGCCCAACCCAAGAACGCGCCCTCGAGCGCCTCGACGACCTCGAGTCGAACGCGCAAATCGAGTCGGTCGAGGTCGGCGTCTGGGGGAAAGAAGTCGAACGAACGGACCGCACAACGCGAATTCCACAGCTACAACGGATCGAAACCCGACTCGAGGCGTTCGAGTCGTGGGCGGCTCGCACCGGACGACGACTTGAGCCGTTCTTCCGGAACACGCACATCGAATCGTCGATTACCGGCGAGTGTCACGACGTCTGGCGGCTGCCGACGGTCGCGCTCGCGGAGTTCGACGAAAACGACGACCTCCTCCACGTCGCGCCGTGTCATCACGGCGAGGGGACGACCGACGTTTCGGACCGTATCGACGCGCTCGTCGGCGATTCCGAGGAAACAACGTTCACCGTCGATGAGGAGGACCAGCCCGATGATGTAGCTGACCGTCCCTCGAATCGGATGACGAATTTTAGTCGGGTCTCGATCGAACCGTCGCCGTCCCGTTCCGATTGACGGTCGCGGCCGTGAGTTCGTCGTCGAATTGCCGCGACGACCGGTACTCGCGATACAGTTTCAGCAAAGACAAGGTCGTATCTAACACGGACAACTCGTAACCGGTCCTGCTTATCGAACCGCAGCGATCCTATCGGAGTCGATAGATATTCTTCGCGGCGCGCAAGATACGAAACGCCTAGCCAGCGGATACGAGGAAATGGTTATAAGCGATAGAGACGTGAAGTCGCTCGTCGAAAGTAGCGCTGTGTCAAAATGGGAAAGACTCCGTCTCAAAATTGAGGAGGTCCGAAACTCGACCCGGCGGGTCGACCTTTTCGATCACATCATTCAGTCAGGATAGAGTCGATGTTGGTAAAATATCCTCATTTCGCGGTCGGTTATAAGACAATCGTAGCATGTACTATTATATTGTAGTATCCATATCTCCAAACGAATGGGTCAGCTCGCTCAGTCGATGGTGCTTTTGATGTTCATCTCTGTTGTTCCCATCATCGGCGTTGCGGGCTACGCACTTCGTAATCGGAACAAACCCGGTGCTCGTGGTTTTTTGCTCTGTTTGATCGGCATGATCGGTTGGTCCATAATGCTTATTTTCGTGACGTGGCCGTCTCCGGTACTGCCGGTGCATCTCAATCTCGGGGGACGATTCTTTTTCCAGTTAATCGTCGCGTTCGGATGGGCGCTTCTCGTGTGGGAGTATATTCAGCGTGACAGCATTCGTCTCTCCCCATTCTTGATCGCGGTGACCATGATCGTCCCCGCGGTTACACTTGCGCTGGCGGTGACCAATCCGGCACATCATCTCGTCATCCTTCCTGAAACGCCGGACAATCCTGTTGGAATCAGCGAGTTCGTCCTCGGACCGTGGTATTTTGTCCACGTCTGTTTTGCTATCCTTCTGGTGATGTTACCGGTCGGGTTGTTGCTCGCAGATTTCCGAGGGGCACACGGTCAACATCGCAATCAGATTCTGCTGTTGCTTGCTGGATGGGTCGTCGGTGTCCCGGGCGCGTTACAGACGCATCTGCTTCGAAACATTGAGACGATTCCGCTATACGTCGACTTGACGCCAGTCACCTTTCTTATCACGTCGCTTCTATGGGGACTCGCCCTGTATCGGTATCAGTTGTTCAGTCTCGTCCCCGTGAGTCGCCAGACGATTATCGAAACGATGTCTGACCCGGTCGTGAGTGTCGACAGCAGCGGGATAGTTGTCGACGCGAACCCCCCGGCACAGCAGCTGTTAGGGACCGGCGGCGACATAGTTGGGAGGCCGTTCGACGATATTTGTGAACGGTTTCCCGCACTGTCCACCCACCAGACGGGTCTTCAACACCAGACCGAACTAACGTTCGGAACGGAGGATGGGGAACGTCACTTTCTCCTCGACGTGCGCCAAATCAAACTCGGTAGCTTGACGAACGGATCGGTGCTCGTCTTTCGAGAGGTTACCGAACTTCGTGAACGCGAACGGGAACTCGAGCTACTGAAAGAAATTTTTTCTCGGGTGTTCAGACACAATATCCGGAATCGCCTCACGACTATCGACGGATACGCGAGCGTGATCGAGAACCGAGACGAGGCCAACAAGTACGACGAGGAACTGACGCGCATCAAGAAAGACAGCGCTCAACTGCTTGCACACAGTGAGAAGGCAACCGAGCTGAGTAAGCTGATCGATTCTGCATCCGAACTGGAGCAATTTGATCTGGCGGAACTCGTTGGTGAGTACACCCAGGCGATTGACGCAGACGAGTCGGCAACGGTGACGACCGATCTCGAAGACGGCGTGCTCGTGCAGTGTCACCCGCTCGTCGGCGAGGCAGTGGGTGAGCTGTTTGACAACGCACTCAGACACCACGACAGAGAGAACATTCAGCTCCGGGTGTGCATCGAAGCCAACGAAAAACACGGCATCTTGTGGGTCGAAGACGACGGCCCGGGTATCGAATTAGGTGAAATAAAGCCTTTGAACAGTCGCTCAGAAACGACTCTCACACACGGCTCTGGCGTGGGTCTCTGGTTAGTCGATATGGCCGCCCTCAAATCCGGCGGCTCGTTCAGCCTGACCGATTCCCCCGAACTTGGCGGAACGCGGGCCGAACTCAAGTTCCCGCTTACGACGTAAGAACGGACGCTCTGGATCTCGCACTCCGTTTTTTCAAACCCCAGAAATACGAAGATGCCCATCACACGGGGATCCCCCGCACCGTCCAGCGTGATCCTCTCGAGTGAAAGTGAAACGGAAAACACTCCTCCCCCTCCCTACGGGTGGGTCGTCGACCCGTTCGCTCTCTGCGGTCGATCGGGGTTGGTACACCCTCCCTTGCCTGTACTGGCCGTGAAATCGGTAGCCATCCGACTCGGGACACCGATCGGCATTCGTGACTGTCAGGAACGACGTGAACAACACCTATGAGATAGGCTAACACACAAACTACTATGGTGAGCGAATCAGTCAGCCTCGGCCAATCGCGGTGTCGCAACTGCGGATTCGAAGCCCCCGGCGGCGACGACGCCTGGCTCCGGATCGACGTCCCGAAACTGGGCCGCATGACCCAGTGCCCCGACTGCAACAGCACGGACGTGATCACCAGTCGATAGCATCGGTTGCCCGCAGACAGACTCTTGGGGCTCTCCGCTCTAGTACGGCGTATGGAACACGAAGCGGACGATCAGGTTCACGAAGACGATTCCGACAGCGAACTGCCCTCGAGCGACAGCGAGTGGCGGTCGGAACTGAGCGACGAGGAGTATCGGATCCTGCGCGAGGCCGGAACCGAACCGCCGTTCAGCGGCGAGTACGTCGACCACAAGGACGACGGCAGCTACGTCTGTGCCGGCTGTGGCGCCGAACTGTTCGACTCCGAGACGAAGTTCGATTCCGGCTGTGGCTGGCCCAGTTTCTACGACGTCGACGACGGCCGCGTCGAGACGCGACAGGACAACAGCCACGGTATGCAGCGGACCGAAGTCGTGTGCGAAAACTGCGGCGGCCACCTCGGCCACGTCTTCGAGGACGGCCCCGAACCGACGGGCCAACGCTACTGTATCAATTCGGCGGCACTGGATTTCGACGACGAATAGCATCGAAACGACCGACGCGAGTGCAGGCACCACCCTTTTCGACGCAACCGACTCACCATCGCCCATGTCCAA
The DNA here is from genome assembly GCF_009834785.1 of Natronorubrum halalkaliphilum. Taxonomy (GTDB): domain Archaea; phylum Halobacteriota; class Halobacteria; order Halobacteriales; family Natrialbaceae; genus Natronorubrum; species Natronorubrum halalkaliphilum. The sequence goes on from NZ_WUYX01000027.1 coordinate 36,224, forward strand.
CGAACGACCATCCGCCGAAGAACTGCGACAGGGAGTCACTGTCGAAATCGTCCAGGGCGATCAGGACGTCCAGTCCGAAGATCAGGAGCCGCTCGTTGGCGAGGTCGCGACGATCTACGGCGACGAACCCGAGGGGCCGCAGGTCGAACTGAAAAACGGCGTCGTCGGTCACGTCCAGTCGGTCGTCCGCGACGAATAACGCACTCGCACGGTCCGATCGAACCGATACGACGCTCCGTTCTTTTCGCCGCGAATCGCCGGATGCCGTCTCCGTCACCTGCTGCGTGCCGGCCAAAGCGATTTCCGACCCGTCGTCGATATCCGGACATGGCCGAGAGCCGCCTCTCGCTCGTTCGTGACGTCGCCGCGGTCGCTCGCGAGCGCCAGATCAGCGTCAAGTCCGCGGGCCTGGCCTACCACGGCTTCAACACGCTCGTCCCCCTGGTCATCCTCGCGCTCGTCGGTATCACGCTCGTCGACGCCCTCGAGCCGCTGGTGGCCGCCCTCGAGTCGGCGACCGGCCTCGAGGGGATGGTGACCGACGGCGGACTCGAGGAGTTGGCCGGGAACGGTGCGGATCGAATGCGGGCCGCCTTGCTGGCATTGATCATCCTTCTGTGGAGTGCGGTTCGCCTTTTTCAGGCGGTTAATAGTGCGTTTACGGACGTCTACGGCTCGCGAAAGAAGGAGTCGTACGTCAACACGGCCGCGACGGTGACGCTCGTCACGGCCGTCGATGTCGTGCTCGTGACGGCGACGGTCGCAGTCGGCGTCGCACTGGTCAGCGTGGTCGGAATCAGCCTCTCGGTGCTGGTCGGTGGCGTCTGGGCCACGGCCGCCAGCGCGGTTCTCCTCGCCGGCCTCCTGCTGGCCGTCTTCATTCCGATGTACTACCTCTTTCCCCAGCCGGACGTCTCGGTCGGGGAGGTACTCCCCGGAACGGCGTTCGCTGCGCTCTCCTGGACCGTACTGGCCGTCGGCTTTCGCATCTACGTCGCGACGTCCGAAAGCATCGCCCTGTTCGGAATCGCCGGCGCCGTCCTCATCATCCTCACCTGGGTCTATCTCGGCGGCCTCTGTCTCCTGCTGGGTGCGGTGTTGAACGCCGTCCTCGCGGGCCGCGTCGATCCCGAGGACGGCTGGGTACCGATGCGCGAGGTCTGGAAGAAGTACGCCTGACAAACGGTTTCGGCGTTCTTCGCCTCCGGTGGACGCGCTCGAATCCGGCCCGCGACGGGCTCATAGAGGGGACTCCAGAAAGCGAGGAAAAGCGATGCTTTCTATCACTGTGGGCTCATAGAGGGGACGAATGGTTTCCGAACGGACCGACGACGAAACCCGTCTCCTCGTCGTCGCCCCCGACGAGTTGCGGCCGACCGTGGAGGGGACGCTTCGCTCGAGTCTTCGCGAGACCGTCGGCGACGAACCGGTTACGGTGTCGACTGCAGCCGAAGCCCTCGAGACCCTCGCGGACCGTCGATTCGACTGCGTACTAACGCCTCACCGACTGCCGGACGCGGACCTGACCGGCCTCGATCTTCTCGAGCGGATTCGCGAGCGCGAGTCGGAGTGCCCCGTGGTGCTCGCGCCGGGCGAGGACGGCGACGAGTCGCTCGCAGGCGAGGCCGTCGCCGCGGGCGTGACGGAGTACGTTCCCGGAGCGCGGAGCGACGATTCGCTTACAGCAGCGCTCGAGCGCGCGATCGAGACGGGACGAGACCGTCGAGACCGCCGAGAACGCCGAGAACGGGCCCGCCAGTTCAGCGCGATTTTCGACGATCCGGAGACCTACTCGTGGGTGGCTACGCCCGACGGCCGCATCCGGCGGACCAACGAAACCGCCCGCGAGTCGATCGCTGCGGGCGAATCGGAGATCCGCGATCACCCGCTCTCGGAGCTGTCGTGGTGGAGTCAGTTCGAAGACGGCGAGTCGGTGATCCGAGACGCGATCGATCGGGCGGCGGACGGCAACGTCGCCCACAGGGAGTTGGTGCGGGGGCAGACCGACGGCGACGACGAAAGCGCGACCGAACCGCGGACGCTCGAGGTGACGATCCGGCCGGTTCGTAACGAGTCCGGTGCCGTCGTCTCCCTGCTCGCCCAGGCGACCGACGTCACCGAACGGGCTCGACTCGAGGCGGAGCTCCGCGAATCCGAGGCGCTCCACCGGGTGACGCTCAACAACATGACCGACACGGTCCTCATCACGGACGACGACGGGGCGTTCACCTACGTCTGTCCGAACGTCAACTTCATCTTCGGCTACAGCGACGACGAGATCCACGAGATGGGGACGATCGAGGACCTGCTCGGTCCGGGGCTCTTCGACCGCGAGGAACTCGCGGAAGACGGCGTGCTGACCAACATCGAATGTACGGCGACGGACAAGGCGGGGCGGGAACACACGCTGTTAGTCAACGTCCGGGAGGTCTCGATTCAGGGCGGTACGACGCTCTACAGCTGCCGGGACATCACGAAGCGGAAACGTCGGGAAGAGGCGTTGACGGCGCTCCACCAGACCGCTCGGGAGCTGCTGTACGCCGAGACCGATCGCGAGATAGCAAACGCTGTCGTCGAGGACGCGACAGACGTTCTCGACCTCGAGGCGACCGCGGCCTACCTGTTCGACACCGACGAAAACGTACTGCAGCCGGCCGCCCGCTCGTCGGGTCTGGCCGAACTCCACGGGCCGCTGTCGCCCCAGCGGGCCGGTACGAGGAGCATTCCGGGTGACGTCTTCGTCGAGCGGGAGAGTCGGTTCTTCGCGAACGTCCGCGATTCGCCGAGGCTCTCGAACCCGACGACTGGGCTCCGGAGCGCCGCGTTCGTTCCGCTGGGAGACCACGGCGTCTTCCTGGCGGGCTCAGCGGACGAAGACGCGTTCGACGAGGTCGCTCGAGAACTGACCGACCTGCTTGCGGCCACGGCCGAAGCAGCCCTCGACCGCGTCGAACGCGAACGGACGCTCCGCGAACGGGATCGCGAACTCAAGCGCCGAAACCGCCAGCTTACTCGGCTCAATCGGATCAACGAGATTATCCGCGAAATCGATCAGGCGCTGGTTCAGGCCGAGACACGCGAGGAGATCGAGCGCGCGGTCTGCGAGCGACTCACGACCGCCGACCGGTTTTCTTTCGCCTGGATCGGCTCGGCCGACACCGGCGGCGAACGCCTCGAATCTCGGGCTCACGGCGGAGCGGATCGGGGACAGGACTACCTCGACGGCGTCTCGCTCTCGCTCGAGGGCCCGGCGACGGAGCCGGCGGTCAGGACGGCGATCGACCGCGAGGTGACCGTCGTTCCCAACGTCGTCGACGGGCTTCACGATCGCGAGCAGTCCTGGCGCAAGGAGGCGCTGACGCGCGAGTACCAGTCAATCATCAGCGTTCCGCTCTCCTACGACGAGTTTACCTACGGCGTGTTGGCCGTCTACGCCGACCGCCCCGAGGCGTTCGACGAGGTCACCCGGACCGTCCTCGAGGAACTCGGTGAGACCATCGCCTCCGCGATCGCTGCCGTCGAGCGCAAGAGTGCGCTCCTCTCGGACGCGAGTACGCGACTCGAGTTCGACGTGCGAGACGAGAACTTCGTCTTTACCCGGCTCGCCCGGCGAGCCGACTGCGCCGTCTCGTTCGACGGTGGCGTTCGCCAGCACGAGGACGGGGCGTCGGTGTTCGCCACGGTCGAGGGAGCGTCGCCCTCGGACATCGCGACGGCCGCTGCGGATCTCGTCACCGTCGAGGACGTGCAGGTCATCCGCGGCGAGGAGGGCGAAAGCGATGGTGATGATGAAGGGAACGACGACGTGGATGGAAACGCAGACGGCGACGACGGCGAGGCGAGCACCACCGGCGGAACGGTACTGTTGGAGCTCTCGCGACCGTTTCTCGCGCTTCGGCTGGCCGACCACGGGGTCATCCTGCGCAGCGTCGAAGCGACGCCGGAGGGGGCGGACGTCGTCGTCGACGTGCCGCGCAGCGTCGACGCCAGAGGGAGCGCAGACGTCGTCTCGACGACCTTCTCGGACGTCGAGCTTCGGTCGAAGCGAAGCGTCGATCGGACCACGCCCCGGGACCTCCGTTCGGAGCTTCTCGACCGCCTCACCGACCGCCAGCTCGAGGTCGTCCAACTGGCCTACTACGGCGGCTACTTCGAGTCGCCCCGGGAGCGGTCGGGCGAAGAGGTCGCGGAGACGCTCGGCATCTCGGCCGCCGCTTTCTACCGGCACAACCGGACGGTACAGCGAAAACTCCTCTCGCTGCTGTTCGACGAGCTCGGTGTTCCGGCAAATACGACCCCGATGGTTGAATAATGAACCCCTCCCGTTCTGCGGGGGTGACTATCTAGCGAATACCTTCAACCTAATATCCCTATTATTCCTAAATGCACTGAGCGCCGCGATCCCCGATACTGATACTACCATGAAAGACGTCCAACTCGATCCCGACGAAGAATCGACCTACGAGTGCTTCGGTTGCGGGACTGTCGTACGCGCGGCGGCCCCCGGCGCGTGTCCGGACTGCGGAGCGAATATGCGAAACCGCCAGACACCGATCGAATAACATGGCTTCGTCTCACCGGTCAGCACCCACGACGGAGCAACGGGAATCGGCGGACTCGGAGCCCGAAAGCGCACTCGAGACCGCGCGACGACAACTCAGCCGCGCTGCGACCCATATCGATATCGACGACGCTGCGCTCGAGCGACTCAAACATCCGGCGAAAGTCCACGAGGTCTCCGTCCCGCTCGAACGCGATGACGGCACGGTCGAGGTTTTTACGGGATACAGAGCCCAACACGACAGCGTCCGCGGACCCTACAAGGGCGGACTCCGCTATCATCCCGAGGTCACGCGCGACGAGTGCGTCGGCCTGTCGATGTGGATGACCTGGAAGTGCGCCGTGATGGACCTCCCCTTCGGCGGCGCGAAAGGGGGTATCGTCGTCGATCCGAAGTCACTGACTGACGACGAGAAAGAGCGACTCACCCGCCGGTTTACCCAGGAGATCCGCGACGCGATCGGTCCGACCAAAGACATCCCCGCGCCCGACATGGGTACCGATCCGGCGACGATGGCCTGGATCATGGACGCCTACAGCATGCAGGAAGGCGAGACCATCCCCGGCGTCGTCACCGGCAAACCGCCCGTCGTCGGCGGCAGCTACGGCCGCGAGGAAGCCCCTGGCCGAAGCGTTGCCATCATCACGCGCGAGACCTGCGATTACTACGATTACCCGCTTTCCGAGACGACCGTCGCCGTGCAGGGATTCGGCAGCGTCGGCGCTAACGCGGCCCGCCTGCTCGAGGAGTGGGGTGCCACCGTCGTCGCGATCAGCGACGTCAACGGCGCGGTCTACGATCCCGACGGGATCGACGTCGCTTCGGTCCCCTCCCACGACACCGAACCCGAAGCGGTGACCCAGAACGCCGGCGGGACGCAGCTCTCGAACGCAGAGTTGCTCGAACTCGATGTCGACGTCCTCGTGCCGGCCGCGGTCGGCAACGTCATCACCGAAGACAACGCGGACGCCATTGCGGCTGACATCGTGGTCGAGGGGGCGAACGGCCCGACGACGTTCGCCGGCGATGCGATCCTCGATGAACGCGGCATCCACGTCATTCCGGATATTCTCGCTAACGCCGGCGGCGTGACCGTGAGCTACTTCGAGTGGCTCCAGGATATCAACCGCCGAAAGTGGAGCCTCGAGCGCGTCCACGGGGAACTCGAGACCGAGATGACCGAGGCCTGGTCGGCCCTGCGAGACGAGGTCGAAGAACGGAACGTAAGCTGGCGCGACGCGGCCTACATCGTCGCGCTGTCGCGAGTCGGCGAGGCCCACGAGGCTCGCGGCCTGTGGCCCTGATCGGCCGTCGTTCGGTTCCGTTTTTCCGCTTCCGAAGCTAGCGCAGGCCACCGTTTGAAGACCGTCGAGCCCGAATCTCGGGGAGAATGTCCGCCCAGGGATCCATCACCTTCGTTCCGAGCGTGCACTTCTCGCCGACACACCGCCGTCGCGTCCGGCGGACGATTCGCGAGGAGGAGCCGGATATCGTCGCCGTCGAATTGGACGAGCGCCGGTACGACCGTATCGAGAAACACGGCAGACAGAGTCCCGCAGAACTGCTTCGGGAGCTGCCGCCAGCGACGGCAGCCGCCTACACCGTCCTGCGGACGATTCAGCGGACGGTCGTCCGGTTGTACGGGCTCGACCCCAGCCAAACCGACATGGAGGTGGCCGTCGAGACTGCGGCCGAACTGAACGTCGACATCGCGCTCATCGACGATCCGATCGCGGAGACCGTCAACGCGCTCGCATCCCGCGTCGGCCCCGAACTGATCCCGAAACTGTTCGCCCGCGCCCAGCGGATGGGGCCCGAGCAGCAGGCCGCCCAATTCGAGCTCATGACGCTCCCGTTCGAAGACGTCACCAGCGGCGAGGACGTCCAGCCGGTCATCGAACAGATGCGGTCGCTCCTTCCGGAACTCACCGACGTGATGATCGATCGCCGCGACCGAGCCATGGCCGCGCGACTCCACGCGCTCCGCGCTGCGGGCCACGACGTCGTCGCGGTCATCGGCGCGGGCCACCACCTCGGTATTCAGCGGACGCTCGACGACCTCGAGTCCCGTCCCGCCGACGAAACCGTCGACGTGCCGATCCGATCGTCGTCCCGGAGCGTCACTCGCATTCCGATCGACTGACGAGGTCCACGAAGGCCGTTCGATCGACTGAATCGGAACCCTCCTCGGCCCCGTCTCCGGGTAGCACTCGACCGCCTGTCGGTCACCGCTCTAAGTACTCGATCGCCTCGTCGTCGGTTACCTGCCCGAACGCCCGGTAGAACTGGCCGACCGCACGGAACGACTGTGGCGTTCGAAGGGCGATGACCTCGTCCGCTTCCGACTCGAGGTCGTCGATACCGCGTGGCGAGCCGACCGGAACGGCGAGCGCGACGAACGTCCCGCCGCCCGCCTGGACCTGCCGGAGACAGGCTCTCGCGGTTGCGCCAGTCGCGACGCCGTCGTCGACGACCACCACGCGCTTGCCGTCGAGATCCGGCAGGCCCGGCGTCTCTCGGTATCTATCGGCCTTCTCGCTGGCGTTTTCGGCTTCGTCCTCCCGGACCGCCTCGAGGTAGTCATCCTCGACGTCGAGCCGATCGATCAATGCCTCGTTGTACCAGGCACTGCCGTCGCTGGCGACCGCGCCGAGGGCCAGTTCGGGGTTCTCCGGCGCGCCCATCTTCCGGGCGACGACGACGTCGAGGTCGGCGTCCAGCGCGTCGGCGACCGGGCGTGCGACGGGTAAGGCACCGCGAGGAATCCCGAGGACGAGGTCGGCCTCGAAATCCCGTCGCTCGAGTTCGGCAGCGAGCCGTTCGCCGGCGTCGGTTCTGTCGTCGAACATGGGTCTCGAACGAACTACGACGGCCAGGCCCTATGTCTTGTCGTGGCAGACGATGGGTGTGGGATGCCGGTCGGTACGGACGTCGAAAACCTCCCGGGACACGCCTGCCGAACGCCTACTTGTCGCCGTTCGGGATAGGGGATATGGGACGCCTTCAGCGGACGCTCTCGAATATTTCGGAGGAAACCGGCACCGACAACGGCCGCGTCGGCATCGTCGCCGGCGCGATCGAGTATCCGAACCAGCCCGCACTCGTCGGCCGGTCGTCGCTCCGGACCGGCTCGGATCACGTTCGGGCGTTCGTGGCCGATCCGATCTACGAAATCGTCGCGAGCCACGAACCGAACTTGCTCGTAGACCGCTACGCGGGCGAACAGTTCGAGGAGAGCGCCGTCGAACGCACCCGCGAGATGAGCGAGTGGGCCGACGCCCTCGTGATCGGTCCCGGACTCGTCGACGCCGATGAAGACGCCGTGCGCGAGGCGATCGATACCGTCGAGATCCCCACCGTCGTCGACGCGCTCGCAATCGAACCGGCGCTCGAGGCCGACCTCTCGAACGCGGTGCTCACGCCGAGCAGCAAGGAGGACGATGCGATTCAGGAGAAATACGGCTCCCTCGAAACCTTCACGACGGAAACGGATGCGGTCATTACGTTGACCGGTGACGTCGACGAAATCGTCGCCGACGGCGAGCGGGAACTGAACGAGACGGGAACGTCGGCGCTGACGGTCGCCGGAACGGGCGATACGATGGCCGGAATCATCGCGTCGCTGCTCGGTCAGGGGATGGAGCGCTACGAAGCGGCCGAACTGGGTGCGTGGATCCTCGGCAAGAGCGGCGAACTGGCGACGGCCGAGTACGGCCCGGGCGTTCTCGCGACCGACGTGATCGACTGCATCCCGAATACGATCCGGTAGCAGTCGCCGTCGCAGCGCCGTTCGTCAACCGTGACACGAGGGCGACGCCGAGTCGATATCGCCGGGGAAACCGGTATCAATCGCGTTCCCGTCACTGCCTAGCACATGCCCGCCTCGACCGGCGACTCCGCCCGAAATCGGCACGGCCACGAGCACGACGTCGACCATCCTATCTTCGCCGCGCTTTACGATCTACTCCCGCAATCGTTCCTGTTCGCACCCCATCGCGAGTATCTCACACGCGCGCTCTCGGGACGCGTTCTCGAACTCGGCTGTGGTACCGGCGACATGTTCCCATTTGTCGTCGACGGGGCCGGCGAGGACCTCGAGTATCACGCTATCGAGCCGGATCCGAACATGCGCAAACGGGCCGCACGAACCGCTCGAGAGACTGGTCTCGAGGTCGATATCCGAGACGCTCGCGCCGAGTCGTTGCCCTATCCCGACGACAGCTTCGACGTCGTCGTCGCCGGAATCGTCTTCTGTACCGTTCAGGATCCCGACGCCGCGCTCGAGGAAGTCGTCCGAGTGTTGAAGCCGGACGGCGAGTTTCGGTTTCTCGAGCACGTTCACGCGGACGGGTGGCGCGGGACCGGACAGGATCTGCTCAACCCCCTCTGGAAGCGTACGGCGGGCGGGTGTCAGCTCACGCGGGAGACGGTTCCGCGGTTCGTCGGCCACGAGGCGCTGGCGGTCGACGAAATCGACCGACTCGACTTCGGAATCTTCCCGGCGACGCCGTTCGTTCGCGGCACGTTGCGGCGGCGTCGAGACGGAATGCTTGAATAACGCGACTAACTCGAATAACCCGTATCGCACGGATACCGCTGATCTCGAGTCCGCTTCTCCCCGGTCCGTCCTCTCGAGCCGAGACTGACGATCGCGGTCCCACGCCCACACCCGGAGTCTGCAGGTGGAACCGTTTCCCGCACGTCCCTTCAAAGGGGATATATGTCCGAACCGGATCGAGAGCCAACGGAGAAGCCCACAACCTCGAAGCAGGAGGCCGAGGAGGAGGGGCAGTGGATGGCCCGCAACTGGATCGGGATCGCCGTCGTCTCGATACTGTCGCTCCTGTTGCTCGTCGTCGCGATGATGCAGTTCACCGGCGTCATGGACGTCTTCGCACCGATCGCGGAGACCGAAACTCAGCAGTGGGGCGTCTTCTTCGCCCTCGCGGTCGCCCTGATTATCCTCGCCGGCTGGAGCTGGAAGGCGATTGCGGACAGCGACCGGTAGGCTGACCGACGGCGTCGGAGCGTTCAGACGACGGACGACGGACGACCGACAACCAACCATCGATCGCTTCGGATCGTGGGCGACTCGAGAAACCGATCTCGCTTTCACCGTTTTCATCGAACGTACCGATCGGTAACAGCGCTCGTAACACGCCTGTATTCGCCTCCCCTGCCGTCTTCGGGACTACTGTCCGCTCGCCTCGAGCACTTCTCGGTCCCGGACCCACGCATCGGTACCGAACTTCCGGTCCGCGAGGTCGCTGGCGGCCTCGAGTTCCCCGTCTCGCCACGCCGCTTCCTCGGCGTCACACCACTCACCTAACGCCGTTGCGAGCGCGTCGACGGCCTCTGTACGGTCGATTCCGACTTCCTCGCGGATGCTCGTCACCCGGTCGGTGAACGTCTCTCGTTCGAGGTTCGCGTCGAACACGCCGACGTGGTGGGCCGGCTCGAGATCGTAGCTTATCGAGCCGTGCTGGATGACGACGTCGCGCTGGCGATACTGGGCGTTGCCGCTGATCTTCTTCGCGTCCTCGCCGGCGCTCGCGGGTGCGACGACGTCGTGGGCCGGATTGATATCGCGCAGGTAGCAGGAGGGCTGGTAGATCGAGGACTGTTCGACGCTCGCGAAGTCAGCGTCGACGCCCATCCGGCGGAGTCCCTCGAGGATCGGCTGACAGAACAGTTCGTAGCAGTCCATCAGATTGCCGGGGACTTCCTCGGCCGGCGCGACGATCGAATACGAAATGTCGGCGTACCGATCGTGATAGATCCCGCCGCCGCCGGTCTGTCGTCTCGTGACGTCGATCCCCTCTCGGTCGCAGTAGTCCCAGTCGACCGTCTCGGCGTCCTGTCGATACCCCAGCGAGAGCGTGCTCGGCTCCCACGAGTAGACGCGGACGGTTCGCAGGTCGTCCTCGAGAGCCGTCCGTGCGGCTATTTCTTCGATGGCCATCTGTGTCGCCCCGTCGCGGGGGTCGTCCCGAATCAGCCGCCATTCGCGGTCGGCGAGGTCGCTCATACCCGTTCGATCGCCGGCCACTGTGTTAGGGATTGCGACGGCGGGCTATACGTGGTGACCGCGATTTCGGGTGGCCGTTGTTGGGACTGCTGCCGTTTGTTCGGGTGGGGCCGCAACGGGCCCTGAGATGCATCGGCACATCGGTCCCAGATCATCCGTGGACCGAGAGTCGCGAGGATCGGATCGGTTCGATCGACGATGAGCGTCGGGAAGCAGTCGACTATCGACTGAGGTGGGGGAGCGGGCACCAACGTATTACGAACGCGAGCGGGGAACACCTTCGATCCCCGCGTCCGAGAAACCGAAACTCGCCGAAAGCAGCGTCGAGTGGGCGCCACTTACAGCGATCCCGGACCCAATCGAATCGATCCGAAGGCGGTATCGGTCTGATTGTAGGGTATCTCGAGTGACAGAATCGGGATTCACTATCGCAACATATGATTTACTCGTGACGCGATTGGCGCTTGTAGTCTCCGGAGCATCACTGGCTACGGCAGTTGAAACGATAGAAACCGTCGGTTTCCGGTTTCGGACTGCACTGGCTGCACTCGCACGTCACGACGTTTTTACGTACACACCGGCTATCCCGCCTATGGTTCGGAACGTTGCCGGTCTTCTGCCGGAACTCGAGGAAGAAGACTTCTATCTCCTCTCGGGTGTCGAACAGGGGATGCGGTTCTCGGAGTGGGTCCAGCGGGAGAAACTCCCGAAGTTCTCCAGTCTCACCGAAGAGGAGGTCGACTACCGACTCGAGCGCTGTCTCAAGCGCGGGTTGGTCGAGAAGAAGACGATCCAGTACGAGGGGTACACCCTCCAGTTCGAGGGGTACGATATCCTCGCCCTGCGAGCCCTCGTCGAGCAGGACACGATCAGCGAGTTCGGCTCGCCGCTTGGCGTCGGCAAGGAGAGCGACGTCTACGAGGTTCGTTCCTACAAACCGCTCGCGCTGAAGTACCACCGCGAAGGCTACACGAACTTCCGGGAGGTCCACAAGGAACGCGATTACACCTCGGACAACGACCACGTCTCCTGGATGTACACCGCACGGAAAGCCGCCGAACGGGAACACGGGATCCTCGAGGAGCTCTACCCGGACGTTTCGGTACCGCGCCCGATCGGACAGAACCGCCACGCTATCGTCATGGAAAAGATGGACGGCGTCGAACTGTCCCAGACGAGACTCGAGGACGAACAGATACTGGGCGTCCTCGACCTGCTCGTTTCCGAGATCGCACGCGCGTACGAACACGGGTACGTCCACGCGGACATGAGCGAGTACAACGTCTTCGTCAGCGAAGACGGAATCAAGATTTTCGACTGGCCCCAGGCCGTTCCGACGGATCACGAGAACGCGAGCGAGTTCCTCCGACGTGATCTGACGAACATCATCGGCTACTTCCGTCGCAAGTACCCCCAGCACATCCCGGACGACATCGAGAGCGACGACGTTGCGGAGTCGATCGCCGCGAATTCCTTCGAGACCGTGACCGATACCGTATAGAAACGGGTCGGCAGTCAAAATTTGTGGTCGGTGGTACGGTACAGTCTTCCGAGTGTTTCGAGGGACAGCCAACAGCGGCCGTCTCACGCCGGCGTTCCGGCAACTCCCGGTTGTGGCTCCGTTTCGGGTGGGTGCTCGAGCGCGGTCAGTTGATCGTACGCGCGGGCGGTCGTCGCGATGGTGTAGACCGTGACGATCGCAGTTCCGATCTGGGTAAGTGCGACGCCGATAGCGCCGCCGATCAGGAGCGCCGGCAGTCCGACGACGGCGGTGACGGCCAGGCCGATGGCGATGACGGCGACGCCGAGTCCGAACAGTCGGATTCGACTGCCCTTCGTCAGTTCCCAGCTACTTCGGAACGCCGCGACGAAGTTCTGGTCTTCGACCGCGACGAACACGCTCCAGTAGTAGAGGGTGACGAGGACGAACAGACCCGGAACGAGCAAGAGAGCGCTTCCGGCGACGACGAGGAGGACGAAGACGACGCTCCCCACGAAGGCGTTGAGGGTGGCCAGTCCGATGTTGTGTCGCAGGAACTCACGGGGAATGGTCTCTCGCTCGTCGGAGGCGAACGTTCGGAGCGCGACGATCGCGGCGACGAGCGTTGCAATCGAAATCGCGATCGAGAGGAGTCCGGTGACGACGTCGATCAATCCGAGCGTCGGTGCCGTCCCCGTAGTGGGGCCGAGGTTGGTGGGTGTAACGAAGGCACCCAGGAGTGCGAGGACGGCAAACGCGGCGACGAAGAGCAGCCCGTTTCGCTCGCGAGTGCGGTCGAATCCGTCAGTCATTGCGTCGATGATGTGAAAGACCATAGGGGTAGTACGCGCTCCGAGTAGATATCTGTAGCACCGGCTACATGTGTCTATGTTGCTGACGATCACACCGGCGAGATGGTCTGCCTGCTGGGTTTGGATCCGTAACTACCGTTGGCTGGTTGTGGTGATAAATGAATTATCACAATATAAAATGGCAGCGCAGTACAGAACTATCTTGTCGCCGAGTTAGCCCTGTTCCTCGAGGAAATTTCGAGGCAATGTCGAGCGACGTTTTGATGCACCCTTATGACCAAGTCGATCCACAGCACAACAGCGTCAAATTTCGTTTCATCCACAATTCACGCGGCTGTGTTACCATCTTTGGGCGAATATATCGAATTGCGTCACTCTTCGAAATCTATAGGTTGAGAAGGGCGAGTGCCTCGGGGCTTGACCCCGAGGTGCTTCACGTCAGTGGTTTTGATGGATGTGGTCTCGAAGTTCGTCTACTTCATCGAATTGGTCGTTACACTCCGCACAAGTGTTGTGGTGCAGTGCGACGTGTTGCGTAACGCCGGCGGCTGACTGGAACTCCGCGTCGCAGTCGGAACAGGAGTATGCCATAGCAATAACAACTGAGGGACTCTGCTATTAAAGCAGTTACTAGGACCTTGCTACTGGCAGTGACCAATCTTTAATAATACTGGTGCCAGGAGTCGTACCGCAGATTCGTTCTTTCAACGGCGCGTGAGAGTCTACCAAGGGTCGTCCTACTCTCGTCCCGGCGTTCGAACCGTCAGTAATCGGTCAGTCGTACTTCCGAAAACCCATATCGCGGGCCATCTCCCGAAACGACTGTCGACAGAGCCAGATGTCGTACTTCCCGATCAACCCCTGTTCTCGGCCAGTGTCTCTGCAGACGCGTTCGTTTCCGGTTCGTCCGTCGTTCGGAATGGCCGTGTCGGTTGTTTCGTCCGCGGAGTCCGTCGATGGGCCACCGGTCATGCCAACTCTCTTGCCCGCCGTCTCAGTGACGGTTCGATCGTCGTGTCCTCTGAGAGTTCCTCGAGAACGGTGGTGGCGTTGCAGTCGGCTAACCCGTTGAGTGCGTGCCGACGGAACTCGCCGCGGAGGCCGCCCATTTGGACGAGAACTCCGAGGTTCGTGGCCTCGCCCGCTCGGGCGAGTGCATCGATCGCTTCGTAGCGTTGAGCTGGTGAAACGTTCTTCTTGACCGCTGTTTGGAATTTTGTTGACATTGTTTAATGGGTTATCGTGCGTCTTCGAGCGTACAATACGAACCTTCTCGAGCCGAGATCCACGCCGTTACCAGCGAATCCTCCGATGCGATCGAGTAGATCGTACAGAGATCCGGCTCCGAATCGGTCGGTTCGACGATCGCGAGACACTCCGGGGCCGGCTGCTTGACGGCCGGCGGTGATCCCGCCTCGGTCACGTCGTCGTTCGAGTCCTGGCGAGTCAATCTGCGATTCCGATCTCTTCTTGACCGTCGTGTTCGGTTTCTCCTGGCTCATCCTCTTCGACCTCGTCTAACTCTTCGAACGTCGGGAAGCGGTCGTCGAAGGCCCCCCAGTCGGCGTCCATCTCCTCGTCGGTGAGCAGACAGAGTTCGAGGTGATTTCGGATCGACTCGTGGTCCATCTCGGTTCCGATGACGACCAGTCGCGTTCCGCGATCACCCCACTCGTCGTCCCAGGCCTCCTCGAGTTCCGGATAGGCCTCGAACTGCTCCTTGCGTTCCTCGGGCGGGAGGGCTGCGATCCAGTTCCCGGCGGGTGCGACACGGATCGACCGCCCGGCAACGTTCAGCATGAGGGCCATCTCTTCCCGACCAGCGAGCCAGAAGTGGCCTTTCGATCGGACGACGTTCTCCGGGAACTCGTCGAGCAGTTCGGCAAAGCGCTCCGGGTGGAACGGACGTTTTGCCTTGAACACGAACGATGTGACACCGTGTTCTTCTTCGGCCGATTCGTGGGGCTCCTGAAGTTCTTGCATCCAGCCGGCCGATCGGCTCGCGTCCTCGAAATCGAACCGACCGGTGTCGATGATGTCGTCAGGATCGATCCGGCCGTGCGTCGTCCGAACGATCTCGGCTCGCGGTTGTAGCGTCTCGAGCGTCGCTTCGATCTCGGCGAGCGTCGCCTCGTCGACGAGGTCACACTTGTTCAACAGGAGAACGTCGCAGAACTCCACCTGGTCGACGAGTAGATCACCGAGGTGTTTCTTCGTCCCGTCGTCGTCGAGAATCTCGTCCGACTGCATCGCCTCGTTGAACTGGTGAGCGTCGACGACCGTCACGGTCGTATCGAGATGACAGCCCTCGAGTGGCTCGATGCCCGTCTCCTCGTAGAACTCGGTGGGATCGAGATCCGATTGGTCGAACCCGAGCGTGAGCGTCTGTGCGACGGGGAGCGGTTCGGCGACGCCCGTCGACTCGACGACAATTGCGTCGAACTTCCGATCTTGGGTGAGTCCGCCAATTGCATCGAGCAGATCACCGCGCAGTTCACAGCAGATACAGCCGTTCGAGAGTTCGACCAGCTCCTCCTCGTCCGCAGAAATGTCGGACGATTCGGCGACGAGGTCCGCGTCGACGTTCACCTCGCCCATATCGTTGACGAGCACGGCGAGATCTCGATCGCCGCTTTCGCGCAGCAGATGGTTGAGTGTGGTTGTCTTCCCGGCACCGAGCGTCCCGGAAAGTACCGTCACGGGGATCGTCTTCTCTTCCATGTGTTACCAACCTGGCCTCCCTAGGTAATATAGGTTATTATCTACCCCAAAGTTTTTATTAACTCTCGGCGTCGTCTTCGAACACTGGCAGGATGGTTTCCGATGACGACACACGATTCAACCCAACAATTCGGCTGTACTATCATTGGCGGCGGAATCCACGGCACGTACCTGGCTCAGCGTCTGTTCGAAGATGCTTCGTTCGATAAATCTGACGTTTGTATCCTCGATCCGCACGACCGATTGCTGGCATCGTTTCGTGAGAAGGCCAGGGCCTGCGGTATGGAGGCGCTCCGATCCACGTTCGTTCACCATGTTGGAACCGAACCGTTCGGACTCGAGAGTTTCGCCGAAGCGAACGGTCGCGAGGACGAACTCGTTCCGACGGTGGATTATCCCGATCGGCCCTCTCTCGATCTCTTTCTGGACCATTCGGCGTACGTAATCGACCGGAAGGATCTCGAATCCCTGCATCGCCGGGCCGCTGTCGACGCCATTCACGAACTCCCCAACGAGACAGGGTTTCGGCTCGAGACGACAGCTGGACCCGTCGATACCGACCACTGCGTTCTGGCGATCGGTCACGGCGGTCGCTACCGACGGCCGGACTGGGCACGCGATCTCGACGGCGTCGAGCACGTCTGGGGCGGCTTCGATCCCGACGCGTCGGTCGATCGAACCATCGTTGTCGGCGGCGGCATTACGGCCGCACAACTCGCGTGTGAGTTGAGCGAAACGCAGTCGGTGGGCCTGCTCTCACGGCATCCGTTCGAGTGGGAGGTGTCCGAGGCGGATCCGCCGTGGATCAACTGGTCGCACGTCGAAGACACCCTCCACAGCTATCCATCGGGGTCGAGCGAGCGATTCGAGACGATTTCGGAGGCCAGAAACACCGCGACAATTCCGCCGTACCTCTATCCCGAACTCGAGGATCGGATCGACGAAGGCACAGTCACGCTCGCACAGGGAGCGGTCGAGTCGGCGACGAACGAAGACGGATCGGTCCAACTCTCTCTGGAGCACGGGTTACAATTACTCGGCGACCGGGTCGTCCTCGCGACGGGATTCGAACCGGTGTTCGACCATCCGTTTGTCGATCGAATCGTGGAGGAACTCGAACTGACCCGCGGCTATCGAGGGATGCCCGTTCTCGATGACGACACGCTCGCTTGGCAGCGCGACGACGGCCGGTTCGTTCCGCTGTATGTGTCCGGGGCTCTCGCCCTCGAGACGGTCGGCCCGTACGCGCCCAACATTCCGGGTGCCAGACGAGCCGGTGACCGGATTACGGCCGCCATCACGCAACGCCGTCGTCGTATCAAGGCCGACGGGACGGAGGAATCCGTGTCCGGAACGGGTGCGTCCGATTGACTCGCGTCAGTGACCTGACGACGAACGTGGCGGTCCCGGTCACGGTTTCGGTTCAGATGTTGCGGCTCCGAGTTCGGCCTCGAGGGACCTGACGATGAGCGTTCCCGCTCTCCTGGCTCCGATTACGTTTCGGGCGAACGGCCCGAGGACCTGCTGTGCGGCGACGCCAGAAACCGCGATGCGCGAGAGCGTTCCATCCCGACGCAGCCACCGGAGGGTATCGTCGTCCAGAACCGGTGCCCCACGATAGCCGGTCTGCAGGGTCGAGTGCTGGTGGAGTTGGCGAAACAGGGCTCCGCCGTAGGGTGACCCGAAGCCGGTCGCACAGACGAGTTTGTCGAGACAGAACGCGCTCCCGTCGCGACAGGTGACGACGACCGTGCCGCCAGCTTCGGTCGCGACCGTGATCTCCGATCGTTCGAGGTCAACGTGGCCGTTCTCGAGCGCCCGCTGTAATCGGCGAAACACGTACGGTGGCATGGTGCCATCGTATCGGGCTTCGGCCACCAGTTCCTCACGAGCACGCGACGCCGGCGGGTGTGCGTGGAGCGTTTCGATGGCCCCTCCGAAATGCATCCAATCGGTACTCGCCTCGAGTGTCTCCACGCGAAACGGACTTCTGGCAAACAGCATCACGTCCCGCCCCGGTAGTTGGCCGAGGGTCGTGGCCAGTTGGGCGGCGGTGATGGCTCCGCCAACGATGCCAACGGACGATGTCTCGCCGATTGCGTCGGGGTCGAACCCCGGTTCCCAGACGTGAGTTACCGGCTCCGTCGAGACCAGTTCGATCGCCCACGTCGGATACGTAAAAGAGCGGCCGTGACCGACGGCGAGGAGACACCACCGGGTAGAGAGACGATCTTGCGTGGTTTCGATCTCGACGGTGTGTCGACACTCTTTGATTTCGGTGGCTCGAGCATCCACGTGGGCTGATTCGAGACTGTATCGATCGCAGACCCACTTCGCGTGGTCGAAGAACAGCGACACCGTCGGTCGCGCTGCACCGACCGTCGTCGAACGGAGTTCGTCCTCGCGCCCGCGTTCTCGAGCGAAATCCCTGAGCGAGAACGGGTCGGTAGCGACGTGGTGGACAAGCGGCGATCTGAACTCGGTCATCCCACACTGACGACACGTTCGGCGAAACGACTCGAGGAGTCCAGCCGGATCGACAATGCGCAACTCACCTAGATCGATCAGCCCACTTTCAAGCAGGCGAACGGCCAGATGAACGCCGTGGACGCCGCCGCCGACGATCGTAACCAGGGGGTCAGTATCCGTCCCCGTCATCACCATCTGCGGATCCGTCGGCGATGGAACTGCATCCGCCTCGAGAGGAGACGACTGTCATCTTCCATTCAGGGCAGTTGCCGGCGTGCCAGCACGTGTCCGTCGTGATTGTGGCAATTACACTCGAAATAGGCTGCCGTGTAGCCAGCCGCTCCGAACGAATCGATGAGCGAATCCGCCTTCTCTCGGTCCTCGAGTTCGGTGTTGACGATCGACTGGTTGCCGCGCTCGAGGGCCTCGAGTGCTCGCTTCGGCTCCTGTCGCTCCGACTGGAGCGCTTCGATGAGTATCGCTTCGACGGCCCGCGCTGAAAGCTCGGGGACGCATCCGTTGCCAATCGCCGTCGAGATACGCTCCTTCTCGTAGAAATACTCCGCGAGGGTCGGTCCGTCGAACGTTCGAAGGCGATCTCTCGCCAATTCGTCGAACCGGTTTACAACGAGGAAACACTCGACATCGTGCTGACTAGCGCACCGCTCGTATCTTAAGGCGCTCTCGAGGGTTTCGGGCGTTGTGACGACGAACACCGTATCCAGCCGTTCGGCTCGTGCCCCGATTGCTTCCACACCCGGCGGACAGTCTTCGACCGCCCATTCGATCCCGAGTGCGTCGTCGGTACTCGCCTCGCGGCTTGGTACCAGCTCCGTCGCCTCTCCGGTAACCTCTACACGTGTTCGCTCTGCTAGTCGAGCCGCGACGAGCGCGGCGACCGTCGTCTTGCCGACGTTCGGATCGCCGGCGAATGCGATACGACGCGTCACAGACTCGCGCTCGTTTTCATGGCCCCTGCGTTGGGTTAGCTTCGTCGTCACAGCTATTGCTATCCAAACAACCAGAGATAATCAAAGTTGTTATTTCTACTTTGAGTTTTAATAACAGTTGCCGTGTAGGGGAAAAGCAGCAAGACGACTACGTCGAGTCGACGACCCGCTACGGCTGTTCGAGCGGTGATCGAGCGAACGTCGTCTGCGTCACGAACGTCGCTTTTCGCGCGGCCACGCTTACCCGGAGTTCGAAGCCCTTATACTCGAGAGTTGGATAGATCAGGTAGACTCGCTGCGTCGCGGGCGACAGCGGGCACCTGTTCGGCACGTTGCCACCACAGGTCGGGATGTGATCCGCGGGGCGTAGCCCCGGTCGGGATTGAACCAGGAAACGCCCGCGGGTGAATACAATGGCAAAAAGCTTCTATTCCCACATCAAGGACGCATGGAAAGACCCCGACGACGGTAAGCTCGGGGAGCTGCAGTGGCAGCGAAAACAGGAATGGCGAAAACAGGGCGCAATCGAACGCATCGAGCGCCCCACCCGCCTCGACAAGGCACGCGAACTCGGCTACAAGGCCAAACAGGGAATCATCGTGACCCGGGTCTCGGTCCGTAAAGGGACCGCCCGGAAGCAGCGACACAAGGCCGGCCGCCGAACGAAGCGCCAGGGTGTCAACCGCATCGGACGGCGCAAGAACATCCAGCGCATCGGCGAGGAGCGCGTCTCCCGAAAGTACCCAAACCTGCGGGTGCTCAACAGTTACTGGGTCGGTGAAGACGGCTCGCAGAAGTGGTTCGAAGTGATTCTGGTAGATCCGAACCACCCGGCGATCCAGAACGACGACGATCTCAACTGGATCTGCGACAGCGCACACCAGAACCGCGCGTTCCGTGGCCTCACCAACGCTGGCAAGGCCAACCGCGGTCTCAACAACCGCGGCAAGGGTGCGGAGAAGGTCCGACCGTCGAACAACGGCGGTCAAGGCCGAGCCAAGTAACGGTCGCGCAGTCGCGCAATCGCGCTTCGCGGTCGATTTCACACTCGATTTTTTGAACCCGAGACCGAGCACTCGTCAGCGACGGGAACGGGTTCGGCCGGATTCGGCACGTATCTGCAGCCGGTAGACGGACGCAGTCGTCGGATTCGACCGCGGTAGTGTCAGCAAGCGTGTACGATGTCGGCGGGAACGAGGCCGGACGCTTATTTGAGCGTCCGTCGTAGGCACGACTATGCCGGAACACGTTCTCGTTCCCGTCGACGACTCGGATCGATCAACGCAAGCACTCGACTTCGCTTGCAAGGAGTACCCGAACGCTCGTATTACGGCGTTGAACGTCCTTGATCCCGGCGATTTCTACGCCGCAACGGGTATCGAAGGCGGGGCGATGGCGAACTACGATCAGATTCAGGAACACCACGAAAACCGAGCCGAAGAACTCCTGAAACAAGCGCGCGAACGGGCCGCCGAGCACGGGGTCGAAATCGAGACGGAACACGTCGTCGGCGGCATCTCGCGATCGATCGTCAACTACGCAGAGGAGCACGGCGTCGACCACATCGCGATCGGTAGCCACGGCCGCACGGGCGCAAGCCGCATTCTGCTCGGGAGCGTCGCCGAAACGGTGGCCCGACGCTCCCCCGTTCCGGTGACGATCGTTCGATAACTATCGGCTACGGTCGACGACGCTGCTCTCGTACCGATACTCCGACAAACGGTTCGCTTCTCGAAACCCGTAGCGATGTCTATAGTGCACACACGAGAACACATACCAACGGTTAGGTCGGGGCACTCACTCGTGACAGCTATGAGCGATTCCGAGACCCGTATCGCACTCGTCTGTGTCCAGAACGCCGGTCGAAGCCAGATGGCGACCGCCTACGCCGAGCGCGAACGCGAGGCGCGCGACCTCTCCGATGTGGTCGTGATCCACTCCGGCGGAACTCACCCCGCCGATGCCGTCCACGACGTCGTCCGCGAGGCGATGGCCGAAGTCGGGATCGATCTTTCCGATTGCGAGCCTCGAGCGATCGCCACGGAAACCCTCGAATCCAGTGACTACGTCGCGACGATGGGGTGTTCGACGCTGGAGCTCGAGGCTGAAACCGACGTTCGAGACTGGGACCTTCCGGATCCGCACGGGGAAGCCCTCGAGACGGTCCACGAGATCCGGGAAGACGTAAAAGCGCGCGTCGAGGCACTGTTCGACGAAATCGAGGCGGAGCGGACCGACTGAGTTAGCTCGAGGGCGCGAGATATCGCTGTCCGTTGGGGACAGTACCGGCAAAAAGTGGGCGAAAACCGGGACTTAGGCCGACACGGTCTGTCCGTCTCGCTCGGATTCGGACGAGCGAACGTCCAGATCGGCTCGGAGCGCTTCGATCGCGTCCTCGGGGTCCGTTTCGGAGTCGAAAACGCGGTCGAAGCCCATTTCGCGGAAGTGCCTTCGGGTTTCCTCGAAGTCGTCCTGTCCGACGGCGAGGTTGCCGCCGATGTAGGTCGTGACGTCCTCGAGGTCGGCGTCTGCAACCGCCTGGTGGAATCCCTGACAGTCCTGTTTGGCGTGACCGTAGAGCGAGGAAACGAGTACGGCCTCGGCGTCGTGAGCGGTTGCGGCGTCGACGAACTCGTCCTGGGAGCTCTGCACTCCGAGATTGACGACGTCGAAGCCGGCTTCCTCCAGCGCCTGTTCCAGAATGGTGATCCCGACGACATGGGCGTCGGACCCGATCACGCCGAGGATGACTGACTTCGTCATGGTCGTACCACCACCAACTGCGGGAAGCACAATAAACCTAATGATTAATCATTTGGTAGCCGTTCACACGGGGCTCGTTTCGGCTCTTCGTCGCCGATCGCGGACTGAGTGGCTGTTCGCCGGTAGATCAACGGCTCACGACGTACTTTCGGAGATTCGCAAAGAGCGGTCTGCTACTGATCGTTCGGGACCTGGAGACAGTCAGTGTTGTCAACCGATCGTTATCGGTGAGTGTGAGCGCGTCGGCCAGCAGCTCTCGCGTAACCACAGAAACGCCGATGCGCGCCCAAGACGGCCGTGTATCGGGCAATCGGATCAGTCAGACTGTCGTAAGCGCGCCAATCGGCGCGTCGGTTCGCCCTCGTGCGCGCTGGATGCCGTCCTCGCCCGCGGCGATGAGCGCGAAGACTCCCGCGACCTCGGCGTCGGCCGTCTCCACGATATCGAGCAGGAGTTCCTGCGTCTCGCCCGACCGGATAAGGTCGTCGACGACGAGCACGGACTCACCCTCGTCGATGGCCGACTCGGGCAGATAGTACGTGAGTTCGATCCCCGACTGGAGTCGTTCTCGGGCTTCGATGAACTCCTCGACGGCGGTCTCCTTGCGCTTTTTCGCGTAGGCACACCGAGTCCCGTAGTAACTCGCGAGCGACGCGGCGAGCGTGATCCCGTCCGTGGCAGCGGTAAGGACCACGTCGGGCCGATCGAACTCGAACCCGTTCGCCACGACCGGCGCGACCAGGTCGAGAAACGGCTGATCGAAGACGGCCGAACTGTTGTCGACGTACCCCTCGTCGTCGACTCGAATGCGGGCCTCGAGTTCCGTTCCCAGCGCCTCTCGGCCGAGGTCCTCGACGACTTCGCGCGCCCGGTCGGTTCCCGGAAGGACGTGCCCATTGACGTAGCGGTTGAGGTCGCCCGCCGGCAGGCCCGTCGTTTCGGCGAGTTCGTCGTAGGTTCGCGTCTCTTTTAACATTCGCAACACGTCGACGGCCCGCAACTGGAGGGCCGCCTTCTCGGCTCGGTTCATACAGATATGCACGATTCCGTAACCATGGGTATTTCGATCGAAAATCTACACTGAATCTGCACGAACATGGCAGATTCGCTCGCCACGATCAGAGCCCGGACTCGCGACACGAAACCTACCATCTGTCCGTTCGCTTTTCACGTCCGTAGCACTCGACCAACCGTCGCATGATTCGCGCCTGCGCCTTCTGGAGCAGCGTCGCGATCGTACTCGAGGCGTAGGCCAACTTGGCGACGGTATGGACATCGGCCGGTCGAGGGGATTTTGAAGTAGCCGGCCGCCGCCGCGGCCGCGCCGGCCTCGGGGTGCCGATCAGTGCGGTCGCCGCCCAGCGGCGCGCGTCGTCGATAGAGAAAACGGACCGTCGGCGGTCGCCCGCCGTCGATCAGTCCTGGAGGAAGTCCGGCTCGGTGCGCTGCTCTTCGACTTCGTTCTCGAGGTGGTTACGGAACGCCTCGATCTCGACGTCGTACTCCTGGTCCTCGAAGCGGTCGCGCACGGAGATATTCCCGTCGTCTTCCTCGTTGTCGCCGACGATGATCTGGTAGGGGACCCGATCGTCGTGGGCCGCGCGGATCTTGCGCTCTAACGTGGAGTCGCGGTCGTCGACCTCGACGCGGAAGTCGTCGAACTCGTTTGCAACCTGGTAGGCGTAGCCGAGGTTGTTGTCCGAAATCGGGAGTACGCGGACCTGCTCGGGCGCGAGCCACAGCGGGAAGCGACCCTCGTAGTGCTCGATGAGCATCATGAAGAACCGCTCGTAGCTGCCGTAGAGCGCACGGTGGATCATCACCGGCTCGTGCTCTTCGTTGTCTTCGCCCACGTAGCTCAGGTCGAAGCGGTCGGGCATGTTGAAGTCCAGTTGGACCGTCGGGCCGTCCCACGAGCGACCGATGGCGTCCTCGAACGCGAAGTCGATCTTCGGCCCGTAGAAGGCGCCGTCGCCCTCCTCTACCTCGTACTCGAGGTTGCGTTTCTCGAGGACGTTCTCGAGTTGCTCCTCCGCGTGCTCCCAGATCTCGTCGCTCCCGACCGATTTCTCGGGACGCGTGGCCAGGGCCATCTCGTACTCGAGGTCGAACGTCTCCAAGACGTCCGTGATCATGTCCATGATCTCCTCGACCTCCTGTTCGATCTGGTCGGGCCGGATGAACAGGTGGCCGTCGTCGATCGTAAAGGCCCAGACGCGCGAGAGGCCGGAGAGTTCGCCGCGCTGTTCTTTCCGGTACACCTTGCCGTTCTCGGCGTACCGAATCGGCAGATCACGATACGACCAGGACTGGTCCTGAAAGATGGCTGCGTGGCCGGGGCAGTTCATCGGCTTCAGGCCGAACTCGTCGTCGCCGACGTCGAAGATGAACATGTCGTCGGCGTAGTTCTGGTAGTGACCCGAGCGGTGCCAGAGATCAGTCTTGAAGACGTGGGGCGTCTCGACGTAGTCATAGCCCGCGTCCTGATTGAGGTCCTCGACGAAGTCCTCGAGTTCCTTCAGGACGGTCTTCCCCGGCGGGTGATACAGCGGCAGTCCGGGGCCGGTGACGTCCTGAATCGAGAACAGGTTCATCTCGTTCCCGATTCGGCGGTGGTCGCGCTTCTCGGCTTCCTGCTTGCGCTCTAAGAACGCCTCGAGGTCGCTCTCGTCCTCGAACGCGGTGCCGTAGATCCGCGTCTGCATCGTGTTTTCTTCGTCGCCGCGCCAGTAGGCGCCGGCGATCTCCAGGAGTTCGACGGCACCGATCTCACCCGTCGAATCGACGTGTGGGCCGGCACAGAGGTCCTCCCACTCACCCTGTTTGTAGAAGCTCACGGTGTCGGTTTCGTCCGCGAACTCCTCGAGGAGTTCGAGCTTGTACGGCTCGTCGGACAGCCGCTCCTCGGCCTCCTCGATGGAGACGTCCTCGCGCTCGATATCGTAGTCCTCGGCGACGATGGCCTCGATCTCCTCCTCGAGGTCGGCGAGATCCTCTTCGTCGATATCGAGGTTGTCGAAGTCGTAGTAGAAGCCCTCGTCCGTCGGCGGGCCGATGGCGAGTTTGACCTCGTCCTCGTCGTACAGTCGTTCGACGGCCTGGGCGAGACAGTGGGAAGCCGAGTGACGCATGACCTCGAGGTACTCGTCGCTGCCGTCGGTGACGATTTCGAGGCCGACGCCGTCGTAGACGGGCTGTTCCTTGGCGACGAGTTCGCCGTCGAGTTTGCCAGCGACCGTGTCGCGGCCGAGACCGGGGCCGATCTCGTAGGCGCAGTCTTCGACCGTCGCGTCGGGAGCGACCTCGAGTTCGGATCCGTCCGGCAGTACGACGACTAGCTGTTCCTGTGACTGGGGATCTGATTCTGACATGGGTATGGGTGTGGGTGTGGGTATCGGTATTGATGCGAGTGTAGCTGTGGCTGCATCTGTTCGGTGAACTTCACACAGAAGTTCGGTCGGGCGTCCGCCTCGGCCGCTCGGCTGTGGTTCGGCGCCGGCACAGCGAGCGGTAGGTGTGGATTAGAAGCGGGCGAAAGCCCCTGTAAAGCGGACACCTACCATCGTGGCTCCGAATTGTCTCGAGCGGGATAAAAGCCTTCTGATGGTGTGCGACGGCGATCGCTCTCGACCCTGCGGATCGTCCCAAGCGAGATCCGTTGAGGTAACGCGTCGGCGCCCCGAACCGTTGTTGCGCCCGTCGCTACCGATACTCGTTTTGCGTTACACCGAACACGATACCGTATGACCGAGAGGGTCGTGCTGTTCGATCTCGACGACACGCTCTATCCGTACCCGCCGTGCAAGGCGGCGGGGATCGACGCGGCTCGAGCGACCGCCCTCGATCTGGGCTACGATCTCGATCGGGATGCGTTCGAGGCGTTCTACCAGTCGGGCCGCCGGGAAGTCAAGCGCGAACTCGCCGGAACGGCCGCGACCCACGAGCGCTTTCTGTACTTCAAGCGCGCACTCGAGGAGCGGATCGGCGAACCCAGAGTCGGGGACGTGCTGGCGCTCGGCGAGGCGTTCTGGGAGGCCTACCTCGACGAGATGGAGCTTTTCGATGGCGTCGCGGAGACCCTCGAGACGCTGCGAGAGAACGACGTCGCGGTCGGCATCGTCACGAACCTCACGACGCGGATCCAGCTCCGGAAGGTGGACCAACTCGGCCTCGAGGACCACATCGATCTGCTGCTCACGTCCGAGGAGACGGGCCGGGAGAAGCCGGGCTCGGTCATGTTCACGCTGGCGCTGTCGCGGCTCGAGTCGCGACCGTCGGAGGCGGTGATGGTCGGCGACAACGTCGAGGCGGACATCGTCGGCGCGAACGCGGTGGGCCTCGAGACGGTGCTCTGGAACGCCGACCCCGATACCCCGCTGGAGGGGCGGCGGAAGCCCGACCACAGAATAGATGCATTCGGCGATCTAACGGGGATCGTACTGTGATCCTCGAGAGCCAGCGACGACAGGTGGTCGAGCACGCGCCGGACCTCGCCGCGCTGACGCCCGGTCGGACGGGCAATCTGAGCGTCCGCGAGGGCACTACCGGCGACGCGTTTGCGGTGACGCCGACCGGCGTTCCCTACGACAGTTTCGACGCGGAGGACGTCCCGGTCGTCGGCGTCGACGGCGAGCGCCGCAACGGGAAGATGGCCCCGAGCAGCGAGGTCCCGATGCACGCCGCGATCTACCGGCGGGAGGACGTCGGCGCCATCGTCCACACCCACTCGCCGTGGTCGACGGCCATGGCAGTCGCTCACCAGCCCTTGCCGCCGATCCACTACATGATCGTCGCCGTCGGGAAGTCGGTCCCGGTCGCCGAGTACGCCCCCTACGGCACCGACGAACTGGCCGCGAACATCGTGTCTTCGATGGACGAGGCTGACGCCACCGCCACGTTCGTCGAGAACCACGGACTGGTCGTCACCGCACCCGATCTGGAGACCGCCCTCGAGAACACCCACCACGTCGAGAGCCTCGCGCGATTGTACCTGCAGACCACCGCGGCCGGACTCGAGCCAGAAACGCTGTCGGACGAGCAGTTAGAGACGGTGCTCGAGCAGTTCGAATCGTACGGACAGTAGACGCCGGAAACCGACTCTCGAGATTACGGTTCGTCGAACTCGTCCTCGAATCGGAAGACCCCGTTTCGCTGGATTATCTCGCCATCGACCTCGATTCGCGACGCCTCGCTCATATCCACGAGCATGTCCGCGTGGACTGCGCTCTCGTTGAACGGGCGGTCGTCGGGAACGCACTCCGCCATCGCGTTCCCCAGCGCGATGTGGACGGTCTCGCCCATCTTTTCGTCGAACAGGATATTGTCGGTAACCCGGTCGATACCGCGGTTCATTCCGACACCGAACTCACCGACACGGCGCGCGCCCGCGTCGGTTTCGAGCAAACTCGCCAATACGGCTTCGTTTCGGCCGGCGGCGTAATCGACGACCTCGCCGTCCTCGAACTCGAGTCGAACGTCACGTATCTCCCGACTGTTTCGGTACAGCGGCTGGTCGAACGCGATCTCGCCCTCGACCGAGTCCGGGACCGGTGACGTGGCGACCTCTCCGGCGGGCATGTTCTTCTTTCCGGCGTCGTTAATCACTCCCATGCCCGTCACGGAGAGCCGAAGGTCGGTGGTCTCTCCCGAAACGATCCGAACGGTATCGGCGGCGTCGAGAACGTCCGCCAGTTGCCGCTGGAACTCGCGTTGAGCGCTCCAGTCGCGATCGATCGCATCGTAGACGTACTCGGCCCACGCGTCGGTACTCATCTCCGCTTGCTGGGCGCCGGCGGGCGTGGGATGCTGGGTGATGACCCAGCGCGTCTCGAGGCGCTCCTCGAGAATCGGTTGCTTTGCACGGCTCGCAGCGCGCCCTTTGGCCGGATCGACGTCGCTGCTTTCGGCCCGGTTGCGGGCCGCCTTGATGAGGATAACGACGTCCGTCTCTTTCATCGCCGCGAGCCTGTCGTCTTTCGTTCGATAGTCCGTATGCTCCATCTCACGAGCGTACGCACGGTTGGCTCGCCGGTGTACCCACTCGGTCGTCGGCCGCGCCCCTCGTTCGCCGATCCGTTCGTACAGCGCGACGACGAGGTCTTCGGCCGGGGTCGGCGCTCGGATCAGCACGTTGTCCTCGGGGCCGATCTCGGTGCAGTAGTCGACGAGAATTTCGGCGTGTCGCCTGATGCGATCGTTCATATAATCAGTAGACAGTACCCTCTTAATTACGTCGGCCAACCGCAGCGAAAGTGAAACTGAACGTAAACGTAAATCTGATGCGAATCGCACGCCGGAACCAGTAGACCGTCGAGCCTGTCGTCAGTCTCGATCTGCCAACAACTCGCTCGCCGTCACCAGTGACTCCATCTCCACGTCGGCGTCTTCGACGTTCTCGCGGCCGCCCTCCTCGCGGTCGACGACGACCAGCGCACGGTCGACGGTCGCGCCGGCGTCTCGGAGCGCCTCGATGGCGTCGACCAGGCTCGTCCCCGTGGTGACGATGTCCTCGAGGACGACCACTTCTTCGCCGTCTTCGAGTCGTCCTTCGACCAGGTTCGAAGTGCCGTAGTCCTTGCGCTGTTTGCGCGCGATGACGTAGGGGACGCCGGCCGCGACGCTCGTTGCGGCCGCCAGCGGGACGCCGCCGAGGGCGACGCCGCCGAGTTTATCCCCCGGGGAGACGCGTTCGGCGAAGGCGCCGGCGATGGTCTCGAGACAGTCCGGGTCGGTCTCGAAGAGGTACTTGTCGACGTAGTACTCGCTGGTGCCGCCGTGGGAAAGTTCGAACTCGCCGAACTCGACGGCCTCCGCGTCGCGAAGGGCGCCGATGAGCGCGTCGGTTGTCATGCTCGAAGAGCCGTCCCGGACCGAAATAAGCGGTGTGAAACGTGACGAGACGACACCGAGTACGTTGGCAGCGTCCCCGAACCAGCGCTAACGGAATAACGGCACCGGAAATGGGTGGTGGACGCCGTTCTCTTGTGTCTATCGGTGGACGTACACTTTTGTTCTCTGCAATGAATGTAGTGAGATATGACACCATCTCGCGCACCCGAGCCGCATCCCGGCGTCAAGCGATTTCTCGAGCGATACGCTTCGCTCGATACCCCGTCGTTCGACGAGGTTTCGGCCGAGGAAGCCCGCCGACTGTTCGATCAGATGCATGCCGGTGGCGAACCCGTGATCGACCTCGAGTCGGTTCAGGACCGGACCATCGACGGCCCGAACGGTGCCGTTCCGATTCGGATCTACGAGCCGGGCACCGGTCCCGGTTCCGACGCTGCCGGCGACGACCGGCCGCTGCTCTGTTACTTCCACGGCGGCGGCTGGGTCATCGGCAGCATCGACACGCACGACGATACCTGCCGGAAACTCGCCGTCGGATCGGGCTATCCCGTCGTCAGCGTCGACTACCGGCTCGCACCCGAACACCCGTTTCCGGCGGGTCTAGAGGACTGCTATGCCGCCATCGAGTGGGCCGCGGACGCGGCTCCCGCCCTGAACGCAGACTCCGACCGACTCGTCGTCGCGGGCGACAGCGCCGGCGGAAATCTGGCGGCGGCGGCGGCGCTGCTCGCTCGCGATCGGAACGGTCCTGAAATCGCCTATCAGCTGTTGATCTATCCTGAAACGGGCGATGCGACCGCGACGGACTCGTACGCCGAAAACGACGAAGACTACTTGCTGACCACCGCCGACATGGCCTGGTGTCGGGACCACTACTTCGCTCGTGAGATCGATCGGGGAAACATCTACGCACTGCCGCGACTGGCGGACGACCTCTCAGGGCTGCCGCCGGCGACGGTCATGACGGCCGGTTTCGATCCGCTTCGGGACGACGGCTACGCCTACGCCAGGCGACTCGAAGACGACGGCGTTCCGGTTACGTACCGCAACTACGACGACATGATCCACGGCTTCTTCGGGATGATCTCGGATCCGGTGAACCTCGATCGCGCTCACGCGGCCCACGAGGACGCCGTCGGGGATCTGCAGCGAGCGCTCGAGCGATGAGCGTTGAGCGATGAGATCGGATCAACCGATCCGGTCACCGCTCGAGGATATCCCTCCCTGTCCCGTCGGAGTCGAACGTCTCGGTCGCGTCGTTCCCGTCGGTAACCGTCACGCGCACTTCGTCCGGATTCCACGATTCGGCCGTCCGGATCAACCGTCCCTGCGGCGCCAGATCGTCGGTTCTGCCACGTCGTCGAATACAGACGTAACAGTGGACGCGATGGTCCTCGCGGACGACGTGGGTGACCCTGGCGGCCGTGGACTGGCTCGAGGTGCCGACGACGAGTCCGACGAGGACCGATTCGTCGAAGTCGGTGTCGTCGATAAACGCTCGTTCGGCCGACTCGAGTTCGACGTCTCGCTGGGCCGTAAACTCCTCGGGTGGGTCGAACCGTTCGGTGTGGGCCGGTTCCGTCGCCAGTATCGTTCCTGGGTAGCTCCACCACCGCCCTACCGACGAGTACCGTCGCGTCTCGAACTCGAGCCGATCCGTGCGAAACGCGGGCCGAGAGCACAGCGTCGGAAGGGAGGCGGTACAGCCGGCGAGCGACGCGAGCCCGGCCGTCGCGAGGAGATCCCGGCGGCGCATACTGGTTCTACTGTCATCGGGGGAATAAGTCTTCAGTCTTCAGCCTTCAATCTTCTACGGCCGCTCGGGCGCTGCGTCTGCAGTCGTTTGTCCGTCGCTGGCAGTCAGTCGCCACGTGGGGCCCTCGACGTCCCGACTCGAACCCAAAACTATCTAACGACCGCCGGGCGTCAAAGTGGGTATGAACGTCTCTATCATCGGCAGCGGCTACGTCGGCACCACGATCGCCGCCTGCCTCGCGGATCTCGGCCACGACGTGATCAACGTCGAAATCGACGAGGGGATCGTCGAGACGATCAACGCCGGAGAGGCCCCGATCCACGAATCAGGGCTCGCGGAACGCATCGCCGAACACGCCGGAACGACCCTCAGGGCGACAACCGACTACGCCGCGGTTCGGGACACCGACGTCACCCTTCTCTGTCTCCCGACCCCCCAGTCCGAGGACGGCAGTCTCGATCTGGCGATCATGCAGGCGGGCGCCGAGTCGCTCGGCCGGGCGCTCGCCGACAAAGACGGCGATCACCTCGTCGTCGTCAAGAGCACGGTCCTTCCCGGCACCACCGAAGACGTCGTCGGGCCGATCCTCGAGGACGAATCCGGCAAACGGATCGGCGAGGACCTCTCGCTCGCGATGAACCCCGAGTTCCTCCGGATGGGCACCGCCGTCGAGGACTTCCTCGAGCCGGACAAGGTCGTCGTCGGCGCGACGAACGAGAGTGCCGCGAGCACCCTGCGCGAGCTCTACGCCCCGATCCTCGACCGGGACGACACCGACCTCGTCGAGACGGATATCCGCGAGGCCGAACTCATCAAGTACGCCAACAACGCCTTCCTCGCGTCGAAGGTCTCGCTGGTCAACGAACTGGGCAACATCGCCAAGGAGTACGGCGCGGACGCCTACGAGGTGCTCGAGGCCGTCGGCCTCGACGGCCGCATCTCCGAACGCTTCATGCGCTCCGGCCTCGGCTGGGGCGGCTCCTGTTTCCCGAAAGACGTCGACGCGCTGCGCGCCGGGGCTCGAGAGCAGGGGTACGATCCCGCCCTACTCGACGCCGTCGTCGCGGTCAACGACGCCCAGCCTCGCCGGCTGGTCGACCTGCTCGAAACTCACGTCTCGCTCGAGGGGGCTCGCATTGCGGTGCTCGGCCTTTCGTTCAAGCCCGGTACCGACGACATCCGCAAGTCGCGTGCGCTCGACGTTCTCGAACACCTCGAGGCCCGCGGCGCACACCCCGTCGCCTACGATCCGGTCGCGATCGAAAACGTCCGCGAGAGCCGCCCGGACCTCGAGGTTGAGTACGCCGAATCGGCGGCCGAGGCGCTCGAGGAAGCTGACGGTGCGGTCGTCGCAACCGGCTGGCCCGAGTTCGACGATCTCGCGTTCGACGGGATGGCTCGACGGATCGTCGTCGACGGCCGCCGAATCAGTGTCGACGAAGCCGACCTGGAGGTCTACGAGGGGCTCACCTGGTAAGTTCGCGTGACGGTTCACGCGGGCTGCAAATCGGCTCATAAATCGGCCACTGGTCAATCAGTAGTCTTTTGCGCTCACGGCGGGGAATGCCTGCCGATGGAAGATGACGCGGTTCTCGCGGATTCGAATATTGCGGTCGGTGACGGCGAGGTTATCGCCATGAGCCGTGAGACGCGCGAGATTGCTGCCGACGAGGTCTGTGTCCTCATTCCGACGCTCAACGAGGGGGCGACGATCGGTAGTGTCATCGACGGCTTTTACGAAGCGGGCTATACGAACGTTTTCGTCGTCGACGGCGACTCGGACGACGATACGTGCGAGGTTGCCCGGGAGCGCGGTGCACACGTCCTCGTCCAGTCGGGCAGCGGAAAGGGACAGGCCGTCCGCGAAGCGCTCGAGTACATCAACGTCCCCTACGTGTTGATGGTCGACGGCGACGGCACCTACGACCCGGCCGACGCGGACCGGATGCTCGAGCCCCTTTCACGAGGGTACGAGCACGTGATCGGCAACCGGTTTGCGAACATGGACGACGACGCGATGAAGGCGTTGAACGGCTTCGGTAACCGAATGATCAACAAGTCGTTCCGGTTCATTCACGGTGCCGACTACGACGATATTCTCTCGGGGTACCGAGCGTTTACCGTCGACTCGTTCGAACGGTTTTCGCTCGACTCGGACGGCTTTACGATCGAAACCGAACTCGCCGTCGAGTGTGTCAAACACGGGATCGACACCACGGTCGTCCCGATCAGCTATCGCGCCCGACCCGACGAGTCGGAGACGAACCTGCATCCGCTCAAAGACGGCGGCACGATCGTCCTTGCGCTGTACTCACTTGCCAAAACCAACAACCCACTGTTTTACTTCGGGAGCCTCGGTATCGGCGGCATTCTCTCGGGAGGCGTCATCGCGACGTACGTCCTCTGGCAGTGGTTCCAACACGGTGTGGGCCACGAAATCATGGCGATGGCCTCCGCGGCCGCCATCCTGTTGGGCGTTCAGTTGCTCATGTTCGGCGTCCTCTCGGATATGCTCGTCACGCTTCACCGCGAGCAACGACGCCGTCTCGAGCAGATCACACGCGAGACGCAGGACCGAGACGACGACCCGTAGTGGATCGGGGATCAGAACGGGAGCATCGATCGCACTTGCTGGAAGACGCCGCCGGAGTTGTTCCGTCGGTACTCTTCGAACGGTTCGTGCAGTGCGTTGAGCAGTTCCTGGCGGGATCGAAACTCCGTCGCGTCGATTTCTGCGAGCATCTCACCGAGTGCGACGTTGTTCCCGTGGACGTCGTAGGGTATCTGTTCGTGACCGAGTTCGGCCGCGACGTCGTCTTTCGACGCTGGAAACGAGAGATCAGCGTGCTTGAGACGGGCGTCGACGGCGGCGATGCCGAATTCGACACTCTCGGGTTCGTCGTCGTCTCCGCTCGAGGGTGGCCGGACTCCCATACCGATCAGTACGATGTCCGATAGCAAAACCGCTACGAAGACGGGCCGGGATTCGTACTGGTGAGATGCGATAGTGGAAATCCATCATTTTCTTGAACCGTGCCGTCATCCCGTGGCGAAGCCACGCCGTCATCCCCTGACAAACCCACGCCGTCGACACTCCTTTGACGCCGGCGACGGAGTATCGCGTATGACCGAATACACGACGGTTTCGATACCGAAGGATCTCGCCGACCGCGTCGAGGACACGATCGAAGGAACCAGCTTCCAGAGCACGAGCGACCTCACTCGGTTCCTCCTTCGGAGCATCGTCATCCAGCACCAGAAGCGAGGCGAACTCACCGAAGCCGAGTTCGAGGAGATCACCGAACAGCTTCGCGGACTGGGCTACCTCGAGTAGAGCCTGCTACGGACCGCCGTACCGAGTTACCGGTACAACCACGGACGGCTGTGGGTGCGCCGGTGCAGACTACGGGGGGCCGTCTGAGGCGGCGGGCACGAGGCCGGAGTCACAGGCGCTCCTCGAGGGTATCGACCATGGTGACCGGTTCCCGGTCTCGAGTCGCGGAGCCCGGTATCCCGGTTCCCGGTTCGGTCGCGCGAGCGGTCGTGTCGACTCCCGATGTTCGACGGCGTTCACCCGAACGTCTGCCGACTTCCAGTCTCCCCGCTGCTCATCCTCCGGTCACCCGGACAACGACTGGTCCGGCGGTTTGGCGTCGATAACCTCGAGGGGCTGGCGCTCGCCCCGCCGGTCGAAGGCGGCGAACGACTCCTCGTCGAGTTCCCAGGGCGGGACGGCGACGAAGATCACTTCCGCGAGGTCGTCTCGTTTCGTCACCTCGAGTTCCCGGACGGGGTGAGAAACGAACTGCCCCTGGGCCTGCCGGGCGGGCGTCGAGAGATCGACGCCGAAGACGGCGTTGACTGCGTTGCCGGGGTCGGGAAGGAAAAAGTCCGTAAAGACCGGCGTCTGGAACGGAAGTTCGTCCGCGGCCCCCTCGAGTTCGCCCGCGGGAGTGACCGAGACGCCCGTGGTCACGCGATCGGGGTCGGCGTCGCTGGCCAGATCGATCAGGACATCGACGAGCGCGCGCGTGATGTAGACCACTATCGGTGGATTACGGCCGGAACGTAGTTAGTTGTATGCCACGCTGTCACCGTCTGCATCTCGTCGGGCGTTAGACCGGAAGTAGCTCCCGAACCATCCCCGCGTACAGCCGCGGCGCGCGTCGACGCGATTTCGCGAGAGTCTCCTCGAGGACCGCCGCAGCGTCGGTCGTGACGCCGGGGCCGTGGCCGACGAGGATCCGTTCGGGGGCGAAGTCGCCGAACACCGCCCGCGGGGGCACGGGTCGCCGCATCGGATGGACGCCGAGGCGTTCGTTTCCGGCGAGAAAGTACGGCGCCGTCCCGAACGATTCGGGCACGATGAGGGTGGCGTCTGCGGGGTTGTATAGCGCGACCTCCTTCCAGAAGCGGTTGTCGACGACGGTCCAGGCCTGTAGCCCGGTTTCCGAGAGTTCGTCGGTAAAGCGGGCGACCGGGGCGTCGATCTCTTCGGTGACGCCCTCGAAGATTCGCGGCAAGTAGACCGGAACGTTGTGTCGGTTCGCAACGGCGGCGGCGTCGCGCTTGTGCCGATCGAGCAGGACGGCGACGCCGGCGACGTCGCCGAATTCGGCGAGTAGCTCGTCGAGCCCCTCGGCGTCGACGGGGTCGAAGACCCAGACCTCGCCGTCGATTTCGAGGGCGTGGCTCGCCCGTTGCATCCGTTCGTCCGGGTGAGCGATCCAGCCGACGCCGCCGTCGAAGCGGTCGATCTCGAGAAAATCGGTTGCGGTCTCGTCAACGCGGAAGGTCATACCGGGACACTACGGCCGTTTCATCCATAAACGTGCGTGCACGCCGTTCGACGAAGTGCCGACTGTGATTCGCGTCGGCGACGCTTCTATGTCCCTTCCGCAAGTACGTTCGGCCATGCTCACTGGGCTGTCCCGACTCGCACTCGAAGCCAAGTATCTCGATTCCGCGCGGACGTTTTACGAGGAGGTACTGGGGATGACCGTCAGCGAGCAGCGGGACGGCGAACTGGTGTTCGAAGCGGGCGAGACCGATCTCGTTCTGCGTCGGCCGGACAGCCTCCCCCGGGGCGGGCTTCACACCCACTACGCGTTCTCGATTCCGAGCCAGGAGTACGACGACTGGTGGGA
Source organism: Natronorubrum halalkaliphilum (assembly GCF_009834785.1). GTDB lineage: Archaea > Halobacteriota > Halobacteria > Halobacteriales > Natrialbaceae > Natronorubrum > Natronorubrum halalkaliphilum. The sequence continues at coordinate 71,760 of NZ_WUYX01000027.1, forward strand.
TCGCTTGAGCGAGGACCACGACCTCGAGGAAGCACAGTTCGGCCCCGTGAAATCGCTCTACCTGTACGATCCCGACGGCAACTGCGTCGAACTCGGTCAACAGGACGTCGAGGGCCCGGGGATCGACGGAATATTCGAGATCGTCCTCGAGGTCGAGGCCCTCGAGCCGGCCGAATCGTTCTACGCCGACCTCGGGTTCGAGACGGTCGATACGGGCGAGGATCGCAAGCGCGTCCGCATGAACGGGCCGATGGCGCTCGAACTTTGGGAGCCCCACCTGGGCATCGCCGACGCCCGCGGTGGTGTTCACGTCGATATCGGATTCGAAGTCGAGGAGCCAAGGCGGGCGCTCGAGGCGGTAGCTGATCGCGTTCGGTCGGTGGAGGAGGAAACGGACGAGCGAGTGGTCGTCCGGGATCCGGATGGTCACTTCCTGACGTTTACCGCGTGAACTCCTGATTTTCACCGCGTAAACTCGCCGTTGGGAACCTCAGTTCCGCTCACCTGCAAGCTTGCTATTTATGCACTCCTGCGCTGTTCTCACTGACGGTCACCTACGAGCATCGACTCAACTGAAGACCTCTTTGTATCCGGACTCAAGCACGCCTACTACACCGAACAGCGACTCGTCGACGCGCTCGAGGAGCTCGAGCAAACCTCCTCGAACGAGGAACTGCGGTCGGGGTTCGCCGAACACCGCGAGGAGACCGAGGTGCATATCGACCGCATCGAGCAGGTGTTCGAGCATCTCGACGCGGACGCCGAAGCCGAGGAAAACCCCGTCGTCGAGGGGATGATCGAGGCCCACGAGGAGTTCATGGGCAAAGACCCCGGCGACGAGGCCTGCGACCGATTCAACATCGCCGCCGGCCAGAAGTCCGAACACTACGAGATCGCCACCTACGGCAATCTCATTCCGATGGCCGACCAGCTCGGGATGGACGACGCCGCCGACACGTTAGAGGAGACGCTTCGGGAAGAGCAGGACGAACTCGACACGCTCTCGGAGATGGGCGAAGCGTTCGACTACGGCAAGTTGGAAGCCTCGGGGTAGCACGACACCGAGGCAGTGTCCGCCGCCTCCGCGTTATTTGACGGGTTCACACCTCGCAGCTGCGCGGCGATCGGTATTCTGTAGCCACTCGAGTCGCATCGAACTCGAGTAGTTGTGGGGCGACTCGAGTTCGGGTCGTCGGAGTGACGCGATCCGTCTCCAACGTGGTCGCCAGCTATAACCGATCACCAAGCGACCACCGGTCACCGACTACTGACTACCTATCACCTACAAACGATCCGTGCTCACGTCCACGCCCGGCGGCGTCACGAGCAGGAAGCCGCGGAAGTGGACGAGATTCCCGCCGGACTCTCTGATATCGCGGGCGAAGCCGGCGGCCAGTTCGTTGACGTCGCCGTCGACGTTGAGGACGAGTACGTTTCCGTTCGAGATCGATTCGAGCCACTCGTCGGCCGGCGTCGTTCCGTCGAGAACACCGAGGACGATGCTCCCCTCGATGTCGAGTTCTTCGTCGATGTGCTCCTCGACGGTTCGAAGGTCGAGGTCGAAATCGCTCATACCGGGTGGGTCGAACCGGGGCGAGAAAAACGTTCGGCTCCGAACTTTTGCGCTGCGGGCCAGCAGAGCTGGCCCTCGGCAAAATCTCGAGAGAGCAAAGCTCTCTCGGACCTCGCGGGAGCTACGCTCCCGCTTAGCTTCGATGAAAAGCCTGCGTCACCCCCTCAGCCGCGCCGTTGGCGCGGCCTCGAGGGTTCCTCGGCCCGCTCGCTCACTTCGTTCGCTCGCGGCGTTACATCTGAATCCCACCCGCGCAACGACTAGTCCTGCGGGAACTCCTTCTGAAAGCCGCGGAACTCGGTGTGGTGGGCCTCCTCGTCCGCGAGGATCGTCACCGCGACGTCTTCGGTGACGGGATCGTTCGCTTCCGAAGCGGCCTCGTGGAGCGCCCGGTAGGTCTCGATCGCGTCGTCCTCGGCCTCGAGGACGCCCTCGATGACCGACTGGACGTCCGTCGTGTCCTCGGGCGGCTGGAGACTCGACTGCGTGGCCTCGAACGCCTCCGATCCCGGTGGCGATTCGTCGAGTTGCTTCAGGCGCTCGCCGAGCATGCGCGCGTGCTCGAGTTCCTCCTGGACGTCTTCCTCGAGGCTCGTTTTCACCTCTTCGGCGTGGACGCCGTCGAGGACGATCGCGTTGGTCTGGTAGTTCATCACGGTCTCGAGTTCGTCGATGTAGGCCTCGGTGAGGAGGTCGGTGATCTCGTCGGTCGTCATGCCGGGAGATACTACCTCGAGTGGCAAAACGCTGTTACAGGCGGGTGCATGATCCGGCGGTACTCGCATCGTCCCGTCCGGTGGCCGCGCTATCAGCGCGAGCGAACGCGCGTCCGACGCACCGACGCCGTACACTCTTGTCGGTCCCGGCCGAACACCACCCATGCGCGAACTCGACGACACCGACCTCGAGATCCTCGAGTTGCTCACCGAGGACGCTCGACGGCCGTACAAGGAGATCGCCGACAACGTCGGCCTGACGCCGCCCGCCGTCTCGGATCGGATCTCCCGGCTCGAAGAACAGGGGATCATTCAGGGGTTTACGGTCGACATCGACCGGGAGAAACTCCGGGGTGACGTGTCCGTACTGGTCGAACTCGACCCGAGACCGGACGCGGTCGACGAGGTGTACGCCACCGTCGCCGACCTGCCGGGCGTCGACACCGTTGCCGAGGGGATGGACGGCCGCGTTATCGTTCGCGCGACGCTTCCCGACGCGAGTGCGCGCTCGTGGCTGGAGTCCGAACTTGACCTCGCATTGCTGTCCAGGTACGACGTGACGCTGCTCGCGCGGTCCGACCGCACCGCCGGACTCTCCGCCCAGGGATTCTCGCTCGAGTGTGTCGTCTGCGGGAAACGGGTTACCGGCGACGGCGTTACGGCGACGGTCGACGGCGAGGTGAAGACGTTCTGCTGTCCGTCCTGTGAAGATCGGTATATCAGCGAGTACGAGTCGCATCGGGAGGCGCTCGAGTAGCGGGGATGCGATCGCGATGCCGATCGAAGCGTAACTGCGTAATTCTGCCTCTGCCTCCGGGGCACTGGCCCGCCTCGTCTTTCTTTCCCACCACGCCCGACGCCGTAGACTGACCGCGCGCCGGCACCCCATCGACCGAAGATAAACAAATAGGCATCGTATCGAGGGATTGGAACACGTTCCGGAATATGCCGTCCTATCCGAAGTCAAATTCTGCCCAAACGTCCATTCGGACCGCGCGCCAGCGCTCCACCCGGTCGCTCAAGCACTGAATCGGGGTAACTCGAGCGCTACCCCGCACGTGTCTCGGAACGAGAACGGTATGATAATAGGAACTATGAACGCATATTAGGACGTTGATGTCGTGCGGTTTTCCGACCGCCTCAAATGTATGAGACTTCGTGACATATCAGGAGTTAGTCACGACTGCGTCAGGTTTATATACGACGTCGCGCCTCGGATGCAGATACAATGTCTTCACCAGACAACCCGTCCTCTGACAACAGTCAGGGGGGTCGAGTTCTTCCAGGGCACGTTAGATTCCACTGACGAAATAGAGTCAGCACGTGTTTTCGATACGACCCTCCGGGACGGCGAACAGTCGCCCGGGACTTCGTTCTCCTACGACGATAAACGGCAGATCGCGTCCATTCTGGACGAGATGGGAACTCACGTCATCGAGGCGGGGTTCCCCGTCAACTCCGACGCGGAGTTCGAGGCCGTTCGCGATATTGCATCGGCAACTCAGACGACGACCTGCGGGTTAGCCCGCGTCGTCGATGCGGACATCGAGGCCGCACTGGACTCCGGTGTCGAGATGGTGCACACCTTCGTCAGCACCAGCGACGTCCAGATCGAGGACTCCATGCATGCAACGCGGGACGAAGTCGTACAGCGCGCAGTCGACTCGGTCGAACGCGTCAAAGAGACGGGAACGACCTGCATGTTCTCGCCGATGGACGCGACGCGAACCGACGAGCAGTTCCTGATCGACGTGATCGAAGCGGTCACCGAGGCAGGCGTCGACTGGATCAACGTTCCGGACACCTGTGGCGTCGCCACACCGACCCGGTTCAAGGCACTGATCGAGAAGGTTCGTGCCCACACCGACGCGCGGATCGACGTCCACACGCACGACGACTTCGGACTGGCCACCGCGAACGCGCTGGCCGGCATCGAAGCGGGTGCCGATCAGGCCCAGGTTTCGGTCAACTCCATCGGCGAGCGGGCCGGCAACGCCGCCTACGAGGAGTACGTGATGGCCGTCGAGTCGCTCTACCAGACCGACACGGGGATCGACACGACCCGGATCGCGGAACTGTCCGAAATCGTCGAAGAGAAAAGCGCCATGGAGACGCCGGGCAACAAGCCCATCGTCGGTGCGAACGCCTTCTCCCACGAGAGCGGCATCCACGCCGCCGGCGTGATCGAAAACTCCGACACCTTCGAACCTGGCGTCATGACTCCGGAGATGGTCGGCGCCGAGCGCCAACTTGTCATGGGGAAACACACCGGCACGCACTCCGTTCGGGAACGCCTGCGCGAGCGCGGGTACGATCCGACCGACGAACAGGTGTCGGCGGTCACCCGACGCGTCAAAGACTACGGCGCGGAGAAGCGCCGGGTCACGGTCGACGTCCTAGAGCGCTTCGCCGAAGCGGCCGGCGTCGAACGCCAGCGCGAACGCGAGGAAGAGGAGGAGGTGCACGTCTAAGCGATGTCCTCCCTGTTTGCTTCCGTCCGCGAGCCCCTGCTGTGGCGCTCGAGTCTCACGACTCGCAAGAATTGCATCACTTGCAAGACTCGCAAAGGTTATGACCCTCGAGGCGCCTACGTCATCAATAATGACGACCCGCGCTTCGCTGTTGGCCCGGCCGGCCGCGGACAACAGCAGCGCGTTCGCTCCGATTCGTATTGTAGGGGCCAACTAGCCCCTCACACAGCACCTTCTCATTATCGACCCGAATTCGTCGCATCGCTTCCACAGCGACACGCAATCCACCAGATGACACCACACCAAACACCCCGTACACCAACAGAACGCCGTACTCCGGCGGGAGGTAATCGATGAGCGAACGTGCAGCAAAGGTTACACCGGCCGAATCGGACGAACAGGACGACGACCAGATCGCGGACAGCGCGGTCCCGGACGCGGCCACCGAAGCTGAGACCGACGCCGATACGACGGCGGAACCGACGCCCGAGCCCGTCACGAACGGTGCCGAAGCCGTCGTTCGCGCCCTCGAGAACGCCGGCGTCGAGTACGCCTTCGGCGTGCAAGGCGGCGCGATCATGCCCGTCTACGACGCGCTGTACGACTCCGATATCTACCACGTGACGATGGCCCACGAGCAGGGCGCGGCCCACGCGGCCGACGCCTACGGCATCGTCTCGGGCGAGCCAGGTATCTGCCTGGCCACGTCCGGACCGGGCGCGACCAACCTCGTCACCGGCATCGCGGACGCCGACATGGACTCGGATCCGCTCGTCGCCCTGACGGGCCAGGTGCCGACGGAGTTCGTCGGCAACGACGCGTTCCAGGAGACCGACACGACCGGCGTCACGACGCCGGTCACGAAGGATAATACCTTCTCGAGCGATCCGGACCGCGTCGGCAGCGACGTCAGCGAGGCGTTCGCGCTCGCCCGCGAGGGACGACCCGGACCGACCCTGGTCGACCTGCCGAAAGACATCACGAAATCCGAGACGGACCGCGAACCCGACGAGCCGAACGTGCCCGACACCTACACCGTCCAGGAGCGGGCCGATCCGGCGATCGTCGACGCCGCGGCCGAGCGGATCGAGAACGCCGACCGACCGGTCATGCTGCTCGGTGGCGGCGTCATCAAGGGCGAGGCCAGCGAGGCTTGTCGCGAGTTCGCGATCGAACACGAGATTCCGGTCGTGACGACCATGCCGGGCATCGGGTCGTTCCCGGAGAATCACGAGCTCTCGATGGAGATGGCCGGCATGCACGGCACCGGCTACGCTAACATGGCGATCACCCACTGCGACACCATGCTGGCGATCGGGACCCGATTCGACGACCGCCTGACCGGCGGGATCGAGACCTTCGCGCCAGATGCGGAGGTCATTCACGTCGACATCGACCCCGCGGAAATCAGCAAGAACATCCACGCGGACTATCCGCTCGTCGGCGACGCCGAGACGGTCGTCGAGCAACTGCGCGAGGCGGTCGACGCCTCGCCGGAAGCCAAGAAGTGGCGCGCACAGTGCCAGCAGTGGAAGTCCGACTATTCGATGGCCTACGACGCGCCCGAGGACGAGCCGGTCCAGCCGGAGTTCGTCGTCGAGGCGTTAGACGAGGCCACCGCCGACGACACCATCGTCACGACCGGCGTCGGCCAACACCAGATGTGGGCCTGCCAGTACTGGACCTACACCGAGCCCCGCACGTGGGTCTCGAGTCACGGTCTCGGGACGATGGGGTACGGACTCCCGGCGGCGATCGGCGCGCGACTCGCGGCCGACGACGACCAGGACGTCGTCTGTATCGACGGCGACGGCTCGTTCCTGATGACGCTACAGGGGCTGTCCGTGGCCGTCCGCGAGAACTTAGACATCACCGTCGCCGTGCTCAACAACGAGTACATCGGGATGGTTCGACAGTGGCAGGACGCGTTCTTCGAGGGGCGTCACTCCGCGTCGAACTACAACTGGATGCCCGAGTTCGACAAACTCGCTGAGGCCTTCGGGGCGAGGGGCTTTCGCATCGACGGCTACGACGAGGTCGCCGACACGATCGAAGACGCCATCGCCTACGACGGCCCGTCCGTGATCGACGTCCACATCGATCCGGAGGCGAACGTCTATCCGATGGTGCCAAGCGGCGGCGACAACGGCCAGTTCGCGCTGGCGGAGGACCAGCTATGAAACGAGGGCTGGACGGTCCCGCCCCCGAGGAGCGACCGACCCCGCAGGGCCGGCGCAACAAGCAGGGCATTCGCATCGACCCCGAGGTCGAAGCGACCCACGAACCCCGACGGACCGTCATCTCGGCGCTGGTCGAACACGAACCCGGCGTGCTCTCGGACGTCTCGGGACTGTTCTCGAGACGGCAGTTCAACATCGAGAGCCTGACGGTCGGACCGACGAACGACGACGACCGCGCCCGGATCACCGTCGTCGTCGAGGAGCCCGACCCCGGTATCGACCAGATCAAGAAACAGCTCCGGAAGCTGGTGCCGGTCATCTCGGTTCGGGAACTCGAGCCCGACGCGATGCGCCGAGAGCTGGCGCTCGTGAAAGTCGAGGCCGAGCGACCCGATCAGGTCGCCGCCGTCGCGGAGATGTACGACGGGAACACCGTCGACTCGTGCCCGGAGACGGCGACGATCGAGGTGACGGGTGCTCGCCAGAAGATCGAGGCCGCGATCGAGACTTTCAGCCAGTTCGGCATTCGGGAGATTTCCCGGACCGGGACGACGGCCCTCGCCCGCGGCACGGATGAGACGGCCGCGTCTCACTCGGTCGGATCACCGGCCGCCGCGGAGGAACCGCCCGCCGACACGGCGAACCACCAGCAGACATACACTCACTCAACAGACGATGACTGACGAATTCAACACCGAAATCTACTACGACGACGACGCAGACGAATCGTACCTCGCGAACACGACGGTAGCCGTCCTGGGCTACGGCAGCCAGGGCCACGCCCACGCGCTCAATCTCCACGACAGCGGGGTCGACGTGGTCGTCGGTCTGCGGGAGAGTTCATCTTCGCGCGCGGCGGCGAAAGAGGACGGACTCGAGGTTGCGACCCCGGTCGAAGCGGCGGCCCGGGCCGAGGTTATCTCCGTGCTGGTCCCGGATACGGTCCAGCCGGACGTCTTCGAGCAGATCAAACCGGAACTCGAGGAGGGTGACACGCTGCAGTTCGCCCATGGATTCAACATCCACTTCAACCAGATCCAGCCCCCTGAGAACGTGGACGTGACGATGATCGCACCGAAGTCCCCGGGCCACCTGGTCCGCCGGAACTACGAGAACGACCAGGGGACGCCGGGACTGCTGGCGATCTATCAGGACTACACCGGCGACGCGAAGGGACGCGCGCTGGCCTACGGGAAGGGCATCGGCTGTACGCGCGCCGGCGTCGTCGAAACGACGTTCCGCGAGGAGACCGAAACGGACCTCTTCGGCGAACAGGCCGTCCTCTGTGGCGGCATCGCCGAACTGATCAAAGTCGGCTACGAGACGCTGGTCGATGCGGGCTACAGCCCCGAGATGGCCTACTTCGAGTGTATGAACGAGATGAAGCTCATCGTCGACCTCATGTACGAGGGCGGGCTGGGCGCGATGTGGGATTCCGTCTCGGATACCGCCGAGTACGGTGGTCTCACTCGCGGGGACGACGTGGTCGACGACCGGGTCCGGGAGAACATGGAAGAGGTTCTCGAGCAGGTCCAAAACGGCGAGTTCGCGACCGAGTGGATCGCCGAGAACCAGGCGAACCGACCCGTCTACACGCAGCTCAACCAGGCCGAAAAGAACCACGAGATCGAGGACGTCGGCGAACGCCTGCGCGACCTGTTCGCGTGGGAGGAAGGCCAGACGGAACAGGAGGACGAGGACGAAGAACAAACCCGCGTTCAAGCGGACTGAGAGGTGACCAACAATGACACAAGAGACGAACGACCGTACCGACCGCACCAACCGCACCACTGACCGACGAACGATCGGCGAAATCGATCACACGAACCCCTACACGGGGGAGACGGCTGGACAGCTGTTCAGCCGCGGCCCGATCGTCGTGACCGACGGCGGCGACCCGAATAGCACGACCCGAGCCACGACGGACGGGGATGCCGATGTCGATGTCGATACCGAGTCCGAAGAGCCGACGACGGATTCGACCGACCGACCCGGCGAGGACGGATCGATGAAATCCGTCGATCATACGCCGCCGAACCAGGCCGAGGACGCAAACGCCGTCTTCGAGCGCGGCAGCGAACACGAACAGGCCACGGTGACGCCCGAGGACGAGGAATGAGCGAGGGCACACTGTACGACAAGGTCTGGGACCGACACAAGGTCACGACGCTGCCCACCGGACAGGATCAGCTGTTCGTCGGCCTCCACCTCATCCACGAGGTGACGAGTCCACAGGCGTTCGGGATGCTCCGCGAGCGCGACCTCGAGGTCGCCTTTCCGGAACTGACCCACGCGACGGTCGACCACATCGTGCCGACCGCCGACCAGTCCCGACCGTACGCGGAAGACGCCGCCGAAGAGATGATGACGGAACTCGAGGACAACGTCCGGGAGGCAGGCATCGAGTTTTCGGATCCGAACTCCGGCGACCAGGGGATCGTCCACGTCATCGGTCCGGAGCAGGGGATCACCCAGCCCGGGAAGACGATCGTCTGTGGCGACTCTCACACCTCGACTCACGGCGCGTTCGGCGCGCTCGCGTTCGGGATCGGCACCAGCCAGATCCGAGACGTACTCGCGACGGGCACGCTCGCGTTCGAGAAACAGAAGGTTCGCAAGATCCAGGTCGACGGCGAACTCGGCGAGGGCGTCGAGGCGAAGGACGTCATCCTCGAGATCATTCGCCGACTCGGCACCGAAGGCGGCGTCGGCTACGTCTACGAGTACGCCGGCGAGGCCATCGAGAACCTCGGCATGGAAGGCCGGATGTCGATCTGTAACATGTCCATCGAAGGCGGCGCTCGCGCGGGCTACGTCAACCCGGACGAGACCACCTACGAGTGGATGAAGGAGACGGACTACTTCCGGGACAATCCCGAGAAGTTCGACGAACTCAAACCGTACTGGGAGTCGATCCGCTCCGACGCGGACGCCGAGTACGACGACGTGGTCACGATCGACGCGAACGAACTCGAGCCGGTCGTCACCTGGGGCACCACGCCCGGACAGGGGATCGGCATCGCGGAGGAGATTCCGGCACCCGAGGACCTCCCCGAGGACAAACGGGACACCGCCCGGCGCGCCCAGGAGCACATGCGCGTCGACCCTGGGGAGACGATGGACGGCTACGAGATCGACGTCACGTTCCTCGGCTCCTGTACGAACGCCCGCCTGCCGGATCTGCGACGTGCGGCGGAGATCGTCCAGGGCCGCCAGGTTCACGACGACGTCCGCGCGATGGTCGTCCCCGGCAGCCAGCGCGTCCAGGAGGCCGCGGAGGCCGAAGGCCTCAAAGACATCTTCGAAGACGCCGGCTTCGACTGGCGAAACGCCGGCTGTTCGATGTGTCTCGGTATGAACGAAGACCAACTCGAGGGCGACGAGGCCTGCGCTTCCTCCTCGAACCGGAACTTCGTCGGCCGGCAGGGGAGCAAGGACGGGCGCACCATCCTGATGAACCCGCAGATGGTCGCCGCGGCGGCGATCACCGGGGAAGTGACTGACGTGCGCGAATTGAAGGAGGTGACGACCGCATGATCCGGGAGGTCCGAACCGACGGCGGTGAGGTCGAGATTCCGGAAGTCGATTCCGTCTCCGGTTCGGGCGTCCCGATTCGGGGCAACGATATCGACACCGACCAGATCATCCCGGCACGGTTCATGAAGGTTGTCACCTTCGACGGGTTAGGCGAGTTCGCGTTCTTCGACCTGCGGTTCGATGACGACGACAACCAGAAGGAGCATCCGTTCAACGAAGACCGATTCCAGGATTCGTCGGTGATGGTTGTCAACAGCAACTTCGGCTGTGGCTCCTCGCGCGAGCACGCCCCTCAGGCGCTGATGCGCTGGGGGATCGACGCGGTGATCGGCGAGAGCTTCGCCGAGATTTTCGCGGGGAACTGTCTGGCCCTCGGTATTCCGACCGTCACTGCTGACAGCGAGACGATTCAGGAACTCCAGGAGTGGGTCGACGCGAACCCCGACGGCGACATCGACATCGACGTCGACGCAGAAACCGTCACATACGGCGACACCACCGTCGACGTCACCGTCGACGAGGCCCAGCGCAAGGCCTTGGTCGAGGGCGTTTGGGACACGACGGCGCTGATGAAGTCAAACGCGGGCGAAGTGCGGAAGAAGGCGGAAGAACTGCCGTACGTCGACGACGCGGCGATTCCCGACGCCGAGTAGGCTCGAGTCGACGACCTCGAAACCGAGCGAATCGGCGGTTTGTTTTCCATCTGTCGCTTTTGTGTCGCACTTTGTTGCTCTCATACCGTGAATTGTAAAGGTACTCGCCTACATTCTGGAAGGACTAACTGTTAAGCCCCCGGTCGGAATCCCTGTCTAATAGAGACCGTGACTCAGTATAATCCCACCCACACTCTCATTGTGAGCTATCCAATAGAGGGTACGCCACGTCATGATGCAATACTATTCAAGGCCATCCAGGCCGCGTCGTCCTCCACAGACCAGCTAGTTCTATTGATCGAGACAGAGACGGTTATTGACGACTACCCTTCAGTCATTCAACAGTTAGATGATAGGATTTCACGAACCGGTCACACTGATGCTGTGAGATACGAAGCAGACGTGTCTACTAGTTCACTAGAAGCGATCCAGTCACTTCTGGAGATGACTGGGACTGCTCGTGTTTACGGCGTGAGGAACGTCGAACTTGTACGTGACGCAGAAACGTGTCTTCGATACGTTCCTGAGCACGAAAAGTTCACGATTAGTGATACATCGTCTACTGGAATTGTCAACGCTGTTCAGAACGCCATCAACGGTGAACCGGCAGTGGTTCTTCCGAACCGTCCAATAGCGGAGTGGGAAGATACCGGTGTGGACTGTAGCATCTCTCCACCGTCCCTCTGTCTTGGAAACGTTTGCCACGACCTCTCTCGACTCGCATCGGTTGAACCGTGTCCAGAACAATTGGTAATCGAACTACACTGGTACGAGTCGGAGCAAGGTCGAATCGGAAAGGCAATCGGTTGGATTTCTTCGCGGACCGGCCTGTCACGACCAGACACACTCCATTTCGAATCGACAGCAGAGTTCTCCGACGTTGAAGAGGGTCTCCAAGCGGTGACATCCGAGATCGGGCAAGAAACACTCTGACTCCGATCCCGTCTTGTTCGCAGAACTCGGCGAGGTCCTGCTCGAACCGGCACGGACTGGGTCCGACGCGGCCACGCTTGAGACGCCGCCGCTCGCGCCCTTTGGTCCCCTCGTCGCCACGAACGGCGACCACCGCGTTCCGCTGTGGCACGACGACTACGAGACGACCGACCGCATCGTCCTCGAGGACGGCGACCCGACCGTGACCGGTGGGTATCACCACGTGTGAACGGGCGACGACGCCGGCCACATATCGTACGAAACCGAACGGTTTTCCAGCCCCGCTGCGTCCGGTGAGACAATGACTCACGAAATCGCCGTCATTCCGGGCGACGGAATCGGACAGGAAGTTATCCCCGCCGCGGTCGAGGTCCTCGAGGCCCTCGACATCGACTTCGAGTTCGTCGAAGCGGACGCGGGCGACGCCGTCCTCGAGGAGACGGGCGAGGCGCTGCCACAGGAGACGTACGACCTCGCGGCGTCGGCCGACGCGACGCTGTTCGGGGCTGCCGGCGACAGCGCGGCGGACGTCATTCTGCCGCTTCGGGAGGCCGTCGGCTCGTTCGTCAACATTCGGCCCGCGAAGGCCTATCCGGGGATCGACGCCGTGCGTCCCGAGACGGATCTGGTCTTCCTCCGCGAGAACACCGAAGGCGTCTACGCCGGTCTTGAGGATCGACTGACCCAGGACGTTTCGACGCTCACCCGCGTCGTCACCGAGTCGGCCTCGGAAACCCTCGCCGAGTTCGCCTGCGACTACGTTTCGGACGCCGACGACCACGACGGGTTCACGATCGTTCACAAGGCAAACGTCATGCGCGAGACGGACGGCCTGTTCCGCGACACCGTCAAATCGGTCGCCGACGACCGCGGCGTCGACACCGACGAGGTGCTGATGGACGCCTTCGCGACGCGGGTCTGTCTCGAGCCCGAGCAGTTCGACGTCGTCGCGTGTCCGAACCTCGCCGGCGACGTCCTCTCGGATCTGGCCGCGGGCCTCGTCGGCGGCCTCGGGCTCTTGCCAAGCGCCAACGTCGGCCCGGAACGCGCCCTGTTCGAACCCGTCCACGGCACCGCACCCGATATCGCCGGCGAGGGCATCGCGAACCCCGCGGCGACGATCATCTCGGCGGCCATGCTGCTCGAGTACCTCGGATACGAAGACGAAAGCGAGAGGGTCAACGAGGCCGTCGAGGTGACGCTCGAGGAAGGGCCGCGAACCGCGGATCTGGGCGGTGACGCCTCGACCGAGGACGTGCCCGAGGCGATCATCGAGCGGCTGTAGTTCGCTTCGTTTTCCGTCGGTGTGTGGTCGACTATCCCCGTGCCGGGTATCGGTGGAGTCTCAAGTCTCGAATCTCGAACCTCGAACCTCGAACGCCGAATCTCGCACACCGTCCGTGCCGGCCGGAAAATTAACACGGACCGCGTGGTATCGCCGGCCATGACTCGCACTCGAGACGACACCCTCGCCGGCATCCGATCACGAACCGTCGACACCGACCGCCTCGAGACGCATTACCTCGAGACGGATGATGAGACCCGGGAGGGAGATGCTGACGGGACGGTCGTCTTCGTTCACGGCAACGTCTCGTCGTCCCGGTTTTTCGAAGACGTGATGGTGGACCTCCCGGCCGGCTATCGCGCCATCGCGCCGGACCTGCGAGGGTACGGCGATTCGGAGACGAAACCCGTCGACGCGACGAACGGGTTGGGTGATTTCGAGGCCGACCTTCGTGCGCTGATCGCCGAACTCGACGGGACCGACCCGCTCACGCTCGTCGGCTGGTCGAACGGTGGCGGGGTCGTGATGCGATACGCGATCGACAACCCCGACGCGGTCGATTCGCTCGTGCTGATCAACCCTCTCTCACCGTACGGCTTCGGAGGGACGAAAGACGAGGAGGGGACGCCCTGTTTCGACGACTACGCCGGCTCCGGCGGCGGACTCGGCAACGACGAGTTCGTGGGCGGACTCGCGGATCGCGACCGCAGCGAGGGCGGGCAGGCATCGCCCCGAAAGATCCTGCGAACCTACTACGTCGACCCCACCCACGAGTTCGACGAGGAGCGCGAGGAATCGTACCTGACGGGGATGCTCGACACCGAAACCGGCGACGAGAACTATCCGGGTGACTCGATGCCGAGCGAGAACTGGCCCGGCGTTGCGCCCGGCGAACACGGCGTGAACAACGCCGTCTCGCCGAAGTACTGTTCGCTCGAGGAGATCACCGAGATCGACCCGGACGCAAAACCGCCCGTGCTCTGGATCCGTGGCGACTCCGACCAGATCGTCTCCAACGAGTCGTTCTTCGACGTCGGAACGCTCGGTCGAATGGGCGAAGTTCCGGGCTGGCCCGGCGAGGACGTCTTCCCGCCCCAGCCGATGGTCGACCAGACCCGCGCGGTCCTCGAAGCGTACGCGGATTCCGGCGGCGAGTTCGAGGAGGTCGTCTTCGGTAATACCGGCCACACGCCACACCTCGAGGTCCCGGGGGACTTCCTCGACGAACTCGAGGGGGTTCTCGAGTAAGCGACGCTCGAGTCCGGCGCTCAGACGACGTCCAGATCCGCTCGGTCGGCACCCGCGAGTTCGACCAGCGCGTCGGCCTCGAGGAGGTGACAGTCGCCGGGCACGACGAGCAGGTGTAACGGATCGCCGAACTTTCGTTCGGCGAGGTCGCCCATCGGCGCGGCTTCGACGAGCGGGTCCGGACTGCCGGCGCGGGCGACGACGACGCCAACGAGGTCCGGATACTCCTCGGCGAGGAGTTCGGCACCGGTGTCGGCGGTCATGTACTCCTCGAGCGTTTCGTCCGTCTCGAGGCGATTCGTCGCGGCTTCGTTGTCCACCTTGATATCGAGATAGACCACGGTGTGCAGGCCGTCCTCGCGGTTGGCGTCGATGGTCTCCGTCACGCTCGCCGGGAGTCCGTCGGCTCCGTGGGCGTAGGGGAACGGAAGCGTCGTCGCTTTGCCGAAACGGTAGTTCTGGAGGCCGGTGAGGGCGCTGGTCGCCGTCTGAGCGGTGACGCCGTGGATCACGCGCGTCTCGATGCCGCGCTCGTGGGCCCGCAGTCGGAGGTCGACGTGGGTGGTCGAAATCATCGTATCGCCGGCGGTCAGGAAGGCGACATCCTCGCTCTCGGCGGCTGTAAGGATGTCCTCGGGGTGTTGTTCGACGCCCGCGCGATCGCGGACCTCGATATCGATATCGTGGGTGTCCTCGAGGTCGTCGACGGTCGTTCCGATCAGCGTGCTGGTGTAGAACTCGGCGTAAGCGCGGTCGGCGTTCCGGAGAGTCTCCCGTCCCTCGACAGTGATCGACCGCTCGTCGTAGAGACCGAGACCGATGAAGGTGAGCATGGGAATGGTAGTTCGAGACGTCGCTATAAGGTTTCGAGTCAACTCCGGCGAGTGGGAGTTGCGGTGGATCCCCCATTCACCGCTGCTATCGGGTGGTCGCGATAGCGGAATCGGATACACAACGTTTTCTGTTGATCGAGAGTTAGACTAGTCTAACTATATATATACTTCCGGAAAACGTATTTAGTGCCCTGATCAAACTCACGGACGATGGATCTCAGTCCGATCGCGGAGGACTACCTCAAAACGATTTATCATCTCGAGGACGAGAACGGCCGTCCCGTCCGTACGGGCGATATCAGTACGGCACTCGACGTAACCTCGCCCACCGTGACGAGTATGCTCGACTCGCTCGACGAGCGTGAACTCGTCGACTACACGCCCTACAAGGGCGTCGAACTGACCGATCGCGGCACGGAAACCGTCCTGCAACTTGTCAGAAACCACCGATTGTTAGAGACGTTTCTGATGGAGCATCTCGACTACTCGTGGTCGGCGGTCCACGACGAGGCCGACTGTCTCGAGCACTACGTCAGCGACGAGTTTACGCGACGACTCGCGACGTTTCTCGGTGAACCGGTGACGGATCCACACGGCGATCTCATCCCCGATTCGGACCTGAAGATGCCCGAGAAGTCGCCGTATACAGCGCTCACCGAGTACGAACCCGGTGATACGGTGACTGTCGAGCAGGTACCACATCGAGATCCGGACGTTCGCGACTATCTGTCTCGACACCGAATCGGTCCGGGAACGCAACTCGTTGTCGACGAGGTGTCGTCTATTGATCTGGTGACTGTCGTCCCGTCAACCACGGAGACGTCCGTTGCGTTACCGACCCACGTCGCACGCCGTATCGGCGCTCGAGTCGTCACGAAGTAGTGTCACGGCATTGTACGGAAGATCTCACTGACGAGATCCTCGGAACTGAATTAGACTAGTCTAATTAATTTATTTTAGTCATAAAACTCTTATACTGCCTACCGAAAGATATCGATGATGACAGAGGATTCGAGACGACGTACTGATGCACTATCACGCAGAGATTTTACCCTCCTGAGCGGTGGGGCACTCGTCACTGGGCTGGCCGGTTGTCTCAGCGGCGACGATGATCCGGAACTCGACGTCGGCAGGAACACCGTCATTGCGTCGATGCCGGCGCTTTGGGATTTCACCCGGCAGATTGTGGGCGAAGAGGAAACACTCGAATCGTTCGACATCGTCCCCGTCGGTGAACACGGCCACGACTGGAATCCCGAACCGGCGACGGTCGAAGACATCGATCACGCCGGCGGATTCGTCTATATGCGCGATTTCGCTGCGTGGCAGGACGACGCTGCCGAACAGCTCGAAGCGGACGATGATATACACGTGATCGATGCCTCCGAGGGGATCGAATTCTTCGATAGCCCCGCCGAAGACAACGACGAACACTGGTGGATGGATCCGGTCTACTGTCAGCGTGGCGTCGACAATATCGCCGACGGGATCGTCGATATGGATCCCGACAACGAAGCGTACTACCGGGACAACGCGGAAGCGTTCAACGAGGAACTCCAGGAACTGCACGGGGAGATGCAGGACGTCGTCGATCGAGCAGCGCTCGACACGATCGTCGTCGCGACGCACGACTCCTTCCAGTGGTGGTACCAACAGTACGATATCCAGGTTGAGTCACCCGTCGGAACCTCGCCGGACGACTCGGCGAGTCCTGACGAGGTCGAGGAAATCGAAGGCCTCATGGACGAACGAGGCATCGAACACGTCCTCTACGACGTGGGCGAACCGGCACAGCTCGCCGAGTCGCTGGCCGAGGAGACGGACGCCGAGATACTACCGCTCACACCGGTTGAGACACAGATCGATGGTGCCCCTGAACTCGACACTGGAATCTCGATGGAGCCGGACTGGGGCTACATGGATCACTTCTACGAAATCAACCTCCCGTCGCTCGAAACGGCCTTACAGGCCGAATAAGATTCGGAGCACTACAATCACATAACGACAGTACCCCTTCGATAACCACAATTATAATGACACCTGCTATTTCCGTCGAGAACGTTAGCTTCGCCTACGGTTACCACCCAGTGCTGAGAGATGTTTCCATGTCGATCGAGGACGGTGAGTTTCTGGGGTTGGTCGGCCCGAACGGATCGGGCAAGACGACGCTGTTGGAGATCATGCTCGGATTACAGTCGCCGGACTCCGGCCGCGCCGAGTTGTTCGGTACACCGGTCGAGGAGTTTGCCGAAGGAACGCGGCTGGGATACGTCTCTCAACAGTCGACCGACGCCGACTCGATGATGCCGGTTACCGTCCGTGAGGTCGTGGAGATGGGACGATATCCACACGCAGGGCTCAGACGTCTCACGACGGACGATCACACAATCATCGACGAGGCGATGGCGAAAGTCGGTGTAGACGAGTTCGCCGATCGACGGATCAGCAACCTGTCGGGAGGGCAGCGACAGCGAACGTACATTGCCCGTGCGCTGGCGTCGGAAGCCGATCTGCTCGCACTCGACGAACCGACCGTCGGCGTCGACGCCGACGTCGTCGATCAGTTCTACGATCTCCTCACCGAACTCAACGAGGACGGTATCACGATCGTCCTGATCGAACACGACATCAACGCCGTCAGCGAGTACGCGGACACGATGGCCTGTCTGGACGGTGAGTTGTACGAGCACAGTGAAACGGCAACGTTCCTCGAGAGCGGTGCGCTCGAGCGGGCGTTTAGCTCGGCCAGAGCGGTCAGCTCGAGACGGGTCGCGGGGGGTGACTGACGATGGCGGTCGAACGGAGCCAACAGCGGCGAGAACTCGCGCTTACGGCAGCTGGGATCCCGATCGTGTTACTCGCGTTCGGCGCGTTTATCCTCTGGATTTTCCCGCCGCTTTTCGATCTGTTCTGGGGCGGAATGGAAACGATATTCGGCGGGCACTGGCTGGTCACGAGTTCCTTTATCCGGCACGGGTTCACCGCGGGCGTACTGATTGGCTTTACGGCGCCGGTCGTCGGCGCGTACCTCGTCAACCGCCAGATGGCGCTCATCGGTGAGGCCCTCGCACATACGGCGTTTGGCGGCGTCGCGATCGGATTGTTCGTCGGTGCGTCCGTTCCGGCGTTAGACTACCCACTCGCGTGGGCGATGGTCGTCGCGGCCATCGCTGCACTCGGCATGCAGTACATCGCAGTGAATACGGACGGGTATGCGGATATCCCGATTGCAATTATGCTTACCGGCGGGTTCGCCGTCGGGATCGCGGTGATCTCCTACGGCGTCGTATTCAGCGCAACCGTCGAGAGCTACCTGTTCGGCGACATTTTGTTCGTTCCCTTCGAGAACGTTCAACTGATGGTTGGGCTCACGTTACTGGTCGGCCTTACCATCGGACTGACCCACAAACAGCTAAAGTTCATCACGTTCGACCGCGAGGCGGCACGACTCGCGCGGATCAACGTCTGGTTCTACGACACGCTGTTGATCGTCCTGACCGCGCTGGTCGTCGTCGCGGCGATGCAAATCCTCGGTGCGATTCTCGTCGCCGGAATGCTCGTCATCCCGGTTGCCGCGGCGATGCAGATCACCGACAGCTTCAACCGCGGACTCATTCTCTCGGTTGTTTTCGGCCAGATCGCCGTTCTCGTCGGTATTCTCATCTCGTATGATCTGGGCATCGCGACTGGACCGATGATTATTATCACCGCTATCTTCCTGTATCTCGGTTCGCTCGTGCGGGGCGGCCGTTAGTCCTCTGAGACCGGTCTCGGTTCTGTTGACTCGATTAATTGCCGCGTCTCGTGCTTCTCGAGTCGACTGTTGGTGGTCCCGTTCCGGCAGCCGTATTTGGAATAGAAGGTTCTAAAATTGATGTTTTCTTATTCTAATTTTAATAGGTGAGAGAGTGTAGAAGCGACTCCACTCCGGATAGCCGGAGTGTGGAATCGACTCGCGTTCCGGCTTTCCGGAGCGCTGCAGTGTCAGGTGATGCTCCCGCGTGACCGGGAGCGTTCGTGGTCAGTCGCGCTCTCGTCGCTCATTTGACGGCAGGCGTTTCAACGCCGCCGATTTGCCGCCGGCCGAGCGTCGGGTTCGACGACGCTCTCTCCTCCTTCGAGTCCGTCGTCACCCGACTCACCTGCACGGAATTTTCCGGACTCGCGTTCGCTTCCGTTCGACCGAGCGGCCGGTGTGGGACTCCGAGACGCCCACGCGAACGGGTTCGCCTCCGTGCGAACGGTGGCCACGACGCTCTTTTGACGATGGCCGGTCTCTGTCGGATATATGAGTGGGACTTCGACGGTACCGACCGAGTCAACGAACGCGGACGGAACGGCGAACGCCGCTCCGCGACACGGTCGTCGCGGACGAGCGCCTCTCGGTGACCGCCCGATGGGATCCGGACGGGATCCGGTGGAGAAACGTGAGTAAGCACGCGTCTCCGGACGAGTCCGGCGACGAGTCGGTAACCCTCGAGACGGGCCTCGAGGCGCTCCGATCGAGCCCGGAGTTTCGCGGTCCGGCCGAACGGATCGAAGACCACGACCACGCGAACGACCACTTCGCGCTCATCTACGAGTCCCAGGCCGAGCAGTTCGCGGCCGCCGTACCGTTCATCCGGCAGGGGCTCGAGCGCAACGAGCGCTGCCTCTACATCACCCATCACAACACCCGGACAGCGGTGCTGGCGGCGATGCGAGACGGCGGGATCGATGTCGACGCCGCCCTCGAGTCGGGCCAGCTCTCGATCCACGACGAGGACGAGACTTACCTCCGGAACGGGACGTTCGACGCGGAGGAGACGCTTGACTTCCTCGGCGGAGCCATCGAGGAGGCGACCGAGGAGGGGCCCTACGACGCCCTGCGTGTGACCGGCGAGATGAGCGGCGTTCTCCGCGAGGACCCCGAAGGTGAGGAACTAATCAGGTGCGAAGCCAAGGCCAACTACCTCTTCGACGAGGTCGACGGCATCGCGCTCTGTCAGTACGACCGCCGTCGATTCCCCTCCGAGGTCATCCGCGACGTCATCAGCACCCATCCGCTGCTCATCCACGACGACCGCGTCAGCCACAACGTCTACTACACGCCACCGGAGGAGTTCTTCGGGCCGGAGAAGTCCGCCCACGAGGTCGATCGCCTGATGGGGACGCTCCGCGACCAGACGGACGCGAAAGTCGCACTCCAGCAGCGCGAGCGCTTCCTTCGCGAGAGCCACCGGATCACCTCGGATGCCGACCGCGAGTTCGAGGGAAAACTCGAGTCGCTGCTCGAACTGACCTGCGACTGGCTGGATCTCGACGCGGGCGGGTTGACACACCTACCGTCGCGGGACGACCGGTTCCGAAACGAGTTCGCCGTCGGGTACGGTGGCGGGAACGCGGGTGCGGATACGGGTGCAGGCACGGATACGGGCGCGGATGCAGACACAAACGGCAACGGCGACGACGTGCTGTGGACGGACCCCGGCGAGGGCTGTTACTGTCGGGCGGTGCTCGCCGCGGACGAACCGGTCGGCATGGCGGACGTCCGCGGCACCGACTGGGAGGACGACCCGATCCACCGAGATCAGGGACTGGCCTGTTACCTCGGGACGAAGGTGACCGACGGCACCAGACCCTACGGAACGCTGTGGGTCGGCGCCAGGGAGCCGCGGGATCGCGAGTTCTCCGCCACTGAGCGGACGTTCCTCGAACTCGTCGGCGAGTGGATCAGCTACGAGATCGAGCGCCGGCACCGCGAACGAGCCCTCGAGGAATCCAACGAACGGCTCGAGCAGTTCGCCTACGCGGCCAGCCACGACTTACAGGAACCCCTGCGGATGGTCACGAGCTACCTCCAACTCCTCGAGAACCGATACGGTGACGCCTTCGACGCGGACGGCGAGGAGTTCCTCGCGTTCGCGGTCGACGGCGCCGAGCGCATGCGCGAGATGATCGACGCGTTGCTGACGTACTCGCGGATCGAAACGCGGGGGGATCCGTTCGAACCGGTGGAACTGGACACCGTCCTCGACGACGTGCTCGAGGACCTGCAGCTCCAGCTCGAGGAGACCGACGCGGAGGTGACGATCGCCGATCTTCCCCGCGTGGAGGGCGACCGAAGCCAGCTCCGGCAGGTCTTCCAGAATTTGGTCGACAACGCGATCACCTACACCGACGGCCCGCCCCGGGTACACGTCGACGCGGAGCGACGGCGCAACGAGTGGGTGATCTCGGTCACCGACGACGGAATCGGCATCGAGCCGGACGATCAGGAGCGGGTCTTCACTATCTTCGATCGGCTGTACAGCCGCGAGGAGTACGACGGGACCGGGATCGGGCTCGCGCTCTGCCAGCGCATCGTCGAGCGTCACGGCGGCGATATCTGGGTTAACTCCGAACCCGGCGAGGGATCGACGTTCTCGCTGACGCTTCCCGCCGCGGCCGAATCGGAGGCGTGACGCTCGGTTACCGGCTCGAGACCGGAGTACCGGTGTCGGCTCAAAAACCGATGTGGGACGTCGACGCGGGACTATCGTCACCGTCTCCGTCTTCGTCGTCCTCGTTTTCCTCGATACCGCCCTCACCGACGAACGTCAGGTCGTCGTCGACGAGATAGACGCTCCCGTCGTTGCCGCTCACCCTAATCTCGACCGACGGCAGTGTCGTGTCCGCGGCTTCGCCGTTGTCACAGTAGCCCGTACACGAATCGAACATCGACCCGTGGCGCGGACAGATGAGCTGTCCGTCGCGCATCGGTGCGCCGCGACCCGTATCGAACCGCTGCGATTCGTGCGTACAGCGGTTGATCCACGCTTCCACGCCGCCATCGGCAGCAGGCCGACTGCCAGTCGAGTCGGACTCGACGCTGTCATCACAGGGGACGAGAATGACCTCTTCCTTCTCGCCGTACTGGTCCCGGACGGTGAACAGCCACGAGCGTTTCTCGTGGACCGTCTCTACGGTCGTCAGTAGCTGCATACGGCGATTACTATGGTCGGCGGGCTGAAAACAGTACTAGTTCTCGACGGTCCGGCGTGCACGCTATCCTCGAGAAGGACCTCTCGTTGCTATCGCTCTCGTGGCGAGTCGAGCATTTCGTATGCGTCGAACGCACCCACTCTCCGCGAGCGTCGGCACGAAACGTCACCGTTACGGCATCCCGTCGGCTTCGTCCGGGTATGGAAGTGCCGTGCGTCCGCGTCGCGCGCGAGAGTGGCGAAGCGACGCGTCGCGAACTGGCGGACGCGGACCTGATCGACGACGCGTACGAACTCACGGTCGCGGACGGCAGTCTCTACCTCCCCGTCACCGACCCCGAGGCGGTTCCCGAGGAGTTCGAGGTCGTCACCCGCCCGCTCGAGGAACGCGAGACTCAGACCGCGCCTGCGGACCTGCTCGGATACGAACCGTCCTACGAGCGCCTCGGCGAGGCGGCGTTGCTCGACGAAGACGACGACGAGCGCGCTCGCGAAATCGCCGACGCGGTCCTCGAGTCGGATCTGCCCCTCGAGACCGTGCTGAACAAGCAGTCCAAGGTGAAAGGGGAGACCCGGGTCCGCGACTGGGACCTGCTCGCGGGCGAAGACACCGAAGTGGTCCACCGCGAGTACGGCTGTGGGTTCGTGCTGGATCTCGCCGAGGTGTACTTCTCACCGCGGCTGGCGACCGAACGTCACCGAGTCGCCGAACAAGTACAGGCGGGAGAGCATGCGCTAGACATGTTCGCCGGCGTCGGCCCGTTCGTTATCCCCTTCGCGAAACGCGGCGCGGACGTTATCGGCGTCGACGTCAACGAGGACGCCATCGAGTACCTGCGCGAGAACGCGCGCCGGAACGGCGTCGAGGATCGGGTGACCGCGATCTGCGCGGACGTCACCGAAGTCGCCGACGAGTACGCCGACTGGGCCGACCGCCTCGTCATGAACCTCCCCCACAGCGCCGACGCGTTCCTCGAGGCCGCCGTCACCCTCGCCGGCGACGACTGTACGATTCACTACTACGATATCCAGCATGAGGACGACCCGTTCGGACCCGGCGAGCGCGCGATTCGCGAGGCGGCCGAACCCGAGTACGACGTCAGCGTCGACACGCGGCGCGTCGTCCGTTCGTACGCGCCACACGAACTGAACGTCTGTCTGGACGTTCGACTCGAGCAATAACCCGGCGACCACGTAATGGCCTCACACGACCGACTCGATTCGCAACCCTTATTGCTGCTATCGGTCCTACGAATGAGTGCACGCGCCGGTGTAGCTCAGACTGGCAGAGCGAATCCTTCGTAAGGATTAGGTCGAGGGTTCAAATCCCTCCACCGGCTCCTACCAATTTCCTTACAATCCCATAGCTTAGGGTCGGGGCAACCCGACGCCCACTGTGGGTTTTCACACACTCCGAATACTCCAGAGAGTGGTAATGAACCGAGTGTCGCGATAGATAACGGGGTGTTCGCGGCATGATCGGCCGTCGCGAAGCCCGCGGCGGCTCGATCGACGCTAGCATCCAGTACATCACCGAGCGGCCCGAGCTTGACGAGCAGGCCGACCGGGTCGAGTACGCGACTGAGCCAGAAGACGTCGGCGAGGAGCGGACTGAGAACGTCCCGGTCCCCGAGGAACCCGAAACAGTCGAACGTCCCGACGTCGACGGCCAGACGACGCTCGAAGACTGGGGGTGGTCAGCGTGAGGGACAAGGTTCTGGAACGCCTCGAACTCGCAGCCGAGAACCACCCGAACGCTGGGGCGAAGCGCCTGCTCTGGCTTGCCGACGCCGACCCCAGCTACCTCGAGGCCGCCGAAGCGATCGTCGACGGCGAGAGTCCAACTGAACCCGAGTCGACAGACTCGACATCGGAGGACCTCAGTCGCGAACCGCCTTGGGCCAGCTGGGCGGACGCCGACTTCGCGACGCCGGCGTCGGGAGTGTGGCCCGACGAACTCCTCGAGCGCGAGCAGTGGATGGGCCACGTCGAGAAGAAACCCTTCGCGCCGTGGGGAGATCAGGATGCTCCCGCGGAGTGCTCGAAAGACGGCCACGACACTGCTGCGACGTGTGAGTGCGACGCTCGCTGGAAGTGGGGCTACCGCGGCCACTACGTCGACGGTGAGACCGTCGCGATGGCCGAGATCGATCCCCGCCTCGACGGCCGGTCGTTCCTACAACGCGAGGACGATCCCTACGTCTACGTCGACGGCGACGACGTCCGCGATCCCGAGACCGGCGACGTCCACCCGGCGTTCATCGCGATCCTAGAGCACCTGGGTGCGACCTACTGTGACATCTCGACATCGGGCAAGGGTGTCCACGCGATCTACCGCGGTGACTTCGAGGACCTCGACCTCAAGCAGGCCAGCTGGCGACTCGACGAGGATCCGTGGGGCTCGATCGAGGGCGACCTCCCATCGATCGAGATCTACCCTGGCAAGCGCGTCTGCGTGATGACCGGCGACCACGTCCCCGGAACACCAACCGAGGTTCGCAAGTGGAACGCCGACGTTCTCGAACCACTCTGCGAAGCGACCGGCCAGTTCGGACAGGGGGGTCGCGACCGCGACGAAGACGACGTCTCCGTCGATCGCGAAGACTACGACCTCGATGACTACGAGCCAACCACGACGTCGAGCAGCGAGACGACCGACGACATCCGTGACGTCTTTGCGGCGATCGATCAGCTCGACGCCCAGCGAGTTGCCGATCAGACGATCGTCCAGCGCTGGAACGACAGCGCCTCGACGAGTGGCGGCGAGCGTGCGTTCTGGCCGACCTGGGGCAGTCTGAACGACGGCGGGACGGCGAACATCTGTAACAACGAGCGCTGGCAGGACACCGGCGAACTCGGCGGCTACGGTGGCGTGGTCACGATGGCTGCGATCGACGCTAGCGAGATTCGACCCGCGAACGCCCGTCCTGTCGACGGCGAGACGTGGTGGCGCGGTGTCGAACGCCTTCGGGACCTCGGCTTCGATATCCCGGAGTACGAATCGGACGACGCTTATAAGGGATCAGACGATGGACGTGCCGTTTCGGCACTCCCGATCGGTCAGCTGGACGCGCTCGAACCTGCTGAACGGGGACGCTTTGCGAAGAAGCGCGGTCTCGAGTGGCCGTCGACGGACGACGCTCGCGAAGAGCTCTCCGACACGATCGCTGAGGTCATTCGGAACGAGGACGACCGGATTGTCGATGCGCCGACGTCGCTCGGGAAGTCATACACGATCGCGTCGACGCGCTGGGGCGCTCGCGAGGAGATCACCGGCGACCGACCGGTTGTCCACTTACTCGAGACACGCGACGCTCGCGACGAGGCCGTCGACGTCGCCGAAGAGCACGGCGGTCAGTATCACGTTCTCTTCGGTCGGCACGAGGCCTGCCCGGTCGCTGCGGGCGAGCACGATGACGAGATCTCGATCAACGGCGAGCCCGCCAGCGAGTGGCTCGACGCGCAGTGCGACGGGAAGGGTATGGCCTTCTCGGCGGCCCACCGCTACCTCGAGGAGAACAATGACCAGGGAGTGACGCTCCCCTGCAAAGAAGAGGGTGAATGCACGGCGATCTCTCAGTGGGAAACGTTCCGTGACGGTCCCGATGGAGAGCTCGAGTACTGGCCACTCGTCATCGCGACGCACAACTTCGCGTACGCTCCGGGGCTGCGGATGCACAACAACATCGTCGTCGACGAAGAGCCCAGTTACGAAGAGGACCGGCTATCGACTGATCGAATCCGTGACGCTGTCGGGGCCTACCTGCGGGAGATCGACGCGCCCGTCAGCACATGGGAAGCGTTCATCCAACTCTCACTGCACGACGATTACCAGGGCGACGCTGCGAAGGAACGCGACGCTCTCGAGGACGTCCTCTATACCGAGCCCGACCGTGACTGGTACTTCGAAGATCCCGATGCCCACACGCTTGCACCAGCCCTCGCGAGGGCTATCTTCCGTGCCGAGGACCGTGCAAACGGCCGCCGGTTCGGCAAGACCGGCCATGAACCGCCGCGCCTCGAGGCCGGCGCTCACGATTCCGACGAGTGGAACCGCGAGTGGGTCTCGATCGTCCTCGACGAGAGCAATGACGTCCGATCGGTCCGCGTCACGCCGGACTTCAGCTCTGCTCGGTCGCTCGTCGGTCTCGATGCCCACCCCGCGGTGCCGCTGTGGCAGGCGAACACTACCCCGTGGATCAAGACCAAGCAAGTGCTCGAGCCCGAAGAGCGACAGTTGTGGCGGCGATACGAGCGCGGGCTTCGCGTCGTTCAGGTCGGCGACGCGACGCGCCCGCTATCGGGTGATAAGGCGCTTGAGTGGCTCAACGAAGACAAGCTCGAGGTGCTCCTTGACCAGCTCGTCGACGAGTACGGAGTGCAGTTCCGAACTGCGATTACGACGGGACAGGTTGAGGATCGTCTCGAGGAGCTCATGGAAAACGCCGGCGTTCACCGCCCCGAGTTGATGCACTTCGGCGAAGAGAAGTCGCGCAACGACTTCGAGCACGAACGCGTCGGTCTCGTCAACGGCTGCATGGATCCCGGCGACGACTACGTCCTCGATCTCCTCGCTGAACTCGACCTCGAGGCCGAGGTCGAGACTGCTGTCGACGACGCCGGCGACGAGTACCGGGCCCGCGGCCGTGGGTTCGAGGGTGAGGATGCCGACTCTGCTGCCGAGATCCTCGCTTCGGTTCGAGAGAACCACATCGCTCAGGCGGCCGGTCGGTACGCACGTGATCCGTCCGACCCCGACGTCAACGCGACGGTGTTCGTTCGGACCGATGCGATGCCGCCCGGCTTCGCCGACGTCCAGACGCCTGGAGTGGAGTGGGTCTTCACCGACCTCCAGGAAGAGATCGTCGAGGAGCTCCGCTCGAGTAAGCGCTCGAAGTCGGCACGGGAGATCGCCGAGTCGGTCGGCTGCAGCAAAGAGCATGTTCGCCAGACGCTCGAGCGGTTATCCGATAACGAGTTCGGCGAGCCGGCGGTCCACGTTTCCGAGGGTGTTGGATCCCACGGAGCGACGCTCTACAGCGAGTCAGGGACACCTTCGTCTGGGTTTGTAGATCTGCAGGAATCACCAACTACCCCCTACGGGGACTCTAGTAGGTGGTCGTTGGCGATCCGAGACCCCACAACGCGGGGTGACGTCGATCAGGGGGTGAGTGACGGTTCCAGTGAGACTCCAACGGAGGTCTGGGACTGGCGATCACCGCCTGATCCAAGTGACTGACATCGTAAACAGCCGTCTCGAGCGCTCGTTCGCCCGCTGTCGACCAGCTGCGGCACTCTCCACGAAACAAAGCCCATGAGCCTCCCCCAGATCACAACCGACGTCGACGAGGATCTCCCGCCGAGCGCGAAGTACATCGTGTTCGCCCTGGAGGCCGAGGACGGAGCGGCGACCCGGTGCGAGCTCCAGGAGCGGACCGACCTCGCCGAGCGCACGCTCGATCGGGCACTCGATCGACTCGAGGGTGCCGGCGTGATCCGTCGCGATCGCGACGCCGAAGACCTCCGTTTTGTTCAGGTCGAATTTAGCGAAATCTCTTGAGCGCCTCGAAATCGTGTTTCTCAGACAGGTAGTCGCCATTATGGCGCTTGCGCGGACCCTTATCAACTCGAGTGACATCTAAGAATACAATACGATCGCTACAGGGGCGCCGAGTCGACGACGTTGGGTCGTCGACGATGAACCCGTCCGCCCTGCAGCGATGCTTTTCTCCAGACCATGAGTACAACCAGCACCCCATCCACGGACGACCACGTCTCGCCACAGCGGGCGTTCGATCGGCTCGTCTGGCACAACCCTCGCGTCTGCAACGGCTGCTTCGAGCGGATCAAAGAAATCGAGGAGGCGACGTTTAACGGCGGCGTTGACGACCACGACGTCGCGGAACACCACCGAACTCCCCAAGCGACGATCGAGCCAGACCAGCAAATCCAGACTTCCGTCGACGGTGCGACCGGGTCGCCCCAGCGAGGGGATCCCGGCGACGGCACGCCGCGCCCTAGCCAGCAGCGGACGTCGATCGCCCGGACGACCTGCCGCTCCTGTGCACGGGTCGGATGCTGGGCCGACGACGACACGCTGTCGAAGATTCAGGCGGTCCGGCTGACGACGCCACTCGCTCAGCGCCTCGAGGAGGCCGACGTCGGGTTCGGCGAGTCGGTACTCCGTCGTGCAGTGCGGTTGTTCAAGGAACACGAAGACGCCCAGGGCTATGACACCGAGATCTTCCGCCGGAGTGTGAAACTCGCGGTTAAGCGAGGCTGATTTTCGATGCTCGAGATCCTCCAGCGAGTTCCGTTCGGCCACTGGAAGACGGCCAAACGCTGGTTTCGCGACAACTACGCCGTCGAGGACTGGCCTGATCACGCCGACACCGTCACCCTCGCGATCGACGTCGACGTCCTCGAGAAGCAGCTGCGTCGACACCACTTCGAGGATGCCAGCGGTTGGTCGCTCAAACTCCGCGGTGAGGTCTTCAACATGCGCCGTCCCGCCGGTTTCGCCGTCGACGGCACACCCATGGAGGACCACCTCCGCGCTCGCCCCGTCGACGGCGATCTCGAGATCAACGGCCACGTCGAGGCCAACCGCTGGGAAGAGAAGAGCGCTCACGTCGACGAGGAGGGACTGACCTGGCACAACGAGCGCGAACTCCGTGTCCTCCTGGAGGGTTGCGGGATCGACGTTGACGCACTGGAGACGTGAGCGATGCCATGTCTGTCAAACCGAACACCGACGACCCGCTGCACCGCGCGAAGATCGAATTCATCTGCCTGGGGAGAGCGCTAATGCCCGACAAAGACTCACTTGAGCGAACCGCCGCGACGCTGATCCTCTTCGGCGTCTGGGCGGCGATCGTCCTCGGCCCGATGTTCTTCCCCGAGGCAGAACCCCCGCCCTGGGAGCTCCAACTCGGGACGACCGCAGTCGCGTTCCTGGTCCTCGGTCGGATGTGGGATATCGAGGTCGAGCGCGTCCTCGACGGCGTCACGATCTCGACCGACGGCGGCCAGCCCCGAGACGACGATCACGAGGACTGACCAATGGGATACACTGCAGGCTGTGACGGTTGCGGATCGACATGCCGCCCAGCGCCGGCGCTGCTCTGTCAGTTCTCTCCCGAGTTCTTCCGGACGTCCAGTCTCGGCGGCTACCTCTCCGATATGGGGTTCGACGAGGGCGACACCGTCACGTTGTGTGGCGATTGCACGCGGGAGGTGCTCGAGTGATGGACGAACGCCAACCCGGCCGTGACCTCTACTGGCGCGATCGCGATGGATCGTCTTACCGCTGCCCTGGATGTGGACGTCCTCGCGACGCCGTCGACGGGATCGAACTCCATCACCAGGACCGCCGGCGCAACAACAACGACCCGGACAATCTGATCGGCCTCTGTCGTGACTGCCACCAGGACGGCGAACACGGGAACCGGCGACTCCCCTCCCACCTCGAGGCGCCGGCGCCGCGTGACGTCGACGCGCCGAAGCCAGCGACCGGAGGTCCATCATGAGCCAGGATCTTCCGACGATCGACGACGTCGACGAAGACGAACTAGTCGGTCAGCTGAGTGAGGATGTCCCGAAGATCGCTGCCGATTCGAAGTGCCGCGGAAAACGCACGGAAAAACGCGACGGGGACTCGGTGTTTGTCGGCTACTGTGGGGCTCGAGCCGGCAAGGCGACCGACCAGGGTGTCAGCGACGGTCGCCGGTGCAATCATCACGGCGGCGGGAACTCCGGTGATAAAGGCCAAGGGGCCACTGAGGGGAACGACAACGCGGTCGATCACGGTGGCTACCGCAAGCACTTCACCCGCCACCTGACCGACGGCGAGCAGGAGGCGTTCGACGAGGCTCGTCGGGCACTCGGAGATCCGAAGGATGCGAAACAGGTTGCTCAGACGGCAGCCAGCCTCTGTCTGATTCAGTACGACCGGACCGGTGACGAACGGTTCATGCGCCGCTACGAATCGATCTGCGACAAGGCGGGGATCTTCCCGAACGAAGAGATTGACGTCAACCACTCTGGTTCGATCGACCTCTGGAAGGATTCCGCACAGGAGGGAGACGAATGAGCGCGACAACCCCCGACTACGTCCGCGACCATCTTCCTGAGAACTACACTGGTCGAGAGAAGTATTGGCAGGCTGCCGAGGACTGGTTCGGGATCACGCTCTCTCCGGAGCAGCGGGAGATCCTCGAGCATGTCGCCGAGAACCAGTACACGCACCTCGAGGGTGGCAACGGTTTCGGGAAGACCTTCGGGATCGTCGCGCTCGCGTTGACGTTCAACCGCCGCCACTACCCCTCGAGCGTCGTCGTCACCTCCGGGACTTACGGAAAGCTCAAGCGGACGTTCTGTGCCGACGCCGAAGAGCTCCACAAGTCGTCGCCCTTCAACGAGCAAACGCCGTACTGGCCGGCGGCAACGTGGAAGTGGTCACCGAACCCGCACATCGACGTCGACGGTGAGCCGACGTGGCAGTTTGAGGTCATCTCCCCAGAGGACCCCGGCGAGCTTGAGGGAGTCCACAACGACCACGTCCTCGTCATCGTCGACGAGGCCGACAAGAAAGACGTCGACCTGGACACGCTCGACTCGATGGACTCGCTCATCTCCGACGACAACGACCGCATGGTCGTCATCAGCAATCCACCGGAGGACGAGACGAACGCAGTCGCGAACATGGGCGAGGTCGGGATCGAGCCCGAGAAGCTGACCTACTCGACGTTCGACTCGCACAACGTCCAGGTCGAGCTCGACCGTCGCGGCGGCGAGTGGATCCCAGGGCTGACCGGCCTGAAAAAGCTCAAGAAGAAATGGGAGGCACTGAACGGCGAGTCCTGGCCAGGTTACGAGGACGCTCGAGCGATGTCCACCCGCGGGACCGAAGCGTTCCGCAAAGATCTCGCCTCGCGATGGTATCGCCGCTTCGCTGGGATCATGCCGCCGGCCGGCGCGGCGAAGAACCGCCCCTTCGACCTCGACCTCGTCAAAGCCGGTTACGTCGAACGCGAGCAAGATCTCGAGGCTGGCACTCGACGTGGGACCGGGATCGACGTCGCCCGCAGCGGTGACCGGACTGTCCAGATCGACGAACGGGAGTACGTCCTTGAGGTCGCTTACTCCGAGCCCGGCACCGACCACCGCGTTCAGTTCAATCGGATGTGGGAACTCCTCGACGCCGAGCCCACGGCGCCGATCGCGATCGACGCCGTCGGCGAGGGGTCAGGAAAGGCCGACGACACCGCCGCTCGATATCCCGAGGTCGACCGGTTCAAGTCCGGGGCCAAAGCGGCCCAACCGCAGGAGTACAAGGACCGATGGACTGAGGGCCTATGCGAGCTCGGGAACTGGCTCGAGCGGGGTGGAGAGTTCTCGGATACTCGGCTTCGGAAGGAGCTGAAAATCGCCGCTCGCGAAATTACCCTCGAGGAACGCTACATCAAGAACCGCGAGGATCAGGTCTACGTCGCCGATTCGAAATCGGAGATCAAGGACCGACTCGGCCACTCGCCGGACCACCTCGACGCGGCGATCCAGGCCGTGCTGATGGCGAAGGGGCTGATCCCTGACGAGGAGGACGACAAGCTCGATTCGCTCCCCTGGAGGTAGCTTTTTATGACAGATACAGATGCTAACCCCGACGCCTCGAGCACAAAGAGCGACGACCAGGACGTCACCGCGAACGCACAGGAGGCGGTAACGGCCTCGAGTATGATGCGTGCGAGTGTCGCCAGTGTACTCGGACACTCAACCCAGGATCGGGATATCTTCGATACGTTTGACTGGACCCGCCGCCCGACGGTCGATCAGTTCTACGCGCTCTACCGAACGCACCCCTTCGCCGGGCCGATTATCGATCGGCCAGCCTTCACGACGTGGCGCGACGAGCCGATTATCGTCGACGACCCCGACGACGAAACCGATTTCGAGCAGGACGTCGAGCGACTGTTCCGCAACCTACGGCTGCCGTCGAAAATGGAACGCGTCGACCGACTCGCAGGGATCGGCCGCTACGGACTCTCGGTGTTCGTCACGACCGACTGTCTCGACGAGGACGGCACCGTCGACGAAGACAGGTTGGCCGAGCCGATCGATCCGATGCAGTTCACCGCGGACGGCCTCGACAACGTCGTCCAGCACAAGCTGTTCTCGGAGATGTCCGTCGACGCGATTCAGTGGGGCACCGAGGAACACGCTGGCGAGGGTCGGTGGGGGCTTCCCGTTCGCTACTCGATCGACTTCTCGAGCGAGGGGGATACCGACAACTCACAGACCGATCGCGTCTGGAAGGTGCATCACTCGCGAACAGTGGCGGTCCCCGCCGGGCGTCGGTTAGACCACGACTTTTTCGCGCCGCCCCGCCTCGAGGGCTCGTTCAACATCCTCCGCGATATCTTGAAGGTGCTGGGTTCGGTCGCCGAGCTCGCGTACCGCGGCGCGGACAAGGGATTGGCCGTCTCGCACGATCCCAACGACGTCGACGTCACGAGCGAGCAGTTCTGGGAACAACACGACGAGGAGGTCCAGGAGTGGTTCCAGGGCCTCAAACCAATCTTTGAGACGACCGGTGACATCACGGAACTCGGCGGACAGATCGCGGAGGTTTCGAACGTTTTCGAACCACAGCTGTCGGCACTCGCGACCGACACGGGCATCCCGAAGCGGGTTTTCGAAGGCGATCCCGCGGGAGCGCTCGCGAGCGCAGAAGAGGACACACAGGCATACTTCGGCCTGATCAAGGAACGCCGCACCGAATACGCGTTCCCGCTGAACGCCAGGCCGCATATCATGTGGTTCGTCAATAATGGCCTGATTACCCCGCCGAACAACGGCGCGTTCGACATCGAAGGCGAGGCGCTGCGGGTACTCTCCGAGAGCGAGCAGGCCGAACTCGAGGCCAAGCGCGGCGAGGCGCTGCGGAACATCTCCGACGATCCGCTGCTCGACCTCGGTCGGCAGGTCGTCGTCGACTACATCCGCGAGGGTGAGCTCCCCGACGAGATCGAGACGGAGGCCGACATGGTCGCCGACCTCGAGGACCAGGACGCCGTCGGCGCGAACGCTCGCAGTGTCGACGAGATCACGGCTGGTTACGAGGCCGCTGCCGACGGCGGCCAGGAGGTGGACGATGGGTAGCCTCCATCCGGCACTCGACCGGCACGACGCTGGCTGTGGGTGTCATGCCTGCAATCTCCCGTCGGTCACCGCGAACGAGTACGCGGTCGAAGAGTCCGGCCGGGAGGATCCGACCCACACGACGACCGACGTTAGGGAACTCTCGCGATGGATCCGTGGCCGGATCGGCGAGGTCGACGCCGCGGTTCGCGAGAAGATCCTCGACGAGGACGCCTTCGGGATGGGCGACAGCTCCTACTCGGAGTGGTCCGGGCTCTCCGACGCCGACAAGGCACGCCGATTCTCCGACTGGCTCGATGAGCAGATCGAGTCGACGGTGTTCACGAGCGAGTTCGAGGAGAAAGCCGAACGACACCTCGAGCATGCTGTCGAACGCGGGGCTCGGGACGCCCATCGCGAGCTTCGCGACGCCGGCGTCGATATCGGTGACGCCGACGAGACACTCGCCCAGGACAACGTCCAGGAGGCGATCGGCCTCGGTGTGGTCGCGCTCGCCGGCCGTATCCGTGATGAGATGGACGACTTCCGCGGTGACACTCGCCAGATCATCACCGACGGTGGACTCGAGGTCTCGCGGACACAGCTGGTTTCGGACATCGTCGAGCGCGGCGAGGTCTACAAGTCCAACGCGACGGCCGACGTCGCTGGCGAGGTCGTCAACCAGTACAACACGACGGGTCAACTCTCGAGCTACGAGCGCGTCCCCGACGACGTCGAGATCGAACTCAACGTCGAACCAGAGTTCGTTACGGCAGGGGATGACGCTGTCTGCGAATTCTGCCAGGAGCTCGCCCGGCGAGACTGGACGCTCGAGGATGCTCAGGAGTTCCACATCCCGAACGATACGCACGACTACTGCCGATGTAGATGGCGGGTGACCGACGTCCGCACCCTGGAGGATCTGTAATCATGACGAGATACATCACTGCGAACGGCGAAGAGGTCGAGATCGTCGAGGAGACGCGCAACGGTGACCAGTACTACGTCGCCACGGGCGTCCCGATCGTCAAGCCGATGGAGCTCGCGACGGGCTACGTCCCGCGCGAGTGGGTCGCTGCCAGTACCGAGATGGAGAACACGCACGGCTGTACCGGGTGGGACGGCACGACGCCGACCGTGAACCACCCCCGAAACCACTCCGAGTTTTCATGGCACGACCCCGAGCGACCGGAAGACGACATCGTCCTTGCGGCCAACGAAGACGTCCAGGAGACGCTCGGCGTCGGCACCGTAGAGAACGATCGCTTCGACGGCGAGTACGTTCGTGCCGACATCGCGATCAACGCCGACGAGGCTCGAGAGATGGGTGGCGAGGCGGCCGACATCGTCGACGACATCGAAGCCGGCCGCGGTCTCGAGGTTTCCTCGCAGTACCTCCACGCCGAACTCCCGCCAGGCGAGTACGACGGTGAGCACCGGACGAACGCGAAGGCGATCGCGGCGCCGGACTCGGTCGCGCTGGTCCCCAACGGTCGTGGGGTCTGCTCGGTCGAGGACGGCTGCGGGATCGCCCCCGGCGTGGCGGCGAACGTGGCTGACTATCCTGACGTCGGCGCGATCTCCGCCGGAAGCGATGACCCCGTAAGTCCCCAGACCGGGCAGGGCGAGGGCCAACGGACGATGGACAACGGATCACAGATGGCCGGCGTCCGACAGCTCTTCAGCGGCCTCGCGTCGCTGGTGGGCTCGGCTGCTGGTCCGAAGGACCCTGCAGCGAACAGCACGGAAACGACGGGGGCGGCAACCGAGGGCGAGTCCTCGGAATCCCCTGTGGATGACGATACAGACCATGAGATGAACGGAACCGCGAACACGACGTTCGAGGGCCAATCTGTCGCAGAGATCATGGGCGTCGTTGGTGGCACGATAGAGCCGCAAGTTGACGAGCTGATGGCAGAGGTTCGCGAGAACCTCGAAGACGAGTACGACGGCGACGACGTCGAAGAGATCATGGGTGCCATCGGCGGCACGCTGACCGCTCACGTCGACTCGGCTGTCGACGAGATGAGCGACCAACTGCGATGGGAGGACGACGAGCCCGAATCGAACAGCGACACCTACCACACAGCAAACATGGACCGAGACGACCTCATCGAAGAGATCACGGCGAACAGCAACATCAAGCGCGACTCGCTCGAGGGCATGGGTGACACCTGCCTCGAGACGACGCACAAGAACATCGTCGGGAACGCCGATGGTGGCGATGACGACGACCCCGAAGACGGACAGGACGACGACCCGACCGCGGACGACGCCGACGACGTCGACGATACTGGGGGCGGGACGATCGGCGACATGACGCCCCAGGAACTCGGCGAAACCCTTCGCGAGCAGGGCTTCGTCACCGAGGACGCGATCGGTGACCAGGTCGAAGCAACCGCGAACGAACTCGAGCGCGAGGAGCGCGCAAAGAACATCGTCGCGAACAGCGCCGAGTACGACTCGGAGGACGTCGACTGGATCGCCGACCTCCCCGAGAAGGAACTCGAGCGCAAGGAACGCGGCGCCACGCAGACCGGCGGTGCGCCTGCAACCAGCGGCACGGGTGCGTTCGGTGCGACCGGCAACGCTGGCGGTGACGGCGACGTCGACACTGACGACATGCCGGACCTGGAGGTGAACTGAGATGTCGCGAAGTCACAAGGTCGGCAGCCGACGCGAGATCGACTCGGCAATCGAACGCACGTACCGCCTCGCCGAAGCCGTGGCGGTCACGCCGGGGATGCTCCTCGAGGTCACCGGCGTCGACGACGACGGCACGCCGCTGGTCGCCCCGCAGAGAGGCGACGGCGAGAACGTGTCCGTTCGCATCGCGATCGAGAAGAAGACCGGCAGCGACACGCCGCGCGAAGAACCGAAGGACGTCGACATCACCGAACCCGGCGACGAGATCCGTGCGTACGTCCTCCGACCGGGCGAAGGCGACGAGAACGGCCTCGCCGGCGACGCGATCAGCGAGGGCGAGCCGGTCGTCTCCAACGGCGACGGCACGTTCCGGGAGCACGTCGACGAGGACGAGGGCGCCAAACTCGCGGTCGCCCTCGAGGACGCACAGGCTGACGACCGCTTCGAATACGAGGTGATCTAAGATGGCAGGAATCTCGGCAAACCGAACGATGCCCGACAGCGACAACGACGATCTGTCGGGGCTGCAGCGACGCATTCTCTTCACGAACGACGAGAACGCAAAGCAGCAGCTGCAGCAGCGGATGTACCAGAAGACGCTCCAGACCGCCAAAGAAGAGTACGGCCCGGCGGGCGTCGAGCAGCAGAAGGAACTCTGGCAGGCCGCAGCGAACGGCCTCCAGCAGGGCTACCGAAAGGGCGCGATGGGCGGCATCAGCGCCAACGCCCAGCGCCTGGACTACGACGAGTGGGAGGATCGCGACGACCTCGAGGTCACCGAGGCGCGCATCGCGAAGACCGCCGTCGAGGACCTCATCGACGCCGGCTTCGATCGCGACGTCTCCCCGGCGCGGCTGGTCTCGCTGTACCAGGTCCGCTCGGATGCGTTCGACGCCGAGCGCG
Organism: Natronorubrum halalkaliphilum; assembly: GCF_009834785.1. Taxonomy (GTDB): domain Archaea; phylum Halobacteriota; class Halobacteria; order Halobacteriales; family Natrialbaceae; genus Natronorubrum; species Natronorubrum halalkaliphilum. The sequence continues at coordinate 108,839 of NZ_WUYX01000027.1, forward strand.
GGATGAACCTCCGGTCGCAGGCCCACGACGACCAGCCGGTCAAGTTCCGCGAGGGCGTCCCCCTGCCGTACGACTACGTCACCTGGGAGATCGATGAACGCGAGCTCATCAACTCGCAGAACTTCGGCGAGGATGCCGAGACCGAGGCCGCCGAGGAAGCCGGTGAGGAGCTCGCGGACTCGATGGAGGAGCTGGCCTTCGAGGGCTGGAACACCGAGATCGAGATCCAGGGCTCGCTCTACAGCGTCGACGGCTACCTCACGACCGACTACAAGCTCGAGGAGAGTGGCTTCGGCGACTGGGCCGAAGCGTCGAACGTCGTCGAGACCATCCAAGAGCTTCAGTCCGAACTGAACGCCCAGACCGAAGACCGCAACCGCGGTTACAACCCACAGCAGGAGGGCGTCTGGCTCTACTACCCCACTGCGCAGTGGGGCAACCTGACCCTGCAGCCCGACCCACAGGGCGACGGGAACATGAACCTGCTCCAGCGCCTGCAGCAGGACTACCCGTGGATCGACTTCCGGATGTCCGGTGCGCTCGATCCCGACGAGTGTGTGATGGTCATCCAGAACACCGACGTCGTCGACCTCGCCGACGGTCAGGCACCGACGACGATGTCCGGCGAGATCGACCTCGGGCTCGCCACCGAGTACCGACACCTCGGCATGCGCATCCCGCGCATCAAGGCAACGTACGACGAGATCTACGGGATCGCCGTCGGAACCGGCATCGACGGGTGATCACTCGTGACGACACACCGCTGGACGTCGTCGACGCGACTCAAACGCCACGACACGGGTGAGGAGATCGCGCCCGGTGAGACGTTCGAGCCGACCGACTCCGAACTCCGGGCCTACGGCAACCAGATCGAACGCGTCGAAGACGACATCGTCCAAGAAGCCGAGACGGCTGACGAGTTCGAGGAGATCCTCGAGGACACCGACGGCGTGGAGGTCACCGACGACGGCATCACTCCTGAACCGGATGGTGTCGCGTTCGACGAGGACGCCTGGTTCGACGATCACGACGGGTACCAGGACCGCGTCGAGACGGTCGAGTCCGGCGTGGTCGACGACGTCCTCGAGGAGATCAAAGACGTCGAGCGCTCGGAAAAGGTGATCGAGGCTGCCAAAGCCCGTCGCGACGACCCCGAGGACAACGAGGACTGACCGATGAGCGCCGAACGTCTTCACGACTACGACCCGTCGCTGCACAAAGAGCGTCCGATGGGGGGCACGACCGACTTTGAGCGGTTCATGCTCCCGGTTGACGTCCTCGGGCGGATGCGGCCACGGTCGGAACTCTACCGGGACCATTCAGACAAGCTGGTGGTCATCTACGAACCGCTCGAGGAGATCGCCGACGGGCGTTGGCTGATCAACGTAAACAGCCGCGTCTATGTGGTCGACGAGCACGTCCTGGTCGAAGGGCTCGAGTACGAGGTTGACCGATGAACGGCAGCATCGAAGTCGAAATCCCGTCCTGGATCTGCGACCACTACGGACTCCCGACGCTCCGGTTCCGCGACACGTCGGGGGCTCGAGGAGTGTTCGGCCCGATTGAAGGCCACTGCCACGCGGAGGGGATCATTCGATGACCGATGGTGTCACTCCACTCGAAGCCCGTTACAACCTCATCTACTACGGTCAGCCAACAGAGCCAGAGCAAGAGACACCGAGGGACCTCCCGGCAGCTGTCCGGGTGCTTGACCATGAGTGACAACATCGACTGGGATCGATTCGACTACCGGGTACTGATGACAGCACTCCGGTTCGGAGACGATCCGCACGGGGGTGGCGGTCAAAACGTCACTGCTGAAGATGTTCAAAAGGCGCACGAACGCGGCGAGTTGCCCGTGGAGGTCTACGTATGAGTGGCGACCAGGTCGACGTCTACGACGACGATGTTCAGGAGGGGATGATGTGGACGCTTCTCTCGAAACAGGTCGAGGAGGGCTACTTCGATGAGTGACGACACCGACGTCGACGACTCTGACTACCGGACCAGCGTCGAGCACGTCAGGATGCAACTCGAGCCACAGGAGTACCCGATCGAGGAGCTCTCGGACGAACAGGTCGAGATCATCGGCCTGCAGCCAGCGCACCTCGACGTCGATGAACTTCTCGCGGACACCGGGATGTCCGAGCAGCGCCTCGAGATCATCGAACGACTGCTCGCTGGCCATCACCTTCTGAACACGCCGATCGAGGAGGTCCGGCAGACGATGGGCGAGACCCACAGCGACGGCTCGTCGACAACGTTCGCCGGTCCGAATCGATCGGCCGAGTACTACCGGTCGACACAGCTGGGCAAAGAGGCGATCGCGAAGGACACCTCGAACACCCTGCAGAACGTCGGGAAGAACCCGCCGCTGATGCGGACGCCCGACGCTCGCGGCTCCAGTCGCTAACTCACCATGACACGACTCCGGCCGACGCATCGGCTCACCGCGAGTCGCTTCGCTGTCGTTGAGTGCGACAGCGATGGCGACTGCCCGGACGGCTACGAGTGCGACGATGGCGTTTGTGTCGACGGCTACGGGCAGCCCCTCGAGGACGATCAGATCGTCGTCGAGGACGCACCGGTCCGCTATCACGCGGACGGGACCGAACTCACCCGCACCGAAGCCGGCGAAGAGGTCATCGACAACCCGGCGATCGTCGGTCGGCCCGAGCTCCTGAACGAACTACAGGCCGGCGACACCGTCACCCTCGAGCCGATTGCTGACGGTTACGAGACCTACGATGACCTCGAGATCGTCGGCTCACCGCTGCCCGCGTACGGGCGGCGGTCGCGACCAACCGCGACGCACATCGAACTGGAGACTGCCTAAGATGAACGCCGAGTTTCAGTGGACGTCCGACGTCACGATGGACGACATGGCGGAGTGGTTCCGGGACATGGAACCGCGTCTCGAGTCCGCGATGGAAGAGTACGCTGGCGTTGCCGGCGTCGCGATCCTCGGCACGATCGTCACGAATGCACCGAAGGATACCGGCCAACTCGCCGGGACGATGGACATCGAGATCGAGCAGGTCAGCGAGACCGAGGTCGTAATCGAGTGGGGTAACGACGAGGCCGAGTACGCTGGCATCGTCGAGTTCACCCAGCCGTTTCTTGCGCCGTCGTTGCGCGAAGAGAAGGACACGATCCGCGACGCTCTCGAAGCAATGCACGAGGAGGCGATGGACCGGTGAGCGACCACCGGCCTCGACTCCGCGCCGTCCGCGAGATGATCCTCGGACGCCTCGTAGCCGACGATCAGCTGGCCGACCTCCTCGAGCAGGCCGACGTCGACGACGCCTCGGACGTGATCGTGCCGGCGACCGTCGCCCGGACCTGGCACGAAGACGACGGCGCACCGGACCCGCCGGACGTCGTCGTTCACGTCATGGTTCGGACCGACCTCGAGGAGCCACGCAATCTGCGGACCGAGGCGACGTTCAACGTCCAGGTCGGCTTCGAATACCGGCCCAGCGTCGGTCGCCGGCAGCCGACGACCTGGCCCGACGACGTCCTGGGCGCGATCGCGTCGGTCGGAAACGATCGGATAGAAGGGTGGTACTGGGACGGGGAGACCGGCGGGACCGACCCGACGTTCGACGACTCGATCAACCGCTTTGTCGCCGGCAAGACGTTCGAGATCCGGCGCATCGCCTGACGACTGACAGCAGACACGACACCATTTATGACAACCGACATCACCAGCGATCTGGAAGTCGAGGGCTCGCAAGTCCTCGTCTTTCACGCGGACGAAAGTGGCACAGACCCCCAGTACACCGGCCTTGCGCTGCAGGAGAAAGACGACCTCTCGGTCGACGTCGACGAAGGTGACGACGACTTCAACCCCGGCGGTGCGCGACGGACGCGACGCTACCGGACGAACAACACCGTCGACGTCGAGGTCTCCTCGGCGATCGCCGCGGACACCAGTGGACTCGAGAAGATCGGCGTCGTCGTCGACGACGATGACGGCATGGCGATCTCGTTCGACACCGAGGACCGTCGCGTGGGTTTCGAAGACGACGAGTGGATCGGCATGGCGTACTTCAAGGACGACGTCCTCGCCCAGCTGAAGGCCGGCGACGAGATCGATCTCCTCGAGGACTCTGAGCTTTGTCACCGGTTCGACGACCTGAAGCTCACCAGCCCAGAGATCGATCCAAGCGAGACGCCGCCGACCGTCTCCTGGACGTGGTGGGTCGAGGGCTCGCCCATCTACATCGACTACTACCCAGACGGAGGTGAGTGACGATGGCGGGCGCTACGCTCGCGAACGCTGGTGCTGTCGCCGAGACAATCGAGCAGCGCGACGAGCGCGAAGCCGAGCGTCGCGAAGACCTCGCCGAGACCTACTCGCTGCAGCAGCGCCTCGAGCGCCAGCTGGCCGAAGAGTCGATCGACGTCCCGATCGGTGACGAGACAGTCGAGTTCCGCCCCTTCGGTCGGGAGGCCTCGCAGTTCGCCTCGCTCTGCCAGGAGCATCTCGAGAACATCGACGAGGAGAACATCGAGGCGGAGTTCGACGAAGCGCTCGATCGCATGTACGCGGTCGCCGCCGACTTCTCCAAGCCCGATGAACTCGATCTCGACTGGTGGGAGCGAAACTTCTCAATCCCGCGCATCATCGCCGTACTGACGTTCGTCAACACTGAGGGTCGGCCACTCTCAGAGGATGAGTCAAAAAAGTAGCAGAGTCCCCGATAGGCCAACGGATCGGGGAGCTCTGCACACTCCAAGACTGGACACTCACAGAGTGGGCTCAGTTCGACCAGCAAGAACAGCGCTGGTGGCTCTTTTGGTATCGAAAACAGCGGGAAGAAATCGGCCAGAGTCACCAGCAGGTTAGAGATCGGTACTCATGACATTCGAACACTTGACCAGCCAAATGGCTCTCGACGCCAGCGACTATGTTTCCGGCGCCAGCGACGCCGCCGACGCCAGCGAGGATGTCGGTGGTGCGACCGGAGACATGTCCGAGTCGTTGTGGGACGTTGAGCCGGCAGGAATGGCCGCTGGCGGAGCGCTTGCTGGCCTCGCAACCGCAGGCCAGGGCATTCTCGACTCGACGCGTGAAACCCGAGAGGGGCTCGATCGGACCGCCGAGACGATGGGGATCACCAGCGACGCGGCTCGAGATCTCGCGACAGACATGAGCGACGCGACGTTCAGCCTCGACGAAGCCGAGGGCACGATGGACTCGCTCGCGTCTATGGGCGTCGACTCCGCCGATGATATGGAGGATCTGGCGCTGCAGATGGACGAGATTGGCGACGCGACCGGCAACACCGCCGACTCCGTGACCGACGCCGTCGGCCCAGCACTCCGCGCGATGGGTGAAGACGTCGAAGATGTCGGCGAACACGCGGATACGTTCACGCACATCGCCGAGAACACGACGATGGAGTTGGACGAGTTCTCGCAGATGACGACGAAGTTGGGTCCCGAACTCCAGGAGATGGAGATGGGCGTCGACGACACTGCAGCCATCATGGGCGCGCTCGAGGAGAAGGGGATGGACTCCCGGACCGCGATGTCGGAGTTCCGACAGGCGACCAACGATGCCGACGGCGACCAGGAGGAGTTGATGGACTCGCTCGGGCTGACGAGCGAGGAACTCGAGGACCAACACGGCGCTCTCGAGGATGCCGAAGGGATGACCAAAGACCATGCCGAGGCGGCGAACGACAACGTGTCGACGATGGACGAACTCCGGGCATCGTTTGCGGACGCGAAGCTTTCGGCATCGGGTTATCTTGGACCGCTCGAGTCGTTGATGCCAGCTGCACAGGCCGCTGGTATCGCACTGATGGGCATGTCGGCGGTTAACGTCGGTACCGTTGCGCCCTCGTTCGCAACCGTCTCCGCTGCGGCTGCCCCGATCACGGCAGTCGTGCTCGGGCTCGCGGCGGCGGGCGCGGCGTTATATGCCGCGTGGTCCAGGGATATCGGAGGTGTCCAGGGCAAGACCGAGACTGCAACCGCTGCGATCATGGACGGCCTCGAGTGGCTCGTCGACGGCGTCGAGTGGGCGATCGACACGGCCGACTACATTCTCACTGACTGGTCACCCGGAGAGACGCTATCGAACGCTAAAGAGGAAATGCTCTCCCCCATGCGAGATGTCCGCGAGGCGATTCCGAGTGATATCGACGAGGCAACCGGCCTCGCGCTCGACATCTTCCGCAGTTGGCATCCGGCAGGTATCGTCTGGAACAAGCGCGACGAGATCATGGACGCACTCCCCGGAGCGAGCGATGCTCGCGACGCTGCGGGGTCGTTTACTGACGGGTTCGCCGACGGCATCCGCGACAACATCCCCGATGTTACCGGCGCCGTCGACAGCATGACCGACGCCGCCAGCGATTACCTCCCGAGTTCGGACGCCGAGAAAGGAGAGTTCTCGAGACTCACAGACGCTGGCAAAGCAGTCCCCGAGACGATCGGGTCGAGTTCTGAGAAAAATTCGGACGCGCTTGCTGACGGTATCGGCTCGACAGTCGAGTCAGTCGATGATGTCCCGTCGAACGCAACGGGATCGGGTTCGTCGCCATCGGGGGGTCGCGATACCAGTCGCACCGAGGAGCTCCTCGAGCGGATCGCCATGCTCCTGGAGACACTCGAACTCGATATCGAGGGCGAACTCGAGATCAACAACCGACGCTTCAACGACTTGTTCGAGGCACGACTACGCAAAGCTGGCCGACAAGCGAGGAACTGACCGATGACAGACGAGACAATTCACTGGGCGATCGGCGAAAACGTCGCGAGCGGACTCACGGATGAAACGCCGCTCCTGACGCGGGGGGACAAGATCACGCTCCGGTTCTTCTTCAATGGAAGAGGGACCGAGCACACTGACGGCGTCGAGCACAACGACGGCCTGATTCACGGCGATGCGATCGGTTCGTTCCGGGCTGTTCGCGACCGACTGACGTTCGCGAGCGCCTCGATCAACACCGGGACGACTGACCGCGGCGTCCCGTGGGTGCGTGAGCGCCTTCCGGATCACGCGCCGGTCGAATCGCAGATTATCCTCGTCAAACCAGCCGATGAGGAAAGTGACGCCGATCCGTTTTGGGCAGCTGTCATCGGTGGTGACGACTTCTCGAGACCAGCGAGTAAACGCAACGCGAGAGAACTCGAGCTCGAGTTGTTCGTGATCGCCGACGGCGACGAGTACGACGATCGTGAGGAACTCCTCGACGAGCTCGGTTCATCCGTAATATAAGAACCATGCCAACAGAAGACGAAACTACAGCGAACGGCCTGAACTTGCCCGCTATCGGCATTCCGACCGACTGGGCGAGTCAGTATCGGGAGAACTTCAAGAAACTACAGCAAATGCTGTTCGGCGGCTCGAGCGACCTCGAGGTCCAGTCGGTGACGGCCGAGGTCCTTGAATCCGAGAACGTCGAGGCAGACGATCTCGTCGTGTTCCGAGTCGGCGGTGACGTCGTCGCCGGCGGGACGATCCGACAGTTCGATGGCGGCGGCCTCGAGGTCGACTCGGACGGCCGACTTCGGGTCACAGAGCCACCCGACGGTGACTGGGACGGAATGAGCAACCCGGCGACCGCCGACCTCGATATGGACGGCTACAACGTCGAGGACGCTGGGACCGTTGCGGGCGGGACCGTCCGCGGCGAGGACGAGTGGGAACCACCCGTTTACGAGACGCTCGAGGACGCCGAGGCGTCAGCCGACCAAATGCGTCAGGGCGGGTTCGTTTGGGTCGAGGAAGAGCAACGATATTACTACGAAGACGGAAACTAACACAAGGTGATATAAAAATGACACTACAACCGGGAGCGAATCGACAAGATGTGCGGTACGAAAGTGGACACATAGGGAAAACCTTCTGGTTCCCTCGACAGATACCGGACCAAATCGAGGTCGAAACAACCGGGACCGCGAGTGCATCAACCAGCCACACCGCTCTTCAAACATCCCCCGGCGACCCGGGAGATTATGCGGCCCTCAGGCATTACAGACCGACTTTTAGTATGGATGCTAATATTTGCGTGATAGATTTTGTCGGGAGTCAATCGGGAGTCTCGTTCCAAGAGGACGATCAGGAGGTATTCCATGATATGTATGTCGGTGCATTAGATATTAGCGATCCGACTGACTCACACTCGTATGGAATCAACCTAACAACCGGCGAAGTAATCGAGGCGGGCGAGGTGTCCCATACGTTAGATGCAAGTCATATTGATTCCGGCAACCGTCGTCGTGCTTGGAACGCTCGTATTGAAATGAATTTCGACGAGGGCCGTTTCCGCGCCTCCTACAAACATGATGGAGTGTTCGATTCTTACGCAACTGGGACGGGTAATACGGACCTTTGGAACGCCCGCGATAACCTATTCGGTTTAATGACGGTCGAAGACGGCCATCATCCCGATTTTAGACTCGCCGGGGCTCGCCAATCAATCATCCCGACTCGTGAATAACAATGACATCTGAAACAACAATCCGATTTGTCCCGAGCGTATCACACAAACTCCCTCGAACCGTCTCAAGCTCGGCTATCGCGGAGGTACTACGGGAGAACGTCGAGCCGTCCGATGAAATTGATTCATGGCGAGATATCGCCAAACGCGTGCCCGGGCACCGCGAGTATTTCGAGCTTACTGTTTACGGTACCAGCCCCGACGAAAGCGTATTAGACGGCATTGAAACGGCGATTCTCGACACGTTCGACGTCGTCGTCGAAAAAGAGTGGTCAACGACCACGGAACCAGAACTCGACGAGCCGACTGACGACTGACGACGCTACTTATGGACGACATAGACATCCCTCGAGAGCGACGCGACCAGCTGCTCGAGTTCCCGAATGTGATCGGCCACGGAATCGGACGAGAGAAGTCAGGCGGCGAGTACACGGGCGACATCGTCGTCGTGGCGTACGTCGACGAAAAGGTCCCGGAGAGGGAACTCAACGACGAGGACGTCCTCCCCGACGAGTTCGACGGGACGGCCGTCGACGTCCAGCCAGAGGGCGCCGAGCCGATCGCGACCGGCGATTATGAAAACTACGAGCCGCGGGGCAACCGTGACGAGGAGATTCGCCCGTTCGCCGGCGGTGTCGAAATCGGTGACGGTGAAGGCGATCCGTGGGGAACCGCCGGTGCCGTCGTCGAACTCGACGGCGAGGTCGGCTTCATCTCGAACAACCACGTCCTGTGCGACGACGAAACCGACTGTACCGGCCGCGAGGTGTTCCAGCCGGCGGACGTCCTCGAGGACGTCGCCGAGGATGATGACCTCGAACTGGAGGACTATCGCGTTGGAGAGGTGACGTCGCTCGGCGATATCGATCCGGACGGACCCGATGATGAGAACCTCGACTTCGGATTCGTCACGCTCGAAGAGGACGTCGAGGTGGGTCGCTACCTATTCGGAATGAAGGAGGTCGACTCGTTTGGTGAGTCAAATTTCGACGAGCGGTTCCTCAAAACCGGCGTCCGTACCGGCCTCTCGAGCGGTCTCCTCGAGGCGACGGACGTCACGATCGACGTCGAGTACGATCACGGCTCAGTCACCGTTACCGGCGTGGACAAGTACCTGACCAACGTCGCACCCGGCGACTCCGGCTCGATCATCGGCCGGATCAACGCCTCTGGTAACTTCGAAATGACTGGCCTGACGTTTGCAGCGTACTACGAGGACGAGGCGCACGACCTTTCACCGGCGCTATATGCACACCCAGTCAGTGCGATCGAAGACGCCGGATTCGAACTCGGGCCTGCCGACGTCGAGGCCGATGTCCCTGACGGCGGCGACGGGGACGCCTTTATCGAGATTTCCGGCTATCGGACAGCAATTGGTCGCGGTGAGATCCGAGTCCGGGCGATCGCGTCGAACACGGGCGGGACCGACTGGCCGTCGTCGGGGACGATCGTCCTCATCGACGCCGGCGGCGAGACGATCGGTGAGGAAGACATCGATATCGATTCTGGGCGGTGCCAGACTCTGACGTTCGATATCAGCGATGACTACGAGGGCGAAACACTCCGCCTCGAGGCACTCGATGCGGACGGGGCGCTCGTTGACGAGGATCTCGTCCTCGGCGATGCATACCTCGATCGCTTCGAGCCGCTCGGTCCCGGGTACACAATTTACTTGACTCGAGGCGGTGATCGCGATCCCGACAGCGAACACACGGCCGTCCTCGGTCCCGATGATGTGATCGATCCGAGCCTCCCGGGAACACATACTGATATCGACGAGTGGGAGTGTTACGTTCCGTTAACACGCGAGCTCGAGGATTGGCGTCTTGCCGAGATGTTCGTCGTGTACGAGACGCAGTCGGGCGACAGTGAGCTCATATACCGCGGCCGGCTTGACACCGTCAACCACGATAAGGGATCCGACTTGACGACACTCCGAGGCGAGTCGGTCGAGTACAAACTCGACCAGGGGTCGGCACAAAAGCACTATCAGGGCGAGGCCGCCGCCAACGCGCTCGAGGAATACTGGGCTGAGGAGACGCCGTTCGAGGCCGTCGTGCATGAACCCGATCCGAACGTCGTCGACGAGGGAAAGATCGTGCAAAGCGCCTCGTCGACAGCCGACCTTGAGAACTTATTCAACTGGGACGAGGCCGACCGCGAAACACTCCCTGTGGACATTTCAGACGGCACGATTGAACTCCTTCAGACGTGTTATGTGCTCGACTTAGAAGGCGGTTATAGTGATGATCAATACTCTGGTGGGGAGGCAGACGGCCCTAATACAGTCCCAACCGTTGATTTTGACTACACGATCCCTGCAGAACACCTACATATTTCTCTTCGAGAAGGGATCTTCTCTGGGAATCGGGATGTGAGAGTTCGCTTTGATGGGACGGACCTCTACCAAGGTATTGGGGTGGGGAGCAACGACCAACCGTCGTGGTGGCATCTATCTAATTTATACGACATTCGGGGTGGTGACGATAGTGATGGGGGCTCGTTCCTCCTTGAGTATCAAGATAGCAGTGATGGTCAGTATGTTGTTGACGTGGTCGTCATATACGATAGACGATATCACAATTCGGATGACTTCGATGACGAACTCCACGAGCCTGGTGGTTACTTCGATAGACCGTACCTCTATCCACCAGAGTACACATTTGAAAGTGCCATTCATGATGACCCGTATAACACGACAGCCGCGGATCTTGTTGTCTCGGCTACTGGTATAAATGACAACTTCTCCGTAGAACTCAGTAACAACGGCGGCGACAGTTACCCGATCGGGGCAGACGGCACCAACTCGGTGTCGGGGAGTTTCGGTAACACGTTCGGATCGCTCGTGCGATCGAGGTTGACTCTCGGTGCATATCCGATCGAGGGAAACCCGCAGGATGCGACTCCGAGATACGGGTACAACAGCCAAGCAATCTCCTCATATGAGCTCGAGATAACGACGAACGATCTCGGGATTTTCAACGATCGAGAGTTCGTCGGAAGCGACTTCGAAATTCAGCAAGACTTGCACGACGAGGCCGGGTATCGATGGGTCGCCGAGTACGATGACGAGGAGTTCCTCGTTACTTCGTTCCCTCGAGGTGGAATCGTTGAGGAGGATGTCGACTGGACCACGCTCGAGGGCGTTTCGGATGGCTTCGAGATGCGGGATTATGCGAATGTCATCACGATATACGGCGCGTATGACGAGGACAACGAGGAGTACCTCGTTGCCGAGGCGCGTGCCGAGGAGGAAATACAGCGGCTCATCGACCTCGGATTCTCCGAGGAAGAAGCCGAAATCGAGGATTCGGAGATCGAGCCAGACATCGATAACCCGGAGGACCTCCGGCAGATTGCGACGCGGGAGCTCGCCAATCGCGTTCGCGAGGACGAGCGCGAGGCATCCATCCCGATCGTCCCGAAGGCAATTGACCCGGGGAAGAGCTACCCGGTTCCTGATATCGCTCGCCCTGGAGAAGAGCCACCGGTCCTTCCGCTCGAGTCGATCGACTTCTCTGATGGGCAGGATCCAAGCGGCGAACTACATTTTGAATCGAGAACCGATATCTCAACAGTCGTGAGGACGGTCTCGAGAGACGTCCGTCGGACGCGAAGTGCGATCCGGTGACTGATTAGGGAGATCGAAGGACCAGTCCCACAAGCAGCAGCGCGAGGATTGCAGCGACAGCACCGAAAGCTGGCTGAGCATCATCGTCCTGATCGGCATCTCCGTCCTCGTCAGAATCTTCTTCTTCTATCTCGGTTTCGTCCTGGTCTTCGTCGTCATTCTCCTCAACGGAGGCATTCTCGTCGTCTTCAGTCTCCACTTTCTCTTCTTCACCTTCGTCTTCTTCGGTTTCGTCTGTATCGTCCTCGTCATCTGGCCCATCACCAGGCGACGGTGGTACGAATCCACCGCCTCCGTTACCGCCGTCATCCTCTTCTTCCTCTTCATCCTCCTCGTCAGGAGCCTCGAGGGTGATCGTAGTGGACACTGCCCCCGAGATATCCACCGGTGTCGTGTAGATCGTATGGTTCCCACCATCAGCGTCAATGCCGTCGAACTCAAGGGCCATCGATTCCTCCGCACTCGCGTTTTCAATGACGATATTACCGTCCTGTTCAGTCGCGTTCGGCATCGCGTTCAACAGTTCCTCAGCTGAGAGCCCGTCCGCCCAGAGATTCAGATCGTATCCATCCCGGTTGGACTCCACTGTCAATTCGGTCTCTCCATCGGCTCCGAGATGATCTTTCGTTACCGACGAGGAGAGGTGCTGCTGCTGGCTGTAGAACAGGGTTTCAGATTCATTACTATATATGCTCCTCAACTCCCACGCGTTTAACTCACTCTCAGATTCGTTCGTTGTGATCCCAGGCGTGTTAGCTATGCTAACAGTGGCGTTTTCAGTTCCTTCCCGGAACGCGGTTACTACCTCGCCATCTGGATTGATGACTTCGGAACTGTTGGTCACTTCATTGATTGTGTAGTGGGCAGTATGACCCTCCCAGAACGTGTCACCGGTATCAAGCACGACATCTTCGCGATCAACACGATACGTCGTTTCGTTGGGATCTGCTACATCCAGTAGTGCCGATTCAGATGCGATCCCATCAGCAGACTCCACCTCGAGGTAATACTGCGGTGCGTCCAAGTCGTCGATCAAAATTGACTCAGAAACACCTCCGAACTCGTCGACGCGAACGGTTCCATCCTCGAGTTCAGTGGTGTTTGCATCACTCAGCAGCGTATCTAACAGGTCCTGATCAGCATCAAAAATAGCGTCTGTTGAATCACGGTTTGAAGATACGGAAAGGTCGTATTCGATGGAATCTCCGCCGTCGGAAACGTATCTTGTATCGGCACCCCTGATCGAGATCTCCTCGACCGAATAGAAGAAGTTGACCGTGACGTCGTTTCCTTCAACGGAGTAAACCCCCTCTTCTGATAGATTGAGCGCCCTGGTATCGATCCAGAGTTCTCCGTCCCCAGTTGTGTTTACCTCATCTTGCCCTTCTCCAACCAGATTGGTGATCGTAACCGTCTCGTTCGGTCCAAACAAGGTCTCGTTGTAGAGGACATCCCCTTTCCAGTACTCTCCATCGTCGACAAGCGGTTCTGCATCCGTACTGTTCCAGTCAGAGCCATTGGTGGTCGTACCAGCAACACCGGCTGATGCAGCAGCGAGGAAACAGACGATCACCGCTAAGGCGATCGCGACGCGCGTCCTTTGCATACGGACGCTATCCTCACATATACTGATAAATATGATTGACTGACGGAAATATTCGAGTCGGGGCTACTCTCGCAGATTGTTGCCGATCTCGAGTTCGTTAGCGACCTGTTCGAGTTCGACGTCGTAGCTTAGGTGGTGATCGACGGCCGACTACCGTGCAATCCAGCGGAGCCAGAAGACTGTGCAAATAGTGCCTGCTAGATTTATATTCAAGTAAGGATATAATAACCGTATGGTGACAAGCAGGCGGTCTGTCATAACTGGTCTGGGCTCCTCTCTCTTCCTTGCTGGTGGGGTCACAACGGTGAGTGCGGAAGAGGACGATCAACTCAGTGAGGTCGAAGAGTTCATATCTGGTTTTGGGGAGGAGATCTACGAGACTACAGCAGAGGCTCCTGAAGCCCTCGTAGAATTCGCATCTCAGCTTGATGCGGAAGGTGAGTTCAATCTCGAGAAGTTAGAAGAGGAAATCGATGACGGACACCGACAGACATATCGACTACAGCATCTCGCTCAATTATTGAATCAGGAACTCGGCACAAGCCTTCCGACCAGCTATATCGACGATATCAACGTTACGACAGGCAAACTGAACTCCCACCTCCCGATTATCGCATCGGGACAGAATCTAATAGAGGCCGGAAATGAATATCAGATAGCACGCGAAGAGGGTGTTGACACCCAAGAGGCCGAAGAGGAACTGATGATCTCTGTGCTTCTCTTCTGTTGTGAGCTCTACCTCCTGCAGTCTACGACTGTGTATCAGCTGTCATTCAGCGGGACCCGATATGTAGCGAATACGGGGTTGGTACGTTTTCGAGGAGTTCTCGGACTCCGTGGATACGCCCTTATCCTCAGTGAAGTACACTGGGCTATTCGCGGCACCATCGTTGGCGTTATCGATACGATCATCCGGAGGACCAAATCGATCCTGAGAGACAATTCTAGAGACCTCATCGAGATGCTCGGTCGTAGTGGCGCGGGTGAACTCACGAACCTCATCGAAGATCAGGAGCAGCTCGACTACGATTTCCTCGAGGAAGAGCCAGAAGAACCAGAGGAAATAGACGACCCCATGGTATTGAACGAGTCAGGTAATGAAACAGCACCTCCGGCGATTGTTGCTGGAGACGGTGGCAATGATGCTACGCCAGGTTTCGGGATCGTAGCCACAGGCGTTGGATTGCTGGCAGCACTACGAGTTCTCACTGATTAATCGAATTGATGCATGTCACTCGGCCCCGATCTCGAGTTCCACTGGGATTTCCTCAGGTTCGAGATCGTAGTCCAGGAGGCGATCGGCGGCGAGCATCCGGGCTCTTCGCGAGAGTTCGGGATCGACGTCCTCGTAGTGGACTGAGAATTCGGTCAGTGCAACGGCAGTCAACAAGTCGTCTCGACGTTGTTCTGCGGACATCGAAGTGTCTGGCCGCGGCTTCTTATTTAAAGGATGGCATGAAAACAACTACTCAACTGCTGGTTCGTCGCTCTCTCCAGAATCGTCTTTTTGTTCCTGCTCAATGGGTGTCGCTGCCCGCCCGTCTTCCGTATTCACTTCAACCCCTTCTAAATCCGAGATATCTAACTGATCCCAATTATATTGAGACATGAAAAATTCAGAGAGAATATAAACAGCAACGTCAGATTCGAAATGCCTTGCTCGCTGGAAAAACACATATGAAAGAGATATCATTCCAATACTCAAAAGAGTGAAATGTACCTCAGAAAGGGGTCCGGTATATACGAATAATGTCTCACCAACAGGAATGAAAAGCCCGAAAGCAAATGTCCCATAGTAGATAAAAAGAGATAGGGTAACGATATATAAACCACGGCTCGCAAGATGGAGCGACTGAATACGCAACCCCCTACTCCATTTTGACGATTCAAGATAAGCCAACATGGATTTGAAAACCTGCTCAATATTGTCGTTCCCGTCACAGTTCAGACTGAAAATTTCGATGCATAACTCCCGAGTTGCCCAGTCGACATTTGAAAAATCAGGATCGCGTGTGTCTGCCTCAAGCATCGCTTCCATCTTCTCATTAAAGGGCGGAGTCCGTTTACTCCAGGGAAGCCAACCAAACACTTTGCGGCCTGACATAGTAGATCCAACTGATTGAGTTGCCAAGCCGGCAGCGAATGATAGGATTGCTACCAGTATTGCCTCCATTAAACTCAGGTTAGGAATGAACCCTTGCGAACTAAAAAATGGCAATCCCATACCGAAGACCAGGATGGTTCCAGGAATAAAATTAGCAAACAGATCGTAGGCGTTGAACGTAAACCGATCTCTGACCACTGTGTCTGCCATACTCCTTGAACCAGTTACCATTTACAATAATTGTTGCGGTAACCCATCTTACGAATAGAATCCTGGGATGCCGATGTATCTCCTTCATATAATTGTGACACGAGAAACGTCGGCCAGTGGCCGACGTTGGAGCTCCCCATCCAATGGTGGTGTGTCAATCGGAGGGGCGACCGAGATCACGTTTCAGCTCGATAGGTCAACGTTGGAACGATCTCGATCAATAGCGAGGTGGCGTTTCCGAATGTCTCAAGTTGGACGGATCCTCGTCGGCAACGACAATGATCCTCCACCCCCCGCTGGTTACCTCATTCGATTGGCCTCGATTAAACGTGTTGGCCGTCTAAGAGGGGATCTCTTTTAGTCTGCGTGCCCCATCTTTGAATGAAAACGGCTGCCTACTCGTCGATGTCGTCGCTTTCGTCTGAAGTTTGCTTTTCCTGACCGGCAGGAGTATCCGGCCAGTCATCCCGCCGATACTCACCAGGGTGCTCGGTGTTGACGTGTTCAGCGAGCTCTCCAGCGCCACCAGTTGTGTACGAGCAGTCTGGTGAGGGACAGATCCACGTTCGGACCTCGGTCGAATCCTTAGTAGTCATATCAAATCGTTCTTACTGCACCGACTTGGTCGAACTGGTCGGGCCGTCGCTCCTTATGAAGAGTAGCGCGAGAGAAACGCCGGCTCAGGCCAGTTACGACGATAGAGCCGTTACTGCTCTGCGTCGCGCTCGCTCAGACAAAGCGGATATCGGAACTCGAGGAGTAGATAGAAGAATTTGATTCTGGAGAACAGAAAGATGGTTAGAGATTGAGACGGGTCTACGACCAAGGCCAATTATATAAATAATCCTTCTTAATAGACGGTTGATTGGTCAGATTCAGATATGGATGTTAAGTTGATGTGGCGGGTATTGCGAACTGACCCGCCGATATGGATTAGGTGGTTCCGTGATATAGTTGGCCGGTATGAAAGAGTCCTAAAACTGTGGACAGCATTTTCATATTTAGGTTGGATATGCATTGTCTTGGCAATTCCACCTTTCGTTTTCATTTACGTTCCAGGACCTCATCACCAAATCGGTTCTATTTTTGGGACTTTCCTCACGACTTGGGTTCTCATTTTGGCCCCCCTGCTATTTGGACTGCTTCTAATGTACGGCGTGAAATTTTTGGGCGTATGTATCTCGGTACTATCACACCCATGGACTTCTTCAAACACTAATGGAAGTGGTGGTAATCTGAAGACGCGGCCACCACTCAGAGATATAAATCAATTAGAGAGAAGCTATCGTTGGTACCTGCGTGGACTAGTATTCTATTTCCCAGTGACAAATATTTTAGCCATTGCTGACTCAACCACTCAATTTTCAACAGATATTCCGCGGTATGAACCCATAATATACTTGTTTGATTTCTTGCTATCTCACACACCATTCGCAATTTTATCTCCTATTTTTTCATTATTATCTGACTCCTTTACGTATGAAGATGGTGTCTTCCTATCGATAATTATAGTCGTACCGGGGGTATTTTTTGCAGCCGCCTTTCGTAGCCATCATGACGTTATATTAAACACATACGATGGACAAACCAGACTGTTTAAAATCACAATGGCTATCTCTGGTACTATGCCCGCTCTCTTGATATATATGCTGTATGTTAGGATATAGAACAGGTATTTATCGAAGAAGAAGTCTTTTCGCCTTCTGAATCCGTTTGTACGCCTCGACATCGGGATCGTCGCCGTCGGGGTGGACGTCCGAGGCCTTCCGGCGGGCGACCGCCGTGACGACGTCGTCCGAAGCATCCGGTGAGATCTCGAGAATCTCGTGGGGCTCTTGGTCGAGTTCGTCGCTGCTCGAGGCCGGTGGCGCGGCGATCGCCTCCTCGTCGGCGGGCGGCAGCTGGGCGACTTCGTCGATGTCCCGCGCGGTCTCGACGCCACATCGATCAGCGAGTCGAACCCGGCGAACCCACAGCGAGATCGCGCGGGCGTTCTCGCGCTGGCTCTCCCAGCGGTCGCAGGCGATCGCCGACTGTTCGCTCGAGTGCTCCTCGAGGTCGCGGTAGTAAGCCACGACGCCGACGTCGTCCGGGTCGGCGGACTTGTGCGGAATGTTCGAATCGTTCGCGTAGTGTGTTCCCGCGGTCTCGATCTCGACGTCGGTCTTTCCCCAGCGCTCGAGTTCCTCGACGATCGACTCGAAGGCCTTGCGATGGGTCAACGAGATGTTGCCGGGGTAGGCCTCGCGGTCGGTCGCGGGCGTACGTTCGTAGCCGTCGGGCCACTGAAGTCGCGAGCCGCCGTCGGCGTACTGCTGGCTACTCATCGGAATCACGCTCCACGTGGAGGGTTACTTTTGCAGCCGGTTTCGATGTCGAACTGACGTAGTCTGATGGCCCGTCTCCAACGACCGTCGCATCAAACCCTGCATCCTCCATCGCCTGCTCGATCTTCTGGATGTCATCTCCGTCAAGGTGGAGGCCTTCACTCATCGGGATCACGCTCCTCTCGGGGGTCCTCGACGAGCTCGTAGAGGCCTTCATACACTTTTCGCGCATTCCCGTGCTCAACGAGTCGCCCAAGCCGGTCACGGACGTACTGCAGACTGTATCCGGTCTTTTCAGAGGCGTATGGTGCCGTCACGCGTCCCTCGTTGAGCATATCGAGCAACTTCTCGTCGGCCGGACCAAGGTCTTCTGAGTCGAGCATTGAACCTTGGTTGGTAGTTGTTACGCTCACGTCTAAAGGGACAATGGCTTTGGACTTAACCCTTATGCCATAACCCATAGACCCTAAGGGTTAAGTAGCCGGCTGTATTATTATAGGATGAGCACGGGGCGCCTCGGAAAATCTGAGGCCGGTGTTACAGCACCGACCTCTCGTGCTCTATGGAGAGAGCGAATATGGCTACAACCCAGCGGAACGAAACGGTTTCGGAAGCACAGCCCTACGAACTCGAGAACGCCGCCGGCGGCACGCTCGTCTACGAGCCAACCCGCGAGTACCGCGAGACGCTCGGTCGGACGACCCAGGTCGGACGTCGCCTCGTCGGCTTCGTCGACGTCAACGACTGGGATGCGATCCGGTCGGAGCTCGCACGCCGCGGCCATGATGTCGGCATGGTCCACCACCGCGAGGAGTTCGACGCCGCGGAGGTCGGCCGATGACAATCATTACCGCCACCGACCTCGGTGCCGACCTGTGCGACGAAGAGGCCAATACCCAGGCCGAACTCCTTGAGCAGAAACGCGCTCAAGTGACAGTCGAACCGCAGACCCAAATAGTGGTCGCGACCGACGGTGGCGAACCCGCGGATGACGTCGAGCCACTGGACGTCGGCGATCACGTTCAGGACGCTGACGAGCCGGACGCGACGATGGTCGTGATCCGGGAGTGCGACGATCTTGCAGGCGAGTACTCTGTCCCCGAGTACGACGAGACCGTCGCTGAATACAACAACTGCGACCCCCAGGAGCGCGTCTACCAAATCGTCTTCGCGAATCGGACGGACAAGGACCTGGCAGACCTGCGACGCTACCCCTACCCACGAAGCCGACTCGAGGTCGTCTCCCGCGTCCACGATCGCGACGACACCGAGGGAGGTGAGGAGTGATGTCCGAAGCAGCCGACACCGACGTCGCGGATGCAATCGATGGCGAGGCCGTCGACGTGACGGCACTGCCGCGGTCGTTCCTCGTTGAGGGATCCGGACCCGTGACCGTCGTTCGCGACCACGGTGACGTCACCGAGCGTACCGAGGGTGAGGTGTCGATCTCGCGACGGCTCGAGACACTCGACGGCTTCGCGACGTTCTGGGCGTTTCGCGACCTGCGGAACTGGAAGCGCAACGCGATCCGCGAGGTGCTCGAGGACCACGAGGACGGCAGCCTCCGCTACGTGATCAGTGACGACCAACTCGAGCAGTGGGACGTCCAGGTCGACGGCCGCGCCCAGGCGTTCATCGGCGTCGCCGAGACGATCGTCGACGGTGAGGTGGCCGACAATTTTGAAGCGCCAGATCACCGATTCGAATCCTACGCCCAGAACCCGTCTGGGAGGGACGTCGACGAGATGACGCTCGATTTCGCCAAGGATCTCAAGACATCGCCACTCTGGGGGCCGGGCACACGACTCGCCGAGCTCACGATCCGGCATTCCAAACGCGACGAGCTCGAGCACTACGTCGGAGAGCTGCTCGAGGAGGTGTCGGAGTGATGGCGGCGGTTGAGCAGCAAACCGACGGCGTCGACCGCCGTGCACTGACCGAATACCTGACCGTCATCGAGGACATCGGTCGTGTTCGTGGATGTGATGGTCAGTACCTGGCCGTCTCCGAGTCTGGTTCAGAGTATCTCGTCGACGCACGATTGATGACCTGCGAGTGCCCGGACCACCGCTTCCGCGATCGGGAGTGCAAGCACATCAAGCGCGTCGCGTTCGCGACGGGCGCCCGGCCGGTCCCTCCGATCGTCGACCAGGAGGACGTCGCCGGTGAGCTCGGAGAGCATGTTTCCGGTGAACCGAGGTGGGCCTGATGGCAGCGAGTGGTGACGAGATCGAGGTCACGCTAACGTTCGAACGGCCGCTGACCAGTGACGATCTTTTCGAGCGCTGTCTCGAGATCGCCGAGTACCTAGAGGATGGCGATGACTGACGCGATCGATATCCGTTACCAGCCGGCCGGCGGTCCGCTGCGCAAGGTGTCGTTCCGACCCCGATCCGACGGCGGGTGGCTGCGGGTCACCCTCGAGTGGAATGGGTGCCAATGGCGCGAGACCGGGTGCGAGTCCGTCGACGAGGTCGCCCTCGAGTGTACAGGTGGCGTCGCGATCGGCGAGTAGAAGCAGCCCCTTTTCGTAGCTATTCCATCTCGACGGTCCAGGTGCCGTCGGCTTCGACGTCGACCCAGCCGACGCCGTCGTGGTTGAACGTCGTCTCGCCCTCGTACTCGTCGATTTCGTTGAACACGCCCTCACCAAACATCCCATCTTCGGGGTAGACACGGACCTGGAAGTTCGATTCGCCGTCGTGCTCACCGTACGCAGTGTGGCGGCCGGAGAAGTTGATCGGTCCGATCACGTCCGGTGTGTCGCCGCTCATCGTCTGCGGGAGCTCGTCGGCCTCGGCTTCGGTGGCTCGCGGCTGGCTGACCTCGAGGCGCCACTCGCCGTCGGCTTCGACATCCATCGTCTGCGTGCCGCCCTCGAGGAGATCTGCGCTCGCCCCCTCGTAGTCGCCGATCGCGTTGACGAAGCCGGCGCCGAACTCGTCGCCGTCGCCCTCGTAGATGCGGACTTGGAAGTTCGACTCGCCGGTGTGCTCGGCGTCGACGACGGTCAGTCCACCCTCGATCGCAACCTCTTCGACTGTGGCGCCGGTCCCGGAGAACGTCTGCGTCTCCGGTTGATCCGCAGTCTCCGATTCCTCTTCGTCTCCGTTTTCGTCTTCGTCGGGTTCTGGTTCGTCTTCGCTGGTGCTCTCGTCTCCGTTTCCGTTGCCGTTCGGATCGTCGCCGCCGTTACCGTCGTCGCCGTTGCCGGTGCCGCCTCCGTTCTCTTCGTCGTCTGCGTCACCGGCACAGCCGGCTAGCGCAGTCGATAGCGTGACGCCACTCGCGAGGAGGAGTTTTCTCCGATTCATATCACCTAAATTGGACGGTTGGTTGATACGTGTTTCGGCACTATCGGAAGTATCGGAAACGGCCACTGCACTGTTTCGAAACGCCGCCCATCATTCTATTATATCACCAAAGGGAATAGTCGTCCATGATTGCAGATATCTGGGTGTTTGACGACGATTATCAAACCGACATCCTCCATCGGAATGAAGAACTCAACTCGCTTTCTCGACTGCTCGAGCCCGCAACACGCGGGGAACGTGCTGACGACGTCCTGATTCACGGACCCTCTGGTGTTGGAAAGACTGCAACCGCTCGCTGGATGCTCCGCGATCTCCGGAAGCGCGCCGCTGTCAGTTCTGCGTTGGTCGAGTGCTCGGGGGAGACGGCAAATGGCATCATCCACGAGGCCGTCGAAAAACATCCAACAGGGACTGTTGTTCAGCGCAATTCTCCTCGCGACGAACTCGTCTCGGTCCTTGAGGAGATCGTCGACGAGCCCTTCATCATCGTGCTGGACGAGGCCGACGTCATCCCAGATCTGGACGTCCTCGATGATCTGCTCTCGGTCGAGTTACTCTCGGTCATCGCGATCACGCACTCTGAAACGGAGTGGCTCTCGCGAGTCGAACGCGAGATCCGGCCGTGCTTCCGAGGGGATAGTCAGATCAACTATCGGAAATACCACGTTCCGGAGCTCGTCGATATCCTTGAACCGCGGGTCGAACACGGGCTGATCGGTGACCCAGTCCGAGAGGGGCAACTCGAGTGGATCGCAGACGAGACCGGTGGAGTGGCCCGGTGGGCGATCAAGTCTGTGCTCGCTGCTGCCGAGTTGGCTGAGGAACGTCGCCACGAATACTTCCACGAGGCCGACGTCCGCGATGCGTTTTCGCGTGCGAAAATGAAGATCCGGAAGGATAACCTACTGAGTCTCCCTGTGCCGTATCAGCGATTATACGAACTCGTTCGACGCGCCGGCCCGGCTAGCGGCGGCGAGATGAAAGATGCGTATCTCGAGCACCAGGAGGCAATCTTCGACGGCCGCAGTAAAGACCCGGTCAGCTGGAGACAGGCATGTAACTACCTCTCGAAGATGGAGGATTACGACCTGATCCGAATGCCAGGTGAAACAAACGCGAAGGTCTACGAAGCAGTTGATTCGGAATTAGAAGCGCCTGTAGAGTTCGAACTGAGACAAACTGCAGAACTGGATTAGTCAGCCGTCGCGACGGCTGCGTTAGTCGAGTTTCCCTCTTCGCCAGCCTCCTCGAGTTCTTCCAGCGCAAGTTCACGAAGCCAGTCAGAGATTCCCGAGTAGCCCTGTTTGGCCGCGAGCACACGAATCTCCTGCTTTTCCTCCTCCGTAACGTAGGTGGAGATCTGCTTGTCGCGTTTCCCGGTCATGGTACCACCATTCTACTACACCACCATAAGAATGTACCATTCTACAGTACCATTCTAACACAGTCGGGTTCGGTACTATTATGGTGGTGAACTACTATGGTAGTACCATGGCGCACCCGACGTTCAGCATGCCCGATGAAATGTTGGAAGATCTTGAAGAGCGGGTCGAAGAAGCTGATTCCAACCGGAGTCGGTACGTGCGCGAGGCTCTTGTTGCCCGCTTTCAGGCAGAAGACGATGATGAGTGGGAAGCGCCTGAGTCCTACACTGTCGAAGTCAACGGACTCTGAGCACAGGCTACCAACCAAACTGCAGTGAGTCGGGTGTCATCAGCACCCGACTCGAAGTCAGAAACACCTGCTCGCATGGTCACGTACGCTATCCCACGATATTGTTACGCGGCGGCTATAGCCGGTAGCACAGCGGATAAGCAGCAATTACCTCGTGCACGCTGTTTCGAAACGACGCGGGGTACTTTAGTAGGGTTTCGTGACCAACATCAGAACCAGCCACTCGCGGCTACTGCCGAAGCGCGCCAAGGTACCAACTTCCGCACTCCGGCTCTCCGCGGGTCACAGACGACAACCATCCCGGGGCAGATTCCCGCCCCGGTACATCCGTAACCATGTACACAGACGACAACCATACAGAAGACGGTAACGGAACGAACAGTACCAACCTCGCCGAGACGGACGACGTCGTTCATAGCGCCCTTGAAACGATCGAGGACGAGACCAACGCCGATTGTCAGGCCAGTGTCGATGAGACTGGCTATTATATCCTCGAGAACCCGAGCAACGGCGACGCCTGGATCCGCACGCAGGATATCGCGGAGGTGCGTCCGTAATGTCCTCCTGCTCTACCTGCGGCAACCAGTCGTGGCTCTGCCAGCAGTGCAAACTCGACGATCTCGAGGATCGCCACGGATCTCCAGCTGATCAGGATGTCAACCACTGGGTCCTCGGCGACGATCGCGAACTCTGGCACGCCTCGACAGATTTCGACGCCGGCGTGCACACGTGTGCCTGCGACGATGAGATCCCGACGCCGCTCGAGTGGAGCTCCGAGGACCTCCGGTACGTCCCTGACCGGTACGCGGAAGTCCCTGTCTGTCAGGGATGCGTGGCCCGCCTCGAGGGAACACGAGCAGAGACCGTCCCAGACGATGCGACGTTCGAGCGCGCGTCGGAACTGCGAGCCGACGGTGGTCGGTCCGAGACTGATCGCCTCGAGCGTGCAGTTCGCGAGGCCGCGGTTCTCGTCGAGGCCGGCGACACGACACGCGCGGCGGTCGCCACGGCGGCGACGGCCCACCGCGTCGAGCACCGTCGCGACGACGTCCTCGAGCGCGTTCACGATCGTCGCGACGGCCAGCTGGTCACCGACGGCGGACGTCCGCTGCACCGCGCGAACTGCGAGGACTGTTCCTGGTCCTACAGCAATGACGACCTCGTCGACGTCTCCGATGAGATGGAGCGCCACGCTCGTAAGGAAATGCACGACATCGATCTCGAGCGGGCGGTCGCGACAGACGGTGGGCGCGTAAACTCCAGCAGCGATACTGAGCATCCCGAGGTCGTATGCCTGTGTGGCTCGACGCGGTTCAAAGAGACCTACCGCGAGGCGAACGAGCGCCTCACGATGGAGGGCAAGATCGTCCTCTCCTGCGGCGTCTTCGGCCATGCTGACGGCGTGTCGTTCAGCGAAGGTGAGAAGCAGATGCTCGACGCGCTCCATAAGCGGAAGATCGACCTTGCCGACCGTATCCACGTCATCAACGTCGCCGGCTACATCGGCGACTCCACGCAATCGGAGATCGAGTACGCCCGGGAGACTAACACCGAGATCTCGTATCTGGTGCAGCCGGTCGTGACCGACGGCGGTCAGTCTGTGGACGGTACTGACCGCGACAAGAGCGACGTGATGCCGAGCCAACTCGGGGCGAGCATTACGGTAGAGATCCCGATGTTCGAGTGCGAGTACTGCGGGGATGACACGGAGCGGGTTGCTCGAGAGGACAGCGAATGGGTCCATCACACCTGTGGGATGCCTGTTTCTGACCACTTCGCAGAGACGGCGAACGAACAACTCGAGAACGGTGTATTCGACCGAGGAATCGTTGAGCATGAGGCGAATGCGGCGGCCCAACGGATCATCCCGCAGTTAGAGAATGCAGACGAGCGGTCACAAGACGCGGCCACTGACCCAGACTCAGATTCTGAGAACCCCACGCGAACAGAAGGGGGTGACCAAGCGTGAGTACTGGCGTCCCCCGAGAGGGACAACCCCAGTCACAGGTGCCGTATATCCGCCGCAACGCGACGCTCCTTCAGGACCTTCCCGAGCCTGGTGAGCAGTGGCGTTCAAAAGCAATCTCGGACGAACTCGCGAACCGCCTTGTTGGTCTCCAAAACAGGGGCATCGTCCAGCGGGTCGACCGTATCAAGTGCGAAGAGTGGAGTAAACGCCGTTGCATCTGGCAGACCGATCGCGATGCCTACGGCCGCATCCAGACTGTCCTCGAGGAGGGTGACGACAACGCACTGCTCCCGTGCGGACACTCGGCTATCAGTAACGAGCGCGATGTCGACGGCGTCTCGTGTGGCGTCTGTGGGGAGGTCCACGATCGCGAGGAGGTTGATTCGCGATGACCGTCAACGCTGACGCACTCCGACGACTCGCCGACGTCGTCAACACGCTCCAGGAGACGCCGATCGATGTCGACAGTGCGCAGCTGCTCGACGTCGACGAAGATGCGATCCGAGGGCAGCTAGCGGTGACCGTTCCGAATGAGGCCGAACTGGATCTCGTCGAGACGATGTCCGAGATCTCGAACGATGTTGAGCGAGCACAGACGCCCGTCGAGTCGGCCACCGACCTTGAGGACGAAGACCCCGAGGACGATGTCGACGACGTCCTCGATCACACGTCGACCGAGGATCTCCAACGGGCCTACGACGAGGCGGACGGCAACATCAGCACTGCTGCTGAGCGATTCGAGATCGGCTACACCGCTGTCTTTCGGCGCATGAAAAAACACGGCGTCCACGAACCCAACAGCGGTGACAACGCCCAGAGCGATACCGCCGAAGACGTCACGGTCGATGCGCTCGAGGACAGCGACGACGAGGACGACGTCCGCTGCGATGGATGTGGCCAGACGTTCGAGAGCCGGAAGGCGCTCCAGGGGCACGGACCGAAAAGTTGCGAGGAAGGCGATGCAGATCCAGTCGACCTCCCCGACGGCGTCACGGCGGCCGATGTCGAGCAAGCTGTCGCCGAGCACGAGACGCTCGGCGATGTCAGCGAGGAACTCGGTGTCTCCCGTGGACGCGCCCGCACGATCACAGTGGCGCTCGGGTGCTACGGAGACGTTCGCGATGTTCCAGCGCGAGGTGACGACTGATGTCGGGATGGGACGAACGCTGCTCGCGCTGCGGCGACGATCTCGATGACGTCCGCCACGGCGAGACCCTCTGTGAGGACTGCGACCGAGCCCTCGAGATTCGGGCCCGCACCGACGGCATCCACTGCCCCAGCTGCGACGGACGCGGCGAGTTCATCGACTGCATCGATGATCTGTGCCACGCGAACGGCGAGTGCTTCCACAGCGGAAACACGGTGTGCGATCACTGCGGCGGCGACGGGCGTGTCTCTCCCGAGACCTGCGACGAGTACTACGACGGCCGCCTCGCCGAGCGAGCTCGACTGAGCCCACTGCAGACGATCGCGCTGCTTGGCCTGGTCGCGCTCGTCTTCTGGGCGACGCTTACGCTCGCCTACGGGGTGGTCGCATGAGCGCCCAAGTCCTCGAGACCTCCGACGACGTCGCCGGTCGCGAACGCCGGCGTGCAGCCGAACACTCGATTGGCGAGGTCTCGATTCACGTTGAGGACCGCTGGCCCGACCGGGCGCTGCTCGACGACGTCGACGTCGAGGAGGCCTGGAGCGAGGCCGACCCGATCCACTACCCCAGCGCCAAGCGCGGCGCTGTTGCCCGCTACCACCGTCGTACTGACACCGTGCTGCTCGCCCGTCAGGGCGGGCTCGTCACGTGCATCGAACTGATGGACCGGCCGTGGTCCGAGCGCATCTACATCCGCAACCAGGTGACCAACGATGAGTAAGAGTACGACGCCGAACGCCGAGGACCCGAGCGACGAGTTGACCGACGACGAGCGAGAGCTGTTCGAACGACTCGCGAATCGCTACGACGACGAGGTGGGGCGCATCTTCGAGATCGCGCTTCAGTCCTCGACCGACAGCGAGGAGGCCAATTCATGAAGCTGGTCGCGATCCATCACGTGGGGCTTCTCCTCGATGGTTCGGCGGCCGGACATGAGTTCCTTCCGTCGACCGGGGTCTTCTTCGTCGACGATCTCGTCGTCGATCCGCTCTTTCAGCATGTCGATCAACTCCTTCGCCTCGAGGTCGAGACTGAAGCGGCAGTGGATGCAGAAGTCTCGGTCGTGCGGTGTCTTTTCGCCACAACGGGGGCAGGTGACCGGCGCGACCTCTTCGGTCGTGTCCTCAGTGTCGACCTCGAGACCGTGCATGGCCGCGTACTCCTTCTCCTGGGTCTCGCCGGAGAACTTCGCGACGTACCGGGAGATGACCGGCGAGCCCCGGGCACGACCCTGACGGTCTTCGATGAACGCTTGGGACTTGTCACGGGTGGAAAGCCAGTAAGCGTTCGACTTCCGCAGGTTGGTCGGCGTGACCGGCTTCTGGATGTCGGCGCGGGCAGCGGGTTCTTTGAAGCACTGGAGGAACCGCTGGTAGCTGAGCCGACCGGTGCTGTTGAGCTTCGACCAGAGGTAGTCATCGCGACCGCCGGGATGGTCGTTCAGCCAGCGGTTCACGTACGGCGTCGCGAAGATCAGGTGGACGTCGTGCTCGCCGCGCTTCCCGTCGACGCGGACCTTGGTCGAGTGCTCGCCGTCGGTGACGTCGCCGACCGTCATGTCGTAGAGCTCACCGCCGCGGAACCCGCCCTCGAACTGCAGCGCGATGATTGCCTTGTCGCGTGGGTTGCGGGCCATCTCGATCATCGGTTTGACGTCATGCTCCAGGTCGAGCATATCCGCTTCGTCCGGTTCGGGATCGTAATCACGAGTAGTCTTCGTCGAGATCCAGTCGTGAGTGTCGGGGATCTCGTCGCCACGGGTGACGTGCTTGGCGAGCAGCCGGAACGCGACGCGGTAGTCGCGGTTGGTCTCCTGGGAACCGTCCTCGACGTCATAGGTGTCGTGGATCCAGCGGACGACCGTCTTCGCGGCGTCCTTCGCTTCGTAGAACGTCTCGTCATCGACGTCCTCGGCGTTCTCGAGGATCGACTCGTGGAGCTCGACGTCGGCGTGCTCGCTCATCCGGACGAGATGCCGGAGCAACTTCTCGTGTCGGTAGTGACCGTAGTCCTCCCGTCGGAGTCGAAGCTCATCGCTGAAGTCCAAGAGGAGTTCGCGATCAACGTCGGAGCCGCCGCGATCGCCCGTGGTGAGCTTCTCGCGGAGTGTTTCGACGCCCTGCTTCGGATCAGGTGCCATGAATGTCACTCCAAGCCGACTATGTTAAGGGTTTGGCTGATATCCCTCCACCGGCTCCTACCAATTTCCTTACAATCCCATAGCTTAGGGTCGGGGCAACCCGACGCCCACTGTGGGTTTTCACA
>NZ_WUYX01000027.1:137554-197474 GCF_009834785.1 Natronorubrum halalkaliphilum
TTTCTGCGACGAACGGATGTGAGGAGCGAAAGAGCAACTGGAGGGATTTGAATCAGGGAGCAGCCTCGCTGCGACCGCGGTTCAAATCCCTCGACCACCTTGTTTGTTGTTCATAACCGCTACCCGTTAGACTCTGTACGCTTGCTATAGTAGCCGCTGCAAGCTAATGCACACCTGAGCGCACGATGGGGTACGGTTCGGAACGAGCGCGGTTTGGAACGAAGTGAATCAGAGTGTAACTAGTTGCAGTTGCTACTGTAGTCAGATATCGGCTCTCGTTTGCGTTCGGAGCGTTCCTCGCTGTCGTACTCCGACGAAAAGTCGGTGCTATCCTTTCGCTAAGTCGCAACGATCCCTTGGATGGCCCTCGAGGTGGGTGACGGCGTTCTCATGTTAGCAACCGTCACCGGATCTGGTGTGCCAGACACTGATACTCTCCCGTCCAAACCCGCTCCCATCGATATTGATCAGGAGTGGCGTACAGTCGTATGGATATTCCTGTTCATCGGCGAATTCCTGCGAGTTGAACGTCTCAGTCTCGAGTCCGTCCACAGTTACCGTAATTTCGTACTCGGCGCGCTCGCCCATCCACTCTTCCTGGATCGTAACCCCACCAGCGATGTTGTCTTCGAGTGGCGCAATCGGATACCGTTTTTCGAGCATGGGCGTCCCGTTTTTCGTAATCGTAAGAGCTACTTCCACAGCAGTTTTCCGCCTATTGTTAATCGCGATCTCCCCGATACCAACGGGTTCCGACTCATCTGATACGCATCCAGCAATCAGTACCGGTCCGAAACCACTCGCTGAAAAACCGATGAAGCCCAGGAATCCCCGCCGTTCCATGTTCCGCGTTTCTAGATTCAGCCACATCTTAATTTCGTTTCATACCTCTTTCCCTCAAGGCGAATTATACGGACAACTTTCCTCAGATGATACCCGATCGGTGACCGAGTGTGTCGAATCATTACAATTTGGACCGCCTTATCAACATCGACGGTAGCTGCTGGAGCGATCGCGGGAGGATCGCCAGTCGCGAGGAGGACGAGGGAATTGGGATCGGGTTGGCACTCTCTCAGCGGATTGTCGAACGCCACGTCGGCGAGATCTGGATCGAAAGCGAACCCGGCAAGGGGGCGACGTTCACGGTGACGCTGCCGGCGATCGATCCAGCGTAACGGCGTCGACTAGCGGTCCGGACGCGGGAAACCCTTTTCTCACGGGAGTGGGTATCTCAGTTCATGAACCAGTTCGAGGGCGAAGCATCATCAGCCCCGATCGAGTACGAACCCGTCAACGTCAAAGACGTACTTGTCGAGATGAAAGACACCGCGGAACTGCTGATCGATCTCTCCTACTCCGCCGTCCTCCTTTCGAGCGAGGAAATCGCCGAAGAAGTCCTCCGGCTCGAGGAACGGATGGACGTCCTCGAGATGCGAGCCCGGATGGGACTGATGATGGCCGTTAGAAGCCCCGAAGACGCCGAACAGCTCGCGCCGGTGCTGGGCATCGTCACCGCCGCCGACGACATCAGCGACGCTGCGGGCGACATCGCGAAGGTCGTCCTCGAGGATATTGGTCTGCCGGAGGCCATGCGTGCGGCGCTGCCCGAGGCCGTCGAAACGCTCGTTCGCGGGGTCGTCAATACGAACTCCGAGTACGCAGGTCAAACGCTCGAGGAGATCGATCTCGAGTCGGAGACGGGCGTACGCGTGATCGCGCTTCGCCGTGGCGACGACTGGCTGCTCAACCCCGGTCCGACGACTCGGATCGAGGCCGACGACGTCGCGCTCTTGCGCGGCCCCGACGTCGTGATCGGTGATGTCTACGAGTCGTTGACCGGAACGGCTTACGAGCCACCGGTCGCAGAATCACCCGACATCGACGACCTCGAGCGGGCGGTGGACACGATCGTTCACATGAAGAACCTCTCGGAGCTGGCGGTCGATCTGGCCTACAGCGCCGTGCTCTTCGACAGCGACGCACTCGCCGAAGAAGTTCGGAACCTCGAGGTGGAAGTCGACGCGCTGGAATCGCGGTTCGAGGCGTGGACGCTGCGGGCGGCCGCGGACGCATCGGATCCGGTCTCCCTTCGCGGGCTGATCCACCTCGGCAGTGCGACGGAGGTCATCAGTGACGCTGCAGTCGACATCAGCGAGGGCGTGCTCCGGAATATCGACGTTCACCCGGTCGTCCAGATGGCCGTCGAGGAGAGCGACGAGATCATCACCCGCGTCGAGGTCGAATCAAATAGCGACCTCGACGGGACGGCGATCACGGCCGGCGTTCCGGACACGGAGTCGACGATGTCGGTGATCGCGATTCGCCGACCCGAGGAGGGATGGGTTCTGGTCGGGGACGCCGACGCCGAGGTTCGGGGCGGAGATATCCTCATCTCGAAGGGGACGCGGACGGCCGCCACCGCTTTCGAAGAACTAGCAGTAGCCTAAGCTTCGTGTCGTCCGCTCGCTACTCGGAACGGATAACGGTCACTGGCACGGCAGATCGCCGAACCACCGTCTCCGCAACGCTCCCGAGCAAGTAGCGGGCAGGCCCCTGTCTGCCGTGGCTTCCGATGACGACGTGACTCACATCGTTGTCGTCGCTGTAGGCGACGATCGTTCGAGCGGGGTTTCCGCCCTCGATTTCGGAACGGACATCGATGCCGGATGGAAGCTCGTTACGGACCGACTCGAGGATGTGTTCGGCCTTTTCCCGTTCGTTCGTGAACTCGTCGTCGCCCGTGTAGCCGGGATACGAACGAGTCCTGCTGTACTCGCTCTTCGGATCGATGACGTACAAGAGCGTGATCTCGGCGTTCGGAAACTGTTCGACGGCGTGAGCCGCTGCACTCCGGGCGGGGTCGGAGCCATCGACGGGAACGAGAACCTGCTGTGTCATAGTCTCCTATTGTTCGTACAACGACAAAAATGATCCGTGCGAATCACATCGAAGACGTCACGAGATCGGTCGGTCTCGAGTCGTGGTTCAGACAGTCTACCGTACGCCAGTACCGGTGCAACTACGGTGGCCGTGGTTGGGGCCATACATCGGTACGGCAGTCCGTATCGGTCGTATCCCGCCAACTCGGCCGGTATTAGAAGCCGAGGACGAGCGCCGAGACGCCGATGAAGATGACCATCCCGCAGACGTCGACGACGTTGGTGACGATCGGAATCGTCGTGTCGTCGGGGTCGATCCCCAGTCGGTAGGAGGCGTAGGTGGCGGCGAAACTGAACACGATGGCGATAACCGCGACCGACATGCCGCTGACCAGCGAGATGACCAGCAGCGTCGAGAGCGGGAGCGCAAACCCGAAGAGCACGCCCAGCGCGTACGCGCCGAGCGCCAGGGCGGTGAAGATCGTCGCCGCCAGCGCCAGAATCGCGGCGACGTTCCCCCAGAGCACTCGATCCCGCGGATCGAGTTCCGTCGTTCCGAGGTGAAACCGGGTCGAAAGCCGCGAACTCAGGATCGCGCCGAGATTGCCGCCCATGTCGACCATCGTCGGCACCATCACCGCCAGCAGTCCGTACTCGTTGAGCATCTCCTCGGCGTCTTCGAGGGTGATGCCGGCGGCGAGGACGATGATCGAGAGGACGATCAGCAGGGGGAACATGTTGGTGACGATGGTCTTCGTGTCCCACGATCCGAGCGAGCCACCGCTGGGGGCGACCATCAGACGATCACCTCGACGAGGCCGATCGCGAACAGTAAGAAGAGCATGCCGAAAATATCACCGAGCGTCGTTACGATGGGGCCGACGAGGTTGTCGGGATCGTAGCCGTACTTGTAGCCGGTGAAGATCAGCGCCAACAAACCCAGAATCAAGACGACCGAGGTTAACACGCCGGCGATCAGCATGATCCCGACGAGTTCGTAGACGGCGGCGACTTCCCAGCCGATCACCAGCAACGCGATCCAGGTAATCACGCCGATAACGATCGAGATCCCGATGCCGTTGATAAAGGAGGCCACCACCGCGTTGATCAGTCGCTCGTTCCGCTCGAATCGCGGCGGAATCAGCCCCTGGTGGAGTCCGCTCGAGATGCGTCCGCCCAGCGCGCCGTAGACGTTGCCCCGCGTCGCCAGAAAGACGGGTACCATTACCAGAAGCCCGGGGAATCGCTCGACGCTTTCCAGGATCCCCTCGAGGACGAGCCCGGCAAAGAGCCCGCCGCCGAGTGCGATCAGCAGGATAGGGAGCGCTTCGCGATAAATCGACCAGAAGACGTCCCGTGTGGTCATATATCAGTTAGTGGGTCAATTACCTGTTAAACTTACCGAGAACTGTTCCACCGATCGTGGGTGCGCTGTTGGTGTGGCCGTCGAGCAGATCGGTATCTCTCCGCCGCTCGCTCCGTGCACGACCGATCACGGTCTCGGTGTGGTATGATCGTGCCGAACGGCGACACACTTCCGTACTCGTTTCGTCCTCGAGACGGAGATTCCGGGCTGGCTCGGACGAGCAGTCTGGTAATCCGGCTCGACTGAGATTCGCTTGGAGGCATCGGCGTTTCTGCCTCCAGTGAACGGAGAACGCGGAGACACGAGTCGCCGTCGAATCACCGTCGTTCACCGGTACACGGTGCACATGCGCGCAACGATTTACAACGAACCGAATCGAAGCAACGTTCGATGGCACCACCGACAGAGACATTATCCGACTCGCCGCCGAGTGCCAAACTCGTGTACAAAGTGCTCGACTACAACGGGTCGCTCACCCAACAGGAACTCGCCGAAGAGACGATGTTACCGAAACGCACCGTCCGATTCGCCCTCACTCGGTTGGAAACGGCGGAGTTAGTCGAAGGACAGGTGTCGTTCAGGGATGCCCGTCAATCGGTGTACTCGCTTACCGAAGCCGGCGAGCAAGTTCGGGAGTCGGTATCATCGTGATGGTAATTGTGATGGCGATCAAAATCGCGTCCGTGAGGATCTAAGCCGATGACCGACACGTTCGTCGTCGTCGGTGGCGATGCAGCGGGAATGTCGGCCGCGAGCAAGGCCAAACGCGACGACCCCGACCTCGAGGTCGTCGTCTTCGAGAAGGGAGAGTGGGTGTCCTACGGTGCCTGCGGGCTCCCCTACTACGTAAAAGGGGAAATTCAGTCCCTCGAAACGCTCGTTTCGGTGACGCCCGAGGAGTTTCGGGACGAACGCGACATCGATCTGCGGACGGGCCACGACGTGGTCGCGATCGATCCGGACGAGCAGACGGTTACCGCCGAGTCGAAGTCGGAGTCCGATTCCGATTCCGGCACGGTCGTCCAGCCGTACGACCACCTGCTGTTGGCGGTCGGAGCCGAGGCGGTGGTGCCGCCGATCGACGGCACCGACCGCGAGGGTGTCTACACGCTCGGCTCGATGAGCGACGGGAAGGAGCTCCGCGAGTACGTCGCTCGAACGCGCAGCGGCGAGTCGCTCCAGCAGCCGGATCGCGGGCCGGCCTGTCGGTACCTCGAGGACTGTACCGGCCCCGTCGGGATTGTCGGCGGCGGCTACATCGGTATCGAGATGGCCGAAGCGCTGGCGGCGAACGGGTTCGAGGTGACGCTGTTCCAGCGCGGCGACCGCGTACTAAAGGGGTTCAGCGAGGCGACGAGCGAGGCGGTCGCCGACCACCTCCGCGAGGAGGACGTGACGCTGCGACTCGGGGCCGAGGTCTGGGAACTGACCGGCGAGGAGTCCGTCGAGGCCGTCGTCACCGACGACGATCGGATCACGGTCGAGATGGTGTTGCTCGGAACCGGCGTTCGACCGCGAACGGGGCTGGCCGAGGACGCCGGAATCGAACTGGGTCCGACGGGAGCGGTCGCGACCGACGCCTATCGCGAGACGAATCTGCCCGACGTCTACGCTGCGGGTGACTGCGCGGAGGCGGTCCACACCGTTACGGGTGAGCCGGCGTACGTCCCGTTGGCCCTGACCGCCAACCGCCACGGCCGCGCGGTCGGACAGACCGTTGCCGGAACGCCGACCGAGGGCGGCGATATCGCCGGGACGGCGGCCGTCAAGGCGTTCGATCTCGAGGCGGCTCGAACCGGGATCATCGATCACGAGGAGGCGCGGGCGGCCGGGTACGAGCCCGTTTCCGAGACGATCGACGCCAACTCGCGGGCGGGCTACTATCCCGGCGGCGGCACCGTCACCGTCACGCTGACCGCCGATCGCGACTCCGGGCGCGTCCTCGGTGCGAGCCTCGTCAGCGAGTACGGTGAGGGCGCCGTCCACCGCAGCCACGCGATCGTCGGCGCCCTCGAGGAGGAGACGACGGTCTTCGAACTCGAGAACTACGACCTCGCGTACGCGCCACCCTTTAACACGACGTGGGATCCCGTGCTCGTGGCCGCGAAGGTACTCGGCGGAACGTTGCGGTAATCGGCCGAGCGAGCGCCGGATTGACGGCGTCGCGGGCTCGTTACGTCGTCTCCTTTCGAGTCTGCCCCTTCCTCTCGCGTTTACCGGCCAGTTCGACACGAGGGTTCCCGTCGTCCTCGAGCGCTCCGCTCAGTCGCCGCGGGCCGACGCGTGAGCGTTCGCCCGCCGGCGTAGTTCGTCCCCAATAGCGGGGACGTCCCGTGGCTCGACCGCTCCCTCGGCCTCGAGTTCGGCGAGCGACTTCGGGAACTCGCGGAGTTCCGTGTGGATTGCGATGCCCGCCTTCGCGCCCTGTCCCATTGCGACGGGAATCTGGTTGTGGCCGGGGGTCAGATCGCCGACGGCGAACAGGCCGTCGACGGACGTCCGACCGTGATCGTCGACGGTGACCGTCCCGTCGTCCTCGAGCGTCGCGCCGAGGGACGTCGCCAACTCGTTGTTGTACTCGGCGCCGTACATCGCGAAGCCGCCGGTGTACTTCCGGACGGTTCCGTCGCCGGACTCCGTGTCAGCGGCACGTGGTCCCGCGCTGTCCTCGAACTCGAGGGCCTCGAGCCAGCCGTCTTCGCCGTTGTGAACGCCGATAATGTCCTCGCGGACGATATCGACGGGATGGTGCTCGAGCAACCTCCCGGTTTCGTCGCTCCACTCCGGCTCGTTACCGCGGAGCAGGAGGTCGACGTCGTCGGTGAAGTTGAGCATGATCATGGCGACGGAGGCGGCGCTGTCGCCGTGGCCCATCACGTACACCGGTTCGTCGACGAACATGTAGGCGTCACAGTGGAGGCAGTAGTGCAGTCCGCGACCGGTTCGAGGTAGCGGCGGCTCCGGTCTCCCGTCCGAAAATCCGGTCGCGAGCACGACGCGGTCGGCGACGGCGGCTCCGTCGGTCGTCTCGAGGGCGAACGAGTCGCCCGCTCGATCGATGTCGGTCACGAATTCTCGGCGGTAGTCCGCGCCGTACGATCGAAGCTGTTCGACGGCCGTCTCGAGGAGTTCGTTCCCGGAGACGGACTCGGGGACGCCGATGACGTTGTGGGTGTCCTGCATCATCGCGGCGCGGCCGCCGCCGCGGTCGAAGACCGCCGTCTTGTGTCCGAGTCGCGTCGCGTAGAGGGCCGCCGTCAAGCCGGCCGGGCCCCCGCCGACGACGGCGACTTCGTACCGATCCTCGTCCGAAGTGGCTGTGGATGACATTATGTGTTGGTTACCTTCTGTAACCTACTTACCACCAGTTAGTGATAAGCGTCAGCCAACCCGTGAGTTACCGGGTTACCGACCAGTAACGGGGCGGCGGTGAGACTCCGACCGTGGGATAGCAACCGGTGAAATCGGGTCGCAGGGGTACCGATATGCCGGTCCGGTACGAACGAACGGCTATGAGTGACACGTCACAGCAACTGGAAGTGTGGTGTACGGGGGAAGACTGGTGTCCGATCACGTCTACTGCGACGCTGATCGGCAAGAAGTGGCACACCGTGGTCCTCCACCGACTGCTTGCCAAGGGCCCGCTCGGATTCAACGCGCTCCAGGATGAGATCGGCGGCATCTCGAGCAAAGTTCTCTCTGACGTCTTAGCGGACCTGGAGGAGAAACAGCTGGTGAACCGGGAGATCGTCAACGAGAAGCCGGTTCGCGTCGAGTACTCGCTGACCGAACTCGGGGAATCCCTCGAGCCGGTGATTCAGGCGATGGCCGACTGGGGGAAAACCCATCTGACGGCCGCGGGGGACGAGGACAGTTCGATCGCGTAGAGTGTCGGTAGCGTCGAGAGCTGTCGGACCCGTACCGATACCGATGGCTCGGACCGAGCAGCGGGCCAGAAGACGACTCAGACGAACGCCGTGAGCGCGAGCACGACGGCCGCCACGAGAACCGGGTAATCGGTCCGCGAGAACGCCAGCGCGGGCAGCGTCGGGTTCCAGGCGAAACACCGCGCCTGCATGGCGAGCGCGAGTCGGTCGGCGCGATCGAACGCGCGCGTGAGACCGAGCAGCCCGAGCGTGCTGGCGCGGTCGAGGACGCCGCGCTCGTCCCCGAGGCGGGCGGCCATCGCGTCGCGAATCGTTCGGAGGTCCGCCTGCAACACGGGCAGGAACCGGAAGATAAGCGCGACGCCGATCCCGAGTAACTGTCCGGGTTTGCCGGGGATGGTGCGTTGAATCGCGGCTCGAGACGCGCGAACCGGCGTCGAGCGGACGTACGCCGCGCTGACGAGCAAGATGAGCAGAACCCGGTAGCTCGCGCGGCCCGACGCGCCGGCGTCCGCGAGATCGAACCACGGCGAGCCGAGCGTGAGTCCGGCGAGCAGCGGCGCGAGCGCGAGAAAGACCAGTGCGAACCGATAGGCGTAGAGCGTCTCGAGGGGCGGGACTCGGGCGATCAGCAGGACGAACGCGGTCACGACGGAGAGTGCGAGCAGCGCCCGGACGCTGGTGTGTGCCAGTGCCGTCGCGGCGAACCCGAGCTGGACCGCGAGCTTCGAGCGGGGGTCGAGCCGGTGGGCGAGTGTGTCGTCGGGGTTGTAAGTGAGCATTGCGTTCGAGGTCGGTCGTCAGCATTCGGTCGGCACGCGAACCTCGAGCCCTGTGAGTTGCTCGAGTGCGCGTTCGGGTGGCTCGTCGACGACGACGCGGCCGTCCTGCATGGCGACGACGCGATCGGCGAGTCCGAGAACGTCCCGCAGGTCGTGTGTCGCGAGCAGAACGCCGGTCCCGTCTGCCGCGAGGGACTCGAGTCGCGAGAGGACGGACCGTCGCGCGGGATCGTCGAGCCCGGTAAAGGGTTCGTCGAGGACGACGTGGGCGGGTTCCATCGCGAGTGCGCCCGCGATGGCCACGCGAGACTGTTCGCCGCCCGAAAGCGTCTCGATACGCTCGGTTTCGCGACCGGCCATGTTGACCGCCTCGAGAGCGGCGTCGACCCGGCGATCGATGTCCGCTCGCTCGAGGCCGAGGTTCTCGGGGCCGAAAGCGACGTCGGCACCGATCGTCGCGGCGACGAACTGGTCGCGAGGGTGTTGAAAGACCATGCCGACGGTGGAGCGGGCGGCGAGCAGGTTTTCCGCGACGGGCGTGTCGTCGACCAGCACTTCGCCGGAATCGGCCGTCAGGAGGCCGTTGCAGTGGCGCAACAGCGTCGTCTTGCCGCTCCCGTTAGCGCCGGCGAGGACGACGAACGCGCCGTCGTCGATGGTGAGCGAGACGTCCCTGAGGACGGGGACCTCATCGAAGGCGTAGGAGACCGACTGGAATTCGATCATGAGGGTGGTGATTACGACTGCACCGGCTCGATCCGGCCGCTCCGGACGATGACGATCGCCGCGACCATCTTCAGTATCTCGCCGGGAATAAACGGCAGGGCGAAGCCGGCGATCGCCTCCCAGGCCGCGAGTTCGAGCAGCCAGGCGGCGTAGGCCGTCCCCATCCCGTAGATGATGATCGTCCCCGCGACGAGGGCGCCGACGACGATCGGAAGGGCGACGGCGGCGGGATCGCGCAGGTCGGTGCCGCGATGGACCACGAGTCCGATCACCGCAGCGGCGATCGGGTACGACCAGAGGTAGCCGCCCGTCGCGCCGAATAGCGGTCCAATCCCGGCCTCAAAGCCGGAGAAGACGGGAATTCCGACCGCGCCGGCGGTCAGATAGAGCAGAAGCGAGATGGGACCCCAGACCGGACCCAGAACGAGTCCGGCGAGGAAGACGAACAGTACCTGCAGCGTGATCGGTGCCGGCGAAAACGGGTTCGGGATCGTAACGAACACCGACGCGCCGATCAGTGCGGCGAGCATCGCCGCCCGAGCGAACTGCCGGACGACGTCCCCATCGACGAGATCCACCGAATTGCGTTCCGTTGCCATAGAACCGTCACTCTCGTAAACCCTGTTCAACACTTCGGTTTCCGAGAAATCGGACAGCACGCCGTCATATCGAACTGCGTGGGACGAGTGCCAACGGAGCAGGAACACGCCGAAATAAATCGATACCTGTCATTTTCCGGGTGATCGAGTCGGCGACCCGTTCGAAACACCGGGGCAGTGATAGCGATGGCTTCACGCGTCGAAATTCGCAACGCCGCTGGTCTCGGGAGGCGTAATGATGGATTGTGTCCGATCGCTAACTGAAACGGACGGGGGGCTTATGCGACCGTCCGGACCCGTGGTTGAGAACCGATGCGATCTACGAACACGAGGTTCGGAACGGAACGGGATGGAGTGGGCGGCTACCGACGGGTGACTCGGGAGCCGCGGTCGGACTGCGAGGGGAACGGCGGTGGGAACAACAGGTGGGCGGTGATTGAGGCGGATACCGGTCGACGGTCGGTCTCGAGCGCGTCTATCCGCGGCGGAGTCGAACCATGAACTGGGGACGGGGTGCAGTCGCGACGGTTGCCGTCGCGTTCGTGATGGTCACGAGCGTGATGGCGCTGCCGCTGCTGGGGGGCAGTATCGTCCCGTCCGACGGCAGTGAGGAGCCGGACGAGAGTCTCGAGGACGAGACGGTGGCCGCCGCAGAGTCGTCGGATCTTGGTTCTGCGGACGGGTCGGAGAGTGAAACCGATGTTAGCGACACAGGTGCAGATGTAGACGGAGGTGAGGGACTCGAGTTGATTTCGATGGGGCCGACGACGGAGACGGAAACGGATGTTGAGACTGACACGAA
This sequence comes from Natronorubrum halalkaliphilum, assembly GCF_009834785.1. Taxonomy (GTDB): domain Archaea; phylum Halobacteriota; class Halobacteria; order Halobacteriales; family Natrialbaceae; genus Natronorubrum; species Natronorubrum halalkaliphilum. The sequence continues at coordinate 148,596 of NZ_WUYX01000027.1, forward strand.
TACGAACACGGACGCGGACGCTGAGGCGGATGTCGATGTCCAGGCGTCGCTCTCAGCCCAACAGCAAGACGCCGTCGAGGCCGGAGTCGACGAAGGGATCGAACTGGCCCAATCTCAGGGCGTCGAAGTGACACAAGAACAGCGAGCGGCGGCCATCGAGGGCGCGAGCGAGTCGGTCGTCCAGCACCAGGAGGCCGAGGTCGAGCAGATCCAGGAAGCGACGAAAGGTGCGGTCCACGGCTCGCTGATGCAGGAACAGGAAGTCGAGATCGAGCAGGTGCAGTACGCCGTCAGCGGAGCGACCGGCGGCGCGCTCTCCCAGTATCAGACGGTCTCCGCGAGCCAGATGCAGAGCGCGACGTGGGGCGCGACCCACGGCGCCGTCGCCCAGGAACAACGCGCGACCGTCGAGCAGATCCAGGTCGCGACCCGCGGGGCCGCCGCCGGCGCCGCGAGCGAGGCCGGTGACAAGGACGTCACCCGAGCGCCGAAGATCCAGGAGGCCGCACAGGGCGCGGCCTACGGCGTCCTCGAACAGTACCAGAAGATCACGGTCGAACAGCGCCAACAGATCACTTTAGAGCACGTTCAGCACTCCGCGGCCGGCGCGTCCGCCGGTGCGCTCGAGGGGAGCACCGAGGCCGTCCTCGAGCAGGAACAGCGCGTCGAGGTCGAACAGCACCAGCGGGTGACCGTCAAGCAGATTCAGAAGGCGGCGACGGGCGCGGCAAAGGGCGCGCTCGTCCAGAAACAGGCCGTGACGGTCGAACAGACCCAGTCCGCAGCACGCGGCGCGGGTAAGGGCTCGTTGAAGCAGGTCCAGACGGTCAGCGTCGAGCAGGTCCAACGGATCACGATCACACAGATTCAGGAGGCCTCCTTCGGTGCGGCCAAGGGCTCGATCTACCAGAGTCAGGAGGCCACGGTCGAGCAGATTCAGGCTGCGGCTGACGGGGCCGCGGGCGGCGTGCTCGTCCAGCAACAGGAGGTTTCGATCACGCAGATCCAACACGCCGCAGTCGGCGCGTCGCAGGGGTCGATCCAGTCGGCGGTCCAGCGGCAGGTCGTCGAGGTCGAACAGATTCAGGCCGCCGCGTTCGGTGCCGGCGAAGGCGCGGTGATCCAGAAGCAGGTCGTCGACGTCACGCAGGTTCAGAAGCTCGCGACCGGTGGCGCGAGCGGCGCACTGATCCAGTACCAGGAGGCGACCGTCGAGCAGATCCAGTTCGCGGCCCGCGGGGCCTGTCAGGAGACGGCCCGAGCCGTGCAGTACCAGCGGATCAGCGTGACGCAGTTGCAGGTGCTCACTCAGAACGCCGCGTCCGACGCCACCGCCTACGCGATTCAGGAAGGACTCGACGACATCGACGACGAGGCCGAACTCAGCCAGTTCCTCGAGGTCGAGGTCAGCCAGCAACTCGAGGAGATCGAGGAACTCGAGGGCGAGGCGGCGATCGCGTTCGCCGATCAGGACAGCGAGGGTGAGAGCGTCGTCGTCGACAGCGTCGATCTCTCGGAGGGTGGCTTCGTGGCGATCTACGACGGCGATACGGCCGCCGCCGATCCGGCCGGCGTGATCGGCGTCTCGAACTACCTCGAGGCGGGTGCACACGACGACGTCGAGATCGACCTCGAGGAACCGATCGAGGACGAGCAGCCGCTTGTCGCCGTCGCCCACCACGATACGACCGGTGACGAGACGTTCCAGTACGCGGAGACCGACGGCGAAGCCGACGATCCTTACACGACGCTCGGCGGCTCGCCGATCGTCGACTCGGCGATCGTGACGGTCGACGACCCCGACGACCCCGAGCCCGAAGCGACGCTCGACGTGACCGATCAGGAGGGTGACGGCGGAACGGTAACCGTCGACGAGGCGAGCGCCTCGGTCGACTATGCGCTCACCGTAACCGACGAGGACGATGAGCAACTCGCGGAAAGCGAGGCGTTCGAGGCGAACGAAACGACGTCGGGCGTGGAACTCGATCTCGAGCCGCCGCTCGAGGAGAACGCGACGCTCGAGGTAGCCGTCGTGTCGCTTGCCGAGCAGGAAGAAGCGACGGAAGACGCACTCGAGACCGAGTCGATCGAGTACACGGTCGAGGACGACGCGCTCGACGACCCGGACGAGGAGGAGGCGACGCTCAACGTGAGCGACCAGACGGGCGACGGTGAAACGCTGACCGTCGACGAAGCGAACGCCTCGGTCGACTACGCGCTCACCGTAACTGACGAGGACGACGAACAGCTCGCGGAAAGCGAGACGTTCGAGGCGAACGAAAGCGCGGACCTCGAGACGCTCGACCTCGAGCCGCCGCTCGAGGAGAACGCGACGCTCGAGGTGGCCGTCGTGGCGGCTGAAGATGGTGCCGCGGCTGACGGCGACACGGACGCGATCGACGCTGCAGCCGGTACTAGCGCTGCCGACGCTGACGCCGACGCCGACAACGCCGATGTTGACGGCGTCCTCGAGAGCGAGACCATCGAGTACACGGTCGACGGCGATCCCGAGACGTTCGACGTCGAGTTCGTCGACTGCCAGCAGGCGGAGGTAACGGGCTCGTTCGAGGACGGCGACATGATCATCGTGGCGACCACGTTCTACGAGTCGGCCGGCATCGGGAACACGATGGGCGAGTATGCGGTCACGGTCGGCGACGACGTCGACGCGCCGTTCGAGGGCACGATCACGTACGAGGTCGGCGACGAGTTCACCGTCGACGAGACGGATGACGAGGCGACCGTGACGGTTCCCGAGGGAGACTTCGGAGCCGCGATCACCGGCGTTGCCTCACCCGACGCGACGCCGGGTGAAATCGACCATCCGAACCCCGACGGGAGCGAGTGCGTCGAGGAGATCCGCCCCGAACTCCCCGAGATATCCGTTGAGGAGACGGAACCGACCGATACCGACGCCATCGAGGTCACGTTCGGCTACGAGAATCCGAACGACGCCGCGCTGTTCGTCGACAGCGACTTCGTCGAGGGAACGACCGACGACGAACCGGTCGACGAATTCGAGCCCGGAACGGAGTCGTTCACCGTCGAGTGGACGCCGGAGACCGACGACGAACGACTCGTCTGGGAAGTCGGCCTGAGCCACTACGATTACGAGGAGGTGCTCACCGCCGAGACGGCCACCGCCGGCGAGATCGATCCGACCGATCCCGCCGAGTTCGGCGTTTCGATCACGGGTACGAACGACCCGGTCGAACAGGGCGAACTGCTCGAGGTCGACGCCGATATCGAGAACGTCGGCGGCCAGGAGGGAACGCAGGACATCGAGCTGTCGATCGACGGCGTGTCCGTCGACGAAGCGCCGATTTCACTCGAAGCAGGGTCCACCGAGGCCGTGACGTTGACGGCCGAGACCGACAATCTCGAACCCGGCGAACACCCTGTCGAAGTCTCGAGTGAGAACGAAACCGCCGAGACGACGGTGACGATCGAGGAGCCCGGCGAGCCCGAGTTCGGCGTTTCGATCACGGGTACGAACGACCCGGTCGAACAGGGCGAGCCGCTCGAGGTCGACGCCGATATCGAAAACGTCGGCGATCAGGAGGGTACGCAGGATATCGAGCTGTCGATCGGCGGCGCGTCCGTCGACGACGTTCCGGTCTCGCTCGCTCCCGGAGCCACTGAGGTCGTGTCGCTAACCGCCGATACCGACGATCTCGAGCCCGGTGTGTACACTGCTGCAGTCTCGAGCGAGAACGAAACCGCCGAGACGACGGTGACGATCGAAGCGGACGAGCCGGATGTGACGGAGACGCCGGAGGAGGAAGAGGAAGAAGCGGATCCGTTCGATGAACCGGCGGAGGAAGAGGAAGAAGCGGATCCGTTCGATGAACCGGACGAGGAGCCGCCAGCTGAGGAGTCACCGGAAGACGAACCGGAAACCGAGGAGGGACCGACAACTGAAGACGAGTCTCCAGCGGAGGAGCCACCGGCTGAGGAAGAACCGCCGACCGAAGAGGAACAGGAACCAGCTGAGCCGGCTGAGGAACCCGCGGACGATGGTGATGACCCGGCGGAGACGCAATCACCAGACGAACCCGACGGTCCGGGTTCGGATGCGGAGCCGGATTCGGAACCAGTTACCGAGTAGCCGGTTCAGCGACGGCCGATCGCCATCGTCCGACCCCGTCACTCAGCACGTAGCCCCCGTCGAAAAGGTGCAGTTTGCCAATTCAGATTACCGGTCGGTAGAGCAGCCCGAACCGCGAGCAGCGCTCAGTGCTCAGTGCTCAGTTCTCAGTGGAAAGTGCTCAGTTCTCAGTGCTGGTGACCAGTTGCTTCACCGTAGGTCACGCCGAACCGTTCCTCGAACAGGTCCATGATCCGGGCTTCCTGCGCCTCGAGGTCCTCGTCTGCGCCCTCGCCGTGGTGGACGATGTGGTGGGCGCGGCTGGCGAACGAGAGCAGGGTAACGTCACCGACCGTTTCGGCGTCGGTCTGGTCGCCTTCGGCGACGAGATCGACCAGTCCGCTCGGGATCGTTACTTCGTCGGTCGTGCCGTCGTCAGCGTCGATTTCGAAGGTCGTCGTGTCGACTTCGTCGGTCATACGTCTACGGAGGTGAACCGTACCTAAAGGTGCTGTGACTTGCGACCGGCTCGAAACGGATCGTCCTCGAGTGCAGCGGGGACGCTGCAGCGCCGAACACGTCGCGCCGCCGAATCTCGGTCCGGAGTCGGAGTGGGTATGGGAGTGGGCTACTCGTCCGCTGCGGCCTCTCGAACGGACTCCCAGCGTCCGTTCGACTCGAGGTGGGACTGCAGTTCGTCGGCGTACTCCTGTGCGAGCCGTTCGGCGGCTTCCTGTTGCTCGGCGTGGGAGTCGCCGGAACCACTGCCGAGTCCGAGTGCGCCCTTGATCGAGCCGAGGAAGCCACCGCCCGAGGAGCCGGTCTGCTGTCCGCCGCCCTGGCCGCCCATGGCACCCATCCCCGTCTGAATGTTGTCGAGTTCGGGGATGATCTGTTCGACTTTGTCGGTATTCGCGACGATCCGCGCACGGTCGGGATCGTCGGGATGTTCGATCTCGAACTCCGTCGCGGTCATGATCAGACTCCACTGCTGGCTGGAAAACTCCGAGTTCGCGATCCGTGAGGAGAACTCCTGATCGACGGTCATTCGTGCGCCGACGATCCGGTCCGTCCACGGGTTGTCGCTCATGGCTTCCGATTAGGGTGGTGGTAGTATCAGGGTTTCCATCGTCTACTGGCGGAGCAGGCCGAGAGGGATCACGCTGTGCATCCCGCCGCGGCGACGTCAGTCGAGTCGATCGGACGTCTCGTCGTACCGCGTCGCGAGTTCCGCGTACCGATCAGCCGTCGCCTCGAGTTGCGGATCGTCGATTTCGGTTTTCGGTTCGGCAGGGGTCCCGGCAACGAGCGTCGAAGGGGGGACCTCGGTTCCCCCGGTGACGACGCTCCCGGCCGCGACGACGGCTCCTTCACCGACGTGGGCACCGTCGAGGACGACTGCGTTCATTCCGACCAACGCGCGCTCGGCGACGGTCGCGCCGTGGACGATCGCGCTGTGGCCGACCGTCGAGTACGGGCCGAGTTCGGCGTCCTCGTGGAGGACGGCGTTGTCCTGAACGTTCGCGCCTTCGCTCACGACGATCCGGCCGTGATCGCCTCGGAGCGTCGTGTTCGGCCAGACGCTCGCGTCCGCCCCGATGACGACGTTCCCGATCACGACGGCCGCCTCGTCGACGTACGCCGAGTCTGCAATCTCCGGTTCCGCCCCGTCGAACGAACGTATCATAGCTACTGGTGGCCCGAGGATTGCCTTGAACGTGGCCATCGGATCGGCAGGGGGTGGTCAGAATTGTACTCGTAACAAGTAAAATCCTTCATACACCGATCACACAGTCATCGTGCGGTTGGGTGTGCTCTGACTTTCAGTGGCTGCTATAACGGCTCCGAGACGGTGCCAATGTTCGTTTATCTACACTTTCACACTCATACCAATATGTTTTGGCGCTACTGCTTTTGCGTGATTCGTCACAAGCTATACGTAGCGGCGGCCGCCCGTTCGCGACGACGGGAGCTCGCCGCTGTGTCATCCCACGCACCCCGAACCACCAGTTGGGGGCCATCCCCCTTCCTTCGTTCTCTCTGTCGCTCGGGCGACTCGTACGGTGTACTGTAGTCATTTACCGCCGATCACCGACAACCGTCTGGCGATCGGCGGTAACTAGTTACAGTAATCCGTATCACTCGTCGGAGAGTCGCTCGGAGAGTCGATCGAACCGTTCCTGCGCCGTTTCTCGTCGCTCCTGCTCTACCGACGGTCGGTAGGTCAGTTCGCGTACCGTGTCCGCTTCGAGTTCGGCGTCGAAAACGGCCCCCTCGTGCTGGCCGTCTTCGGGGAGGCGTTCGACCTCGAGGATCCGTTCGTCGACTACGGTTTCGTCGGCCTCGAGCAAGAGTACGGCCGTTTCGCCGTCGACGATTCGGTCGAGGACTGCGGTGTAGGTTTCGGTCATTATCCCGTCATTGGTTCGGTTGGATCATCAACTGCTGGTCCCGGTTCCGGTCCCGAGTTCGCTTCCAGTTCCGGTGTCGATACTCCCGTCTGCCCTATCTGTCCCACTTCTCCCATCTCTCCTCGCGAGCGGTCCAGCGCCGAGGACGACCGGTCCGGCCCTGATGACAGCGCCAGCGACTCCGCCGTCGACTGCGCCTCGTGTTTCCGCTCGAGCAGGGCCGCCGGATCGGTCGTGGCCTCGTGTTCCGTCGTCACCGAAACGTCGGTCCCATCGGTCGTGAGGACGATATCCCCGTGGACGGCGGTCCAGTACGTTTCGACGCCACGTTCGGCGAATGACTCGAGCACCTCGTCGTGTGGATGGCCGTACTGGGACTCGAGCGCGCTCGAGATGACGGCGATATCGGGCTCGACGGCATCGAGGAACGGCGGCGTCGACGAAGTCGAAGAGCCGTGGTGACCGGCCTGATACGCGTCGGCCCCGAGGGTCTCGCCGTGTTCCTCGACGAGTCGTTCCTCGGCCTGTTGTTCGGCGTCGCCGGTCGTCAGATAGCTGAACTCGCCGAACTCGACGGCGAGTGTAACACTGTTGTAGTGCAGGTCGACGCTCGAGTCGTCGTCCGGCGGATTCAATACGGTCGCCTCGACGGTCTCGTCTTCGAGGGGGAGCGTATCGCCGTCAACCACTTGGAAGAGTCTCACCTCGTGTTCCTCGACGGCGTCGAGATAGTTCTCGTAGGTCTGGCTCGTATGGGTCACGCCGGAGTCGTAGGCCGCCCCGACACCCGCTCCGTTTTCTTCGAAGTGCTCGATAACGGCTGCGTGGCCGCCGATGTGGTCGGCGTGGGCGTGGGTCGCCACGAGGTGATCGATCCGCTCGATGCCTTCGGCCTCGAGGTAGTCGATAACCTCCTGTCCGTCCTGTCGCCAGTCGCCCGTATCGATCAGAATCGTCTCGCCCGTAGGGGTCACCAGCAGCGTCGCGTCGGCTTGCCCGACGTCGATGTGATGGATTTCGAGGTCGCCGTCGACATCGCTGTCGCCGTCGACAGCCTCCTGCTCGTCGTCCAGACCGAGCTCGTCGAGACACCCTCCCATGATGAGTAGTCCGGCTACTGTCACGACCAACAGGCCGCGTCGCCGTCGCATACCCGTCTCGATGTGTCCATCGAATATGTGCGTTGGGACTTTTCAACCACATTGACTTTCAAACTACCCGACGGTCCGCCGATCGCAACGGCTCTCGTCGATGTCACGGATTCGATTATTGGCCGGCGGATCGAATAACTGAATCGACGACGGGCCGGTCGTCGCCGTTAGAACGCGTCGCCCTCGAAACTCGTTTCGGCGTGCAAGTCCGATTTCAGCGCGTCGTGGACCTTACAGAGTTCGAACGCGCGTTCGATGATTTTCTCGCCGGTGTCGTCGTCGACGTCAGCTTCGACGCGAATATCGAACTGGACCGACTCGAGCTTGTCGTCGTCGTTGAGTTCGCCCGTCGTCTCGATTTCGATCTGGCCGAGCTCTCCGGCGTCGCGCTGCTGGCCGCCGACCCGAAGCGCGGGGACGTAACAGGAGGCGTAGGCCGCGAGCAGCGCCTCGAGCGTGTCCGGCGCGTCCTCGCCGTTGGCGTCGATCGCCGTCTCGAAGTCCCGGATCTCGTTCGTGGCGCTGTACCCCTCCTCGGAAACGGTGGTGACTTGCTTCGCCATAGCACTCGAGACGTCCACAGCCTGTGGTGTAAACGTTGTTCTCGCGGTCGATACCGTCCGTGCAATTGAGAGGAAACGGCGGGGACCCAGAAAGTCTCGTACGGACTGCTGCCAGTCAGTGCCGGTGGAACCGCTGCCCTATTGCGGGTACGCCGTAACCGGTATAGCAGACCGTATCAGGTGTCGTCTCTCGAGAAACCGCCCTCGAAAAAATCAGAGTTCTGCCGGTCTGCCTCGAGCCGCTTCCGGAAGCGATGTTTCAGGGACCGAGGCACCAGATTTGTAACCTCAGGCCTCGAGACCCCCTGGATTCGAGACCTTAGGGTTTGATGTCGAACGGCTCGCCGGCCTCGAGCGCCACTACCTCGGCGTCGCTGCCCGTACCCGTTACCTCACTGGCGAACGATTCGGGATCCTGTTCGATCGGCGGGAACGTATCGTAGTGTTGGGGGAACGCGTAGTCGACGTCGAGCCAGTCGACGGCAACGGCGGCCTGCCAGGGGCCCATGGTGAAGTGGTCGCCGATCGGGACGGCGGCGGCGTCGGGCTCGAGGTACGGGCCGACGACATCGCGCATCTCGGTCATGAGGCTGGTGTCGCCGGCGTGGTAGAACGTCGTCGACTCCTCGTCGCTCACTTGGGTCGGCTTCGTGTTTGAGACGACGAAACCGGCGGGCATCCCGCCGCTGGCGTCGTTCTCGGTCATGATGCCGTTCGTGTGGTCGGCTCGGACCATGGTGACGTAGGCGTCGCCACACTCGACGGTGCCGCCGAGGTTCATCCCCATCCCGCCGACGGCGTCCTCGAAGCCGAACTCCGCCTCGCAGTAGGAGACGAGTTCGGGCGTGGCGACCAGCGTCGCGTCCGAGAACGCCCCGGCATCGGCAATGTGATCGGCGTGGCCGTGTGTCAACAACACGTAATCGGGCGCGTCGACGTCCGACGGCTCGAGGTCCGTCTTCGGGTTGTCGAAAAACGGATCGATTAGCAGCTCCGTCTCCCCTACGGTGACGTGCCACGTCGAGTGGCCGTGCCAGGTGACTTGCATAGCATGCCAACCGTTGGGACGAATTCAACTTAAAAGTAAGCGCAGACGGGTTCGAGTGGACCGTAGTGCGTGACCGGCGACCGGTGAACGATGACCAGCCACGCCGATCGACGACCGTTGTGGACGGAATCATCGGCGTGTCGAATCGACGACCGTTGGGATGGGGACAATGCCGTGTCGTTTTCTACCCCCGGTTCGTACGACGGGTATGCTCGCACTGACGCTCGAGGACTTCATGGTAGAGTTAAACGAGGGGTCGATCAAGAACGTCGGGCCGACGAACAAGTCGGCGACCGTCAAGATGTTCGACGTCGAATCCGCCGAGGCGCGGGAGTTCGGCGACAAGCGCGTCAAACTCGTCTTCGAGGACAAGGACGGCAGCGAGGTTCAGGTGTCGCTGTTCCCCGAGGACGTCAAGAAAATCGCGGACGACATCGAGACGCTCGAAGCGGAGTCTCCAGTGTTCGACTAGCGGTCTCGGGGACTCCGTTCGGGCCGACAGGGGACGAAATCGAGGTTCATCGCGGCAGACCACCGTCTCGTCACGCGTTTCACCGACAGATCAGCCCGCTCACAAGTGACGGGTGAGCGACGAGCGCATTTCGACAACCGTTTTAGGGCGAAACCGCTTGGTTCGAGTAGATGGGTAACTGTATCATCTGCGGCACACCCGTTGACGGCGAGATCTGCGAGAGCCACGAGGAAGATGCTGTCTTCGAATTTCGCGGCAGCGCTGCCTCGCAGCTCACCCCAGATCGCTACTATCGGGGTACCGTCGACGGCTACGCCGACTTCGGCGTCTTCATCGACGTCGGAGATCACGTCACCGGCCTGTTGCACAGAAGCGAACTCGATCAACGACTCGAAAGTCTCGACTGGGAGCCCGGCGACGAAGTCTTCGTCCAGGTTCTCGACGTCCGAGACAACGGAAACGTCGACCTCGGCTGGTCGATCCGCCAGCGCGAACGCGAGTTCCGCGGCAAACTGATCGACACGGGCGACGAGGAGCGTCGTCCAGAGGAGTTCGACGACGAGGACGACGGCGGCTCAGAGGCGCCTTCCAGTAGTGATACTGGATCCGAGCCCGAGCCCGAACCCGAAACTGCGGCCAACGTTACTGACGCCGACGCCGAGGCCGACGCGGACGACGTAAGCGCCGGCGAACTGCAGGCAGCCGCCGACGACACCGCTACCGACGACGGCAGCGCCGCGCCGAACGCGAGCGAGACCGTCACCACCGGCAGCGGCTCCGTCGCGACCGAGAGCGCCGCCGCATCGGCGCCGGAAACCGACGACGCGGCCGACGCCACACCGGAAGCCGATGCCGAACCGGCACTGAACCGAACCACGATCGACGCGATCGACAACCAGGTCGGAACCGTCGTCCGCCTCGAGGGCGAAATCACCGGCGTCCGCCAGACCAGCGGTCCGACCGTCTTCGAACTGCGCGACGAGACCGGCACCGTCGAGTGCGCCGCGTTCGAAGAAGCCGGCGTCCGTGCCTATCCCGACGTCGAAATCGACGATACCGTCGCACTCGAGGGAGAAGTCGAACGCCACCACGGCGACCTGCAAGTCGAAACCGAGACCCTCGACATCCTCGAAGGCGAGGAGCGCGAAACCGTCCGCGAGCGCCTCGAAGACGCGATCAAATCCGAGGCTCGGCCTGCTGACGTTTCCCTGCTGGCCGACCACGACGCCGTCACGGCCGTCGAGGACGGACTCGTCGACGCCGCGACCGCGATTCGTCGCGCCGTCATGGAAGCACGCCCGGTCGTCGTCCGCCACGGCGCGACCGCCGATGGCTACGTCGCTGGCGCCGCCATCGAGCGCGCCGTGCTTCCGCTGATCCGCGAGAAACACACCCGCGAGGACGCGGAGTATCACTACTTCGAACGCCGTCCGCTCGACGGTCGCGTCTACGATATGGACGCCGCCACGAACGACGTCACCTCGATGCTCGAAGCCCGCGACCGCCACGGCGAGCAGCTGCCGCTGGTCGTCCTCGTCGATGCCGGCTCGACCGAAGAGTCCGCCGACGGCTACGACCTCCTCTCGCTGTACGAGGCGGAGACGGTCGTTATCGACGACAGCCGGGCGGACGAGGAGATCACCGACGCCGTCTCGTTGGCGGTCGCACCGTCGCTCGCCGGCGCCGACGTTTCCAATCTCACCACGACGGCACTCGCCGCGAACGTCGCCGCCCACGTCAATGACGACGTCCGCGACGATCTCGAACACCTCCCCGCAGTCAGCTATTGGGAGAACACCCCCGAAGCCTACGTCGACCTCGCGAGCGAGGCCGGCTACGACGAGACCGCGATTTCGGAACGTCGCGAAGCCATCGCGCTCGAGGCCTACTACCAGTCCTACAAGGACAAGCGCGAACTCGTGATCGACCTGCTGTTCGGCGATGAGGCGTCGGGAACGCCTCGAGACGGCGACCTCGCCGCCCACGTCTCCGAGCAGTTCCGCGCGAAACTCGAGACCGAACTCAAGACGGCACGCGAGAACCTAGAAACCGAGACGGTCGACGATATCACCGTTGCTGTACTGGACACCGACGCGTTTACCCACCGGTACAACTTCCCGACGACGACCCTGCTGCTGGACGCGCTGCACCGCCGCCAGCGCGACGAGGGGCCGTTCGTGACCCTCGGCGTCGGCGACGACGAACTACACGTCCGCACGACCGAGTCGCTGAACGTCCGCGACCTCGGTGACGCGATCGCCGACGCAGCGCCCAACGCCGGCGTCAGCGTCGTCGGCGGTCAGGACGGCCACGTGGAGTTCCTGCCGGGCGAACGCGACGCCGTTCTCGAGGCCGCACTCGAAGCCCTCGGCGAAACGTTCGCGTAAGGCCGACCGTCGTATCATCCTACTGTCCTCGACTCTCGAGAGGCATTGCTCTCGTTGGCGGACGTTATATATTTTATCCGTCATACATGGGACGAGGGCGACCGACGGCCGGAAATGTCTCCCAGTACCGATAGTAACAATTGGAACTGTTCACACATCAATCACATAGCCGTCGTGTGATCGGGTGTGCACTGACTTCCAGTGGCTACTATAGTAAACCTGACTCAGGTCGACCGATTGTCAGGTGGCCGAACAACAAATCAGTGGTGAGTCTCTATTCCCGGATAATCACATGTCCCAACCCGACCGGATATCGGAACACTTCGATCTCGAGGACGAATTCAGGCAGTTAGACGAGCAAAAAGCCAGGGTAATGCTCCAGGAGCGGACCAAAGAACTCACCGCTATTAAACGGGCCAACGAACTGTTCGGCGAGATCGACCGGCCGGTCACGGACCTTGCCGACACCTACGCACGCGAACTGCCACAGTGGTTCCAGTATCCGACGGTGACCGAGGCGCGGATCGACGTCGGCGATCACATCGCCGAGTCCGACGGATTCAGGCGGACGTCTCATCCGCTGACGACCGAGGAACGAACCGACGGCGGAACGCGGATCTCGATCACGGTCGTCTACACGGAAGACCGGCCGGAGGAAGACGACGGACCGTGGCTTACCGAAGAGCAGGAACTGATCGACACGCTCGTCACCTACGTCACGAACTACGCCGACCGCGTCGAGCGCCGGCAGGCCGTCGAGGACGATGTCCAGTCCGCAGTTCAGGAGGTTCGTACAACCTCCGACGAGATCGCCACGAGCACGGGACAGATCACCGACCTCGCGACCGAGCAGGTCGAGTCGATGGACGAGGTCGCCAGCGAGGTCGCGGAGATGTCGGCATCCGTCGAGGAGATTGCCTCGACCGCCGAAGAGGTCGCAGCGACCAGCGAGCGTGCCGGATCGCTCTCGGAGGACGGCCAGGGGGCCGCGACCGAAGCGATCGACGTCATCGAACGGGTCGATGACTCCGCACAGGACGTCGTAACCGATGTCGAGCAACTCGAGGCCCGGATCGACGAGATCGACGAGATCGTCGAGGTGATAAACGACATCGCCGACCAGACGAACCTGCTCGCGCTGAACGCCTCGATCGAGGCCGCACACGCCGGCAACGAGGGAGACGGGTTCGCCGTCGTCGCCAACGAAGTCAAGTCGCTGGCCGAGGAGTCACAGTCTCACGCCGGCGAGATCGAACGAATGGTCGCCGATATCAAGGAAGACACCGCGGACACCGTCGAGAGCTTAGAGGAGACCACCGAACAGGTCGACCGCGGAATCGAGCAGGTGACCGACGCGATGGAACGACTCCAGGAGATTACAGACGCGGTCCAGGAGGCCTCCGAAGGGATCAGGGACGTCTCGAACGCGACCGACGATCAGGCCGCGAGCACCGAGGAGGTCGCGAGCATGGTCGACGAACTCGTCGAGGAAGCCGAAACGATCGCCGACGAGATCGAATCGGTCGCGGAAGCGAACGAGAAACAGGTTTCGCGCGCCCACGAGATCGAAGAGCGAGTTCACACCCTGACGGGCAACTAATCGCGCCGGCACGGACCCTGGAAGTTCGAGGCGATCGATTCCGATCCGACCGAAACCGAAGCGTCCAGCAGGTCTGTGGGAGGTTCGTCGAGCGGATCGTCGCTGGCGAAATCGGACGCAACGAGGTTGAGAAGCCAAACCAATCACGGCCCGCTCAGCGAAACGCTCGCGTAACACGTGCTCTTCTCCGCTACCCGCCGCCACGAGGTCCTGAGCGACCGCGTTTTCAGTGTCCAGAGGATCGTGTACGGTATACGGTGTGTAGTGTACATCGACTGCCGGAGCCAACTCGAGTTCGGAGCGTCCGTCCCGTCGGACTCTCGTTGATCTAGTTTCTGACTAGCGCTGCTTAAATCATCGAATGTTCGTCCAATTCTTCGAGGGGGATCACCAGTAATACGGGGGATCGACGAAGCGAGTATATGAATGCGAGTAAAATTATTATAGATGGAAGTTAGAGGTGGTTATGTTATGGTAGATTATGAAGGGGACGGTGTGCCAGGTACGGAATCAACGACAATCCAAAGACGAACAGTTCTTGCGGGCGGTGGCGCGCTCGTTGCCGGTACTGCACTCGCCGGCTGTATCGGCGACGACGGAAACGGGGGCGGCGAAACGAACGTCGCCATCATTTCGAGCCCCGCCGGGTTCGACGACAACGCGTTCAACGACAACGCCGTCGAGGGACTCGAGGAAGCCGCGAACGATTTCGACCTCGAGTATACGACGGTCGAGGAGACGGAAGAGGCCCAGTACGAATCGACACAGGCGGACACCGCCGAGAGCGGCTACGATCTTATCATCTGCGTCGGGGACAATCACACGGATCCGCTGGAGACGAACGCCGAACAGTATCCGGACCAGAACTGGATGCTGATCAACAACGTCATCGACGGCGCCGACAACGTGTCGGGCTGGATCGAGATGAACAACGAGATGTCGTTCCTGGCGGGCGTCGTGGCCGGCGTAATGACTGACGAGGAATTCGAACACGATGATAGCGAAACCGATCCGGACGAGTCCATCGTCGGGTTCGTCGGCGGCGAAGATATCCCCCTGATCAACGCGTTCGAGCAATCGTATATCGAGGGCGTCGAGTGGGTCAACGACGACGCGGAGGTCCTGACCGGCTACGGCGGGAGCTTCTCCGATACGGGTGCGGCGAACGACGTCGCCGAATCCCAGATCGACGACGGCGCGGACATCGTCTGGCACGCCGCCTCGGCCGCGGGAGCGGGTGCCTTTTCGGCGGCCCAGGACAACGATCGCTTCGCGCTCGGGGTCGACGTCGATCAGTCCGTCACCGAAGACCAGTACCAGGACGTCATCCTCGGCTCCGCGGTCAAGGCCCTCAACGAGGCGACCTATCAGGTCGCGGAATCGGTCGTCGAGGACGATTTCGAGAGCCAGGTCGGCGAGCAGAACCTCAGCGTCGAGCAGGGCAGTATCGACTTCGTCGTCGGCCAGGCGTTCGAAGGCGAACTCCCCGACGACGTCGATCAATACCTCGACGAGGCGAGAGAAGGGTTCGAAAACGACGAAATCGATCTGACCTGCGGTCCGACCAGCTGCTGACGAACTCGCCGATTTTCAGTTTATAGGCATGAAGGCATTTCCACCGGAGGACCATGACTGCACGTAAGACACCGCCCGCGGTTCGACTCGAGAGCATCACCAAACGGTTCGGAGACGTGGTCGCGAACGATGACGTCGACTTCACGCTAGAACGGGGATCGATCCACGCGCTTCTCGGCGAGAACGGCTCGGGGAAGACGACCCTGATGAGCGTTCTCTACGGGCTGTACGATCAGGACGAAGGGACGATTTCCGTCGACGGCAAACCGCGGACGTTCGACTCCCCTCGAGACGCCATGCGGGCGGGCGTCGGCATGATCCACCAGCACTTCCAGCTCGTCAAACCGATGACGGTACTCCAGAACATCGTCTTGGGCCACGAGCCGACCGACAACGGGCTGGTCGACGAGTCGGCCGCCAGAGCCGAGATCGAGGAGATCTGTTCGCGATACGATTTCGACGTCGATCAGTATCTGGACACGCCGGTCGAAGAACTCGATCTCGGCGCTCAACAGCGCGTCGAGATCATCAAAAGCCTCTACCGAGGCGCGGAGATCCTCATTCTCGACGAACCGACGGCGGTGCTCACCCCGCAGGAAGTCGAGCGGTTGATGGACGTCATGAACGACCTCAGGGAGGACGGTCACTCCCTCATCTTCATCTCCCACAAGTTAGACGAGGCGCTGACGATCGCCGACGAGATCACCGTCCTCCGAGACGGTGAGGCCATCGACACCGTCCGTGCCGAAGAGACGACTGAGCAGGATCTGGCGCGGATGATGGTCGGACGAGAGGTCCTCTTCGACCGCCTCGAGCGCGAGACGGTTCCTGGGGAGCCGGCGCTCGAGGTCGACGGGCTTCGAATGCACGGCGACCGCGGCCAGGAGCAAGTCAGCAGCGTGGATTTCACCGTCCGAGAGGGCGAGATTCTCGGCATCGCGGGCGTCCAGGGGAACGGACAGAGTGAACTCGTCGAGGGGATCACGGGGCTTCGCTCCGTCGCGTCGGGGTCGGTTCGATTCCGAGGATCGGACATCACCGGCACGAGTCGTCGTGACCGTATCGAGGACGGTATCGCCTACATCCCGGAGGATCGCCAGACCGAAGGGCTCGTCCAGGAGTACTCCCTCGTCCGGAATGCGCTGCTGGGTAATCAGACGATCGAACCGTACGCCAACGGCGGGATGCTCGACTGGACGGCGGTCCGGGACCACGCCGAGGAAATCATTCAGGAGTTCGACGTTCACCCTCCCGACGCCGACGCCGGCGCGACGTCGCTGTCCGGCGGCAATCAGCAGAAGTTCATCGTCGGTCGAGAGATCGGCCACGATCCGGACGTGATGGTCGCCTCGCACCCGACTCGCGGCGTCGATATCGGCTCCATCGAGTTCATCCACAATCGGCTGATCGAACTCCGCGCGGAGGGGCTGGCGATCGTCGTCGTCTCGTCGAAACTCGAGGAGATCCAGAAACTCGCCGACCGAATCGCGGTCATGTACGAGGGCGAGTTCATCGACGTCGTCGATCCGGAAACGGTAACCGAGGAGGAACTCGGGCTGTTGATGACGGGACAGCGCCTCGAGGACGAAGAGGGAACGGGTGAGAGCGAATCGGACAGAGGTGTCCAGGCGTGAGCGGCGACGACGACGGACTCCGAGGAGCGCTCGACCGTGCGGCCGCGTACATGCTCGACGCGACGGTACTCGAGCGGATCGGGATCGCGATCGCGTCGACGGCGCTGGCGCTGTGTATCGGACTGCTCATCGTTGCGGCGGCGGGACACAACCCGCTTCTGTTCGCCAATCAACTGGTCATCGGTTCGTTCGGGAGCGAACGGGCCGTGGCGCGAACGTTGACGTTTTCGGTGCTGTTCGTTCTGGCCGGCATTGCCGTGGCCATCGCGTTCCGGGCAGGCGTGTTCAATATCGGCGTTCAGGGCCAGTTCATCGTCGGCGGGTTCGCGACCGTCGCATCGATCGTCTCGCTCGCGCCGTACCTGCCGGACGGTACGGTCGGCGGCATCGTCCTGATGCTCGTCGGAACGCTCGCGGCCGTCGTTGCCGGCGGATTGTACGCGGCGTTACCGGGCGTCCTCAAAGCGTACGGCGACGCGAACGAGATCATCACGACGATTATGTTGAACTTCATCGCCATCGGCTTCGTCGGGTGGCTCGTCGCCGGCCGGTTCAGCGATCCGGAGGCGACGGCGACGCGAACGGAACGCCTGCCGGACAACGTCGGGTTCCCGTCGGTCGTATTCGACGACCCGAACCTCTCGATCGTCGGTATCGGCGCGACGATCGCCGTCGTCGCGCTCATCGCCGTTATCATGACCCGAACCAGTTTCGGCTACGACATGGTGACGAGCGGGCACCAGGAATCCGCCGCGACGTACTCGGGCGTCGACGCCAAACGGATGATCGTCTCGACCATGACCCTGTCGGGCATGGTCGCCGGCCTGACCGGAGCGATTTTCGCCATCATGATCCAGGGGTACTTCACCGATCCGTCCGGCATCGGCAACTACGGGTTCGACGCCATCGCCGTGAGCCTGCTCGCGGCGAACAATCCCGTCGGGGTCGTCCCGGCGGGGCTGCTGTTCGGCGGCCTCGAGTCCGCCGGGTCGCACATCCAGATCAACAGCGACGTTCCGGTCCAGTTGATCGACGGCATCGTCGGTCTCGTCGTCCTGTTCGTCGCCGTCCCGGAACTGTTCCGTATGATGGCCCAGCGGACGGGGTTGGGCGGTGATCGCGAATGAGTCTCACCGAGTACACCGGGCGAAAGCGAGTCCGAATCGGCGCTCTCGCCCTGGTCGTCCTGATCGTCGGCGGCGCGGGACTGACCGTGCGGTCGGGCATCGCACTCGATCGGCTCTTTACGGCCGGCTTCGCGACGCGATCGGTAGAGATGGCGACCCCCATCGCGCTCGCGGCCATCGGCGGCCTGTACGCCGAAAAGAGCGGCGTGTTCAACATCGGCCTCGAGGGATTCATGATCTTCGGCGCGTTCAGCGCGGCGGCGAGTATGTACGCTCTCGGCGGCACGTCACCCACCCAGGGACAGGTCTGGCTCGCGGTCGCCGTTTCCGCCGTGATTTCGACGCTGATCACGGTTGCGTTCGCGGTCCTGTTGATTCGGTACGAGGCGGACCAGATCGTCGCGGGATTGGCGGTCTGGTTTATCGGACTCGGCTTCGCGCCGTTTACCGCGGCCATCATCTGGGGAAGCCGCTCGAGTCCGGGGCTCGCGAGCGTCAACTCGGTCGCGTTCGGCCAGTCGCCGTTCGTCATCCTCACCGTACTGATCGTCCTGGCGTCCTGGGTGGTCCTCTATCGGACCCGATACGGGTACTGGGTACAGGCAGCGGGTGAGAATCCGGAGGCGCTGGATACCGCGGGCGTCGACGTCACTCGCGTCCGATACGCTACGGTGATCTTCTCCGGGGCGATGGCAGGGCTCGGCGGTGCCGTCTTGCTCGCTCACGCCGGCAACTTCGTCGGCATCGGCGATACGATGGTCGAGGGGCGGGGATGGATCGGTATCGTCGCCTACCTGTTCGGCAACTACAACCCGATCGGCGCGGCCGGTGCGGCGTTGCTGTTCGGTGCCCTGGACATGCTGAACGTCCAGTTCCAGACGGTCGGAATCGAGGTCTCCGCACGGCTCGTCAACCTTCTTCCGTACGTCGCCGTGATCATTGTGCTCTCGGCGTGGGGGAAGACGCGGATGCCGTCGTCCGTCGGCGAGTCTTACGAAAGCGAAGACTGACTCGCCACCCTCGAGCAGAATTCGTTTCTTCCCTCCCCGTATCGATTCCGTTCCCGTCGGACGTTCCGGAACGGTACTCCCCAGATCGGACGCTATATACCCGTTCAGTCACTGACTTCGAGTATGGCGATATCGCGCCGACGACTCTGTTCCGTCGGAGGGACCCTCGTTTTCATCGGGTTAGCCGGCTGCCTCGACGGAACTGACGACGGAACAGATACTGCCGAACGCAGCAGGTCCGATACCTGGGCGTGGTCCGGCTCGGTCCCCGTCGAGTCGGTCGTCCAGCACCACGACCCCTCCTGTGGCTGTTGCAGCGAGTACGTCGCGTACCTCGAGACCAACGGCGTGGACGTAACGGTCGAAACGACGGGTGACGTCGAGGGAGTCAAGCGCGATCTGGGCGTTCCGGAAGACGCCGCGAGCTGTCATACGATCGAGTTCGGCGACTACCTGATCGAAGGCCACGTTCCGCTCGAGGCCATCGAGGAACTGTTCGCGGATCAACCGGCCGTCGACGGGCTCACAGCACCGGGCATGCCCCGTCATTCGCCGGGAATGGGACCGCCGGGTGACGAGCCGCTGACGGTCTACGCCTTCGAGGCGTCGGGCGACGTCTTCGAGTACACCGAGGTTTGAAACCGTCGACGGTCGTCTCCGATCGAGTCGCGGTCGAAACGCACGTCGTCCCGGCGGTCGTGACACCGGCGGGAAACGTGCAAAGTCGCGAGTCCGACACGCTTATTCGCGATGGGCGACCAAATCCGTGTAGTGAGTACCGAGACGCCCGATTCCGATCCAACCGAAACCGAAGCGTTCGAGCAGGTCTGTAAGACGCTCGTCGAGCGGATCCTCGCGGGCGAAATCGAACGCGACGAGGTCGAGAAGGCCAAACTCGAGGCCTGTTCGGAACACTCGGCACCCAAGGTGCCCAAAAATTCCGAACTGCTGGATTACGCGCCCCAGGAGCACCGCGAGGATCTCCAGACGGTGCTCCAGCGCAAACCCGTCCGCACCGCGTCGGGCGTCTCGCCGGTCGCGATCATGACGTCGCCCGAGCGGTGTCCCCACGGCAAGTGTCTCTACTGCCCCGGCGGCCCCGACTCGGAGTTCTCGAGTTCCCAGAGCTATACCGGCGACGAGCCCGCCGCCGCCCGCGGCGTCCAGAACGATTACGACCCCTACGGACAGGTGACGCTGCGTCTCGAGCAGCTACGGGAGATCGGTCACCCCGTCGACAAGGTCGAGCTGATCCTGATGGGCGGGACGATGACCGCCCGCAGCCACGACTACCAGGAGTGGTTCGTCAAGCGCGCGCTCGAGGCGATGAACGACTACGACGTCGACAAGGAGCCCGAACCGGCCGAGGGCGAGAGCTTCGCACAGGACCCCGAGGAGTACGAGTGGCAGTACCTCGAGGACGTCATCGCCGAAAACGAGACGGCGGACATCCGCAACATCGGGACGACCTTCGAGACCAAACCCGACTGGTGTGATCCCGAGCAGATCGACCGAATGCTCGATCTCGGCGGGACGAAAGTCGAGGTCGGCGTCCAGACGACCTACGAGCGCATCAACCGCGAAATGCACCGCGGCCACGGCGTTCAGGCGTCGATCGAGGCCAACCAGCGCCTGCGAGATTCGGCGTTCAAGGTCGGCTTCCACATGATGCCCGGCCAACCGGGGATGAGCAAAGAGATGTGCCTCGAGGACTTCCGTCGCATCTTCGAGCAAGAGCAGTGGAAGCCGGATTACCTGAAAATCTACCCGACGCTGATCGTGCGGGGTACCGCGACCTACGACTGGTGGCACAAAGGCGAGTTCGACCCGCTCGGCAACGAGGAGGCGGCCGAGTTGATCGCCGAGATCAAGGATATGATCCCGCGATATACGCGTCTACAGCGCGTCCAGCGGGACATTCCCGCGGACTACATCGACGCCGGCGTCTGGAAGTCCAACCTCCGCCAGCTCGCTCGAAAACGGATGGACGACCACGACTGGACCTGCGAGTGTATCCGCTGTCGGGAGGCCGGAATGAACGACGCGGAACCCAACGAGGTCGAACTCGACGTGATGACCTATCAGGCCTGTGGCGGCACGGAACATTTCATCTCCATCGAGGACTTCGAACAGGATCTCCTGATCGGGTTCTGCCGACTCCGATTCCCGAACGATCCGGTGCGACCGGAACTCGAGAACGCGGCGCTCGTTCGGGAACTCCACGTCTACGGGACCGAAGTCGCCGTCGGGAGCGAGAGCGACGGAGACCAACACCAACACCAGGGCTACGGTCGCCGACTGATGGACCAGGCCGAAGCGCTCGCTGCGGGGGCCGGCTACGACAAACTGAGCGTCATTTCCGGAATCGGTGCGCGGGAGTACTACCGAAACAAGCTGGGCTACCATCAGGATGGCCCGTACGTGAGCAAGCGCCTCTGAGGCGGCGGTGATGAAGTTTGGATGGTAAATCGCCTTCTGCAGTTACGATCGAATTCTGTAGCAGACTTCAGTTCACAGGTGGACGCTTCGATGACCTCGGTATCGAGAATCTTTCGAGTCTGAAGGGTGTTGACTTCAGTAGACTCGTTACCAGTAGTTGGTACTGTAATTTCTTTATACCGGGTAGTCCGTGAAACTCGCTCTCAGTAGAGGGGAGGCAGGTAGCGGAACGGGGTTTGATTTCACTGATAGCGGTCAGGAACGGTGTGGTGAATGTAATGGGTGGATACAGTAAGCATTCTACGTCCGTTCCTTTCATTCCGCGCCGAATCACTCGCTCGCTGGAACTGCCCATCGTACAAGATGACTGGAAAAAATCTCTTTCAAATGGTCCCCGTATTCGTATCCATGGTTCACAGTCTCGACGATGTCGACCGAGGGATTCTCCACCTTCTCCAAGAGAACGCGCGAGGAGCTACAGCCGGAGATATGGCCGATATGGTTGGAACCTCGGCTAGCACAGTGCGAAACCGCATCGAGTACCTTGAGCAGGGCGTGATTCGGGGCTATCATCCCGAGATCGACTACGAAGAAGCGGGATTCGAACTCCATCTGTTCATCGTTTGTCGAGCGCCGGTTGTAAAACGAGCCGAGTTGGCCCAGGAAGCGCTCGAGTTCCCCGGCGTGATCAACGTTCGTGAAATGACAACTGGTACCCACAACGTCCACATTGAGTCGGTGGCCGTCGATTCCGAGATGGCAGATGAGACCCTTACGGGAATCGAGAACCTCGGCCTCGAAATCGTCTCCAGTCAGGTCATCAAGGAGTACCACGTTCAGCCGTTCGATCACTTCGGACAGGATCTGTTCGAGGACTGAACACTCGGCGCATATATTCTGCCACCTTTGGTTGGGGCGTCTATCTTCTCCGAGTATCGTGCCAGAACACGCCACGAGTATGTCTCGGCGATAGGCTCGAAGACGTACGTATCGAAGAACAACGATAGTACCAACTAACTGTTTACACACCGATCGCACTGTCCGCGGTTCTCACCTTTCGGGCTCCGAACTGGGCTCCCGTCGTGCGACCGGGTGTGCACTGGCTTCCAGTGGCTACTATACCCCAGCGACACGGGAGGAGCGTTGGGTGAGTGGATAGGGTCGAGAGATTGTGATCATCCGCATACTGTTCTTTCCCGCAGCTCTCGGCTATAACCTGTTTAATCCGCAGCGCCTGTAACTATGGACGCAACAGACACTCTTCCGTGTGTGGCACGTACTAGCATGTATGATTGCACATTCCTCAAGTCAAGATCGGCTCATGGCTATCTGTGGCTCCTGTGGCGCAGCATACGCGGCCAAAGTCCTCTCGGATGGACGGATTCAGCCAATAGGTATCGGCTCCTGTGACTGCGGGTCCGAGGACTTCAAACCAGTGGATGAATAGCCCACCGCGAACAACCTTGAGCATTTTTGGAGGGACATCTAGTTCTGATTTCACAAGTCCAAACTTGGATAGAAATCCGAGAGAGATGAACTACCTCTCTTTTCCCATCAGCAATGACAGAACAAACTGAGAACGCGGCTACAAAACGCGCTGTGCTGTATCTTCGCCAACGCACGTCCCCGGAGATTGTGCAGCAACTCCGTCAGACTGTGGCCCGAGTACGGCAGATAGAAGACGATGGGATTGCAGATGTGGAAATCAAAACGTGGGGATCTGTGAATCCTGCGCTCGAGGAGATCAGTGATTCTGGTCCCTCGGTTTCACTCACGGTCAAATCGTTCCAATCATGGGCTGACCGCGAGGGGTACACCCTTCGCCCAGCGTTTGAGCGACGCGAAATCAGTTCATTACTCAGTTCTCAACCAGCCACAGAAATCCAGATACCGATCATCTGCGTAGCCGTGTATGAAGGTGATGACCTGCGCTGTGTTGCCCCATGCTCCGATGGTGAGCAGACATATTCCGTCGAAAACTGTCTCGCTGCACTCGAGGTTGGGCTCACGGATCCGTTTGCCTTGGAAACACAAATTGAGGCGAAACGCGAGAAGAGTTCGAATGAAACCTTGCAAGACCAGAAGTGAGTCGGCGACTATAGTAGCCACTGGAAGTCAGTGCACACCCGGTCGCACGGGGCGAGCGCGGAAGAAGGACGCGAGGACCGCGGAGACGCGAATAGCGCGGGATCAACGATCCCGCGAACCATGCGAACGGCGACACGCCGCCGTAAGCGGGTTCGATCGGTGTGTAAACAGTTCCAGCATTGATCTTTAGTTAAGCCCAGTAATAATATTATAGACTATATTATGCATAACACTATTAGAGACGAGAGAAGTCATGACTCGGACTCTGGTATTGCCAAATCGGTCGATAAGTGCACCTCGCAAACTCTGTTTTCTCCTCATAGCCGACTTGAGAGAGTTGGATCTGGACGAAAAACGATGTTACTGAGTATTACTGTGAATATTAACTAAAGACGAATGACAGTTCTAGTTGATATTATAGACGGTTGAGGGACCCGTCCGAGAATCAGCTTGCTCAGCACCGATCACGGAAGTGAGTAGCTGTCGATTCATAACAGGTGAGGTACCGTATTGCCTTGTGACGCTTCCTTCGTTCGAATTCGACATGATGTTCGCTCAGAGAGTTCCTATATCGAACTCTCTCAAGCACCGAAAACTGAGATAGGTGACTCACTCGTCTCGCGTGTCCATCGCCGCTTCGAACATCGCCTTCGCCCGTCGACCGCCCGCCTTCACGTAGTCGATATCGACGCCGGCCAGCACGAAGTCGAAGCCGCGGTCGACCCACCGCTCGATCTCGTCCTCCTCGAACGCGAGCGTCGCGACGGGCTTGTCGACGGCGTGGCCTGCCTCGAGAATCCGATCGACGGCCTCGAGAAACTCGCCGCCGTCGGTCTCGCCGAAGACGCCGAGCGCAGCGGAGAGGTCCGCGGGACCGACGAACAGTCCGTCGAGCCCGTCGACCGCGGCGATCTCTTCGACGTTCGCGAGTCCGGCTTCGGTTTCGATCTGGGCGATCGTGATGAGGTCCTCGTTTGCACGCTCGAGATACTCTGGGAACGCCTCGCCGTACTCGGTCCCGCGGCCGTAGCCGACGCCACGGATGCCCTCGGGCGGGTAGCGAGTGGCTTCGACGAGCGCGCGTGCGTCCTCGGGCGTGTCGATCATCGGTGCCATCACGCCGTCGACGCCGGCGTCGAGGACGCGTTTGATCTCCGTCGGATCGTTCTCCGAGAGGCGGACGATCGTTCCGGGGTCGGTGTCGGTGTCTGCGGCGTCGATCGCTCGCGCCATCTCGGTGATCGTCTCGATCGAGTTCGTCGAGTGCTCGCCGTCGATCACGACGGCGTCGAACTCGAGGCGGGCGCTGAGTTCGGCGATCGCGGGATCGCTCAGCGCGACCCAGGTGCCGACGAGCGGCTCTCGGTTTCGGAGGGAAGAGTGGAACGTCATGCCACTGTGTTCGCCGATTCGTGAGAAAAGGCCACCGGTGGCGGATCGGTATTGGGTTCGGCCGCTCAAGGACTCGGTCTATCGGGCGTCGCGGCGTTTCGAGGCCGATAAACGCGGAACGGTCCCTCCGCAACCGGCTCTGAGAGCAGTAGTTCGGGTGGAGCACGGTGACGATGTCCTCGCGTCTCGGACTGACACCTCTCGAAAACGGCGAACCACGCTCATAAAATCTTTCCTCTAGTACAGAAAATTTATGGTGCCTCGCGATGGATTCCGTCATGCCGACGCTTGTCGGCACCGTTGTCTGCTCCCCAAACCGACAGCGGTACACCGAATTGCCTCTCACCCGGCACGCCGTGTGCTCCCCGGTTCGCTCGCTCCCCACTGGGCGACCCATCACGGCGTGTCCGTTTCGTTCGACCCGTTCGAATTCGAAGCTGTTGTAACTGCCCAGGATACGGAATGGGTTCGTGAGCGAGGGTAACTGTTCACTCCGGTAACTCGTCGACCGTGATGTCGTCTGCAACCCACCTGCTGTCCCGCCGGAGAGCGGTCCGCGTCTCGTCGCTGTAATAACTGTATTATACCATCTAATTATAATACTGCGGAGATCGAACTTCGAGAGGAGATGGGTATCAGTGATCAGCTTCTCGAGGACGGCGAGCACGTTTGGACGGCACAGAAAGCACACCCGTTCGTTCGCGAACTCGCGGCGGGAACGGTAGACGAGGCGGCGTTTCAGCACTGGGTGAAACAGGACTACAGGTACCTGCTGGATTACGCGCGACTGTTCTCGATTGCCGGCTCGAAGGCTCGCAACGAGGAGACGATGACCCACCTGTTGGGCGTCGCCCACGAGGTGTTAGACCACGAGATGGAACTCCACCGGGAGTTCGCCGCCGACTACGGAATCTCGCGCGAGGAACTCGAGACCGTCGAGAAGGCGCCGACCTGCCACGCGTACACGAACTTCCTCGTCCGAACCGCCTACGAGGGATCGATCGCCGAGATCGCGGCGGCGCTGTACCCGTGCATGCAGGGCTATCTCGACGTAGCCGAACACATGGCCGACCTCGCCGAGGAGACCCACCGATACACGCCGTTCATCGAGATGTACACCGGCGATGAGTTCCGCGACGCGACGGCCTGGTGTCGGGAGTTCGTCGATCACTGCGGCAAACGGTACCCCGGCGAACACGACGCCATGCGCGAGGCGTTTCTCACGAGCGCCAAACTCGAGTACCGCTTCTGGGAGATGGCGTACACGCTCGAGGGGTGGGAGCTGTGACTGGCGAGACGTACGCGGAGTACACGGAGTACGCGACTAGGACCGACGAAACCGACGACCCCAGATTCACCGACTGGCTCCGCGAGCGGGCCGAACCCGCGTGGACCGACGCGATCGAACACTCGTTTACGGACGAACTCGGCGCCGGGACGCTCTCCGAAGACGCGTTCGTCGAGTACCTGGTCCAAGACTACGCCTTCGTGAACGACCTCGTCGGCGCCTTCGGCCACGTGGTCGGGCAGGCGCCCGATATGGCGGCCAAACGATCGCTCGTCGAGTTTCTCGATACGATCACCGACGACGAGAACGACTACTTCGAGCGATCGTTCGAGGCGCTCGAGGTGCCCGAATCACGTCGGAACGATCCCGAACTCGTCGAACCGACCGCGGCCTTCGTCGATCTGCTCGGCCGCGGGGCCGCCGAAGGCGGGTACGCCGAGACGCTGGCCGTGCTCGTGCCGGCCGAGTGGATCTACGAGCGGTGGGCCGTCGCCGCCGTCGAGGCGTACGCCGAGTCCGGGGCCGACGGCTCACCCAGCGCGGGTGCCGATCTTCCGTTCTACTACGTCGAGTGGATCGACCTCCACGCGACCGACGGCTTCCGCGACTTCGTCGACTGGCTTCGGAGCCAACTCGACGCTATCGGGCCAGCGCTGTCGCCGCGACGGCAGGCTCGAGTCGAGTCGCTGTTCCGGCGGACCGTCGATCTCGAGGTGGCGTTTTTCGACGCGGCGCTCGCCTCGGCGGGGGACGCCTAACTGACAGCTCCCGTCCGAATCACGCCCAACTGACGGCTCCCGTCGCCGCGTTAGTCGACCGTAACTTCGAGTTCCAGAATACCCAGATACTCGGGCGCGCCGCCGCCGGTCTGTCGCAACTCGGTGGCCGTCGAGCCGATGTAATCGTAGAACTCCGAAGGGCTCTGCGGGATCACGGGCGTCCCGTCGTCGCGCTTGAGATACGCGGGAGCATCCGTTCCCTGAATTCGAGCGACGCGCTCGTCCCAGTCGTCGCCTGCGTAGAGGAAGACTCCGAACGAGAACCGGCCCGCCGCGAGTGCCTCGTGTTTGGACTCGAACATCGCGGCTTCCTCGGTCTTGTACTCCTCGTCGCTCACCCAGGCGAGCGCCGCCACGCCGTCGGCTTGCAGGAGGTAGAGATCCCAACCGAGCGTCGCGTCGAACACGGCCCAGGTGTTTCGCGGACCGACGGTGTCGACCTCGATGCTGAAGGCGGGTCGTCCTCGAGCGCCGGCCGGCTCGTGGACGAACGTGGCGTCGTAGCCGGGGGCGCGAATGCCTCGGTCGTGGTAGACGATCCCGTCGACGTCGATCTCCTCGTCGAGCTGGTCGACGATGGACCGGACGGAGAACGCGCCCTCGTCCTCGAGGTGGTCGACGAACGTGGAAAACTTGGAGACGTCCGTCCACGGGCGGGCGTCGGGCTGGCTCATAGCTGGTGACCTCCGCTGGATGACTGACGCTCGGCCCGGTCTCCGTGTCGATCCCGAGCGTGCTGCCGGCTGGACGACACATTTCGGCCCCCTCCCCACACGCGTCTGACGTCGACGCCGTCGTTCATACCGCAACATGCGATCCCGGAGCGGATTAGCTTTTCCGACCGGACCGACTGCGGGGCCGTGAACCGACGCTGAGGCCGGCGGAGCGACACGCCTTTTTGACAGCGCCGGGCAGTTACGAGTATGGATCCAAAGCGGGAGCTTACGAGCGTCGACCTCGCCGCCCTCGTCGGGGAACTCGGAGCCTACGAGGGTGCGAAGGTCGATAAGGCCTATCTCTACGGCGACGACCTCGTCCGACTCAAGATGCGGGACTTCGATCGGGGCCGCCTCGAACTCGTCCTCGAGGTCGGCGAGATCAAGCGCGCCCACACGGTCGCCCCGGAGCGAATCCCGGACGCCCCCGGACGGCCGCCGCAGTTCGCGATGATGCTCCGGAACCGACTCTCCGGTGCGGACTTCGCCGGCGTCGAGCAGTACGAGTTCGACCGTATCCTCGAGTTCGTCTTCGAGCGCGACGACGGCACCACCCGGATCATCGTCGAGCTGTTCGGCCAGGGGAACGTCGCCGTCACCGACGGCGAGTACGAGGTGATCGACAGCCTCGAGACGGTCCGGCTGAAGTCCAGAACGGTCGTGCCGGGTTCGCGCTACGAGTTCCCGGATAGCCGAATCAATCCGCTGACGGTTTCCCGGGAGGTCTTCGACCGGGAGATGGAGGACTCGGACACCGACGTCGTCCGAACCCTCGCAACGCAGCTCAACTTCGGCGGCCTCTACGCCGAGGAGGTCTGTACCCGCGCCGGCGTCGAGAAGGGGATGGGTATCGACGACGCCGACGAGGCCGTCTACGATCGGCTATACGAGGCCATCGAGCGGCTGGCGCTCGACCTGCGAAACGGGAACTTCGAACCGCGGCTCTACCTCGAGGAGCCTGCTGAGGGCGACGACGGTGGCGACGGTGGCGACGACGGCACCGACAGCAACGCCGAGAACGCCCGCGTCGTCGACGCGACACCCTTCCCGCTCGAGGAACACGCCGAACTGGCCGCCGATCCCTACGACTCGTTTCTGTCCGCGCTCGACGACTACTTCTTCCGGCTTGAACTCGAGGACGAGGAGGAGCCGGATCCGACCGACCAGCGCCCCGATTTCGAGGAGGAGATCGCCAAACACGAGCGGATCATCGAACAACAGCAGGGCGCGATCGAGGGATTTGAACAGCAGGCCGACGAGTTGCGAGACCAGGCCGAGTTGCTGTACGCCGAGTACGGGCTGGTCGACGACATTCTCTCGACGATCCAGAACGCCCGCGAGCAGGATCGGCCGTGGGACGAGATCGAGGAACGGTTCGCGGAGGGTGCTGATCAGGGCATCGAGGCCGCCGAGGCCGTCGTCGGCATCGATAACAGCGAGGGGATGGTGACGGTCGATATCGACGGCGAGCGGATCGACCTCGCGGCCCAGCAGGGCGTCGAGCAGAACGCCGACCGTCTCTACACCGAGGCAAAGCGCGTCGAGGAGAAGAAAGAGGGCGCGCTGGCGGCTATCGAAAACACCCGAACGGACCTCGAGGAGGCAAAGCGCCGACGCGACGAGTGGGAGGCAACGGATCAGGACGAGGCGGACGACGCCGAGGAGGAAGACGACGGACAGGATCGGGACTGGCTCGCCGCGCCGTCGATACCGATCCGCGAGAACGAGCCCTGGTTCGATCGATTCCGGTGGTTCCACACCAGCGACGGCTATCTCGTGATCGGTGGCCGAAACGCCGACCAGAACGAGGAACTCGTCAAGAAGTATCTCGAGCCGGGTGACACCGTCTTTCACACGCAGGCCCACGGCGGCCCCGTCACCGTGTTGAAGGCGACCGATCCCAGCGAGGCCTCCTCGTCGGACATCGAACTGCCCGACTCGAGCATCGAGGAGGCCGCCCAGTTCGCCGTTACCTACTCTTCGGTGTGGAAGGACGGCCGCTACGCGGGCGACGTCTACGCCGTCGACTCCGATCAGGTCACGAAGACTCCCGAAAGCGGCGAGTACCTCGAGAAAGGCGGGTTCGCGATCCGCGGCGACCGAACCTACCATCGGGATACGCCGGTCGCCGTCGCAGTCGGCATCCAGTGTGAACCCTACACCCGCGTGATCGGCGGCCCGCCGTCGGCCGTCGAGGGACAGGCCGAGACGACGATCGAACTCGAGCCCGGACGCTACGCCCAGGCCGACGCCGCAAAGCGGCTCTACCGGCGCTTCCGCGAGGAGTTCGCGGACGAGTCGTTCGTTCGCAAGATCGCCAGCCCGGACCGGATTCAGCACTTCATGCCGCCGGGCGGGAGTCGGATCAAAGAAGAATAACGTCGTCTCCGTCCCACCGTCCGACGGGTGCTGTTCGAGCGACGATTGTCCCGACTTTCCGGGTCCACGAGTCCCAGAGGCGAGCAGTGACCGGTGCGGCTCGAGACGGCCGTCCTCAAACTGGCTGCACCTGCCGGGCCCAGCCCTACCCCGCCGAGCGTGGACGCCTCGAGCATGGTCGATATCGACACCGACGCGGAAACCGATCTCGAGTTGGGCAAGGCCACGATCGTCTACGAGACCCCGACGGGCGACCTCGAGCGAGCCACCGTCGACAACGATCGAATCGCGTACTTTCAGGGACACTGGCTGTTCGCCTACGGGACCGACGCGGACGGCAACGATGTCGTTCGTCGGGTCCCAAGAGAGCGGGTCCGTCTCGTCGAGCGCTCCGTCGAGGAAATCGAGGAGCGATTCGAGACGGCCGTCGACAAGACGAAGGGCAAACTCGAGGACCTCGTCGACTGAGCGACTCGCGCGGCGGATTCGAGCGCGAGGAGATCGCCGAGGGGGTCGGGCCTTCGACGCGAGTTCGACACGGACGGCTCAGCGGCCGAGACGCGACTCGTGTTCGCTCACGTTATCACGCAACAGCTATGCTCACGGCCTCCCGGGAAGTGCCGCGACGCCTAATGGGGTGCGAAAGAACGGTCGCTACCTGTCTTTTCTGCGGGTCCGCCTACGCGGCGGAGATACGGGGCGACGGAACGGCCCAACCGATTGGAAGACGAAGCGGGAGTGATACGTTCAGTACGCACCCAGCCCTACGCCCTGCTGTCATAGGCTCGCCACTACATCGCACACTCGAGTCACTCTGAGGACGACCCGCAATCGCGACCCGCGAGCGCGGCGCTTTTGACGCCGGCCTGTGAGCGTATTCGTATGCACATTCACGTCGTCGGCGACGATCCGGTCCGTGCGGCCGTCGTCGCCGCCCTCGGAGACGTCGACGTTACCGTCGAGGACGCCAGTCCGGACGACCTCGAGACCGCCCGGTTTGCCGTCGTCAGCGACGTCGCCGGCTCGGCCACGTTCCGGCGGGCGAACGACGCGGCTCGAGCGGGCGCCACCCCCTGGGTCGCCGTCGAGATCGGCGGCGTCGGCGGCCACCCACTGTCGGCGGTAGATGCGGCCGTCTCGGGGTTCGCACCCGGAACGGGCTGTTTCGATTGTCTCCGCGCTCGCGTCGCCTCGAACCTCGAAGAGGGACAGCTGAGCGACGGACCGCAGGCGGATCGCAGTACGGCGCGGCTGGCCGGCGCGCTCGCGGGCAGGGAGTGCGTTCGCGTCTTCTCCGGCGACGAGCGGTCGGTGATCGGCGCAACGGTCGAACTGCCCCACCACAGGCGGCGGTTCCTGCCCGTTCCGGGCTGTGGCTGTCAGGACGGGAGCCGGGAACGGACACTCGAGCGCGACGACGAGACGCTCGGTCTCGACGCGGTCGTCGAACATGCCGAAGCGACGATCGACGACCGGGTCGGGGTCGTCACCAGCATCGGCGAGGTCGAGTCGTTCCCCGCGCCGTACTACCTGGCGACGACGGCGGACACGTCGGGCTTTAGCGACGCCAGCGCACCGACCCAGGCCGCCGGCGTCGCCGACGACTGGAACGCCGCGCTGATGAAAGCCGTCGGCGAGGGACTCGAGCGCTACTGCGCCGGCGTCTACCAGGACGACGACTTCGTGCACGCGAGCGAAGATGCCCTCGAGAACGCGGTCGCTCCCACGGCGCTGGTCCGGCCCGACGATGCCCCCGACTACGACGCGAGCGACGAGCACCGATGGGTTCCAGGGGAGAACCTCGCGACCGGCGAGTCGGTTCACCTGCCCGCTGCGGCGGTCCAGTTCCCACAGCCCGGTGAGCGACTTGTCCCGTCGATCACGACCGGCCTCGGACTCGGCTCGTCGACCGTCGACGCCCTGGTATCGGGACTGACGGAGGTCCTCGAGCGCGACGCGACCATGCTCGCGTGGTATTCGACGTTCGAGCCGCTCGGACTGGCGGTCGAGGACGCCGCCTTCGATGTCCTCGAACGCCGCGCCCGAAGCGAGGGGCTGTCGGTGACGCCGTTGCTCGTGACGCAGGATATCGACGTCCCTGTGATCGCCGTCGCCGTCCACCGCGATCCGAGCACGCTGGACGGTTCCATGGGGCCGCGCGACGAGGACTGGCCGGCGTTCGCCGTCGGCTCCGCGGCGGGACTCGACGCAACCGCGGCCGCGCGGTCGGCGCTCGAGGAAGCGCTACAGAACTGGATGGAACTGCGAAATCTCGGTCCCGAAGACGCCGCCGACGCCTCCGGTGCGATCGGCGACTACGGCTCCTTCCCCGACGCCGCTCGGGAGTTCGTCGACGTCGATCGAACGATTCCGGCCGCCAGCGTCGGTCCCGACTCGATCCCGTCGGGCGAAGCGGCACTCGAGGCGCTCGTCTCGCGGGCTCGAGACGTCGGCTTGACGCCGTGCGCGGCGCGGCTGACGACCCGCGACGTCGAGCAGGCTGGGTTCGAGGCGGTTCGCGTCGTCGTCCCGGGTGCTCAGCCGTTGTTCACCGGGGAGCCGTTCTTCGGCGAGCGAGCGCAGACGGTGCCCGACGATCTCGGCTTCGAGCCGCGACTCGAGCGGGTGTTCCATCCGTACCCCTGATCCCGGTCAGCGTCGGTCGGTGGTGATATCGCTCGCCGATGGTCTGACAGCAACGTAGAACGCGGGCCGGGAACGGTTCCGCAGACCGCTAGTCGTCTGCGTCGTCAGTTTCGTTTCCGTCCGTCTCAGACGTCTGGTTTCCGTCGGTGTCCGCGTCGCTCGAGGTGGTTTCGTTCCCCGCGTTCTCGCCGTCTTGCGGCTCGATCACGATCTCATCGTTGTAGAGCCAGACCAACACGAGGGTGGTGTCCTCGGTGACCGTTTCGACGGTGACGTCTACTTTCTCCTCGTCCTCGATTCGAGTGACGCGGAAGCTCTGGTTCGTCTTGTCGAGGTTCGGAGCCCCGATCGTCTCACCGGGCGTCACGGAGTAACTCTGGTCGTAGCTCTGGCGATCGGTGGTCGGTTCGTAGGCCTCGAGTTGGACGTTGTGCGTTCGGTCGGATTCGTTGTGGATTTCGAGGGGAATGACTCCCTGGAGCCCGAAGTGTTCTCGGACACCGTCGATACAGCCCGCAAGCCCGACGGCGGCTCCTACTGCGGCGGACTGAAGTAGTGTACGGCGGTTCACAGTCGATTCTCAGGAACGGACGACCGTAGGCGTTACTCTTCGTTGCTCGAGGTCGTGGCCATCGGTCTCGTGACGCTTGGAAGGGGATGGCGTGCGGTTTTATGCCACAATAGACACACGGCCGTGTATGGACAAAGTCCAAATCGACGACGTCGACATCGAAACCAATCCGATGGGCGTTCACTCGATTCGACGGCCGATTTCAAAGGCGCTCGGCTTCACCGACTTCGCGATGAACTACTTCGAACTCGAGCCCGGCGAGTCCTTCTCGGGCGGGTTACACACCCATCACGATCAGGAAGAGGTGTTTTACGTCCAGCAGGGGACGGCTACGTTCGAGACGCACGCATTGCAAGGGGACGGCGACACGAACGATGAATCCGCACCCGCGAGCGACGAGCACAGCGAGGTCACCGTCGAAGCCGGCGAGGTGATTCGGTTCGCGCCGGGCGAGTTCCAGAAGGGGTACAACGACAACGACGACGGCGACGAGACAGTCGTCGGCTTCGCGTTCGGCGCTCCTGGCGCCCAACACGACTGGGAGCAGATCGAGTCGCTGATCTACTGCCAGGAGTGCGAGGAGGAACTCGGCCACGGGCTCGAACTCACTGACGAAGGGGCCTTCCGGATGACCTGTACCGAGTGTGGGAATTCGTTCGTCATCGGGTGAGTTCCCTCGAGGGAGCGGCCCGGTCGTCGCTCTCGGGACGGAATCTCACCTCGAGTGACGCGGGTACGTCGCGTTTTCCTCGCGGGTCGTGTTGTCATGTTAACGCATACATGTTATCACGTCTACGGCGCTTTTTCACATGTCGTTGTGAGTGATAGTCTCTGCTGTGGCGGGCTGTGCGATACGACCGTCGAATAGCTCACTGAACGGCGAAACGGCGACTCGAGGCTCGGGTCGTCCAATCGGAGATTCGGGCGGACGTCCTCGAGTCGATCCACAAGGTAAACGCGAGCCGTCAGTCGGACCGTTTTTCACCCTGAACGAAGAGTTCTCAGGCATGTCCACGGAAGAGACGCCGACAGTCGATATCGACACGACACTCTTCATCACCGTCTCCGGACCACCCGGTTGTGGCGCGACGACGCTCTGTGAGCGTCTCTCCAGAGCGATGGGCTGTCCGTACGTCTCCGGCGGCGACATCTTCCGTGAAATCGCGGACGATCGAGACATGAGTCTCAACCAGCTAACGGCGAAGGCCGACGAATCCGACGAGATCGACCGCGCGCTCGACCAACGGCTGCAGTCGATCGCAGAGGAGTGGGGCACAGCCAACAAACCGTTCATCCTCGAGTCCCGGCTCGCGGGCTGGCTCGCCGGCAATCGCGCCGATCTCCGGATCTGGCTGGACGCCCCCGAAAACGTCCGGGCCGACCGGATCAGCGACCGTATCGAAACCGAAGCCGAAATGCGCGTCCGGGAGGTCAGCGAAGCTGGCCGGTACAAATCCTACTACGAAATCGACATCGACGAACGCGAGTTCTACGACCTCACCATCAACACCGCCCGCTGGAGCAAACAGGGCGTGTTCGAACTCGTCCGCACCGCACTCGAGGCGTACGAGCCCGAAGTCGACGAAGGCGCGTTCTCGACGTCGGCCGTGGAGCTGTAGCGGTAGTCGTCACCGTTACCGTCGCCGTAGCTGTACTCAAGCCGTCGAAAAAGCGCCGTCGTCGTCGAGGCTTTCGTTATCCGCATTGGCATGTCACGGTATGTCGCAGCATGTCGCGATCGACGGTGAGACCAACGAGAACGCGTTCGAGTCGTTCTCGTGGGATCTTCCCGACGGCTTCAACGCGGCCGTGGATCTGATCGGAAAACACGACGATAGCGTGCCCCGTACCACCCGCTGGGGTAGCCAGCCGTTTGATCGGTCAGTCGCTCGGTCGCTCAGTCGCTGTCCGGCGAGTAGTTCGGCGCTTCGTCGGTGATCACGACGTCGTGGGCGTGGCTCTCGGCCTGGCCCGCCGAGGAGACGCGGACGAACTCACTGCGCTGTTTGAATTCGGGGATCGTTCCAGCGCCGACGTAGCCCATCCCGGACTGCATGCCGCCCGCGAGCTGGTGGAGTTCGGACTTGAGCGTTCCCTTGTACGGCGTCGCAGCTTCGACACCCTCCGGCACGTACTCGTCGTCCTCGTTGGGTTCCTCCTTGAGGTATCGATCGCTGTCACCGGATTTCATCGCCCCGACGCTCCCCATGCCGCGATACTGCTTGTACTTCTTGCCGTTCATCGTGACGACGCGGCCCGGTGCCTCGTCGGTCCCGGCGAAGTACGAGCCGAGCATGACGGCGTCCGCGCCGGCGGCGACCGCCTTGATCGCGTCACCGGAGTAGCGGATGCCGCCGTCGGCGATCACCGGCACGTCGTGTTCGCTCGCCACGTCTGCGACCTGTGCGACGGCGGTGATCTGGGGCATCCCGGAGCCCGAAACGACGCGCGTTGTACAGATCGACCCCGGTCCGATGCCGACCTTGATCCCGTCCGCGAAGTCGACGAGGTCTTCGGCCGCCTCGCGCGTGCCGACGTTCCCTACGACGACGTCGGCCTCGACGGACTCCTTGATCTCTCGAGCGCCGTCGATGACGTTCATGTTGTGGGCGTGGGCGGTGTCGATGAACAGGATATCGGCGTCGGCCTCGTCGGCGGCCTCGGCGCGGTCCTGCTCGAACGGGCTGACGGCGACGCCACAGCGGAGTCGTCCGTCCTCGTCGCGGACGGCCTGCTGGTACTCACGGCGCTGGAGAATGCCCTGCATCGTTACGAGGCCCACGAGGAGGTTCTCGTCGTCGACGACCGGCACGCGCTCGATCTTGTGCTCGTACATCAGATCGAACGCGTCGCGGGCGTCGATGTTGTCGGGCGCCGTGATGACCTCGTCGGTCATTGCTGCCGTGACCGGATCGTCCTCGTTGACCTCGAGGTGGGGGCGGATGTCGGTACTCGAGATGATACCCAGCACTTCGCCGCGCGTGTTGACGACGGGGGCGCCGCCGACGCCTTCGCGGGCCATTAGTTCGTCGACCTCGCGGACGCTCATCTCGGGATCGGCGGTAACGACCGAATCGTGCGGGATGATGAGTTCGTCGGCGCTCTTGACGCGGTCGATCTCCTCGACCATCTCGTCGATGTTCATATTTCGGTGGAGCACACCGAGGCCGCCGTGACGGGCCATCGCGATGGCCATGTCGCTCTCGGTGACGGTGTCCATCGCCGCCGAGAGGATCGGAACCGAAACCTCGACGCTTTTCGAGACATGGGAGGTGAGATCTGCATCGTCGGGTTCGACACGACTCTCCTTCGGTCGAAGGAGGACGTCGTCGAACGTTAGTGCCTCCGGTACCTGTAGTTTCGAAGAATAGGGCTCGTGCTCAGGAATGTCGTTCGCCATGTAAACCGTCCGAACCCGTGAGCAAAAAGCGTTGCGAGATATGTTCGAGTGAGAACGGTTGACGTGACTGCCAACGGCGGATCCGGCCGAATCGGGCTGTGGCAGCGCGGAACGAAAGTGGCCTTTGTTCGGGTTGATCGTGGATAATCCATTGCGCGTAAACGGCCAAACCGCCTCGCGTCTGCTCGATGACACCTGTACTGACTCAACAATAGACCAATCGTCTATTCAACGGCAGTCGTAACTGAGTTCTTCAAATACAGCTCTGTACATTCAGTCGCGTATCTGGTGCCCAGTGGCGAAAATACGCCGAGTTGTGTAATCCCGTCCCACACAACGTTTATTGATGCACCTACCCTCCGTCCCAGTATGTACGCTGTGAGCTTCAGTGAATCCCGAACGGCTGGTCAGACGAGCGTCGCCGCTGACGCTATCATGTTCCAGTTCGGGAAATTTACAACGAAACTCACAGCGCGGGGCCGAAAATGGACGAATTGGTGTCCCTCCGTGCAAGACCGGGACCGTCCACCCTATCACCCATCGGCCTCGGGTCACGGCCATCGACCCTAATCGATGAGTAGTTCACAACACCCGGTTGCACTCAGTCTCGAACGGTTAGGGGGCGGTGACGTTCGATTGCTGGCACTGGTGATGATGCTGCCGCTTATCGACGGCGTCTTTCCCGCACTGATTCTCGCGGGCGCGCTAGACGATCCACTCGGAGCGGTGCAGATCGGATTGCTGATCTTCGGCGGGAGCGCCACCGTCGCAGTGATCCTCGCCGAAATGTCCGGGACGCCCCGCGAGCAGGCGACGATCGTCCTGTTAGTCGGCGTTCCGCTGATACTGCTCGCCGCAATCCAGGCCGCACTCGCACCCGCAATCGGAAGCGTCCTCAACGACGCAACGATCACGCGATTCGCAGCGCTGGTCATCCTCGCCATCGCGGCCAAGACCGCCAGCGCGACGATCGGCGACTACCTTCCCAACCCCGGCGTCATCATCGGACTGGGGCTCGTCGCAAGTTTCGAACCGAACGGTGCGAGGTTTACGTTGATGGACGATCCCGCACTCGTCGCCAACGCGACCCTCGCCGCCGTCATCGGCGTCGGATTCGCGCTGGCAGTCGCCCTCGGCGGCCCATATCTGCGCGAGTATATGGATATCGATCGCTTCCGCTTCGGGAGCGCCGTGGCGCTCGGTTTGCTTCCGCTGTCGATGCTCGGAATGGCCTTCGGCCAGGCACCTCTCGCCGCACTGCTCGTCGCCGGCGTCTTCGCGATCAACTTCCCGCTCGAGCGCGACTCGGACGCGGAATCGACCGACCACGCTGAAACCGCTGCAGTCGGCATGGGTCCGATCGCAGACGGCAGCGGTGGCGAGTCGGACGCTGACAGCACCGAACTCGAGGAGCCCGAGACCGACCACGATCCGGGAACCTACCCCGGCGATGACACCACGGATACCGAAGGCCGGGCCCCGTGGCTGTAGGTCGATTTGCCACTGCGAATCGAAACCACTTTAGGCAGGATCCCCCAACAGAATGACGAGGGGTCGTGGCCAAGCCAGGGATGGCGACTGACTCCAGAGGCTACGGCGCCCGGGACGACACTCCAGCTGATATACTGATCGAGCACCTGATCAGTGCTCGTGTGATGACCCTCTGGAGTTCCGAGGCGCACCGGAGATATCAGTCGATCGGGGGTTCAAATCCCTCCGACCCCATTCCCTCATTCCGTACTACTTCGTGAGCAACAGGGCTGTGCACGGAGATGTGTCCCCGTTACCGGATGCAATCACCGCATCGCGCGACGGAGCGACATCGAAACGATCGGTCGTTACTCCTCGAGATCCGATTTAGAGCAGCTACGCCGACGCGTAGTCGGCTTTCCCCTCGCTCTCGCTCATTCGAACCCAGTACACCCGGGTGTAAGGCAGGTGGACGTAACTCTGATCCTCGAGTTTGATCCGGAGTCCCTGTACCTTTCCGGAATCCGTGATGTTCTCGGCGTCGACCGCTTCCTCGGCAGTCCCGTCCGGCGCTTCGTATGCAACTCTTGCCATGGAAGAGGAACCGCCCCCGTGTCAATAAGACGCATGCAAGCGAATTCGGGCACGCGAACGGGATCCGAAACTCCGCAATTGCGCACCGCCGCAACTGTCTCGAGGGCGACGGAGTCGTCAGCGTTCGCTATCGGCGTGTTCCCAGAGCGGGTAGAGATCGTCCTCGATGGGATCGGTGATCGATTCGTCGCCGATCGCGAGTTCGGGCTCACCCGCACGGACCGTCCCAATCTCGGCGGCCTCGAGGTCCGCGTCCGTGAGCGCGTCCAGACAGTCTTCGACCGCGTCAGCCGGTACGGTTGCGAGCAGCGCCCCGGAGCCGAAGATCCGGAGAGGATCGACGTCGGCCGCCGCGCACAACTGCGCGGTCTCCTCCCGGATCGGGACGGCGTCGCGATCGATTTCGAGACGGACGCCCGAGGCGCGGGCGATCTCGAATAGTCCGGCCGCGACGCCGCCTTCGGTCGGGTCGTGCATGGCGGTCGCGTGGTCCCGGACCGCGCGGGCGTCAGGAGCGACGCTGATCTCTTCGATGAACGTTTCGGCGCGCTCGCAGACGTCCTCATCGACCTCGAGTTCGGCACCGAAATCGGCGGCGAGGATCGCGGTTCCTTCGATTCCGGCGGCCTTCGTGATGAGGACGCGGTCGCCGGGTTCGGCACCGCTGGTCGGAACGAACGCCTCGGCCGTCCCCATCGCCGTCAGCGAGAGTAGCGGCCGCTCGAGTTGATCGACGTACTCCGAGTGGCCGCCGACGATCGATGCGCCGATGTCGCGAGCGGCCGCATCGAGGTCGCTGGTAATTTTCTCTAGAGACGTGTCCCTGTCGGGGAGCATGATGACGACCGTCAGCCAGCGCGGATCCGCGCCGGAGGCGGCGACGTCGTTGCAGGCGACGGGGACGGCCAGCCTGCCGACTCCCTCGGCCGCCAGCGAGATCGGATCGGAGCTGACGACAAACGTCTCGTCGCCGCCGAACGGGGCGATCGCGGCGGCGTCCTCCCCGTTTGCCGGTCCTTGCAAAACTGTCTCGTCGTCGGCAGCCGTTCCCGTCCGGCCGAACACGTGTGCGAGCAACTCGTCCGGACTCACCTTGCCGGGCATGGTACGAACTGGGAGGATCTGCGGTTTGTAGCTGTCGGGGTCGACTCGAGCGGACGACGCACCGGTCGCACCCGGAGCGAGGACTCGCAGAAAAGCTTTGCAGGCCGGCGGGCCGGCCACGCCCCCAAATCTTACGCGTTCTCGGGTGCCACCGCGTCCATCGTCTGTCGAACCTCATCCTCGTCGGCTCCGCGGGGGAAACTCACGGCGATGGCGTCGAGGTCGTCGACGGCCTCGTAGCGCTCGAGTTGCGCGCGCGTTTCGTCGGGCGTTCCGAACGCACAGAGGTCGTCGAGGATGTTCTCGTCGACCAGTTCGAGTGCATGCTCGCGATCGCCGTCCTGCCAGGCGTCGTGAATTTCCGAGGCTTCGTCGTAGCCCTGCCGCTCGAGTGCGTCGCGGTAGAACGTGCCCATGCCGCCGATGTAGAAGCCGATGTGTTGGCGGGTGAGTTCGCGGGCGCGGTCGGCGTCGTCGAGCGCACAGCAGGTGACGCCGGTCGTGACCTGGACGTCGTCGGGGTCTCGATCACCGAGTTCGGCACCGCGTTCGATGTCCTCGAGACGGGCTTCCATCCCGTCGGGGGTGAGCATGATGCCGTGCCAGCCGTCGGCGAACCGGCCGGCGAGTTCGACGGCTTTGGGCCCCATTCCCGTAACTTCGATAGGTGGGCTCGGATCGGGAGCCTCACAGCGAAGGCGGAATCCGTTGAGATCGAACTCGTCGCCGTCGTAGTCGACGGTCTCGCCCGCCAGCACCTGCCGGACGATATCGACGGTTTCGCGGGTTCGTTTGAGCGGGTTTCCGTACTCCATTCCGTGCCAGTTTTCGATGACGACGGGGCCGCTCGGACCGAGGCCGAGTCGGAACCGACCGTCGGAGACCTCCTGCAGCGTCGCCGCCGTCTGTCCTAACAGGGCCGGCGAGCGCGAGTACGTGTTGAGGATACTCGAGCCGACGTCGATCGAGTCGGTTCGTTCGGCCATCGTCGTCAGCACGGTCACGCCGTCCCGGCCCCACGTTTCGGGGAGCCAGGCGCAGTCGTAGCCGCCCTCCTCTGCCCGCTGGGTGTAGTCGACGATCGAGTCGACCGTCGGCTGTGCGGCGACGGGAAGGTGGACATCTCGCTCTGTCATCGTTGTTCATAGAGGAAACGTATCCTTTTGGGTGTATGGGAACCGGCGGCGTGATTACTCGCGTTCACTTCGGTCCTTGAAACGCACGGACCGACACGGTACGGCTTGACGACGGCGGTTCGAAACGATCCGAGCCTACACGTCGTGGTCTTCGCTGATCTGCGGGACGCCCTGTGCGGTGATCGTCTCGCCGACGACGTAGGACGACGCGGGACTCGCGAGGAACTGTGTGACGTCGGCGATTTCCTCGACGGTACCGATCCGGCGGGCGACCTCCTCGCGGTCGATGTTGTCCGCCGAGACGCCCATCTGGCTCTCGACGCCCGGCGTCGCGACGAAGCCTGGGGCGATGCAGTTGACGCGGACATCGTCCTCGGCCCACTCGTAGGATAGCGTCGTCGTGAGGTTGATGACGGCCGCCTTGGACGCTCCGTAGGGGCTCATCAGCGGCGATCCGCGCTGGCCGGCGACGCTCGCGAAGTTGATCACGGAGCCGCCGCCGTCCTTGAGGTGCTCGCTGGCGGCGTGCGTGCAGTGGTAGGTGCCGTGGACGTTGATGTCGACGATGGTCTTCCAGCCGTTCTCCGAAACGTCATCGAAGCCGGCCATGAACGACGCGCCGGCGTTGTTGACCAGGACGTCCAGTCCGCCGAACTCCTCGACGGTCGCCTCGACGAGCGCGTCGACGGCGTCTCGATCCGTCACGTCGCACTCGATCGCCAGCGCTCGGCCGGGACTGTCGCTTTCGTTGATCTCCTCGGCGACGGGGTCGACGTTCTCCTGCTCGCGCGAACAGACGACGACGTCGACACCGTCGGCGGCGAACCGTTCCGCGATGCCGCGACCGATTCCGCTCGAGGAGCCGGTAATGATGGCGGTCTCGCCGTCGACGCTGAACTGTTCGGTACTCATCGGCGATCACCGACGACTGGAAGCTGGCTCGTTACCATTGTTAGATCCAATCGCCAATATGCAGAGATTGTTAATAAAGTTGGGCATAGACACCACAGACCGTAGCGTTAAGTGAGTGCGAATTAGTGACACAGATACGCAGACAGCAGCGGGCTGGGCTTATATCGGGAGTCCGCAGGCCGCTATCGATCAGCTATGACAGACGATACTCCACAGGATACCCCCCAGTACGGACCGGAACGGCAACAGGAGGTCTACCGCAGCGGCATGCTCGAGGGCGAACCGCCCGAGTTTCCCGTCGCCTACGAGGATCTCGTCGAACGCGCTCGCGAGGAACTCAGCGACGAGGCCTTCGCCTACGTCGCAGGCGGTGCGGGCTCGGAATCGACGGTCGAAGCCAACGACCGAGCGTTCGATACGTGGCAGATCGTCCCGCGAATGATGCGAAACGTCTCGAGTCGCGACCTCTCCATCGAACTCTTCGGAACCGAGTACCCCGCGCCAGTCATGCTCGCGCCGATCGGCGTCCAGGGGATTCTCCACAACGACGCCGAGCTCGCCGTCGCCCGCGCGGCGAGCGACCTCGAGATTCCGATGATTCTGAGCTCCGTCTCCTCGCACACCTTCGAGGAGGTCGCGACAGAACTCGGCGACAGTCCCGGCTGGTTCCAGCTGTACTGGAGTGCTGATCGAGACGTTGCGGCCAGCTTCATCGAACGGGCCGAGACCGCGGGCTACGAGGCCATCGTCGTCACGCTGGACACGCCGAAGATGGGCTGGCGCGAGCGCGACATCGAACTGGGCTACCTCCCGTTCCTGCAGGGCCAGGGTCTGAAAAACTACTTCGAGGACCCTGCCTTCTGCGACCGCCTCGAGGGCGACGACCCGTGGGCTGACCCCGAGGCATCGATCGAATCTTGGAGCGAGTGCTTCGGCGACGCGTCGCTCACCTGGGACGATCTCGAGTGGCTGGACGAACAGACGGACCTGCCGATCCTCGTCAAGGGCGTCTTGCATCCGGACGACGCTCGCGAGGCAATCAACCGTGGCGTCGACGGCGTAATCGTCTCGAACCACGGCGGCCGGCAGGTCGACGGCGCGATTCCGGCGCTCGACGCGCTGCCGGACGTGGTCGATGCGGTCGAGGACGCCACCGATAACGCCGGCGACGATGACGTTCCAGTCCTCTTCGACAGCGGCATTCGCCGCGGGAGCGACGTCTTCCGAGCGGTCGCGCTGGGGGCCGACGCGGTGTTACTCGGGCGGCCGTACGCGCTCGGACTCGGCATCGGCGGCGAGGACGGCGTCCGGTCCGTCCTCGAGAACCTGCTCGCCGACGTCGATCTGACGGTTGGCCTCTCGGGCTGTGCGAGTATCGACGAGGTCGATCGATCGAACGTTCGGAGGGCCGACCGGTGAGCGGGGGCGAGGACGGAAGCGATGGCGATGGCGACTCTGGTGCCAGTCGAAATGACGACAAGAAGGCGAATATCGGCGGCGACGACGCCAAACGCACACCGTGGGACGCCGTCTTCTGGGATATCGGCGGCGTCATCCTCGACCTCGAGTCCGTTCAGGGAGCCCACGCCGCGTTCGTCGCGGACCTCGTCGAGGAGCACGATCTCGAGCAGGACGTCGAAGACGCCGTCGACACGTGGCGGACGGCCGTCGGAAACCGCTTTCGCGAACGCGAGGGGACCGAGTTCCAATCGGCCCGCGAGGCGTACGCGACGGGCGTCGAGGTCCTCGTCGGCGAAGACCTGCCCCGCGAGCGGTGGCAACCCACCTTCGACGACCACGTCGAGTCGTCGATCGAACCCGTTCTAGGTGCCGTCGAGACGATCGAGGTACTCGCTCAGCGGGACGTCCACGTTGGCGTCCTCAGCGACGTCGACGACGAGGCGGGAAAACGGATGCTCGAGCGCTTCGGCGTTCGCAAACACTTCGACTCGATCACGACCTCCGAGGAGGTCGGGCGAACCAAACCTGACCCTGCGATGTTCGAAACGGCGCTCGAGAAGGCCGACGCATCGCCCGAGCGATCCCTGATGATCGGCGATCGTTACGACCACGACGTGAAAGGAGCCGCCGACGTGGGCCTCCGGGGCGTCGCCTTCGGCGCCGAAGACGGGCCGGCGGTCTCCTATCGGATCGAGTCGCCCGAAGCGGTGCTCGAGATCGTCGACGACGAACACCCCGAACTGTAAGGTGAAGACTCGGGATTCCGGGCTCTGAACCCCGGGCCACGAACCACAGACCACGGACCACGGACTCCGTACTCCAGCGACTCTTCCAAACCCGTATCGAGCGGTCGTTCCGCTGTCGACTACCGGTATCCAGCCGATACCCAAACCCTTTTTTGATCATTTTGCGACGGAAGAAGTGAGATGGGGGCAAACGGCGACGGGCCAGTCGACACCGAAGAGGCGATCATGCAGGCCACCTACCGGGCACTGTGTACTCACGGCTACGCGAACCTGACGATGCAGGCCATCGCCGACGAGTTCGATAAGACGAAAGGCGTTATCCACTACCACTACGACACCAAAGAGGCCCTCCTCGTCGCGTTTCTCGAGTACCTGCTGGATGCGTTCGAACAGCACATCGCCGTCGAGGGTGACGATCCCGTCGAGCGCCTCGAGACGCTGATCGACACGCTGCTGTTCGGCCCGCCAGAGCGAACCACCTTCGACCACTGGGAGCTGACGACCGCCATGCTCGAGATTCGGTCAGAGGCACCGCACAACGCGGAGTTTCGACGCCAGTGGAGCCGCAACTACGAAACCGTCGTCGCGATGGTCGTCGCCATCGTCGAGGATGGGATCGAAACAGGCGTCTTCCGCGATGTCGACCCC
This sequence comes from Natronorubrum halalkaliphilum, assembly GCF_009834785.1. Lineage (GTDB taxonomy): Archaea > Halobacteriota > Halobacteria > Halobacteriales > Natrialbaceae > Natronorubrum > Natronorubrum halalkaliphilum. Next base: position 193,430 of record NZ_WUYX01000027.1, read on the forward strand.
GAACAGGTCGCGATGTTGCTTCTGGTCAGCATCAACGGCGCCCGAATCTATCAGGTGACACTCGAGCGCGACGATGTCGCCGAGGTGACGCGGGCGGGACTCGAGGCGATCATTCACGAGTGGCTGTGTGAGGACGAAGCGGAGACGAGCGCTCGCTGAACGGGGGAGGCCGTAGTCCTTCCTCTGGAGTGGTTGCTTATTCGGGAAGAGCTGTAACTGAACCGATCAGTTCAGCATCGTAGTCACTGGAAATCGGTTTTGGTATCGCAACCACTGGAACTACGCCTGCGTACGTAACGAGGATACTTCCATCAGGCAACCGGAATAGGGGTTCACTCTGATCGGCAGAAAAAGAGGCCGAGTGCCTCGGGGTCGTCCGGAAAGCAAAGATTTCCGTGACTGAGTGAAGTTTCGTTTCGCGAGGTCCGCGAAACCCATGGTTTCGCTTGATGACGAGACGCCGCCGGTCTCTCGAACTACTTGACCCCGACCAGTTCACTCCCACCGAGAGTCCATCTCCGCCGATTTGCCACGATCAGCGGGTTGTTCGCCGTCGCGTGAGTCGAGTTCGATGCTCGCTTGGCCGCTCGTCTCATCGAACACGACGTGTGTATGCGGGTACGCGATTTCGACATCAGCATCTTTGAAGGCTCTCCATGCGGTGCGCTGGACGGCTGAGCGAGCCGCGGCTGGAAGATACGGTTCTTTCACCCAGTACTTGAGCGTAATGCGAACGCCATGGTCGGCGAACTCATCGACGAGGGCTCTGGGTTCGGCGGGAAGCCGTGATCGGCCGACGTGTATCGGTTTCCCGTCACTGATGACCCCTTCGACTGATCGAACGGCGTCTTCGAGGAGTGAACACGCTTCGTCGAGGTCGTCTTCGTATTTCACGTCGACGGAGATCGATGCTCGAATACGCTCGTCGCCCGCCGAGAGGTTGCGGATGTCACGTTCGCGCATGGTCTCATTCGGGATGACCAGAAATGCGTTCTCGAGCGTCGAGACCTTTGTATAGCCGAGCGTGATATCCTCGACGTAGCCGCGTTCATCGCGGTCGACGAGTTCGATCATGTCGCCCACCTCGTACGGTCGGTTGTACACGATGAACAGTCCGCTAATATAGCTCCGACCCACCGGAGCGAGAACTGCCCCTAAAATCAGTGACAGAACCGTAAACGAGAGGAGGACGTTCTGGGGGCGAAAGCCGAGTAATCCGGCAAACGGAACGAACGCATAAAACACGACGGCGACCCGGAACGCGACCAACACGAGGTTCGTCGTCGAAGCTCTGAGCCGATCTTCGAGTCGGGGACGGATTCGGTTAGTGACGAATTTCGAACCGTACCACGCGAGAATGACGACGAGTGTCGCCATCACCCACTGATTAGTAAGGAACGTAAGCAGGTCTGAGGCCGTCACAAGTGCGAGTCCGGTGACGAGGGGGGTGGATGCCATCCCGCCGCTCACGACGAACGAAGTCGGTGACATCAGTCACATTTTCGCCACCAGTCGAAAAAGCATCGCCGTGGCAATCGCCGGCGCTACTTGCGACTCTCTAGACCCATCGCCGTCGGAAACTGGTCCCGGTCAAACTTCGGCTACAGAACGGACCGTTTAGCTCGAACTCCTCGAAACAACCCAGGCCAGTTTGTCGAATCTGTCCGTTATATCTCGCTCGTCGGTTTGCTATAGTAACAACTGGAACTGTGTAGTGAACGGTCGTTACAGCTCAGATGTTCGCGAACGAAGTGAGCGATTCACCGCCAGAACGGGGTGAACCCCCGCGACGGCGGCCTTTTTGATCGAGGTTTTTTCGCCGAGAGGTTCGGCTACCGCGAACCCGAGGTGTAAAAAGTTCGCTCCCTGTACTGACCGTCCACCCCCTTCACAAATCGACTCTCTGCCCGTGCCACATTCGCGCTTTGTATCCTGCACGGATGCGACTGATCTTATCAGAGGTCGATAAAAACAGCTTGCAACATTTAGAGGATAAGTCCAGCACAACGACCCCGTTTGTTTCACGCCGAAGGCAACGAACCAGCCGTTCGGTAGAGCTGCGTCTAACGTACTCGGTTGGTGATTTAGTTCCGAACCAGCACGTAGAGACCAACCACAAGCACACCTGGGAGGAATCTAGCAAACCCGTATGAGTATATCGTGCCGAAAAGCAGCGCGAGAAAGACTGCCAGCCCCCATACCGCAGACCCATTCATCTGTCGAGACCTCGCGTCGTTTGCGACAAGGCCCCCGATAATAGCATACGCAGCGAGAGCAAGTATGGACAGCAATAGAACGCTCAGTCCACCGTCTACAATCTGAAGAGGCATCTCAATCCAGATAAGAAGTGCAAGTATTTCAACCATGTAAGACAACAGAAACCACCTCACATGGTTCTTGACCACGGCCTCTATATTCAGTGGGTCGTTTTTGGCAGAGTTGGAGAAACGAAGTGATGGCGGATAACTACACTACGTTTCCCGGTCGCTGCTCTTCGTGGCTCGGCTCTCGTTCTGTGTCACAGTTGCGCTATCATTCAATACGCCTTATTCAAGCTGTCCGATAACTGGCAGAAATCGTGTGCAATAGCCAGAGCACGGATACAACAAATTGATTTCGCTTCTTCCGATGATACTGCGCTGAATCAGTTGATCAGAAGACCTGTCAAGTAGTGGTCGGAGTGCTTACCAGCCATAATTGGAGGTTTCGACTTCGTGTAGGTTAGTCGTCTGCAGGTGCCGGTTCTGGTCCACTACCACCCAGCGATGTGTCGGTTTGGACGGCGGCCTGCCAGGTCATAATCAACATTGAGACCATCAATAGTCCACCCCAGAGGAAGGCCGTCGGGTGCAGGAACGTGAGTCCGCCACCTACTGCCAGCCAAGGAACGAGGGGCAGTCCCCATTGTCCGAGAATAAACGTCCACGACACGACCTGCTCGAGGGATCCAGTCACACCGAAAGCGGGGATTGCAAATCCAAGGACAATAGCTAATATGGAAAGAACGCCGAGGTGTGCATGCCCACCAATCAACCAAGCAGGAGTTCCTGCCCCAGTAGCATTCAAGTAGTTTTGGTACATTCCGACGCCCATCATCACTGTTAGTCCGAGGAACCCGGACACTTTGAGTGCTTTTGACATACAACAAACCAGTCAGATAGATAGATAATAAAAATTACGCCGGCAGAACGATCCCATTTAATAAAATTAAGCCATTATAGACATTATCTCATGATAAATGGATTATTTATAACAACTGTCGGTCTGTGCCACGTTCGCGGACTGTCTCTTGCATGCCCCGGGTCGATATTACCAACAGATATAGTAGCCCTAGGAGTCAGTGCACACCCGGTCGCACCACGGGAGCGCGGTTCGGAGCCCGAAGGGTGAGAACGGCGGACAGTGCGATCGATGTGCAAACAGTTCCAGTTGTTACGATATTTGGACAGAGTCTACAGAGGTAACAGGCAGAGTGCCCCGGGCCACTGTGCCCGGGGCTGAATGCCGTCACTCAGTGCAACTCTCACTGCGGATCTGTAGTTTTACAATGGGTTATCACAATGATAGACATATGCAAGAGGTAGCGCTCACCCACTCGCTGTCGTTCGGTCTCGACATTACTGAGGGTGAGCCTGCCAACTTGCGTGAGGCGTCGCTTGAAGCCAGACGTATCCGTAACGAAGTCAACCGTCTTGACCGGCACGGCTGGGACTGGGACGACATCGAAGACCCCGTTACTGAACGTGCTAACCACATCAAAAACACCACCCAACAACTCATCGGGAAGGGCTCTCCAAGAGATCGAAACCGACCACGAACACAAAGACGACGATCGCCTTGACTGGGGCAGGCCGCGAACATACATCGATGAGCCGTACCCGGTACGGATGAATCACAATGAAGGGTACGGCCTCACACTCAACGAAAATGGAGAGGTTGAGTTCCGCATTATTACAAACCGGAGCGTGTCATAGAATCCAACTCATAGTTTGAGTTTCTCACGTCCTGGATCGTGTCCTCGCTCGTAGTTGGTGATCGCAATCGC
>NZ_WUYX01000071.1 GCF_009834785.1 Natronorubrum halalkaliphilum
TGACCCCTGCCGACAAAGCATATCTCCACCGTAGATCGCCCCCTACGAGATACTAACGAAATCAGCTGGGGCTAAACACGTACTTCTGGTTTATGTAACCAAAACCGCTCCAGCCACCATCCCTGATATAAATACTATTCTTGTCTATTAGTAAGATTTGGAAAATAAAGCGGACATAGGCCTTCTTCTCAAAGGAACTCTCCAAGATTTCTCTGGGTCGTAAGTTCTGTAGTACAGAAGCCGGCAATATCGTCTATCGATTCTATGCTCGTCTTATTTGCAACCTGACCAGCAAAATTCTCGAGATAGAGCCCTTTCAAAGCGACGACAATCGTTCCATGTTCCTTTGCCTGCTCAGTACGAGCTGGGATCGAAATGACGTTGGCGTACTGATCAGCGACTTCCTCTTGATTGAACGTCACACCGATCGTCTCTGTGGGGAGAACAGAGAGAGTTTCTGGGAGATCTATGGCTCGGTAGTAGTCGCTCCCAAGCGAGAAAAAGACGATATCGTACGACTCAGACGAAACCATGTTGCGAATTTGCTCTACTATCCCGAGAGACTCAGCTCGAGACTCGATTTCAGCTGCAGCCATATCCGCGAACGTAACGTTGTACGGCGGGAGTTCCTCGTTCTCTGCGACGAGACCGAATCCTGCGCTGATGAAGTGCCGATCCACACTATGTTCGTTGGCACGGAGTGAATCAACTGCGTTACTGACGTATTGCTGTTGTCGGCCAGCGTAGAGTTTGCGTGCTGGAACGCTAACTACATCTTCTCGACTTCGAAGCGCATCAAGGCTGGTATCATCGATCTCAGGTGCATCGAAAACGACGCTATCTCTGGGAGAGGATTTGCTGTTCGAACACTGGTCAATGATGAGCACCCTCATCATTAGAACTCCGACAGCCCCTTTTGAACCATGAACTTGGGCAAGAACTCGCTTTCATATCCGAGTCGCTCGAGAACGGCTGCTCGAAGCTCTGATGAATCCCGATACGATTCTATGGCACATCCTTTCTCTTCAACGGCTTCGATGATCTCCTGGTCAACGGTTCCATCAGGATCGTACAGGAACAGGTTTTGATAGCGCGTGCAGAATTCGCTAATAGATGTCGCCATCTCGTCTTCGTCGAGCGACACCGATGTTGGTGATTCGGACCACCACTCGTGCACGCCGTCAGCACTCACAGTGCCGATTTCTGCTACGGGTAGATCATGGACTTGCGACCAGAAGTCCGTCCGTTCCGTCAGGAGATATCCCTCCACAGTACTCCACGACTCGAGGGACTCAGAGTCTGGCGCAGCAACGAGCGTCTTCGGGAGTGCCTCTCGGAACTGATCGTAGAATCGTTTTGTGTTATGGAACCCGCGTCGCCGATTCCGGTTGTTCGCACGGAAGATTGCGACTTCGATTCCGTGCTCTTCGCAGATTCGACAGTCACACTCTCGCCACGGTTTCTCTCGAAGAAGCTTCCTGTACTCCTCGAGCAAGTTTTCGTCACCGATCCACGATGCATAATCTTCTACGAGGAGCCAGATCTGATTGAACGTAGCGACAGAACCTGACTCGTTCTCGAGCCGTTCGATCGATTCTGCCATTCTGGGGAACATCCCCTCGAAATGGTTGCAAGCAGTATCGATTAGCGATTGGTATTCATCAAAATCGAGCGGAGACTCGGGATCGTCGTCTCGAAGCAATTTGATTATTTTCTTTCGGAACGGGCGGCTGAAACTCGCCCGAAGTTCGCGACCGTGTTCGTAGTGATCTCGGAAATGTTCCTCGACGTCGCGTAGCAGATGGCGATTGTACTCTTCGTCGTGCCTGTGTTTTCTCAAATATGGAGCTAACTCATTGAGTGCTCGCTCCGCCTGAGCAGCCCACTCTCGAACCGCTTGTGAGATGGATTCACCCACATCGTATGCGCGAAGCGAGTGGAGGAGTTCTTGCCCACGAAGGGCAGTCTGGATCCGTTTCTCGAGTGGATCTCGATTAGATCCGAACCGAACACGAAGGGCATCATAGCGACGTTCACTATTGAGATGATAGTTGTCGCCGCCTGTCCAGGCTGATCGGAGCATACTCGCACTGTCGAAGCTTGTCATCCCTGTTCGGCCGACTGTTTCAAACGCATCAGTTTTTGCGAACCCGAAAACGTGGGTATCGACTCGCGTCTTGCAATCTCGTTCGTGTTCTTTTATGGAATTCCCGACGCCAGTGACGATATCTCGAATTCGGCTCGCATTGCTTCCGGCGACGCCACCGATCCCGACGTACTGGTATCCAAGGTCGAGCACCTGATTCGCTGCTCGAGCGTACGACATCGGATCCCACCCCTGGATCGCAGCCATCAGTCGGAAGGAGTAGTCGTTATCATCGTACAACTTCTTCATCTCCGTGGCATTGTCGAGAGTCAACTGATAACGGAACTCCGTATCGTCCTCTCGATAGACGGCTCGGGGATCGTCGCGGAGCCGCTCAATGATCGTTGCTGGCTTGCCTTCGAAGTCTTCCCGACTGAATGGTTCGACGGAAGAAATGTCGGTGATCGTCGAGTTGTAGTCCAAGACGTATTCCGGCCAGTCCGTTGGCCACTCATCAACCATGATATCGACATCGTCGGTTAACTCCTCAGGGAGGTCACTCGGTGTGAGCGGAGAGTCAGAGAACGCACGTTTATCGAGATAGAGGCGAGTTTCATGTCCGGATCCGAGGACGAGATGGTCGATTGTCACGCCGACGGAAACATCGAGGTCCTCGTAGAAAGCCAGCATCTCGTCGTTGTCATAGGGGGGAAATGGGAGTGATTTGTAGCCCCAGGCACCACAGTCACTGATCGTCGGGAGCCAGTTAGGAACGTCGAGCCCTGACTGTTCGCCGTACACACCGTAGGATGTGAGGCGATCAAACTTCGTTGGACTCTCTTCGACCTGTTCTCGAGAAATTAGGACACCGTCTATCGGTATCGTTTCGTAGTCGAAGATATCCCAGATATACTGTAGCTCACGCTCGTTTTTCCCGAGCTCGGAATGCTCGTCGTGCTCAAAATCATAGTGAGCGTCGACGTTGTCATCCCATTCAGGAACGTAGAATTTCATTCTAACACTTCAGGTATACTACTTCAGAGATGTATATCTATCCGAATACTGGCCGGAGGTTTTTATATCAAAATAGCACAAAGAGTAGACACCTCAAATGACTCGAAGTGAGGACATCAATCGATTCTATGGTCTGCTCGAGGACTTAGAACAGAACGTAGGAGGGAAACAGAAGCTCAAGGACTGCACTGGTTATATGGACTGGCCCGATCGTGGAGTCTACTTCTTTTTAGCTCCGAATGAAACCCGAGACTCGAGTGATCAGCGTCGAATTACCCGTATCGGAACTCACGCAGTCTCTGAGGGAAGCAAGGCATCACTCTGGAATCGGCTTCGAACACATCGAGGGGCAATGAGTGGGACGTACGAAGGGGGTGGAAATCATCGAGGCTCCGTCTTCCGAAAACGAGTTGGTGAGGCAATTATCGACCGCGATGGATATCAAGAGGAATATCCTGAATGGGGGAATGGCTCGAGCGCTGACCGAGAACTTCGACTCGAAGAACTCGAGATGGAACAGCAGGTAAGTGAGTATGTCCGAGAGCTGCCGTTTCTTTGGGTCAAGGTAGATGACGAGCCAGGTCCCGAGAGTGAACGAGTCTATCTCGAACGAAACGCGATCGCACTGCTCAGTAACTACCAGAAGACAGCGATCGACGCCCGTTCTGAGAGTTGGCTCGGAAAATACAGTCGAAGTGAGGAAATCCGTCGATCGGGACTCTGGAACATAAACCACGTTGAGGAGAACTATGATTCAGATTTCCTTGATCTATTTGAGCAGAAAATCGAAGAAACCAATTCTATCTAAGGCAATGGCCAAAGACCTCCCACTTGTTCTTCGAGGATTACGTAAACATAGGCCAACGATCTACCTGCAGCTGCTAAAAGTCAATCTTAGTTCCTAAATGATCGAGTCGGCTATAATCTAACGGTCAACATTTCTTCCAAGGGTGAAAATGAAGAGTGCAACAAGTAATGTGCCTAATAATGCCTGAAGACTTGCTAAATATTTCGGGTAGAGCCCAATTGCTGTGTAAGTGTTACTTCCTAATGTAGTGAAATTTGAAATACTGAAATATATGCTATGGAGAAATATTTCCAGTGTTTCTGGATCAAAACAGGTGCAGAACTGTAATTTATAGATATCTCCATCTTCACCCTCGATTCCGCCGGCAAAAGGATAAATAATCGCCCATCCGAGAATTACAATGGCAGAAGCTATGAGGATATTGCTCAGCCCTTCACCATGGCGAGTAAGCCACCTGTTTATTGTCGATATTATAAATTTTAAATGATTGTCGGCTTCTCTATAGTAGCTACGTTTAGACTCCTCCTTTCGTATATGATATTGGTGTGCCTGATCAGCTAGTGAGTTTGCCGAATAAAGGGATTCCAGTTGTCTATATGTCCAAGCAGCAGCTTGCAATCGATTAACATCTTCTTCGAAGTGTATCTTAGTATTCGGGTCGATTTCATATTTACATTTGAGACCAAAATTTGTTTCATTATTTATCCGTGAGTTGTCTAATATTACTTGATATAACAAAGAGAAACGTAAATTACTACCTCTAAGATCAGCCTGCCCTAAGTTCGCGTTCTCTAAATTCGCATTTTTAAATGTGGCATTTCTTGCATTGCATTTGGTTAAATTAGCAAATGGGAACTCTGCCTCCTCTAATTCGGCTGATTGGAGGTTTGCATTTTTGAGAACTGCTTCTTCAAAATCAACCCTTTGAAGTTTTGCTCGCTCAAAGCAGCATGCATCAAAAATAGTTCTTTTAAATGACGAATCATTTGCATTTACATCCTTCAAATTAGATCGGGTTGCGTCACCGTCCGTGAAACTAACGTTAGAAAGATCCGCATCTTCAAAATTTGTATCAACACAATTTGCTTTCGATAAAGTTGCCTCTGAGAAAGAAGCCTGTGTAACATCAGCATTATGTAAATTCGCATCCTCGAGATTAGAATGTGAAAGATTCGCTCCGGTTAGGTTAGTGTCAGTTAAATTCGTATATCGTAATTTGGCTCCAGAGAGATCTACCTCAGCCATATTATTCTTGGACAGGTTCCGATGAGTAAGACTCGAATTTGATAAATTCGCTTTTTCTAATCTAGCTCCAGAAAGATCTGTGTTTGATAGATTTAGACTAGATAAATTCGACCGTCTTAAATTAGAGTTAGAAATGTCTGCGTACTCAAGATTTCCACCTCTGAAATCAGTATCGTTTAATGTCGAATCAGATAGTTGTGATCTTGATAGGTTGGAATCTCTAAAATCTGCTTGGAGAAGATTCGCCGAAGAAAAATCAGATTCCTTTAAATTAGCATTACGGAAATCAACTCTTTGATGAACACTCTCAGAAAAAGTAGCTCCTACCGCTTGTGCATTTATAAAACTACAATCGGAGAATGAAATTTCATTTTCAAAATTCACTCCGTTTATGATTGCCCCATCAAGCCGTTCACCAGTTTCTGCTCGAGCATCTTTTAACTCATCAAGCGGCTTATCAGAAACGTCTGCATGCCAAATACAATATTCAGTCTCCTTCCATTCTGGTCTTTTACAATTGTATCCATCTACTTCTCCGGGTAGTTCTTCTTCTGTAATAGAATACGAACATTCATCGCAGCCGTTATTTTCTTCTAACATAGGGGAAAATCTTATTCTATGATTTCGAGGGTCTCCTTCACAGGTTTATGAAGATGATTTTCAATTATTACCTCAGCCACAATTTCGTTTGCCCGGGGATCATCTCGCTGGCGATTTTGTTCAATACCTTCTTCTAACTCATCTCTATCTAATAGAAGGACAATTTCAGTATGGTTTTTGGATATTATATACATTTGCCTTCTTAGTTCCTGATTGGCATTAGCTGGGGCGTGTATTGCTAACCGGTGGAATCGTTCTGCAAATTCAGGTGTTTTATTTTCTAGTCTAATATCGGTCATATCATCAAGGGTGTTTCTGTCATAAAACCCGTCTGCTTCTTCGATAGTTTGACTAACCTCTTGGTTCCAAGAATCCAAACTATAGTTAGGGCTATCCGATCTGTCTGTACTAACTATAGATTTTATTAGATCTTTCATTGTCACTCTATTTTTACCGGATCTGTGATAGAGGTTATGTTCCTGTATTTGGATATGTATCGTAGCTACAGAGACAGGTGCTAATCATCCGATTCGATTTTTGAATGTGATTTCCCATTTGGATGGGCTTAGTCCTACGGCCACAGACCCTAATGAATTACCAGTAGTTATAATATCAGGGCAACCATCTATCCTATTGGAGTTACACAATGAGTGACAAGTACGAAGAGGGCCGACAAGCCAGCCAAGAATGGGCGAGATTAGGCGAAGACACCGAGCGAGCGGACGTCTATTGCCACGAAGATCACAAAACAGAATGGAAGAAAGAAGCCAAACACGAGGGACAAAGCCTCAGTCGATACCTCTACGATCTCGTCCAAGAGGCTCGTGCTTATCGGGAAGGTGGTCTCCCTCTGATCGCATCAAAAGACGAGCGGGTCGAAGAACTGCAATCCCGCATCGAAGAGCTACAGGACGAACTCTCTCGAGCTCAAAAAGAACAATCCGGTGGAACACGGATCACAGTTGATGATCTCACAGAGGAAGTTCTAACCGACCAGTATCAAACACTCGACGAACTCCTAGAGGACGTCAAGGCAACTGAGGAGGTCTCTGATCACCTTCGTCGACGACTCGAGGAACGACTCTATTCTCTCGCAGAGGATGAGGAAGTCGAATTCCAGCGAGGACATGGCTGGCGGTTTTCAGAGGGTGAGTAAGATGTCTGCCGAACCCAACGAATCCAAGATCTACGAAAACAAGCATGGTGAGATCAACCGATTCATCAAACGAAAACGAGCCACCGGACGAAGCGAGAAAACGCTCAACTCGTATAGCCGCGTACTCCGTGAGTTCTTCCATGATCAATTTCCAGACCTCGAGCCCCAGGACGTCGAAGTTATTCATATTGAGGATTACGTCATGGCCCTCAATGAGCGTGACCTCACCCAGAACTCAGTAAAGAAATATCTCGAGGTCCTTTCGAGCTTCTACAGCTATGCGATGAAACGGCCGCACTTCGAGGGGATCACTGGTAACCCCGCTGCGGTGGTCATGGAAGAGATTCCACGAACATACCGCGACCGTCCCGACTGTGCGACGTGGCAGAGTGCCTGCAAAATCATCCAACATATGCCAGATCCTCGCGACAAGACCGTCGCGATCGTTCTTGCAAAGACTGGCTGTCGTCTTCTCGAAGGACTCTCGATTCGAGAAGAGGATCTGATGTTCGAAGAGGGGTTCATCAGGCTCCGGAATCGAAAAGGAGGGGGACAAACGGTAGTTCCCGTCGACGACGAGACGATCAACGCAATTAATCGGTACCAGTATATGATTCTCGATTCCGATTCTCCGTATCTTTTCACAAGCAACCAAGGGAATCGGATCTGCAAGGAGCGTATTCGTCGTGAGGTGAAACAAGCTGCAGACCGAGCTGGTGTGGCTCCTCTTGGGGAAACCAGATTTGAGAAGAAATTCACTCCACACACGTTCCGGACAGTATTCACGACCCTCATGCGGAACCAGGGGATGAAACAGCACATTCTAAAATACCTCCGAGGGGACGCCAAGACCGAGACAATGGACATCTATACCCGAGTCGATCGGGACCAGGCTCGAGAGGAATACATGAGCTGTATCAAGCGGATTGGGGTGTGAGATCTATGTCTGGAGCAGATAGCTTCCTCTCTTGGAGCTTCAGGATAATCGGTCAAGGAGTAAAAGCCGCTGTACTAGTCGTTGCACTGGTTGTTATCGGTATTCCCGTTCTGATGATAGCGGCACATACGATCATTCCCGTTCTCGTACTTCTCTTTCCAGTTTGGCTTGTCCGAAAGTATGGTCCCTTGCTAGTGATAAAATTTGTAAGAGTCTGTAGATCAATCACCCCAAATAGAGAGAATAGTGGGTGACAGAATGATTTCCGTTATCATTTACACTGATCCCTTTGATGGCCCTACCGAAGTTGCTCGAGTGACGATAGAAGGCGAGGTAATTAGAGATGGCCCAACTGCTGATAGAATACGAACTCGTCTCAAGGACGACTTAGACCCAATCAATAGGCATTGTACGGATGGACGAGATCTACTTCGGTACATCAAAGGCTCCTACTCAAGCGGCTACAAGATCGCACTCTACGATAGCGAGGACTCAGCAGAGATCATTGAGGGATTCTCTGATGAAGAGTACGAGGAATGGAACGAGTCAACTGAGTACGACACTTCCCTTTGAGATCTATAATTAGTAGCTGCTACTCCTCATTAGAACTCTAAGCGGGTTCTCGAGTTGATCGATTGATTGTATTCATCCATCTGGAAAAGCGTTCTCTGATTCAGTCAGTAGGACTCAACGGTAACTATTGATCCTCTCTTGCGGGAACTATGATTAAATCGAATACTCGAGCAGGATCAGACCGAGTTAGGGGGTTAACTCTCTGTTGTTACTGCCCGGAACTCTCACGCATTTTTAGATTTGAGATGATCCAATCTATTCGGCAAGCTTTCGGCTAACTCACTACGCCAAAGATTACGAGTGAGCCGTAACTGCGGACTCTTCGAGCCCAGGTCTGTTCCTCCTCGGGAGTATTATGATGGAATAGGCCAATTAGACAATTGGTGAGTCCGATGGCGCTCGTTTTCTTAGGACTGAACGATGAGCGGGAAGGATGGGAACGAATTGGTAAGGTCAACGACGGTGAGATAATTGAGGATCCTACTGGCGAACTCGAGGCAACTATCCAGGGTGTATACGATCTCGAGGACGAGGAGCGATTGAAGCGGATTTTCAATAACCACTACATCAATGCAGTCCCTGTCACTGAGGACGGTGGCAAAGAATGATCATTCTCTTCCAGATCTTTGATGGCGAGAACCGATATGATCTCGGAAAGATAGAAAATGGAAAAGTCACCGAAGAGATCGAAGACGGCTTCGAGGAATGGATTCGTTTTGAAACCAGCCTTCCTACTACACCAGATCTTGAAGACGAAGCGGGACTACTTCGAGCTTATGAAGGCCCTCATATTGTCGCTCAGATTGTAGACTAGAAGTGAGATCCAGTCTCCGATACAATAAATAATATAAATAAGGGGAATAGACAGCCGATAATTGAAGAATCACCTCACAAGCGTTCCTTTGTGTTCTCCCACCAATTTGAGATTTTGAAAGACTCTTAATCATCCACACCTACCGCCTATAAAAACAGATCACACACTCGTCATAGCCATAGAGACTATATTCAGAGTATTTGAATACTCATATCACATGAATCTTGATCACTACGACCAATACTGGAATGCGGTATCTTCCTCACCTAATAAGGAACGAGACCATCTAAAAAACAAGGGGTCAGGCGAGGCACTTGGGGCACAAACTGCGATGATCCAAAACAATCACTTAGGAAATCTGAAACGGTTATTTGATAAAGCAGGCGTTGATGATTGGACTGCCCATATTGATCATACCGCTACCTACAATTCTAATAAACAAAATATAATTGATACATATTCGGTTGACGGATTTGAAAAAGATAGGGAGAAGAAACTTGATCGCCTCGAAGCAGAGGAAGAGAAATTACGCGAAGAAGCACCTGACGACGTCCCAACAACATTAGATGAACAGCTCAGAAGAGGACAGAAAACCGAGATCAATGATGACGTTGAGGTGGAACATATTGGTAGTAGCATCAATAATAACTCAAATTCTAATGGTGAAGAAAAGAATGGTGTGTCAGTTGGCAATAATTATTCTGAGAAGGGAAACGATAAAATACAGTCTCAAGAAAACTCGAGTACTAAAGCTATCTCATTGTCAAAGGCCCGCTCTCGATGTCTCCAGGCGGTTGAAAAAGCGTATAACAGTGATCGTGTAATGCTGCTTGACGCCCTCCCTGGAATTGGTAAATCTTATTCAGCGATAGAAGCGGTATCAACAACCGATACGCCGATCACTATACTCACGTCTCGAGGCCGAAAGGGCAGATATGCTGAAATAAGATCTTGGTGTCAGAAGCATGGATTATCATCTAAAGTCCTACCCCGGGTTGACGACAAGTGTCCCTCATTCGCTGGAAAACATGGTCCCCCATTAGAACAGAAGCTTAAGGACTATCGGAATTTAGGGGTAACAGCATCAGACTTACACACTCATTGGGACCTTCCTTGCCAGAAGGGAAGCGGCTGTCCATACGAGTCCGAATGGGATTTCGAACCAGACGACTACGAAGTTATCATTGGACACTATACCCACGCATATGTCGAGATAATCGTCGAAAATAGAGTGGTTGTTATTGATGAAGCGCCATCAGACGCCTTCCTTACCGAATTTACAGACCCTCACACCACCATAACGAATTTTTTACAGCAAACAAGCAATATACCCTTCTCAAACTATCATAGACTACTTACCAACAGCGATAGCAAAAAGAAGGAATTAGCACTTAATTGGTTTAATCAAAAGGGTATAGGTCTGGGAAATTCTAAGCAAATTCTTGACAAAGACTCCGATAATTACCATATCCACACGCCACTACTGGTCTTAGGAACTCTCAAAGCTAATGATCTTGGTAATAACTGGAGTACCTCACCATTAGGGGGTGGGCAAGTGTTTTCCCACAACCAAAATTTAAATAAAATGTATGTTCTCGACCCACCTACTTTAGTTAATGCAAAAAACGTGGTCGCGCTGGATGGAGCACCTACACCACGTCTCTATGATCTAATGCTTGGGCTCAATTTTAATCATAAACAGCTACTCACGGATACTGAAAGAGAGAGATACATACGTCATACCCAAAATATAAAAATTATTCAGACAGAACTCAAAAGCATATACCCATATTCAAGTGGGAATCACGCTAATCTCGACCGTGATGAGGCACTTCTTCGAGAAGTAGCCAAAAGACACAGTTGCCAACCAGCTGTAATTACGTCGGACCGTGTTCTAAACAAGTTAAAAAGCAAAAATATCCCGATATCAGCGAACAGCACCTACTACGGAAATCTCAAAGGGTCGAATAAACTGGCTAACGAGGATGTCGGTGTGATTCTTGGTAGTCCTCACTATGGTGACCCATTTATCGAACGCTGGGCTGCTCTATTCGGTACAGAAGCTACGGGGAATGGTCAAGGCTTGACAAAATCATACGGAGCGTTTGGCGACGAAATCCTCCAACATATGCGAGAAAACGAGGTTCTGCAAGCAATCTTCCGGTTCGCTCGTGATGGCTCAGGATCCACTGTCTATGTGAATACTGCAGCAATTCCTTCTTGGCTTCCGAGAGAGATTGCTCTCGGTGTAGTACGAAAGCGGTCTACTATAGAACGAGACATCATTGAGGCGCTTTCAGATCTATGTGTTGCTTCTGGAGCAGATATCGCTAGGGAAACAGGACATAACAAGAATACTGTCCGATCTAATCTACGTAAGATCCAACAAGAAGGGCTAGTCCGTAAAACCGGGAAGAAGAAAGGGACTCAATGGCATGATGATGGCCTATCAGGTGCAAATACATGCGGTTTGGTCGACCTCAACAGCCTCACCGATCAGACCCATAATATATCTATAGGGGATATTGGCGATAAAATCGAGCATCAGCTAGAGCAGTACGGAGTTGACCAGCATGAACGAGACCGCCTATTAGGCGATGGAACGATGACCAACTGGCGAACTAATTGAAATTGATCCATCGAGAACCAATGAGAAGTATAGTGCTATGTCTCTATCATTCATCTTCTAATGCTGTTCTTGAGGCACATAACTGATCTACTCTTGGCTCGGGATCAAATCGATCTCTGTTCCGCTGATTACCATTTCCTCGTAATCGCTGCTCTCCGAAGAACTAAGCACTGATAGGGTCTCAAGATAGCTTCTTATTAGAACTGTGTATTTATTGACTGATAACTCATAGCTCAAGGTGATAGACAAATCCGTATTTGAAGAGCTCAAAGGAGATTACAGCGTATCGATCTCTGCTTCTTCGAGCTTTTCTTCCTGAAGCAGTTTCTCAAGCGTCTCATCCCACTCTCCCTCAAATATGCTCAGAAGCCCGATCATATCAAACTCACCACGGTACTCCATCTCCCGGTTGATCTTGTCTACACCGGCATCCGCGTACTGCCTGGCATACTCCCAAGCCTCAGTTTCGTCTACATCGTCGTGCCGGATCTTGACGAGTTCCCAGACGAAGTTGATCGCTTCCCTGTACTCGTCATTGCTGATGTTATCAATCTCGATGAAGTCCTGGCTGTAGTTACCCCGCGATTCCTCATTCCGGTTTTCATTTAGGAAACCGATGGCCAATCCTGCAGCGAAAAGCTCGTAGCCATCATCAAACGGGTATTCTGACTCAGGTCGATCAAGATCTTCATCATCATCAAGGGCCAGTCTCGCAGTACGCAGAACCAGATTCCGGTAGATGTTCTGCTTAGCGGTCTTGAAGGTTCGAGTAGTAGTCATTGTACCAACGCCTCCGGTTTATCCTCAATTTCAGGTTCAAACGGTTCCACGACTGAGGACTTGGGATCTCCCTCTCGCTGACGGATCCGCAGGTGTCGGCTTGTTTGGTCCTTCACCTTGTGCAGATCCTCTTTGTGGAACTCATCCGGCTGGTACAGCATAATCACCTGATCCTTGAACTCGGGAAGATAGTTGATCAGGTTGTCCTTGTGAGTCGGGTCAAGTCGGCCGACAGGCGTGTCTATGACAACTGGTGCGTTACGGGCAGTCCATCGGTTAAGACCTGCGATGAATGCGTAGGCAATGATCTGACGGGCACCTTGGCTGGGGTCCTGCTCCTCTAATGGTCGAGTACCTGAAGAGGTGACTACGTCAAGTTCGTAGTTCGCGCTGATTTCCAGACCTTTGTACACTCCTTCCTTGTTCGTCAATCTTCGGAGAACTTCCGTGGCGTAATCCTGCACGTCCTTCCGACGCGACTCTACGTATCCTTCCTTAATCTCCTGCCAGGCATCACGGGATTTGCGGCACAGATTCCGCAGTCGTCTGTACCGTTCTTCTTCCTTGGTAGCCCCACCCATAGAGTCGATTCTATCCTCTTTGCTGTTGATCGCAGATTCAAGCCTGTCGATTTCGTCCTCGATATTGCTTATTGTCGAGTTGGACTCACCGATCTCCTCCTTGATACGCGATTTCTCCTCCCGGAGATCTTCAACATCCGACTTCGACATCGCAGCTTCGTCGATCTCCCCCTCTAAATCAGCCTGCTCCTCTTCCAGGTCCTCAATTCGTTCCTCAAGATCCCGGACCTCGCTGTAGAGCCCGTGGTAATCGGTTTTCAGCTTATCAATCGTCCTCCCGTCACTGCTTTCTTTGAGATGATCTTGGTGTTTAGATGCTAACTGCCGCAGATCGTACTTTGCCTGTTTACTGTCGGACTGGAAACTTTCAAGAGACTGTTCCAAGATGTCCTCCTCTTCTTCCCCGATTTCATTACCGCAGAGACATTTTTCAACAGCTGGCTTCAACAGGTCGTTGATTACTCTCTCTTTTTCAGCCGTCTGTTCGACCTGGATCTTCTCCAAAACTTCGGATGTAGCGACACCTATCAGAATCGATCCGAAGTACGTGTGATAGTCCTGCAGCTCGTCCTTCTTCCTTTCGAGAATGTTGTAGAGGCCTTCTTCTTCCTCGTCAGTATCTGCTTCTTCCTCATCAACGCCGTTCAGCAGGTTATCTATATCGTCAATCCGGTCCTGCTTCTCGACTAACTCGACTGCATCAGCGATCTGGTTTTCGACTTTTTCAAGGGCCTTTTCCTTGTTCTCCAGAACTTGTTGCTCAGTATCCAGTTGCGTCTTCTGAGCACTCAATTCATCTTCCAGCTCACCTTTCTCATCTTTCAATGTGTCCAAGTCTTCTCTGTCAGATTCAGCTTCCAGATATTGCTCGTTGTAGTAACTCGCATTGTTATCCATATCGTCGATCGCTTTCTGGATTTGCTGAATCCCGAGGACAGTCTCGATAGCCTCTCGAATATCCTCTCGACTGTACTCTTCTTCCTCCTGAGTTCCGGCATACCGGTTCCCGACCTCCTCACCGTCGAAAAAGAAGAAGTTGGATGCGCTGGCAGGCAGGATGTTGTTCATGAACTGGTTGTATTCTTTCTCGCCATCCCGCTGAGCGATTATCGTCTCGTCCTCGCCTCCGTCTCCACCTGGAATGGTGACGGTTACTTCGGAGCGTTCAGGCTCTCTTTCGTCAGGGTCATCGACTTGCTCAAACTCGATGAATCGGGAGACACGGTAAACGGTATCGTTGTCGATGAACTCTACTGTGACACGGGTTTCGCCGTCCCCCTCAGTAGCAGCTCGTCGATTTATCGCTCTCCGCCACTTGGTGTTGATTTGTTGAAAGCTGCCGTCGTAACCGTAGAGACAGAACTTGAGGGCTTCTAAAAAAGCGGTCTTGCCTCGGTCATTCTTTCCGATTATGAAGATGAGAGGTTTGTCTTCTTCTATATTCAGAGGGACATTGACCTCATCGTAGAAGGGGCGAAAATTCTTGAGGGTTACTTCTAGTATACGCATTACTATTCATCAGCTCCTTTGACTTCGACGTAGTCTTCGAGGACCCGTCGCAGTCTGTCGTCTATTCCGTGTCGACGTTTCATTCCCACCATCTCGTCCTCGATGTTGTATACCTGTATTAGAAGGTCTTCATCTATGTTTTTGTCATCAGCTTGCTCAGCTATCAGCTCGAGGATTTTCGGATCTATGTCTGATGTGTCAGTACTCATGTTGAGACAAAGGCTAGGTGTCCAAATCCGTAGGGCTCTAGTTCCTCGTTAAGTTTCAACCGTATACTGTCTCTGTTTTCTGCAGCCTCCATAAATACCTTGGCTCGATTAAGCTCTTTCTCGATAAAGTTCCGGGCAGTGTCGTCTTGTTCGTTTGCGGAGAGCCCGGGCAGCGTGATCATATCGTAAACCATAGCTTTGTCTTTCTCTTCACTTTTTCGGAGTACTCGTCCTCTTCGTTGGATGAACTGCCGTTCGTTGCTTGTACTCGAAATAACAATACCGGTCGGGCAGTCAGGAACGTCCACACCTTCATCAAGACATTCAATTGCTAACAGATAATCGACATGTCCCTTATTAAATTGATAGAAAGCACTGCTCTTCTTTTCGGAGTCCATATCGCTGACGTACTCGGCAAACTGCTTATTCTGATTATTCAGTCGCTCCCGGATATCGTCGAGTTGCTCTGTATCCTCGCAGAAGATTATCGAAGGAGTGGGATGGTCAGATTTTAGGAACTCTTCGAAGCGGTCAGGCTTTGCTTCAGCTTTCTTTAATATTTTCGCTCGTTTTCGCTGCCAGTCTTCTTTCTTGTCTTCTAATTTGTTTCGTTCGGTGGGGTCGGCGTCCTCAAGTTGTTCAACAACCTGTGCAATCCACTTACTGTACTCCTTGTAGTCTTCGTACTCTTCTTCGTTCAGTTCACAAATCAGCGGATGGTATTCGTAGTCCGTCAGATATCCTTCTCGGACAGCTTCTTTCGTCCTATACTCGAAGATGATGTCTTCGAAATAGTCCTCTATCCTCTCGTTTCCTTTTTCATCTCGACGTTCAGGAGTCGCAGATAATCCGAGGCGTCGTCCAGCGTCATAGTCGAATAATTGGCTGAAGCTGTCCGCTCCGTACCTGTGGACTTCGTCAGCAACCAGCTGCAAGTGTTGCGGAGGAATGTCCTGGACGAAGGCTTTGAAAGCATCTCCAATAGCGGTGTGGACCGTGGTTACGATAAACTGCTTTGGCTGATCTTGAATTAGATCTGGTGAGGCGATTTTGTACGGGTTGACTACGCTGATAATTCGGTCGTCCCAGCTTGTATTAGAGCTGCAGATCATTACGTCAGCGTCCGGTATCAGGTTCTCAATACTGCTTTTCCATTGGGTGAGGAGAGCATCTTTTGGGACAGCGACAACGGTCAACCGGCTATTTGCGTCGAGGTTTGCAGCCTTGATCGCGGCTCTTGTTTTCCCGGTTCCTGTCGCCATTGCCAGGATGCCAGTGTAATCATTGGCTATCCAGGTATCGACCGCTTCTTTCTGGTGAGGCCAAAGGGAGATTCCATCATCAGATTTGTTTTCAACCTCAGTCTCACCACTGGAGTCGTCTTCGAACATTTCCAGGTCCGGACGCCCATCTACTGTGTCCGGGCTATGTTCTTTCAGGCCTTCTTCAACAGCGTCAGGAAGATCCTTGACGATCACTCGGGGGTCTTCATTGTTCCAGAGCTTCTTGAAATGGCTCTGCTTTTCTGACGCCAACATATCGAGGCCGGGAGTCCAGTTGGGATAGACGTTAAACGATTCGTAGTTATCGGTCCATCCGAGTTCTGTTTCGTTTATAGAGCCTGAAAAAGCAGCTTTGTTGCCGTATTCATCTGTGAAGACCCCGATTTTTTCGTGATAATGACTGAACGGATTGCTCTCGTCTGCATCCCGGAGATAAGCAATCTTGATCTCCAACAGATCCTCCTGGAGCATCCAAGCCATACACTTGAAACGGTCCTGCTTTAGGAAATCCGAGAACTGTTCAGCGGATAAGCCGCGGTGCAGAGCACCTTCGACAATTTCGCTTTCCTGGTCTTCGTCAGCCTCCCCTTCTGCTATTTTTTCTAGAACCTCGATATCGTTAGGGGATAGGCGTGGGGAAGCGATCAACCGCATCTTGCCCTCGTTGATAACGAGCTCTGAGACTCCCTGTGCGGCAATCGTCAGTGATTTGCTGTCGAAATAGCCCGCAGCCCGATCATATCTGTCAGCGTACTCCAAGCAAGGAATATAGAACTCATTCAGGAGGTCGTGTTCTCCAGAATTGTAGCTTACTTCTAGAGAAAGGGAATGGAGTCCTTTCGCCTCTTCTTCGTTTTCAATGCCTTCGGACATTATTGGATTGTACTAGTGATGTTTGTCAGCTTATTTGTAGTTTCCGTAGGCGGGAGACGCTTTGAATCACTTTGTCCGTAGCGGATTCGATCTCTTCCCGGGTATTGTCCTTCCCGAGTCCAAATCTTACTGCGGAGTGCCAGAGATCTTCGTTACCACCGAGTGCTTGAAGAACGTGCGAGGCTTCGACTTTGCCTGTTGTACAGGCAGATCCCGCTGAGACAGCTAGTTCTGGTTGAAGGTTTTGGACCAGAGCTTTGTTTTCAACTCCGAAGAAGCTGACGTTCAGGTTATTGGGAATCCGCTTTTCTGGATGGCCGTTGAGAACAACATCGTCAAGTTCGCTGTCAAAACGATCCCACATGTAGGATGTGAGTTCGTCGACGTGCTGACGACGTTCTTCCATCTCTTTGTCGGCTAATTGTACTGCCTTGCCCAGTCCGACGATGGAAGGTACGTTGAGGGTGCCGGAGCGCCATCCGCGTTCGTGGCCGCCTCCGTGGATGAGTGGATCGAGTTTGACTTTGGGGTTTCGTCGACGGACGTACAGTGCTCCGACACCTTTTGGTCCATAGATTTTGTGAGCAGAGATCGACATTAAGTCGATCCCCATTTCTTCGACGTCAATGGGAACATAGCCGATTGCTTGGACTGCGTCTGTGTGGAAGAAGACCTCGTTGTCTTTAGCGATTTCCCCAATTTCTTTAAGAGGTGCGATAGTGCCAATCTCGTTGTTGGCGGCCATTATGGAGATCAGAAGGGTATCGTCTCGAATGGCGTCTACAATATCGTCGGGGTCGATCAATCCGTTTTCGTCGACGGGGAGGTAGGTGATATCGAAGCCGCGTTCTTCTAACACCTCACAGGCCTCGAGGATAGCTTCGTGCTCTGTTTCCCCGGTGATGATATGATTGCCTTTGTCTTTTCTCTCAGCGTAGTCAGCTACGCCCTTGATTGCCAGATTGTCGGACTCTGTTGCACCACTTGTGAAGATAATCTCTTCCTTCCGGCAGTTGAGGGCCTCTGAGATCTTTTCTCTTGCCTCTTCTACACCTTCCTTTGCCTTGGCTCCGTAGAGATGGTCGTCGCTAGCCGGGTTTCCGAAGCTCTCAGTGAGGTACGGCTTCATGTCGTCGGCTACTCGTTCGTCGACCGGTGTGGTAGCATGATGATCGAGGTAGACCGCGTCGTCAAGACTTGGAGTCATGGTAATCCACTATCCGGTTCCACGTCTGTCTCTTCTTTCAAGCTATTGGGAACCAGCGCCTGGAAGTCGCTGAGGTCGCTGATGTTTCCGTGGACCCTGATTACTCCTCGGTTTAGATGAGCTACGAACTCATCGAATAGATCTTCTTCAGGGTCTTTGTCTTCCTGGATTAGCCGTTCCTTCAGCAAAGCCATGTAGAGGGCGTCGTGTTCTCCGAGCAAGGTGTACCGGTTGAACGTTTGACCTTCGTTATCGTATTCCTCCGGGTTTGGTGGCCGGGGTTCATTCAGTGAGTAGCATAGGCCGATCCTGCAGAGATAGTTCGGTGTGAGACCGGTATTCCCTTTCAGCATTCGTAGCCGGTTCGTAGCGTCTGTACCTATCTGTATCCGGTTGAACTCTTTGCTCATTGTGGAACACCTTCCAGATCGATTTCGTCTCCTTGGTCAGGATTTGACCAGAAGTAGCCTCGGGAAACCGAAGTGTAGCCTTCTTCCTGGTTGTAGTCCAAGTGGTATGCCTGTGTGACGTCGTCGTTCAGCTGGTCGTAGTACTCGTCGTCGATTTCGGTATCAGTGGAGAACACCAGAACTTGGTGTGCTGCTTCTGGGAAGAAGTTTGCGATGAGGTTCTCTCGGTGTGCTCTGTCGAGCCGGCCAAGCGGTGTATCAACGATGAAGGGGAGCGGTCTTCCGGATATCTCTGCCAATGCCCAAAGGAGGGCGGTTGCGAAGATCTGACGTTCACCAGCAGATAGTTCGGACTGTGGTTTGTGATTCCCGTGTTTGGTTTTGACCTGGATGTTCAGGGCGTCTTCGTCGACCTCAATACCTTCGTAGAAGTCGCTTTTGTTGGAGAGAGCGAGGTACCGTTCAGTAAGTGCGTCCTCGAGGTTTCGGAGTTTCTCCTTGGACAGTTCCTCACGGTATTCACTCAGAACGTTCTGGACATTGGATGCGAGGTCAGCCCGCTCTGATACGGTCTCTTCGTCTTCTTTCCGATCAAGTTTGTTGTCGATCTGGTTCTCGAGGCGGGAGGTTTGTGTTTCGAGTTTGCTCAGTTTCTCTTCAATCTCGTTGAGATCGGATTTGAGGGATTCTTTTTCCTCGATCAACCCGTTCAGGTCCTCTATGAGCGGTGAGATATCTTCTTCTTCCGGAGCACGTCCGAGTTGAGATTCGATATCCTGTAGCTCTCGAACCATGCTCTCCAGTTCATTGGACTTGGAGCCGAGGTTTTCAGGTACTTCATTCAGAGCTTTATCGACAACACCGTACATCTCACGGCGTTGGGATTCTGAGAACTGGTGGAGAAGTTTACTGTCCTCATCGTCGACTTGGAACCGATTCCTGATCTCTGACTGAAGCCGAGTTTTTATTTCCTCAGCTTGGTCTTCAGGGACATCAAGGCCGCTGAAGACTTCACCGTCTAAGGCATCGTCAAGCTCATTGTCGAGCCTTTCTTTGGCAGCAGCCGTCTCTTGCTTCTCGCTTTCTTCCTTAAGCCGGTTAACAACGCTCTGACAGAGTCCAGGTGCTAACGCGAAGGGGTATGCGTCGGTAGCGATCTCCCGGATATCTTCTTCGACATTCTCGATTTTAGCGTTGAGTTCTGCTCTTCGCTCTTTCAGGCCCTCACGTTTGTCGGCGTAGGCACCACCCTCTTGGGCGATGTCAGCTTCCTTGCTGTCAATCTCGGATTCTAGTTCAGCAAGTCGCTCCGCCTTGTCTTCTTTTTCATCCTTTAGCTCTTGACGGCGGTTCTCGAGTTCTTCCCTCTCTTCTTGTAGTTCGTTGATTTTCTCGGTGATACCTTCCAGACCGCTTTCGTCGAGTTTTCTGGAGCGGTATATTGAGAGGTCAGCATCAAGTCGGTCAACGAGGTCGAGGCCGAGCAGTGAGAAAAGGGAGTCTTCGAAGCTTTCGTCGTCTTCGATAGCGGTGGCCAGCTCTTGGACTTTTTCTCCGTCGAAGAAGAATAGCTGTGATACTCCTGGCGGGATCAGCTCTTTCAGGAAGTCTTCCCACTGGTCTTTGTCCAGATCTGATGGGAGTTTCCCGTTTCGCCGTACTTCAAGGTTCTCAACGATGCTCTTCCCACGGTCACGCCAAGATCGTTCTACGCTGTAGTGGTCCACCTCGCCCATGTAGGCGTACTCAAATTCGAGTCGGATCGATGCTTCATCAGCGGAGTGGTCTGCGTACTCGTGAAGTTTCCCTCTGATGTGTTCCTTGTAGTCAGTTTCACTGACCCGTCGACCTAATGCGCTTCGTCCGTGTAGACAGATCTGGATTCCTCGGAATAGGGTGGTTTTCCCGGCTCCGTTCGAGCCTCCGAACAAAATGATGGGTGAGTCCTGTGATGTGGAAAGTTGAAACTCGTTTCTGCCGCGATATGGTCCGAAGTCATTGATTACCAGCTTTGTCAGTTTCATTGATTAGAGAGAGTTCAGGTCTGCGACTCTGGCGTGTACTGCCACTTTTCGATATTCTCTTCGCCTTCGATATCAGCTACGATTTCTTCCATAGGACGCCAGTCCTCTCTCATGACTTTGTCAATCTCGTTGTAGATGGAGGCCCGGCGTTTCATTCCGTGGTGCTGGAGTTCGGTGTCCAGTAGCCGCTGCACTAGTTCAGGGGGAACGTCGTGTTCGGAGGCGATCTCTTTGAGAAGCTTGGCTTCGGTTTCTCCGAAGGCTCCGTAGTCGTCTTGGACCCATCCGATGTCTTCCTCCATAGCATCTCTGTAGATCTTGGGAACGGAGTCTTCCCAATCGGCTCTTTCCTCTCGCCAGATCCGGCGGATTTCTCTGAGTTCTTCGTCCCGGATTAGATCCATTTCTTCCTCGTCCGGAAGCTGGCGGTTGACTTCTTTCTGTGTTTCAAGCAGCTTTTTTAACAGGTCTTTGCAGAACTCGAACTTGTGGGCACGAGGGATGATCCCGTTGTCGCCGTTGGTTTTGGTCTTGACGTAGCCGTGTTGTCGGCCTTTCACCTGTCTGTAGGTTGGTTTCTCTTCTGGGTCCTGAGTGGATTTTAGGAAGTCTCGGAACTCCAGAAGAGGTTCCATCCATTCGTCGCCTTCGTCAATCATGTTCTGCATCGCCTTGTCTTCGGAGACAACGGTGCAGGTCCAGCAACCAAATCGGCTGTTACCGCAGGAAGGCGTTTTGGTGTCGATGACCATGGGACATTCGTCGTCGGCTTCTTGGTATAGGGCAGCGAGGTCTCGGTTTTCCTTGCCCCAGGGACAGTCGACTTGGAGGAGGTAGGACCAGATGTCGTCGACGATCCAGTCCTCTATCGGAGTGTAGACGAAAGCGTTGGCGAACTTGTTGTGTCGGGAGAGGATGCTACCGTCAATGCTGTGCAGATCCATGACCTGTTCTCTGGTAGCGCTTTCTGCTTTTCGAACCCCGAGGATTACGATGACTTCGCCGTGCTCGGAGACCTTGTTCTCGATGAATCTGTCAGCAGGGTCGATTTTCAGGCGTTCGGTACACCAGCGGAAGGTCTGGTTGGGTGCTGGGTAGCCTCGACCGATCAGATTTACCCAGAATGAGTCGTCAACCTTCGGAGTAACTTTGTGGGCTTCGAAAGGAAGTCCTTCCTTCTCTGCATATTCATTGATATTTTGAAGAGTACTGGTGATATGGTTTACAATCTTAGGAGTTTCGACAAGAGTATCACTAGAAATAACGTGGATTGGTTTGGTTTGTTGTTTATCTGGAAGATCCTTGATAGCGTACCAAATGAGTTGAAGAGCAGTAGTGGAGTCTTTGCCGCCGCTGTATCCAATTACCCAAGGGCGCTCATCTGCGAGATAGGTTTCACGGATTTCTTCATAGATGCCCTCGAGAGAACGATTGTCGAATACGGACTCACCCTTCTCCTGACCCGTATTTGAAACTTCGAGATTGTCAGTACTCATAATCTAGACCCTTGTTTATCGTAGCCTTGTGGAAGGTACTTGTATCTACCGTTGCATCCCCCGCCGATTCCGCTACGATCCATCGATTTTCCATTGAACACTCTCTTTGTAGGGGTCTACTTTTTGCATTGGAAGCGCTCTTCTTTGTTGCTTTCCGAATTGGTTTTTTTGTTTTCATTTGGAAGATACTGTCCTCTCCTCTACGTTGCTTCCCTACGGAGCTTCTCAGTATGTCTGATGAATCTACCCTCCTTTTGGCCTCTACAGTATTCTAGAGATTGGTCCGTTATCTCCAATTCGTAGAAGGACCCATCTAATATTTTTCTTATATTTCCCCATCTACGAGAGTACACCTCTCGGGACTTTGAACCCATATTTTCAGGATTGTAGTATTTTTTGAGTTACTCGCTAGACTCATCTTTGTCAAAGTCCTGTTTGAATAGGTGAGTCTGGTCGGCTCAAATGCAGTGATTCTACCTGTTCAACATCGAGGGTGGGCATAGTTGGACACGTGACCGTTGTATTTGAACTCTGAACGTCTATGCTCTAATAATTCAGCTAAACGAAGTGAAAGTGAAATTGGCGGAGGGCTCCGGGATAACAAAACTGTATCCTTGGTCTGTTGTACCAGCAATCTCTTCCAATAGAGGAGACTTCAACGAGCAGCCCAGATTATAAATCACAGCACATCATTCAACCTAATATCAATGGCACAGTCAATTGACGACCTTCAGAGCATGATTGTTAACGAACTCCGAGTTCTCGAGGACGATATTCACGTGACAAGCGATGGAGATACACTTACCTTTTATCTTCCCTCTGAGGACTTAGATAAAGCTAGAGATGAGCTGGACTCCGACTTAGAAGTCCTTGAGGAACACGAGTACGAGTATTTAGTGAAGGTAACCCTGTAACTAGGCGGTTCATCTATTATATAGCGACTTTGGAATAGCAAGGTGCGGTACATGTAAATCGATGGCCTCGGCACTCATAGGGCTCGTCACCACCGGGTGCCGAGTCCGGCTCGGAGCGAGTGAATCGTCATCGGCCACGCGAATCTATAGCAGCCGCTCCAAAGACGGTTTGGATTGCTCGAGACGCAGTCGTTCGGTTAGGAACGCCGCTCCGATTCGTCCGTCGCCCTCGCGAATGCGGTGTTGAATTCGTCGATCAGGTTCTCGAGGCGGCCCGTGTGTTGTTGGGAGAAGGTTTGGGGGGCGCGGTCGGTTGCGGTTTGTGTGGGTGTCGTTGCGGTTGCAGTTGTAGTATCAGAAGTATCTGACGTGCCGGCTGGCGTCGTCTGAGGACGGTCTGTCTGGCGGTTCGGCTGGGATTCGGTACGGGTCGTGGAGTGTGGGTGTCGTGTGCTCATGTCGGTCGGGTTCGGATCGCGGAAACGTCGTCGGTGATCGATGCTGGGTTCGTCAAAGAGTGGGGGCAAACTCACGCTACTACGTGTACGACCGACATCTGTACAACCCGGTAGACGCCCCTCCGTTATAAAAGTTAATGATAGACAATAATCGGCGCCGGCGTTTGGTGAAAATTATCGGTGAGAGCGTTCTTGCCTATCTGAAGCAAGCCGTACATTAAGACCGCAGGGGAGTGTGTCCTCGAGTGAGAACTGCATGGGTGGTGACGATGAAGACGGAGACGAAGACGAACGCGCCGACGAAGCCGGGAATACCGAAACCGGCGCCGACGTAAGTTTCGTGATTCCGACGCGAAACGAGGACGAGTATCTCCGGGGAACCCTCGCAAGCATCGCCGGGCTAGATACAAGTTACACGTACGAGGTCGTCGTCGCCGACGGGAACTCGACGGATGATACTCGAGCGATCGCACGCGAGTACGACGCAACCGTGATCGAAGCGGACGGCTCGGGCATCGCCGACGCCAGAAATCTCGATGGGCGACGGCGAGGAAGCGATCTGCCACGCGGACTCGCACGGCCATCGAACACCGGCAACGGCATGGCAGCCGACTTTATCGCTCCCCGTCGGTGACACGGATACGATCGTGTCTACCGTTCCACCTGAAGCAAAGCGTCTTCTCGAGAGCGAGCCGTTGATGGCCCACCTCGGGACCTGCGTCGATGGTCGCCCGCACGTCGCCCCCGTCTGGTACCGATACGATGAGTCGGACGAAGTCGTCGAAATCGTCACGACGGGTCGGAAGCTGGCGAACGTCCGAGAGAACCCGCAGGTCGCCCTCTCGATACAGCAAGACGAGGCGGGCGAGGCGCAGTGGATGGTGTCGCTACTCGGTACCGCGACCGTCGTGGATGACGACGACCGGACGGAACGGGCACGCGAGCGGATCAACGCGAAGTACGACGCGGAGCCGGAGGCCTACGCCGAGAACACGCTCGTCCGGATCGCAGTCGGCTCGGCGTCGTACCGAACCTACTGAACGCGGCGTCGCGATTCAGTGCAGGAACAGGTCGTCGGGAAGCCCGCCGAAGCCGCCGCCGTCGTACCGAAGGGTCTCCCAGCCCGCGTTCTCCGCACCGTCGATATCGCCGTCGCTGTCGCCGACCATACCGTACTGGGTTGCCGGCAGCCGCTTCTCGAGCGCACGGTACGGCGGCGCGTTGGGCTTGTGGGCCCCTACTTCGTAGGAAGCGACGACCGCGTCGACGGCGTCCGCGAGATCGTGGGCTCGAAGCTTCGCCAACTGCCAGTCGCGAACACCGTTCGTGAGCACGCCGAGTTCGTGCGTCTCGCGCAACCGTTCGAGATCCGCACGGGCGTTCGCAGGCGGGGAGAGGGATTCGATCTCTCGCTCCAGAAGCGCCGTCGCGTACGCGTCGGGGTCCGAACAGCCGTCGATCCGAGCGAACGCCCGCCGGACCGGGTCGGGCTCGCAGGCGGAAAACAGCTCGAAAAACGCCTCCTCGTACGTCTCGAGCCACGTTTTGGGCACCGATTTGCTGCCCCGGACGTCCGAGATCGCACCTGCAAGTAACTCCTGATAGGGCTCGTCGGTGTGGAGCAACGTTCCATCGAGGTCGAAGACGATCGCTGTCACGGAAGGCTGTTTGGGCGAACATGTCAAGAAGCTTTTGATAAGGTGATCACTCCCGACCCGGCGACGGCCCCCGCAGCCCCGGATGCGTCCGCAGGTCTCGAACGCGTCGCATCTGAGCGCGGAGATCGGCCGCGCTTCCGGGGGGTGCACTCTCGAGGGCGTCCTCACCGTCGCCGTGATCACCGGTTCCGCTCTCGGGTCCGTCGAGTTCGTCGATCGACTTCGGAAACGTCCGCAGGTCCTTGTGGATCGCCAGTCCGGCGTAGGCGCCGTCGCCGATGGCGATGGTCGTCTGATTCTGGCCGTGGGTGACGTCGCCGACCGCGTAAACGCCGTCGACACTGGCCTCGCGGCGCTCGTCGACGTCGATCGCGCCGTCCTCGCTCAGTTCGCAACCGAGATCCGCAGCCAGATCCGCGTTGTACGCCGAGCCGTACATCGCGAAACCGCCGAGATAATCCGTCTCGGTGCCGTCGGCGAACGCCAACCCGCCGAGCCACGGCGGTTCGTCCTCGTCGAGGCTCTCGTCGTCGTAGGCCGAGACGACGGCCGTGTCGACCAGATCGACCGGATGGGCCTCGAGTTGCGCGTCGGTCTCGTCGCCCCACTCGGGTTCGCGACCGTCCAGCAGGAGGTCGACGTCGGCGGTGAAATTGAGTATCGCCATCGCGACGTGGGCCGCACTCTCCGTGTGGCCGAGGACGAAGACGGGCCCGTCGCCCAACGTGAACGCGTCGCAGTGGAGACAGTAGTGGAGCCCTCGTCCGGTAAAGCGCTCGAGTTCCGGCACGTCCGGGCTCCGATCCCGGAACCCGGTCGCGAAGACGATCCGTTCGGCGTCGATCGTGGCGTGAGTCGACTCGAGTCGAAAGCGGGGGGCATTAGCAGAGTCGGCGCGATCGCTGTCGCCGTCATCGGTGTCACCAGCGTCGCCGCCGTCGTCATCACCGTCGCCGTCGCCGTCGCCCTCGCTGTCGCTGTCATCACCGCCCCACTGCGTTATCGACTCGACGGCGTCGGGATAGAAGTCGCCGCCGTAGTGCTCGAGTTGATCGACCCCGTGGGTCGCGAGTTGCCGTCCAGAAACGTCCTCCGAAACGCCGAGCAGATTGTGGACGTGATTGACCGCCGCGTGGCGGCCGCCTTCCTTCTCGAAGACGGCCGTCCGGTGGCCGAGGCGAGTCGTGTACAGCGCGGTCGTCAAACCCGCGGGACCGCCACCCACGACGACGACCTCGTACTCGATGGGGTCGCTCATGATACGTCCACTCGGTTGCCCAGCGGGTTGAGGCTGGGCCGTGAATATGCGTCCGGGTGCGGTACTGATGGCGCCCGCTCGAGTTCGCCCCCGCTCTCGGCGTTCGATAGTCGGCCCGAAAACGCCGGTTGTGGTCCGCGAATACGACAGATATCCCCCGATTAAAGCCCGGTCGGGACGTCGAAATAGCTCGTCTCGAGACCCCACTCGCCGACCAGTTCCCGGAGCGCGCGGACGCCGAACGTCTCGGTCGCGTAGTGGCCGGCGAGCACGACGTGGATGCCGGCCTCCTGGGCCTCGTGGTAGGCCTTCTGTTTCCCCTCGCCGGTAATCAGCACGTCCGCGCCCGCGGCGACGGCCTCGTCGAGCCAGTCGGTGCCGCTCCCGGTGACGATCGCGATCTCCTCGATCTGGTCGGGACCGAACTCGAGGGTCCGTACCGGTTGGCCGTCGGTATCGAGGGCGTTTTCGAGTTGTTCTCGGAGCGCGTCGACCGTGAGCGACTCAGGGACAGTACCGCGTTGGCCGATGTACTCCGGCCCGAGTTCGCCGAACGGTGCCCGCGCCTCGAGGTCGAGTACGTCGGCGACGCCGGCGGCGTTGCCCAGTTCCTGATGGCCGTCGAGCGGGAGGTGTGAGACGTACAGCGCGAGATCGTGTTCGATCAGGGGGGCGATCCGGTCGTAGGTGCGGCCGGTGACGCGGTCGAACCCGCCCCAGGAAATGCCGTGGTGGGTCACGAGGGCATCAGCGTCGGCGTCGATCGCCCGTTCGAACGTTTCTTGGACGCCGTCGACGGCGAAGGCGACGTGTTCGACCTCGCCGCGGTCGGGGCCGACCTGCAGCCCGTTCGCGCTGGCGTCGAGGTCGGCGTAGTCGTCGGTTCCCAGCTCCTCGTCGATTCGGGTGGCAAAGGTCGCAAGTTCCATGCAGTGTGGTTGCCCGGCGAGGCCCTTGTATTCGACTGATTGGAGCGCTTTCGAAAGCAAGTCTCGACGAGAACTGACAGGCGTGGCCAGCGGAGCAACTGACGAGAACTGCCGGACGGAGACAGACAAACAGGAACTCATCTCCCCTTCAGTAGGAACTATGCGTTCGCCGTCGTAGATCCGAGTATGTCACGCGAGACGGTCACACACGAGACGGGTGCAATCTACGAGTTTACTCCCGACCTCGAGCCGAGCGCGACGGTCGAATCGGGCGCGGAGCTAACGATCGAGACGCGAGACAGCCTCGACGGAGCGATACAGGACGAATCGGACGTGATCGAGTCGGTCCCCGAGGAAGTAAACGCCGCGACGGGACCGATCGCGGTCGCGGGTGCAGACCCCGGCGACGTCCTTCGCGTCGAAATCGAGGAGATACGAATCACGGAGGCCCACGGGCGAGTGATAACCATCGACGGCTTCGGCCTGCTCGACGGGCACGACGATATCGAGGCCCCGCGGACGCGGATGACGCCGGTCGGGGACAACGGCGAGACGATCGCGTTCGACGACCTCGAGGTCCCAATCGACCCCGTTATCGGAACGATCGGCGTCGCGCCCGCGTCGGAGTCGTACACGACGCTCGTCCCCCACGACCACGGCGGCAACCTCGACACGACCGATATGACGGCGGGGAACGCGGCCTACTTCCCCGTCTTTCAGGAGGGCGCGATGCTCGCGATGGGCGACTGCAAGGCCGCTATGGCCGACGGCGAGATGTGCGGCACCGGATCGGAAATCGCCTGCGACATCGACGTTACCGTCGACGTGATCACCGACCCCGAATTCGACCTCGAGCGTCCGCTGATCGAGACGCCCGACGCGTGGAAGCCCGTCGCCAGCGCCGAGACGCTCGAGGCGGCCTGCGAACTGGCGAACGAAGACGCGATCGATCTGCTGGCAGCCGAACACGGGTTCGATACGACGGATGCCTACCTGTTCTCGAGTCTGGCTGGCGGCCTCGAGATCAGTCAGGTGGTCGATCCGCTGGTGACGGTGCGAAACGCGGTGCCCAAGGAGTACCTTTCCGACCCGTTCTGAGCGAACGGAACCGTCGCTGGGGCTTCGCTTGTTCCGGACCCGCTGTTCGAGTCAATCGATCGAAGAGTCTGCGAAACTACCGTCGGCCGTTCCGGTGATCGATAGTCACGGAACGGATCTCGAATCGAGCGCCACCAGCGGCACTTTCGGTGGGCTGAATCTCCCACTCGTGGGCGTCGATGATTCGCTTTACGATAGTGAGCCCTAATCCAGCGGGTTCACCACCCGCCGAAGGTAGCGGAGCAAAGAGATCGGTCCTGACTTCGTCGGGGAGCCCGACCCCATCGTCCTCGACGTAGAATCCCTCGTCGCACGGGCCCACGCAGACGGTCACATCCTCACCGCCGTGTTCGATGGCGTTTCGAAAGAGGTTCTCGAAGAGATGGCGGACGGCTCGCGGATCGGCCTTGATGACGGGAGGGTCACGCAACCGTAGGTCGGCGCCCGCCGTGTCGACCCCCTTCCAACACTGCTCGGCAAGGGAAGCGGTATCTACCGTGTTTTTCTTGCCGATGGTCTCCCCGTGGCGAGCGAGCGACAGAGTCTGATTGACGATCTGATCGATCCGCGTCAGCGCGATCTCTACGTCCTCGAGGTGGTCGCTGTCACACTCCGCGCGAGCAGCCTCCAGGTATCCTTGCGCAATGTTGACCGGGTTTCTGAGATCGTGGCTGACGATGCTCGAGAACTCGCTGAGTCGGTCGTTTTGGCGTCGAAGTTCCTGTTCCCGTTCTTTGCGTTCGGTAATGTCGCGCGTGCTGAGGACGTAGCCGTCTACGGCGGTGTGAGTCTTGTTACAGCCGACCGTTTCGAGCCAGACCCAGTGGCCATCGGCGTGTTCGTACCGATATTCAACGCTGGTCGCTGTGCTATCTGGCTCTTCGATCATCGTCGAGATGTTTTTGCGCACCTTCGCGCGGTCGTCCGGGTGGATGTACTGAAAGTTATCCTCCCCGACCAACTCGTCGGGTTCGTAGCCGAGCATTCGCTTGACGGCTGGACTTTCGTATTTACTTATTCCCTCTTCGTCGATCACACTCAACAGATCCGAAGCGGTCTCAACGTAGGCTTGGAATCGCTCTTTGAGCGCCTCGAATTCTCGTTCACGGTTGGTTCGGTCAGTGATGTCGCGACCAACCGCTACCGACCCTTGCAGTTCTCCGGCAGCATCGGTGATCGCGTGGGAGTTCCACGAGAGGGTCCGACAAGAGCCATCTTTGGTTTCGATCGTCGTTTGGAATTCTTCGACGGCTTTCTCACCCTGTAAAATGGCCGAGACGTTGTTCAGAATGTCGTTTCGGTAGGTTTCGTCGGGATACAGCCACGTCCATATCTCATCTGACCCAACGACTTCCTCGGCCGTATAACCGCTAATCTCTTCGGCAGCCTCGTTCCAGAGCGTGACGGTTCCCGTTTCGTCGAGAGCGTTGATCCAGACGTTCGCGCTCTGAATAATCGCGTCTCGGAATTGACTGAGCTCTCTGAATTCGTCGTCGCGCCGTTTCCGGTTGCTACCCGACTCCATAAGGGGTTCTACGCGGATAACGCGTGTCAAACGAATAAACTAGTCGGTTATTCCAGGTTTGTGTTGTGTAGGAAGTTTCCATTTGGCAGTTGGCGTCCGGGCTGTGTTCGGCACGATCCCGAAAACTTCCACAGGTCGAGAGTTTCAACAGAACCGCGGAGACACGTTCCTCGAGAAACAGCGGTCGAAATTACGAGAGGGACGAGGCGGCACGCTCGAAGACGAACTCGCGGACCAGTTTTCCGGCCAGCGCCGCGGCCTGCCCGTCGTCTCGGTCGTTGACCTCGACCACGTCGAACCCGCTGGCGTGGGGTGCCACCTCGCGGACCACGTCGCGCATCTCGCGGGGCTCGAGCCCGAACGGTTCCGTCGTCCCCGTTCCCGGCGCGTAGCCGGGGTCGGCCGCGTCGATGTCGACGCTCAGGTAGACGTCTCGATCGCCGAGTCGATCTCCGAACGCCCACTCACCGACGTCTTCGGGCGGAACGACGGTCACGTCCTCGGCCGCCGCACGCTCCCACTCCGCCTCGCTGCCCGTTCGGACACCGAGGAGGACGACCTCCTCGACGGAGTCGACGTCGTCCAGAATCCGACGCGTCACGGCGGCGTGGGAGAGCTCGTTGCCGTCGTAGGCGTTGTAGAGGTCGAGATGAGCATCGAGACAGACGAACACCTCGGGTTCGATCGCACGCACGCCCGCGAGCGAGACGGTGTGTTCGCCGCCGAGCGTCAGCGGGACGGCGTCGTCCCAGACGATATCGCGGAGCGT
This sequence comes from Natronorubrum halalkaliphilum, assembly GCF_009834785.1. Lineage (GTDB taxonomy): Archaea > Halobacteriota > Halobacteria > Halobacteriales > Natrialbaceae > Natronorubrum > Natronorubrum halalkaliphilum. The sequence goes on from NZ_WUYX01000071.1 coordinate 30,844, forward strand.
CCCCTCGAGCCACTCGAGATAGGCGTCGACGTCGTCCCACGCACGCACGTCGCCATGGTCTTCGACGCCGAGGTCTGAAAAGTGCTGGTCCGTCCGGTGGTCGTAGTCGTCGAACGGCTCCGCAAAAGTCCGAATCCGCCGGGGGCCGAACCGGGTCCCCGGCTGAAAGGTCGTCGATACGTCCAGGGGCGCACCGACGACCACGAAGTTCGCGCCTCCACGGTCGGACGAACGTCCTCGCGTGTCGGTTTCGCCGCCACGGTCGGAATCAGCCGCCTGATCCGCCGTGTCGGTCTCCTCGCGTTCGTCAGTCGCCCCGGGGAACATTAGACGATCTTTCGCTGGTCTTCCATCTCGAGGTATTCGATGTTCTCGTCGGGCGAGACATCCGTATCCTCGGGGACGCGCATCGTGATCGTCTCGTACGTTTCGAGGTCCATGATCTGCATGTCGTCGCCGTCGACCGAAACGACCTGGCCGTTTTTCCGCTCGATGATCGGAACCCAGATCTTCGCGTCGACGGGCTGGGAGAACGAACGCTTCTTGCCGTCGAAGACGCCGGCGGCCTCGACGCGAGCCTTCGCGCTGCCGTGTTTGCCCGGCTTGGCCGTCGAGTAGGCGTTGATCTTACACGGGGTATCCTCGATCATGACGTAGCTTCCTTCCTGGAGTTCGCGAACTTCGGTCTGCTGTTTCGCCATGTCCCGGCGTAATCAACCGACGGCCATAAACCGTTTGGAATGGCCGCTGGCTCGAGTTCAGTCAGGCAACACGTCCGATTCGGCCGAACGGTCGCCGCCGAACCCGGAGACGGGCGAAAACGGGCGGTGACAGACGGACTGCTGTCCCGAGTGAGCGGCGCGACCGCGGACGGCTGTGGTTGTGCCGGTACTGATACTGCCGGTCAGAAGTCACTGAAGAAGATTGACCGGACGGGAACAGCGAATCTTCTCAAGAGTTCTGTCCGGCAGTATGACGCCTAGTAGGCCGTATCCAACGACGGACACCGCCAACGGTCGCGAGGCGAAATCACTACTGACTGGTCCGCGAATGACGCGGTAATGGTCGACAGTCTCGTCGCCGGACTCGGCGTCGTCGCGGTGCTCCTCTCGGCCGGCAGCGCCGTAATGTTCGTTCGCTACCGCCGGCGGACGCGAGCACGGCGTGCACTCGCGGACGCCCTCGAGGCACGCCTCGCCGACGCGATGGGGCCGGGAACCGGCACCCACCTCGAGCAGGCGCCGACCGTTCGCCGGATCGCCGTCGTAGACGCCGACAGCAAGGGCGACGGTGAGACCGAACGGCCAGCCTTCGTGCCGGTCATCCGCATCAATCTCGAGACCACCGACGCGCCGGGAATGAAGCTCATCTTCGAATACGTTGCGGACGCCCTCGAGACGGTCCATCCCGAACTCGAGGCGCGCAAGGAACGGGTTCATCGCTACGACGTAGAGTTCACGTTCGGTCCCGGTGGCCTCCTCGTTGATGGAGAGTGTCGTCGCGTTTCCGTTACGCCCGAGTTGGCGACACAGCTGCTCGAGGAGGAGGGATTCGGCGCGTTCGAACTCCGGCGGGCGATCGAGCGCGCCGACCGCGACGCCGACGGCGACGGCGATACGCCGACCACGCTATGGGTGGAATGCTAACCCTCCCCGTTCGAAACCCCGACGAGCACCGACCGCGTTACCGATGGCCTCCAGACGCACCGTGCTCGTGACCGGTGGAACCGCGGCGTTCGCCTGCTGCGCCGCGTTCCGCCGCACTCCGGACGTTACCGGGACGTGGGCTCACCGGGGATCCGACGGTGTCCGAACCGGGACTCGAGTCGGCGACGGCCCGAACCCACAGTCCCCTCATCGCGGGACTCGCGGTCCCGATCACCGACGGAATCCGATCGGCTCGGCCGGCGGCTCGAGCGGGCTCGTCGGCAACCCGTCCCCGACTTCGGGGTCGTTGTACGCTCCGGGCGCGACGTCGTTGGGCGAGTCGGGGTAGTACACCGACGCGAGCAACTGCAGGTGGCCGCGGCCGACGCCGAGTTCGAACTGGCCGCCGCCGTACAGCCGAATGTCGCGATCCTCACAGAAACGAATCGTCTCGAGCAGCGACTCGATCGAGCCGAATCGCGACGGTTTGATGTTGAGCCAGTCGGGTTCCCAGGGGAGTTCTTCGACGTCCTCGAGGCCGTGAATGGGCGCATCCCACGACACGCGACTGCGGACCGCCGGGTCCTCGAACAGCGGCTCCGTCTCTGCGGTCAGCGCGGGGTCCTCGATGACGGCGTCGGGAAACGCGTCGAACACTCGCCGATACAGGTCGGGATCGGCTGGGACGTCGACGTCCGTGCCTTCGTACTGCCCCTTCAGGTCGAGAATCCGAACGGCGTCGGTCCCGACGGCCTCGCCGATCGCCGCGACGACGTCGTCGTCCCACGCCGGAATCGGATCCAGCTTGAACTCGAGGGTCGGCACCTGCTCGCGCAACGTCTCGAGACGGTCGGTTGTCGGCGGTTCGCCGAGTCGGGTGCTGGTGACGAACCGAACCGGGTCGAGCGAGCGGTCGACCGCGCTCGCGAGGTCCGTTCCGGCCTGCCGGAGCGCGAGGTCGAGCGCCGCGCTCTCGAGCCCCCACCGCCGGTAGTTCCGGAACACCGACCGGTCGGGTGCCCCCGACGGGAACAGATCGACCGACTCGAGCCGCGCGGAGAAGGAATCGATCGTGTACTCGCCGGTCAGATCGGGCAGTCCCGACTCGGCCAGCGCGTCGTGGTCGGCGGTCTCGTAGGTGACGTCCTCGCCCCGTCCGACCGCGGGTTCGCCGTCCGGCCCGGGTCCGGACAGCGCGAACTCGGTGGTGACGCGGGTAAACTCGCTCGAGGTCTCCCGCTCGAGGCGCTCGCTCGAGACGTCGTCGATCGACAGCGACAGGTCGGCGATCCGGTCGTAGTCCATACCGTCTAGTCGGACGCCACTGGAAAGAACGTTTCACCGATTATCGCCCGCTCAACTGAACGAGCCGGTACTGTTGACACGCGAGAGGTGGTTGTCCCAGCGGCGATCGACGAAGACGACTGCGGTGAAGAGGAGTCCAACGAGTCGTGCGAATCCAACGCCGTTCGCGATCCGCTAGAAATGTGGCGAACCACCGAGCCACCGAGCTACCGGGACCCGGACACCGGTACGCAGCCCGTCTCATACGGTTGATTGTAATCAATGGCCGCCGATCACCAGGGACGGGGTCGGTGATCGGCGATAAATAGTTACAGAATCCGTCTCACTCCTCGCCGCGTCGCTGACGCAGGTTCTGTCGCGTAAACTGTGGCTTCGCCCGGATCGATTTCGGCTTGCGGAACGATCGGTAGAGTTGGATCATCACGACGACCGAAAAGGCCGCTGCGACGACCGACGCCTCGGGAGCCTCGAGCGCGTAGAGCACCCCCATCGAGAACAGCGACATCGTGAGTAACATGCCGTAGACCAGCCGTTTGGCGAGTTTGTCGAAAACGTTTTCGTCGTCTTCGACGCCGATGCGGACGTAGAGGTCGTCCCGATCCAGTCGGTCGAGCGTGCGCTCGGTCTTGGGGGCGAGCCGAGTCAGCGATTCGCCCGTTCGGCGGAGTTGTTGGCCCGTTTCCCGGACGTATTGGCGTGCCGTCTCCTCGCGATACCCCTCTTCGGTAAGGTAGACGGTCGCCGTCGCGATGAAGTCGAAGTCGGGATCGAGCGTGACACAGACCCCTTCGACGACGGTCGCGACCCGCAGGACGAGCGCGAGATTCTTGGGGAGTCGGAACGGGAAGACGTAGATCGAATCCTCGATCTGGCCGACGATCTGGTTGATCCGGTACTGCTCGACGTCCTCGCCGCGGGCGTCCTGGATGGCGATCTCCATCACCTCGGCCATCACGCCCCGGTCGGCGTCGGGGCTGAGCGTCCCGATTTCGACCAAGGCGTCGAGGATGCCATCGATGTCCTGGTTGGCGACGGCGATGTAGAACTCGATGATCTTGTCCTGGATGAACGGCTCGACCCGTCCCGACATGCCGAAGTCGTAGAAGACGATCCGGCCGTCGTCGGTCACCGCCAGGTTCCCCGGGTGCGGGTCGGCGTGGAACACCCCGTCGTCCATGATCATCTGCAGGTACGCCCGCTGTAAGTTCTCCGCGAGGCGCGTCCGGTCGATCCCCTTGCGGTCGAGTTCCTCGACGTCGTTGATCTTCGTCCCCTCGATGTACTCCATCGTGAGCACGCGCTGGCTCGAGTGGCTCTCGACGACGTCGGGGATGACGAGCCGGTCGTCGTCGCTGAAGTTACCGCGGATTTCCCGTAACATCGCGGCCTCGCGCTCGTAGTCCATCTCCTCGCGGATCGTCTTCGAGAACTCGTCGGCCAGGTTCTCGAGTGAGAACGCGCGGGAGTCGTCGACGAAGGTGAGCAGGATCGGCAGCGACCACTTGATCACCCGCAGATCGGCGTTGACGAGCGGTTCGATATCCGGCCGTCGGATCTTGACCGCCACCTCGGGGCCGATATCGTCCGCCCCCTCCCGGTTCGTTCGCGCCGCTTCGGTGTCGGGATCCAGCCGCGCTCGGTACACCTGTCCCAGGCTCGCACCGCTGATCGCTTCGGTCTCGAACTCGGCGAAGCGCTCGTCGACGGGCCCGATTTCGTCCTCGAGCACCCGTTTGGCGGCTGGCCACTCGGCGGGGGGCACGTCGTCCTGAAGCGCCGAGAGCACGTCGATGTACGCCGGCGGCAACACGTCGGGCCGGGTCGAGAGCAGCTGGCCGAGTTTGATGAACGTCGGTCCGAGCGTCAACAGCGAGTCGAGTAACACTTCTGCGCGTTGGCGGTGGGTCTCGTCGTCGACTCGTCGCGAGCGGCCGAACAGGAGGAACCGACGTCGGTCGCGGGCGTAGGCGAGCAACAGCGGGAGAAACTGCCACGCGACGAGGACGAACCGCTTGTACGCGCGGAGGGAGACCAGTCTCGGTCACCTCACGTTAGTCGGCGTCCTCGTCGACGACGTCGATCGTCGTCTCCGTTCCCGGCGCAGACTTGGGAAGGGTCAACTCGAGGACACCGCGTTCGACCGTCGCCGCCGCGTCCGGGCCGACCGCGTCCTGCGGGAGGGGGAGGTCGATTTCGAGAAAGAGCGATCGGTTCTCCTCGAGGTAGCGATAGCTACTGGCGGGCTCTTTTTCGCGGTGGGCGTCGATCGAGATGCGGCCGTCCTCGACCGAGAGATCGAGCGATTCGGCCGAGACGCCCGGCACGTCGAGGACGAGCAGATAGGCGTCTTCGCTCTCGAGCAGATCGAAGAAGACGTCCTCGGAGAGATCTCCCAGTGCGTCACGGAGCGTTGACATAGCTATCGGTTTGAACGCCGATACGAAAAAGGCCGCGGTAGCGGCCGATTCGATGGGAACGACGGGCGCCCGGATACCCGTCCGTCGGATGGAAACGAAAGAACCCGCGAGAGCGCCGACGAGGGGAGTCCCGGAACGGCCACGGAACGGCATCCGATCCGAAGTCGATGGGACGCCAGGTCGACCCCTCGCCGGAATCGTGCGCTTCGACTTCGTATTCGGGGACGAGTTCGGCCCTCAGTTCGGTCCCCCTACGCTTTTGACGCGCGGCGACCCGAGTCAGGGTATGGAAGGAGCCGACAGCGAGCGCAAGGAGGCCGGATTCAAGGTTCGAACCCCGGTCGACGAGGCGCGCCGACTGCTCAGAGAGGCTATCGTGGGGGCCCGCGACGGCGACGACGGCGATGGTGGGGAACGGAGCGACGGCGACGGCGACGGCGATGCTGCAGACAGCGGCGACCGCCCGCGTCTAACCGGCACCGAGACCGTCGACGTCGAGCGCGCGGACGGGCGGGTCCTCGCTGCTCCAGTCACGGCCGCCCGGAACGTGCCCCACTACCGTCGGGCGGCGATGGACGGCTACGCCGTCCGCGCCGAGGACACGTTCGGCGCCAGCGACCGCTCCCCCGAAGTGCTTCGCATCGCCGAAGGTACCGGCACGGACGCCGATATCTCCCCGGGAACGGCCGCTCGCGTCCACACCGGCAGCGCCCTCCCCGACGACGCCACTGCCGTCGTCATGATCGAACAGGTGACCGAACTCGAGTCGGTCGGCGAACTCGAGGTTGCCGACGCGGTCGCGGAGGGCGAAAACGTCGCCCCGATCGGCGAGGACGTCGAGGAGGGCCAGCACCTCTACGATTCGGGTCACCGGCTCCGACCGTCGGATCTCGGTCTCCTGCGGTCCGCCGGCTACGCGAACGTCGCGGTCGCACGGCGGCCGACGGTGGGCGTGATTCCGACCGGCGAGGAGCTCGTCGACAGCGATCCGGCTCCGGGAGAGGTCGTCGAAACCAACGGGCTCACCGTCTCTCGAATGGTCGACCGCTGGGGCGGCCGCGCGACCTACCGGGACATCGTCACCGACGATCCCGACTCCCTTCGCGTCGCTATCCAGCGGGATCTGACGAAGGACGTGGTCGTGACGACCGGCGGCTCTTCGGTCGGCGAGCGCGACCTCCTGCCCGAAGTGATCGACGACCTCGGCGAGGTGGTCGTCCACGGCGTCGGCCTCAAACCCGGCCATCCGGTCTGTTTGGGCATCGTGGAGGACACTCCCGTCCTCGCCCTGCCGGGCTACCCCGTCGCCTGTATCGTCAACGCCGTCCAGTTCCTCCGGCCCGTCCTGCGCTGGCTCGAGGGCACCACGCCCGATCCCCACCCGACGACTCGCGCGCGACTCGAGCGCAAGATTCCAAGCGAACCCGGGACGCGAACGTTCGCCAGGGTGGAACTCGACGAACGAACGGACGGGGCCGCGACTTCCGAGGGCGACGGCCCGCAGTTCGCGGCGACGCCGACCAGAGCGAGCGGTTCGGGCGTGCTCTCGAGCGTCGCACTCGCCGACGGATGGGTGGTCGTCGACGACGACCGCGAGGGCGTTCCGGCGGGCGAGACGGTCGCCGTGCAGGACTGGGAGCCGAACGGATAGTCGAAACCAACAACCGATCCTCGCAGTCGATCCTGTGGCGTTTAGGCCCCTCTCGGGCAGCAGTGTCCGTCGAACACCACCATCGTTTAATACAGACCTGTGTGTACGTCCGTATTACCATGGATATGGACGAATTCCTCGAGGGAGAGTCGCTCACTGGACAGCAGGCCATACTCATTTTCTTCGCCTTCCTGCTATTGGTCATTCTCGCGGGCATACTGCTCGTCATCTTCAGCGATACGTTCCAGGCGATCGTTTAACTGATCAACTCCGGCGATCCGTCGGAACGTGACGCGAACGGTCGGTCCCGCAAGGGCGGCATCATTGACTCCCGTCGCCGTCAGACCGTATCGCGAGCCGAACCGCGTCCGCGAGCGCGTTCACCCGGGCGACGTGTTCGTACGATCCGTCCCGGACCCCGTTCGTAACGTAGGCGAAGCCGATGTTCTTCTCGGGATCCGCCCACCCCACGCTACTGCCGAGTCCGGCGTGGCCGAACACGCGCTCGGGCGAGAGCGTTCCGTAGGGTGCGACCGTCGTGCCACCCTTCCAGAAGCCGAGGGCGAACCGTCCCTCCCGACCGAGGGTTCCGTCCGCGTCCGTCTCGGCCTCGAGTGCCGTCATCCGTTCGACGGTCTCGGGCGAGAGGAATTGCGTGCCCTCGAGTTCCCCGTCGTTGGCGAGACAGGCGTAGAAGCGGGCCATGTCGCCGGCGGTCCCGATGCCGTTGGCGGCGGGGATGACGGCCCGATGAATTTCCTCCAGGTTGAACGGCTCCGCGACTTCGGCGTTCTTCCCGAGTCCTTCGCCCGGATCGCGACAGCGATCGAACGGCTCGAAGCCGACCAGCGTCGCGACGTCGTCGGGTTCGTCCTCCCGTAGCCCGATGCCGGTGTCGGCCATTCCGAGGGGGTCGAACACGCGCTCGCGGGCGGCTTCCTCGATCGGCGTCCCCGACACCCGACGAACGAGTTCGCCGACCAGCCAGCCGAACGTGAGGGCGTGGTAGGCCGGCTGTTCGCCCGGCGGGAAATTCGGCTCCATCGACTCGAGGTGCTCGACCACGGCGTCCCAGTCGCTCCAGCGCTCGGGCCGGTCGTCGAGTTCGCTCTGGTTGAGTCCGGCGGTGTGGCTGAGCACCTGTCGGACGGTGATCTCGGCTTTCTCGGTTCCCTCGTCGGCGAACTCGGGCCAGTGCTCGACGACACGGTCGTCGTACGCGAGTTCGCCTTCGTCGACGAGCGAGTGCAGCGTCGCGGCCGCGTACGGTTTCGTACAGGAAAAGAGGAGGTGACGCTGGTCGGCCGTCTCCTCGTCGCCGTCCGGTCCGGTCGTGCCGCCCGCGAGGTCGAGCACTCGTTCGCCGTCGACGTAGACTGCCAACTGGGCACCGTGGTGGAGGCCGACCGCGAGATGGCGATCGAACAGATCGGCGATCCGTTCTCGAGCAGTATCGTCAATCAGTGGCATACCACACGACTTCAGGGGAAGGACCGTAATCGTTCCGTTCAGAGATTCGTCTGTAGCTGCTGAAACGAATTGTACGCTGATCACAGAGCCATCATGCGATTAGGTGTGCAGTGACTTTCAGCAACGACTATCGCTTTGATCGGGTGAAACGCCGCAGACGGCGAGATACGTTACGTCTCCGGCCGAACCGCCGCTCGAGCCTAATCGCTCGGCTGAGAGTCGGGCCGGTACGACCGACTGACGACCTTCCAGGTTCCGGTCTCGAACCGGTAGTAGGTGACGGCGGCGGGCACGAACGTCTCGAGGATCAAGGCGGCGTACAGCGCCTCGATGCCTAGTGGCGTGATGGCCTCGAGATACGGAATCGGGACCGAGACGGCCCCGAGGAAGGCGATAGGGAGCGCAAAGAGGTACAGACCGAGTACTTGCCCGTAGAACGGCCAGCGGGTGTCGCCGCTGGCGCGGAGCGGACCGGTCGCGCCGCCGCTGATGCCGCGGAAGACGACGCTGACGCAGGCGACGGCGATGAACGTCGTCACGAGCGGCAGGATCGACGGGTCGTCCACGAAGACGCGGCCCACCTGCTCGGCGAAGACGAAGACGAACGTCGCGCTGACGAGGTAGACGCTGGTGCCGAACCAGAGCACTTCCCGGCCGTACGTGTCGGCGTCCCGTTCGTCGCCGGTGCCGAGTTCCTGTCCGACCAGACTGCTCGAGGCGAGCGAGAAGCCCCAACCGGGCGTGTCCATCAGGTCCCGGACGCGGCGGGCGACGACGTAGGCGGCGAGGACGTTCGGGCCGAACAGCGCGACGATCGCGAGCATCGGGAACTGTGCGCCCCGCCGAGCGACGTTCGTAAAGACCAGCGGCGTGCCGATGCTGAGAACGTCGCGGATATCGCTGACCGACGTCAGCGGCCACGCGAGGCTGACCGCGACGGGGAATTCGCCGATCAGCGGCAGACGACCGAACGCGAAGCCGGTGACGAACGCGACCAGCACGAGGACGTTCGCGACGACCGTGCCGATCGCCGCGCCGACGACGCCCATCCCCAGTCCGAAGATAAGCGCCGCGTTGAGTCCGACGTTGACGATTGCACCGCTCGCACGGAGCACCATCGGCGTCCACGCGTCGTCGGCACCGACGAGCGTTCGACTCCCGATGAGATTCAGCGCTGCGAACGGCACGCCGATGGCGACGACCCGGAGGTAGTCCGCGCCGTAGGCGATCGACGCGCTATCGCTCCCGACGAGCGCGATCAGTCCCTCGGGAACCATCCAGTACAGCGCGGCCAGCGGGAGCGTGATCGCGGCGACGACGACCCCGCTCGTCGTTACCGCAAGCGAGAGGCTTTCGGCGGTACCGCCGGTGTAGCGCTGGGAGACTAAGCCGATCGTGGCGCCGGCGATTCCGCCGCCGAAGCCGAACGCCAGCCCCCAGTAGGGCGTCGCGAGTCCGATCCCAGCGATCGCTGCCGGTCCGAGCGCGATCCCGACCATCGCGACGTCCGCCGCGGACTTGGACATCCGGGCGAGGCCCGTCATGATCCGCGGCCAGGCGAGGTCGGTCGTGCGCTCGGCGCGTCGCGGATCGATCACCCCGAACCGCCCGAGGAGGTAGCCGACCGCGAGCAGGAGCCATCGGAACGGATTCGGAAGATCGCTCCATCGAAAAGACACGAACGCGAATTCAGTTTCTGGCAATAAAGGACTTGATATCGGCGAATACACCGAGAGATGTTCGCATTTTCTCGGTATTTTACACCATGATCGTTCATCGGGGTTGCGAGATGTCCGTCCGTGACACACGCTCATCGGTTCATCTCGTGTCTCCGCTTCGTCGGCGGAGTCGACCGACGTTTTTACCCCCGGCGCGCCAACTGCGGGTATGGAACGCAAGGAGTTTCGCGATCTCGCATCCCCCGACGAGGCGCGCGAGGCGATCGACTCGCTCTCGCTCGAGGGCGGCATCGACCGCGTCTCGCTCGAGGCGGCCCGCGGCCGGGTGCTCGTAGCGCGACTGGACGCCGAACTCGACGTCCCGGGGTTCGACCGGGCGAGTTTGGACGGCTACGCCCTCCGAGCGCGGGACACGTTCGGGGCCGACGAAGCCGATCCGGCGCGACTCGAGGTCGTCGGCGAGGTTCACGCGGGCGAGGAGCCGTCGATCGAACTCGAGGACGGCCAAGCCGCCGAAATCTCGACCGGTGCGGTGATGCCGTCCGGCGCGGACGCGATGGTTCCGGTCGAGCGGACCGATACGGACGCTGGCGGCGACGCGGTGCTGATCCGCACCTCGGTCGCCCCCGGCGACAACGTCATGTTCGCCGGCGCCGACGTCGCCGCGGGCGAGCGCGCGCTCGGACCCGGAACGCAGATTACGCCCCGCGATATCGGCCTGCTGTCCGCACTCGGCGTCGACGAGGTGCCCGTTCGCGCGAAGCCTCGAGTCGGCATCGTCTCGACGGGCGACGAACTCGTCCGACCGGGCGGTGACCTCGAGAGCGAACGCGGCGAGATCTACGACGTCAACAGCTACACGATCGCCGCGGGGGTCGAAGACGCCGGCGGCGAGGCGGTGCTCTATCCCCACGCCGGCGACGAACAGGACGAGATGGAAGCGGTACTCAGGACCGCGGCCGACGAGTGCGACCTCGTGCTCTCCTCGGGATCGACCAGCGCGAGCGCGGTCGACGTCATCTACCGGGTCATCGAAGAGCAGGGCGACCTGCTGTTACACGGCGTCAGCGTCAAGCCGGGAAAGCCGATGCTCGTCGGTCGATTGAACGATTCGGCGTACGTCGGCCTCCCCGGCTACCCCGTCTCCGCGATGATGGTCTTTCGAACGTTCGTCGCGCCCGCGATCCGCGCGGCCGCGGGGCTGCCCGAGCCGAAGGCGGCGACGGTTTCCGGAACGCTGGCCAGACAGGAGCGCTACGACGAAGGGCGACTGCGGCTCATGCCCGTCGGGCTGGTTCAGAACGGCGACGGCGAGACGCTCGTGTATCCCGTCGACAAGGGTAGCGGCGCGACGACCAGCCTCGCCGAAGCCGACGGCGTCGTCACCGTCGACCCCGGAACCGACTACCTCGAGGCGGGCGAAGCCGTCACGGTCCAACTCTTTTCGCCGGACGTCCGGCCGCCCACACTGCTCGGCGTCGGCGAGGACGATCCGACGCTGAATCGGTTGCTCGACGGCCTCGAGAACCCCCGGTACCTGTCGGTCGGCACCCGACCCGGACTGCGACGGCTCCGGGAGGAAGTGCCGGACGTGGCCGTTGCAGCGGGGCCGCTCGACCGCGAGGTCGACGCCGACGAACTCGGCCGCTGGAGCCGCGAGTGGGGTCTGATCGTGCAGGCCGGCAACCCCCACGAACTCGAGGATTTGTCCGATCTGGTTGACCGCGACCTGCGCTTTGTCAACCGGACGACCGACTCGGGGCTGCGCTCGAGCCTCGAGGTCGCCGTCGACGATCTCGCGGCCGATCGCGACGCCGGCACGGGCGAGATTCGCGAGGCCATCGAGGGCTTCGACCTCGGACTCCGCGCCCACGAGAGTCCTGCGCGGAAGGTTATCGCAGGCGACGCCGACGTCGGCCTCGGACTCCGCCAGACGGCCGAACGGCTCGACCTCGGCTTCGTCTCTATCGGCGAGCAACCGGTTCGGGTGCTTGCAAATCCCGACCGGACGGCGAAACCCGGCGTTCGGGAACTCGCGACGGCACTCGAAGACGTGGCTGGCGACAGCTGAGAACGACCCATACGGGTCGCTGTCACCGTGTCTCGGGACGACCGCGAGCGGTCTTGCGGTCGCGGCGGAACTGACATACAGCGGTCCGTACGGAACGGCGTATCAGCGTCTCTGACACTCACGCTCGACGGAATAGCGCTTTTTACGCCAGCGCGGTGTATGTGTCACGATGTCAACGATAGCCGAGTTCCGGCTACCAGCCGCGGAGACGACACTGGGAACGGCGGTCGAGCACGCGCCCGACGCCACGTTCGAACTCGAGTCCTCGGTGTCGAAAACACGGCCGTCCCTCTGGGTATCCGGCGTCGACCGCAACACGGTCGAACGCGCCTTCGAGGCTGACTCGTCGGTCGAAGGCTACGATCTGCTCGTCGAAAGCCAGTCGCGACTGCTGTACGACGTGAACTTCGTCGACGATACGGTCCGGCTCCGGGACGAACTGCTGGCAGACGGCGGCTCCCTGCTCGAGATGTGGGGGACCGACGGCTGGTGGCAGGTCCGGGTCCGGTTTCGCAACCGAGAGGCGCTCGTCGAGGCCCACGACCGACTCGAGGACGCCGGAATCTCCGTTGACCTGCGGCGCGTGACCGACGTGACCGACGTTGCGGAGAACGAGACGCGGCTAACGCCCGAACAACAGGAAGCGCTCGAGGCCGCACTCGAACACGGTTACTTCGAGATTCCGCGCGGCATCTCGATGGAGGAATTGGCCGGCGAACTGGGGATTTCCCATCAGGCGCTCTCCGAGCGGTTCCGTCGCGCCTACGAGACGCTAGTCGACGACGAACTCCAACCCGCGGGAGAGCACTCGAACGCCGAGTGAGCGTGCTAAGTGAAACTGCGCGGCCAACGTTTACGACGCGGAGCGTCGTCCGTAGCCGTAGCATGCTCGAACTCTATCAGGCGGAGCACTGTCCGCACAGCGCGGACGTTCGGGAGACGCTCTCCGAACTCGGGGTCTCGTACGTGATTCACAACCCGCGGCTCCCCGGCAGCGAGGGTGGTGACGTACTCAACGAGCAAACACAGCAGATGATGACGACAATCGGCGGCGAGGACTCGATCCCGTTTCTCGTCGACACCGACCGCGAGGAAACGCTCTACGAGAGCGAGGCGATTATCGACTACCTGGAGACGAATTACGAGTAGGCAATTAGTAGCGACGAGCGCGCCGTTCAGTCGCCGGTCGAGGGAGAGGAAGAGGGAACCAGATCCCGAACGAAGATTTCGTCGGGTACGTCCGGAATTCGCGGCGGGACGACCCCGTCGCTCGAGTCGATCGTATGGCCCGTCTCGACGTGGTGCTCGATCGCCCGCCGGGACCGAACGCGGGCCGACGGCTCGTCAGTCGCGCTCGTGTGCCAGTCGCAGTTGAGGCAGTATTTCATCGCGTCTCTGCCGCTATCTCGAACTGGGGCCCTGAATTCCTTTTGGTCTCGGTCACGGCCACAGTCACGATCACGATCCGTTCGCGGGTCACGGACGAGTGCGGAAGACGATCGATTGACGGAAATCGGCGGAAATCCACCGCGAATCGATTAGAACAGCTCGTCGAACGACTGCACGCGATAGTCACCGAGGACGCACTGCCCGCGGCGTTCGTGGCCGACTCGCTCGACGTGGATCGCGTCGAGACCGGCGTTCCAGGCCGCCCCGACGTCGCACGCGCCGTCGCCCGCGAGCACGCCCCGATGGCCGTTGTGGCCGACGCCGAGATCGTCCATGACGGACTGGACGGGGTCGGGATCCGGCTTCCAGCCCGTCTGCTCGGTACAGCACAGGCGCGCGTCGAACCAGTCGTGGATGTCGAGATGGTCGAGGACCGGTTCACAGAGGAACTCCTGACAGTGTGTCACCAACCCGACCGGGAACTCGAGTTCGGCGACGAACTCGGCGTCCTCGTGGAGGTAGGTCTGTTCGGCCCGCACCAGCGGATCCTCCTCGTCGTGGAAGGCCGTCCAGAACTCCTGTGGATCGATACCCCACTCCTCGAGCTGTCGGTCTCGAGAGCCCGAGAGACCGCTCCAGATGATATCCGCCTCCTGGTCGGTAAACTCGCGACCGAGACGGTCGCCGACCCGGTCGAACACGTCTCGAGTGTACGACCACTCGACGTCGACGAGGGTCCCGTCGAGATCGAGCAGCCAGAAATCGTACTCGCCGTTCATCGGACACTGATCTTCGGCCGGCTCGAGTAAAGATGTGTCGCCCGTCTGCTCACGGTACACGACGAACCCTCCCGATCACGATTTGTCGGTCACCCTGATGCTCGAGCCCAGATACTTCGAGAGGACCTCGGAGACGTTCTCGGCGTTGAACGCCTCGAGATCGTCGGCGATCGCGTCTTTGAACGCTGCGAAGTACTCCTGATCGACCTGTAGTTCGCGAAACGAGGCCGACTCGACCGGCTCGCCGAGCCACTCCGCCGCGAGCTGGCAGCCGTACTCCGGGTCGCCCAACTCGCCGCGCCAGAGGGTGTCCCGGAAGAACAACCACCCCTCGCTACCAGGCTCCGGAGCTTCGCGGAAGACGGTTACCGTCGCCTCGGCCGACGACGGCTCGAGCCGAACCGACGGCTGGTCGGGCTCGAGTCGGACGTCGGCGGTGAAGACGTACTGGGCCTCCATCAGCGTGGCTCAGGCGTCTCGCTCGGATTCGATCAGCTCCGCCATTTCGGTGTCAGCCTCCGTAATCCCGCCTTCTTCGTGGGAGGTCAGCCGGATCTCGACTTCCTCGTATCGAATGATGATCTCGGGGTGGTGAAACTGCGACTCCGCGATCTCGCCGACCATCTGTGCGAAGTTGACGCCGCGGAGGTAGTCGTCGAACTCGTAGATCCGGACGATTTCGTCGCCCTCACGCGACCAGTCGTCGGGGAGTTGCGCCTCGATCTCGTCGTCGGAAAGTAGGTCAGCCATAATCGCCCGGACGGAACGCAATCAGATAATGATTGTGCCCTGCAGAGTCGCCACACGGGTACTGTCCGCCTCGATCGGTGCCGTCGCCGATTCTCCACGACTCGTGGCGACTGGGTTCGGAATCGTGCACCGACGATCCGGAACCACCGACAAGGACTTATCGACGAGCGGAGTACGTGCTGGCACTGTAATGTGTGACCGGTCAGGAAATTGCTCGAACGACCAAACGTGCCAGCTCGTTCTCCGACATGAGCATACCGGGATCGAAACGACCGAGTATTACTGCAAGGCACACCTCGTCCTTCGGATCTGGGAAGTCGAAGCCGACGACAAACTCGATATCGTCGACGCGACAAAGCTCTGGCACTGATACGGACCGCTGTACCGAGTTATCGGTGTACTCACGGACGCCCGTGAGTGGGCCGGTACCGACGTACGGGAGACCGTATGACTGGCGTTAGCTCCCGACCCGAGCACGACCCTGGCGCCGACGGCTACCACGCTGATCTCGTTTTACCGCCCGAACAGTACGGCGCTCGCGCTCGCGGAGTACCGGTACAACGCAGAATCGCCGTGCTGCACTACACCCGTTCCTCGCTAATCGTCATCGGCCGTTTCGAGTCGCGTCTCGGAAGCCTGCGCGGCGGCGTTCAGCGGCGGTGCCAGCGGCCCGTCGTCGCCACCGAAGTCGGGATCGAACAGCTGAAGGGCGGTGTTGATGGTGCTCCAGTCGTCTTCCGCCGCCGCTTCGCGTAAGCTCTTGGTCGGCGGCGCGAGCAACTGGTTGACCAGCGCGTCGGCCATCGCCTCGACGACCTCGCGTTGCTCCGCGGAAAACCCGTTGCCCTCGAGCTGTGACAGCGCGGTCTCGAGTTCGCGTTGCTTGATCCGGTCGGCGGATTCGTACATCGCGGCGATCACTTCGTCCGCACGAGCGCGTTTGTACTGCTCACAGAGCAGGTCGAACTCGCGGTCGATCATCCTCTCGACCTCGCGGGCCGCGTCGGCGCGTTGCTCACGGGTTTCCTGGGTGATCGACTCGAGATCGTCCAGATCGTAGACGACGACGGTCGACAACGCGTCGGCGGCTGGCGCAACGTCGCGTGGCTGGCCGAGGTCGACGACGACTCGTTCGGGGTCGTCATCGGACGTGGTGGTTTCCGTCTCTGTCTCCGTCTCCGTCTCCGTCTCTGTCCCCGCCTCTGGACGCGCTTCGCCATCGGCCTCGAGCTGGCGCGGTCCGAGGACCGGTTCGTCGCTGCCGGTTGCCGCGACGACGACGTCCGCCTCGCTCGCTATCGTATCGAGTGCAGACAGCGGTGCGGCGTCGGCGTCGGCGTCCAGTTCGGTCGCGAGATGTTCGGCGTGAGAGACCGTTCGATTAACGATCACCAGTTCGTCGACGCCGGAGTCCGCGAGACTGCGAGCGGCCAGTTGGCCCATCTCGCCGGCACCGACGACGAGCGAGGTCGCCCCCTCGAGGGAGACGTCCCGTGCCGCGAGCTTCGTCGCGGCCGAGCCCAGCGAGACGACGCCTTCGTTGATCTCGGTCTCGGTACGGGCGCGTTCGCCGACGTGAATGGCTTTCGTCACGGCGGCCTCGAGCATCTCGCCGATCCCACCCGCGTTGCGGGCGTCCTCGTAGGCTGTTCGCACCTGCCCGATGATCTGATCTTCGCCCAGGACGACGGACTCGAGTCCCGCCGCAACGGAGAGGAGATGGCGCAGGCTCTCGTCGTGGTCGTTGCGGACGACGGCGTCGTCGTCGACCGATGCGAAAAATTCCTCGAGTGCGGCCCGGCCGACGGCCGCGTCGCTGGCGACCACGTAGGCTTCGACCCGGTTGCACGTCGAGAGCACGTACGCCTCCTCGATGTCCGGGACCGAGAGCAGGTCGGTGACGCCGGCTTGCTGGCTTTCGGGACTGGCAGCGGCGAGATCGTCGACGCTCCCGCTCTCGTGGGTTACGCACGCAGCGGTTACGACTCCGGCTGGAATCACGGCTGACCACTCCCGCTAGATAGGTCCTCACGCAGCACGTCCTCAATCACTTGCCCACAGTTGGAAGTACCCGCACGTAAAGCTGTCCAAACCGCCGGACTATTGACGACATCGGTGACGATCTCGCGACGGCGCTCGGGATCGACCTCCCGCGATTTGAGTTCCCGTCGCAGCGCCGCACAGACCGTCGCCATCTCGCCCGCTCCGTCGAGCGTGTCCTCGAGTTCCCGGCGGAGAAACTTGCTCAGCGCGGGCGCGGTTCCGCCCGTCGCGACCGCGACCACGACGGGATCGTCGCGGACGGTCGCGGGAACGACGACGCTACCGGGATCGCGCTCCCCCGATCGGTCGGCGCGGTTGACCAGAACGCCGCGTTCCCGAGCGGCGTCGGCGACGGCCGCGTTGACCGGTTCGTCGTCCGTCGCCGCGACGACCAGCGCGGGTGTCGTCCGCTCGAGCCAGTCGCCGATGTCGTCGGGCTCTGGTGCGGCCCGAATCAGTTCGCTCCCGCCGAAATCGCGATCCGCGAAGGCGGGGCTGACGACGAGCACCGTTGCTTCGCGAGCGAACCGGCGGGCCTTCCGGGCGCCGACTGGCCCGCCGCCGAAGACGAGCACCGTCGCATCCGTGAAATCGTGCAAGAGCGGAATCATTCTAAGCGGTGGAGTCGAACAAAGACGAGCGCTCGACGAGTGTCTTCAGTCCCCTCTGACGCCGGTAACCTCGTACCCGAGCTCTCGGATGCCCTCGAGGATCGCCTCGTGATCGGCGCTGGCTTCGTAGTAGATGACGATATCGAAACTCCCCTCTCGCAGCAGTTGCTGACACTCCCAGACGAACGCCTCGTCGTCGAGCGTGAGTCCCTGGTGCTGGTTCGAGGAGAAGTCGGAGTCGTCGTTACCCGAGTAGACGTAGCAGTCTTTTGGATCGTGCCCGGAGTGCTCTGCGATGAGGTCGCCGACGTCGATCGTCGCCTGCATCATCTGGACATCCTCGCTGCCGTCGTAGGTCGTGTGGACGACCGCGCCGTTGAGTTCGATCTCGCCGGGTTCGAGCAGTGCTTTGGTTCGGTGATAGAGGTCGTCGTCGATCGCGTCTGCCATTGGTTGGAACCAGCAGGTCCGAACGGATAGCCGTCACGATTTTATGAACGGCTGTTGAGTGTCAGATAGTATCACGATCCCAGATGACACACAAGACACATAGGCGATGATGACCTTTGCCCGGACAATGAAGCGGTGGTTTCGTCAGCGCGTCGATGCAGCCTACGAGAAAGTACTCTCACGGGAAGTTTCCGGCGCGCCGACCCACGTTGCGGTGATCCAAGACGGAAATCGACGATACGCCCGTCGCAAAGGCGGTGACGCTCCCGACGGCCACCGTGCAGGCGCTGAAACGACCGAGGACGTCCTCAACTGGTGTCAGGATATCGGGGTCGAAGAGTTGACGCTGTACGCGTTCTCGACCGAAAACTTCGACCGGCCGGACGAGGAAAACGAAGCGCTGTTCGATCTCCTCGAAACGAAACTCCACGAGTTCGCCGACGCTGACCGCGTCCACGAGAACGAAGTCGGAATCCGGGCGATCGGCGAAATCGAGATGCTTCCCGAGCGAGTCCAAGACGCCGTCGACTACGCCGAACGACGGACACGCGACTACGATCAGTTCGTCCTCAACATCGCGCTCGCGTACGGCGGCCGGTCGCGACTCCTCGAGGCCACCCGCGGAGTCGCCAGCGAGGTCGAGTCCGGGAGCCTCGAACCCGACGAAATCGACGTCGAAACCATCGAGGAGCGACTGTACGACCAGCCGGTTCGCGACGTCGATCTGATCATTCGACCCGGCGGCGAAGAGCGAACGTCGAACTTCCTGCCGTGGCACGCCAACGGCAACGAGGCGGCCGTCTTCTTCTGTACGCCCTACTGGCCGGAGTTCTCGAAGACCGACTTCCTCCGGGGGATTCGAACCTACGAGTCCCGCGAGGAATCCTGGCGACGAACCCGGGCCCGGCGAGCGATCGCCCTGCTCGGCGCTATCAGCGACCCCGAACTCGCCGAAGCGCAGTCGGTCGTCGATCGGTTCCGCGATTCGTTGCCGACGGCCGAACAGCCCGATCCGGAAGAGTTAGAGGCCGACGGCAGTCAGGTCGACGGAGTCGATTCCGGCAGTCGGGTTGCCGACTGATGCCGGCGGCGACAAGAGCGATCCGTTTTGCGGTCCCGCCTACTCTCACAGAGCGAGTCCCCGCCGTACTCACCAAAAGACTTACCACTCAGTAATACAACATTATTAGCCATGGCAGAGGCTCATATTCGCATCGATGTCAGTCGGCTCGCACGGCTGACGGGCCTCGAATTCGAGGCAGCCGCCACACTCCTCGGAACTCGTCGCACCCGGACTACGCTTTACGTCCTCTCGAGGTGTGACTCACCGGTCACCATCGATCGATTGGCGAGAGCAATTGCTCGTCGTAGCACTGGCACTGACACAGACACCGATCCGTCGTCCGCTCGTCTCTCGCTCGTCCACGTTACGCTCCCGAAACTCGAGGATTACGGCGTTATCGAATACGAGTTGGCCCCAGAAACCGTTCGGGTGGACGGGCCAGTCGTCGGCCTTGAGCGACCGCTCGGAGCGGCGCCGGACGAAGCCGATGACTCCGAACCGGGGCGATCGAACCGGTCGACGGACCAACACGACGCATCGAAGTGAGCTAGCGGCCGAACCGTCGCGACCGATTGCAGTACTCCCGAACCGCGCGCAGGAAATCTCGCTTGCGGAAATCACGCCAGTTGACGTCCGTGAAGTACAGTTCCGAGTAGACCGACTGCCAGATCATAAAGTCCGAAAGCCGCTCCGCGCCGGTCTTGATGACGAGATCAGGCTCGGACGGGAAGACGAGATGGTCTTCGACCCGTTCGTCGTCGATCTCCTCCGGTTCGAGGTCGCCGTCGGCGACGCTCTCGGCGAGCGTCTGCACCGCGCTGGTGAACTCGTGCTTTCCGCCGAGGCCGATCCCGATTCGGATCGGCGCATCCGCTCGCGCCCGGTCTTCAGGGCCGCGAACGGCTACGTCTCGAGGAGCGTCGATCGTCTCGAGTTCGCGTCGCAGAGCCGGAACCGCCGCCGCGTCGAGGACGCTCACGTAGACGGTGACCTGCGACGCGTACTCGAACGCCCACGCGAAGAAGTCCGTCAGCGTCTCGTAGGCTCCGCGCTCGAGGAGATCCCGTTCGGTAATCACGAGGGCGACGTGATCGGGCGTCTCGGCGTCGTAGCGGCGAATCCGGAGCGCAAGATACCGTTCGTACAGTCCCACGCGCTTGAGTTTCCCGGTCCGGTGTGATACGGGTTACGGGTTCGATCCGTTCGCGGGAGGCCACCTCCGTCGTCACGGTCGCTCGACCGTCGGTCGACGAACGATCTGAACGATCTGTATCCTATCCAGCGCCGTTGAGAGCAGTGAGAACGGCCGCGGCGCGGTTCACGAACCTTCAAGTGAACGCCACAGAAAGGACTCGGTATCGTGACAGCACCCGTCCGGCGAGCCGGCGTGTTTGCGCTCCTCTGTACGCTCGCACTCGCCGTGCCACTCGGTGGCCCCTGGACCGGGGCTGCGATCGCCGCCGTCGTGTTCCTCGGCGCGTTCCTCGTGACCGACGGTCCCATCTTCGATCTCCTCGCGTATCCGAGCGACTACGAGGGCGGGCGTCTCTACGGCCTCATCACGTTCGTCCTTGCGGCGGTCACCCTCGGACTTATCGCGGTAACGGCGTCGCTGTCGATCGCGGTCTTCGTCGGCACCGTCCTCCTCATCGGATACGGCAACGTCGCGGAGCAACTCGCTCGCCGCCGAACCGACCACGACGTCGCGCTCGTTGCCGTCTTCTGTCTCGTCGCGACCGCCGCCGCCGTCTTCGGGCAGGGGGTGACACACTGGCTCACCGAGCGCCCCGCCCCCCTCGAGCCGATCGGGTCCGCGCTCCCGACGATGCTCTTTCTCGGCGCGAGCGGCGCGTTGCTCGCCGCCTTGCTCCGTGACGTCCTGTTATCCCACGACGACCCGATCGTCATGCTCTCGGTCGGCCTGCTCTGTTGGCTGCTCGCCGAACTCGAGCCGGCGATCGGCGCAGCCGGTATCCTCGCCGCACTCGTCGTCACGGTCGTGCTGGGCTACGTCTCCTACGCGCTCGAGACGGCCTCGATCGCGGGGATGCTCACGGGGATCCTGCTCGGCCTGCTGACGATCGTCCTCGGCGGCTACGGCTGGTTCGTCGTCCTCATCTCGTTTTTTGCCATCGGCGGCCTCTCCTCGAAGTTCCGGTACGAACAGAAGGAATCGATGGGCGTCGCCGAGGACAACAACGGCGCCCGCGGCAGCGGTAACGTACTCGGCAACGCCGCCGTCGCGATCGTCGCCGTGCTGGGCTACGCGGCAAGTTCCGCAACCCTGCTCCCGGGCGATCCCGACCCCAGCCTGTTTCTCTTCGCCTTTACCGGCTCCGTCGCCACCGCGATGAGCGACACGCTCTCGAGCGAGATCGGGAGCGTCTTCGAAACGCCGCGGCTGATCACCACCTTAGAGCCCGTCGAACCCGGAACCGACGGTGGGGTGACCTGGCAGGGCGAGGTCGCCGGCATCGCCGGTGCAATCGTCGTCGCCGGCATTTCCTACGTCCTCTTTCCGGAAGTCGCCGTCGTCGGCGCGGGGATCATCGTCGCCGCCGGCGTCGTCGGCATGACCGTCGATAGCATTCTCGGGGCGACCCTCGAAGGGACCGTCCTCGGCAATCAGGGCGTGAACTTCCTCGCGACGCTCTCCGGCGCGCTGGTCTGTGCGTTGCTGGTGCTGTCGTTTGCAGTGCTCGGGTGACCGTCCCCAGATAGCGATCTCGAGTGGCGCCGTCACCGGCCGACCGTTACGTTCTCTGTGACTGATCGGAGCCAGTTACGTTCGCCGCGGCAAGCAGCATGCGGAGGCAGGCGCCGAGAAAACTGATTCTATTCGATGAAAATACCAGATTCGTATGAGCGGACGAGGATCAGCCGGAGTCCGGCGCCGTCTCGGCGATGTCGTCGATCGCGTGAATCCGAACGTCGGTCGGCCGCTTCGTGAACTGGCCGAGCGAACGCGCAATGATCAGATCGACGCCGCGATCCGCCGCCAGGTCGAGCAGTCGCTGTGAGAGGATCTCGTCGAGCACGACTGTCTTCGGTGCCGGCTCGAGGGACTCGAGGGCGTCGTAAGCGTTGGCCACGTCGGTTTCGTCGATCGTCTCAGTATCGGCGTCGAGAAAACGGACGCGTTCGGTTCGGTCGCGGATGACGACCGAGGCGTGGCCGTAGACTGTTTCCGGCGCTGGGGAGACGGCGGACTCGCTCGTTTCCGCGGTCTCTAGTTCGGCGGTCTCGGCGGCTGCTGACTGGGCGTTCGACTGTACGACGGAGTCGCTTTCGCTCTCGGAGACCGCTTGGTCGGGGTCGGGGACGGTAGCATCGGGAACTGGGGTCGCCGGACTGGTCTTGGGTGTCGAATCGGAAGCACCGTCGGCCGTAGGGGAGTCGACATCGGCGTTTCGGTTGTGACTGTGATCACGATCACGATCGCTGTCGGTCGGTGCCGGTGCCGGCGTCGAACTACCGTCGGTCGCGGCGACGGCCTCGCGCGGCTCGTTCATCCCCGAAACGGTGTCGTAGGGGACCTTGTTCCGCAGCGCGGCGAACAGTTCGTGGTGGTCGAGTTCTTCGACGGAGGTGTCCGACGGCGCAAAGGCGACGTAATCGATCTCGCCGACCTGCGAGAGTTCCTCGAAGATGAGGTCGCCGCCGCGGTCGCCGTCGAGGAAGGCCGTGACGGTGCGGTGGCGAGTGAGTTCGGCGACGGCGTCGGGAACGTTCGTCCCTTCGACCGCGATGGCGTTTTTGACGCCGTACTTGAGGAGCGTGAGCACGTCCGAACGACCTTCGACGACGATGATCGCGTCGCTGTCCGTGACCCGCGGGCCGGCCGGAAGCCCCTCGTACTCGGTGATATCCTCGACGCGGACGTGCTGGCGAACCTCCGCGAGGATCTCCTCGGAACTCATCACGGAGTCGTCGAACCCCGTCCGGAGCAGTTCCGTCGCCCGATCGACGACCTCCTTTCGTTTCGCCGCCCGGACGTCCTCGATCTCGCGGACCTCGAGGGTAGCCCGACAGGGACCGACCCGGTCGATCGTCTCGAGGGAAGCCGCAAGCGTCGCGGTCTCGACCTTGTCGAGGCTGGTCGCGATGGTGACGTGACCGTGTGACTGGCCTTTGGTGCTGGTTATTTCGACGTCGATGCGGCCGACTTTGCCCGACTGACGGAGGTCGCGGAGATCGAGTTCGTCACCGAGTAGCCCTTCGGTCTGGCCGAAGATAGCGCCGACGACGTCGCTCCGCTCGACGACTCCGTCAGCCGTGGCGTTCGCGTGGATGAGGTATTTCGAGGTGTCTTCCATGGGAGATCAGTCCCCGTGAGAGGCGGTCCCACAAACGAGGGACCGAAACGGTTTATGTAGATTTTGGATCGTGACGGGGAAATAGCTGTTGACCTGTCGGCAAACGCGGGGCGATCAGTACGCCGGTCGGTACCAGTACCAGTAGAGCGTGGCGAGAGTCAGGACGACCAGTCCGCCGAAGAAGAACAGGAGGCCGGGTGGGATCGTTGCGAAGACGGCCTCGGCCGCTTCGACGCTTCCGTCAGTCGCGTGCTCGGTCGAGTCCGCGCCGGTAGCCGAGGGGTCGCTATCGAGGGCCACATCGTCGGCGGCGTCGGCGTCGGCGTCAGCGTCAGCGTCCTCGGCAGTTTCGGCTTCGTCTTCCGCTTCGTCGGAATCGGTCGTTTCCGTCTCGAAACCGCTGGCCTCGTCCTCGTCGGCGGACGAGTCGTCCACATCGTCGGGCTCACCCGCATCGTCCCCATCCTCCACACCGGCCGGAGCCGCCTCCGCCGCCGACGAGTCCGTCGCCGACTCCGCCCATCGTGTGAGTCCGTGCTGTACCAGCAGGCTTCCGCCAGCAAGCGCACCGAGGCCGCCGACGAACCGCGAGAGCGCCTCGCGGAGGCGACTCGCCGTCGAGTCGTCGCTCGTGACGATCAGTGGCCCGTCCGTCGCCGCGTAGACGCTCATCTCGTTG
This sequence comes from Natronorubrum halalkaliphilum, assembly GCF_009834785.1. GTDB lineage: Archaea > Halobacteriota > Halobacteria > Halobacteriales > Natrialbaceae > Natronorubrum > Natronorubrum halalkaliphilum. The sequence goes on from NZ_WUYX01000071.1 coordinate 55,163, forward strand.
CCCCGCGAGGAGTACCACGTGTCGACCACCTCGATGAGGCCGGCTTCCTCGAGGTTCTCCAGATGATAGCGGACGTTCTGGATCGAGGAATCGATCGCGTCGGCGACGTCGCTCGGCGTCCCGGGTTCGTTCTCGAGTCGCGCGTAGATCTGTCGGGCGGTCGTCGACGAGAGGGCGCTGAAGACCGCGTCGGCGTCCTCGCCCTCGAGGTCGACGATGCGCGGGTGGCCCTCGTTTTCGGCGGGCTCGGAACGGAACGGGAACAGCCGGGCCATGTCAGTTCAAGTTGCATTCGCCTGCGAATACCTATACGCTTTTTCCTCCCTGAAAGAGCCATTTTACCTTTCGAAACCGCTGACTTCGATCGCTCTCTGTCGGGCGAATTCGATCGGTTGGGCCCGGTACACGAGCGAAGACGACATCACGGTGACATCGACGAGAACGAACGGCGACTCGAGCAGTCCGGTAAGTGCTTGCGGCGAGAACGGAACGACTGAAAACCCCCGACAGCGGGAGACCGGATCGCACCAAGCCAACCGATAACAGAATCTCTTCAATAGCCATCGTTGAAGGGAAACGGTTACCAACGTCGCGCCGAACCACCGGATATGCGCCGTCTGGAACTCGCAGGCTGGATCGTGGTCGCGATCGTCGTAAGCGGGCTCGCGATCCCGTGGTTTCTCTGGGGTGACGCGACGCTCGTCGCCGGCCTGCCGCTGTGGCTCTGGTGGCACATCGGCTGGATGGGACTGACGTCGATCGTCTTCTGGCTCTTCGCACGGCGAGCCTGGGGGATCGGTATCGAAACCAACTCGGGAGACTCGAGCCCCGAACAACCCCCACAATCGACCACTGGAGGTGAGCGGCCGTGACCCTCACGCTCCAGCTCGGGATCATCGTCGGCTACCTGATTCTGGCGCTGCTCATCGGGCTAGTCGCTTACCGGCTGACCGACCGCACCGCGGAGGACTTCTACCTCGCGAGCCGAACGCTCGGAACGATCGTCCTACTCTTTACGACCTTCGCAACCTTGCTGTCGGCGTTTACGTTCTTCGCCGGCCCGAACATCGCCTACGCGCAGGGCCCCGAGTGGGTGCTCGTCATGGGGCTGATGGACGGGATCATCTTCGCCGTCCTCTGGTACGTCATCGGCTATAAGCAGTGGCTGCTCGGGCGACAGTACGACTACGTCACGCTCGGCGAGATGCTCGGCGACCGGTTCGCTTCGAGACGCCTTCGCGGACTCGTCGCCGGCGTCAGTCTGCTCTGGCTCTTTCCGTACGTGATGCTCCAACAGGTCGGAGCCGGGACCGCGCTACAGGCGCTCACCGAAGGCGCCGTACCCTACGCCGTCGGTGCCGGACTGATCACCGCGTTCATGATCCTCTACGTCGTCGTCGCGGGAATGCGCGGGATCGCCTGGACCGACACCCTGCAGGGCGCGTTCATGCTCGTCACCACCTGGATCGCGCTCGTTTGGGTACTCGTCGCCGTGGGCGGCCCCGGTAGTGCAACGTCGGCGCTCGCCTCGAGCGAGGAGACCGCTCACTTCCTCTCGCTGGGCAGCGATTACTACACGGCCCAGTGGATGCTCTCGACCGCGATCACGATCGGCTTCGGCGTCGCGATGTTCCCGCAGGTGAACCAGCGCTTTTTCGCCGCCGGATCGAAGACGGTGCTCAAGCGTTCGTTCGCGCTGTGGCCGATCCTCTGCGTACTGTTGTTCGTCCCGTCGTTCATGCTCGGGGCGTGGGCCCGCGGGCTCGACGTGGCGATTCCGGAGGGCGATAACGTCCTCCCCGCGGTGCTCGCCGAGTACACGCCCGTCTGGTTCGCCGCGCTCGTCATCGCCGGCGCGATGGCCGCGATGATGTCCTCTTCGGACTCGATGCTGCTCTCGGGGTCGTCGTACTTCACTCGAGACCTCTACCGGCCGTTCGTCGAGCAATCGATCTCGGAGCGGCGTGAAGACCTGCTGGCCCGCGTCGGCGTCGTGCTCTTCGCGACGGCGTCGTTCGGCGCGAGTCTTGTCAACCCGGCGACGCTGTTCGAACTCGGCGACGCGGCGTTCAGCGGCTTCGCCCAACTCGCGTTGCCCGTGATCGTCGCGCTGTACTGGCGGCGGACGACTCGAGCGGGTATCACGGCCGGCATCCTCGTCAGTCAGGCGTTCTACCTCTCGAGTCTCTTCCTCGCGACCGTTCCGAGTTCCTACGCGGGCTGGACGGCCGGTCTCGTCGGGATGGGCCTCGGCCTCGTCGTCACCGTCGCCGTTTCGTTGGTGACGACGCCGGCGGCCGACGAACGGCGAGCGATCTATTTCGACGGGTTGGGCGCGGACTGACCGTCGGCAGTCCATCCCGTCCGTGCTCGGTCACGAGCGCCTTGCCAGTGGCACCGGGACTTAGTAGCTCCCCGGCGTGGCCCCGCACATGGAACTTGACCTCGACGGTAACAGCGCACTGGTAACGGCCTCCTCGAGCGGTCTCGGTTTCGCGAGCGCGCAGGCGCTCGCCGAGGAGGGGGCGAACGTGATGCTCTGTGGACGCGACGAGGAGCGACTCGAAGAGGCTCGCGCTGAAATCGCGGAGACGGCGACAGGGGACGTCCGAGCTACGCCGACCGACGTCACGGACCCCGACGAGGTTTCCCGCCTCGTCAGCGAGACGGTCGACGCCTTCGGCGGCCTCGATCACCTCGTCACCTCCGCCGGCGGGCCGCCGAGTACGACGTTCCTCGAGACGGACGAACAGGACTGGTACCAGGCCTACGACCTGCTGGTGATGAGCGTCGTCTGGACCGTCGAGGAAGCGCACGAGCACCTGATCGAATCCGAGTACGGCACGATCACCTGCATTACGTCCCGGACGGTCCGGGAGGTCGCGGACGGCCTGTTGCTCTCGAACGCCGTGCGTCGGGGCGTGATCGGACTCGTGAAGACGATTTCGCGGGAGTTCGCACCCGAAGTCCGCGCGAACGCGGTGCTGCCGGGAACGATCGAAACGCCTCGCATCGAGGAACTGATCGAGGCCAACATCGAGCGCGGCGTCTACGAGGACTACGAGGAGGGGCTGGCGGAACTCGCCGACGAAATCCCGATGGACCGAATCGGCGAGCCCCGCGAGTTGGGAGCTATCGTGGCGGTGCTTTCGAGTCCGCGCTCGAGTTTCGTCAACGGCGTCGAACTGCCGATCGACGGCGGGCTGTTACGGAGTTAGACGGAACTGCGAGCGAGCGCGAGCCGGTTTCACACGAGCCGAAACAGGCCCGCGAGGCCGACGAGCAACAGCAACGCGGGCACCACTCTGAGCGCCACGTTGCGCGACGGGAGCAGTCGCGCCTTGTTCGACCAGTTGACGACCGAACTCGCGATCTGGACGGGTCCGAGGAGGTCACGTCGCCCTAACGGCTCGGCGGTCGCCACGATCCCCTCGGCCCAGTCGAAAAACGGCCGTAGATCCGGATGGTCGCGACTCTCTCGAGTCATCTCGAGGCCCAGTTCGACGTTGTACTCGAAGGCGACCTGCGTGATGTTCGCGGAGCCGACGATACACCGCGGGTTCGGGCCGTCGCGAATGTAGAGCTTCGCGTGGAGGCCGCGGGGCCGTTTGTACAATCGCACCTGCTCGCGGTCGTCGAGCGCCCAGAGGTCGCGGGCGATGCGGGCCGAAAACTGGTCGGAGGCGGGGCCGACCACCGAGATCAGCACGTTGTCCCGGGAGCGCTCGAGAAACGAGACGATATCGTCACGGATCGCCAGATACCCCTGGTAGGTGAAATAGCCGCTGACGAGATATATCGTCCCGTCACCGGCGAACAGATCGGCCAGCGCGTCCTGAACTCGGCGGTCAGCGTCGTTCGTTCCCAATAGCCCGACCGCCGGATCGACCTCGAATTCGGGTATCGGCGACGTGTTCATCGCTGTAGCGTTTCCCACCGGTCGTTATGAATTTCGTGTGTTGGGTCTCGAGCGAGAACGCGGAGCGGTCAGTCGTCCGTCTCGAGGACGATCGGCCGGTGATCGGACAGCTGGACGTTCAGGACATCGCATCGGTCGACGTCGACGCTCGGCGAGCAACAGAACAGGTCGAGACTGCGCGAGGAGACGAACAGATCGTCGAACGGCCGCGCCGGAACGGTCTCGCCGGGGACCCGCGTCTCGAGCCCGGCACGGTCGGTGAAGGCACCCAGCTCGTCGGCCCCGTCGAAGGTGTTGAAGTCTCCGGTCACGATCACGTCCCGCCCCTCGGCTCGCTCGGTCACCAGCTCGGCGAGCTGACGGAGCTGCCGCCGCCTGCTCCGACCGCCCAACGAAAGGTGGACGACGAACAGGACCGTCTCGGGGGCAAGCGACACCTCGAGCACCAGTCGTTTTCGGCCGGCCGACAGGTAGTGGGTGGTCGTCCGGCGATCCGACCGCGAGAGCACGGCGTTTCCGAGGTAGCCGAAGAACGGCAGCGATCCGACGATTCCGCCGTCCCCGTACTTGTTGGCGACGTTGCCCCTGTAGGACAGCCCTCGTTCGGCGAGGGTATCGACGAGTGTTCGAAACTGCCCGTCGGTGACCGTCCGGTGAGATCCGCGGTCGACCTCGAGGAGCGAAACGACATCGGGGCGCTCGCGCTCGATCACCGAGACGAGTTGGTCGAGTTTTTGCCGTTCCACGTCGGTGTCGCCGAGCAGCGAGCCGATCGGTGGCGGGACGTAGCCCCAGCAGACGTTCTGATAGCCGAGCAGATAGCCCGCGTTACAGGAGAGGATTTTCATGGCACGTGGAGCGTCGAGCCTCGCGTCGAACGTCTCGAGGACTCGTTCGGTCGTATTCGGTGAGTGTCGGATATAACTATTACTCTGCCGGGGGTGGGGGAGCCGTCGACAGTCGAGTACGTCCCGACTTCGGGTGGCAGATCCGCTCACTCATTTTTCACGAAGCGCCTCGAGCGTCTCGAACGCGGCCGTCCGCAGCTGATCGCCGAGGGCTTCCCGCCGTTCCGGGCCCGCGTTTTCCTGCAGGAACAGCGACTCGAGAAACGCGACCAGATTGACGGCGCGGTACGCGAGGCGTCGGCGCTCGAGGTCCTCGGGAAGGGGCCGAACGGATTCGTAGCCCGTCCGAAACGCGCGAGCGGCGGCCTCGGAGACGTCGTCGCACGCCTCGAAGTACGGCATCACCGTTCGCCAGTAGTCGTACTCGGCCGGTGCGACGAACGCGTGTTCGAAGTCGATCGCCGCGGTAACTTGACCATCGACGTGGACGAGATGATCGGGGTGGATATCCCCGTGACAGAGTACGGGCTCGCCAGCGCCATCGAAAGCGTTCGGGTTATTTTTCAGAAACCGATCGACGGCGTCCACGACGGCACCGTAGCCGAGCGGAGCCAGAAACGCACGGTGGAACGCGAGGCGTTCCCGCGCGGCATCGATCCAGTCGTCGTGCGCCTCGAGTTCGAGACCCGAGGGACCGTCTCGAGGCCGACCGAAGCCGTCGAACTCCCCGGTCGTGTCGGCGTGGAGCGTACCGAGCCAGCGGCCCGCGGCGCGAGCCCATGTCGGTTCGACCGTCGCCGTTGACCGGTCGATATCGTCGTCCCACGTCGTGAGGTAGTGATCGGTACCGATAGCGAGTACGTCCGGAACCGGCGCCGACGCGTTCGACGAGACGTAGTCGTGGACGCGCCCTTCGTCGGCCGCGTGCCCTCGCGGATGATCGTCGATTTTGAGAACCGATCGTCTGCCGTCGAGTCGAACTTCGTACACCCGGTAGGGCGGAACGTCGTGGAGTTCGCGGACGACCGTGCCGTCATCAGCGTACTGTGCAAGCGTCGTTTCGATCTTCGATTTCATCGGTGGAAGCCGCTGACGGGCGGTGGCCGACCGGGCCAGCACGGCGCTGCCGCTCCGGTCAGAACGGAGTCGGAAGAGACGTTCTCGAGAGCGGAACGTAACGATACCGATTTCGGATTGCGTCGAGGGCCCGGCACCGAACCGTAATCCTCTCCTCCCCTGTTCTCGTGGCAGGGGTTGTGTACCGTCCGGCACAGCTCGCTGGCTATTTCGCGCTGGTGCTTACGGCCGGCGCGTTGCTCGTAAACTCGGCGACCGCCCCGGTTTCCCTCTCGACCGGAACGGTCGGCGTCCAGATCGGACTCGTCCTCACCGCCGCCGTCGCCGGCGTTGTCGAGCACCGACGCGAATTGAGTCAGTTTGAGACCCCCGGGTTCGACCGCTCGGACGGGATCGACGCGCTCGCAGTCGTTGCCGGGGCCGTCGTCACCTACGCGCTGAGCGTCTCTGCCGGGCTCGGGCCGGTTCTGGCCTCCGCGCTCGTCGGACTGCTCGTCGGGCTCACGATCCCCGAAGTCGGTGCGCCGGCCTACTGCGGCTCCTTCGTCGGCATGGCCTCTCCGGCGGTGTTCGCATCGCTCGAGTTCGTCGCGCTCGCAGGAGTCGTCGCCGGCCTCGGCTTCGTGGCGTCGACGGAGTCGTTCGGCGGCGTCGGCGGAAAGCTGGGAACGCTCGCGCTGTTCGGCTGTGTCACGACGGCCGCGATTGTGGGCCTCGACTACACCAGCGCCGGGCCCCCGCAGTGGGAGCTCGTCTCCACCATCGTCCCGGTGGCGGTCCTCGGGGCCGTCGCGACGGTCGTCCTGAGCGTTCGACTCGAGTTGGGTGCGGTCATCGGCTCCGGAGTCGTCGGCGTCGCGGCCGGCGTCGCGTTCCCGCTGGCCGCGCCGGAACTGGGGACGACGCTGGCCGCCGCGGCCTTCTGTGCCTCCTTCGTCGGGATGTCAAGCGTGGAACGGCTGGGCGGCATCGCCCACATCGCGCTCGTCGGCGGGCTGTCGGGGTTCGTCTTTCTCGCGGTGACGCCCGCGTTCGACGGTGCCGGCGGCAAACTCGGGACCGTCGCCTTCGTCTCCTGCATCGGTCTCATCGGCGCGCTGGAACTCCGCGAGTTCGCGGTCGAACGGATGCAATGAGTTCGGCGAGTTCGACGAATTTGGCGAGTTCGGCGAGTTCGTGGCCCGTAATTCGAGAACAGATCAGCCACCGACCGCCGACTGCCGCCTACCACCCCTAGTCCGCCGAAATCTCGCAGCTTCCTTCGTACGACACGTCGTCGACCGACTCGATCTCGGGCTCGTCGCCACAGACCGGACAGGCCGGATTCGACAGGACATCGACCGTCTCGAAGCTCATGTCCATCGCGTCGTACATCAGGAGCCGGCCCTCCAGGGACTCGCCCTTGCCGAGAACGTACTTGACGACCTCGGTGGCCTGAATGCAGCCGACGGTGCCGGGGAGGACGCCGAGGACGCCGGTGGTCGCACAGTCGGGAACGGTACCGGGCTCGGGTGCCTCGGGAAAGATACAGCGGTAACACGGCGGCGAGTCCGCAGATCCGTCGGATTCCCCGCCGCGTTCGTTCGTGAACGTTGTCACCTGCCCTTCGAAGCGGTAGATCGCGCCGTGAGAGAGCGGCGTTCCGGTGAGCACGCAGTGATCGTTCAGCAGGTATCGCGTGGCGAAGTTGTCGCTGGCGTCGAGGACGACGTCGTACTCAGCGACCAGGTCCGCGACGTTGTCGGCGTCGATCCGGATCTCGTGGGCGTCGACGTCGATATCCGGGTTGAGCGCCGCGACGTAGTCGGCCGCGCTCTCGACCTTGGGGCGGCCCACGTCGTCGTCGCCGTGGACGATCTGTCGCTGCAGGTTCGACCGTTCGACGACGTCGTCGTCGACGATCCCCAGCCGCCCGACTCCGGCCGCCGCGAGGTACTGGATTGCCGGCGATCCCAGCCCGCCCGCACCGACGACCAGCACCGACGCCTCGAGCAGGCGTTGCTGGCCTTCGGGGCCGATTTCGTCCATGATCACGTGTCTCGAGTAGCGATCGAGTTGGGTCGCATCGAGGCGCAGGTCGCTCATAGCCGGTACTTGGTGTGAGAGCGAGAAAAATCCGCGGGTCGGTTCGGGGTTGGTAGAAGGGGTGACAACGGATCGAGCGACCGCATTCGATAGCCGCCACAATCCGACAACTGGTCGAGGCAGGTCTGTGGGTGAACCAGACGATTTAATAGTATGGTGCGCATTGGCATACCTATGGCAACCTCACCCAATGATGCCGGTGACGATGTCGTCGACCAATTCCTCTCGGATCGCGGCCACACGGTAGAACGAGTGGGGTGGGAGCAAGAGTATAACAAGAAACAGTGTCCCGACTGTGGCGGCCTCCACGATACGGCCGCGAGCTCCTGTACCGTCTGCGGGTGGGAACCGACCCCGTAACGCCGTCAGCAATCGCCGGTCCATTTTTCGGACGATAGCGTCTCAGCAGTCAGAACCCGCCGTCTGTGCTGTCGACACGACGCTGTTCAGTCGCGACGACCGCTATTTTCCCCACTGTCATGCGACACAATTATAATGTATTGTTCACGTAGGTGTTTTACGAACAACAATGCCGGAATGCCAGAACTGCGGTGCGTTCGTGACGGATGCGTACGCTCGCGTGTTTACCCCGCGTGGCGTCGACGATCCGCGGGTCTGTCCCGACTGTCAGGACAAGATTCGAGACGGTGCTGACATCCGAACCGCACGCTCCCCGCGAAACCCCTGACGGCGTCGCCGACCCGCCGCCGTCGGGCGGGTTCAAACTGGCAGACGGGTTTCTATCGACGGAAACCCACGTGACTTATGGGTATTGCGCTCTTGAACAGCTACAATGGCTACCACGGAGACGAAGGTGACCCGGTTGTTCGGTGGTCCGGGCAGCGGGAAGACGACTGCCCTGCTCGACCACGTCGAAGAAATTCTCGAGGAAGACGGCGTTACATTCCGGGATATCCTTGTCGTCTCGTACACACGAGCGGCTGCACAGGAGGTTCGCGAACGACTGGCCGAACGGCTCGACGAGAGCCCACGTGCACTGCAGGGCAACGTCTGTACGATGCACGCGAAAGCCTACGAACTTCTGGATCTCTCTCGAAGCGACGTAATCGGCGAATCCGACAAGGAGGAGTTTTGCGAAGATTTCGGCATCGAGTACGAAGACGAATACAGCGGTGCCGGCCGCCGGACCGCCCGATCGACGACGATCGGCAACAAGATCATCGCGACGAGTCAGTGGCTCCAGCGGACCAGCCGCGAGGTTTCGGACTGGTACGACGTGCCGTTCCAGTGGGACGAAGAGGAGGTCCGTCTGCCACCCGAAATCGACCCCAACGCACAGGAAGGGAACAAATACACGCCGACCTGGCCCTCCGACGACGATCGGATCGACGTCCCCGAAGCGATCCGTGCCTGGCGCAACTACAAGGGCGAGGAAGGCAAGATCGGGTTCGCGGACATGTTAGAGCGCGTGAAACAGCGCTCGCTGCTGCCGAGCGTCGATTATCTGGTGATCGACGAGTTTCAGGACATCACCACCCTTCAGTACGACGTCTACGAGGAGTGGAAACCCCACATGAAACAGGTCCTGATCGCCGGCGACGACGACCAGGTCGTCTACTCCTGGCAAGGTGCTGACCCCGCACTCCTGCTCGACGAAGAAGTCGACGAGGACATTATTCTGCCGAACTCCTACCGACTGCCGTCGAACGTCCTCAACGCCGTCAACAAGGAGATTCGTCACATCGAGACGCGCCAGGACAAGGACCTCAAACCGCGCAAGGAGGGCGGTGCCGTCGAGGCTCGAGCGAACGCGTCCATGCTCGACGTCGTCCGAAACGTCCGCCGAACGCTCATCGAGAGCGACGGCACCGTCATGGTGTTGTTCCGAGCGCGGTATCAGATGTTCCAGTTCATCGACGAGTTCATCACCGAGGGCATTCCGTTCACGTCGCTGACCGACCAGCGGATGTGGACCGATCGACTCACCCAGTACGTCCGTGCCGTCGAGGCGATCGACGAGGGCGAGGACGTGACCGGCCTGCAAGCCCGGCGACTCGCCGATATGCTCCAGGAGTCGGCGTTCGGCACCAACGAGCGCGACGAACTGTTCGACGAGATCGACGAGCGCCAGGAGGAAGCTGGCATCGAGGACTTGGAGGACCTCATGATCCCGTCCGAAGTCGTCCAGGACCACGCGCCGTTCATGCCCGGTCCCGCGTCGGCGGGCGACATGGTCCGGAAAGTGACCAACTTCCAGAAGAAGAGCGTGCGGTCGTACTTCGCGATCGGCGAGTACCTCGAGATGGAGACCGACCGCGTCCGGGTCGGCACCATCCACTCCGCGAAGGGCCGCGAGGCCGACCACGTCATCGTCGGCACCGACCTCACCGAGAAGGTCGTCGAGCAGATGGTCGCGACCGTCGACGACCCCACGGACATCCCCGACTGCGAGGAGTTCACCAAGAGCTCCTCGCCCGTGCCCGTCCTGACCGACAACGAACGCCGCGTCTTCTACGTCGGCATGTCTCGGGCCCGCGAACGGTTGGTTCTGCTCGAGAACCTCGTCGACGGCGCGCCGACGCTCCCCATCGACGTCTTGCTCAACAACGAGCTTACCGACGCGAGCATGGAGGAACTGATCGAGGAGGCCCAGCAGCCACAGGACGCTGCCGACGGCGAAGAGGTCGAAGCCGAAGCGCCGTGACCGGTGGCGATCCGACGGGCGGTGGCGGGGCTGATAGGGGTAGCGACGGTGGCGCCGATATCGATACCGACGACAGTGTCAGATCACACCTCAGGTCCACCATCAGCGAGGCGCTCGAGGCCCGCGACGCGGTGGCGTTCGTCCACGCCGGATCCGAAGCCGATCCCGCAATCCGGTACTGTTGGTCCCGACGGGGCGCCGTCGCAATCGCGTTCGACGGTCAGGAGTGGCTCATCGATGCGGCTGCGAACGCATCGACCCACCCCGCAGAACGGCTCGCATCCCGATTGGCCGAACGTGTTGAATCGACGCTGGTACTGACGCCGGCACGGATTCCCCACGACGCCGCACTGTATCTCGAGACCGCCGGCTTCGAACTCGCCTCGACGGACGTCATCGACGCCGCTCGAGCGACGAAAACGGCGACCGAATGCGAGCGAATCGCGGCCGTACAGGCCGCCGCCAGCGCCGGGATCCGCAGCGGGGCGTCGCTGCTCGCCGATGCGGTCGGCGACGACGGCCGACTCGTGGCCGACGGGCGGCCGGTGACTCCCGAGCGCCTTCGCACGGCGATCGACGAGGCCATCGTTTCAGCGGGTGCGTTTCCCGCGGGCAACACCGTCGTCAACCCCGATCCCGGACATACGCCATCGAGTCGCGATGCTGGCGACGACACTGGCACTGAGATCGGTAAGGAAAACGAGAGCGAGCGCGAGAACGAAAACGAAAACGAAACCCGGACCGGGACCGGAACCGGAACCGAACCTACCGACCACAACGACAGCGCGCTTCGACCCGGCGAGCCGATCGTTCTCGAGGCGACACCCCGCGGCCCGGACGGCTACTATGGCAGCCTCGTTCGGACGCTCGTCGTCGACGGCGACGGCGGCCGGGAGCGTCGGGCCCACGTCGGCGTCACGCAGTCGTTCCAGTCCGCACGGGCGATGCTGACGGCGGATACGGAGTCCGTCACGAGGGTCGAAGCCGATCTCGAGGCCGAGGTCCGCGCCTTCGGATTCGGGGAGGGCGAGGACGTCCGGACGCGAGTCGCCGGCGTCGGTCTCGAACCCCGCGAACGGCCGCTCGAGGGCGGCGACCAAATCGAACCCGGAAGCGTCGTTCGGCTCGAGTCCGCGGTCCACGTCGCCGACGGGCAGTGGCTCCGGATCGCGGATCTCCTCGTCAAAGGCGAGACGGGGGAGCGACCCGAGCTATTCGAGGGGCCGTCGCGCTCGCTCGAGCCGACGGCGTTGCTCGAGGACTGATACGGTTTACTGTAGTCAATGACCGCCGATCACCAGAACGGGGTCGGCGATCGACGGTAACTAGTTACAGCAATCCGTATGAAAAACCGAGCTGTTACAGACTGTATCAGCTACCCTCGCCGGTTTCGTTCGCAGTCTGCTCTTCCTCGTCGTCTCGATCCGAACCGGTCATCCGACCGGAGAGACTGACGATCGCATCGATTAGGACTTCGCCGAGTTTGAGGATTCCGAGGAGGGAGTCGGCCATGGTGATCTCTCCTTGCTCGTTCGTACACTCGAAGGAACATAACTCTCAGCCGCTGGGTCGCGACGAACGACGCACTACGAACGATCGTCATCGCGAGACACGTCTACCACGTCGCGGCTCTCGTCCGGTTCGGTATCCGAATCGCTCGTGACCGCGCCCACGACGCGTTTGGCGGCGAGTCCCGGAACATCCGTCGGCGTCGTCACCCGTCGCTGGACGACGACGAGCAACACCGCAAGGACGAGCAGGATGCCGCCGGCCATGGTCTGACCGCGAACCAGTAACAACTCGAGTCCGGCGAGCGCGGCGGGCAGCGCGAGCACGAGGACCCCCGCGAGTTTGATCGTATCGATGATACCGGCCATTGCACGCTGGTAACGCGGGTGTCGTCAAAAGGACGGCGACTGTGTTCGCCGACCGCCGTTCGAGCACCATCGCAGAACTGGAACGCATGACAGGTTCAGAACACCTTTATCCGTCGGCTGGCACGTCCGAGTATGTTCACGGGAATCGTCGAGGAAACCGGCGAGATCGTCGCTCGAGAGCGAACCGAGGACGGTCTTCGTCTCCGTATCGGTGCCGATGAGGTCGCGACGGGGCTCGAACACGGCCAAAGCATCAGCGTCAGCGGCGTCTGTCTCACGGTCGAACGCTTCGAAGACGGGGCGTGGTTCGAGGTCTTCCTCGCGACCGAGACGGTCGAACGGACCTATCTGGGCACCCTCGCCGAGGGCAATGCGGTCAATTTAGAGCGCGCGATGCCGGCCGACGGTCGGTTCGACGGGCACGTCGTCCAGGGTCACGTCGACGCGGTCGCGACGGTTTCGGCTATCGAATCGGTCGAAGAGGATTGGTTCTTCGAGTTCGAACTTCCCGAGGGTTACGAGCGGTACGTCGTCGAGAAGGGGTCGATCACGCTCGACGGGATCAGTCTGACTGTCGCCGACCTCGACGAGGAACCCGGGCGGGTAACCGTCGCGATCATCCCGACCACCTACGATCTCACGACCCTCGCGGAAAAGGAGCCCGGCGACCCGGTCCACCTCGAGGTCGACGTTCTCGCGAAGTACGTCGAACGACTGCTCGAGGCCCGCTTCGAGTAGCGAGGGGGTCGCTTCGCTTCTCGATTCCGCGACTACCGGCCGCAGTCGGGCGGAACACCGTCTACTGGACCGTCCGAACGCTCTACTTCGTTCGATCGCTCGCGTCCAGTCGCCGCCGACACGCCTCGAGCAACTCGACCTGGCGCTCGAGCAGCGCCGCGGCCTGTTCGCTTCCTCGTTCGGTCTGCCGGTCGAGTTGGTCCTGAATCGCCTGAATCTGCTCGAGATGGTCCGCGACCTGTTCGGAGAGTTCGTCGTTCGCCTCGCGGACGTGTACCGCCTCGAGTTCGGCGACCGCTTCGTCCATCGACTGTGGCTGCTCGCCTGACTTATCGGCGTCCGTACCCAGCAACGAAGCGACGGCGTCGAAGTAGCTCCGGGTAACGGCCTGGCTCGCCTCGAGACCCTGGCGCTGGGCGACCAGCGGCGCTTCGACTGCCCCCCGCGCGGCGCGCTGTTGGACGGCCAGTCCCCGTTTGATCAGTTGCTGTCCGTTCGTCATCGCGTCCTGCTGTGCGGCGAGCATGGCCGCGAGCGACGATGGTGAGCGACGGGGCTGCTGACTGGCGGCGTCGCTCTCGGATTCGGCGGTCGACGATCGGGTCGGCGGGGCGTCGTCCGGAGTCGCTGTCTCTCGCTCCGTCGCCGCGGCCCCTTCCGAAATCAGTTCACGAGCAGCCGCGTCGGGATCCGACTCCGTTTCGGCATCGGCATCAGTATCGCCGTCGATATCGGTGCCTGTGTCAGCGTCCATCCCCCGACCCGCAATCGCGTCGGGATCGACCGCAGGGTCCGAGCGCTCATCGGGGTCCGCCGCCGCTTCGATATCGACGCCGGGATCGATTTCGTCAGAGACGTCCTGAGCGTCCGTCGCCGCTGCCTCGGTGTCGGCGGAATCCGGATCCAGTTCGGTCTCCGGACGGCTGTCCGTCGGAGACGGCGAGCGCCCCTCCACATCGGGGTCGAGTTCCGTCTCCGGTCGCGGATCCGCCTTCGATTCCGAGCGAGCATCCGCTTCGGTCGCCGATTCGATATCGACGCCGGTGTCCAGTTCGTCCGTCAGATCCATCTCGTCGGTCCCGCTCGGTCCGTCGCCAGTCTCGAGATCACCGGTGTCCTTGGATTCCGCGGCCGACTCGAGATCGACGCCGGTGTCTAGCTCGTCGGCGACGTTATCCTCCACCTCGTGTTGCCCGTCGATGCTGCCCAGTTCGTCGGACTCGGTGTCGTCTGCGGCCGATTCGATATCGACACCGGAGGTCACGTCGGCGGACAGGTCCGATCGGTCGGTCGCCGATTGGTCGCTACCGTCGGGACCGTCGTCACTCGGTTCGATCCCCCCGCTCTTCTCCGTCGGGTCGGTACCACGGGCCGTTTCGCCGCCCCGTACTTCCGTTTCGGCCGCCTCGTTCATCGGGTTGGACGGCACGTCCGTTTCGGTTTCGTCGGGCACAGCAGTTTCGTCCTGGAGTTCGACGTCACCCGTCTCTCTGGCCCGTTCTTGCTCTCCAGTCACCTCCTGAAACTCGCTCTCGCCTCCCTCGTCGCCCGCGTCCTGCCCGCCGGCCGCACCCATCGCTTCGGTTTCGCGTCGCTCCTCGAATCGGTCCATCATCGCATCGTCCGTCTCAGGATCATCGGTTTCATCGTCCGGTTCGGATCGGGTAATCGCGTCGTCCGGCTCCGAATCGGAGATCACATCCGTCTTCGCTCGTGTCTCGGACGCGTCCGGTTCGTCCGCCCGCTCGGCTGCGTTCCCGGTCGCCGGCCCGCCCATTTCGTCGGCGCTGTTCCGGTCCGGTATCTCGCTCGAGTCCTCGACGAATCCGGTTCCGGGGTCCCGTTCCGCGGCGTTATCGGGCTCGAGTTCCGCCCCTGTTTCCGTTTCCGTTTCCATTCCCGTTCCGGTTTCGGAAACGGACCGAGCCGGTTCAGCGGACTCCGCTCCGTCGTCCACGGTCGACTCCGTCGACTCGAGCGCGTCGACGGACTCCGCCTCGAGTCGGATCGACTCGCTCGAAATCTCGTCGACGCCGTCTTCGTGAATCTCGACCGTATCCTCGGTGCCGCGCCAGCCGAGAGTGGCCTTGATGGAGTCCATGACGCCCGAACGCGGCTCGACGCGGGCGGTGTCGCCTTCGATGGTCGTGACGGTTCCGATCACCTCGCCGTTGGCGTTCTCGACGGTTTTGTCGATGTCGTCGTCGGTAAACGTCCCACTCATGGCTCAGGACTGCGCTGCCCGACGTGAGTCTGTGTTGCCTGCACCAGCCAGTACGTCCGTCGTCCGTTCCCGTTGTATCCGGAACCGAAACTCGGTCGCCGTGAGAACCCGCGATCGCGCGTTAGCCTCACCGCTGGGGCGGTTCGAACTCGGTTCGCTCCGGGTGAGGCGGGGTCCCGGTGTCGTCTCTGACTTCGCGGTAGGTGCGACGGTAGCGGGCGATCTTCCGATAGAGGTAGTAGCCGACGGCGAGGTCGAAGACGATTACGTAGCCCACGAACGCCAACCCGAAGCTAACGGGGTAGGTGGTGGCGACGAAGTCGGGGATGATCCCGACGGTCACGTTGTACGTTCCGTGAACGAATGCGGCGATGAGCAGCCCCTTCACGACGATCGGACCGGCCTGTTCGGGGTTGAACTTGGCGAGACCGAGGTAGTAGCCTGCGATCGCGGAGAAGATGACGTGGCCGGGGCCGACAAGCGCCCGGACGGTCGCGATGCCGGTCGCGGCGGTGAACAGGCCGGTCTCTGCCGTTGCAACCGTGCCGGAGATGTAGATCGCGTTCTCGATCGCGGCGAATCCCAGGCCGGCGACCGCGCCGTAGACCGTCCCGTCGATGACCGCATCGAATGTATCGCTCCGATACGCGAAGACGCGGACCGCGAGCAGTTTGACCCCTTCCTCGACGGGGCCGACGATCAGATAGAAAAAGAGGACCGTTCCGACGACGGGAATCGCCTGCAGGATCGGGCCGAACGCCGAATTCACGACGGCGGCGAACGTTGCGAACAGTACGGCCAGAACGAACGTGACGACCAGAAGCCCGAGCGGTTCGCTGGTCGTGATATCCGTGTACCAGATAAACGCCGCCAGCAACCCCGCGGGGACGACCGAAAGCGCGAAGAAGGCCGCAAGGAGCGGTTCGTCGATGACGAGCACCGCAGGCTGAACCAGCAGCGTGAGCGTGATCACGAACGCGACGGCGAGAACGATCGCTCGCAACCCGTAACTGATGCCGTTGTAAATCGAGTACGCGAGCAGATCGACCGCGGATCGAGGTTCCCACGTCGAAACGTCATAGAGGTCCCGCGACTCCTCGTCTGCCCGTTCGACCGAGTCGTTTCTTCGCTGCATGGCCGTCGCTACACCGTCCCTTCCGGTAAGCGTTCGGCGACGTTCTCTCCTAGTATGATATTGACTGTCAAGATCTGTATAAGGATTGTACTTATGCGTGTTCACGGGCGATGACCGACAATCATGTACAGCAGCAGTCGCGGGATCCTCTACACGGCACCACCGAAAGCGGACGAAGCCGACGAGAATCGGGGCGAAGACGCCGCTACCGAAACCGTCGCCACGGAAGACGCGATCGTGGAAACAGACGACGCAACCGTGACAGCCGGCTCCGAGGCCACAACACGTCTCGCCGCCGACGACTAACCTCATACGGTTTACTGTAGTCAATGACCGCCGATCACCGACCCCGTCCCTGGTGATCGGCGGTACATAGTTACAGCAATCCGTATCAGACGCGAAGCGACCTCGGTTCGACGCGGTGTCCGCGAGGACGATTGCGAGCACGTCGGCGTCGCCGCCAGCGCCGACTCGGAATCCACAAAGGCCCCCCCATCCAACCGGCGGGTATGCACTTCGTCCAGCGAACCCAGCAGGCGCTTCGGGACGTCGGCCTCGAGACCGACGATCTCCGGGGCGCCTCGGCGACCGCCGCCGAAACCAACGGGGCGACACTCGAGGAATTGTTCGCGACCAACGACCGCGTGCGGTTCGCGCCCGAACGCAGGATTCTGCAGTGATTCGGATGAATCAGCGTGTCAATCGTGCCGTAACGGCCGTTCACAGTAGTCCGGAGGGGACACGATGACGACGGCTCGAGTCCGCGGCATCTACACCACGGCGATCACGCAACTCCTCGCCGCGAACGGGCTCGAGGTCGTTCAGGCCTCCGACCCCATTCGGGATCGCTTCGACGAGCGGACGTTCGCCACGGCACCGGCGGACGTGACGATCGAGACGACGCGGGACAGGCAGGGCGTCGAACTCTCGGGGGCCCCCGAGGCAGTCGAAACGGTTGCCGACGAACTCGCGACCCTCGCGATCGATGCCTTCCGCTGGGAATCCGACGTTCCGCGCGGTGCGGTCTTCGACGCCGAGGTACTCGAGGCCGGCGGCGGGGGCGGCGCGACCGTCGATCTCGGCGACGGCCACCGCGGTTATCTCCACTACGACGACGTCGACGGCTACGTCGACGAGGGCAACCGCTACCGCGTGCAGGTCACCGAACCGGTGCCGCCGTGGACCGACGACGACCCGCGCGTCGCACCGACGCTCGAGGTTCAGGGCGGGCTCTGTACCCTCTCACGGGATCGAACCGGCGTCTCAGCGGCACTCCGGAGCGAGAAGGCCGACGAGCTCGTCGGCATGACCGACCTATTGTCGGTCGACGTTCCCGAAGACTGGGGCGTCCGCTGGCAGCACGCGGCCGCCGACGCCGACCTCGAGGCGATGGGGACGGCTCTCGAGGACGCGGCGGATCGAGCGCTGACGCTCGAGGACGCGCTCGCGGATGCGCCCGACGAACCCGAAGCGCCGGCCCGGCTCGCCGTACCACGGGCGACGACGTGGTCCTGGTTCGGCCGCGAGACCCGGTTCGCGCTGGACGAGGTGCGCCGCAAGGTCGAGACGACGATGGCGGGCCACCACCGAACCAAGGCCGCCGATCGGGCCGCCAGCGCGGCCGTCGACTTCGCGGAAGCCGTCTGCGAGTCGCCCGGTAGCGACGACGGATCCGACGGCGACGGCTTCCCCTTCGCCGCCGTTAGCCGACAGTTCGGCCCGACCGCCGGCGACCGGATCGAGATCGGCCACGGAAAACCCGACGGGCGGCTGATCACGCTGGGTCGCGGCGAGGTGACCAGTTGGAACGGCGACGGAAAAGTCACGCTCGAGCGCTCGATGCGCGGCGGCGGCAGCTACGACGCGCTCGGCGTGTCCAAGGAATCGGGCGACGTCGCCGTCACGAAGTTCCGCGAGGGGCGCTGGTGGTATCCGACGACGTACAAAGACGAGCGCGGAACCGCGAAGGGGACCTACGTCAACGTCTGTACGCCCGTCGAACTGTTCCCTGACGCGGCGCGGTACGTCGACCTCTACGTCGACGTGATCCGCACACCCGACGGCGCGGTCGAAATCGTCGACGCAGACGAACTCGAGGCCGCGGTCGACGACGGTCGCGTCTCCGAGGAGTTGGCCGAGAAAGCGATGACCGTCGCGGAGGCCGTCGAGCGGGCGCTGTCGAAGTAGGTCGGCCGCGAGGCCCGGTTCCGTCTCAAATCCGTTACAGTCGGTTGTGATTTCGGCCACCGTCTCGGTTCCGGCTCCGGCTTCGGTTCCGATTCCGGTTCCGGCTCCGGCTTCGGTTCCGGCAACCGGCGTTTTATCGGTATCACAGCCCAACCACTGCTGAATGGTACCCGACGTATCCGACTCACGGCCTCACTCGAGTCTCGACATCCACGACGTTGCAGACGTCACTCACGCCGGCGGCATGCGGGCTACTCGCGCGTTCCCCACGGGAACGCACGCACACTTCGACCCGTTCGTGCTCTTCGAGCGGTTCCACGTCGCGGCCGACCAGGGGTTCCCGTCTCACGCACACGCCGGCTTCGAGATTCTCACTTACATGCTCGAAGGCGGCATGGCCCACGACGACTCGCTCGGTCACGACGTGACGACTCGAGCGGGCGAGGCGATGCGAATCACGGCCGGCGATGGAATCCGCCACTCGGAGTTTCCCGCCGATGGCCCCTGTAGCGGCCTCCAGTTGTGGGTCAACCTCCCGCGGGATCGCAAGGGGATCGAGCCGTCGTACGCCGACGCCTCGAGCGACGAGTTGCCGACCGAAACGGGAGACGGAGTCTCGATCACGACCGTCGTCGGCGAGGGGGCGCCGCTCGACCTCGAGACGCCGATGCAGTATCGGGACGTGACGCTTTCGGCCGGCGCATCGTGGACCTGGAACCGGCCGGAGGACTGGGTCGGGTTCTGTTACGTCGTCTCGGGATCGGGGACCGTCGACGGAACGGCGCTCGAGGTCGGACAGTTCTGTACGGTCGATGCAGACGGAGCGTCCGTCACGCTATCGACGGAGGACCGCTGCCGCGTCGTCGTCGTTGATGGCGTTCCACACGACGAGGCGATTCATCAGCGCGGGCCGATCGTCGCGTAATCGCGAACAGACAGACCCTGCAACCGAAAACTCAGTCCGAAAGCGCTGCGACGTCCCCTGCAGGAGTAGTATTCGGCAGCAGATGGACGTAATCGTCGAGATCAAGTGCAAAGTCCTGTGCGGTCGCCGGTTCGACCCAGTGAAGGTCGAATTCCGCGCCGTGTTCGTCTCCGCCGTCGGTCACAGTGTGCGTCCACCGATCGCGGGGTTCGTGGACCGTCGCGTGGAAGAAGTGTCGGACGTACCGTTTCGGCGGTGACTCGCGACGCGTCCAGACGTCGGTCGTCAGACGGGTCGTCGAACTCAGCGATCCGAGTCCGGTCTCTTCGATGACTTCCCTGAACAGTGCTTCTCGCGGCGATTCGCCGGTCTCGAGCGTTCCCTTCGGAATCTGCAGTTCGTCGTGTCCCGGGCCGTCGAAAACCAATAGCTCGCCCGTCTGGCGCGTGATGTACGCACACGCCTTCTGGACGTACGTTACGTTTTCCATGGTGCAACTACGCACACTGTTCTTACATAAAAACGTACCTCCCCAGGATGTTAAAAGAGACTAAGGGGCTTGTACGGCCGTCCTTTCGCTTTCCGAACGCAGAGACGGGTTAATGGGAGGAAACAACCGGTTCGGCGTCCCTAACGAGTTTCTCGCCGGCCAGATGCGTAGACAGCGTCGCGAGTGCCACGGTCAGGCCGCTGTTCTGGAGACCGACTTCGAACGCACAGGCACGGGCGCGGTCTTCGGTCATCCCCGTCGCCCTCCCGACACCGTAGCTGGCACCTACTCCGAGGCCGTTTTGCAAGACGACGGTGAGGAAGACCAGCGCGCTCGCGGTCAGGATCTCCTCGACGTTGATCCCGACGACGGCCGCGACGATGGGGTGATCGTGATCGTGCTGATTGCGGGGGAAATCGACAGTCCCGCCGCCACCACCGCCGGGGCGTATTCGTCGAGTACGTATCGGAGGAACAGGCCGGCGACGACGGCGATCAGTCCGACGCCGATCTCCCACGGTAATCCGAGCGTAACGGCGAGCACGTAGGCGAACGTGGTCGCACCAGTGTAACGTGACCGTTCAGTTGGCAGTTACCATCATCCGACAACCACAGTTGCGCCTCATACTGTCTGTTCTCGGGCGTTTTCGATGGGGGCACAGGACGGCTTGCGGTCCCACCGGTACATCGGTACAGCAAACCGTATCGGTGAATGGGATAGAAGAATCTACGGGTTTGGGTCCGGAGAATACGGCTTCCCGGTCCGGAAGGATCCATTACGCTTCGGACAGTTCGGCGGCGAAATCGACTCCGGCGACCGGGCCTCCACAGACGGGACACCCGTTCGTAAGCGTTGCCTCGCGCATGGGGTCGGTAACGGTGAACGATCGGCGACAGTCGGGGCAGGTGAACTCGTAGGTTTTCATGATTGGTGGGACGTCGGCTCCATCTAGAACAACGCTGTTAGCGGGCATAGCAGTACAACCCAGATATAGAGGGTCGCCTCGAGAACGGTGTGACCGGCGGTACCAACGGATTCCGCTTCGACTCCACGGCGATGGTCTCGAGTCAAAACTCCACGGTAATCGTCTCGAGTCAAAAAAACGTGTGTGCGCGTGTGACTGCTCAGACAGCTGACCCGGAGTCAGCGGTTTTCGTCCGAGTAGCTGCTATCGGTGCTCGAGTCAGCGGATCGGGACGTTTAGTTGGACGATTTTTCTTTGTCGTCGTCACCGTCGTCTTCTTCCTTCGCCTCCTTCTTCCGCTGCTCTTTCTTGTCTAGGTCATCGTCTTCGTCCGGATCGTCGGGGTCGTCTGGGTCGTCGGGGTCGTCCGGATCGTCGGGGTCGTCGGGGTCGTCGGGGTCGTCTGGGTCGTCGGGGTCGTCCGGATCGTCGGGGTCGTCGGGGTCGTCAGGGTCGTCCGGATCGTCGGGGTCGTCGGGGTCGTCAGGATCACCGTTCACTTCGCCGCAGAACCGGATATTGGAGATACCGGCCTGTTGGTCGCCTTCTCCGGCGGCCAGATCGGTCTCGATAGTATCTCCGGAATCCGGGTCCGAATAGTCTTCACAATCGCTTCCACCGTAGACACGGATATGGGCAACGGTGCAATCCTCATCGTTCACCTCCCAGTTGAATGAAAAGGCGTCACAGTCGTCACCCTCCCCATCGGATTCGGTTACAGTTACGGTAATACACAGTCGCCTTCCACCTGCTCGACTGAACAGCCGTCGAACTCGTGTACCGCAATCAACTCGCCCTCGTCCGGACACTCATACTGGCCCGGTGGAACGCAGTCTCCGAACTCGTTGCCGTCATCTTGTACGCTGCTCAGACAGCCGCTTAGTCCTACGACTGCTACGCCGCTGGCAGCCAGCAACCGCCGTCTGTTGGTTGACTTCACCATACGTGAGCGACCGTCTCGAAGACTATTGTTATCAACATCCTGAATATAATAACTATGCTATATTCTCTCCCCATTTAACGCTATAAGAATTTTCTTAGTGGCGATTATTATTAGATGTCTTCGGTAGAAATATGATGAGCGTGTAGCTCGATACGATGCGCTTATCGGCAACTAAGAGCGCTTACAGGAGTTACAAATCACAGCCAAAGTACGAGATGGTTGTGAGTTTGGCCAATAGACCACCCACTGCTAAGGAAATTCTAAATGTGATTACCTAACCTCATGTTAGAGATAGTGTGAAATATTTGAGTCCACCGGAGACTCGTTCGGACGCTCGTTCAGTCGACGATGAGCGTCTCGAAACCGTTCGCTTCGCCGGCCTCGCTGTCGACCGCGGAACGCGGGACGTCCATTCCGTCGTCTCGAGCGACCGATCCCGGCTGCCCGCTCGAGTCCTTCCGGACGTGGTAGAGCGAGTCGAACGACTCATTATCGGCCGTTGACAAGGGGTGGTATGACCGACGAGCGGTCCCGCTACTCCGAGCGCGTCTCGCAAGTGCTCGTCTTCGCCCTCGTGTTGGGGCTAGCCATCGGCGGGATCGCACTCTTCGTCGTAGGGCAGTCCACGTCCGCCATCCCGCTCGCGGCGATTCCAGATCGCGTCACCCCCGGGCTGATCGTCGCCGGAACGCTCCTTTTTATCGGTGCCATCGCGCTTCCTGCACTCATGCTCTCCGGGTGGCAGTCCGCACAGGAGGACGCGACTCGAGACCGCCGTCAGTAGCCGCCGATTCCGGTGCTCGAAACACGAGGACGCGCTTGGCGGATCGGTCGACATCGCCTCGCCCCACGTCGCTTCGACTGACCGATTGCGGACGTCGATACGCTCGAGCGGGTCGAACAGTCGTTCGTTGGTCTCGAGTGATCGCGGCCAGATGTGGCCGTCCGCGGGCGCATAGACGCGCTCACAGCAGACGAGGAGCCCGCCCGGCGGAGAACGCGCCGTCGGGGAGCGGCAGGGATTCGGCGCGGCCGTGGATGCATTCGATCGAGACGTTTCCGTTTGCGCTTGCGCTTGTGTTCGTGTCCGTGTTCAGGTTCACGTCCGCGTTCCCGTTTCCGTTCCCGTCCCGGTTCCCGCTCGCAGCCGAATCCGCGCCCGCATACTGATACGGATTGCTGTAACTATGTACCGCCGTTAACCGACCCCGCCCCTGGTGATCGGCGGTCATTGACTACAGTAAACCGTATGAGGCCGCGTTTGAGTAGCCCCAGTAAGCTCACCATCGAACGATGACCCCGGTCTACGTCCGTTACTGGTCCCCGTCTTCGTCTTCGTCTTCGTCGCCTTCCGACGCGTCGTCCTCGGTTTCGGTGCTATCCGCGTCCTCTCCCGGTTCGACTTTCATGTCCGAGGCGTCCTCCTCGGGCGTTTCCTCGGGTTCGATCCCATCGGTCTGGGACGGCTGGGCCTGTTCGGGATCCGGACCGGTCGCCTCCGCAACCTCCTCAGCCATGGCCGTATCGGAAACGTCGACCTCGACTTCGTCATCGTCGTCGGCCTCCCGGCGTGGATCCTTGTCCTCTCCCACCTGTGCCGGCTTCGTTCGCGGCTCCGATTGCTCCGGGTTCTCGGTGAACTCGACGCGTGATCCCGTCTCTCCTTCCTCTCCGAGCTGGGCCGACTCGCTGACATCGCCGCTGGCGTCGATCTGTGATTCGTGGCCAGCATCCTCTCGATTGGCCGCCGCGTGGGCCTGATCAGAGCTGTCCTTGCCGTCGGTCCCGCCCTCGATTCCACCCGTATCGGGCCCGAACGTCTCTGGTTCGCTCGAGCGCCGCTTCCGAAGACCGTAGCTGAGCAGGGCAGCGGCGGCGGCTCCCTTCGGCAGGGCTCGAAGTTGTCCGTTTCCGAGCGATCGGAGAGCCGACAGGAGCAAGAGGCCACCCCCAGCAAACGGTAACAGCTCGCGTATGTTCCGATCGGTAGCAACCGCCTGTGCCATCTCCATTGGGCTCTCTGCCTCGAGTTCGTCGATGCGTTCGATCGTTTCCGTCGAGACGTCCGGCGTCAGGTCGTGATCGTGTTCCTCAGACATTGGATACTCCTCCGCGCACGCTGCGCTCACGGTGACTACAGGTCCCGCACGGTTGAAGCTTGGACCGGCAACTGAATACCCGGATACCCGACGGCGTGGTCGGCCCGGACAACTACCACTCGAAACGATCCGGATTCCGCGCTGCGAGCGCGGTTCGGACGGCGGCGACGTTCTCGGGAACGTCATGAATTCGGACGATATCGGCACCGCGGTCGGCCGCGATCGCACTCGCCGCGACGGTCGCCTCGAGCCGGTCGCCGGCGTCGCGGCCGACGTGGTCGAACATCGATTTGTGGGAGTGGCCGAACAGGACTGGACAGCCGAGCGCGTGGAACTCGTCGATACGGCCGAGGATTTCGAAGCTCTCGCGGGCAGACTTCCCGAAGCCGATTCCGGGATCGACGACGATCCGGTCACGGTCGACGCCGGCCTTTTCGGCGAGCAGGATGCGTTCGGAGAGCTGGTCGATCACGTCCTCCACGACATCGTCGTACTCGATCTCGCGGTCCGGGACGACGGGCGTGTCGATGCTGTGCATCACGACGAGGCCCGCGTCGTACTCGGCGACGACGAAGCGCATTTCGGGATCCTCGAGTCCCGAGACGTCGTTGATGATGTCGGCACCGGCTTCCAGGGCGGCCTCGGCGACGGCAGCTTTGCGGGTGTCGATCGAGACGTGGACGTCCGAATCGAGATCGGTGATTCGTTCGACGACGGGGACGACGCGGTCGACCTCCTCGTCGATCGGGACGGGGTCGGCACCGGGCCGGGTCGACTCGCCGCCGATGTCGATCACGTCGACGCCGGCCTCGGTCATCGCCTCCGCCTGGTCGACGGCGTCCTCGAGGGCGTCGTACTCGCCGCCGTCGTGGAAGCTGTCGGGCGTAACGTTCAGGATGCCCATGACGGCGGTGTGATCGTGCCACGGGTACTGCACGGTCGCGTCTTCGTTCGACTCGGTGGTAGCCGGGTCGGTCGAATCGACCGAATCGTCAGAACGGCCAGACCCAGTCGACTCCCTCCCGTCGAGCTCGAGCGTCTCGCGAAGCTCTCGAGCGATATCGGAGCGTCCGTCCGACCGAGAGCGAGATTCCGGTCCAGACGAGGATTCCGAGTCGAAACCGGACTCGAGCGTCTCGACGAGACGCTCGAACTGGGCGACGGTGCCCATCAGAACGGCCTCGACCGCCTCGTCGTCCCGCTGCGAGCCCGAGAGCGCACACTCGCCGCCGAGACGCAGCAGTTCCTGTTTGACGGTGGTCGCCTGACCGTACTCGAGACTCGTCTTGACCACGCGGTGGACGGCGTCCCCCTGCAGTCGGCGGACGCCAGGCTCGGGGACGTCCGCTCCCGAAAGCGCCTCGCGTGCGTCCTCGAGGTTTCGAATCCGCTTCGGAACGCCGGCGCTGGTCCACCGCGAGCGGGCCTCGGCGACGGCGAACAGCGAGCCGGTGACGAGCACGCAATCGCCGTCGTCGGCGTCTCCGAGCGCGCTCGAGAGTGCGTCCTGGACGGTCGCGTTCGTGCGAACGTCTTCGACGCCGGCGTCCGCGAAGACCTCGGCCAGAACGTCGCGGCTCTCGGCGCGGTCGAGCGTCGGCTCCGTCGTGATCACCGAGTCGGGCGTCGGCAGCGTCGCGGCCATCTCGCGGTGGTCCTTGTCGTGCATCGCCCCGAAAACGAGCGTTAGTCGGTCGTAATCGTACGTCGAGAGCGTTTCCGCGAGTTGCTCGCAGGCACCGGGGTTATGCGCGCCGTCAACGATCACCAGCGGGTCGGTGTCGAGCACCTCGAACCGGCCCGGCCAGTGGGCGTTTCGCAGCCCGCGCGCCAGATCGGCGTCCGAGACGTCGGTCACCTGCCGGGCCAACGTGGCGGCGATCCCCGCGTTCTCGGCCTGGTGGGTTCCCAGAAGCGGAATCCGGGTCTCGAGGTGCCGGTCGTCGTGGTCGATACACACGGCGGCTTCGGTGTGGTTCGCTCGGCCGCCGTACGCGACCGTAACGTCGGAGTCGGCACCGTCGCTGCCGACCGTAATCACGTCGCCTGCAACGTCGCGGATCGCCTCGAGCGCGTCGCCGGAGACGCCGGTCACCAGCGGCGCGTCGGCAGGTGCGACGTGGGCCTTGTCGCGGGCGATCTCCGCTTCCGTCTCGCCGAGAATGCCGGTGTGCTCTAAGGTGACGCTCGTGACCGCGCTCGCGATCGGATCGACGACGCTCGTGGCGTCGTACTTGCCGCCGATACCGACCTCGAGGATAGCGACGTCGACGTCCTCGCGGCCGAAGTGCCAGATCGCCATTCCGGTCATCGTCTCGAAGAACGTGGGCGATTCGCCGTCGGCGCCGCGGGCCGTCAGATAGTCGCGGGCGGCCTCGACGTAGTCACAGACCGCCGACCGAGAAATCTTGCGCCCGTCGACCTGGATCCGCTCGCGGAGGTCCTCGAGATGTGGCGAGGTGTAGAGGCCGACCGAGAGCCCGGCTTCCCGGAGGCTTCGTTCGACCATCCGCGCCGTGCTTCCCTTCCCGTTGGAGCCGGCGATCTGGACGAACGCCACCCCGTCGTGGGGGGTCTCGAGATGGGCGAGCAGCCGCGCTGTCGATTCCGTCCCCGGTTTCGGGCGGAATCGCCGCAGATCGAATAAGAAATCCGCCGCCTCGTGATACTCCATATCTGAACCACAAAGTCCGCGCGCTTAGGAATGTCGGACTCGCCGCTCCGTATCGGGACGTGCGATCCGCTTTCCGCCCGCTTATCAACGGCCAGTTTCGTTTCCCCGACCCTCGTCACTCCGCCGACGCTTCGGCCGACCGGCCCGTCTCCCCCTCGCCGTGTTCCTGCGTCACCTCGAGGAAGGCTTCCTCCAAGCTACGGGCTTCGCCGGTTTCGGCGCGGGATTTCAGCGCTTCGGGTTCGCCCTGAGCGACCAGTTCGCCGTCGTGGAGGACGCCGATTTCGTCGGCCAACTCGTCGACCACGGGGAGGATGTGCGTCGAGAGGAAGATGGTCATCTCCCGATCCGCGAGGTCGGCGATCGTCTCACGCATCGTGCGAGCGGCGCGGGGGTCCAGTCCGCTCGTGGGTTCGTCGAGGAAGGCGACGGACGGCTCGTGCAACACCGCCTGGATGACGCCGACCTTCTGGCGCATCCCCTTGGAGTAGCCTTCGATCCGCCGGTTGGCGTCCTCGAGCAGGTCGAACCGCTCGAGGAGCGATTCGATGCGCTCCGTGGCGTCGGCATCGGGCAGATCACGCAGCCCGGCGGCGTACTCGAGTTGCTCTCGCCCCGTCAACTCGTCGTAGATCGGCGGCTCTTCCGGCAGGTAGCCGATGTGGGGGGTGACGGCCTCGCGGTCGTCGATCGAGTGGCCGGCGACCCGGGCCGTTCCCGACGTCGGCCTGGTGAGCGTCGTCAGTATCCGCATCGTCGTCGTTTTTCCCGCGCCGTTGGGACCGAGGAAGCCGTAGACCGTTCCGGACTCGACGTCCATCGTCAGTCCGGAAACGGCGGTCGTCTCCCCGTACCGTTTCGTGAGGGCCTCCGTTTCGATCGCGGGTGTCTCGCCAGGGCTCATACACGTCTCGTTTCGCCGGCATCTGTATAAATGTATAACACGTTGACGAGACGAATTCGGCGACACCCGCGTCCGATCCGCGAATCGACGGCGACGCATGACAATATCCAAACTATTTACTGGATGGGGGACCCGCTACCGAGTATGGTCCCGAAGCCGACGCGCAGTCGCCGGGTTACGGGCGGTGATCGGTGATGCCACGCGTCCCCGTCGTCGTCGCCAAAACGGAGTTTCGACGAACGATTCGAGCGGTGTCGAACGAGCGGACGAAGCTGCTCATGATGGCCGCGCTCGCGGTGTTCATGCTCGGTTCGGTCGTGGTCGCCGGCGGCTATCTCCTCCCCGAACTCGGCGCACAGGTAGCAGAGAGCGTTAGCCCGTCGGAAGCCGACCTGGCGACGGACCTCGTCACGGGCGGCGTCGCCGTCGGCTGGCTGTTTCTGGTCTTCATGGTGGGCATACGGACGTTTACGGCGGCCGCTACCGTCGACAAACCGGCGTTCCTGCTCACCTCGACGTCGCTCCGGAACACCGTCATCGGCGTCATCGGTGCCGAAATATTGTTGTTTGCCACCTGGCTCGTACCGCCGGCGATACTGCTCTCGAGCGCCTTCGCCTCCGGTGCCGGGACGATCCTCCCCGTCCCGCTGACGCTGGTCGTCGTCGCACTCGCGCTCATCACCGCCGTTCCCGTCGGGTTCGTGATCGGCGTCTGGGTTCGCCATCTGGTGACCGTCTACGAGCCGATCGCGCGCTATCGGATGGTCATCTTCGTCGGGTTCTGGGTGCTCTACTTCGGTGCGATCGCTACGGGTCGGTTCAACGTCGTCATG
This sequence comes from Natronorubrum halalkaliphilum, assembly GCF_009834785.1. Classification (GTDB taxonomy): domain Archaea; phylum Halobacteriota; class Halobacteria; order Halobacteriales; family Natrialbaceae; genus Natronorubrum; species Natronorubrum halalkaliphilum. Next base: position 83,750 of record NZ_WUYX01000071.1, read on the forward strand.
GGCGAACTGTTTACCGCCCTGCAGGGGAGTCCGCTCGGCTGGCCCGGCCACCTCCTGCTGGCCGGCGTCCCGAACGTTCCCGCCTCGAGCGCGACCATCGTCGGAGCGATCGTCGGTGGGGCAGTCCTGGGGACCGTCGCGACCGCCATCGGGATCGCCTCCGCTCGAGTCCACTGGTTCGCCGACCCGGCGCGGTTCGACGACGCGGAGGAGTCCACCGAACAGGAGTCGTCGGACCGACTCTCCGGAGTCCTCTCGCGAGGACTCTCGCGGCCGATTCGCACGGTGACGGTCACGGCGATCCGTCGGACCAAGCGGGCCCCGATCCGACTCGTGTACGTCGGCTATCCACTGCTTGGTGCGATCGGCTTCGTGCAGGGGATCGTCCAGAGCGGTACGGTGCCGTCGTACGTGGCCGTGCTCCTTTCGCTGTACGTCGTCTGGGCTGCCGGAGCCCTGTTTACCCTCAACCCGCTGGGTGACCTCGGGCGAGCGCTCCCCGCCGTGGTGACCTCGACGCTTACCGGGCGACAGGCCATCAACGGGCTGGTGATCGCCGGCGCGCTCGTCGCCGTCCCGATCGCCCTCCTCGTTTCGCTCGTACTGGGCGTCATCAGCCCGCTCTCGCTCGAGCAGACGGCCGCGCTGGTCGCGGGCACGGTCGTCGGAGCCGTCGTCACGCCGGCGCTCGCGACCGGTATCGGCTCGGTGTTTCCCCGGTTCGGGAGCGTCAACGTCACGAACAACCGGGAGGCCGTGATGCCGAGCAAGACCGCATTCATCGTCTACTCGCTGGCGATCATGCTCCCGACGGCCGCAGCGGTCGTGCTCTACACCGATTCGCCGGAGCTACTCGCCGAACTGATCGCGACGATTTCGGCGTGGACCCCCGGACCCGAGCTATCGGTTTCGGCCCGTGGGATCACCGTCGCGGCGTGGACCGTGCTCGTCGTCGGACTCGCTGCGCCGCCGGCGTCCTACCAGTACGCCGCAGAGCAATTCGACTGGTACACGCTCGAGTGAGTCGGGACGCGACCACCGTCCGGTCGCGTCGACCGGTCGGACCGATCAGTCGAACGCGTCGATCACGTCGCCGGTCCCTTCTCCGGACGTGTAGTAGTAGCCGTCGTCCTCGGTAAGCGCCCCCCAGTCGTGCCAGCTTCCCTCGTAGTTGCGGACCGTCTCCCAACCGAGCTGTTCCATAACGAACCAGCCGACCGAGCCCCGAACGGCGGTCGAACAGTACGATATCGTCTCCTCGTCGGGATCGAGGGCGGCTTCCTCGAGCCACAGCCGCTCGAGTTCGTCCGGTGATCGCAGCCGGCTCCCCTCGTCGTCCTCAAGAAGGTTCTGGGTGAACGCCACGTTGATCGCGCCGGTGATGTGGCCGTGACGATCGACCGGACCGTCCGCCTCGATCCCCCAGTACTCCTCGGGCGACCGGTTGTCGACGAGCGGAACGTCCGCCCCGTCCTCGTGGACTCGGTCGGCGACGTACTCCCGCGTCGCGAGGACGTCCGTCTCGAGTTCGGGCGCGTACTCGGCTGTGTCGGGCTCCGGTTCCGGCGTGCCGGTCTCGACGTCGCCGCCCGCCGCTTCCCAGACCGGAAAGCCGCCGTCGAGCAACGCGACCGTCCCGTCGTGTCCGATCGCGCGGAGCGTGTAGATCGCGTACGTCTCCCACAGGTTGGATCCGGAGCCGTAGACAACGACGTCGTCTTCGGGGACGATTCCGGCGGCGGCGATCTCAGCGATAACCTCGGGCGAGGCCTCGTACCCGTCGTCGGTCTCCTCGTAGTGGTCCCGCATCAGGTCGGTGTCGGGCAGACGGGAGGCGCCGGCGACGCGGCCGTCGGTGAACTCGTCCGCGTCCCTGACGTCGAGTAACTCGACGGCCTCGAGGTGCTCCTCGAGCCACGCGGTATCGACGACGGCCTCGAACTCCGCCGCCGCTGGCGTGGTGTACAGCTCCGGTTCGGCCGCCCGCAGGGAGCCGAGACAGCCCGCGAGCGAGAGCCCTCCGGCGACCGCTCCCGACCGGAGCACCGATCGGCGAGTGAACCGCGCCCCCGCACTCGAGTCGTGGCTCATCGCCCGATTATTCCTCGCGCTCGTTTATCACGAGCTGTGGTACCCAGTACGGGCCGGGCTGTGGGCCCCAGGTTCGGTTGTCGTAGTGGTAAGCGACGACGAAGAAGAACTCGTCGGGGATCTCGTGGAGCGGCGACTGCGTCACCGGGAACTCCTCGCCGTCGACGGCCGGCGGCAGGGTCAGTTCGTCGGGTTCGTCGACGGTTTCGAGGACGGCGCTCCCGTCTTCATCCGCGGTGAAGACGTTGTTCTCCCCGTCGTTGCCGCCGAGGGGGCGGTGGTACCCCGGCTCGTGGACGACCCAGACCGTGTAGACGCCGTCGGGATAGAGCTCCTCGAACTCGATGTGGACTGCCGACCGGTTGCGGCCGCGTGCTTCCCCTTCGCCGGTCTCGGCCGGTTCGACCCGCGCCGTCGCGCTCCCGCCGCTGAACTCGCCCCACGTCGCGGCGCCGTCCTCGTCCGCGTTCGGCCACACGACCAACCGCCTCGAGTGCAGCAGGTTTGGATCGCCGTGCGGGATCAGATACCGTTCGACGGCGCCCCGATCGTGCTCCGCCGCCATCTCCTCGACGTTCGCGAACGGCGGAAACTCCGGCTCCGCGTCGAACAGTTCCGTCTCGGGGTCGGGATCCTCGGGGAGGCTCTGTCCGGCCGCGTCGACGAGCGGGTCGGGGTTCGGACCGCTGTCGACCATGGTGAAGGCGTCGCCGGTGTCGTGGTCGTGGTCATCGTCATCGTGTTCACTCGCGCCTGCGATTCCGGCCGCACCGAGACCAAGTGCGCCGCCGCCGAGTGTCCCCAGGGTGCTACGCCGCGTCGTCCGTGGTGTATCGAAGTTGTCCGTCATGAACTACCACACCACCATGTATGGAAGACGGGATGATCGGACTTTGTCGGTCGTGCATTACGAATAAACAGCCACGCACCTGGAATTACTCGAACTGATACGAAAATCGCAGTCGGAGACGCGGTACCGTCGCAGCCGTCGACTCGAGCGACCGGGTGTTACTCGTTGCCGCCCCACGTCGCGACGCGCTTCGGACGGTCGCTGATCGAGTCGACCTCGAGGTCGCCGTCGAACGCGTCGAGCGCCTCGACGTAGGCCTCGGCGCTGGCTTCCGTCGAGAGGTACGGAATCTCCTCTTCGACGGCCATCTCGAGGGAGTCGCGGTCGCGGCTGACGACGAAGTCGACCTTGCTCTCGCGAATGGCCTGCGGGACGTCCTCGAACTCGACGACGTCGAAGTGGTTCTCGAAGCCGTCGACGTCGAGGTCGACGACCGCAGTGCCCTCGCTGACCGCGTTGGAGGCCGCTTGCTGGGCCTTCCAGTAGGCCGTGCCGAAGTCGCTCGCCGTGCCCATCACTTCGCCGGTGGACTTCATCTCCGGCCCGAGACGCGGGTCCGAGCCCGGCAGGCGGTCGAACGGCAGGACGACCTCCTTGATCGAGGTGTGGTCGGGGATCTGCTCGTCGGCCTCGAGACTGCTCAGGGTTTCGCCGGCCATGACCTGCGCGGCGAGTTTCGCGATCGGAACGCCGGTCGCCTTCGAGACGAACGGGACGGTACGCGAGGAACGCGGGTTGGCCTCCAGGACGTACACTTCGCTCGCGGTTTCACCGCTCGTGGTATCCGAGTCGCGTTGCGCCTCGCTCTCCCCGTCACGAACCGCGAGCTGGACGTTCATCAGCCCCTTCGTCTTCAGGGCCTCGGCGATGTCCTCGGTGACCTCGCGGACGCGCTCTAATGTCTCCTCGTCGAGCGAGCGCGGCGGGATCATACAGGCGGAGTCGCCCGAGTGGACGCCCGCCGTTTCGACGTGTTCCATGATGCCGCCGATCAGCACCGAGCGGCCGTCGGAGACGGCGTCGACGTCGAGTTCGATCGCGTCCTCAAGGAAGTCGTCCACGAGGATCGGCTTGTCCGGAGAGACGCGGACGGCTTCCTCGATGTACGTCTCGAGTTCCTGGTCGTCGTAGACGACGTCCATCGCGCGGCCGCCGAGCACGTACGAGGGGCGCACGAGCACGGGGTAACCGATCTCGTGGGCGAGGTCGAGGGCCTCCTCCTTGGAGAAGGCCGTGCCGCCGTCGGGCTGGGCGATGCCCAGTTCGTCCATCAGCGCGTTGAAGTGGTCGCGGTCCTCCGCGAGGTCCATCGCTTCGACGGAGGTGCCCATGACCTCGCAGGCGAGGCCGCGGCGCTCGATCTCGTCCTGTAAGGGTTCGGCGATGTTGACCGACGTCTGACCGCCGAACTGGACCATCACGCCGTCGGCGTCGATGGCTTCGGCGACGTCGGCGACCTCTTCGGCCGTGATCGGCTCGAAGAAGAGGCCGTCGGAGGTGTCGTAGTCGGTCGAGACGGTTTCGGGGTTGTTGTTGACGACGTGGGCGTCGATGCCGAGTTCGCGGAGCGCGCGGACCGCGTGAACCGAACAGTAGTCGAACTCGACGCCCTGCCCGATACGGATCGGGCCGCCGCCGACCACGATGACGCTCTCGATGTCGCGGTCGACCTCGAGTTCGCTCGCGGCGGCGTCGCCCACGAGCGGCCCCGACTCGAACTCCGACTTGCGCGCGGAGTAGTAGTACGGCGTCTCGGCCTCGAACTCGCCGGCGCAGGTATCGACCTGTTTGTAGGTCCGTCCGGGAACGTCCTGTTCGACGGTATCGACGTCCGTGCCAGCCGCGGCAGCGATCGTCGCGTTGGTGTGGCCAGCGATTGCGGCCTCGGTGAAGTCGCCTTCCTGTGCGGCGAGCGTCGACTCTGCGATGCGCTTGTAGCGTTCGACGTACCACTCGAAGATGCCCGTTAGCTCCTGGACTTGTGCGGCGGTGTAGCCGCGCTCGAACGCCTCGAACATCGCGTACGGACGGTCGGGAGAGGGACGCTCGAGGTACCGTTCCTCGAGTTCGTCGTCGCTCACGTCGGCCCAGTCGACGTCGGGTTCGTACTCGCTCGAGCGAAGCGCCTTCAGCAGGGACTCCTCGAAGGTGCGGCCGATGGCCATCGCCTCGCCGGTCGACTTCATCGCGGTCGTCAGCTCGAAGTCGACGTCGTCGAACTTGTCTTTGGGCCACCGGGGAACCTTCGTCACCACGTAGTCGATCGCGGGCTCGAAGGCGGCGGTGGTCTCGCCTGTGATTTCGTTGTCGATCTCGTGGAGGCGTTTGCCGAGTGCGACCTTTGCGGTCACGCGGGCGATCGGGTAGCCCGTCGCCTTCGAGGCGAGCGCGGAGGAACGGGAGACGCGGGGGTTGACCTCGACGACCCGATACTCGCCGCCGGGAGTGCCGTCGTCGCGCCAGGCGAACTGGATGTTACAGCCGCCCTGAATGCCGAGTTCCCGAATCACGTCGAGCGCTGCGGTGCGCATCTCCTGGTGCCCTTCGTCGGGGACCAGCTGGGAGGGCGTGACGACCGTCGACTCGCCGGTGTGGATGCCCATTGGGTCGATGTTCTCCATGTTGCAGATGATGATACAGGAGTCGTCGGCGTCGCGCATGACCTCGTACTCGTACTCGACCCAGCCCGCGATGGACTCGGTGATGAGTACCTCGCTGTTACGGGAGAGGCGAAGCCCCTTGCGCACGCGGGCGAGGAGTTCGTCGAACTCGTGGACGACGCCCGATCCCGAACCGCCGAGCGTGTAGGTCGTCCGGGCGATGACCGGGAGGCCGCCGACCGCCTCGACGGCGGCCTCGACGCGTTCTTTCAGGTCGGCCTCGGTCAGTTCCGTGACCGACTCGCCCTCCTCGAGCGAGATGGTGGTCGACGCCGGTACCGGCTGGCCGATCTTCTCCATGCGCTGGCGGAAGAGGTCGCGGTCTTCGGTCGCGTAGATGGTGTCGAGGGGGGTGCCCATGATCTCGACGTCGTACTCCTCTAGGACGCCCTCCTCGGCCAGTTCGGCGGTGACGTTCAGTCCGGTCTGACCGCCGAGACCGGCGATAACGCCGTCCGGTTGCTCTTCGCGAATGATCTCGGCGATGGCGTCGGTCGTGATCGGCTCGATGTAGACCTCGTCGGCCATCTCCGGATCGGTCATGATCGTCGCCGGGTTCGAGTTGACGAGCACGACACGAGCACCCTCTTCCTGCAGTGCCCGACAGGCCTGTGCGCCCGAGTAGTCGAACTCGGCGGCCTGTCCGATCTGGATCGGGCCGCTCCCGATCAACAGGATCGTGCGTCCGTCCCCTGTGTCGCCCTCGCCCTGATGGTCCGTGCTCATTTGCTTGTTCGTCCGGAGTTCGCACATCGTAATAAGCCCCACGATACAGTACGAATCTCGAAATGGGTTTTCGAAATTCGAATTGTCGTCCCTGCCGATCGGCCGTCAGGACCGAGCGATCCGCCGCGGAAGTCGAACGACGCACGGCCGACGGTCTCCGGGACTTTCTCTTCCGCGGCTTCGCGATCGAAATTGACGACGAGATACTCGAGTACGGCATTTACACGGATATTACGCGGCAGAAACGCCGCGAACGTGATCTCGAGGCCGTCGACGAGAGCGAGGCGGGCGGGCTTCGGTTGGCGATCTCAGTCGGACCGTCGTGAGACGCGTCGCTTTCGCGTTCGAGCGGTAATCGGACGAGAACGGCGCAAGAGCATCGGTCGGGGGAGCAGAGCACGTCAGTCGGGGAACCAGAGTACGTCAGACGGGGGAGCAAAATGAGGGCGTCGGTCGGGTGAACGTGACGAGAAGCGGCGATCCGTAGTGTTCGAAACCGGCGCTAGCGTGGGAGTCCCACTGACGACCGATCAAAGCGCGTGATCGTGTTCGCTCTCGAAGTCGCGCTGGCGGCGGTACTGATCGACGAATTCGCCGACGTCGAACTCGAGCATCTGTGATTCGAAGTCGGTGACGGCGTCGTCGTCTTCGGCGTGACTGATCGCGTGCTCCATGAGCTCGACGACGAGTTCGACGATGATCTCGTGGAGTCGGCGGGAGTCGAAGTCGGTTACCCACAACATCGCGTAGCCGACGGCACCGTCGTCGCTGCCGTCGTAGGTCACGACCGCTTCGGAGAACTCTTCCAGAACGATGCCCAGCAGGTGTGGCGTGCCGAATTCGTCGAACTCGTCGTCGGTGTCGATCGTCTCCTGGAGGACGGTCACGAGCGATTCCGGGAAAAATCGAGAGGGGGGATGGACGTCGGTGACGACGGCGTGGCTGTTACCACAGCTGCAACTATACTCGCGCATGCCGAGATCGACCTCGTGGGGATCGAGCGTGTTCCCACAGGGGAGTTCGAGAATCCGATCACCGCTATCGGATCCCGGGACGCGTGGCTCTGCCATTGCTGACGGTTGGGCCGGGCCGGCCATAAGGGCGACGACTCGGGTGAGAATCCGGACAGCAACTCGCATCCACATACGGTCTGCTGTAACGGTTTCCCGGCGTGACCCCCGCCGTCTCGCGGTTGTACCGGCAGTACCGGACAGCAGTCCGTATTAGAGGTCGGACGCGTCGAATCGGTAGTAGCCGACGGCGAGCGGGACGACGAGCCACAGGGCCAGAATCGCGATACCGACCTCGGGGCTCGCGAAGAACGGCTCGGCTCCCGCGGCGTCGGCCTCGGCGCCGACACCCGTCTGTGCCGGCTCGGCACCGACCGTGTCCGCGAGGTCGGGCAACAGCGCGACGATCGTCGAGAAGTACGCCGAGGAGGGAGCGAGTTGCATCACGGGGAAGATCCAGTCGGGTATCGTCGTCGGGAACGAGAATCCCTCGACGACGTAGAGGATCCCCATCGGAACCACGTCCCAGAGAAGTTCGAAGACGACGAAGAAACCCAGCGAGAGCGTCGTCGCCCGCGAAGTCGAGCCCGTCGTCGCGGAGATGCTGACGATGATAGCGGCGTAGATCGCGGCGAACGCCAGCGTGACCGCGACGAACGTCAGCGCGGCGACGGCGTCGAACGTGCCGAGCAGCAGCGAGCCGAAACCGAGTCCGACGACGAGGCCGACGCCGAGCCCGAACGTAAGCACGGCCGCCCGTCCCGCGACTTTCCCGGCCAGGACCTGGCTCCGGCTGGTCGGCAGGGAAAGCAGCAGTTTGATGCTCCCCAGTTCGCGCTCGCCCGCGAGTGACTTGTAGCAGACGACGATCGCTGCCAGCGGGACGAACAGGCCGGTGAGCCCGACGGTGAAAAAGAGCAACCCGCCGAAGGTCGCCCCTGCCGGTGAGCCGAACATCTCGGGGACCTCGACGTAGGCGTACGTCGACAGCAGCGAAACCAGGACGAAGACGCCGACGAGGGCCCACAGCGCCCGCGACTGGACCGCGTCCCGGAAGTCCTTCTTCGCGACGGTAAACCAGGTCACGCCTCGACCTCCGAAACCTCGTTCGTGTAGCGGACGAACAGGTCCTCCAGAGAGGACTCGACCACCGAGAAGTCCTGCACGCCGGCGATCTCGTCGATGGCGTGCAGGACGGCGAACTTCGAGACGCCGTCGACTGTCACGCGGAGACGATCGTCGTCGATCGCCGCGCTCCCGACACCCTCGAGTCCGCCCACGCGCTCGAGGATGCCGTCGTCGAGTTCCGTGACGTAGACGTACAGTGTCTCGCCGGTCTCTGTCGAATCGCGAAGCCCGTCGATCGTGTCGACGGCGACCAGTCGACCGCGGTCGATGATCGCGACGCGATCGCAAACCGCTTCGACCTGCTCCATGATGTGACTCGAGAAGAAAACGGTCGTCCCGCGGTCGTTCTCCTCCCGAATGATTTCGCGCATCTCGCGGGCGCCGTTCGGATCGAGGCCGGTCGAGGGCTCGTCCAGGACGAGCAGGTCGGGATCGCCGACCAGTGCCATCGCGAGGACCAGTCGCTGTCGCATCCCCTTCGAGTAGCCGCCGGCCTTTCGGTCTGCCGCGTCGGCGATACGGACGCGCTCGAGCAGCGCCTGCGCGCCATCGTCTGCGCCTTTCATCTCGATGGCGAACTCGACGTGCTGGCGACCGGTGAGCCGATCGTAAACGTGGTAGGCGTCGGGGAGGACCCCGATACGGCTCCGGACGGCCAACCCCTCCGACTGGGCGTCGTGGCCCAGCACGGTCACGGTTCCGCTGGTCGGCCGCAAGAAGTCCAGCAGGATGTCGATCGTCGTCGACTTGCCCGCGCCGTTGGGACCCAGAAAGCCGAAGATCTCGCCCTCTTCGACGCTCAGATCGAGGTCGTCGACCGCGACGACGTCACCGAACCGTTTCGTCAACCCCTCGAGTTCAATCGCGGCCATACGTTCCCCTCCGAAACGCCGTTCTCTCACGTACGGATACACCGAATTTCATACGCATGCAACTGCGCCGGCTACGATAAGTATTGTCGTTCGAGATACATATTGACAGCCGAACTACTCAAAGATGTTTGAGCGAGGTGTCAAACGACCGGTCCGATCGGGACGATCAATTCTCCTCGGCGGGTTCGGGGGTAACCGTGAAGGTATCGTCCATTTCGAGTCGAAGCGTTTCGTCGCCGAACGTGACCGTAACGGTCGCCTCGAGCGGATCGGTGCTGGCGACGTCGGTCCTGATCGTTTCCGTCGCGATGTACTCGAAAAACTCCCAGATCGGGACGTCCGGCAGCGAAATTCCGTGCTCCCAGAAGAAGGCAGCGGTGACGGGATGAAACGCCGCCGTCACTTCGATCGGCATGTGGACCGCGAGCCAACACTCCTGGCACGTGTGACTGAGTGCGTAGAACGTTCGGTCCTCGTCCTCGTCCGTTTCCGGGTCGTGAGTATCGACGACGGTGTCGACCGGGCCGTAGCATTCCGGACAGACGCCGCCCCGAACCAGCGTGTACGAACTCCAGATTCGGGCCCCGACGCTGTCGACGATCGCCGTCGGGGACCGATTTCGCGTCTGGCTTCGGGGAAGCATATCGGTCAGGAGGGTGGTCTCGCACGACCGACACCGGACGACGAATCGTTCCGTGTCCATCGTCGCGACGAGCGAGGTGTCCTCGCAGAAGACGCAGGTTCCGGCGACCGCGACGTCGTCGAAGGACTGCGTGGTTTCGTAGACGCCGGAGAGAATCGTTCGAACGAGTTTGTCACCGCCGTAGGTGAGCCGGTAGCCATCCGGCGTTTCGGCGACGAACCAGCCGACGAGTCGATCGAGATGGTACGAGAACTGGGACGTGCTTTCGATACCGACCGCGTCGTACAGCTCGGTAAACGACATCGTCAGCCACTGTTCTTGAGTCTCTCGTTCGGCTTCGGTGAGCGCGAGCAGGATCTCGAGGCGCTTGCGGTTTCCGAGCGAGCCGAGCGCATCGACGACGGTCTGGTCGATGTGGGCCTTCTCGGTACCGCTCTCGTCTGTCGGTGTCATCGGTCAGTTTGACCTCGATTTCGGGATCGTATCCTACGGAGACATTCCTGCAGAGGAAATAGGCTCGTCGCCGCGCTCGACCGGTAGTGTGTCGTCATCGCCGTCGGTGGCGTCGGATTCGACCGGCGGTCAGATGCCGGGACCGGATTCTGATCTCAGGGCCAGTCGTCTCGAACCGGCTCGGGGTCGTCGTCCTCGGTGTCAACGTTCGAGGCCATGATCCAGTCGGCCGCGTCGGCGGCGTCCTCGACCGCGAGGTACTCCCAGCCGACGTCGTCGGCCAGCGCTTCGTCGTCGTCGTTCGAACCGATGAAGACGTATCGGTCGGTGTCGAACTGGCTCTTGACACCCTCGAGACTCTCGGCTTTCCCGCGTGGGCCGGAGAAGAAGTCCTGTCGGATGCGGTTCTTTCGCGTGAAGTTCGTCACGACGTAGGTCGGTTTCTCCGAGACGACGCCGATGTACTCGGACCAGCCTCTGGCGTCTTCGAAGACAGTCTCGGGCGAGGCGAGCTCTTTCAGTGCCTCGAGTTCGAACGCGAGGGTCATGTCGCTACCGCCGTTCATACCGTATCGAAGATGCGCACTGGGGAAAACGGCTTCGATACTTCCGACCAGCTAAGAGCGAGAACCGACGCGTCGATGCGATCCGCTTACGCCCGATTGACTCGGTAGTAGTCCGTGAAAACGATGATTTCTCCCTCCTCGAGACCGAACTCGGTAGCCGGAATCGGTCGGTCGTTTTCGACGGCCTCGTAAACCGTCTCCAGCGTGTCCGAATCGAGTTGATCGACGTGACGAACGGTTTCGTCCGCCGTGACCGACTCGACGCGCTCGAGATGCCGGGATCGACGGTGGTATTCACTGGCAGCCATGTTTATTGGTACCAAATGTCGTGGGCGTGCTTAACCGTTCCGGAGATGAAACGCGACGCCAAACGACCCGTTATACGACGGGCAATTACTTCGCGAATTTAAGAAGAAACAACCACGGCAGCAAATCGGATCCAATGCGACGGAGACGGAGACGGAGACGAGTTCAGCGACCGAGACGGGTACCGAAGACGACTACTCCTGTCCCTGCGTCGGAGCGAGTTCGTCGAGATCGACCTGCTGCTCGAGCAGGACGTCGGCCTGATCGGAGACGACGCGCTGTTCGCGCATCAGCTGTTTGAACTTGCTCTGTGGCGAGAGGTCCCCGATGAGGACGCCGCCAACGATCTTCCCGTCCTTGAACGCGATGCGTCGCCACTCAGTGTCGCTGTAGCGGCGTTCGGCGTGCTCGTCGCCGAGCGTCGGGTGGCCAAAGGAGAGGAACGGGAAGTCGAAGTGGGTAATCGAGTACGAGGAGACCCACTGGAACTCCTCTTCCGTGTCGTCTGCGGCCATGTTCACCGCGGCGACTCGACCCTGCTCCTTGGCCGATCCCCACGAGCCGTTCTGGGCCTGTTCGCCGAGCAGGACGTCGTAGAAGCGCGTGATGTCGCCCGCGGCGTAGATGTCGTCGACGTTCGTCTGCATGTACTCGTCGACGACGATGCCGTTGTTCTCCTCGAGGCCGGCTCCGCGAAGGAATTCGGTGTTAAACGTGAGCCCGATTGCGACGCCGGCAAAGTCACACTCGTAGCGCTCGCCGTTCGGATCGACCGCGGCGTTGATGTGGCCGTCGTCGTCGGTTTCGAATCGATCGACGCCGCTGTCGAAGACGGGGTCGACGCCGACCTCGCGCATCCCGTCGTGCATGATTTCCGCACCGTCCGCGGAGAGCGCGTAGCGCCACCAGCGGTCGCCGCGCATCAGGAAGTCAGCCTCGATTCCCTGTGCGCCACAGACGGCCGCGAAGTCGATGCCGAGCAGGCCGGCACCGACGATAACGCCTTTGTCGGCTCGTTCCGCGTGTTCGCGGATCCCACGGGCGTCTTCGAACGTCCAGAAGTGGTGGACGCCGTCGGCGTCGCTGTTATCGACCGGCAGCTGGGTCGGGGTCCCGCCGGTCGCGACCAACAGCTTGTCGTACTCGATGTCCGCACCCTCGTGGGTGTGGACGAGTTTCGCGTCCGGATCGACACCGGTTACGTGCGTGTTGAGCGAGAGTTCGATGTCGCGGTCCTCGTACCATTCTTCCTCGTGGATCGAGATGGGGGCTTCAGGGAGTTTGCCTTTCGCGTGTTCCTTGATGAGAATTCGATTATACAGTGGCTCCCCCTCATCGGTGATGACGGTAATCTTCGCGTCCGGGTCTTCTTCCCGGAGGGTCTCGGCAGCCGAACTGCCCGAGATCCCGTCACCGATGATCACGTAATGGGTCATATCCTGATCGTTCGTAATGCGGGTTAAAGTGGGTTGCTATCTCGTTTATTTCACCTTGCGGGATGATCCGTGCCAACAGTTGTAGACTCTCTCCCGGGTTCAGTTCTCGACCGGTAACTCGTTCGGAGCGGTTCCGTTCCACCACTCGAGAGCGCAACGGTTGCCGGTATCGCCGACAAGCCACTCCCGCGACTGCGGCGATCGACAGCAGTCGCCACCGGTCTCCGAATCGTTCTTTAGGCCACTCTCCATAGACGTTCCTATGAAACTCCGTCAAAACGCCCGTCACTTCGCCTCTCGAAAAGCCCTCGAGACGCCGGTCGTCCGCTCGGTCGCCACCTCCGGGCTGGTCCGACTCCACACCAAGGTCTTCCTCGGAAAAGCCGATCCGGCTCACGCAGACGAGCGAAAAGCCCACCTCGATGCGCTCTTCGACGCGACGATCGACGCCTATCTGCGAGCGCTTCAGGACGGATACTCCGAGGCCGAAGCCCGTGAAATCACCCATGTGCAGGCCAATTTCGACTTCTACAACCACGGCTGGACCGAGATGATGGAGTTCCCGACCGACGAAGTCGAGGCCCACTACGATCGCTACCGCGAGTTCTTCGAGACGTGGGACATCACGATCGATGCGCCACTCGGACAGTTCGCACCCCCGGAAGGGCTCCCCGAAGCGCCGTCGACACCGGAGCGACTCGAGGATCCCGAGCACCCCCACGCCGAGGGTGGGTTCGCCGACGACGTCTACGTCGAAACCGACGACGGAGAGCTGGTCGTCGGGGGGCAAGACGAACCCGCCGACGCCGATGTCTCGAAGGCGGTCGGCGTCAGCGACGACGATCTCGAGGACCGCTGATACGGTTTCCTGTAGTCAATTACCGCCGATCACCAGGGACGGGGTCGGTGATCGGCGGTAACTAGTTACAGCAATCCGTATGAGGTCGGCACGCCACCGCTGCTCTGGGAGCCACAATACTCGAATTCGTACCGCCAGTTTTCTCGACCGTCTGCCGTTCAGTCAAACGGTTTTCAGCGGCGATCGACGAAGATATGCCGTCCCTCGGGCCGGAGGACGCCCGGTAACCGAGACCGGTATATGATCCGATTACTCTGGAATTTCGAACAGTAACGATTCAATAACAAAATCTATCCTTGATCTGTTTTTCCGTCAATGAAACGACGAACGTACCTCACACTGGCGGCAGCGTCGTCGCTGAGCCTGGCCGGCTGTACCGACGCCCAGCAGACCAGTTCGGGGAAGCAAAACGGAGACGACGACTCTTCGACGTCGTCGAACGGCGAGACGCCGACGGAGACACCGTCGGACCTCCCGGATATCGCCGGCACTGACGACGACTTCGAGGACCTCGACGCGTGGGAGGTTGCCGGTGGATCGCTTTCGGCGGATTCCACCCGTTCCGTCGTCGGGAGCCAAAGCGCCCGACTGGAGGTCGGGAAAAGCGACCAGAACGCGAGACTGACGAAGCGGTTCTCGGAGCCGCGCGACCTGACCGACGTCGTACCCGGCGTCGCGCTAGCGGCGGACGACACCACCGTCCCCTGGCTTCGGCTGGTCGACGTCGACGGCGACTCGGTCGAATACCGTCGGGGGATCGCTCCGGATATGCCGCTCATGCGGTACAACTTCGGCGTCGATACGGTCGCCAAAGGGTTCGACGCCGCGGCCGTCAGCGAAGTACACCTGCAGCTCTGGACCGCCGAGGGCGACCGACGGACGGTCTGGTTCGACGACTTCCACTTCACCCCGCGGCCGGACACGGGGAAGGTCATGCTCCAGTTCGACGACAACCACGTGACCGACTACACGAAGGCCCTCCCGATCCTCGAGGAGTACGGCTATCCCGCGGTCACGTTCGTCAACCCGGGACGAGTCGAGGCCGAGATGGACGGCGTTACCGATCCCGGCGGGTATCCGCGCGTCACGCTCGATCAACTCCACGAACTCCGGGACGCCGGCTGGACGGTCAGCAATCACTGCTACAATCATCCGCACCTGTCCCAACTCGATGCGAACGCCCAGGAAGCGGAGATCGTACGGGGGAAAGAGTGGCTCGAGTCGAACGGGTTCGAGGACGGTGCGCGGTACTTCGCCTACCCCCACGGCGATTACGACGAGACGACACTCGAACTCGTCGAGAAGCACCACGATATCGGCTTCGGCGGCGGCCTCCCGGTTCAGGGGTATACCACGAACACGCGACTCACCTCCCGTATCGGCGAACCATCCGCCGAACGCGTCGAGACGGAACTCGAGCGAACGGCCGAGATGCGCGGGATCACCAAGATATTCTACCACCGTCTCGAGGGCGCCGATCTCGAGGCCTTCGAAACCCTGGTCGAGACGCTCCACGAGTACGAATCGCGCGGTGAGATCGACGTGATCCTGCCACGGGACCTCGAGCGGGAGTTCCTGTTTTGACAGCCGAATCTGTTTTTCTTCGAACGCGTTTCCGGCGTGATCCATTGTCGTTTCCAAGCGGCTAAGTAGCCGGGGAGTCCCGGTTTCAGCAACGACTCGACGGATATGGCACTCAACAGTAACGATCGGTCGATCGCGGGATTCACGATGGCCGGTCACGCACTCGTCCACTGGTTCGAGACGTCGATTCCGATCTTGCTGGTGATCTGGCTCGCCGAATTCGACGTCAGTATGGCCTTGCTCGGTATCGTCGTTGCACTCGGCTACGCACCGTTCGGGATCGGTGCGCTTCCGGGGGGGATCCTCGCGGATCGCTACGGAACGAAGCGCCTCATTCTGCTCTGTCTCGCCGGGATGAGCGCCGCGTTTCTCGTCCTCTCCCTGGCGACGTCGATCTACGCTATCGCCGTCGGCCTCATCCTCTGGGGGATCGCCGCCAGTATCTATCACCCCGCCGGCCTCGCGCTCATCAGCACGGGCGTCGAGGAACGCGGGACGGTCTTCGCCTGGCACGGCATCGCCGGCAACGCCGGCATCGCGCTCGGGCCGTTCGTCGCCGCGACGCTCCTGATCTTCCTCGACTGGCAACTCGTCACCGCAGTCCTCGCCGTACCCGGCATACTCGCCGTGCTGTACGGTCTGAGCGCGCAGTTCGAACCCACCGCGGCCGTCGAGGACGACGTCGATGCCGGTCCCGACGAGGCGCTGTCGCTGTCCGGCCTCATCACGAACTCACGGGCGCTGTTCGCGAGCGCCTTCGCCATCGTCTTCGTCATCGTCACGTTCGAGGGGCTGTACTACCGCGGGATGCTCACCTACCTGCCAGAGATCCTCCACGGCCTCGAGGCGATGGACGGACTCGCCGTCCCCGCCGGTCTCGAGGGGATCGAGCCGGCCGACTACATCTACGTCGGCCTGCTGGTCGTCGGGATGGCGGGACAGTACGTCGGCGGAAAGCTAACCGACCGCCTCGATCCTGCACGCGGCATGGCAGGGATTTTCGGCGTGCTCGTCGTGCTCGCGCTGGCGTTCGTTCCCGTCACCGGCATGGGACTGGTCGCGATCGCCACCCTCTGTGGCGTCTTCGGCTTTTTCCTCTTTGCAATCCAGCCGTTCTACCAGAACGCGGTCGCGGTCTACACGCCGGCGGACAGCCGCGGCCTCTCCTATGGATACACCTACCTCGGCGAGTTCGGGCTCGGATCGGCGAGTATCGCGATCGGCGGCTTCGTCCTCGGCGGCGCCTCGCTCGCGACGTTTTTCGTGGTTATTGCGAGCTTCGCCCTCGCCGGAATGGTGCTCTCGGCGGCGTTGGTTGCGGGTCTCGACCGATTCGTCGACGCCGACCGCCCGGCCGACGCGAAGGCGGACGACTGAGTTGAGTGGGATTCGAGGATTAGAGCTACGGAACGCGGGGCTGAGAACGGTATCAGAAGTGTCAGAATGCAGTAACGGAGAGAACTACGATTTGGGGACGAACGCGGACATGAACAACCGGCAGCCTCACTCGAGCCACGGCGGCGTAATATACTCACCCGTCGCGTGTACCTCGGGCCAGATGACTTCTCTGACGCCCTCGCCGTCGTCGTTTTGTTGCCACTGGAAGTAGACGCCGACGGTCGTCTCGTCGTCTTCGTCGTACACTCGATCGTGGGCGTGGACGTGATCCGTGTCGTAGAACTCGACATTCCCGGTTGCACCGGTAAACGACTCGGCTTCGATCACCGGGACGAGGCTCTCGGAGTCGGTTGTCCCCGTGAGTTCGGCGACTTCGGCGAACAGCTTGACCGCGTCGTACGTGTAGTACCCCATGTCCTGTGGATAGGACCCGTTTGTTTCGTAGTAGCGCTGAACGAACTCCTGGGTCTTCGGCGTGATCTCACTCCGCTCCGTCGCCGCCGAGTAGCCGATTCCGTACCGACAGGCCCCCTCGGTCTCCTCATAGTAGTTCGGGAGCTGCATCGGGACGTGAATCCCGCCGAACGCGAACGGTTGTGGGGTCGGTTGGGACGTCGGTCGATTGGGCACAGACCAGTCCAGCAGCGCGTCGGTCCCGGTGTGTGCAGCCGAGATGAAGACGGCATCGGCACCCGCTTCAGCGACATCGTCGTAGATGTCCGTGAAGTCGTCCGTCGCCGGCGAATACCGCTTGTCCATCGCGACGTCGACCGGCGTCTCCTTGAGTTGCTCCTGGTAGATTTCCCATGGTTGGTCGGCCCAGCTGTAGTCTTCCGCGAGTACCGCGATCGACTCCCAGCCGATCTCGGGCGCCATCTCGGTCATGAAGTTGATCTGTGCCCGACCGAGATCGACGTCGTTCGTCGGGCCGACTCGGAAGTGGTACTTGTACCGATCATACGCATCGTGGACCCGTTGACTCGCGAACTGGGTCGCCGAGCCGGTCGTGAGATGCAGAAGTTCCTGTTCGGCGATCTCGTCCATGAGACTCGCGAGCGCCTCGCTGGCGAACGTTCCGACCGTTACGTCGGCTCCCTCCTCGAGGACGAGGCGCTGGTACTGACGGCGCGCCTCGAGCGGACTGCCGTTCGTGTCGGCGACGACCAGTTCGACATCCTGGCCGTTGATCCCGCCGGCCTCGTTGAGTTCGTCGACCGCAACTGCGGCGGATCGGGCCATCGAGTGACCGACGAAATCGCTTTCGGGTTCGGGAGCCAACAACCCGATCGTGACCGTCTCGGTATCCTCGTCAGCGCTGCCGGCGATCGTTTCGTAGGAATCGAGACAGCCGGCGAGAGAGACGCCGACAGCACCCCCACCCGCCGTTTTGAGGAGGGTACGCCGGTTCAAATCGTCCCGGCCTGTGCCGTTTTCAGGCACGTCCGTCTCCCCGCCACGAGGCTCGTACTGAGACATATTACACTGTCGTTACTTCCTATATCTCTTAACAGTTGTGGGAAGATACCATGAAATCTATCGGCACAATGGAGACGGGCTGCCGTGACGGGTGACGATGCCGGACCGCTTCTCCTGTCCCGACGGAACGACGTGCGACCGGTCTTCCTCGAGTCCGGCGGCCCGCGCTGTGGCGCTCCGCTTGCGACCGAGTGTGCAACCCAGCGGCTACGAGACGCTCCCAGGACCGGCAATCGATAGCGGCCAGCGTTCGATTATCAGCACCGATAATAGCGGATTACCATTTATGTGGGAACGGTCTGAGCCCTACTGTATCTATGGACGTCCTTCGACGATTGGTGCCATCGGCGATCCGCCGCAGATATGCGGTCAAGTTCGGGATCGTCTTATTAATACTCGGTCTGGGTGTCGGATTGGTCGGATTTATCGCAACCGCCGGGATCACCGGTGAGGTAGAAGAGCGGGTACAGACCGATCACACGTCGATCGCCAGCCAGGAAGCGCAGAATCTGCAGATGTGGAACGAGCAGAACGAACACACGATCGGGGTAATCGCCTGGTCCGAAGTCGTCGACAACGACGACCCGGCGGCGATCCAGCAACGGTTTCTCGACTGGGAAGAACACCTCGACGCGGACACGTTCGCCATAAGCTACGTCGACACCGATGAGAACGCGGTGCTCGCAAGCACTGACGGCGACCTGCGCGGGGAATCGGCCGATCAGATCGAGAACGTTCCCGCCGCTGCGTACGAAGAAGCCCACAGCGTCGAGGGCGTCCCGTGGGTCTCGAGTCCCTACACCGTCGAACGCGAACACGGCAGCGACGACGTCGCCGTCATGACCTACGTCCTGTCCGTCCCCGGAGAGGACGACAGAGCGATCGTCTACACGGCCGAACTCGAGGCGTACGCAACCGGCCTCGACGACGACGAGCACGTGGCGACGATGGTGCTCGACGGCGACAACGACGTGATGGTCGACAACAAAGGCTACGGCGAGGACCACGAGACGCTCGGTCAACCCTACGGCGGCGACGCCGAGGCGATCGTCGAGCCGGCCCGTACCGAAGGTGCCGGAACGCACCAGGTCGCCGGCTCCTCGCTGAGTTTCGACACGGACGCTTACAGCTTCGACAACGAGGACTACGTCGTGAGTTCCGCCCGCGTGTACGGGACCGACTGGATCGTCGTGACCCACGAACCCGAGAGTCAGGCCTACGGATTCGTCAACACCGTCAACGACTGGGGACACATCGCGACACTCGCCGGCGTGCTCATGATCGGGTTGATCGGCGCCGTGCTCGGTCGGAACACCGCCGTTTCGATCGACCGACTCACCCACAAGGCGAGCAAGATGGAAGAGGGCGACCTCAACGTCGACCTAGAGACAAAACGCGTCGACAATATCGGTCGTCTCTACGACGGCTTCGACTCGATGCGCATCGCGCTGCGCGAACAGATCGAGGAGGTCGAAGCCGCCCGGAACGAAGCCGAGCAAGAACGCAAGCGCGTCGCGAAGATCAACGAGGAGTTAGAGGAGACAGCCGACGAGTACAGCGACGTGATGGAGGCGGCCGCCGACGGCGATCTGACCGCCCGGATGGACGCCGACAGCGAGAACGAGGCGATGGAAGAGATCGCCACCGAGTTCAACCAGATGCTCGAGGAGATCGAGCGAACGGTGGCCGGGCTCAACCAGTTCGCGACCGACGTCGCGATCGCCTCCGAACAGGTGACCGCCTCGAGCGAGGAAGTCCGCTCGGCGTCTCAGCAGGTCACGGAATCGATTCAGGAGATTTCGGACGGTTCCGAACAGCAGAATCAGTCGCTGCAGTCGGTTAATCAGGAGATGAGCGGCCTCTCGACGACGACCGAAGAGATCGCCGCCTCCTCGAACGAGGTCGCGGATATCGCCGCACGGACAGTCGAAACGGGTCAAGACGGCCAGGAGGCCGCACAGGCAGCGATTACGGCGATGGACGAAATCGAGACCGAAGCGAGCGACGCCGTCGACGAGATCCGGCGGCTCGAACAGGAGGTCCAACAGATCGACGAGCTGATCGCGACGATTTCCGAAATCGCTCGCCAGACCAACATGCTGGCGTTAAACGCCAACATCGAGGCCTCTCGCTCCGTGGACGGCCAGGACGACGAAGGGTTCTCAGTCGTCGCAAAGGAGGTCAAAACGCTCTCCGAAAACGTCGCAGAGGCGGCCGACGAGGCCGAGGACCGGCTGCAGGCGATCCGCGACCGGACCGAGCGGTCCGCCGACGAGGTCGAGGGAACCAGCACTCAGATCGAAGACGCCGGCGAACAGGTCCAGGAAGCCGTCGAGGCCCTGGCGGAAATCGCCGACCTCGCCAAGGAGACCAACATCGGCGTCCAGGAAATCTCGGCTGCAACCGAAGAGCAGGCTGCATCGACCCAGGAAGTCGTCGCGATGGTCGACGACGCGACGACGATTTCCGAGGAGACGACCGCCGAGGCCGAAAACGTCGCGGCTGCGGCCGAAGAGCAGACCACGGCACTGACCGAGGTGACGAAGTCCGCTTCGAACCTCTCCGGGCAGGCGACACAGCTATCCGAAGCGCTCGATCGGTTCGAGACCGACGACGACCAGTCGGATCTCGAGGTCGACTTCGAGCAGTCGAACGATGACGACGATGACGATGGCGACGGCGGACCGGAACCGACCGAACCGGCGTTCGACGCTGTAGATGTCGAGGATGCGGAGTCCGAAAGTATACAGGGCGTTACCTTCGAAACCGACACCGGCCGGGCCGACGAGACCGTCCCGACGAGCGAGACGGACGAATCCGATTCGGAGCCGCCGACCGAGACGGTCCAGGCCGACACCGACGAAACGGACGGCGACGCGGTCGAACTCGGGGCCGAAGAAATC
This sequence comes from Natronorubrum halalkaliphilum, assembly GCF_009834785.1. GTDB lineage: Archaea > Halobacteriota > Halobacteria > Halobacteriales > Natrialbaceae > Natronorubrum > Natronorubrum halalkaliphilum. The sequence goes on from NZ_WUYX01000071.1 coordinate 104,711, forward strand.
CTCGATATCGAGGATCGATCCGAAGTCGGCGCTGACGCTGACCCCATAACCGATGAGCCGGCAACTGCGGACGGCGAGTCGCCGCCCGCGAGCGGTCGTGCAACGGATCCGCTCGGCGATACTGCAACCGACCCGCTCGGCGATACTGCTGCAACCGACCCGCTCGGCGACGATGCTGCAGTCACCTCCGCAGACAGTGGCGACCCAGCCGAACACGATAGCGAGGGCACATCGGACGCAAGCGCCAACGGAGCCGACAGTTCCGCCTCCGGCGACAAACTCGAGGATACCGACGGGGGCGCCGCTGCAGAATCCGAAGGCGAAGCCGAGACCGAACGCGAATCCGAATCCGAACGGACCGATTCCGCCGACGAAAGCGACGAAACTGACTCCGAGAGAAACGACGACGTGTTCACGTTCGGCAACACCGACGAGTAGCCGTTTGGCCTCGAGTCAACCAACCTCTCGCAGTCAATCTTCGATAGAGTGGAGAAATTCGTCCAGCGTATCCGTGAGTTCATCGACCTCCTCTCCGTTGATTTCGGCCGAATACCGGACGATAAACACGTCTTTCTCGTCGGTGTGACGAGCTTTGTCGACCTGTTCGACGCCCTTCCAGATCCCCGTGACTTCGACTCGGCCGTGTTGGGCGTGGGTGTACGTTTCACCACGATCTACGACCGTATCAGAATCAGAGCCCGGCAGCTCGTCAGAATCGTCCATATAGCCCTCTGGTAGCCGCTCACCTTTGTCTCTATTGGTGGATGGAGCGGTTGTTCACCGCTACTGACTGATCGCCGCCCGTCACGATCGAGTTCAGTTCGTAACTCGTTCACGCCCTGTATCCACCACGGTTCCAGAAACCAATCACCGAGTGTGGGTTTCAACGGAGCCGATTCGACCGCAACGGAACCGGTCGTCAGAAGAATTTGAACAGATCGTCCCGCTCTTGCTCGTGCAAGTGGCCGCGAACGGCTTCGTTGAGGGAACTGATCTGGCCCCGTTTGGCGGTGATCGGCGCGATGGTCTCCTGCCACTGTTTCCACGGCGGCAACAGACCGAGCCGGTCACAGAGTTCGTTCAGGCGTTCGTCTCTGTCGTCGACCTTGTCCATCTTGTTGACGGCGACGACCGTCGGCACATCCAGCTCCCGCAGGAAGTGGAACATCTCGACGTCGTAGGGGATCTCGTCGGGTCCGGAGTGGCGGTCGATGATGTCGATGACGCTCTTCCCGTCGACGACGAGCACCGCGACGAGGATGTTGTCGGCGTACTCCTCGAGATACCGGACGATCCCGGTCTTGATCTCCTCGCGGTGGTCCTCGTGGACGCCGCTCATGAACCCGAAGCCGGGAAGATCGGTGATGACGAAGTCCTCGGGGGCCCAGTCGTAGTGATTCGGTTCGCGCGTAACGCCGGGCTTGCCGCCGGTGTCGAAGCTGTGGCCGGTGATCTCGCGCATGAGCGTCGATTTCCCCACGTTGGAACGGCCGACGAGGGCCACTTCGGCCTCCCGGTCGGGGCGTGTGTCGAACATACGCCGGCGTACGGGCGTCGCGGGTTTATAGCCTCTGTGACCCGCACGACGATCTCGGATCGAACGCCGTCGTGAAAACCGCCGACTACACGGCGAAAGCGCCCCAAGTTATGACCCCGGGGGTACTCACCGGAAGGTGTGCGGCTCGTTCAGTTGACGGTACCGACGGGCAAGCGGGAAACGATCCTCAAAACGCTCGACGACAGGGAGATCGACTACGTCGTCACTGACGAGAACGGCAATCGGGACTACACGGCGGTGGTCTACTTTCCGTTGCCGTCACCGGCTGTCGAGCCAGTGCTCGACGAGTTAGACGAAGCGGGGATCGACGACGACGCGTACACTGTCGTCGTCGACGCTGAAACCGTCGTTTCCCGTCGGTTCGACGCATTACGCGAGGAGTACGAAAACGGCGACGTCGAAACCGATCGCATCTCGAGACAGGAACTCGAGGCCGAGGCCGATTCGCTGACGCCGACGTTCGCCGTCTACGCGATTATGACGATCATCAGCGCCGTCGTCGCGACGGCGGGACTCTTGCTCGACTCGCCCGCCGTCGTCGTCGGCTCGATGGTGATCGCGCCCCTGATCGGCCCGGCACTCGGCGCGAGCGTCGGCTCGGTAATCGACAACGAGGACCTGTTCAAAGAGAGCCTTCTCTACCAGATTCTCGGCGTCGTTCTCGCGATCGCAGCGGCGGCCGTTTTCGCCTGGCTGGTCAGAATGACGAATATCGTCCCGCCCGGACTCGATATCAGCGGGGTCGACGAGATCTCCGAACGGCTCGCGCCGGATCTGCTCTCGCTCGCGATCGCACTCGGCGCCGGCGTCGCGGGGATCATCAGTATCGCGACCGGGACCTCCGTCGCCCTCGTCGGCGTCATGATCGCCGCGGCGTTGATTCCGCCCGCCGCCGCAGCCGGAATTGCGATCGCGTGGGGCCAGCCGTCGGCCGCGATCGGCTCGACGGCGCTCGTGTTGGTCAACGTCCTCTCGGTGAATCTCGCCGGCCTCCTGACGCTGTGGTGGGCCGGCTACCGTCCGGAGAACCTGTTTTCGATCGGCAAGACCCAACAGCGCGTTCGCAGACGAGTGCTCGGACTGGCCGGGATCGTACTCATCTTCGCGATCTTTCTCGGCGCCATCACCTACTCCTCCTACGCCGTTGCGACCTTCGAGGAGAACGCCCGCGGAGAGGCCGAAATGGTGCTTTCACAGGAGGAGTTCGAGGAGCACCAGTTGCTCGAGTTTCAGGTCATGATGGACGATAACTATCCGTTCATCAGTCCCGATCGGGTGGTTATCACCGTCGGTGGCCCGCCCGGAGCGGTACCGTCCGAACTGGCCGACACGTTACACGAGCGGATCAACCGCCACGCCGACGACCCGGTTCGGGTCGAAATCAGGTCGGTCGGGCTCGTCGAACGGTAACGATCGGTCGGGACGCTTGACACGTAACTACACGTATTCGCTTGCTTGCGGAGACAGTGCACGGTGGACGCTACCGACGGAATCGCTCGAGAAACGTCGGTTGGCCACCGCTTCCCTCGCTATCGGTGTTCGGATCCGCATCGCTTCCGCGGTCGGACGTCGTCTCGAGCGATGCGTTCTCGGCGGCAAGTTGCTCGTCGTCGGTCTGACCATTGTCGACTTCCTCGTCAGCATCCGACGTGTGACGACCGAGCCGTCGGCGAAGCCACGCTCTCGGCCCGCCGATCCGGTTGACGAGATAGGTCGGGAAGTAGAGCGCGACCGCCCCGAGCGCGAGAAACCCGACCCCGCCGATGAGCCGCCCCGATCGGAGGTAGTTGAACCCGACGACGAACATCGGACCGGCCATCGACATTCCGACGGCCGTCTGGAGCATCCAGAGGATTCCTGGCCCTCTCATCGCGGGGTCGGCATTGAAACGGGTCGCCGGAAGCCGTCTCGAGATTTCGGTGGCACTGTCACCCCTCGAACGGAAGTTCGGGCTCGTAGTCGACCGCTTCGACGGCCGCTTCGAGCACCGTTTCGACGTCCGTGCCCGTTTCGACGCTCATGGTGTAATCGGCGTTCAGTTCGTCGCTCAGGCCGTCGTCCCAGACCTCGCGCCGATCGACCTTGTTCGCGATCGTCAGCACGGGGACGTCTTCGAACTGGGCCGCGATCGAGTCGCGCAACTCGAGTTGCGAGGCGAGCGGGTAGCCACACTCGGCGCTCGGGTCGATCATTACGAGCATGCAGTCGGCGAGGTGTTCGATGGCGCTGACGGCCTGGGATTCGATCTCGTTGCGTTCGTCCGCTGGTCGGTCGAGCAGGCCGGGCGTATCGACGATCTGGTAGCGAATGTGGTCGTGCTCGAAGTGACCGAGACCGATCCCTCTGGTCGTAAACGGATACGACGCCGTCTCGCCGCGGGCGTTGGTGACGTCGTTGACGAAGGATGACTTGCCGACGTTGGGGTAGCCGGCGACGACGATCGTCGGCTCGTCGGGGTTGATCTCGGGCAGATCCCGCAGGTCGTTGCGGGACTTGTTAATATAGATCAGTTCGTCGTCGACCTGTTCGGCGATGTCGGCGAGTCGGGCGAAGGCCTGCTTGCGGTGTTTGCGAGCCGTATCGACGTCCGTCTTCCGGAGCTTCGGCTGGTACTCCTCGTGGATCTCACGGGCCTTGCGGCTTGCCCACATCACTTCCGAGAGGCTCTGGCGGAGTCTGTCGACGTCGACGATCGCGTCCGCGAGTTCGTAGTAGAACGGATGAACGTCGTCCTCGTAGGCGAAGTCCGGCCACGCCGTGACCACGTTCTCTAAGTTGTCCGAAATGATGTTGGCCGCCACCTGGAGCATCGACTGCTGGGCCTCGAGGCCGCCTTTGGCATTGCCTGCCCGCGCCGCCCGCGAAAACGCCTTGTCGATCAGCTCTTCCGACGTGGGCGTCGTCGGAAGGTCTTCGAAAATCATAGCGGAAACTAGAACCCGCTGTCTTATAAGGTCGTTCGTTACGCGCTGTGATCTTATCCCTGCTCGCCCCCTCTCTGAGGTATGACCAACTGGCGTGCAGTTATCGTCGGCTTTCTCGTGGCGACCGTGCTCGGACTGTTCGGACTCGCGCTTCCCGGCGTCGGCCAGCTCGCGGCGGGGCTCGTCGGCGGCTTCGTCGCCGGCTACATGGCCGGCGGCGGCCTCGGCCGCGGCTTCTGGCACGGGTTACTGGCGGGTGCGCTCGGCGGCATCGTCGGCGGACTCCTCATCGCCGTCGTCGTCGGACTCACTGGCTGGACGCTCGGCCCCGTTGGCGGCCTCGTTTCCGGTGCCGCCGGGCTCGGCATCCTCGCCGTGGCCCTCTTCGTCTCGTTCGTGATGGCACTCGAGAGCGCGATTGCGGGTGCGGTCGGCGGCGTGCTCAACCCCGATCCCGACCGCGCCGGCCGTGGGGGACGTGGCGGGCGCGACGCGTACTGAACGGGGTTTAACTGCTGGTCTCGAGGCGAACGACGGGAAACGAGCCGCGAGGTTCGAGAGACGTGACACGGGAATTATCCGTATCCACGACCGCTCACTGCGAGTCTCGGATCGCTTTGATCGCACGGCGTTCGGCGTCGATCTCTCGCTGGGTCCGAACGCCGAGTCGGCGAAGCACGGGGACCGGCGGACACCAGCCCTGTAGCGCGTGCTGGAACAGGAACGCGGCGATCACGACTGGGCCAACGAGAAACCGCCTGTCGACCGTCGCGCCGAGCCCCAGAAGCACGAGGATGAGCCCCGAGGCGTTCGCCTCGAGCGTGCGTTCGATATCCCATTCCCGCTCGAGTTCGGCGAGCCGGTCGTCGATCTCGTCGGGGTTGGTGGCGTAGTACTGCAGTCGTTCGCCGATCTCCTGTCGAAGCTGTTCGTTGATCGCTTCGTGGGTGCTCGTCGGAACCCGCTCGGCCGTCCCCGGCAGTGGTGTGGACATCAGTATCGAATCACCGAGTTCAGGCCGACGCCATTTCTCGACAGCTCTCGACGCACTCCGGCAGGATCTCCGCGCAGGCCTGACAGTGCTCGTGATCGTGCTGGGCACACTCCTCGGCACACTCCTCACAGAGGTCCGCACAGAGCTCGCCCAGTTCCTCGTGGGAGCCCGAGTTGCGGGCCATAAACCGCGCGTGCAGCGACGCGATGTCGGCCACGTCCCGGCAGAGCCGGATACAACGGGCCATTCCCTCGCCCTCGCCCGCGCAGGCGTCGGCACACCACTCACAAACTTGGGCGGCCTCGAGGCAGTTGTCGATACACTCCTGCATGTGGTCGTCCGCGTGGTCGATCTGTTGCATCGCCATCGCGTGAGACGACACTCGGTGGCGTCATCAAGGTGTGATGGGCGACTGCAAGGACGGAGTTCGACCGATCCGAAGTCGACGGCGCCGTCGGTTCCTCAGCGTCGTGCCTGCAGTTCCGCCTCTAACTCCTCGAGACTCATCCCTTTCATCGAGAGCAAGACGAGCAGATGGTAGACGATATCGGCGGCCTCGTAGGCGACCTCGTCGTGGTCGTCGTCCTTGGCGGCCAACACGAGTTCGGTCGTCTCCTCGCCGAGCTTTTCGAGCACCGCGTTCTCGCCTTTTTCGTGGGTAAACAACGACGCGGTGTAGGAGTCTTCGGGAAGGGTTTCCTTGCGGTCCTCGATCACGGCGAACAGCTCCTCGAGCGTCTCGTCCATCTACATCTCACCCGACATATTGCGGATGTCTTCTAACTGCTCGAACTTCTGGCTGTCGTCTCGACCGTCCTCGAAGACGTCGTCGGTGATTTCGATGGGAGCGTTCGTCCGAGCCGCCAGCGCCAGCGAGTCGCTCGGACGGGCATCGATAACGGTCTTGCCTCGGGGCGTCTCGAGGTGGATATCGGCGATGTAGGTGCCGCCTTGTCCGTCGTCGCGTTCCTTGATCTCGTTGACGACGATGCGGTCGATGCGGCTCCCCAGTTCCTCCATGACGTCCAGCAGGAGGTCGTGGGTCAGCGGCCGACCGATGTCCTCGGCTTCGAGGCCGCGAGCGATGCTCGTCGCCTCGTTGAAGCCGATGAAGATCGGGACCACGTCGTCTTCGTCCTCGACGGCGAGGACGACCACGGGCACCGGCCCCTGCGGAGTCCCCGCGACGCGAACCGCGTCGATGGATGCCTGCATATCGGTACCGTTGCGAGCGAGCGAGAAAACAGGTCCGGTCGCGAATGCATGCACGGCTCGGGAGCGACTCTTCGATACGGACTCGCCGATCGGTCGGTCCTCGATCTCGAGGCTACGCCGGATCCGCGATATCCGGCAGGCCAGCGTCGCTGTTCTCGAAAAACGCCAGCCCGTGAATCCGACTATCGGGCGTCAGCTCGGGGTGGAACGCGGTGCCGACGACGGGACCCTGTTTCACGGCGACCGGACGGCCGTCCCACGAGGCGAGTACCTCGACGGTCCCGTCTCCGGTCCCGCCGCCAACGTCCTCGATCGCGGGGGCCCGGATGAACACCGCCGGATACGGCTCGTCGTCGGCCAGACCGTCGACCGCGAGCGGCGCTTCGAAACTGTCCTTCTGGCGGCCGAACGCGTTGCGTTCGACCGTGACGTCGAGCAGGCCGAGTTCCTCGACCCGGTCGTCGTTCGGGTCGCTCGAGGCGACGATCAGTCCGGCACACGTCGCGAGCAGCGGTTTGCCGGCGGCGACGTGATCGACGATTTCGGGGGCGATACCCTCGCTGTGGAGCAGTCGGGAGATGGTCGTCGACTCACCGCCGGGCATCGCGAGTAGGTCGCAGTCGGGCACGATCCCCGACTCGCGAATTTCGTGAACGGTGACGTCGTGACCGTGGGTCTTCGCTGCGCGTTCGATCGCGGCCGCGTGCTCTTCGACGTCGCCCTGAACGGCGACGACGCCGGCGGTCAGTGACATGCTCGCGGCTAGGGAAGGCGGGGTCAAAAAGGTCGCGTCCCCGGCTACCGTTCGGTGCGCAGTCGAATCCTGATCCCGTCCGGATCGGCTATCTCGAGACCGTCGTCGACCCGGGTGCTGGTGAGACCGCGCTCCTCGAGCGCTGCTCGGATCGCCTCGAGACCGGGGGTCGCCGGAACGACGAGTTCGAACCACGCCAATCCGCGACTCCCGTCCGCAAGGGGCTCTGATCGCCCGTTCCAGGTGTTGGTCCCGATGTGGTGGTGGTACTCCCCCGCTGCGAGAAACATCGCGGAAGGGGCCGTATCCACCACGTCGAACCCCAGCGTCTCCGCGTAGAACGCTCGAGCGTCGTCGATCGAGGAAACCTCGAGGTGGATGTGGCCGACGGTCGTTCCGTCCGGTGCTGTGTTCGCTATGTCACCGCTCGCAGCCGCCGCGAGATCCTCGAGATCCAGCGACGACGAGCCGATCCGTATCCCGCCGTCCTCGTCGCGGGGCCACTCCGAACGGGGTCGATCCCGGTAGAGTTCGACGCCGTTGTCTTCGGGGTCGGTAAGGTACAACGCCTCGCTGACGCCGTGATCCGATGCGCCGTCGAGCTCCCACCAGTCGCGAACCCGCAGAAGTGCGTCCCCCAGCGCCTCGCGACTCGGCAGTTTGAACGCGCTGTGATAGAGTCCGGTTTCCTCTCGGGAACGTGGCTGTGCATCCGCGGTGTCCCGGACGACGAGCAGCGACGTTTCGTCGACGCCGAGCGTCGTCGTCCCCGTCGCCGACTCCCGTGTCAGTACCGACAGACCGACCACGTCGCGGTAGAATTCGATCACTGCCGTCCGGTCACTGACCGTCAGGGCCGTCCGGCCGATCCGGGTCGACTCCGGGAGCAGTGACGTAGCGCCGTTCATACGGAAAAGACGTGGTGCTAGCTTATATCAAAGATGGCCGAACGTGGCGAGATTGGTCAGCGCTCGCTATCGAACGTGTCCGATGCTGGAGTCTCTCGAACGCACACGCTACGGCGATCGCTTCTCGAAAGATGATCGCCTGAGAAGGTGGGCGCGGGCTCGGAATCGCCTACGCAACGAACGTCAGCAACTGTACGAGAACGCCGATCATGACGCCGGTCGCGATGACCGTCTTCGGATCGATCTTGATCGCGTTCGAGTCTTCCGAGTCGAAGTACCGGACGAGTCCGGCACTGGACATCAGCCCGCCGGTGTTTTGTCCTTTATCCATACCCACTCCTACGAGCGGGTGAAACTAAATCTTTCGTCCTGCATTGTAGCGCTCGCCTCCTCGATTGCGGCAATCGAACCCAGGTGGGAAACCCTTATGCGCGACGCGTTGGAACTATCGATGAACCGTATGACTGTCACACTCAAGGACTTCTACGCAGACTGGTGTGGCCCCTGCAAGACCCAGGACCCGATTCTCGAGGAACTCGAGGATGACTGGGAGGGCCGATTCGAGGTCGAGAAAGTAAACGTCGACGAACAACAGGACATCGCAAACGAGTACCAGGTGCGCTCGCTGCCGACGCTCATCATCGAAAACGACGACGGCATCGTCGAGCGGTTCGTCGGTGTTACCCAGCGCGACGATATCGAGGACGCCCTCGAGTCCGCCGGGGCGTAAGCGCCAACGGACGGATCGACGCAGCGGTTTTTGCGGTCGCCGACGCGTTCGATGAGTGCAGACTCCGTTCTGACGAACGGACGGCGACTGTCTTAGGACTCGTCCTCGCCGTCGCCGTCCGTGTCGTCGTCGATATCGACGTCGTTTGTTGAATGGTCGAACCCGATCGATTGGGTATCCGAGTCCGTATCGGGGTCGGGGTCCGCTTCGCCCGCCGACTCCGCTTCGATATCGAACTCGTCGGTCTCGAGTTCGGTGCCGTCGACGCCGATGCTTCCGTCCTGAATCTCGATCACGGTGCCCTCGTGGGCGTCGCTCCGGCCGATCAACTGATTCGTCGCCGACTCGACCTCCTGATTGACCGACCAGGCGAATCGCAGGACGGACTCGAGTTCGGTTCCCGCCTGTCGCATACCGCGTTCGGGCGAGAGTTCGCCCAGACTCTGTGCACCCTCCGGATGGAGATACTGGATCGGGTGATCGTTTGGCACCTCGTGCAGGTCGACGTCGAACGACCAGAGATAGGGCAGAAGCTGGATGGCGTACCCCTTCGGTTTCGGTGCTTTACGGCCGGCGGCCGTCATGGCGACGCCGATCGCCGTCGTTCCCGAGTCGGTGTCGTAGTAGACGCCGGGAACGCCTGGAATGGAAAAACGCATACGCGAGACATGGCACCCGTTACGGGTGAGTATACACCCGGCACTTCCACCCTCGTTTTATACGAGAGACAGCGACGACGCGGGTGGCGGACGGCGGTGTCAGTGACCGGCGGTAGTGTCACGGATGGCGGGCGGTGGTATCAGCGGCCGTCGGTAGTGTCGCGGTCGGCGGGCGGCGGCATCAGAAGCCGTCGGCGAACTTGTCCCGCCGATTGATATCGATCTCGCTGATGCTCGAGTGATCCTGCCCGGCGGCGAAGCGGATCGCTTCGGCGACTTCCGCGGGTTCGCTGGCCTCGTCCTCGTCGAACGCTTCGGCGAACGTTCGTCCGTCGGTCGTCTCGAACTCCGAGCGGACCTCGGCGGGGTTGACGACGGTGACGCCGACGCCGTCGTCGCCGACCTGCGCCGCGACGCTCTTGGCGAAGCCGCGGGTCCACCACTTCGTGGCCGCGTAGACGGGGTTGAACGACCGCGGGTACTGACCCGCGAAGCTCCCGACGAAGATGATGTGGCCGTCGCGCTCGCGAACGTGAGGGATCGCGGCCCGCGTCGCGTAAAAGAGGCCGTCGACGTTCGTCTCCTGCATCGTCTCGTACTCCTCGGTCGACATCGATTCGACGTCGCTGCCCCGCGACAGCCCCGCGTTGTTCACCAGCACGTCGATCCCGCCGAAGGTGTCGACGGTCTCGTCGATCAGCGCGTCGACCTCGTCCTCCTCGCGGACGTTCGTCGGGACGACCAGCGTCTCGACGTCGTGTTCGGCCTCGAGTTCGTCGGCGAGGTCCGCCAATTTGTCCTCGCTGCGGGCCGCGAGGACGACGGTCGCTCCGTTGGCTGCGAACTCGCGACAGGTCGCCGCACCGATGCCGGCGCTCGCGCCGGTGACGATCGCCGTCTTCGACTCGAGTGAGTGCTCCGTCATATCCGGAGGCGACGACGGCTTCGCCCTAAAATTCGCGGGTTGGGGAAGTCGGGATAAGATTCCGTCTCGACCGCTCAGTACTCCTCGAGATCGTACAACTCGCCGTACTTCTCCTCGACGTACTCGAGGAAGTAGTCGGCGGTGAACGCCTCGCCGGAGGCCGCCTCGATCAGGTTGGGCGTGGTGTACTTGCAACCGTGCTGGTGGACGTTTTCGCGGAGCCAACCGTTCAGGTCGTCGAACTCGCCCGCTCGAATGTCGTCATCGAGGTCACCCAACTCGTCCTCGGCGGCGTCGTAGAGTTGCGCGGCGAGAACCGAACCCAGCGAGTACGTCGGGAAGTAGCCGAAGGAGCCGTGGGACCAGTGGATATCCTGCAGACAGCCCTCCGCGTCGGTTTCGGGCCGCACGCCGAGGTATTCCTCGTACTTGTCGTTCCAGACCTCCGGGACGTCCTCGACCTCGAGGTCGCCCGAGATCAGGTCGCGCTCGATCTCGAATCGGATCACGATGTGAAGATGGTAGGTGAGTTCGTCCGCCTCGACGCGGATGAGGTTGTCGTCGTACACCTGGTTGGCGGCCTCGTAGGCCTCCGCTGCGGTGACATCCTCGAGGCTCGAGAACCGTTCGCGGGCGATCGGGAGGAAGTGCTCCCAGAACGGCCGCGAGCGACCGACGTGGTTCTCCCAGAGTCGCGACTGGGACTCGTGGACCGAGAGGTCCCGCGACTCGCCGAGCGGCGTCCCGTAGCCCTCGTCCGGCAGGCCGAGCGTGTAGTTGGCGTGGCCGAACTCGTGAATCGTCGAGGTGATCGAACCGAGCAGATCGTCTTCCTCGAATCGAGTCGTCACGCGGGCGTCGAACTGAGTCCCCGAGGAGAACGGGTGGGGTGCCGTGTCCAGTCGGCCGCGGGACCAGTCGTAGCCCAGCGAGTCGAGGACGTCGCGCGCGAGCGCTTCCTGATCGTCGTCCTCGAACGTGCCGGCGAAGGCGTCGGTTTCGATTTCGGCCTCGCTGTCGTCGATCGCGTCGATCAGCGGCACCAGTTGGTCGCGCAGGCGCTCGAGCACCCGCTCTGCGTCCTCGAGATCGAGATAGGGTTCGTACTCCGCGAAGAGAACCGCGTAGGGGTCCGCGTCGGGGTCGATGTGTTCGGCGTACTCCCGTTTCAGTTCGATCAGTTTCTCGAGGGTGGGGGCGAACTGCTCGAAGTCGTTTTCCTCTTTCGCCTGTTTCCACGTGGGGTGGGCGTTAGCGGTCGTTTCGGAGATTTCCTCGACGAGGTCCTGTGGAACGCTGGTCGCGCGATCGTAGCGCCGGCGGACCTCGCGGACGACGGCGGCCTGCTCGTCGTTCAGGTCGCTACTCGCGGTTTCGCCGTCTTCTCGAGCCGACTCAGTCGTCTCGCCCTCGAGTTCGGCGAGTAGGTCGCCGGTCTCGTCGGCCGTCAGCAGTTCGTGGCCGATCGAGGACAGCGTCGAGAGCTGTTTCGCTCGGGCAGGGGTCCCCTCGTCGGGCATTACGACTTCCTGGTCCCACCGCAGGATGCCGGCCGCGTTCGAGACGTTCGCGATTCGCTGGACGCGCTGTTCGAACTCGTCGTAGGTGTCGGTTTCAGCCGCCTCGCTCTGGGCTTGATCGGTCGCCATGAGCGCATGGTAAGCGAGGCCGTGCTATCAACGTCGTGGTTTCGGAACCCGATTCGAAACTGGTGGCCTCGAGAGCACCCTCCGGACTCACGACCTCGAGTAGACGGTCGTATCGTATCGATTGACTGTGCAATTCCCCGGAAAATACCCCACTGAGGGACAAGCGACGGCGGTATACCGGACCTGTGATAGCGGTGTAGAACTTGCAAGCAGCGGACTGTTCGGGCTATCTGACCTTTGTGAAGGTAGCATGGTCCTAGCTTCAGCCGTCGTGTTCCTCGCGAGCCTGTTGATCGGTGCACTGGGTATCTACGTCGGCGCGAGCGTCATCGTCGGCGCCGGCGATTACGACCACGCGATCGTCACCGCGTTAATCGGGGCGGTCGTCTGGGCCGTCGTCGGGTTCTTCGTCGGTTGGATCCCGCTTCTGGGGCCGCTACTGGCCCTGATCGCGTACATCGCGGTGGTCAACTTCCGATATCCGGGCGACTGGACCGCCGCCGCGATGATCGGCATCGTGGCGTGGGTGACCGTCCTGATCGTCCTCTACGCGCTCGCCGCGGTCGGCGTTACCGGCTTCGACGCGGTCGGCGTCCCGGGCGTCTAACGGACTCCCCTCGAACTACGGCGCTCGAGATCGGCTGCCTCCGTCCGCATCGGTCGGTGGCCGATCAGTTATTGTCCCGGTCTCTAGCTATCAGCGCTCGAGCCACGACGCCACCGCTCGCCGATAGATCTCGAGACACCGCTCGAGCACCGCGATCGAGACGCTCTCGTCTTCCGTATGCGCTTCGCCGGGCTCTGACGGGCCACAGATCACGCACTCGGTGCCGGCCGCTGCGAGCCAGCCGGCGTCGGTCGCGTGGGGTTTCGTCACCAGCTTCGGCGACCCCGACTGCGCGGCGTCGGCGGCCTCGAGGACCGTCTCGGCGAACCGCTCGTCGTCACAGCGCATCGGCGGCAGGTCCTGATCGACGGTCCATTCGACGCCCTCGAGGTCCGCGACGCGCTCGAGCGGGGCCCGCTCGCCCGGAACCGTTCGCTCGTCGACGGTCACCTCACAGCGGTCGGGAACGACGTTGATCCCCGACCCACCCTCGATTTCGGTGACGACGAGGCTTCCCGCGAGCGTTTCACCGGCGACGTCGACCGACGGGACCTCGAGGTCGCGCACGCGGTCGACGGCGGCGGTCGCGCGATAGATCGCGTTCTCGCCGGCCGCCGCTTCGCTGGCGTGGGCCGCCGTTCCGCGGGCGGTGATCGTGCTCCCGCGTCGACCCTTGTGGGCGACGACGACGTCCGTAACGTCGGGCCCCGAGTAGTCAGTCGATCCCTCGCCGACGATGGCGTACTCGGGGGCGAACCCGTCGTCGATGGCGTGGCGAGCGCCGACGCCGCCGACTTCTTCACCGACGAAACTCGCGAAGACGAGTTCCCCGGACGGCTCCGCGTCGTCCGACTGCGCCGCGCTACTCGAGGGGCGTGTCACGTCGCCGTCGCGGAACGCGAGCATGGCGGCCGCGACCGCACCTTTCATGTCCGCCGTGCCGCGGCCGTAGAGTCGCCCGTTTCGCTCGTCGACGGCGTACTCGAGAGCGGTCGCCGTCTCGGTGTTCGTTCCGTTCGATCCGGCCTCGGTTTCGACGACCTGCGACGGCGCGGGCTCGACGACGTCGTGGTGGCCGACGAGGGCGAGCGTCTCCTCGCCGGTTCCCTTGCGGGCGATGACGTTGCCGACTGCGTCTCGAGTCACGTCGGCATCGGTTTCGCGTCGCAACCACTCCTCGATGTAGTCTCCCGCGGCGGTCTCGTCTTCGTAGCTGGGAATCGAGACGAGGTCGCGGGTCAACTCGCGTACGGTCATCGGTGCCGTCTACGGTGTCGAACGTGTTGTGTCCATCGCGACGATCGTCTCGCTGTGCCGTATCGCGTCCGTGGCGATAGCGTTCCCTCGCGGGGCCCTCCCGGCATCGACGGTATCGATGATAGATAACTTCACCCAACCCTTAATTGATATAGGAACGATGAACAGTCAATGACTGCGTGTGACCTCGGGGACCTCGTGCTCCTAGCCCTCCACGAGTGCCACCCCGGAGACGAGTCGGAGTCCGCTCTCGGCACGCCGAGTCGGACGATCGCCTCCGCCGTCGGCCTCGAGGATACGCTGGCGTCGCGGCTTCGTCTCGCTTCGACGCTGTCGACGCTCGAGTGCGAGGGACTCGTCGTCGCCGACGACGGGGCCGACGGCGAGACCGAACGCTATCGGCTCACGGACGCGGGCCGACAGCGGGCTGCCGACCGCCGCGATCAGTTCGCGCCCGAACGGGTTACCGTGGTCACCGCAGACGAGCGCCGCGAACTCCCGCTTCGTGCGGTTTCCGAGCAGTACGACGTATCGCTCGTGACAGCACTGTCCATGCGCTCGCCCGACGGAACCGTTTACCTCGAGTCGGATCTCGAGCCCGCGTTCGTCGGACGCGAGGGCGAACGCGAGCGGCTTCACGGAGTTCTCGAGCACGCCGACGCGGGCGCGCTGTCGGTCGCACTGGTCGCGGGGGAACCCGGGATCGGCAAGACGACCCTCGTCGAACGACTGTGTGCGGACGCCGACGACCGGGGATTCGAGACGGCGATCGGCCGCAGTCGGCGCGGCGGCGGCGGCCCTTATCACGCGTTCAGAGACGCGCTCGACACGGGTCAGGACGACAGCGCCGGTCAGACGCCGTTGCCGTTTCCAGCCGCCGAGCCGACGCCGGCGGCTGCGCACGACGAGGAGACGTACGAGACGCAACTCGCAACCTTCTACGACGGCGTCACCGACTGGCTCGAGGACCGGGCACGCGAGCGGCCACTCGTGGTCGTCCTCGAGGACCTTCAGTGGGCCGACGCGGCGACGGTCGACCTGCTCGAGCACGTCCTCGAGACCGTCGATGACGTTCCGCTCGCCGTGATCTGTACCTGCCGTGCGAGCGCGCTCGGATCGGACGCGTTGGCGGCGATTCGCGAGCGCGCCGAGTCCGCCGAAACGGGCGTTCGACTGGAACTGGGGCCGCTCGGTTCCGACGCGATCACCGACCTCGTCGAACGCCACGTCGGCCGGCGCGGCGTCCCCGAGACGTTCGTCGATTCGATCGCCGAGGAGACGGGCGGCAATCCGTTGTTCGTCAGCGAGACCGTCGAAAACATGCTCGAGGACGGGACGATCGATCCGACACACGACTACTATCCCGAACACCCCGACGACGTCGTCGTCGCCGACGTCGTCCAGACGACGATCGGAACTCGTATCGAGAGTCTTGAGGCGGAGACTCGCACCGTGCTCGAGGCCGGCGCGGTCATCGGCGAGGTCGTGCCGATCGAACGGCTCCGCGTCGCGACCGGCGACGCAGAGTCGACGCTGCAAGCGCACGTCCGCCGACTTCTCGAGGCGCGACTCTGGCAGCGAGCGGACGATTCGACATATCGATTCGCGAGCGACGTCGTCCGTTCGGTCGTCATCGACACGATCGACGACGAGCGCTCGGCGCGACTTCATCGAACGCTCGCCGACGCGATGGCCGACGAGGACTCTCGGGCGTCCCACGCGACGATCGCCTACCACTACGCCCAGGGCGACGAGCCGGGATGTGCACTCGATCACTGGATAACCGCCGGGGATCGGGCGCAACGTCTCTACGCCCATGCGGACGCCGTCAAGTGGTACGAACGAGCCCTCCCGATCGCTCGCGACCTCGAGCGAGACGAAGCCGTGCTCGAACTTCTCGAGTCCCTGGGCGACGTTTACTACACGCGCGGCGAGTACGACGCGGCGGACAGGCACTTCCGATACATCCGAGACCGGACGGATAATCCGGAACGAACCCGTCGGACGTACCGCTATCAGGCGCGAGTTCGCTTCGAACGCGGCGAGTACGAAGCGACCGAACGGTACGCGTCGGCGGGTCTCGACGTCGGCAGCGACGACGTGACGACGGAGGTCTGCTGGCTGCACGACTACCACGCGAGCGCTCACATGAAACGCGGAGACGTCGAACAGGCGCTCGAGGGGTTTCGCACCCAACGGACGCTGGCCGCACGGATCGAGGACGACCTCCTGCTCGGGCGGGCCTCCCAGAACCTGGGGACCTGTTACATGTTACAGGGAGAGATGGACCGCGCCATCGAGCACTACGACCGGGCGGTGTCCCTGCTCGAGACGGCCGGCGACGACCGCGAACTCGCCCGCTGTCTGAACGATCTGGGAATCACGTACTACCGACAGGATCGACTCCGACTCGCCCGGGAGACGTTCCAGCGGAGTCGCGATCTGGCGGCGAAGACCGGTAGTTCGCGGGTCATGCTCCTCGCGTTGAACAATCTGGGGCTCGTCGCTGGATTGCAGGCGCGATGGGACGAAGCGGAGACCGCACTCGAAGCGGTCTCCGAAATCGCCACGCGAGTGAACAACGACGAGGTCAACGGGATCGCCATCGCGAAACTGGCACTCGTCGACAGAGAGCGCGGCCACCTCGAGGAGGCGCTCGACAGGCTCGAGCGTAGCCTCGAGATCATTCGGGAGGCTCGCGATTCCTATCACCGTTCCAAGTACCGGCTCGCTCTCGGGAGCACCTACCTGCAGATCGGCGATTTCGACCGTGCGGCCGAACAGATCGAGCGCGGTATCGATCTGGCGGTCGAACACGAGTTCTCGGCGTGGCACGCCAACGGCCTGAAGGCGCGGGGGATTCTCGAGCGCGAACGCGGTGATTTCGAGGCGGCGCTCGAAGACCAGCGGGCGGGGCTCGAACGCGTGACCGCGCTCGATAGCGAACGCGATATCGCGATTCACCGAACCGAACTCGCCGAAACGCTGTGTCGGGCCAGGAACACTGACGGGCACGGTACCGACGGCGACGGTACCGACAGGGCACAGCAGGCCCTCGAGCAGAGTCAGGCCGCTCTCGAGACGCTTCCCGACGGGTTCAGACTCGCCGCGGTGACGGCTCGAATCGTCCGCGCCGGTGCCCTCCGGCGGACCGGCGACGTCGTCGAGGCTCGCACGGAACTCGAGTCGATCTACGGGGAATCCGCCGACGTCTCGAACGAAGCCGCGCTTCGATGTCTGCGAGAACTGGGCGCGTGCCGGTTGGAACTGGGCGATGACGAGGCGGGTCGCAACCGGCTGCAGGAGGGACGCGAACTCGCGATCGAAACCGGTGCGACGCTGTTCGTCGATCAGTTCGACGAGCGTCTCGAACGCGCTCGGGGACCGGACCGCGATTTCGCCGCTCCAGAACGTCTCGAATCGACGGGCGAGACCGGCAAATCTAGGGACCCCTCACTCTGATGGCGTTCTGAGCGTCACGACGAACCGAGTGCCACCGAGCGGTGAGTCCTCGACGGTGAGATCGCCGCCGTACCCGTCGGCGATTCGTTTGGCGAGGTGCGTCCCGAGCCCCGATCCTCCCGTCTCGCCGGCGGTTTCGCCGCGCTCGAGGATCGAGTCCTGCCGGTCCGAAGGGATGCCCTGACCGTCGTCGTCGACGGCGACGCGAACTGTCGGCTCACACGCCGTCGCGGTGATCCGAACCACGGAGCCCTCCGAGTGGACGAGTGCGTTCTCGATCAGATTCGAAAACAGCTCCGTGAGCAGCGTTCCGGCCGAGACAGTTACGTTCGCGTCGACCTCGACGCAAACCTCGAGTCCGTTCCGTTCGGCCAGGTCGTCGTGTCGAGCGGCGCTCTCCTCGAGAACGGGAACGAGGTCGACCGGGCGGACTGCTTCGTCCGTTTCCAGGCGGTTGAGCGTCTCGACGTTCTCGACGAGATCCATCGCGTCTTCGATCCCTCCGACGGCATAGTCGAGGTACTGCCGTTCCTGCTCGGTGAGCGCCGGCGATTCCGAGAGCAACTCCAGATAGCCGTAGGTGACGGTGAGCTTGTTGTTGAGGTCGTGGCGCAACAACGAGTGGAGAAACGCTGCGCGCTCTTCGGCCGCCACGCGCTCGCTGATATCAGTCGCGACGCAGACGATCCCCTCGATTGCGCCGTCGTCGTCTCGCAGGACTGACGCCGACAGACTCGTCGGAATCGTTTCGTCGTCCGCGGTCACCAGCGCGGTTTCGAACTCGGTGACGTGGTCCTCTCGAATCAGCGTCTCGACGAACTCTTCGGCGCTGACCGCCGCCGACCCCTGGGGGTTCCGGTGGTCGTCGACCAGAATGTGATCGATCGGTCGCCCCTCGAGCGACTCCCTGTCGTAGCCGAGCACGTCGGTTACGGCCGCGTTCGTCATCCGAATGCGCCCGTCGGGGTCGAGTTTCACCAGCACGTCGACCATCGTGTCCATCACGTTCTCGAGATCCGCCGTCCGCTGGCGGACGCGCCGCTCGAGTTCATCGCGTGAGAGCAGCGTCAGTTCGTCGCGGCTGTCCGAACTGGGCTCGTCCATCACTGCTGCAATCGAGATGACGATAGTTAAATATCGTGGCACGTCCGGCTGCGTGATGCGATCGGGCCCGGCTCGTTCTACAGGCGGGGAAGGCCAAGGGGGTCCACGGACCGGGGTGGTTCCCGACGGTCCTCGAGCCGCGCGGCTTCGCGGCACGATCGGTGGGACTGGCTACGAGCCTGTCGATCGGCGCCACGAGATCGCGTTGCGGTCCGAGAGCGATTGAGGGGGCGCGTACGTGGGCGGCGATATCGCCGATTCCGTCCCCGTGTCACTCGAGGTCCAGCGTCGCCGCACACGCTGGACACTCGAACTCGGCGTCGTCCGCGCTCGAGATCCGCATGTGGTCGCACTCGCAGTCGGGGCACGCGACGTTGCGGTCGTCCAGCACGGGAATTCGCGCGATGCGGATGTCTTCGGTTTTGCGGGGCGCGCCGAGGGCGAGCGCGACGACTCGGTCATCGCCGGCGTTTCGTCCGGACTGGAACTCGCCGGGAGGGAAGCGGACGACCTCGTTTTCGCCGACCGTCACCTCGATGTTCGTGTCGCCCTCGCCGGTCCACGTCTCGAACGTCGCTTCGCCCTCGAGGACGACGAACACCTCTTCCTGATCCATGTGGGCGTGAACCGAGCCGCTGAACCGCTCGCCGGGCTCGAGGACGTAGCGCGTGATCGCGACGCCGTCGGCGCCGAGCGGGTCGGTCAGGGAACGGCGGTCGGCGTGGAGGTCGTCGTACGGTTCGGAGTCGATGTCGTCGATCGCGACGTGCTCCATACCGTCGGATCGATCCGCCGGCACAAAGAATCCAGCTCCGGACACCGCTCACCGCGAAGTTTTATTGGGGCTCTGCTGGTCCGTCGTCCATGGTCACGTCACCGCGAACCAACCTTCTCCGACGGACGCTCGAGGACGACGCCGTCGCGTTGGGCATCCTCGAGAACGCGTACGACCCGACGCTGGTCGAGTTCTACGGCGAACTCGGGCTGGATTTCGTCTGGATCGACCTTGAGCACGCCGGCCCGAGCCCGTTCGACGGCGATCGACTGGAAGACCTGCTGCGGGCGGCGAACGTGACCGGGACGGAACTGCTCGTGCGACTGCCCGAGCCCGATCCGGGGATGATTCGGAAGACGCTGGACGCCGGCGTTCGGTCCCTGTTCGTCTCGCGGATCGAAACCGCCGACGAGGTGCGACGGGCGGTGGAAGCGTCCCGGTTCGAGTACGACGGTGGGCCAGGCAAACGCGGGTTCGCGAGCCCCCGCGCGAGTCGGTGGGGGACGACGGACGACTACGCGACAACCGAAGACGAGCAGATCGTCGTCGGCGTCACGATCGAGAACCCGACGGCGGTGGGGAACCTCGAGGAGATTCTGGCGGTTCCGGGACTGGGCTTCGTCTTCGCCGGCCCGCTCGATCTGGCCGTCTCGACGGGTCATCCCGGGGAGCCGACTCACGAGGAGGTCGAGGAGCACGTCGAGCGGATTCGGGCGGCTGCCCTCGAGGCCGACGTTCCCCTCGGCGGGCTCGGTTTCGGGATGGACGACGTCAACGAGAAGGCAAGTTCGGGGTATCAACTGCTGAATTTGGGGAGTACCACCGGTGCGCTGCAGGGCGTCGTGCGATCGTGGTTCAACGAGTACGAGGGGCAGGGAGCGACGGGAGGGGGATCGCCGTAGGCCGGAGGCCGTAGGTGCGCGGGGACACAGCGTCGAACCGCCGCGCTGAAATCCGACGGTTTTAGCGGCCGGAGCCTATCAGGATCGCACATGTTCCACGGCGAGGAGTTCTGGCTCGTGCGCTTTCTTTTCCAGCGGGGACTCGCGGCGCTGTTCCTGCTCGCCTTTCTCGTCGCGGCGTTTCAGTTCCGGCCGCTGGCCGGCGAAGACGGTCTGTTGCCCCTCGAGTGGTACGCCGACGGCGCCTCGTTTCGCGAGCGGCCGAGCCTCTTTTATTTCGTGCCGAGCGATCGGGCGATCGGTATCGCGGCCTGGACCGGCGTCGCGCTGTCCGCGCTGGCGCTCGTCGGCGTCCCCTACTGGCTGCCGGAGCCGTATCCGACGCCCGTTTCGATGGTCCTCTGGGCGACGATGTGGCTGCTCTATCTGTCGTTCGTCAACGCCGGCCAGACCTTCTACGGCTACGGCTGGGAGTCGATGCTGCTCGAGACGGGCTTTCTCGCGATCTTTCTGGGAGCCGGCGCGGTCTCGCCGCCGGTGATCATCTTCCTGCTGTTGCAGTGGGTGCTCTTCCGCAACATGTTCGGAGCGGGGCTGATCAAGATCCGCGGGGACGACTGCTGGCGCGATCTGACGTGTATGGACTACCACTACGAGACCCAGCCGATTCCGAACCCCGTGAGCTGGTACGCCCACCACCGATCGGATCGCTTCCATCGCCTCGAGACCTTCGGAAACCACGTCCTCGAGCTCGCGATTCCGTTTCTCTACTTCGCGCCGCAGCCCGCGTCGGCGCTTGCCGGTCTGGCGACGATCGGCTTCCAGGGCTGGCTCGTGGTCACCGGGAACTTCGCCTGGCTAAACGCGCTCACGATCGTCCTCGCGATCGCGACGTTCAGCGACGGGGTTCTCGAGGCCGTCCTCCCCGTCGCGTCGCCCGAAACGGTGGCGACGCCGCTGTACCTCGAGGGCGCGGCGATACTCGTCGCAGTGATCGTCGTCGCCATGAGCATCCGCCCCATCGAGAACATGCTGTCGGAGAGCCAGACGATGAACACGGCGTTCGATCCACTGCACCTGGTGAACACCTACGGCGCGTTCGGCTCGGTGACGCGGGACCGCTACGAGGTCGTCATCGAGGGGACGACGGACGACGTGATCACCGACGAAACGGAGTGGGAGGCGTATCGATTCGCGGGCAAGCCGACGGCTCTCGAACGCCGGCCGCCACAGATCGCGCCGTATCACCTGCGGCTGGACTGGCAGCTCTGGTTCGCCGCCATGGCGCCGTCGCCGCGTCGTCACCCGTGGTTCTCGCGCTTCCTGGCGAAGCTGTTAGAAGGGGACGAGAAGACGCTCGGGCTGGTGGCCGAGGATCCGTTCGCCGACCGTGAGGACGGGCCCGAACACGTCCGAGCGACCCGATACCGCTACCGGTACACGACGCCCGAGGAGCGCGCCGAGACCGGGGACTGGTGGCGCCGGGAGCGCGTCGGTTCGTACGTCGAGCCGGTATCGCTCGAGGAGCTTCGGCTTCGGGAGCCGGCGCTGTGAGGTATGGAGTCCGTGAGTCCACCAGTGAATGGTTATCGCAGTCGGTATCAGTCGTCCTCGTCGGACTCCCGCCTGACCGGCGGCGTCTTCGACATCACCTGGCCCCACTTGTCGCGGTTGTCCGCCACTTGCCGGTAGGTCCGTTCGCGAAAGCGCTCGTAGTCCTCGAAGTTTCGGAGGAACCCGAGGACGTCGCCGACGGGGGTATCGCTCCCGTATCGGCGCAACGCCTCCTCGATCGACGCGCCACAGGAGTAGACCTCGTCGTCGGTCACGACGTGCGAACACTCCTCGTAGTACTCGGGCAGCTCCTCCCGGAGCTCGGGGTATTCGGAGAGGTCGCTGAACCCCACGATGCGGAGGTCGGTTCGGCCGTCGAAGTAGTCGGCCCACCACGTGCAAAAGCCGCAATCGTCATCGTAGACGAGCGTTGGCTCGGGCATAGCGAGCCCTACGGGCTCGAGGCACTAACCCCTGTCTCGCCTTCGCCGGCTGTGAGAAGGGAGCGAAGAGGGAAGGCCGGGATACTTGTCTCGGCCCGTCGAAACGGAACGCATGGAGCGGTTCGTCCAACTGATCGTCGCCGGCGGCGTCGTCCTCGTCGGTGCGCTCTGGCTCGTCGCTCTTTTCGACCGGGGCTCGATTCTGTGGATCGTCGGCCTCGTGCTCGCGGTTCTCGGGAGTGCGGGATTAGGTGCCGGGATTCTGTGGGAGCTCGAGACTGACCTCGTGGGGTAACCTGCGGGCGAAACCTCCCCGTTCGGCCCGACCGTCTCGTTTCGAAAGCCCTCCTCTCTCCCGCCCGGCGGTTGAGGCGTGGCGGCAGTCTGATCGCCGGGCGACCCCTCGACACGCCAGAACATTATTGAGGAGTCTCCCGAATGCGAACCCATGAGTAGCGCGGCCCGGCCGCTCTCCGAACCGCAGGTGCTCGCCCACACCAAACAGCGGCTCTTTCCGGCCGAGGGCGACAGCGATAGCGGGGGCGACAGCGAACGCAACGGGCCGTCGTACGTCGTGGCCGACACGCAATTCTCGAAAGACGAGTGGCTCCCCGGCCAGCCCGTCGATCCGGCGGTTCGGGACTGTCTCGCGCCGTTCAACCGCGTCCAGATCGGCGGCGGCTATCCGGATCTCGTCGGCGTTCGGAACCTCGAGTCCGATCTCCTCGCGGTTGATCGGGTCGGCGACGAGCCGCCGTTGATCGCCATCGAAGCGAAAGGAGAGACGAGCGGCGGCGTCGACACCCAGCTCGGGATCGTCCAGGCCTACGACCGGCTCCACGAGGCCAACGCAGCGTACGTCGCCGCGCCGACGACGGCGATTACGGAGACCGATCGGACGCTCGCGCGGGAACTGAACGTCGGCGTGCTGGGCGTGGCTGCCGCCGGCGGAGTGGACGCCCTCGAGGTCCCGCGGGTCGTCGGCAACCGAACCTCGAGCGAGGCGACGGCGTTACGGTTTCAGGCCGGAGCGCAGGGCGTCGCGAACAAGTCCTTCAGTCTGAACCACCCGAAGAACTACCTCGGCTATCCGTTGGCCCACTACGCGGACGGCGATACCGGCGACCTGCTGTCGAAATACGAGGTGGTCAACGCGGCGGATGCGTCCAGACAGGGCGCCGCGTTTCTGGGCCTGATCGAGGACGGTGCCGGAGTGGCGTTGACGTCGCTCGGTCAGGAAGTAGTCCGCTTCGGGACGGCCCGATGTGGCTCGGTCGAGGCGGCACTGGCCGAGTTCGAAGACTGGTACCGGTCGCGAAAACGCTTCATCGAGGTCGCGCCGGCGTGGGGTCAACTGGCCCGTCGGGTGGTGTTCGAGTACCCGGCGACGGAGTTACTCGTCACCGAACTTCAGACCATGCACGACGACTGGCAGCCCGAGCCCTCGCTCGTGGACTTCCTCGAGCACCTGCACGCGTTGCACCCGACGTTTACCGTCGAACTGTTCATCCGCGGCGACGACGACGTTCGGCGTCGGGTGCTGACCGAAGACGGTGAACTTCGGTCGGAAGCGCTCGCGGATGGGAACGTGTTCCACTCGCCGACGGTGTTCCAGTTGAAGGCAATGCTGTACCACACGGGGATCGTGACCGAACGCGGGGCAGAGCCGAACCGGCTCGATCCCCTCGAGGACGTCTGGGCGCTCCGGGAACCGGTGTAACGGATGACGCGGGTACCGACTCGTCCGAAAACAGCGGATGTCCACGGTAGCCGATTATCCCGGCCGTCCACACCCCGTTCCTTTTTCACGCTGTTCGGACACTAGTCGGCATGACACGCGGCCTGGAGCCGACGGAGGAGTACGACGGCTCGATCACGGTGCGGCTTCTGACGGACGAATCCAGGACGGAAGAGCTCAGCTGCTCGTCCTACGAAGACGCGATCGAACTCGTCAAACGGCACCGGGAGTCGGTTACGGTGGCCAAGATCGTGGCTCGAGACGACGCCGTCGTCTTCACCTCTGCCGAGATGGCTATCGACGACTGGGAGCAGGCCTGGAAGCGGGAAAAACGTCGGCTCTCCGTCCACGTCGAACCCCACGACTGCCCGCACGACAGCATCTCCTGTTTCGCCGACGATCTCTGTCTCGACTGCCAGATCGACGCGGTGAGAGACCGGGACTGATTTCGGCTCCTGTCTTCGTCACGTCGTCTTCTCGAGTGGCCGTGTTAGCAACGCGGTATCGATCGCGATGAAGGTGATTTACACAAGGTCGATAATTCGATAGGAAAACAGTCCACTGTGCTACTCGACGATGCAGTCTTCTCCTGCAAAACGACGCTATGCCGACCGACCGCTATCCGTAACGCCCCGCGAACCACCGCTCCCGATCGTCACCGGCTCGAGTGAAATCTCGAGCGCGCTTCCGGATTGTTCGACGACGACCGTATGGCCCGCGTACTCGAATTCGAGAGATGTAAACCCGCTACTGGACGAACAGAGGGAGTTGAGGAGGTCGGGATCGATGACGTTATAGAGCGGGTCGAGTTCGAGGGGATCCGTCCCGATTGTCCGGGATACAAGGTCGATAACGGCCATACTCGGCTGCTCGTCGTCGCCTACGGTTACTGTCGTCGAACTGTGTGAGTTCATAACTGGTGGTGTCGGGAGCGGGAGTAAAGAAAATGACCCAATATTTCGGAACGGGTCCGACAGGCAAAATTACAGTCCAATCGGACAGAGTGTTGCCGCCGGCGCTGTGATCGCCTTGCAGAAACGAGTACAACCACTCATATACACATTTCGGTATCTGTGGCTCGGTTCTGCCCCTTTTGATGTCGTCAATCCCGGCGTTGAACCTCGTGTCGACCGAAACCGTACCGGAGTCGGTTCGCCAGCCGTCGCGAAAACCGACCGTCGTCGGCCCGCGAGCCGAACCGTTCGCTAAGTGCCGTGTAGATCAACGGCAGCGGCACCTCTTGTTCGAGTCCCTCCTGGACGGTCCACGTTCCCGTCGAACCGCCCTCGATTCGATCTGCGACATCGCCCAGATCAGAGCCCTCCTCCCGGAACGCCTCCTCGCAAAGTTCGAGCAGCCACGAGCGGATCACTGCGCCGTTATTCCAGACCGACGCGACGTTCTCGAGGTCGAGGTCGTAGCGCCCCTCGTGGAGCAGTTCGAACCCCTCGCCGTAGGTCTGCATGAGCGCGTACTCGACGCCGTTGTGAACCATCTTCACGTAGTGGCCCGACCCCGCAGGCCCCATGTGTTCGTGACCAGCAGGGCCCGTTGCGACGGCGTCGAATACGGGCGTCACCTCCTCGTAGGCCCACTCGGGTCCGCCGACCATCAGCGAGAAGCCGAGCTCGGCACCCGCGGGCCCGCCGGAGGTGCCACAGTCGAGATACGCGGCTGGACAGCGCTCTGCCCGGCGCACGGAGTCCTCGAAGTAGGAGTTCCCGCCGTCGACGACGATGTCATCCGAGTCGAGGTGGGCCTCGAGTTCCTCGAGCGTCGCGTCGACCGCTTCGCCCGCGGGGACCATGAGCCAAATGCGTTTCTCCTCGCCGAGTCGATCCGCGAGGTCGGCGATCGAGTCGGCCGGCCGTGCGCCCGCGTCGGCGGCCGTCGCGACGGCTTCCGGCTCGAGATCGAAGGCGACGACGTCGTGACCTGCCTGGAGGGTTCGATCGACGACGATCTGTCCCATGCGTCCGAGTCCGATTACGCCCAGTTGCATGCGTGTCACTCGGCGGGGGTGAGAGGTAGTGGTTGTGATTTGTGGGCCGCACCCGCGGCGACACCGCGGACTCCCGTCGGAAGATGCGATGGAAGGTCACGCACCGTCGGTAGACGCCATCGAACGTCCTCGAGCGATGCCACTCGCGGAGAATCGCTCTTGATCTGCACTCAGAACGGTCGAGAAACGCTGACTCGAGCAATTGGGAGTGTTCGCTCACCACGCAGTGTCGCTGCTACTCCCGCCGGAACACTCGATCGGACGAGCACTGGATCGATATCGATCCGCACCCGCGTTAGCTGTTGCTGTAGTGAAGCGGCTCCTCGAGTCGGGCCCAGCCGATCGCGTCGAGGACGACGATCTGCTCGTTGTAACGGATGTAAACGCCGTTGTACTCGCTCCCGTCGCCGTCGTAGTACGGCAACGAGCCGCGGACGGTGTCCACGACGGACCAGGCACCGTCGCGCTCGAGGGTGACGTGTTCCCATTCCTCGCGCGCGTCGTTGCGAACGGCGCGGTTGATTGCGCGTCGCGCGCCGGGGATCTTCCCCAGTCGCTGAGAGGTGATGTCGACGACGGTGGCCTCCGCGGGGACCTCCCCGCGTCCGATGACTCGTGCACCGAGATCGGCCTTCGATTTCGACGGGCTGCGTTCCCGTGTTCCCGAGCGAAGTACGTATCCAGCAGCAGCCGCCGTTCCGACAGCCAGCAGCGACAGCGCCATTTCTTTACCCCTAATCATCATGGGAGTACGTTACAGTAACTGATCAAGTATCTTTCGCAAGAATGTTTCCTTCTGAGAGATCTGTTGCTGAAATTCAAATTCGCTAGTACCTTCTCAAACGTCGACTGATGTGCGAAATGGCCACTCACCGCATGACCCGGTCATGAGTTCGGGTTCGGAACGCCGCTAGAGGAGTCGAGCCACGTTCGACGTAAGCATCCCACCGATCACGAGCAATAGGAGACCGACGATCGCTGCCGCTCGATAGAGCGACAGCACGTCCCCTGCCGGTTCGCGCAGTTTCTTGCCGTTCAACCCGGCCTCGAATCGCTTTGCACCGATCTCGACGAGCGCTGCCATCACGGCCCAGAGCACGACCATCGCGAGCACGAGTTGGCCGTTAATCGTGTTGAAGAGGCTCTCGGACGTGTATCCCGTTCCGGCGAGGTGGCCTCCCGAGAGCAGCAAGACGAGGGCACTCACGCGCGAAACCGTCGTGAGTTTCCCCGAGATGACTTCGAGCGGTTTCGTCGTGTTGAACGCGCCATCTCTTGCGAGCGGTAAGACGACGAACGCGACGTAGAAGACGCTGCCGGCCCAGATTGCGGCGAAGATGAGGTGGATCGTCTGGGCGAAGAACGTATCAACCATACCGAGTTCCTTGGAGAGCGGCAGTATCAGCGTTCCGACTCGCGGCGACGAGGTCATGCTGTTCAGTCTCGGAGAGTATCCGTCATTGGGCCGCTCAGCGTCGGGGATTGGACGCCATTGGGCTGTTCAGTCTCGGCATTGCTGGATACCAGGTGTGGTGGCCCATCACTCGAGCCAGTCGGGAACCCACGCGACCAGCCGTCGGCGGAGCAACGCGTAGGCGAGCGAGACGGCGACCCCGCCGAGGACGACGGCCGCGATCCAGCCCTCGAAGACGAGCAATGCGGGGACCGCGAGGGCGACCGCGAGCGCGGCGTCTTCGGGCGCGCCGTCGTAGCGGATCCAGCGCCGTGGTCGAATCCACCGGCCGCGAACGTGGTCGTAGACCGCACGTTCGCTGCGGTCCTTCCAGGGGTCCATCTCGGGTCCGCCGCCGATCGAATCGCTGACGGCGTGGAGCCACGCGGCGACGGTAAACGCCGCGAGTCCGGCGGTGAGACTCGAGGGAGCAACCAGCGCCAGTCCGACCGCGGGAACGGCGACCGCGGCTCCGGCGACGGGGAAGTGAAACGTCCGCCGGTGGGCGAACACGAGGTCGAGATCGGGTGCGAGTCCACCCGCGATCGCACCGATCGCGAGCGGAAGCGCCACCTCCGGAACCGCGTACGCAACGGGGGCGACGACAGCGAGTCCGGTAAACACGTGGGTAGTCGCCATCATCGGCTGACGGAGGCTACGTCGCCGACCGACAAAACGGACGCGAACGGGTGCGGCGTTCGCCGCTTCTCGAGTTCGCGATCACAACACGGAGTCGTTCGTCGCCGTCGCCGTCCGCTGTTTGCGAACGAGCGAGATAACGAGCGCCGTGACGAGCCAGACCGTCGTGAACGCGAACAGGACCGGCCCCATCCGTCCGAGCGTGCCTTGCATCAGCGCGAACAACACTTGATAGCCGAGAACTCCCGTTAGGAGGACGAACAGCGGAACCGAAACGACGAGTGCGAGCCAACCGGCGCGTTTTCTCCGCGCCGCCGGCTCGTAGCCACACGACGGACAGCGGACGGCCTCGCAGGCGATTTCCGTGCTACAGCGGCTACAGGGCCCCGTCTTCGCCATACTACCCTGTTATTTTTGAAATAACAATACGGTAACGGTTTCGTTACTCGAGGTTCTCCCGCTGGTAACTCCCGTCGTAGACGCCCTCGTGGTCGGCTTCCGCGAAAACGAGCTGGGCGATCCGGGCGTCGCGTTCGATTTCAATGTCGTGATGGACCTGCAACAGTCCTTCGCCGCGACCCTCGTAGCCCGCGTCCCAGACCGCCGTGTTCAGCATACAGGAGTTGCGCATCAGCGAGGAACGAGGGTAGACGAAGCCGATGTGTCCCTCGGGGATCCGAATCTGTTCGTTGTACCGGGCGACGTAGACACCCTCCGGCAGATAGTAGGTGTCGGGATCTTTCTCCTCGAGTTCCTCGAGGGAGCGAGCGACGCGGTCGCCGATCTGTTTGCCGTCCCGGCCGATGCGACCGGGCTCGAGCTGTTCGAAGACGACATCGAGCGTGAGATCGACGCCGTTGGGCTGAATCTGGTCGTCAGCCGTCGGCGAAACGTGCTCGGCGACGAAGGTGCCGGAACGGAACATGTGTTGGCAACGCGGCGGCACGGAGAAAAGCGTATCCGTTCTCGACGTCCGTTCGGGACGGTTTCGAGTATCACACCGGTTGTGAAACGGAATTTTCTCGTAACGTACGCGGAACAGTTGTCCGGACTGTTGTCTGTCCATTTACGTGGCAAGAATTATGTGAAAAGTACTGCGTTTACGAGAGAAAATTCGGACTCCCCTCATGGAAACACGCTGGATTTATGGCGACGGAAAGCCGACTTTTGGGTGCTATGGGACAAACTCTCACCGAAAAGATTCTCGACGACCACCTCGTCGAGGGCGAACTCGAGACCGGCGAGGAAATCGGGATCGAGATCGATCAGGTACTCACCCAGGACACGACCGGAACGATGGTCTGGCTCCAGTTCGAAGCGATGGGACTGGACGAGGTCCAGACCGAAATCGCAGCCCAGTACTGCGACCACCAGACCTACCAGTTCGACTTTAAGAATACCGACGATCACCGTTTCCTCCGCTCTGCAGCCGGTACATACGGCGCTTATTTCTCTCGTCCCGGTAACGGCATCTGTCACAACGTCCACCGCGAAAACTTCGCCGCACCCGGCAAGACGCTGCTGGGATCCGACAGCCACACCCCGACCCCCGGTGGCCTCGGCGAACTCGCCATCGGCGCCGGCGGTATCGACGTCACCGTCGCCATGGGCGGCGCACCGTACTACATCGAGATGCCCGAGATCGTCAACGTTCGCCTCGAGGGCGAACTCCCCGACTGGGCCACCGCAAAGGACGTCATCCTCGAGATGCTGCGCCGACTGAGCGTCAAGGGCGGCGTCGGCAAGATCCTCGAATACACCGGTCCGGGCGTCGAAACCCTGACCGCACCCGAGCGGATGACGATCACCAACATGGGCACGGAACTCGGCGCAACGACGTCGATCTTCCCGACCGACGAGCAGACCGAGGACTACCTCGAGCGCGTCGGCCGCGGCGAGGAGTACGTCGAACTCAAGCCCGACGACGACGCCGAGTACGACGACGAGATCGTCGTCGATCTCTCCGACCTCGAGCCGCTGATCGCACAGCCCTCGATGCCGGACAACGTCGTTCCCGTCAGCGAAGTCGAAGGCGAATCCGTCGAGCAGGTCATCGTCGGCTCCTGTACGAACGGCGGCTACGAGGACATCCTCCCCGTCGCCAAGATGCTCGAGGGCCGCGAGACCTCCCTCGAAACCGAGACAATCGTCGCCCCCGGCTCCAAGCAGGCCTCCGAGATGCTGGCCCGCGAGGGCTGGGTCGCGGAGATGATGGCCGCCGGCGTCAACTTCTCCGAGGCGACCTGCGGTGCCTGTATCGGCATCGGTCACGTACCCGCATCCGACTCCGTCTCGCTGCGCACCTTCAACCGCAACTTCGAGGGTCGCTCGGGTATCGAAGACGACAACGTCTACCTCTGCTCGCCGGAGGTCGCCGCCGCCGCGTCGCTCAAGGGCGAAATCATCGACCCGCGTAACCTCGCTGACGAACTCGACGACCTCGAGGCACCCGGTGTCGAGCTTCCCGACGAGTACGACGGCTCCAAGACGGACCTCATCGAACCCGAAGAGGCCGTCGACGACGAACTCATCAAGGGTCCGAATATCGGCGACGTCCCGCTGAAGGACCAGCTGGGTACCGATATCTCCGGCGAGGCGCTGCTCAAGATGGAGGACAACATCACGACCGACCACATCATTCCTGCGACCCAGGACATCCTGATGTACCGGTCGAACGTCCCCAAGCTCTCCGAGTTCACCCTGAGCCGCGTTGACGACACCTTCGCCGAGCGCGCGCTCGAGGCCGACGGCGGCTTCCTCGTCGCCGGCGAGAACTACGGCCAGGGCTCCTCGCGCGAACACGCCGCCCTCTGTCCGATGTACCTGGGCATCGAGGGCGTCCTCGCACAGAGCTTCGCACGGATCCACCGCGCGAACCTGTTTAACTTCGGGATCGTCCCGCTGACGATCGACGAAGAGACGTACGAGAACATCGATCAGGGCGACGAGATCGAGATCGTCGACGACGTCTACGAGGCCGTCACCAGCGGACAGGAGGAGTTCACCGTCCGCGTCGGCGATGACGAGTACACCGCAACGCTCGACGCCTCCGAACGCGAGCGCGCAATCCTCGCCGCCGGCGGCAAGCTCTCCTGGACGAAAGAGCAGGCCGAAGGCGACAGCGGCGCCGCGCCCGCCGACGACTGATCGGCTCACGAGCCTTCGAGACGCCGTTTTTTCGTTTTTTGGCTTTGGCATGATGAACGCAGTAGTCGTGACTGCATCCGAAACGACCAGCGACACGTCCGCGAGGTTCTCGAGTGCGGGATTCCCCACCGCGAGTGACACGAATATATTACCGATGCCATTCGTACAGCTTGGATATGGACGAGACATCGCGCGACTTCCTCGTCGAACTGCTCGAGACGCCGTCGCCGTCGGGGTACGAAACCCGCGGTCAGCGCGTGTGGCTGGACTACGTCGAGCGGTTCGCGGACGACGTACGGACGGACGCCTACGGAAACGCCATCGCCGTTCACGAGGGCGACCCCAACGCGCCCGAAGTGGTCCTCACCGGTCACGCCGACGAGATCGGTTTCATCGTCAAATCGATCGACGAGAACGGATTCGTCAGACCTGGCCCGATTGGCGGCAGCGATCCGTCGGTCTCGCAGGGCCAGCACGTGACGATCCACGCCGCGGACGGTCCCGTCGAGGGGGTCGTCGGACAGACGGCGATCCATCTCCGTGAGGACGGCGACGACGACCCCGATATCTCGGATCTCTGGATCGATATCGGGGCCGAAGACGAGGACGAAGCCGCGGAGCGTCTGGCAATCGGCGATCCGATCACGTTCTCGTCGACGGTCTCCTGGCTCTCGGAGACGCGCCTCGCCGCTCGCGGGATCGACAATCGCGTCGGGACGTGGGCTGCCGCCGAGGGCTTCCGGGAGGCCGTCGAGTCGGGCACCGAGGCGACCGTCTACGCCGTCTCGACGGTCCAGGAGGAGGTCGGGATCAAGGGGGCCCAGATGGTCGGTTTCGACCTGGAGCCGGACGCCGTGATCGTCGTCGACGTCGGTCACGCGGTCGACTACCCCTCGGCACCGAGCGAGAAGACGAGTAAAATGGAACTCGGCGCCGGACCGGCGCTCGGCCGAGGGAGTACGAACCACCCGGTGCTGTTCGAGGCGCTGCGGTCGGTCGCCGACGATCGCGGAATCGACGTGCAGGTCGAGGCGCTCGGTCTCGGCACGGGTACGGACGCCGACGGCTTCTTCACCGCCGCCGGCGGGATTCCGTCGCAGGTCGTCAGCGTCCCCAATCGGTACATGCACACCCCCGTCGAGCTGATCGACACCGACGACCTCGAGGCCGTCGCGACGCTACTCGGCGGGTTCGCAACAAGCGCGCGCGAGTTTGCCCCGTTCGCGGTCGATATCTGAGCCGCGGCATCCGGCCCTCGGCGCTCGCAAACCGGTACCGACATCCGACCGGAGCCGATAGCTCGAGCGAATGCCGACTCGCGGATACGAAAATAAGGGCTATCAGCGGCTGTTCGATCAGGACGGATTGACCTTCGGTGCCGGCTTTCCGCTGACGGGCGCGAATCGGTCGATGCCGGACGTCGCCGCCGAAATCGAACTCGCGAAACACGCCGAAGCGCTCGGCTTCGACGGCCTCTGGGCTCGAGACGTGCCGACCTACTGGCCGAAGTTCGGCGATGCCGGCCAGACGTTCGACACGTGGCCGTGGCTCTCACACGTCGCGGCCCACACCGACGATATCGCGCTCGGCACCTCGAGTATCGTCCTCACGCTCCGCCATCCGATCCACGTCGCGAAATCCGCGGCGACGGTCGACCGGCTTTCGGACGGCCGGCTCGTACTGGGCGTCGCCTCCGGCGATCGCGACCCCGAGTACCCCGCCTTCGACGTCGACCGCGAGGAACGCGGCCGGCACTTTCGCGAGAGCGTCGACGCGCTCCGTGCGGTCTGGCGGGAGGAGTTCCCGAAACTCGAGGGGCGGTGGGGCACTCTCGAGGGCGACCTCGACGTTGTTCCGGAACCCACCGAAGAAACGATTCCGCTGTTGCCGACCGGTAATTCGCGTCAGTCTCGCGAGTGGATCGCCGACCGCGGCGACGGCTGGCTGTTCTACCACCTGCCGGAGTCCACCCTCGAGAGCTATCTGGCGGACTGGCGCGAGGCGACGACCGACAAACCGTTCGCAATCGCGGTTCGGGTGGAGTTGGCCGACGATCCGACGGCCGATCCGGAGCCATTACACCTCGGCTTCCGGGCCGGCGTCGAGTGGTTTCGGGAGTACTTCCGACGACTCGAGGGGTACGGCCTCGATCACGCGATCGTCGGGATCCAGAACGACGACCGGGAGGCGGCGCTGTCGACGTTCGCCGAGGAAATTATGGATCGACTGTAGGGACGGGTTCATCCGGGACCTGGGCAGCCGAACCTTCGACTTTAACCTGGTACCCGCCGCTCGTCTCTCAGGGTTAGCGCCGAGTTCCCTCGACGCGAGCGCTGAACCCGCCGCCGAGCACCTCGAGCGTCGCGCCGCTCGGTTGCCCGCGCTCACCCTCGAGGCTCGCTGGCGACTCGGTCTCGTACAGGAGGAGTTCGACGTCGGTTCGGTCGACCGACGGCGGGTCGTCGAACGAGACGGTGAGACGGTTCGGTCGTCGGTGTTCGATCGTACCCGCGTGTTCGGTGCCGTCGATGACGGCGGTCACCGACAGCGCTTCAGCGTCCGTGAAGTCGAGTGCCGCGGCCGGTTCGGCGTCCCGGTAATCGAACCGGAGCGCCTCGAGCCCGGGATTGGGAACGGTCACGGTGTCGAGCAGCCAGCGGTGTTCGACTGCGCCGTCCGTTCGCTCGCTCTCTACCAGCGCTCTCTCGACGGTGAGCCCGCGGTTCTCGAGCGTCAGTTTTCGACCGGCGTCGATGCGCGTGTCAGCCCCCTCGGCGGTGATCTCGACGGCTCCGGTCACCGCCGCACTCGCGGTTGAAGCCTCCGAGCGCGGATCGATTTCGACGGTAACGTTCGCGATCCGCTCGCCGGGCCCAACCTTCTCGTTCCCGTCACCCCCGACGAGCAGTCGCCCACCGTCGACGACGGCCCTGTCGTCGGCCGCATTGAACCGAAACGCATCGGCCTCGAGAACGAGCGAGACCGGCACCGAGCGCTGATTGACGATGTCGAACGTCGCGGGTGCCGGTGTCGATCGCCGCTTGCCGTCGAACGGCGGGCCTGCGGTTTCGAGTCCGTCCTCCGTCACCTCGAGCGGTAGTGTTGCGCCGTTGCTGGCGTCGGCGGACGCATCGGCGCCGTCGCCGTCGCCGGCGCTCGAGAATTCGAGTGCGTCGGCGGCGAGGACGCCGCTCGATCCCGCGATCAACGCCAGTGTCCCCCGTCTCGTTCGGTTCATTGCTACTCGGTTGCAGTGCGTTCAGTGGGACGGAGCGGAGGCCGCTACTGGATCGATGTTCGCTGACTGCGTGGTCTGCGGTCGTCGGCCTGATCGATCCGTACCGTGGGCGAATTCGACGACGGTGGTCCTCCCCCTGTCCCCGGCCGCGATCCTGCCCATCGCCGAAGGCAAGGCTGCCGGGATACCGTCATAACGGCCCCTCCCCAACCCAGTTGCCCGCACGACGTATCAAAAAAGAACTCAGTGACCGGTTAAAAAGCTGCTGAATTGACACTCTCGGCCCGAACGGATGTGGAGTCATCCGGTCTTAGTTGGGGCGAGTTACCCCTCATTCGGCCTACTGGACGTCAGTACCGGCGCACCCACAGCTGTCGTGGTTGCACCGGTCAAACGGTACAACAGTTCGTATTAGCTACCGTCGCTACTGATGATCGCTACATACCCTGTCCCGAACTATTTCAGTCGGAACTCCCGTCGTCTCGCCCGTCTCGCTCGCCCCGCTCGGCTCGATCGCGCAGTCGTCGCTTCTGTCGGCGCTCGGTCACGTGATCGACCCCATCGGCCAGTTCTTCCCGGACATCGTCCTCGAAGGCGTCGACCTCCTCGAGAAACTCCTCTGAGAACTCCTCGACGAGTTCGAAGGTCCACTGATCGCTGATCGCACCCGACGGGAGGTGGTCGTCTCGGAGTTCGTCCGCCCACTCGTCGTGCCCGGCCTCACGGAGCGCGTCTTCGGCGTCGCTCATCCGATCCATCGCGTGGCCGAGTTCGTGGTGGAACTCGAGCAAATTGCCGTACGCTCGGTAGACGTACTCGATACCGAGTTGCATATCGTGGAGGGCGTCGGCTTCGGCGTCGCTCAACTCGAGGTCGTCGGGATCGGTCGTCATAGTCCGCAGACCACGGGCACGACAAAAGTAGTTTCAGGGGCGGCAACGGGTGCCGACTCTCGGCGTGTTCGGGCTTTGTATCCGAAGCGTCGAAACTAATTCTACCATTGCCGTTGGTTATCCGATCGTCGATCGGGCCGAAACGTTATCGTTGATCGGATCTCTAGGATGGCGTGAACGCGATGGCGATACTCGACGACCTCTCGGGCTACGAGTTCGAGGACCTGATGGAGGACGTGTTCCGAAACCTCGGCTACGAGAACGTTCGTCAGTCGCGCCGGACGGCCGACGAGGGCCGGGACATCCTGATGGAGGAGGTCGTCGACGGCCGGCGACGAGCGATCGTCGTCGAATGTAAACACACGGCGACCGTGGGCCGGCCCGACATCCGGAAGCTCCACTCGGCGGTCGAGACCTTCGAGTACGACGGCCCGGTTCGAGGCATGGTGGTGACCTCCGGCCGCGTTACCGACCCCGCTCGCGAGTACGCGCAAAATCTGGGTTCTAGACGGGCCGGCGGGATCGAACTCCTCGACGGGCGAGCGCTCCGGGAGATCGGCGAGGAAGTCGGCGCAGACCTCTACAACGGCCGGATCGAGATCCTCTGCGAAGAGTCACTTCGGCCGACCCACCCCACCGCGGGCCGGGACGTCCCGGTCTTCGAGGCCGCCCGCGAGATCGCCAATCTCGAGCCCGCGACGGTGCCCACGCCCGAGACGACCGTCGAACTCGAGCCGATGGTGACCGTCCACGCGCAAACGAGCGCCACGTTCGAGACCGGCGTCGGCGTCGTACACAGCCTGGACGAGACGAACGACCTGGTGATCCGCGCCGGTCGGGAGACCCCGCGGATCGCGACGGGCGATCTCAAGGACCTCGTCGCGAACCCGTCGGCACCCCGGATCGAGCTCAAGGAGCGCGACCTCGAGGACACCTTCGACGCGGTCGAACGCACGCGTTTCAGCCGAACCGAGACGACCTACAAGCAGTGGGCAATCGACCGGCTCCAGCAGGTCCACACGACGACGGTCGAGTATACGGGCGGGAACAACGTCGACTACGAGAAGACCTGTACGCCCCGTGTCTCCGACATCTCGATCTGGACGATCGATCCCGTCTACGTGCCACACGTCAGTTCGACGTTCTCGCTCGGCGAGTACGACTATCGGTACGCCTACTACGCCGCCGGCCCCTCGCGGTCGACGACGACGAACGACCTTTCCCGGTGCGTTCACTGCGAGGGCGACGGCGCGGGTGCGAACGAGACGTACACCCACTGTGACAACTGCGGAAGCATCAACTGCGGCGACCACATCGAAACCGAGCGCCTCGAGGGGGAGCCGGTCTGTACCGTCTGTGCAGTGACCGAATCGTTCGCGTTCGACACCAAGTACTTTTACGACGAGGCGAACCTCGAGGCCTTCCGCGAGGAGTACGCGGCCATGCCGATCAGCGAGAAGGCGCGAGAGAACGTCCCGCTCGCCGTCGGGGCCGCCCTCTGTGTGGTGCTCGTAGCGTTGCTCGTGGTGGGATCGGTCGTCCTCGTCTAGTTCGTTGTGCGTTCGGTGGCCCCGCTGGCCTGTCTCCGGTCGAATACCGACACCGAACAAAGTCAGTAAAAAAGCATTTATCGCTCAAATGTGAGCCCACGCACAGGATGGTCCCTTCCGTTCCCACGCTCCGCCAGTTCCTCCTCTCTCCGGCCGCGTTTTTCGAGGAGCGGCCGCCGGCCGAAACGCTCCCGATCGCGGCGGGTATCGTGGTCCTCTTCGCCGTGAGCCTCGTCGTCTCCCTCGTGTTGATCGGGTCGATGCTCGCCGGGGCAGTCGACGCGACGGTGACGATGGACAACCCGGACCGGCCGCCCGGACCGATCTGTGACCACCACGAGGGCGCTTCGGACTCGATCCTGAGCGAGAACTGCGACGAACCCGAGACGATCGAACGCGACGCCGGCGCGCTGGTACAGGAGGCGATACACGACTACCTCTGGATTGCGCTGATCGGCCCGTTCGTCCTCTGGCTCGGCGGCGGCGTCGTCTTGTACGCCGCCGGACGGCTCGCGGGCGGGACGCCGTCGTTCACGGGGACGCTGGCACTCGCCGGCTGGGCCGCGCTTCCGGAGCTGTTCCGACTCGCCGTCGGAGTGGTCGCGATACGGGTCGCCCTCTCGAGTCTGACGATCACCGACCTCGACAAAGCGGCCGACGCGCTCGAGGCGGCGATGGCGCCGATAGATCCCGTCTTGCTGGTCGCCTCGCTCGTCACGGTCGCCTGGCAGTGGCACGTGCTTACCGGCGGACTCTCTCGAGAGGCGGCCCTCTCCCGGCGAGCGGCCGCCGTCGCCGCTGGCGTCCCGTTGGCGCTCTACGCCCTCGTCACCGTCGCGTAGCGCTTTCGTCCGGTCGCCGTTTCCCCGTTCACGGCCGGCGGCTCACTCCAGGACGGCTTCGACCGCGTCCATCGCCCGATCGACTTTTTCGACCTCGGCGTTGTACCCCATGTGACCGAGCCGAAGAATGTCGTCTTCCAGTTCGCCGAGCCCGGTCGCCAGAACGATATCCGTCTCGTCCGCGACCCGTTGCTGGACTCGCTTCGCGTCGCCCGGCAGGTGAAACGCCGTCACCGTCGGCGAACTCCGCTCGGGATCGGGATAGCGGTCGAGCCCGAGTTCTTCACCCCGCTCTCGACACCGCTCGGCGGCTTTCGCGTGCCGATCGAAGGTGGCCTCGAGACCGTCCTCGAGCGCCAGATCGAGCGCCGCGTCGAGGGCGGCCACGTTCGCCGGGAGATGGGTGTAGGGAAAGCCGTCGGAGACGTCCCGCCACGGAAGGAAGTTCGTGTACAGCGAGGACGGCTCGCGCTCCGCCATCGCCTCCCAGGCTCGATCGCTGATCGCGGCGGTCGTCAGCCCCGGCGGCGCGCTGAAACACTTCTGGGAGGCCCCGAGACAGACGTCGATTCGGTCGGTCGGCACTGGCGTGCCACCGAGCGACGAGACGGCGTCTACGACGCTCAACACGTCGTGTTCGTCGAGTAGATCCAGTACGGGACCCATGTCGTTGAGCGTCCCGGTGGGCGTCTCGCAGTGGACCAGCGTCGCGACTTTGAACGGCTCGCCGGCGGAAGCCGCATCTTCGAGGGCCGCCTCGACGGCCTCGAGATCGTAACCCTCGTCGTACGGCGCGGAGACGAGTTCGGCGTCCCCGTCGGCGGCGTCGACGAAGTCGGCGAATCCGTCGCCGTAGATCCCGTTCGAAACGCAGAGCACGCGGTCGCCGGGCGCGACCAGCGACGTGATCGCCGCCTCGAGGCCGAGAATGCCCTCGCCGCCGAGAACGACGACGTCGTGTGACGTCTCGTACACCGTCGCGAGTTTCTCACAGGTCTCGTCGTACCGCTGTGCAAACGCGGTTTCGACGTTCGGATTCGGTTGTTCCTCGGCCATCGCTTCTCTGACCGCCGGCGGGACGGTCGTCGGTCCTGGGGTGAACCTCATGCTAGGTCATGCGAATCGATGGCATTAGCCGGTTGCGGTTGCGACGACCGCGTGCCAGTCGTCGGGTTCGTCTCGATCGCCCGTCGAGACTTGATCACGCCTCGAGTAACGTTCGCGAGGAGTTCGCGACGATCAGCAGGCCGCTGGCCGCCAGCGCCGCGGTCGTGACCGCCGGACTCAACAGCCCCGCCAGCGCGACCGGGATCACGATCGCGTTGTAGACCAGCGCTAACCCGAGATTCTGGACGACGCGCTCGCGGGCGGCACGCGCCAGCGCGAACGCTCGTTCGACCGCGGCGAGGTCGTCGTCGACGATGGCGAGGTCGGCCGCGTCGGCGGCCAACGCCGTCCCGCTGCCGAGCGAGATGCCCAGATCCGCCGCGGCGAGGGCGGGACCGTCGTTCGTTCCGTCGCCGACCATCGCGACGCGGTTCTCGGCGCGGAGTCGCCGGATCGCCGCCGTCTTGCCGTCGGGCGGCACCGCCGCAAAGACGTGCTCGACGCCCGGATGCCGTCGGAAGCGGGCCGCCGCCGAGTCGTCGTCGCCGGTGAGCACGACGACGTCGATCCCGCTTTCGTCCAGCGCCGTCACGGTCGCGTCCCACTCGGTCCGCGATTCGTCACCAACGACGACGATCCCCTCCGCGTGTCCCTCCCGTCCGACGACGACGGGCAGTCGGCCGTCGTCTCGCGCCGCCGCGATTCGCGTTTCGAGGTCCCCCTCGAGGTCCCAGTCCTGCTCGCGAAAACAGTCGGGGTGGCCGACGAGCACTCGCCGCCCGTCGACGGTGCCCTCGACGCCGGTCGCGTGGCGCCGGAACTCCCGTATGCGGTCGGTGGGCTCGTCCGGTTCGTCCGCGTCGTCGGTAACGCCCCCGTCCGTTCGTGTCGTCTCGTCGGCGAACCCGTCGGTTTCGCCGCTTCCTCCCCGATCGTCGCTTTCACCGCTCCGGCCGTCTCCGTCGGCGAACGCCGCCTCGATCGCGGCCGCCGCCGGATGGGACGCGCGCCGCTCCACCGACCCGGCCGCTCGAAGGAGTTCCGCCGGCGCGTCCGCCTCGAGCACGCTCATCTCGCCGGTCGTGAGCGTCCCCGTCTTATCGAAGACGACAACGTCGATCTCCCGGAGCCGTTCGAAGACGCTCTCGTCGAAGACGACGATCCCTCGCTCGAGCGCGTCGCGGACGCTCGAGGCGACCGAACACGGCGTCGCGAGGCCGAGCGCCCACGGGCTGACGACGATGATCGTCAGGAGGACCGTCATCGCGGCGGCGACCGGAGTCGCCTCGAGCAGGATCGACGCTACGCCGGCGACGACGGCTGTGGCGACGACGAACGGGAGGAGAGTCGCCGCGAGCGCGTCGGCGCGGCGCTGGACGCCGTGGTCGACGCTCTGGAGGTTCCACACCGTACGCGTTAGCTGATCGATGCTGCTGGTCGTCCGATCGCCGACGGCGACGACCGCGGCGCCGCCGGTTACGACCGAGCCGCCGATCACGGCGTCGCCCGCCGCTTTCGAGATCGGTAACGACTCGCCGGTGATGACCGCCTCGTCGACCGCGCACTCGCCCTCGGCGAGCGTTCCGTCGACGGGGATCCGCTCGCCCGCCCGGACGAGCAGTCGGTCGTCGGCCCCGATCTCTTCGATCGGGCTCTCCCGCGTTGTTCCGTCCGCCTCGAGGACGCGGGCCGTCTCGACCTGGGAGACCGTGAGATCGGTGAGCCGGTCCATCGCGCGTCGTTTGATCGTCGCCTCGTAGAAGACGGCGGCCATCACCGTTGCGGCGACGAGGATCGTCAGGTCGTAGTAGATTTCGGGTTGGCCGACGACGAAGGCGAGCGTTCCGTAGGCGAAGGCGGCGACGATCGTCAGCGTCGCGAGCAGATGGACGCTCGGCTCACGGAGTTTCAGACTCACGTAGGCCCCGCGCAAGAGCGGCATGCCGGTCAGGTAGAGCACGGCTCCCGTGAGCACGAAAAAGAGCGGCAAGAACAGGACGCCGTCGAAACTCGCGAACGTCTCCGCGTACAGCCCGAACAGCCAGTAGTCCGTGTAGCCGGCGAGATACACCGGATAGAACACCGTAACGTACGGGATCAGCAGGAACGAGCCGAAGACGATTCCGACGATGTACCGCAGTTCGAGGACGTCTTCCGAGCGGCGCTTTCGCAGTCCGTGCATTTCGCGTGATCTGTGGGTGGTGCTCGTCTGGTCCTCGGCGGGGCCGGCGTCAGCGTCGGTATCTCCTCTCGCGGGAGCCTCTGCCGCGTTCTCGCGCCGGTAAGCCGTGTAGCCGATCGTCGTCAGACCGTCCTCGAGCGCCGCCGCCGACGTCCGGTCGGGATCGTGATCGACCCGGACCGTCTCCGTGACGTAGCTCGCAGCCGCGTCCGAGACGCCCGCGCGGTTCTCGGCGACCGACTCGAGGTACGACTCGCAGAGCGCCGAGTGCATGCCGTCGACTCGGAAGAACGTCCGCGCGTGGCTTTCGTTCTGGGAAGCGGGCTTCGTTCGAGAATCGGGGTTACGGCCGGTGTCGGCGTCGAAGTCGGCCGCGTCCGTGCCGTTGGTTCCGTCAGTGCCGTCGCTGTCTCCGAGCACGTCGACGATCTCGCGACAGCCGCTCGAGCAGAAGAATCCGTCGACATCGGTATCGGCGTCGGCGTCGCTGTCCGCCGCCTCCACCGTCTCCGCCGCCGACTCGCCACATTCCGCCCCGCAGAGCCGACAGCGGCCGCGCTCCGTCTCCCAGTCGCTCACGACACGGCTAGTTCACTCTCGAGTGCAATAACAGTGGGCGGCGCCCCGTCAGTGCCGTTCGATGACCGTGCCGTTCTCGCCGACCGCAACCGAGCGCTCGGGGGCGATCGAAATCGCCTGCAGCGCGTCGGTTCCGTCGATGTCGATTCGTTCCCAGTCGGCCGTCGGCGTGGACCGCTCGTGAATTCCGTCATCGGCACACGCCGCCGTTCGCTCGCCGGAGCGGGCGAGGCCGGTCAGCGAGCCGTCGGCGACGCGTTCGGGCGTCCACGTCGATCCGCCGTAGCGGTGGACGACGCCGTCGTCAGCGCTCACGAGACAGTCTCCCCGCCCCGTGGTCGCGACGTCGGTGAGCGTCCCGTCGGCTCCCTCGAGTCCAACTCGCTCGAACGACTCGCCGCCGTCGGTCGTCTCGAAGACGCCGTCGTTGGTGTCACAGCAGTAGCCGACGTCGCCGACGAGTTCGACGCCGCTCAGACTCGAGCCGCTGCCGGGCTTGTCGGGACCCGTCCACTCCAGGTCTCCCTCGCGATACGTTCCGCGGAGGACGGCCCCGGAGCCGTTGATCAGGAGGATCGTCTCCGCGTCGCTCGAGCCGCCGACGGCGACGCCCAGCCAGTTGTCGGTGACGTCTTCGGGAGCCGTGTAATCCGTGTGGCGGCCGGTTTCGACGTCGACGCGCCCGAGAGCGCCACTGTCGCCGGCGATCCAGACCGCCTCGCCGTCGGCCGTCGCGTCCGCGCCGCGGAGGTCGTTACCCTGGGCGGCAGGGCCGTCCTCGAGGACGACCGACCACTGGCCCTGACCGTCGCCGCTGAGGACGGTACCATCGGCACCGACCGCGTAGGCGTCGCTCGCGGTCGGGATCGCGACGTCGTACAACGCCGTCTCCGCGGGTGTGTCGACGCCGTGCCACTCGGCGCCGGCGTCTGCAGAGTCCGATTTCGGTTCCTCGATAGACGCTTCGTCGCGGCCGTCATCGGCTGCCGCGTCCGCGGGTATCGCTCTGTCGTCGTCGGATTCCGTTTCGGCAGCGTCATCGTCAGCATCGGCCGCCGTCGATTCCGTTTCGGCCCCCTCGAGCGGCTCTCCCGTCCCTGCACCCGTCTTCGCCTCCTGATCGGCTGTCGCCTCCGATTCAGTGCCGGCAGTGTCGCCCGTCGTCGCGTTTTTGCCAGTCTCCGTCGAGGTGTCTGTGACAGCGTCGGACGCGGAAGCCGCGGCGGTGTCCGCGGTCGCGGCTGCATCGCTATCCTCCCGAGCGTCGGTGCCTCGCGCCTCGCTCGAGCGGCCGCTTCCGTCGTCGCTCCCGTCCGCCCCCGCGGACCCGGTGCCGTCCTCCCCGTTCGACCCCGTCGCAGATGCGGATTTGTCGCGGGGCCGTGCCCGCCCGCGTCGGAGATACAGCACGACCGGCGGGACGGCGTACGTCGCGAGCGCGAGCGCGGCGAACCAGTTGTGAACGATCGTCAGCGTCCCGAACGCGGTCAGTCCGGCCGTCGCGACGGCGTGGACCCACGTCTTCGTGTAGTTGCGAAAGAAGCGAACGAAGCCGTTCGCGTCGGTCCGGGCATCGTGTGTCGTCATCAGTGGGGCCCTCGAGTCGGGCGGATTCCGCCGCTCGCC
Source organism: Natronorubrum halalkaliphilum (assembly GCF_009834785.1). Lineage (GTDB taxonomy): Archaea > Halobacteriota > Halobacteria > Halobacteriales > Natrialbaceae > Natronorubrum > Natronorubrum halalkaliphilum. Next base: position 148,127 of record NZ_WUYX01000071.1, read on the forward strand.
GTCGCTCGAGGCTCGAGTTCATCGTATCGGACCGCCGGCAAAAAGGACACTGCAGGCAAGCCCATTCCGCCAAACGGGGGCGTTCGTCGCGTTTTAGGGGTACTTGGCGACGACGGGGTCGACGGGTTCGGCGCGTTCGAGGCTCAGCGTTCGGATCGCCGCGTCGTCCCGACCGAGATCGTGAGGACGCCGTTGTTGTAGACGGCGTTTCGGTCGTCGGTGAAGACGTACGGCGTGACCGGCGGCGTGATCGTCTGCTCGAAGGCGGTCTCACCGTGGTCGATCCGGAGTTGGATCTGCTTCGAACTGACCGTTACCGTGATATCGTCGACCGTCGCGGGGGTGGCATCGACGACGACGGTAAGCTGATCTGCGGCGCAGTCGTACACGGCCCGCATCGGGAACGATCGGGACGTGGTGTGCGAAGAGGAGGACACGGTGTGGGGTTCCGAAGCCACGGTGAAACCCGTCCCCGTGTACAGGTGTAGGCTTGATATCCCGCCTCGTCTCATACGGGTCACTGTAACTATGTACCGCCGATCGACGACCCCGTTCTGGCGACTGGCGGTAATTGACTACAGTAAACCGTATCAGAGCCGCATCCGTCCCGGGCCCCGTAGCTGGTGTCGCCGTTCATACTGTCGGACAGAAGCCGATGAGAAGTCGGTCGCGAATTCGCGGCCGCCCTTGGGGATGACGGCCGCAGTAGCGCGACCGATGTTCGAATAGTTCTGGCCAGCAGTATCAGAGATACCCCAGATCCGCCAGCCGCTCTTTCGTCCCCTCGCGCATCGCAACGTCGTCCGCCTCGTCGGCGTCCTCGAGCGGCTCGAACCGGTCCTCGAGCCGACGCCGGAGCGCCCGAACGGTCTCGGGGTTGTCGGCTGCGATATCGTCGCGTTCGTTCGGATCGACCGTCATGTCGTGGAGGCGCTCGAAGCCGTCGTCGCCGCGGACGTACTTGAACTCCCGCGTCCGAACCGCGCGAAGCCGACGGTCGTACTCGCGAACGCGATCAGGAATGTCGCCGAAACGTGCCTCGAGCCGATCGATCGAGGGCTGGGGGGCGACGTACTCGGCGAAGACGGCGTCTCTCGAGGGCGAGGCCGAGGCCGACGTCAAATCCGGATGCATCGAGCGACTCGAGCCCTGCTCGCGAAGCGCCGGATCGTCGATATCGACCGCTTCGAGCAGCGTCGCCGGAAGGTCGAGCAACTGGACGAGGTCGTCGCGTCGGCCGCCGCCGGTAAACGGCCCGCCGTGGAGCACCAGCGGGACGTTGATCAGCGTGTCGTAGAGGTTGTACTGGTGACCGAAGAAGCCGTGTTCGCCGATGTGCTCGCCGTGGTCGCCACAGACGACGAACAGGGTGTCTTCCCAGGCACCAGCGTCTTCGAGTGCCGATCGGAGCTGTCCGAGTTGGTCGTCGACGTACGCGAGTTCTGCCTTGTACAGGCCGCGGAGGAGCGAAAACTCCCGTTCAGTGAGCTCGTAGTCCTCGCAGTCGTAGGCGCGAGGATCCTGTCGGATCGCCCTCGCCTCGTCGTAGCTCGCGTCGTCGGGGAGGAACCGCTCGGCGTACTCCCGCGGCGGGTCGTACTCGACGTGCGGTTCGATGAAGTTACAGAACAGGAAGAAGGGCCGGTCGGCGTCGCGCTCCTCGAGCCAGTTTGCGATCCAGGTCGTCGATCGGTCGGACCCGTCATCGCCGGCCGGCTGGAGCGCTTCACTGTAGAGGATGTTCGCGGCGTTGACCAGCGGGTTGCCGTCGAAGAGCCGGTTTCGGGTCGCCTGGAGCTTCTCCCGGAGATCCTCGCCGCGGACCACCGCGCCCATATCCGCGTCGGACTGGATATACTGCCAGCCCTTTCGAAGTTCGTCGAACCCTCGGTCGAAGCCGAACTCCTCGGTGATCCAGGTGTTGTTCGAGACGCCGATCGTCTCGTAGCCGGAGTCGGCGAACGATTCGGGAAGGGTCCGCAACTCGTCGTCGAGGTACGTGTGATCGCCGTGGGTCCCGTGTTCGGAGGGGTAGGTTCCCGTGAACATCGACGCGTGAGACGGTAGCGTCCACGGGGCGGTCGCGAAGGCGTTGTCGAACGTCGTTCCCTCCCTCGAGAGTCGGGTCAGCGTCGGCGTCGTTTCCGGGCCGATGCTTCTCGCTCGAGCCGTGTCGAGAACAACGAGAACGACGTTCCGCGGGGTCGAATGTGGCTTCGGGTCACGCTCGTTAGACGACGAATTTGTGTTCGTAGATCCCGCCATGTGTAGCACACATCCACCCCTCGAAGGGAAGGCCACCGCCCCGGAGTATGCAGGTGGTTCACGATATTGGAATGTGTACCGAACGGTGATAGTACGGCTCAAGAAAGGGTTCTGTGGCAGTATCAGTCCGAACTCTTACTCCCCACGTGATTCAATACGCGGACATGACGCCGCCCAATATCGTCCTGGTCCACTGCCACGATCTGGGGAAGTTCATCGGATGCTATGGCGCGGCCGTCGAGACGCCGCGGATCGACGCCCTCGCCGCCGCCGGCGTTCGGTTCGACCGTCACTTCGTGACCGCACCGCAGTGTTCGCCGAGCCGAGCGAGTCTCATGACCGGCCGCCATCCCCACCAGAACGGGATGCTCGGGCTCGCCCACGGCAACTGGGAGGTCGGCCCGGAGGAACGACTGCTCCCCGAGTTGCTGGCCGAAACCGGCTACGAGACCCACCTCTTCGGACTCCAACACATCACCGAGTACCCCGACCGCCTCGGCTACGATCGGATCCACAGCGACGAGCCGCTGACCGCGGACGCACCGCCGTCGGTCCACGAGACGGCCCGCGCTCGAGACGTCGCCGACGACTTCGCGGAACTGCTCGCAACGGGCGACCACGGCGATCCGTTCTTCGCCTCGATCGGCTTCTTCGAACTCCACCGCGTCGAGGAGAACGGCGGCTTCGGCTTCGAGGGGGAGCGCTACGGCGCACCCGACCCCGGCGAGGTCGAACCGCTCGAGTTCCTCCCCGACCGGCCCGGTATCCGGTCGGATATCGCCGAGATGCACGGGATGGTGGAAGCGATCGACGACGGTGTCGGAACGATTGTCGACGCGCTCGAGGACGCCGGACTCGCCGAGGACACCCTCGTGGTCTTCACGACCGAACACGGGCTGGCCATGCCCCGAGCAAAGGGGTGTTGCTTCGACGCCGGTATCGAGGGGACGCTCGTGCTGTCCCAGCCCGGCACCGTCGAGTCGGGGCGCGCGGTCGACGACCTCGTGAGCAACGTCGACGTCTTCGCGACGCTGCTCGATGCGGCCGACGCCCCGGTTCCCGGCGCTGACGCCGACGGTGGGCACATCGCCGGCCAGAGCTTCGCCCCGCTGCTGTTCGACGGCCGCGGCGGCGAGTACGAACCACGAGAGCGGCTCTTCGCCGGCATGACCTGGCACGACCGGTACAATCCGATCCGGGCGATTCGAACGGATCGGTGGAAGTACATCCGAAACTTCTGGCACCTGCCCGCGGTCTACATGACGACGGATATCTACTGCAGCGACGCCGGCTGCGAGGTCCGCGAGGAGTACTACGGCGACCAGCGGGCCTACGAGGAACTGTACGACCTCGAGGCCGACCCGCTCGAACGGGACAATCTCGCGGCGGCGGACGATCCCGAGGATCCGGCCACCGTAGCCGTCCGCGACCGGCTTCGAGACGAGTTACTCGAGTGGATGGACGCGACCGGGGATCCACTGCTCGAGGGACCGGTCCTGCCGAACGACTGGGAGACGGTCCATCCGCGGCTGAGCGACGACCGCAAGGACACGTGGAACTGACCCTGGCCGCGCGGTGAAACTCTCCGAACTCCGGTCTTCATACGTTCACGCACGGACCCGACGCCGTCTGACCGCCGTCGTGAACCGAGGCAGCCGTCTGACCGACGTCGTGAACCGAGGCAGCCGTCTGACCGACGTCGTGAACCGAGGCAGCCGTCTGACCGACGTCGTGAGCCTGGGCAGCGTCAACGCCGACCGGATGCGATACCCGTTACTCGCGTCCGCGACCTCGAGGCCCGACACGACCGATTTCCGGCGGCGGGCGAGGCCCTTGGCTCGAGAAGCGTCCGCCCGCTCTCCAGCCTCGAGGCGTCGCGGTACCGGAACGTCGTCGGCGGGAAGGAGGCGAGTCGGGCCGTCGCGGCGGCTCGCGCTCAGTTTCGGAGGCCTTCGTAACCGGTTTCGGACGTTCTGTGGCCCATCGACGGCTCCCGTAAGTTCCGACAGACGACAGATAACGCGACGCGAGTTTCCGCGGCGACGATAGAACTATGTGTAGGTATCGCATGGCACAAACTGCATCGATATGAAACCGTGCCACAACTGTCAGGCGGTCATCGACGAGTATCTCTTGGATAAACAACTCGAACCCCTGCGCGAACTCACAGTCGACGACTTCAACGTCTGCGTCGACTGCGCGACCATCGTTTCCGATGCGTGCGTTGCGTGTGGCGGCGCGGTCTACGTCCCCCGGAGCGTCAGCGAGACGCCCGATTACTGTCCGGCGTGTCGATCCCGGCAGATCGAACGCACGGGCTGTGATCCCGGCTGGAATCTCGATACATCGCAGTCCGAACGGTCCGAAGTCTGAACGGCCGGTCTCCCGTTCAGAAACGCTATCCGAACGCTGCCCGTCAGCACACGCCGGTTGCACGACCACCGTGCCACTTTAATCGGCGTGTCTCCGATTTTGAACGAGCAGTGACGTCAGTCGCGTGCCTCTCACCGCCGGCGATCAGTCGGTCACTTCCGACTCGGATCGCTCGAGATGTCCCTCGAGTGCCAGCGAGATGGCTACCGCGTCGTCCCAGCCGGAATCCGTATGGAGCAGCGCGGGGCGACTCACGGGTGGCTCCTCGAGGGCTTTCGGCCACAAAACGTCGGGTAGTCCATGACCGCGATCGGTTCGGCGACCGTCACGGTCCCACCAACTCTTAACGCCGTTCGGAGTGACGGAGCAAACGGACATGACGGACGATATCGACGCCGTCGACGATCCCGAAGAAGAACTGCCGTCGACCGCCGGCGAGTTCGCCGAGTCACATCCCGAAGTCTGGGAGCAGTACGCCGATCTTGGCGCGGCCTGTGCCGACGCGGGCCCCATCGACGACGACTCGAAGCGGCTCGTTAAACTGGGGCTGGCCGTCGCCGCTCAGTCCGAGGGCGCCGTCCACTCCCACGTTCGTCGCGGCCTCGAGGAGGGCCACGACCCGGCGGCGCTCGAACAGGTCGCGATCCTCTCGATTCCGACGATCGGCTTCCCGCAGGCGATGGCCGCACGGAGTTGGATTACTGACGTCACCGACGAGGAAGCCGAGTGACCGTCCCGGACGCGGTATCGTCGTGACGCCGACCGGCATCACGGTCGGTACCGGTACCGTTCGACGCATCTAACTCGCTCGCCGCGTTCGGTCCAGCCAATGGCACAGCGCGCGTTCCGGATCGCCTACGACGGCACCGGCTACCACGGCTTTCAGCGCCAGCCCGACGTTTCCACCGTCGAAGACGCGGTTTTCGACGCGCTGCGCGCACTCGAGGTGCTCGCACCCGAAACCGACAAACCCGCCGCCTACGCCGCCGCCGGCCGAACCGACGCCGGCGTCTCCGCGCTGGCCCAGACGGTCGCGTTCGACGCGCCGGCGTGGCTCACGCCGCGGGCGTTCAACGCCGACCTCCCGGCCGACATCCGCGCGTGGGCGGCCGCCGACGCCCCCGAATCGTTCCACGCGACCCACGACGCGACTCGCCGGGAGTACACGTATCACCTGTACGCGCCGTCCGTCGCCGACTCGAGCGGTTCTGGTGGCGAACACGCCGTCGACGACGACCGCTTTCGCGCCGCCTGCAAAGCGCTTTCGGGAACCCGCGACTTCCACAACCTCACGCCGGACGACCACAACACCGAACGCTCGCCGACACTCGAGGCGACTCGCGACGGCGACTATCTCGTCGTCCGCGTCACCGCGGACGGCTTCGCTCGCGAACTGGTTCGCCGACTCGTCTCGCTCGCCCGCGCCGTCGGTACCGGCGAGGGCTCGCGTTCGAAGATCGATCGCGCGTTCGAGGCCGAGCCGTTGCCCGGCCACGAGGGAATTGCGCCCGCGCCGCCCGAACCGCTCGTACTGACCGCCGTAGAGTATCCGAGCCTCGAGTTCGAGACGGACGAGTCGGCGGCCGAGACCGCGCGATCGATCTTCGAGCGCTACCGTAGAGACCGGCAGACGGGTGCGCGAGTCGCGAGCCAGTTGGCCGACGGTCTCGAGTGACGTCTGTTGGCCGACGGTCTCGAGCGATCGATCGATTGCGTTGGGAGTCCTTTTTACGGCCGGGCGCGACACCTCGGAGCATGGAACTGTCGCCTGAAGAGTACGGTGCCTACTGGCGGGCCTCGATCTTCGTCGCAGCGGGCGTCCTCATCGTCTCCCTCGGCTATCGTGTCACGTCACCGTTGCTCTCGCATCCGAACGCCGGAGCGATCGGACTCGGGATCTTTCTGCTCGTCGCGGTCGTCTTCGCGGGCACGTTCGTCGCGATGCTCGGCATCGCTCGCACCGTTCGGACGGCCGTCGACGCCGAGATGCGCGGTTGATACTGGCAGACGAAAGTCAATACGAAGTCTGTCGCGAATTCGCGGCCGTCCTCGGGGATGACGGCCGCAGTAGCGCGACCGATCTTCGAATAGTTCTGGCCGGCAGTATGAGTCGGGTTACCGACCCGCAGTCTGCGCTCTACCGGTTCGTGAACAGAGATATACCCCTCGAGTCCCTTGGCTTACCTATGAGCGAATCCGCCCCAGAGCAGTCCCCCGAGGACGAAATTCGAGAAGCAGTGTCCCTGTTCCTCCAGCGGAACTTCCCCCAGATTCAGGCCCACGGCGGCGACTCGTCGATCACCGAGGTCGATCTAGACGAGGGCCGCATCTCGATCAACCTGAGCGGTGCCTGTAGCGGGTGTGGCATCAGCCCGATGACGACCCAGGCGATTCAGCGACGGCTCCCGAACGAGGTCGACGCGATCGATCACGTCTCGGTCAGCACCGGTTTCGACGGCCTCTCGGAGGGGACGTCTCGCGATATCTCGGACGACGTTCCCTTCTGAGCGCCACAGCGGCTACGCACTCCCGTCGTGATCGGCCGCCGGCAGCGTCACCGAAAACGTCGCTCCCTCACCGGGCTCGGAGTCGACCCAGATTTCGCCGCCGTGACGTTCGACGATTCGACGACAGAGTGCGAGCCCGATTCCGGTTCCGCTGTATTCCTCCCGGCTGTGGAGCCGCTGGAAGACCTCGAAGATCCGCTCGCTCTCGTCGGGCTCGAGACCGATCCCCTCGTCGCTGACCGACACGATCCACTCTCTGCCGTTCCGTTCGGCCGAGACGTGAACGCGCGGCGTTCCGTCGCTGTATTCGATCCCGTTCGAGAGCAGGTTCTGGAACACCTGTCGAAGCTGGCTCGCGTCGCCGTTGACCGTCGGCAGTGGCTCGGTCGTGATCTCGGCTTCGGTTTCGACGATTTTCACCTCGAGATCCGCCAGAACGTCCTCGAGCACGCTGTTCAGGTCGACTGGTTCGAACGGATCGCCCCGCGTTTCGACGCGGGAGTACTCGAGGAGTCCCTCGATCATCGCCCGCATTCGCTCGGCCCCATCGACGGCGTACGCGAGGAACTCCTCGCCGTCGTCGTCCAACTGATCGCCGTAGCGGCGATCGATCAACTGGAGGTAGCTCGAGACCATCCGCAACGGCTCCTGGAGGTCGTGGCTGGCGGCGTACGCGAACTGTTCGAGCCGCTCGGTCTCGGCCTGTAGCTCGTCGATGTACTCCCGGCGTTCGAAGTAAAACTTGACCAGGGTCGCGAGCGTTTCGATCAGTTCGTGCTCTTCCTCGAGGAACGGGCCCGTCTCCGTCTCGGTAGCGTCCGCGAGGAAGACGACGTCGATCGTGACCGGCGCACCGTTTGCCGTTCTGGTGTGTGCCGTGATGTTCCGATCAATGGGTTCGTAGCCGTCGGTGACTGCCTCGTGGTTACCGACCGAGACCCGCGCGGCGGTGCGCTCCGCGTATCGAAACGAGTCCGTGAGGTTATCCACGAACGCCTCCAGTAACTCGTCGACCGGTTGATCGCCGCTTTCGAGCAAGTTCGTTGCGAGCCGAACGGCGGCGAGTTCCTTTTCGCGCTCCTCGAGCGCTCGTTTTCGCCGTTCGGCGAGCTCTTTCAGATCGGTGATATCGGTCGCGGTCGCGACGACCTGTTCCGGCGCTCCCCGCTCGTCGGTAATCGGCGTGGCGTTTACGGAAAGCCACGTCCGCTCTCCGGACGGCGGATCGATCAGAATTTCCCGATCGTACAGCGGGTTTCCCGTCTCGAAGACGCGGCTGGTGGGCCGGTCTTCGACCGGAATCAGATCTCCGTTCGAATCGAACATCTCTCGGTCTCCCGTCGTGTACGGCGAAATGTCGCCCGACGGAACGTCGAGCAGTTTCGCCATCCGATCGTTGACTCGGCTGGTCGAGCCGTCCGGATTCACGACGGCGATACCGACCGGACTGGTCTCCAGGATCTGTTCGGTCAGGTTCCGTTCGCGTCGCAGCTCCCGTTCGTGCTCTCGCTGCTCGGTCATGTCCCGCGACACCTTCGCGAACCCCTGTAGCTCACCCTCGTTTCGAATAGCGGTAATCGTCACGTTGGCCCAGAACTGCGATCCGTCCGCCCGGACGCGCCACCCTTCGTCCTCGATTGCACCCTGGGTTCTCGCCTGCGTGAGATTGTGTTCGGGCACGCCGTTTTCCCGGGCGTCGTCGGTGTAGAACACCGAAAAGTGCTCGCCGAGAATCCGTTCCGAATCGTACCCTTTGATCCGTTCGGCACCTTCGTTCCAGCTGACGACGTGCCCGTCGGGATCGAGCATGAAAATTGCATACTCCTCGACCGCATTGACTAACGACTGAATCCGTTGTTCGCTCTCGAGTTGGGCTTGCTCCGACAGTTTCCGGTCCGTGATGTCGTAGTACAGTTCGACGCGACCGCCGGCGTACCGTCCGGATTCGATCGGCTTGCTCCGGTGCTCGAGCCAGCGTTCCTCGCGCCCCTCGCCGGATGTGATCCGACACTCGAACTGTTCGACGTAGGTGTTGTCGTCGTAGGTCGCCACCACCGTCTCCGCAAACGCCTCTGGGTCGGCAAATCGGTCCTGAATCGTTTCTTCGATGACCGTCTGCTTGTCCCGGCCGACGATTTCGCTCCGATCCACGCCGAAGTACCGTTCGATGGTCTCGTCGATCCAGGCGACGTCGAACGTTTCGTCGAGAACGAACACGCCGACGTCGGCCTCGTCGATGACGGACGTGATCGATTCGTACGTCTCCCAGACCGATGCGAGCTGCTCGTGCCGCCGGTCGCGACCGTCGATGGTGCGAACGACGCCGACGGTTCCCACGAACTCGTCGTCGGCCACGAGCAGGCTAAACTGCAACTCGCAGGGAACGCGCTCGCCGTCGACGGTCTCGATCGCCAAATCGTACGTCGCGTCGCCGTCCGCGTCGCTCTCGAGTCGGGTTCGGATGCGGCGCTCGAGACGGTCGCAATCCGCGTCGCTGACGACGACGGAAACGTGCGCACCGAGGAGCGTCTCCCGGTCGTACCCTGTCAACTCGAGGATCACGTCGTTGACCGCGACGAAGCACCCGTCAGTGTCGAGCTGGTAGACGCCGTCTTCGAGGGTTTCGACGAGCGTCCGGTACCGACGATGCACCACCTCATCGCCGTCGTCCGCCTGAGAGTTCGACCCTTTTGCGTCCCCCAGATCACTCATTGGGTATCCAAGTCCGCAATCGCAGTTAAACCCTTGTCTCATACGGATTGCTGTAACTAGTTACCGCCGATCACCAGGGGCGGGGTCGATGATCGGCGGTCATTGACTACAGTAAACCGTATCAGTCATCCCGGATCCGCTCTTGCGCAACACTCGTGTCGCACGTCAAAATAGGACAGTACCGACTCAAGCGCCGCTGCCCTAGTCGAGCAACTCGTCCATCTCGTCGAGTCGCTGTCCGTACATCTCCAGCGCCCGATCGATCGGGTCCGAACTGCTCATATCGACGCCGGCGATCCGCAGCAGTTCGAGCGGGTACTCCCGGGAACCACGCCGGAGGAACGAGCGGTAGTCTTCGGCGGCGTCACGGTTCGGTTCGCTGCCGGGCCCGTTCGGCAGGACGTCGTCGACGATAGCCAGCGCGGCGGAGATACCGGTCGCGTACTGGTAGACGTAGAACGCGCGGTAGAAGTGGGGGATGCGCATCCATTCGCGGGCGATGTGGTCGTCGACGACGGCGGGTTCGTAGTACTCCTCTTTGAGCCCGCGGTAGAGTTCGTCCAGTCGGTCGGCGGTGAGCGGTTCGCCCGCCTCCTCGAGTTCGTGAGCCTTGTGCTCGAACTCCGCAAAGAGCGTCTGTCGGTAGAGCGTCGAACGCACGCGCTCTAAGAACTCGTTCAGGACGTGTTTGCGGAACTCGGGGTCGTCGACGGTCTCGAGCAGGTGGTTCGTCAGCAGGGCCTCGTTGACCGTACTGGCGACTTCGGCCACGAAGATTTCGTAGCCCGAGTAGACGTAGGGCTGTTCTTCTTTCGTGAGCTCGGAGTGCATCGAGTGGCCGAGTTCGTGGGCCAGCGTGTACATCGAGGAGATGTCGTCCTGATAGTTCATCAGGATGAACGGCTGGGTGTCGTAGGTGCCCCCCGAGTACGCGCCGGACTGCTTGCCCTCGTTCTCATAGACGTCGACCCAGCGCGACTCGAGGCCCTCGGCGACGCGGGACTGGTAGTCCTCGCCCAGCGGAGCCAGCGAGTCGACGACGTACTCGGCCGCCTGATCGTACTCGACGTCGGGGCCCTCATCGCCGGTCAGCGGCATGTAGACGTCCCACATCTGGAGGTCGTCGACTTCGAGTGCTTGCCGTTTGAGCTCGGCGTGGTGGTGAAGCTTGTCGAGGTTGTCGTGAACGCTGTTGACGAGCGTGTCGTAGACGTCAACGGGGACGTTGGGCCCGTCGAGGGCGGCCTCGCGGGCGGTGTCGTAGTTGCGCGCCTGCGCCATCTTGACGTCAGCTTTGACGCTGTTCTTGTAGGCAGAGGCAACGGTGTTCCGCATCGATTGCCACTCGTCGAAGTAGTTCTCGTAGACGCGCTGGCGGAACGCCCGGTCGGGGCGTTTGAGCAGGTTGACGAAGTTACTCTGCGTGATTTCGACGGCTTCCCCCTCAGGATCTTCGACCGTCGGGAACTGCATGTCCGCGTTCGAGAGCATGTTGTACACGTCGCCGGTCGCGCCCGTGACCTCGCTCAGGTCCGCGAGCAGTTCCTCGACTTCCGCCGAGCGGGTGTGGGGTTTCATCCGGAGGACGTCGTCGACGTAATGGTCGTAGGTCTCGAGGGCCGGTTCCTCGTCTACCATCTCGTCGAACTCCTCGCGGGTCAGCTCCTGAATTTCGGGGTCGATGAACGACGTTGCGGATTGGGCGTCGGCCGCGAGCGACTGGGCGCGGGCCGTCAGCGCCTGATACTCCTGGTTCGTCGTATCTTCGTCGCGGCGCATCCGGGCGTAGGCCGAGACCGTCGACACCTCGCGCATGATCTCCTCGCTCAGTTCGAGGACCTCGAGCAGGGTGTCCGCGTCGTCGGTGACCTGCCCCTCGTAGGCGTCGAGTTCGTCGACGCGTTCGGCGACTGCTTCGTAGGCGGCCTCCCAGTCGTCGTCGGTTGCGTAGATGCTCTCGAGATCCCAGGTATATTCTTCGTCGACCTCCGAGCGTTCGGGAACGGAACTCATACCCCGCGTTTTGAAACGAAGGTGGTAAAGGGTATCGAACCCGGAGACGGAGCGGGGCGCACCGCACTGAGAAGCGACCCGCCGTTCGGTCGACCGACACGTCCGGCCCGGCTTCAGCCGACCAGTAGAATATTCCGCTCGAGCGTGAACACCGTGGTATGGTCGAGACGGACATCGGCGACGAGCGACTCGAGCGCGCGCTCGGTCGCGCCTGGAGCGACGACCGGCCCTGGGAACTGCTAACACGGATAACCGAGTTGCCCCACCGAATGGGCGGCTCACCGAACGAACGGCGAGCGGCCGAAACCGTTCGGGAGACGTTTTCGAACGCCGGTCTCGAGAACGTCCAGTTTCAGGAGTACCCCGTGCAGTACTGGGAGCGAGGGACGACGGAGTTCGCAGTCATCGGAAGCGAAACGTCGACGCGAGGGGGCGAGGATAGCGCTTCGGAGACGACACCGAACGCCAACGAAGATACGGCGGCGAACGACGACTTCGGCGGCATCGACCGCTCGTTCGAGGCGATCGCCCTGCCGTACTCGCCGGCGGGCGACGTCGAGGGACCGCTGGTCGACGTCGGCTACGGCACCCCCGCGGAACTCGAGGACGTCGATCTCCAGGGAGCGATCGCGGTCGCGAGTACGACGACCCCGTCGGGTCAGCGGTTCGTCCACCGGATGGAGAAGTTCGGTCACGCGATCGCGGCGGGCGCGGAGGCGTTCGTTTTCGCCAATCACGTGAAGGGGCAACTCCCTCCGACGGGTGCGCTGAAGTTCGACGCCGAGGCGGCCGTCCCCGGCGTCGGCGTCAGCGCCGAGACCCACGACTGGCTGACGGAGTACGCCGACCGCGGCGCTCGAGCGCGGCTTCGGGTCGATGCGACGACTCAGGACGGCTCGAGTCAGAACGTCCACGGCACGCTCGGGCCGGATACGGACGACGAAGTCCTCGTCGTGGCCCACTACGACGCCCACGACATCACGGAGGGGGCCCTCGACAACGGCTGTGGCATCGCCACCGTCGCCGGCGCGGCGTCGATTTTGTCGGCGATCAACGAGGACCTCGAGTGTCGAGTACGACTCGCCGGCGTCGGCTGCGAGGAGATCGGCTTGCTGGGTGCCAGAGCGATGGCCGAGTCGGTAGATCTCGACGACGTTCGAGCGGTGGTTAACGTCGACGGCGCGGGGCGATTTCGCAACCTTCGAGCGTTCTCACACGGCTCCGACCCGCTCGCAGAACTGGCCGATACGGTGACCGAAGCGGCGGGGCAGCCGGTCGTCCACGAGCCGGATCCGCATCCGTTCAGCGACCACTGGCCGTTCCTGCAGGCGGGCGTGCCGGCGCTGCAGTTACACAGCGAGCCGCCGGAGGGTGCCGAACGAGGCCGCGGTTGGGGACACACGACGGCGGACACGCGAGATAAGGTCGATCCCCGAAACCTGCGCGAGCACGCCATGCTGACGGCGCTGCTGGTTCGGGAGCTAACTCGGACTGACGTTCCCCGGATCGACGCTGACGAACTTCGCGAGCAGTTGCGAGCACAGGAGTACGAGCCGGGAATGCGCGCCGCCGAAATCTGGCCCGACTCGTGGGGCGAGTCGATCGACGGCTGAACGACCGCGGCGCGAATCGCGCGACCGAACTCTGATACGGTTTACTGTAGTCAATGACCGCCGATCACCGACCCCATCCCTGGTGATCGGCGGTAACTAGTTACAGCAATCCGTATGATACCCCCACCCCCCGATCTCATCGGTCCGGTACCGGCCCTGTTATACCGCTATATCTGCCGCATAGACCGCGCCTATCCTCCATATCCGCCCGCTGGCAGTGGATTCGAAAACCGTCCGGGACCCAAAGGCACATTTATCGTGGGGGACTTACCAGCGTACGTCAGGATGTCTCGAAGCCCGTCTATCCCAGACCGACCTCACCGTGATATCGATCCCGATCTCCCCGACGACGAGCGGCTCGAGGCGCTCCGCGGGCATTATACCGATCTCGTGGACGTCAACGAACAGCTTTCAGAACAGCTCGAGGAGGCCGACGAGCGTCGCCAGGACTTACACGATCGCGTCGACCGCGTCGAACGCGAAAACGAGACGCTCAAGAGCTCTTCGTTGTACATCGCCACCATCGAGGACGTCCTCGATAACGACGAGGTAATCGTTAAACAACACGGCAACAACCAGGAGGTCCTCACGGACGTCTCCTCGCGCGTCGTCGAGAAAGTCGACGCCGGCGACCGCGTTGCCGTCAACGACTCCTTCGCGATTCAGACGGTCCTCGACGCCGAGACCGACGCGCGCGCACAGTCGATGGAGATCACTGAGAAACCGGAGGTCTCCTACGCGGATATCGGCGGCATCGACGAACAGGTGCGCGAAGTTCGTGAAGCCGTCGAGCAACCCCTCGCCGAGCCCGAACTGTTCGACGAGGTCGGTATCGAGCCGCCGAGCGGCGTCCTCTTACACGGCCCGCCGGGGACCGGCAAGACGATGCTCGCCAAGGCCGTCGCCAACGAGACCGACGCCACCTTCATCAAGATGGCCGGCTCCGAACTCGTCCGCAAGTTCATCGGCGAGGGGTCCCGCCTCGTCCGGGACCTCTTCGAGATGGCCCGCGAACGCGAACCGGCAATAATCTTCATCGACGAGATCGACGCCATCGCGACCACGCGCTCGGAGTCCAAAACCTCCGGCGACGCCGAAGTTCAGCGGACCATGATGCAGTTGCTTTCGGAGATGGACGGCTTCGAGGCCCGCGGCGAAATCCGCATCATCGCCGCCACGAACCGCTTCGATATGCTCGACCGCGCCATCCTTCGTCCCGGCCGGTTCGACCGCCTCATCGAAGTCCCCGAACCCGATCAGGAGGGCCGCGAGCAGATCCTCCAGATCCACACCCGCGGCATGAACGTCGACGATGAGGTCGAGTTCGCCGACCTCGCCGAGGACACCGACGGCTACTCCGGTGCCGAAATCGAGAGCCTCGCCACCGAAGCCGGCATGTTCGCGATCCGTAACGACCGCGACGTCGTCATCCACCAGGACTTCGTCGAAGCGCTCGAGAAGATCGAAAAAGACGACTCGAGCCAGGTCGTCCCGTCGGCGAACTACTTCTTTAACTAGCGCTCACGGTTCGAGGACTCGATACTCGGTTCCGCTCCGTTCGTACCGTTTTCTGCGATCCAGTAGGCGAGCCATCGCTTCTCGCGGCGAGGCGGCTACGGTTCTCGAAGCTTCGTCTTGGGTCCTCGCTTCGGATCGCAACTCCTTACGGCCTCGATCCCCGAACTCGTCTATGAGCACGATTCGAGTCGTCTGGGGCGCTGCGTCGGCACCCACGGCGATGGCATCCTACGACGCGGCCCTCGCCGAGGCCGGCGTCGAGAACTATAACCTCGTCTCGGTTTCGTCCGTGATTCCGGCGGGCGTCGACGTCGAGGCCGTCGGCACCGCACCCGACCTCGGCCCCGCGGGCGAACGACTGACCGTCGTCGAGGCTCGAGCGACCACTGCCGGTCCCGGTCAGGTCAGCGCGGCACTCGCGTGGTCCCGGTCGGTCGAGGACGGCCCGGGGCTGTTCTACGAAGTCGCAGACGAAACGGGCCCCGACGACGTGGAACGCCGCGTTCGCGAGGGGTTAGCTGCAGGCCAGGAGCTTCGAGACTGGGAGTTCGCCGATTCACACGTTGCTGTCGAGACCGAATCCGCCGAATCGGGGACGTACACGACGGCGCTGGTGCTTTCGGTCTACGGCGAGAGCGAGCCGATCTGTTGAGATTGTTCGAATGGGATCGACCGCTGTCATTCGTTTTGCCGGGACAGTCCAGCCAGTGCACGCCGCTGGCTCAGGCGCTTCAGACACCACTATAACCGCTATCGACCGAATCAAGCACTCAATGGTCGAACACCGGCTGAGGAGGTGTTGAACTAGACGGTGACGTCAGAGGGATAGTGATTAGTCTTTGATCTCTCCCTCCATCGAGACTTCCCCAGGGTTTTCTCGAGTTGGACCCACTTCTATCTCTTCCCCATCGATTGTTATGGTGTCTGTATCTGCACTTTGTGCAAGTGCTGGTTCACCGTTTGGTGTTGGTAGAGTGTAATCAATGGTATATGTGTGGAAGTTGCCGGTCCCGCTTTTGAAATAGAAGTCAATTTCTGACTGGAATTCTCCATTAGCGTTCTCACCAGGATCACAGAACATACGAACCTCCACAAAGTGATCTACTTGTGTGCGTCCAGTGCCGTAAACATCACTTCCGTAATCCCAGATATAATCGCGGGACCCACCTGAATCATCTCGAAGCATAGTCTCAACAATGTCATCTGCATCACGTGCATATCCGACACCCTCGACATTGTCTATGATTACACCCGCAAGTTCCTTCACCCGGGCATGGTTATCCTCTACTAGCGGATCTGCATCTTCGGCATCCCCAGGAGCTATTCCGATGATATCACTATCATTACTAGCACTTGGGAGGTAGACGTCTTCATCACCCGCTTGGAAGTCTAGGGCATGCCCATGAATATAAAGACCTTCACTAGCATCCTCCGGATCTTCGTATTGAGGAAACCCAGGCCAATATCGGCCTGCCCAGCCTGTTCCGCAGATGTCGAGGGTGTGCATCCATTCTCCATCGCTAGTTCCTGATATACCATTATACTCAACGTTTATCGTGTGGTGTCCTACATAGCTGTAGGTCGAATTTGAAGGGCAAGGCCCTGAGAATTCCGCCTTGTAAACATCGTCGTCATCGTCTTCAGTAACCATCACCTCACCGTCCTCGGCAGCTGCTGTTCCGCTAATCATACTTGTGGCAGTCGCACCAGCTATTCCTCCTACTCCAATTTTCTGTAATGCTTCTCGCCGTGTTTTACCATCGGACGACTGTTGATTATCAGCCATCTCTACATATAATAATCTACTGTGCGATATTTATTTCTACCGATTGTATTTAATCTAAATAATTGAATCTGGCAGTGTCTGATAAATAACTCAACGATAAATTTAACTGCTCTATGGTGGTTCTCGAACCATTAGATTGGCTTATATCGATTTAGGAACTGACAGTCGTAGCAAAAGTTTCTTCTGCAATTAAGGGAATGATGAGTATGGCCAATTTAGAGCGGCGGAAGGTATTGGAGTTTTCCACAATTCCTATACTATCACTCACTAGTGGGTGTCTCAGTCGCTTCAGTAATGACAATGGTCAAAATGAGGTCAGTTTTTGTGAAGTCACAATTGCAAACGAAGATACAGAGTCACATACCGCATCTGTTGAATTAGTTGAGGCTGGTGAGGTTGCCCACAGTGATTCGTATGAATTACCCTCTATAGAAAAATTAGATCAGTCGGCAGAAGGAGACACATATGTTGAGACGGATGGGTTCAGCACCTCAAATGGACAGAGGAAAGGGGAGTACAGTTTACGTGTGAAGGTTAATGGTGGTGATTGGAGCGAAATTGATCTAACGAAAGAAAATTCTGACCCAGTATCCGTTTTGGTGACCATCCAAAGCGTGGCCAATGTTTCTTTCTTCGTTCAAACAGATACCGAATCAGAATGTTCATGATTTGTCATTCGATAATAGAGTCAGTTGGTCAAGCTGCGATTGCTCACTACAACAATCGCAATCTCTGAACGTGATTCACCTGATACGGTTTACTGTAATCAATGACCGCCGATCACCAGAGCCGGGGTCGGTGATCAGCGGTAAATAGTTACAGCAATCGGTATAGGGTATTAGCTGTTGGTTTTTGACCACAGAATATCCATCTCAGTTCGCCGGTGGGAGTGCTTGAAGCATTGAGAATAGTTGACGAAACGAAGCAGTGATTACTCGTGAGACTTGCACATGTGAACAACCGGGACACGATAGTGATAACCATTCTTTCGGCTCCTGTTGTACTATCAGATGGGCTTCAGTCACGAGTTGTTGAAATCGATAGTTCAATGGTCGAACACCGTCTGAAGAGGTGCTGAACTAGACAGTGTCCGAATGCGAATGCTTTTCACCGGCGGGCACATTGTGACCGGCACACACTTCTCATGAACGGAAATACGCCGTACGCAGGGCTACCCGGTGAAACAGGTGCTGGTCAGCGTGCCGCGGCGGACGTTCCGGATCTCTCGAGGGCACAGAAGCGGCTGCTTCACCGCGACGTATCACGGATCGCCGCCCGCACTCGCGAGTTCCTCCCCAACGAATACATCGTCGACGCCGACGTCTCCAGCGGTCTCACCGGCCCCCAGGTCACCGTCGCGGTCCGCCCGCCGGTCGGCCACGCCGTCAGCGCCGGGTTCACGCCCGACCTCGAGGACGGCGGGGCGCCCGAAGAAGTCATCACCTCCGACGAACGCGACGAAGTCGCCCGCGGACTGGCCGCGAGCGCCGCGTTGCAGGTCAAACAGGCAGTAAGCGACAACGTAAAACCGACCGGAAAGTAGCCCGTCAGCAGTCGTTTCTCGAGTCCGTCACCGATCGATCCGTCGCTCACTCATCCGACGGCGAAACCGACTCATCGGGGATTGCATAGACGTCAATCCGATAGTCATTACGGGACCGATTAGAACGCTCGTGACCGTTGCTGCGCTGTTCGCTGTCGGATACAGCTACCTCCGCTGGTACCGGACCGGCAACGAACAACTCAACAGCGAACTGTTCGACTGACCGCCGGGAATGTTGGGACCGAATTCAGTACAGGAACTGCTCGAGCTGGTGTCGTCGCCGCTCGAGGTCGATCTGCGGGTCGATCTCGGGGTCGGCGAGCAGCCGATCCATCGCCAACAGCGGGTCCGTGCCCGCACGTTCGACGGCCTCGAGCAGGTCCTCGATTGCGGCCCGATTCGTCGCGAGCGACGACGCGAGATCCAGCGCGAGCGCCAACGGCACCGCCGCGTGAGTGCTCGTCGGAACGGCGTCGCTCACGCGAGAAAAGTCGGGGTCCTCGAGGACGGCGTCCGGCTCCGGATCGACGGTGAGACAGCGCGTACACAGCGTTGCGGCCGGCGTGTCCACCGGTGCGTACTCACGATACTCCTCGGGGATCAAAAACGCGATCGTCGGTTCGCTACACGCCGAACAGGCCATAATGGATCACGCGTGAAACAGAAGATGCCCGCAGTCAGTCGCCGCCCGGAACGCCGCCCGCGGTCGACTGCTCCATGTCGGGTTCGGCCGTGCTCGTCTCGTCCTCGTCCGGGGCCACTTCGTCTTCGGCCTCGGCCTCGGCCTCCCGCTCTTCTTTCTCCTGTTGTTCTTTCTTCTCCTTGATCTTCTTCAGGCGGAACGTCTCCTCGCGTTCTTGCTCTTCGAGTTTCTGCTCGATGTACTCCTGATTGTCGTAGAGTTCGGGCAGGAGTTTGAACTCGAGTGCGTTAACCCGGCGCTTGGTGGTCTCGATTTCGCGGAGCATCTTTTTCATCGCCGTCTCGACTTCGGCGGCCAGAATGATGCTCTCGAGGAGGTCTTCGTAGGCTTCCGCGGCTTCGTCGATACGTGCGGAGGTACCCATGATCCCGTAGCCGCGCTGATCGAGGCTCTTCGAGACGCGTGAGGACTCGATCTGGGGAACGACGACCCCCATGATGTTCTTGGATTCGGTGGTGATCTCGGGGTGTTCCTGCAGCGCGGCGGCCGCGCCGCGAACTGCGACGTCGCCTTCCATGGCTCGAGCCATGTTGATCTTCTTCTGGGCGTCCTCGTAGTCCTGTGCGAGGTCGCCACGAACGTCCTGGGCCTTGTCCAGGATGTCCATGAATTCCATGATCAGCCCGTCCCGTTTCTTCTCGAGAGTCCCGTGCCCGCGTTCGGAGAGTTCGATGCGATCCTCGATCTCCATCAGGTTCTTGCGGGTGGGCTTGACGTCCTTGGCCATCTTGTGGGAGGATTACGCCCCCAGTCGGATAACTGTTTACAGTTTTCCGTGACCGGCGTCACAGCTACGCGCCGGGCCGTGTCCACGAGCGGATACGCTCCGAGATCGACGCCGGCCTAACGGACAGCCGGGTAGCTACCCCTGCCCGACCATCCGGTCTTCTTCCTCCCATTCCTCTTGCCGGAGTTCGTACTTCTGGACCTTCCCGGTCGCCGTCGTCGGCAACTCCTCGACGAACTCGATCTCGCGAACCGTCTTGTACGTCGCGAGGTTCTCGCGCGTGTACGCGACGAGGTCGTCCGCCGAAATCCCAGGCTGCTCGGGATCGCCGCTCTGTGGCACGACGAACGCCTTCGGCGTCTCCCCCCATTCGTCGCTCGGGGCCGGGATAACTGCGACGTCGGAGACTTCGGGGTGGTCGAACAGCGTGTCCTCGAGTTCGATGCTCGAGATGTTCTCGCCGCCGGAGATGATGATGTCCTTCTTGCGGTCCTGAATCGCGATCATCCCGTTCTCGTCGACCGTCGCGAGATCTCCCATGTGGTAGTAGCCCTCGACGCGGTCCGAGAACGCTTCCTCGGTCTCTTCAGGCTTGTTCCAGTACTTCTCCATGACCTGATTCCCTCTGACGACGATCTCGCCGATCGAAGCGTCGTCGCGGGGTACGTCGTTCCCGTCCTCGTCGACGACGCGGATTTCCGTGCCGAGGAAGCCGACCCCCTGTCGCTTCTTGACCGCGAACCGGGCGGCATCGTCGTCGTCGAACGTCCGCCGGGCGTCGGAGGTCGTGATCAACGGTCCGGTCTCGGTCGCACCGTAGACGTGTTTCAGGTACCACCCGAACTCGTCCTCGACGGTGCGGATGGTCGCCTCCGGCGGCGCTGATCCCGCAGTCGCGATGCGAACGTCGTTCGCCCCGGTGGTTTCCGGATCGGTCTCCTCGTAGTAGTCGATCAGGAGATTCAACACCGTCGGCGCACCGCACAGGTACGAAATGTCCTCCGTCTGTACGGCCTCGAAGATATCGCCCGCATCGACGCCGCGCGTACAGACGTGTTTTGCGCCGATCCCCGTCACGGCGTAGATGTGTCCCCAGCCGTTGACGTGGAACATTGGCAACGTCCAGAGGTAGATATCGTCGTCCGTAAGCTCTTGATGGGCCGTGATCAGATACGCGTGGATCGTCTCGGCGCGGTGGGTCCGACAGACTCCCTTCGGATCGCCGGTCGTCCCCGACGTGTAGTTGATCGTGATAATCTCGTCTTCGCTCATCTCCGGTCGACTGTAGTCGGTGCCGGCGTCCTCGAGGACCGCCTCGAACGCTTCCCACTCCCCCTCCACGGCGTCGGCGTTGTTCGTGATGAACGTCTCCGTCGGCACCTCGTCGCGGATCGGTTCGATTCGGTCGGCGTACTCGTAGTCCGCGTAGATGGCGTCGACCTCGGCGTCCTCGAGCATGTAGGAGAAATCCTCGGGCGTCAGCCGATAGTTCAGCGGCATGTGAACGGCCCCGGTCTGCATGGTCCCGTAGGCCGCCTCGAGGTGGTAGTGGGTGTTCGGATCGAGCACCGCGACACGGTCTCCCTTTTCGAGCCCCCGTTTCTGTAGGGCAGCCGAAAACCGGTCGGCACGCTCGCCCAGTTCGTCGTACGTAAATCGATCGCCCGTCGTCGCGACGACCGCCTCCGCGTCCCCGTAATGGTTCCGGGCCCGGTCCAGAAACTCCGTTACGAGCAGTGGCTTGTGCATACGTGACATTCTACACCATCAGTCATTAGATTTGCTTTGGCTGCTCGCGGCAGATGATTCCATTCCGTCCGTTCTCACATCGGTCAATTAGCAGCAGGCATCGGTGCACGTTGATAGCGAGGGTATCGATCGATGAGGGCCCCATCGGCGACCCGCTGGCTCTCGACCTATTGAGGAATCTCGACAGATAAACTCACAGCGTATCTCAGACTGTTCTAACTTCAGCGGAATTCCTACACGAATCCGGATGGGAACCCTTCAGAGACATCATTCAATCTGTACTTCTCTAATCCACTTGATGATTTATGAGAGCATTAGATTTAAGTATAAATACTAACTTTAGATTGATTAGAAATGGGAGAGATAAAACGGCGGTCGATACTAAAATCAAGTGGAGTTGCTTTGACCGGAGGGGCACTAGTATCATCTGTTTCAGCAAGGGGAAATGCCCAAAAAACCCGCAGCCAATCCTACGATATCGAGAGTGGCATTTTTGTTGCAGCAACCGATGTTGAAGAGCTTTCCTCTGATGACATTGAACAAGCGCGGCAAAGAGCAGTTGACGAGTACGTTTCTCGTGATGACCCAGGTGTAATGAGTACGGCGGGATCCGAGTATCTAGTACTTAGCACAGCAGAGCAGTCGTTAGCTTCTGACTCATCTATTGGGAGTCCACTTGTAGGATACGCCCTCCAATTTGAGGATGGTTATCCAAGAGAGCGAAAGTACAGAGTGCCAGCTGACGCATCGGCAGAAATCCGTCAAAATCGAATTCGAGAGGCGGTAAAAGAACTCGAACGGAATATTGTGACTGCTGACAGCAGCGATGTCGTTGATCCAGATCCTGGCTGGGGAGACCCACTTTTCTTCTCAGTAGATGAGGAAGAAGTTATGTCTGGTGACGAAGATGAAGGCATTGTGTTCCCCTTTGATTACTATGGGAAGTTTAATTCCGAAGTAGCTCTGTATGAAGGTCGAGAAACAGAAGAAAACCAAGAATACGGCTGTACGATCGGTTGTACCCAAGTGCCAGGGAACGATATGGACAATACCAACTACAACGGTGATAACTATGAAACACTATGTAGAATATCGCCTTACGGTCCATCTGACCTCCCTATTTTGACAGATTGGGGGCCTGACGAAGATAACACAGGTGGTATCCTAGGTAATGTCGACCTGGAATCGATCAGTTTCGGAGCGGATTCCAGTGGCCCTTATGGAGAAGTTACCATCTCTCCCAGTTCCACGGATGTATATGCACAGTACGACGAAACTAACTTTGCAGATGACGGCCCAGTCGAAACAGTCTACGAAATCGCTGGTGCCGACGACAAAGTAATGCAACAGTTTGGAAACTCTGCTGTATTTGTTACAGATACAGATAGTAACGCTATCTGTGACACCACTCTTGACTGTGCGTTTTCCGCACCCAACAGTGATAGCCACCCTAATTCCGAACACCTCTCAGAAAACATCCGTCGGTGGGACCTAGACGGAGAGTAGCTCGCCTCAATAACCTACCGACGTGTTATTTGCTAGTTGTCCTGGTCTATCTGTTCGTGTCCAGCAGCAACTGCCAACTCAATTCCTACGAATAGTCCATGGATAATAACAAAAATGCCAATCGAAGTCAACAGTATAACAACTAGTCGTCCTACCATATTTAATGTACCGCTGGTAAGTGAATATTCGGGAAATGCAATTGCAACTCCTAAGTACACAAGTGAAAATCCAGCAACTACCTTCACGGTGGATTTCAGATAGTGCATACTAAAACCTTCATTATATATCTAGATAAAATCTTTGGTACTAGTTATGTTCTTAGCACAATATATGAAGGGGTTGAGAGTGGAATGAAAATATCGGCATAGTGATATTAGAGATAATCTCGAAAAGGTCAACAGATATTGTAGGACGGCCTAGTGACAGAGATTGTTGATGAATCAGAGCGTAGTTTTGAGGATGATTTCAGTGGTTCTC
This sequence comes from Natronorubrum halalkaliphilum, assembly GCF_009834785.1. GTDB lineage: Archaea > Halobacteriota > Halobacteria > Halobacteriales > Natrialbaceae > Natronorubrum > Natronorubrum halalkaliphilum. The sequence continues at coordinate 171,619 of NZ_WUYX01000071.1, forward strand.
TTCCCGATTTTCGATAGACGCGGCAGCGAAGTTGGAACGTTCTGAGACGACCGTCATGATTGGAATTATCGTTTGTCGAGTGGCGAAAATGCACTATCCGTACCGGCTATGACTTCTATAACAACTGACTGTTCACACACTGATTGCACAGCTATCGTACGATCTGGTGTGCACTGACGTCCAGTGGCATATAGTACTGCAAAGAACTGACCAACAACCCTTTACTTAAGAGCAAAAACGAAAAACGACTCCGCCAACGAGGCCGGTCAGTCGGCTTGGACGGCTTCGGCTTCGTCTTCGCGGTAGTGTTCTTCGATGAGCTCCTCGTCGATACGGTTGAGCGCCTCTTTGGGCAGTTCCGAAAGCAGGTCCCAGCCGAGTTCGATCGTGTCGTCGATCGAGCGGTTGGTGTCGTACCCCTGCTCGACGAACTCCGTTTCGAAGCGGTCCGCGAAGTCGAGATATTTGTTGTCCAGTTCGGACAGCGCCTCGCGACCGACGATGTTCACGAGGTCGCGCAGGTCCTCACCCTCCGCGTAGGCGGCGTACATCTGGTCGGAGACGTCGCCGTGATCTTCGCGGGTCAGTCCCTCGCCGATCCCGTCGTCCATCAGCCGCGACAGCGATGGCAGGACGTTGATCGGCGGCTCGATACCCTGGCTGTTGAGGTCCCGATCCATCACGATCTGTCCTTCCGTAATGTAACCGGTCAGGTCGGGGATCGGGTGCGTGTCGTCGTCGCCGGGCATCGTGAGGATCGGAATCTGCGTCACCGATCCGTCCTTGCCCTCGATTCGACCGGCACGCTCGTAGAGCTGTGCCAGGTCGGTGTACATGTATCCAGGGTAGCCACGTCGTCCCGGAACCTCCTCACGTGCGGCACCGATCTCACGAAGCGCTTCACAGTAGTTCGTGATGTCGGTAAGGATAACCAGCACGTGGTAGTCCTTCTCGAAGGCGAGATACTCGGCCGTCGTCAGGGCGAGTCGCGGCGTGACCGTCCGCTCGACTGCCGGGTCGTCCGCGAGGTTCATGAAGACGACGGAGCGCTCGAGTGCGCCCGTGCGCTCGAAGTCGTCCATGAACTCGTTTGCCTCTTCCTGGGTAATCCCCATCGCACCGAAGATAACTGCGAACTCGGAGCCTCCCTCGTCGCCTTCCTCCTCTTCAGGCACCGTTGCCTGTCGAGCGATCTGGAGTGCGAGGTCGTTGTGGGGCAGCCCGGAACCGGAGAAGATCGGCAGCTTCTGGCCCCGAACCAGGGTGTTCATCCCGTCGATACCGGAGACGCCGGTCTGGATGAACTCCTCCGGATACTCCCGAGAGTAGGGGTTGATCGCTTCGCCGACGATGTCTTCGCGGGACTCGGGAACGATTTCTGGCCCGCCGTCGATCGGTTCGCCGGAACCGTCGAGGACGCGACCGAGCAGATCCTCCGTGACGGGCATCTTCATCGTTTCGCCCAGGAATCGAACGGAGGCGTTGCGGTCGATACCGCCCGTTCCTTCGAACACCTGGATCGAGACGAGTCCGTCGCTCGATTCTAGTACCTGGCCGCGCAGCGTTCGTCCGTCGTCGGTTTCGATCTCGACGATTTCGTCGTAGCCGACGGGTTCGTCGACCTCGGCGAACACCAGTGGGCCGCTGATTTCGGTGATTGTCTGGTACTCTTTCATGATTAGTACAGGCTCCGAATCTGTTCTTCGAGATCCGATTCGAGTTCGTCGATGAACTCGTTCCACTCATCGGACGTGTTCATCCGGTTCAGGCGCGGGGTCGCATCGACGTCCGTGATCTCTTCGACCGGGACGCCCGCCTCGAGTGCGTCGAATGCCTCGTCGTTGAACGTCTTGATCGCGAGCAGCATTCGGTAGGTCTTTTTCGGTTCGCAGTAGGTGTCGACGTCGTGGAACGCGTTCTGCTGTAGCCACGCCTCGCGCAGATAGCGTGCGACTTCCAGCGTCAGCTGCTGGTCTTCTGGCAGCGCGTCCTTGCCGACGAGCTGGACGATCTCCTGGAGTTCGTCCTCTTCGTCTAGCACGTCGACGGCCCACTGGCGGATCTCCGGCCAGTCGTCCGCGACGTTGTCGCGGAACCACGGGTCGAGCTGCTGGCGGTACAGCGAGTACGACTCGTTCCAGTTAATCGATGGGAAGTGCCGACGCTCCGCGAGGTCGGCGTCCAGCGCCCAGAACGTCTTGACGATACGCAGGGTGTTCTGCGTGACGGGTTCGGAGAAGTCCCCGCCGGGCGGCGAGACGGCGCCGATCGCCGTCACCGATCCCTCGGTGTCGTTGATGTTCTGGAACTTGCCGGCGCGCTCGTAGAACTCCGAGAGCGACGCCGCCAGATACGCGGGATACCCCTCTTCGCCGGGCATCTCCTCGAGTCGGCTCGAAATCTCACGCATGGCTTCGGCCCACCGGGAGGTGGAGTCGGCCATCAGCGCGACGTCATAGCCCATGTCGCGGAAGTACTCCGCGATCGTAATCCCGGTGTAAATACAGGATTCACGGGCTGCGACAGGCATGTTGGACGTATTTGCAATGAGACACGTCCGAGACATGAGCGGCTTGCCGGTCTTCGGGTCTTCCAGTTCCGGGAAGTCCTCGATGACCTCGGTCATCTCGTTGCCGCGCTCACCACAGCCGACGTAGACGACGATGTCCGCGTCGGCCCACTTGGCGAGTTGGTGCTGAGTGACCGTTTTGCCCGATCCGAACGGACCGGGAATCGCCGCGGTCCCGCCCTTGGCGATCGGGAAGAGGCCGTCGAGAATCCGCTGGCCGCTGACCAGTGGAACCGTCGGCGTTTCCTTCGTGTCAGCAGGACGGGCCTGTCGAACGGGCCACTCCTGGTGCATCGTGATCTCCTCGCCGGAGGAGAGCTCCGCGATGACTTCGTCGACCGTGAACGCGCCGCTCTCGATCGATTCTATCTCGCCACCCTCGTAGTCCGGCGGGACCATCACCTTGTGGGTGATGCTCTCCGTTTCGGGGACTTCGCCGACGATATCGCCGGCTTCGACGGTGTCGCCGACGTCAACGGTCGGCGTGAACTCCCACTCCGTCTCGAAGTCGATCCCGGGGGCGTCGACGCCGCGGTCCAAAAACGCCGTCCCCATCTTCTCCTCGAGGACGTCGAGTGGACGCTGGACGCCGTCGTAGATGGCGTCCAGTACACCCGGTCCGAGGTCGACGCTCAGGGGTTCGCCCGTGTTCTCGACGGGTTCGCCCGGGCCGACGCCGGAGGTTTCTTCGTAAACCTGAATTGTGGTCAGGTTCCCTTCGATTTCGATGACCTCGCCCATCAGCCCTTCGTCGCCGACGTAGACGACGTCGTTCATCCGGGCGTCGAGGTCCGCAGCGGTCACGACTGGACCGCTCACGCTTTCGATTACACCGTCTTCGTCGACGGTCTCGATGTCTTCTGCCTGGCTCATAGTTTAGGTACTCTCGCTTTGTTCGTCTTCGTCCATCAGGTCGATACCGATCGCGCGTTTGATCTGGTCGCGCAGTCCACCGCCACCGGTACCACTGCCAATGGTGACGACGACCGGTTCGACGCTCGTCTCGACGGTTTGTCGAACCGACCGCGAGAGGTAGTCGAGGTCGTCGTCGTGCATCACGACGATACCGACGCCCTCGTCCTCGAGGGCAGTCGTGACTGCGTCGTCTAGTTGGGCGTCCTTTTCGTCATCCGGGACGTTTTCGAAGCGCCGCACTCCCGCGAGGCGGAAGCCGGTCGTAAACTCCGGACTGCCGACGACTGCGATTTCCTGGCTCATAGGATCACCAGCTCTTCTTCGATCTCGCTCTCTTCGAGGCCGACCTCGCGGCCGCGCGCGATCGCACGAATGTTTTCGACCTCGCGCTCTTTCGCGAGGATGTACGATAGCACGGCAGACACCGAAGCCGGATAGATGCTCGAGAGCGTGTCGGCGTACTCGAGCAACGCAGCGTCTAGTGCGTGCTCGAACTGGATAAGACTGTCAGCATCGCGAAGTCGTCCCATCGCTCCCGAAAGCCGGTCGCCGTAGCGTTTGTTGTCGGCGATGTGGTCGACCAGCGCGTCGTAATCGCCGACGAGGCGACTCAGCTCCGTCTGGTCGAACAGTAAGCCGCCCTCGATGTAGTAGCTGGCCGGATCGAGGTCGGCACCGCTGCGAGCGAGTCGCAGGGCGTTCCGTGCGTTCCGGAAGTCGATCTCGGCCTGCAGGAACTCGATGTACTTCGCCTCAGGGCCTTCCTGGGGCTCGTTTAGCGGTCCGCTGGAGACGTCTTCGAGCAGGTGCTCGTAGAACTCGCGGTCGAGTGCGTTCTCGAGGGCGACGAGTGCGCCGGTCTCCTCGAACTCCTCGTAGGCCTCCCTGAGGGGATCGTAGTAGATCGTGCGGTTGAGCATCTCGATCGCGTCCTCGATCTCCTCGACCTCGAGCAGTCGGTCGATCGTCGCCTCGTCGAGTTCGCCGGCCATGATCAGGTCGGTCCGGATCTCCTCGGAATCGGTTTCGGTATATATTCCGCGGATGATCGTCTTGACGTTCCAGACGTCGAACTTCCGGAGATACCGGGCGATAAGGTCGTAGAGTCGCCCCTCCGACCAGTCGAGCAGGTCCTGGAAGTGTTTGGCGAGGTTGCGGTTCAGCGCGTACTCGATCAGGTCGACACCCGAGAAGCGCGCGCCGAGTTCGTTGATCTCGCGTTCGTACTCCGACTCTTCCATGAACCGTGCGATCGCGCTCGGCCCCATCCGGATCAGCTTCCGATAGTCTTCGTCCGCGAACAGCGAGGCTCGGCGCGACCGAACGCGAGCGTTCACGTACTCCGGATTCGAGGCACCTACACTCATTGGTCGAAGAGTTGGTTGCTGATTTCCCGGAGGTTGTCTTCCCAGACGTCTTCGAACACTGAGTCGAACGTGTTGTTGACGCGGACTCGAGACTGGTCGCTCTCGACGACGACGCCGCCGAGGCAGTCGTACTCGCCGGCGAACTCGTAGCTCTCGTAGTCGTCAAGGATCGACTCGATCAGCTCTTGATCGCTTTCGCGACCGTAGACGCTGACGTCGTCACCCTCGTCGAACTCCCCGCTCGCTGCGTCGAGCAAGGTCCGGGTCAGTTCCTCGCGGGTGTCCCCCTCGAGGGCGGCGAGTTCGTCTTCGACCTGCTCGCGAACGTCGCCGAGCACGTCACGACGGGCCTCCAGGCGCTTCTGTTTCGCCTCCAGTTTTGCACTGGAGAGTCGCTGTTCGCGCAACTGCTCGACCTCGCGCTCTGCGGCCTGCTCTGCGTCGCTGACGATCTCGTCGGCGTCCTCCTCGGCGGCCGATTCGATCTCTTCGGCGCGCGCTTCGCCCTCAGCACGGATGTCCTCCGCACGCGCGTGGGCCTCTTCTCGAATGTCTTCTACGACTGTGTCCAAACTCATTGGTAAGAGAAGGCGGCGGTGTTTAGACGATGAAGACGACGACCAGTGCCAGGATCACGAGCGTCTCCGGAAGGACGGTCATGATCAGGCCTGGAACGAACATATCGTCGTCCTCGGCCATTGCGCCGACTGCAGCTGCGCCGATACCGCGCTCTGCATATCCGGCTGCGAGTGCCGCGAGACCGACTGCTAGTGCCGCTGCACCCTCGTTCTCGAGGGTTGGGCCGCTCGCTTCTTCTGCTTGCAGTGCAACATCCGCCAGTTCAGGTCCAAGTTCAAGTACCATTGTTAGTTAATCCTCACTGTGGTTTCGATCGTGTCCGAACGGTTCGTAGTTCTTTCCACCGCCTTCATAAAACATCCCAAAGAACTCGACGTACTCGAGCCTGATACCCTGTAATCCGGCACTTGTGATACCAAGTAACAAGACCAGAATGTGTCCGAGTACCAGCACGAGAATGCCGAGTGCGAAGGCGGCGATCGCGACTGCTCCGTCGCCGATGTAGAACAGGCCATCGAACATGACCTGTCCGTCCTCGGGTCCGTAGCCAGTCCACGGTGCCATGAAGGGACGTGCCCCCTCAGGCGTCTGGACGGCTCCGAAGGTCAGCAGGTTGACGACGAACGCCATCCCACCCTTTGCGAGCAAGACGGCGGTCATTCGTGCGTAGGAGACAACGTGTGCGAACGGCATGGCGAACTCGGCCAGTTCGACCGGGTCGCCGACTGCCAGGAGCACGACGCCGAGGATGACTGCCAGGAGCGGCAGCGTAATCTCGACGCCGCCGATCGAGAACAGATCCATCATCGGGAAGCCGCTGAATCCGAACGCGAACGGCTCGCCGTCGAACGCGGTGTAGATGAAGTCGGGCTTGACGTGCGCTGCCTGCTCCGTGAACACCCACACCCAGAGTCCGTTGAGCATCAGGAGCCACGAGCCGCTGTGGGTGATCGCACCCCAGAGACCGTGGCCGTGCTGGATATTCTCGACGAAGTCGAGGATCCAGCCGATGTTCAAGTGAAGCACTCCGAGTGCGACGGCGACGATCAGCCAGGCGTTGACGAACTCTGCCGTCGCTGGCGAGAGTCCCTTGTCTCCCATCGGCGCACCGCCGTCACCGAAGATCATGTAGCCGAGTTCGTGGAGTCCGAAGAACTCCCCGAACAGGATCCCGAAGAAGATCGTGAACGCGCCACACCACATGGCGACGCCCCCGAGACTCGTGATCCCCGGGCTATCGAAGCTCTGGTACATGTAGAATCCGGTCAGCACGTACAAGAGTCCGTACCCGACGTCGCTGATCATGAACCCGAAGAACAGCGGGAACGTCAGGAACAGGAAGATCGTTGGATCGAGTTCGTTGTACTTCGGTCGGTTGACCGCCTGTACCAGCGTTTCGAACGGCTTGGCTGCCGACGGATTCTTCTGAATCGTCGGCGGCTCGTCGCTCATCGTCACGGCCGAGCCACCGTCCGTCATGGCCTTCTGCTGCTGGCCATCTTCTTCCGCAGCCGCATCTTCGTCGTCTTTCGCCGCCTGGGTACCCTGCTGGATATCCTCCGTGTGGGTCTTCCCGTGACGGTCGTAGCTCGCTCGCTCGAGCTCTTCGATCTCGACGCTCTCGCCGACGGCGTCGTTCAGCGACGCGACGAGATCGTCGTACTCGTCGCTCGGAATCCATCCCTCGGCGATGAACGCGCGGTCGGTCGTCGCGAACTGCAGCGGCGCTTCCGCACGTTGGACTTCGATCGTCAACTCCTCCTCGACGCGCAAGAGGAATTCGGCTTCGTTCGCCTTGATCTGTTCGAGGTCCGCGTCGATATCTTCGATCTCGTACTCGAGTTCGCTCTTCCGCTCCTCGAGTTCGGTGACGTACGCACTCGGGGTCTGTTCGGTCTCCGGCACCGGGTGCCGGGTGAACTCGATGCCGACGAGCGCGTCGTCGATCGCGCTCGGGCCGGCGTCCTCGGCGGGTGCGGCCACGATAGCCACGATGTCGCCACCGGTGAACGTCTCGAAAGCCCGAATGTCGTCGGAGTCGGCGACAGCCGCCCCGATCTGCTCGAGCGGTCCCTCGCCGACGACGACGTCGACCGTCTCGTACCCCGACAGGAGATCCAGATCGATCCCCAGTTCTGCGAAGGGAGCGACGCGGCCGATCTTCTCGTCGACCTGTCGAAGCTCCTCGCGAACCTCGCTGCGTTTGTCGTCGAGGTCGTTGACTCGCGTTCGAATCGTTTCGAGCCGGTCTTCCCAGTCGTCCCCGATCGCCCCCGGCTCGGCCTCGTCGGCCGACAGGTCGAGGGTACTTTCGAGGGCGCGGACCGTCACCAGCTTCTCGGAGGCGTCGTCGGCACCCTCGATCGGGTTGCCGTTATCGAACCCCTCCCAGGAGCCGTCGTAGTCCGAGAGATGGACCAGGTTCAGTCCGTGAATCGTCTCGATGACCGTGGGCATGACGCCCTTGGAGCCGGTCACCGAGACCTTGCTCATCCGTTCAGGTCTGAGCATGCACGTCCTCCTGGAACAGTTCGACGACGTATTCGGTAACCTCGTCGACCCGATCTTGGGCGCGGTTGGCTAACGCCTCGCGCTCCTGTTCACCTTCTTCGAGGACGCGCTCGCACTCCTCGTCGATCTCGTCGCGCGCCGCCTCGAGGCGGCGCTCTTTGAGATCCCGCGCTTCTTGTTCCGCGTCCGTGCGAATCTCCTCGGCACGTTCCCGGGCCTCGGCTATTCGCTCGTCGCGGTCGTTCTGTGCCAATGCGACGATCTCGTCGGCTTCCTCCTCCGCCGACTGTATTCGTTCGAGAACCTCTGGCCTCGGCATACTCTAAGCAACAGGATGTTTGCCAGAGCGCGTATATGGTAGTTGCGAAAGAGAGCTATCGATCAGCCGGGCGAGCCACCCCGTCTCGCGTCGGGAGAACGGGGCTCCGATCGACGGAACCGATACCTCGGTCGGCAACAGCGGTGCGTCGAACCGGTTCGAGGGCCGTCCAGTCGCGGTTCAGCGGCGAATTCGTGGATCGACGCTCGGCCACCGACGGGAACAGCAGACATATCCCGGTCGGTGCGAAATCCACCGCTAATGGGAGTTCTCGAGAACAAGGCCCGGGCCCGACTGTTCTACAAGTACCTCTCGAAGGTGTACGACCAGGTCAACCCCTTCATCTGGAACGAGGAGATGCGTTCCGACGCCCTCGAGTTGCTCGACCTCGAGGACGATTCGACCGTCCTCGACGTCGGCTGTGGCACCGGCTTCGCGACCGCGGGATTGCTCGAGCACGTCGACGAGGTCTACGCTCTCGACCAGAGCGAACACCAGCTCGAGCAGGCCTACGCGAAGTTCGGCAAACGGGCACCGCCGGTGCAGTTCCACCGCGGCGACGCCGAACGACTGCCCTTCGCCACCGATACCTTCGACGTCGTCTGGTCGTCGGGCTCGATCGAGTACTGGCCGAACCCGATCCTCGCGCTCCGGGAGTTCCGCCGCGTGCTGAAACCCGGCGGGCAGGTGCTCGTCGTCGGACCGAACTATCCCGACACGTTCCTCGCCCAGAAGCTCGCGGACTCGATCATGCTCTTTTACGACGAGTACGAGGCCGACCGAATGTTCAAGCGGGCCGGTTTCGAGGACGTCAAACACATGTTTCAGGGGCCGTCGTACGATCCCTACGTGGCGATCACGACGATCGGGCGCGCGCCGGAGTAGCGCAAGCAGACGACAGGAACGGATGGTCGACGGTGGGAAGCGAGAGGCGAGGAACGCGACGTCTCCAAACGAAAGGATAGAAGTTCGCCCTCGGCGAATCACCGGTCATGTACGACCGGATCAAGGGCTTTCGTGACTTCTATCCCGGCGAGATGGCCGCGAGGCGGGCGACCATCGACGTCCTGGAGGAGACCGCTCGCGGGTACGGCTTTCGCGAGATCGGGACGCCGGCCCTGGAGCGCGCCGAGATGTGGACCGACAAGAGCGGCGACGATATCGTCGACGAACTGTACGCGTTCGAGGATCAGGGCGGCCGTCACGTCACGCTGACGCCCGAACTCACACCGACCGTGGCGCGGATGGTCGTCGCCAAACAGCAGGAGCTCTCGAAACCCATCAAGTGGTTCTCGACACGACCGTTCTGGCGCTACGAGCAGGTCCAGCAGGGTCGCCAGCGCGAGTTCTACCAGACCAACGTCGACATCTTCGGCTCCGAAGAGCCCGAGGCCGACGCCGAAATTCTCGCGTGGGCGGCCGACGCGCTAACCGGTCTCGGACTCACCGGCGACCACTTCGAGTTCCGCATCTCCCACCGCGACATCCTTGGCGGCGTCCTCGAGAGCTACGACGCCGACGTCGATACCGAGGCCGCGATTCGGGCGGTCGACAAGAGCGACAAGATCTCGCAGGTCGAGTACCACGACCTGCTGATCGACGCCGGACTGACGGCCGATCAGGCCGCCGAATTCGACGACCTCGTCGCGGGCGGGGACCTCGAGGCCGTCGAGGCCTTCGCCGACACCGAACGGGTGACCGAGGCGGTCGAGAACCTGCAAAACGTCCTCGACGCCGCCGAAGACTTCGGCGCCCGCGAGTACTGTACGATCTCGCTCGAGACGGCGCGCGGACTCGACTACTACACCGGCGTCGTCTTCGAGTGTTTCGATTCCACGGGAGAGGTCTCCCGGTCGATCTTCGGCGGCGGTCGCTACGACGATCTGATCGAGAGCTTCGGCGGACAGCCGACGCCCGCAGTCGGCGTCGCGCCGGGACACGCGACCCTGCCGCTGTTGTGCCAGCGAGCGGGCGTCTGGCCCGAGGAAGAAGTGACGACGGACTACTACGTCCTCCAGATCGGCGACACGCGATCGGAAGCGGCCCGCATCTCGCGGGAGCTACGCGAGCGTGGTCATGTCGTCGAAACCGACGTCGCCGGCCGATCCTTCGGCGCACAGCTGAACTACGCCGATTCGGTAAACGCCGAGACGGTCGTTATCGTCGGCGAACAGGATCTCGAAAACGACGAAGTCACGATCAAAGACATGGCGTCGGGCGACCAGACGCAGGTTCCGGTCGACTCGTTCCCCGGCGAGGCGGAGCGACCGACGTTCGACGACGTCGTGTGATCGGGCGCGCTACCCGCGCTACTTTTCGATAAAATCCGCCGCGAAGCGGCAATCCGTCGGGTCGCCGCCGTTGGATTCGGCTTCGGGGTCGCCCCGCTCGACCGGGCTGTGGCCGGTCTCGACGAAGTGGTCGATCATCGCTTGATCGAGTTCCGTCGTCGACTCGTCGTCCGTTCGCCGCACCCAGTCACACATCCCACAGTACGCGGTCGGCATTCCTGAGCACTCGGTCCCAAACCGACTCAACGAATCGGGTCGATATCTCCAGACTTTATACTCCGTGTTTTTTCTACGTTCGCCGGCGAAGGGAGCGATCGACCTGTAGCAGGGACACCATTAACTACGGCGCTGGTGTACGACGCCCGATGGCCGACGCCGATACTCGTCCGAACGTCCTCTTCGTTCTCACCGACCAGGAACGGTACGACTGCAGCGCGCCCGACGGGCCGCCGGTCGAGACCGAGACGATGGATCGACTCTCGAGCGAAGGCATGCGCTTTTCCCAGGCGTGCACCCCGATCAGCATCTGTACGAGCGCGCGCGCGTCGCTCATGACCGGCCGGTACCCCCACGGCCACGGCATGCTCAACAACAGCCACGAGGCCGACGCGATACGCCCGAACCTGCCGCCCGAACTGCCGACGTTTTCCGAACTGCTGGCCGAGAGCGGCTACGACTGCAGTTACACCGGCAAGTGGCACGTCGGCCGCGACCAGACGCCCGAGGAGTTCGGCTTCTCCTATCTCGGCGGCAGCGACACGCACCACGACGACATCGACGACGCGTTCCGCGAGCACCGCGAGGAGCAAGGCGTTCCGCCGGACGAGGTCGAGTTGGAGGGGGAACTCTACACCGGCGACGATCCTCGCGATACCAGTTCGGGAACGTTCGTCGCCGCGAAGACGCCGGTCGACGTCGAGGAGACCCGCGCGTGGTTTCTCGCCGAGCGGACGATCGAAGCGATCGAGGATCATGCGGACGGTGACGGCGGTGGACCCGATGGCGGCGAGCCGTTCTTCCACCGCGCCGACTTCTACGGCCCTCACCACCCCTACGTCGTTCCCGAGCCCTACGCCTCGATGTACGATCCCGCGGGGATCGAGCCGCCAGAAAGCTACGCCGAAACCTACGAGGGAAAGCCACAGGTCCACGAGAACTACCTCCACTATCGCGGTGCCGACGGCTTCGACTGGAACCACTGGGCCGAAGCCGTCGCGAAGTACTGGGGCTTCGTCACGATGATCGACGACCAACTCGAGCGGATCCTCAAGGCGCTCGAGGCCCGCGGTCTCGCCGACGAGACGGTCGTCGTCCACGCCGCCGATCACGGCGACTTCGTCGGCGGCCACCGGCAGTTCAACAAGGGGCCGCTGATGTACGACGACACCTACCGGATCCCGCTGCAGGTGCGCTGGCCCGGCGTGACCGAACCGGGATCGGTCTGTGACGCCCCCGTACACTTGCACGATCTGGCCCCGACCTTCCTCGAGATGGGCGGCGTTTCGGTGCCCGACGCGTTCGACTCGCGGAGTCTCGTGCCGTTGCTCGAGTCCGGCGGCGACCCGAGCGCCGTCCCCGCGGACTGGCCGGGATCCACCTTCGCCCAGTACCACGGCGATGAGTTCGGCCTCTACAGCCAGCGGATGGTTCGCACCGACCGCTACAAGTACGTCTACAACGGGCCGGACGTAGACGAAGTGTACGACCTCAAGAGAGATCCCGCCGAACTCCAGAACCTGATCGATCACCCCGAGTACGCCGATGTGCGCCGGGAGATGCGAGAGCGCCTGATCGAGTGGATGGAGCGGACTGACGACCCGAATCAGGGCTGGGTGCCGGACGTGCTGCGAAACGCCTCTTGAGGACCGTCGTCTGACCGTTCCGAACGCAGCTGAGATGACCGCTCACTCGAGAATCAGCCGCTCCCGCTCGAACCGACCGCCTGCCTCGTCCTCTCGCCAGCGCCACGATCCGACCTCGAGCGGCTCGAGCGAGACGATCAGGTACGACCGATCGGGCCACGTCGCCTGCGCCGCGTCGGTCTCGCTGGGAGCGGACGGCCCCTCCGGGTGGGAGTGATAGAAGCCGACGATGTCCTCGCCGTCGCCCTCGAGTTCCTCGAAGATTGCGAGTTGTTCCTCGGGTGCGATCCGATACCGTGTCCGCGGCGCCTCGGCGACGTTTTCGGCGGGGTATTGCGAGCGAACGCGGCTCCGGCCGTCGGGGGCAGGATCGCACTCGCCGCCGAAGACCCCGCAAATCTCCTCGGGAGCCCCCTCGCGGGCGCGCTCGAGTAGTGCGTTCCGGATCTCGACCGGAACGACGAGTGTGGATGAACTGGTCACGGTTCCGGCCGCGGGTCGGCCGCGGATCGGTCGGAGAGCGCCTCGAACGGGACGACGATTTCCTCGAGCGGGACCGGCGGCGTCTCCTCATCGAACAACTCGGGTTGGACGATCGGTGCCAGCGCCTCGAGCGTGTCCACCAGCCGCGGGCCGGGCCGGTTGAGGTAGTGGTGGCCGTCCATGGCCCAGACGCGGCCTTCCCGAACCGCGGAGAGGTCGTCCCAGCCCTCGCGTGCGGTGAGATCCGACGTATTCTCGGCGGTCTGTGCGAGCCCGAAGCCACAGGGGGCGACGACGATCAGTTCGGGATCGTACTCGCGGATGTCGGTCCATTCGCGGGGCCTCGAACGCTCGCCGGAGTCGGCCAGCCCGTACTCGCCGCCGGCCCACTCGACCAGGTCGGCGGTCCAGTGGCCCGCGATCATGACGGGATCGGTCCAGTCGAAGATGGCGACGCGCGGGCGTTCAGCGGGCTCGAGGTCGGCGGTTCGGTTTTGGATTGCGTCGATTCGAGACTCGAGGTCGGCGCGCACTTCGCGAGCGCGTTCCTCGCGGTCCGTGGCACGGCCGATTCGCTCGAGGTCGTCCAGTACGTCCGCGACGCTGTGGGGGTCGGTGGTGAGGATTTCGGGGTCGGCTTCGATTGTGTCGACGGCGTCCGCGATGACCACCTCGTCGACCGCACAGACGTCGCACATCCCCTGCGTGACGATCAGGTCCGGGTCGAGGTCCTCGAGCAGGTCCGTGTCGACGTCGTAGACGCCTTCGTCGTTTTCCGCGGTCTCGAGCACCTGCTCGTCGATCTCGCCGCTCGAGGCCTCGGCGTCGATCCTCGAGGTGGTGACCGACGGCAACTCTTCGACGCCGGGCGGGTAGTCGCACTCGTGGGAGACGCCGACCGGCTCTATGCCCAGGGCGGCCACGGTTTCGGTCGCCGAGGGGAGCGTCGTGACGATGTTCATGGTCGTCGTAGGCGTTGTGGGGTCAAAAGCGGCTGGCTCGAGGTCGTTCTTTTTGAACGTATTCGACGGGAGTATTCGATGAGACGATGACTCGAGCACTCGCCTCATACTGGCGGCTAGGATTTTCACACCCTCCCCAGCCGATTCGCTCGCTTCGTTCGCTCATCCCTCGCACGATTTCGACTCGCGGTTCGCTATCGGCTCACCGCGACCCAGCGCGCGCCACCGCACGTGGAGGGAGATACTCACCACGAGTGACCAACGGGAGCGAGCGGGCCGACGACCGACCCGGAGAGCGCGGCGCGTTGCGCCGCGGATAGGCGAACGGCCGAAGGCCGTGAGCCGAGGGGAGAGGAGTGCTTTTCATCGAAGCTAAGCGGGATCTTTGATCCCACGAGCTCCGAGAGAACGAAGCTCTCTCGAGATTTTACCGAGTGCGGTCTCGAAGCGACCGCACGCAGGGTGAAAGTTCGTTAGTGGAACTTCACGCCGACGTCGTGGAGGTCCTTGTTGTACTTCGCGATGTTGATCACGAGAGGAGTGACGCTCTCGACCTCGGCCGCGTTGGCGAGCGGGCCGACGTCGAGCGCGCGCAGACCCTCGATTTCGTTCGCGAGGTTTCGAACGCGCTCCTTCGCGTCGTCGTCGTCCGCGACGAGCAGCGTGTCGAGATCGAGTTCGTTGTCGAGGTTCGAGAGCGCGTCGGCCGCGAGGTTGTGGAACGCGCCGACGACCGGCACGTCGTCGGGGGCGCGCTCAGCGACCAGTTCGGTCACGCTCCCGGTCCCCGGCGGGTGGTAGTGGAGCCCGTCCTCGTCGCCCTGCATGCCGACCGCGGGAGTGACCAGAATCGAGTCGGAATCGAGACTGTCGGCGACCGCTTCGACGGTGTCGCCCGCGTAGTACGGCGGGACGCTGAGCACGACGACGTCGGCTCGATCGGCCGCCATCTCGTTCGCGAAGCCCTTGACGTTCGATTCGGCTCCGCGAGACTCGAGTTCCCCTTCGTAGGTCTCGACCGCGTCGCGGGCCTTTTCGGGATCCCGGGAACCGATGAGCACTTCGTGGTCCGTATCGCGCGCAAAACGCAGGGCCAGTCCCTGTCCGATATCGCCGGTTCCGCCGAGTAGTGCGATTCGCATGCGTAACGCTCGGGACGGCACCGGAATAAAAGGGTGGGAGGTCGGCCGATCTCGCCGGGTTTTCGACGGCTGCGCGAACAACCGACCAGTTCGACGCCGCCAGGGTCCGTTACTCGCGAAACGGCGGGAGCAACTCGAGGGCCGCTGCAGCTATCGCGAACCCGAGGCCGATACCGGCGACGCCGGCGGCGCCGCCCGCAGTGGAGGGCGTCGCAAACAGCAGCCGCGCTCCCGCGTACACGAAGAGAACGGCGAATCCGAGGAGGGCGACGGTTCCGAGGACGGCGAGCATCGCATCCGTGACGGCGGTTCGAACGGTCGTATAGAGTTCGTCCTGATCGATGTCGACGGAGGCGCTACCGTCCGTCTCCGTTTCCCGCGTGGTCTCGGGACCGGAATCCGTCATTACGAAATCGATCGGTTCCTGACGCTAATAAACGTACAGTAATCACTGGACGTCAGTGCACACCCGATCGCACGAGGGTGGCGTGGTTCGAGGACGCGAGAACCGCGGAGACGCGAATAGCGCGGGATCACCGATCCCGCACCGTGCGAACGGCGGCACGCCGCCGTGAGCAGACGGGGAGGGACCGAACCGTGGTACGGTTTACTGTAGTCAATTACCGCCGATCGCCGACCCCGTTCTGGCGATCGGCAGTAAATAGTTACAGCAATCCGTATGAGCGGGTGCGAACGGCGTGTAAACAGTTCCAGTTGTTACTATAGCAAAAACCGCTCCGGAGAAAACGGACTACGGCGCTTCGTCATCGTCCGGATTCATCGCCGCACCGAGTCCGCTGTCGTAGGCGTCGCGGTTTTTTACCTCGCGAATCCGCTGGTCGAGTCGCTCCTCGAGTTGCCGTCGTCGCTGCTCGTCGACATCGGGATCGCTCCCCAGATCTTCGATATCCTGTCGAGCCGTCCGCAACACGGCTACCGCCTCCTCGGTCTCGAGGTCGGTCGCGCGATCGAGGCTTCGCTCGACGTCCTCGAGGGTGGTGTTGGTCATGGGACTCACTTTGACGGGGAGCGTCGTCAAGGCTGGGCCGTCAGGTGTCGGTGTCAGTATCGGTATCGGTGTCGATCGAGTTACGGATACGGAGATGAATACGAATACGAATACGAATACGAATACGAATTCGAACGCGAATGCGTACACACTTCCCGCCCTATACCCAATTTCCAGTATGGAGCTTTCGCTCGTCGATCTCGCACCGATTCCGGAGGGTGGGTCCGCAACGGAGGCGTTCGAACACGCGGTCGAGCGCGCCCAGCAGGCCGAGCGGCTCGGCTACTCGAGATTCTGGGTGGCCGAACACCACGACTTTCCGGATTCCCTCGCGAGCACGACGCCCGAAGCCCTGATACCCCACGTCGCGGCGAAGACGTCCGACATTCGCGTCGGCTCCGGAACGGTCCTGCTCAACCACTACAGTCCCTACAAGGTGGCGGAGACGTTCAGCGTCCTCGAGGCGCTCGCCCCGGATCGCATCGACCTCGGACTCGGTCGGGCGACGGGCAACCCGACCAGGGACTACGCCCTCCAAGCCGACCGCAGCGAGCAGCGCCGCGGCGGGAGCGACCACGAGGAGAAGATCGACGAAGTCGCACGGCACATCCACGACGGCTTCGAGCCCGACCACCCGTTCAGCGGGCTCGAGCTCCCGCGGGGCGACACCGTGCCGGAACTCTGGGTGCTCGGCTCGAGTCCCTCGAGCGCGAAGATCGCCGGCGAACTGGGATTACCCTACTGCTTTGCGGCGTTTATCAGGCCGGGACCCGCAGTTCGCGCCTTCGAGGTGTATCGAGAGCACTTCGAACCCTCGCCGTACGGCGCCGGGCCGGACGAGCCGGCGGGGATGCTATCGGTGAACGTCACCTGCGCGGAAACCGACGAGGAGGCCGCACGACTGCGAGCCACGACCGACGCCTCGTCGAAACTGCTACGTAGCGGGCGCGCCGACCAATTGCCGATCCGATCGGTTGACGAAGCGATCGACGTCCTCGGCGGCGTCCCCGAACCGACGCAACTGCCGATCGAGCCCGGGGAGTGGCCTCGAGCGATCTCGGGCAGTCCGGAGACGGTTCGGGAGTTGCTCTCCGAGCTCACCGGCCAACTCCCCGTCGAAGTCGACGAAGTGATCGTCCAGAACCAGCTCGCCGATTCGGACGATACGCTGCGGTCTCAGGCGTTGCTCGCCGAGGGCGTCGGACTCTCATCGCGGTGACGGCGGGAGCGTGTGGCTCGGTCGGACGATGAGCGCCGACGAATAGTTACGACGGTATCGACACCACGGACGGTTGCATATATATGATGCCCAACTCGAGAAGACTTATATGAGCATTTGATTTGATTTAGAATATGAACAGACGCCAGTACGTTGCGATCCTCGGAACCGCTTCGACGACCGCCCTTGCGGGCTGTGTTAGCGAGTTGGGGCTCGGCGGCGACGATGACGACGACAACGGCGGTGACGACGAGGCCGACACAACCGACGAATCGGCGGAAGACGCCGATCACGAGGCCGTTCTGGTCACCGAGGCGTACATGGAGGCCGCGGCCGAGGAAGACCTGGAGGGGGTAAGCGAGGCGATGCACACCTACCACCCGTTCGATCCCGCCGAGATGGCGGCCGACGCCGAGGAAGACGACGACGCCGAGTTCACGTTCGGAGGCGGGGACGTCGTCGACTACGAGGTCGAACTCGCCGACGAGGGGTACGAGACCGACGATATTCACGAGATCCCCTACATCGAGTTCTGGTTCGAGGACGTCGACCTCGAGAACGTTCTCGAGGGCGAAGAAGCCGCGCTGGTCGATGTTTACAGCGAAACGCGCGAGGACGGCCGGACGACCACGACCGAAGAAACGCTCGTCGCGCTCACCGAGGACGGCGAATGGCGCGTGTTCGTCACCTACGAGTCCGAGGAGTCCCACGAACTGCCCGAAGGCGACCCCGTGGACGACGAGACCTACCGCGTCGTCGACGACCTCGAGTTCGATGCCGACGACGAGATGGTGCGGGTGAACTTCGTCGACTCGATCGACAGCAGCATCGAGGAGATAATCGCCTACTCGGAGAGCCACGGGCGGGGAAGTTCCGTCTACGAACCCGAAGACAGCAACGACGATTACGCGATTCCGGCCACCTGGATCAATTCGCCGTTCGATCCCGACGGCGACGAGATCGTCGTAACGGTGGTCGTCGACGGCGAGGAGATGGTCGTCCACCGCGAGACGTACGAGCCCTGATCGGCCGACGAGAACGGTCGAGTCGCTCGAGCGTAGTGAGCGAACGCGCCACGCGCACCCACAGCGCCCATTAGCCCCGGCGACGTTGCCCGACTATGGCCAGTCCGTCCGTCATCGCCCACCGCGGCTACGCGGGCATCGCTCCCGAAAACACCGTCGGTGCCGCGGTCGCCGCAGCGAACCGCGACGAAACGGCGATGCTCGAGATCGACGTCCAGCCGGCGGCCTGTGGAACACCCGTCGTGATCCACGACGAACGGTTGGACGGGTCCCGGGACGGCCGCCCGCTCACCGACGCGTCGGGGCTCGTCTGGGAGACCGACCTCGAGGTGCTCCAGTCAGCCCGCGTTCTCGGCACCGACGAGACAGTGCCGACGCTCGCCGAACTGCTCGACGCAGTTCCCGAAACGATCGGGGTGAATGTTGAACTGAAAAATCCGGGGACGACCGAATTGCGGTTCGCCGAGTCCCTACCGTCCGCCGACCGCGACGAGCGTCGCGGCGTCTGGACCCCGTTCGTCGACCGCGTCGTCGAGGTCTGCGACGCTTTCGACGGCGAGATTCTCTTCTCGTCGTTTTGTGAGGGGGCGCTCGCAGCCGTGCGGCAGCGTGCGCCCGAGTACGCCGCCGCGACGCTCGTCTGGGACGACCTCGAGGCGGGCCTTGAAATCGCTCGTCGGTACGACTGCGAGGCGATCCATCCGCCCAGAAACGCGATCCGCGGGACGGGGCTGGCGACGACGTCGTACGACGACCTCCCGGACGACGAGCCGGCGATCGATATCGTCGCGGAAGCCCACGCCGACGGGCGGACGGTCAACGTCTGGACGGTGACGAACTGGCACCAGTTCGCGGACGTAGCCGAGGCTGGCGTCGACGGGATCATTGCGGAGTATCCGGGGTTGGAAGGCGTCTCGAGTCGTCGGTGACTCCGACATCACAGACACCGCTGAACCTCCGACAATTACGTTACTCCGGTATCCGACACCGCCACCGCCAGCGTCGTCAGTCCGAGTCCCGATTCGACCGCACGTCCGCCGGCGATCCTCGAGTCGGTAACCCCTCCGTCGCCGGCCCCTCGAGCACCTCGCCGTCGGGTGCAAACCGCGAACCGTGGCAGGGACAGTCCCAGCTCCGTTCGGCGTCGTTCCACTCGACGAGACAGTACATGTGGGTACAGACCGCCGAGGCGGTGTGCAGCTGTCCGTCCTCGTCGCGCGAACAGGCGAGTGGTTTCCCGCCGCGGCGGACGATCCGTCCCTCGCCGGGCTCGAGCGGGTCGCGGTCGGGCGTCAGGAGCGCTTGCGCCCAGTCGGTCGCGAACTGACTCATCGCGTCGGCGTTTTCGGTGAGCGTCTTGCTCGCCGACGTCTTCGGCGTAAACCGCAGGGGAGAGAAGAGGTCGCGTTCCGGCGGCTCCTCGCCCGCGACGATCTCGGCGAGCAGGCGTCCCGACGCGACGCCGTTGGTCATTCCCCAGCCGCGAAAGCCGGTCGCGACGAGGACGTTCTCGGCGGCCCCGACGCGACCGACGAAGGGCACCTTGTCGACCGGCTTGTAATCCTGAGTCGACCACCGGTAGGCGACCTCGTCGACGGGGAACCGCTCGCGCGCCCAGCGCTCGAGTCGCCGGTACCGATCCGCGGTCGAGCCGCCCTGACCGGTCTTGTGGTTCTCCCCGCCGACCAGCAGGAGTTCGCCGTCGGAATCGCGGTGTGAACGCACCGAGCGGTAGTTGTCGCCCGACCGGTAGTACATGCCTTCGGGCGCGTTCCCGTCGAGACGGATTCCGAGCACGTAGGAGCGTTTCGGGTGCATCCGCGCGAAGTACCCCGTTCGGTCGAGGATCGGAAACCCGGTCGCGAGGACGACGCGGCGTGCCGTCACGGTCGCCTCCGGGGTCCGAACGCGACACGGCGTCCCGGGGTCGACGTCCGTTACGCGGGTGTGTTCGTAGACTGTGGCCCCGTCGTCGTCCCGGAGCGCGTTCGTAATCCCGAGGAGGTACTTTCGCGGGTGAAACCACGCCTGCTCGTTGAACTTGACGGCTGCCTGGGCTCGCTCGAACGGCGGGACAGAGGTCACGTAGGTCGCGTCGAGGCCCGCGGCCCGTGCGGCCTCGGTTTCGCGCTGAATCTCGTCCGGCTCGTTGCTGTAGAGGTAGGACGGCTGGCGTTCGAACCCGCAGTCGAGGTCCAGTTCGGCGATTCGATCTTCGACCTCGTCGATCGCGTCCTCCTGTACTCGCGCGTACTGGCTCGCCTGTCGGCGGCCGAACTCCCGACGCAGGTGGTCGTAGATTTTTCCGTGCTGGCTGGTCAGTTTCGCCGTCGACTTACCCGTGACGCCCGTCGCGACGCGGTCGCGCTCGAGGACGGCGACCGTTTTCCCCCGCTCGCGAAGGTTGATCGCCGTCGAGAGCCCGGCGATACCGGCCCCGATGACGGCGACGTCGACGGAGCGGTTCTCGGTGAGCCCGTTCGCCGCCGTCGCGTCGGTCACATCGTCGGTCGTGTCGGTGGCACCCTCGCCGCTATCGGCCGCTCCTGCGAGGGTGTCCGCGAGCCAGAACGAGGTCGGTTCGCCGGGAAGATCGTCACTGCGGGTAAACTCCGCCATTGGAACTGCAGCGGTCTACACCGAGGGGCGGCAAAAAACGGCCGGGCGGACATGCAGGCTCGTCGGGGGAGACCGCTATCGATCCGCAAGCAACTCGTCAGGGGAGACCACTACCGGCCCTCGAGCAACTCGGGAAGGTCGTTGATCGACTCGAGAACGGCTGCGGCACCTTCGTCGTCGTATTTCCGTCGACCCTCCTCGCCGGTGAGCCCGCCGGTCAGCACGCCGACGCCGTGATAGTCGCGCTCGGGATCCGCGTCGCTGGCGTTGACCGCCGTTCGGACATCGTCCAGCGTGTCGCCGACGAAGACAACGCGATCGGCGTCGAACCGCTCGGCGAGCGTCGTCAACGCTCGCGGGTGGGGCTTGCCCGCTTCCCAGTCGTCCATCGTAAACCGGTGGGCTGTCGGAATCGTCTCCTCGAGTCCAACCCGATTTAGGGCGATCTCGGCCTCGGCTTCCGGACGACCGGTCAGGACGCCGACGTCGTAGTTCTCGACGAGGGCGTCGCGGGTCGACTCCTCGAGTATCACCGGTTCGTCGTGGATGAACCCGGGGCTCTCGATGTCTGGTTCGCCGCCCTCGAGGCCGCGGTAGAGGTCGGTACCGAGATACAGCTGCTGGAAGACGTCGCGGAGTCGCTCGCGGTCCCATCGGTCGGTGATACGCTGGGTCGCTCGAGCGCCGCACTCGTCGCGGATCGCGGCTTCGGCGGCGTCGAGACCGCCACCGTTCGCGGCGATTTCGTCGGTGAACTCCTCGATCGAGTCACCGTACCCTTCGCTCGTCGCCAACACGTACAACGCGGCGGCGTAGGTCAGTTCCCAGTCGTTGTTGAACCCGCCGGCGTCCTTGAACTGCTGAATGTCGGCCTTGTGGATCGTCCGATCGTAGACGGTCTCGACGGACTCGAGGATCGCGCGCCGATAGGAGTCGGCGACGTCGACGAGCACGCCGTCGATATCGAGTACGACAGCATCGGCATCAGAAGCGGCATCTGCGTTCATACCCGTTCAGACGGGGTGCCGAGAATAAAGGCGGTCGGGTTCGTCGGCGGTGGCGGCGTCCGTTTGCCTTCCCCGCTCCCGCACTCGTCCTCGCCCTTCCCTCCGATCCGCCGTCGGGACCCGCTCTCAGGGCGTCATCACGACCTTGATACAGTCGTCTTCTTTGTTGTTGAACGTCTCGTACATCTCCGGGCCGTCCTCGAGACCCACCTGATGGGAGATGACGAACGACGGGTCGATTTCCCCGTCTTCGATCTTCTCCAGCAGCGGGTTGAGATAGCGCTGGACGTGGGTCTGTCCGGTCTTCACCGTCAGCGCTTTGTTCATCAGCGGACCGAACGGAACGTTGTCCGACTGTCTGATGTAGACGCCGGGGACCGAGAGCGTGCCGCCTTTCCGGCAGCACTTGATCGCCTCGCGCAGGACGTGGGGCCGGTCGTCCTCCAACATGGCTTCCTGTTTCAGCTGATCGGTGACGCCCTTGAGCCCCGTCCCGTGGGCTTCCGTCCCGACCGCATCGATACACCGGTCGGGTCCGCGTCCGCCGGTCATCTCCATCAGCCGGTCGTAGACGTCTTCATGTTCGAAATTGATGGTCTCGGCGTCGCCGTGGTGGCTCGCCATCTCGAGCCGTTCGGGAACGCGGTCGATCGCGACCACCTGATTCGCTCCGAACATCCAGGCGCTCTGGATGGCGAACTGGCCGACGGGGCCACAGCCCCAGACCGCGACCGTATCCTCGGCTTCGATGTCGGCGTTCTCGACGGCCATGTATCCCGTGGGGAAGATATCCGAGAGGAAGAGCACCTGCTCGTCCGGGATATCAGAGTCGACTTTGACCGGGCCGACGTCGGCGTAGGGCACCCGAAGGTACTCCGCCTGTCCGCCGGCGTATCCGCCCAGCATGTGAGAAAAGCCGAACAGGCCCGCCGGCGAGTGCCCCATCGCCTTGCGGGCCAGTTCGGCGTTCGGATTCGAGTTATCACAGAGTGAGAACATCTCGTTCCCACAGAACCAGCACGAACCGCAGCTAATGGTAAACGGCACGACGACGCGGTCGCCCACCTGCAGTCGCTCGACCTCGCTTCCGACCTCGACCACCTCGCCCATGGGCTCGTGGCCTAACACGTCGCCCTCCCGCATTCCGGGCATGTAGTCGTTGTAGAGGTGGAGATCGGAGCCACAGATCGCAGTGGCCGTGATCTCGATTATCGCGTCCGTCGGATTGACGATCTCGGGCCTGGGAACCTCGTTGACGCGAACGTCTTTCTCGCCGTGCCAGGTGAGTGCCTTCATTGGTTGGTCTCCCGCTCGATTCGCTCCGGTTCGGTCACTTCGCCCGTGCTACGTCGACCCATAGTGTACGCCTCGTAGCAAGGCACACGCAAGATTCAACTAAAGATGGTCCCTGCCTGTGCAAAAGCGTTCGAACGGAGCGATTCGGAACAGTGCGCGCGAACGTCGGTCTCCCTACAGCCCGAGCGCGCCGACTGCGTAGAACGCGGCAACTCCCAGCGCAAGCGCGTAGAGCACGTCGGCCCACAGCCACGAGAGCAGGTTCGCGACGTAGATCACGAAGACGACGGGAATCCCGAGCAGGACCACCGGCGACCGTCGCCACTCCGCCCGCGAACGGCGCCACAGCGTGTTCGCATCGCCGGTGCTCGGAAACGCCTGCATCCCCACCGACAGCCCCAGCCAGCCGAGGCCGAGCGCGAGCGCAATCTCTTCCCTCGAGGGGGCTTCCATCGCTCCCGGCAGTTCGCTCACCGAGAGGACGTCAGCGCCGCCGGTCGCCGCGAGCGCAGCGAGGCCGAGAAACGCGGCCAGCGAGACGACGGTGTTGACGAGAAACGGCGCGACGCTGATGACGAACGACTCGCGGTACCGGTCGGGCTGGGCGTGACGGACGTAGCCGGCGGGGGTTCCAAAACGGAAGTAGACCACCTCGAGGACGGGGACGCCGACGAGGTCGCAGGCCCGTTTGTGGGCGTACTCGTGGACAGCGACGCCCGGGAGCGCCAGGAGCTGCACCCCCATCCAGAGCAGCGTTCCGACGCCGACGAGCGCCGTCGCGAGAACCGCGATGACGAGGACGACCGCAGCGACGAGGAGGACGGTGTCGACGGGCATTGCTCACTGCACTCTCGTAATCACTGGTAACTCCTTCGAACGTGGCGGGGCCCGGGAGTTCCGACCGGGCGACCGGGTGACTCATACGGTTTGCTGTACCGATGTACCGGTGCAACCGCAAGTCGTCCTGCGGTTGCGCCGGAAATGACGTACAGCAGACCGTATCAACGCCCCATCGCGCGAGCCACGTACAACGTCTCCGCCTCGAGGGTCTTCCGTTCGACCGGCACCGCGGGCTGGTCGCCGCCCAGCGTCGTAAACAGGAAGGTCGCGTCGACCTCGCGGGCGACCTCGAGGGCCGGTCGGTGGAGTTCGGGCGGCAGGTTCAGCGCGTACAACGCGTCCGCGTCCGCGTAGACCGACGGATCGGGAGCGACGATATCGTCGCGGACGAAGTCCACGTTGGCGGGGACCTCGCGGTCGTGAACGTCGGTCGCAGTCACGGAGACGCCCCGTTCAGCGAGCGCCGCTGCGATATCAGTTCGACGACCGATGCCGACCTCCACGACGCGGTCGTAGCGCTCGAGGTGATCGAGTAGGGTCTTCGCGGTTCCGGGAGAGTCGGCCACGGCGGGACGTTTATGCCATCCGCGGCCATAGCCCTTGCCATGCTCGTCGATATCGTGCCGGTCGGCAACGTCCCCGCAGAAGTCAAGCGGGCGGCTTCTTCCGCGTTGCGATCGGTTTACGACTGCGACGTCACGATCAATGACGCCCAGTCGATCCCAAACGGCGCGTACGACTCCGATCGGAACCAGTACTCCGCCGAAACGTTCATTCAGCTCGCCGAGCGGATCGGCCGCGGAGAAAAAAACATTGCAATTACACCACACGACCTCTTCTACCGGCGTCGCAACTACGTCTTCGGACTGGCCTACCTCGACGGTAGCGGCAGCGTCGTCTCGACCTACCGGCTCCAGACCTCGAGCGACGGCGGCTTCTCGAATCAGAGCGCGGCGGACATCTTCGAGGACCGCGTCCGCAAGGAAATCGTCCACGAAATCGGCCACACCTACGGGCTAGAACACTGCGACAACAACCGCTGTGTGATGAACTTCTCGCCGACCGTTCGCGAGGTCGACATCAAAGAAGAAAACCTCTGTGGAAGCTGTCAACGATTGATTAGTTAACCGACGGTCTCCCGTCCCACACCGCACTTTTTATTCCTGGCGCGACGATCGTAATCTGTGACCGTTGTCAGTCCGTTTGAATCAGCCGCCGAGTACGACGATTGGTTCGAGACCCACGAGGGCGCCTACCGCGCCGAGCGGGCCGCCCTCGAGCGAGCCGTTCCGGATCGTTTCGACCGCGCCCTCGAGATCGGCGTCGGAACCGGGCGGTTCGCCGCCCCGCTCGGGATTTCTGTCGGCATCGATCCCGCCGAGAATCCCCTCGAACGAGCCCGGAACAGGGGCATCGAATCCATCCGTGGTATCGCCGAATCGCTTCCCGTCGGCGACGAAACGATCGATCTCGCCGCGTTCGTCACCGTGTTCTCGTTCGTCGACGATCTGGCGGCGACGCTCGCCGAAGCGGGGCGAGTGCTTACCGACGACGGGACGCTCGTCGTCGCGGTCCTCGATCGTTCGAGTCCGGTGGGGCAGCTCTATCAGGAACACAAAGACGAGAGTCCCTTCTACGCCGACGCCACGTTTCTGACCGGCGACGAAGCGTGTGCCGAACTCGAGGCTGCCGGCTTCGCCGTGGAACAACGACTCCAGACGGTGTTCGACGATCCGGCCGAAATTTCAGTTGCCGACTCGAATTCGGCTTCGAACGACGCGGGACCGGACGTTCGAGAGGGCCACGGCGACGGACTGTTCGCCGTGATCCGTGCCACACCGTCGGACACGAACAGGTGACAGTGTCGATCATCGAGCGCCGATGGCCGATCGGCGCTCGGCGCCCGGCGACCGGCGACGGCCGTACGGTCGTTCCCCGGAAACAGATAGACGGCCCTCGCTCACGGACAGCCACCCCATCTCCTGCGTTCGTGCTCGATCTCGGAACGCGACTCGAGCCATCGCCCAGCCTCGCATCCACACGGGTATCCGACTCCCAACAACGGAACGGGACGGGCCCGGGCAGGAGACCCGCCAGTCCATACTGTCGAATAGAACGACGTGACGATCGGTCGCGCTACTGCGGCCGTCCCCGACGTCGACGCCCGCGAGTTCGCGACCGACGTCGTATTGACTGCTGTCCGACAGTGTCAGTCACGAGAGCATCCTCCGGACTCGAGCGACGAGCGACGTCGGACTGAACGGCTTCGTCACGTAGTCATCGGCACCGAGGTCGAATCCTTTCGCGACGTCCTCTTCCCGACTACGGGAGGTCAGAACGATGACGGGGACGTCCGCCAGACGCTCGTCGTTGCGCATTCTCCCGAGAAGTCGGAACCCGTCCAGTCCCGGTACCATAACGTCTAACAGCACCAGATCCGGTGGCGCCTCGTTCGTCAGGAACGTCCAACACTTCCGGCCGTCGGCCAACGCCGTCGTTTCGTACCCGCTGGACTCGAGTTTGTGCGTGAGCAGTCGGCGAAGTGAGTCGTCGTCTTCCAGGAGGAGCACGTGCTGGACGGCGGTCGCGTCCTCGCTGGGCGAGCTATCGCTCGACTGGTCGCGGTCTGAGATTTCCGCTCCGGGAGCCGAATCGGACCTCGCGTTGCCGGTTTCCGTCTCCGGCAGTTCGTCGTTCGACGTCATGAGCGACTGCTGTCCGGGCACACGGTCGGTGCTCTCCCGTTGATCGAACCCAACTCGAGCGAGGGATCACTGATATCGATTTCGGCACCCGTTCCTGTTTCCGTTCCCGTCCCCGTCCCCGTTCGACGCGTCGTCGATAAATCGGCTGTCCGCTCGTCTCCGTGTTGTCCGTGTCGATACCTGACGCTATTTCGGTGTCTATCTCTCTGTCTCTGTCGATTCCCAGTTCCGTCTCGACCGTCCGGCACCGCCAAACGGACGCCGCTCGTCGTCCCCCGATCCATTCGGGATAAAATTCCAGACCGATCCCTATAGAAGTTCCCAAAGGGAGGGCTGTGACAACTGCCTGCTCAGGGCGCGTAGTAGTACTCGCCCTCGCGCTTTTGCTCGCGGTCGAGTTGTGAATCGGGCTTGTTGATCCGCGGACGCGAGGTGCGCTCGTCCCGGCGGAACGTGACCTCGAGGTTCGCGAGGAACTCGTTCATCCCGTCGCGCATCGACTGCGGCCGACCGGCGCGGCCGTGGGCGGCGGGTTCGCCGTCGAAGACCATCAGGCGGTCGGCCAACAGGTCGATCGAGTAGATGTCGTGGTCGATGACCATCACGGTCGCATCCTGCTGCTCGGCGTAGCGTCGGATGGCGCTCGTGGCCTGAACTCGCTGTTCGACGTCGAGGTGGGCCGAGGGTTCGTCGAGCAGGTAGAGATCCGCCGAATCGGAGAGACAAGCCGCGATGGCGACCCGCTGGCGCTCACCGCCCGAGAGATCCGAGAGGTTCTGCTCCATGATCCGCTCTAACTGGAGTGGCTGGGCGATTTCGGTGTTCCAGTACGAGGAGCCGAACTGATCCGTAATCGACGAGAGGAACGCGTCGACCCGCATGTGCTGGTCAATCGTTACGTACTGCGGTTTGTACGAAATATCCAGATTCAGATCGGTGTCTCCCTCGTCGGACTGGAGGTTCCCCGTGAGCAACTTCGCAAACGTCGACTTCCCGATCCCGTTCGGTCCGACGATTCCGAGCACTTCGTTCTCGCGAATCTCGCCGCCTTCGACCTCGAGCGTGAACTCGCCCTCGCCGTAGCTCTTGGTGAGGTCGGGGTACTCGACGAGCGTGTCGCCGTGGCTTCCGGTCCGTGGCGCGTGTTCCTCGAACTCGATCGGATTCGGGCGGATCCGCATGTTCTCGTTGTCGAGATACCCCGAGAGGTACTCGTTGATCCCGTTCCGGACCGATTTGGGCGAGGTGATGACACCGTAGGCACCGGGCTCACCGTACGCGACGTGGAGCGTATCCGCCAGCAGATCGAGGATCGCCAGGTCGTGCTCGACGACGAGCACCGACTTGTCCTCGTCTTCGGCGAGTTCGCGGATCAGCCGTGCCGCGGTGACGCGCTGGCTCATGTCGAGATACGGCGTGATCTCGTCGAGGAAGTAGAAGTCCGTATCCCGAGCCAGCGTCGCCGCGATGGCGACCCGCTGGAGTTCGCCGCCCGAGAGGTCGTCGATCGACTGCTCCATGACGGGGCCGATCGAGAGCCGTTCGATCAGATAGTCGAGGGCGCCGCGTTCGTCCGTCTGTGCCAACAGTTCGCGGGTGTTCCCGTCGAAACTGTTCGGAATCTGATCGACGTACTGTGGTTTCCGGGAGATGGTGACCTCCCCGCCCTGGACGTCCGCGATGTAGTCTTGCAGTTCCGTGCCGCGGTAGGCCTCGAGCACCTCGTCCCAGCCGGGTGACTCGTCGTGTCGGCCGAGATTCGGCTCGAGTTCGCCCGCGAGAATGCGAACGGCGGTCGTTTTCCCGATGCCGTTCGGCCCGAGAATACCGGTGACCTGACCTTCCTGCGGTGCGGGAAGGCCGTACAGTGAGAAGGCGTTCTCGCCGTAGCGGTGGACGGGGTCGTCCTGGAGTTCCTTCGGGAGGTTGATGATCTCGATCGCGTCGAACGGACACTTCTCGACGCAGATCCCGCAGGTTTCGCCCAGACAGATCTCTTCGGAGATGTGGATCTGTTCGGGTTGGCCTTCGTCGGCTTCCTCGCCACGGAGCGTGATGCACTCCTTGCCGGTCCGGTTCGGCGGGCAGTAGTTCTTACACTCGTAGCTACACCGGTCGGGTTGGCACCGATCTAAGTCTACGACGGCAATGCTGTCGTCCGCCATGGTTACAGTGTGTACCCCGCGGTCAGCAGGATTCCCCACGTCACGAACCACAGCGAGAACGTCATGAACGTGATGAACAGGTAATGTTTCATTCCGAACTCGTCCTCCCCGTAGATGCCCGTAAAGTCATAGAGGACGAACTGGACGAGAATCGCACCTACGACGAGCATGAGCGTCCGCGTATCTGAGGCCGCGGCATCGGCTGACGCGACGTCGCCCGTGATCGCCACGGATGCCAGCGCTGCAGCGACGCCCAGCAGTGCGGACAGCGCCGTCACGCTGATCGAGCGGATGTGCTCGCGTCGGTCGCTAATCGATTCAGTCGACATAGGACGAACTCTGTTTTCGGTCGTGAAAAGGTGTTCGGGTTTGGAGAGACCATCCTGCTCTCGGGAACGAGCGATCACCGACGGTACGGCCAGTTCGTGTCAGCCGCGTTCGAACGGGTGAACCGGTGGGGCCGATTAGTCCGCTCCGACGTACCGGATGTCATCGGTCTCCGCAAACCGATCGAGCAATTCCTGACGAGTGTCGAACTCGTCGGATTCGTCAACTGCTCGCTCGAGTTCCGAATCCGTCACCGTCGTCGGGCCGTCATCGTCGCTCGTTTGGGTCTCGAATGTCCCGGCTGATCCGCCCCGGTCGATATCGAACCAGGAAAGTTCCTGCTGGCCGGTTTCCGATTCGGTAAACACCGCGAATCCGAACCCGTCCCACCCGATTTCGACGCCATCGATAGTGATCTGTACGTCGTCGCCCGCCTTGAGCTGATTGTGTGGCTCAAACTCGATCGTAGCACTCGTTCCGTCACGTTCGGTGAATCTAGCACTGTCGTGCTGATGGGATCCATCGATGTCCGTTATTTCGGCATCGTCGTAACTCACAATAATTCCCGAGAGATCGATCGTCACCGTTTCGCCCTTGCTGAGTCGCCCGTCCATCGTAAACGAGAGGTCCTGCGTAGTCGGGTTCGGCCCCACGATATCGTCTGCATTGACGGATCTGAATCCGCCGCTTTGCTGTGGCGAGCAACGGACGTCGATCGGTCCTGACTTGCGCTCGAGAGCCACAGTGGGGATACCGCTGGCCTCGATACCGAGGGTCACCGTAGCATCGTCTTGACGTACGGTCGAATCACACCGAACCTCGACTCGATACTCGTGTTCGCCGTCGTATTCGCGCACGGTCGCTTCGACGTCGTCTGGGTCACCGCCCTCGAATTCGACGACTTCCGCGTCGATATCGTCCATACCGAACGCGTTAGCGTTATCGTCCAGGTAGAACAGCGTCCCGACGTAATCGTTCCGCGGGACGATATCCGCTTCACGACTGTCTGAGTTGTTTGTAACTCCGAGTACGCCGTGTGGGTCCTCTGCAGTCTGAACGTTCGCTATCCGGTCGGCTGAAATGGTGCTAAATCCGAACGC
Organism: Natronorubrum halalkaliphilum; assembly: GCF_009834785.1. GTDB lineage: Archaea > Halobacteriota > Halobacteria > Halobacteriales > Natrialbaceae > Natronorubrum > Natronorubrum halalkaliphilum. The sequence goes on from NZ_WUYX01000071.1 coordinate 201,931, forward strand.
AGGACCGATAACAAAGAGGGTTCCGAGTAAAAGGAGAAGCATCCCGATCGCCGTAACCGGTTTCATCGTTACGGTGGTCGCTCCATCTCGCCGAGTCGCATCCGTCGGTTCTGTACCACGTGAACGACTGCAGAAACCGCAAATAGCGCGAATACGAACGTCGCCCACCCGAGTTCAGGAATGGTCTCGGTCGGTACGACCTCGAGCCACAACCCGGCCATTACGATCGAGCCGACTACTGTCAGTCCCAGATAGTAGATCCCCCACGGGATCGAATCGGCGGGCACGACGTCCAGATAGACGTCTAACTCCGATGCTTCGTCGGTGAGTTCGATCGTTCTGTCGTCGAACTCGATCATCTCCGCGCGCTCGAGCGTCGGCAAGTGGGTCTGTTGAAGCGACGTGTAGACGCGCTTTCGCTCAGCCGAAGTCAGTTCGTCGACCTCCTTCTCGAGCTCCCAGGCGGCGACGTGTTCGGCCAGATCGCCGAGTTCGACGGGTTCTCCCTCACCTTTGCAGTAGTGGATCGCGTAACGACGACGGTGATTACTCAGCAGGTCGAAAATTTCCCCGCGGCCGGAACCCGACCGAGTATCAGCCTGTGTCGCCATTGGCGCTCTTATCTATCCTTACTATACTCGCTATCAATAAGTATTCTGTACTGTTAGAACTCGAAGAGGATTACAATCTTCGCCCGCCACCGAATTCCGTGTTCCGTCATCCCGCCGTCGGTATCGTCTTCAACACTGCACTTCCGGGATATCGGTCTGATACTCCGAAATGGTACCGGTGACGTCCGCGTTGTTACGGACGGTAACCGATCCGCAGGCCGTGATATTGCCGTTGATTTCGGCATTGTTTCGGATCTCGACGTTACCGCCGGCGATAATATCGCCGCCGATAGCGTTGTTCGAGATCGTAACATCACCCTGTGCGATGATGGTTCCTTCGACGTTCGCGTTGTTTGCAACGCTCACGGACCCGCCGCTGGTGATGTTGCCTCCGACATTGACGTTGTTATCCACCGAGACACTTCCGCCGGTGGTAACATCGCCGTCTTCGTCTTCTGTAATATCTCGAGGCTCGTCGGAGACTTCGGTGCAATCGATGGAAATCTGGGTGGACGTCTCTCGTGTCACGTCGACGCTCGAGGAGGCGCTCGACGCGACGATGTGCAGTTGCACGCTGTAGGTGCCATCGAGCGTCTCGCCGGCGCCACACGCGAGGCGAACATCGAACGTTCCGGGTTCACTTCCGGACTCGACAGTCGCTGCGAGCGACGACGTCGCGACTGCCTGGTTACTGTCGTCGGTGATCTGGACGACCGAGACGTCGATGTCGGACCGGTCTACGCCGCCGAGGTTATCGGTTACCGTGTAGGCGACCGTGGTGTCGTCCGGAGTGCCGATCGACGCCGAAGACGACCGATCCTCGAGGCCGAGATAGGCGCTCGAGTCCGGGGCCGTCCCGACGCTCACGCCGCGGTCGGCACCGATCGTCGCGAAACCGAACGTCGGTCCGGCCATGACGGTCGCTCCGAGGAGGATTAGCCCGAGCGCGGCGACCGTGAGTGTTCGGGTCATGAGTTATGGCGTGGTTCGTCGTTCGGAAGCCAGTCATCGGCTGGCGTCGGGGAGTGAATGCCGGTAGCGGTATAATTCAACCTGAGTTATGAGTGTTCACAAAACAACTCGCTACTGGCTTGTGGCACCGTTTGCTCCCCCGAATGGAAATGACGGCTTCAATATAAATAAGTATTCTGGGCACTACGGGAAAGAGGCATATAATTCAACGATAGTCTTGTTCGGTGTCAATCAGTGGCCTCGTTCGAGATGGGGGTCGCTCGAGCGATTGTGACGAGTATCGAGCCATACTGTCCCTGAGACAGTCGACAGCGCCGATTCAGTATTAGAAACCTCAGTTGCGTTGGTCGTTGGTCAACTTCTTGCCGACAGTCAGCTGTGTGGTCACAGGGCCATCTGATTTGGAGTGACCGATTGAGTTGTGAGTAACACTCTCGCGGTTGCCCGTCCTGACGACGCTTCTTCGATAAGCGACTGCGAGTCCCCATCATGGTACTCAAAGCCATGAGGGTTGCTATCGCCCAAAGCAGTGAGGCTGTCGATTTCGGCGTTTCAGGCCGGGCTTGAAGCTGGTATCGATGATCGTTCAGCGAGTATTACCGATCCTGAACACCTTCTCGATACTCAATACAAAGTGGGTAGCTTTCGTTGGGGTGAGTAAGAACCGCGTTCCGGAATCGTTCGCTGTCGTTGCGATTCCGGCGCGGTTGTACGGAGACCATAACCATGAGAATGAATCGACGCAATGTGTTAGTTGGACTGGGTACGATTGTTGCTGGCGGCGGCGCTGCGCTTGGGACGGGCGCGTTTAGTAGTGTGGCGGCTGATCGCGATGTTGATATCGAGGTTGCTGATGATGCAGATGCGTTCCTCTCAATTGATATCCACTCTGATTCATCAGATAGTGACTTTGTCGAAAAAGAGACTGGCGACCGCGAAATAGTCTCATTTGATTTTTCTGGGGATAATGATGATGATGGCCTCAATGATGAGGCACGAACCGACTTCCATAACCTAATTACGATAACTAACAATGGATCAAACCAGGTTACTTTGAATATAACTGCAAAAAACGATAGTGGTAATGACGTTACTGATGGGTTCGTGGCATATGAGGGAGATACGCCAGACACTGAGATCGATGACACGAAACTTGGTGAATCCGGATCTGATGACCCTGATGACGAAATTGCTGTCGGATTTCGATTTGACACGACTAATATTGGCGCCGCCGACCTCGAAGCTGTGGATACAATCGAAATTACCGCTGAGGAAGATGAGTCAACATAGTACTATTTTCTAAGTCCCACACTAGCGAAGGAGAGTTATATCCACCTATGCCAGTGTAACATTATCGCTTACTCGGGGCTTTTCAAGAGTTATACTAATGCCATCCACCAAAATCCTCCTCACCGCTGCAGCAGCCTGCTTTCTCTTCGCGCTTGCAGTCCCAACAGTCGCATTTCCGATGGGTGAGGACGAGCCAACGGAGGATGTCAGCCTCGAGCCAACGTCCCAATACGCGACGATCACCGACGACGAGCTCCGACTCGATCTCGAGAAACTCAACAATCGAGCGGCCACCACCTTCCACGACGTCTTCTCGATCACCGTCAACGACGACGCCGTCGAACGGATCTGGATCAGTAACGATGTCGACGGGCTCACGTTCTACGAAGGCACGGACCAAGCGAGCGAACTCGACGAATCCAACCCGCTCGAGCCGTCTGCAGGTCAGACGACAGCCATCGGCGTCGCCGTCGATACCCATCTCGCCCAGAGTGGCACGGAGACGTTCACGGTGCACGTCGAGTACGAGGACGAGACAGCCGAAGCCGAGTCAGACGACCGTCCCAAAGCAGTTACGCTCGAGTCGCTCAACGTGACCCCGAAGACACTCGAGACGGGCGGCTCGGTAGCGGTCAACGCCACATACCGGAACGACGGAACCGCGACGAAAGACGTCACGTCCGAACTGACCGTCGACGGCACCGTCGTCGATAGGAAGACGGTCGAAATCGACCCCGGTGAAACGAAGTCGGTCACCTTCGAGAGACAGATGCAGTGGCCGGGACGCTACGCCGTCGGGGTTGACGGCACAGCGAGCGAACGGGTAACCGTCGAGGGGCCGCCGATCGATGTGCTCAACGCCTCGGTCACCACCGCCGAACTCACCGCGGGTGAGACGGGGACAGTCGAAGCGGTCGTATCGAACCCGACGGACACGCGGGTCGACCGCACGCTCGAGTTCGCGGTCGACGGGATCGTCGTCGACACTAGATCGGTCACGCTCGAGCCGAATTCGGAACGAACGGTCACGTTCGAACGGCAGTTCGGCGAGGCGAAAACGTACGATATCGCGGTCAGTGGCGTCGAAGCGGGCTCGGTCACGGTTTCGGAACGCGAGCCGTACCTGATCCGAGATCGAGAACTCTCAGCGGCGACGACGGCGGCGCTCGCACCGCCGATGACGATGGGATTCCTGTTCTTAGCCATTGCCGCGAACCGTCGCTGGGCGCTCGTCTCGACGCGGTAGCGAACGAAGCGCTACTCGAGCTCCGACGACCGCTGTCATACCTCTCGGGATCTTTAAGATGGCCGCGTTCGAAACGTTCCGACGATCGAATAGTTTGCTACCAATGACACGCTTCGTTGCGGGACGATGACGGGAAACTCGCTCCTCAAGCAAACGCTCGGAGCAGTCATTGCACTCGCCCTTATCCTCTTGCTGGTCGGGCAACTCCTCGGGCAGCCGATCCTGTTGGGCTACGTCGCGACCGGGAGCATGGAGCCGACGATGAACGCCGGCGACGGCTTCGTTGCGATTCCGAGCGTTCTCACCGGCTCCGTCGATGAGGGCGATGTCGTCGTTTTCCAGGCTCGAGAGCTCCACGGCGGGGGACTAACGACCCACCGCGTGGTCGGCGAGACCGACGAGGGATACGTCACGAAGGGGGATGCAAACCCGTTCACGGATCAGGACGGCGCCGAACCGCACGTCACGGACGGACAGATCGTCGCCGAGGCCTGGCAGGTAAACGGCGAGGTGGTGACGATTCCCCATCTCGGATCTGCAATCATGGGCGTCCAGAGCACTGCGGAGTCCGCTTCCGGAACGATCGCCCCTGTCCTCGGGCTGACGACATCGGCCGACTCGGAGGGGCTGGGTGCGTTGCTGGTCGCCGCCGGAGTCGCGTTGCTCGGCTTCGGAACGCTGCTGGATCGGCTCGGTCCGGGACGACGCGAGACGACGCGGACGCGCTCTCGTCAGAATGTGATTGCGTTCTGGACGGCGCTGGGACTCGTCTTGCTCATGTTCGTGACGTTCGCGACTGCGGCGATGGTCGTTCCGTCGGGGACCACCGAGTACGGCCTCGTGAGTACGGAGACGCCGGAGGACGATCCGCAGATACTCGCGCCGGGCGAGACGGGCGAACTCACCAGGACGATCGAAAACGCGGGGTATCTCCCCATCGTGGTCGTCCACGAAGCCGAGAGCAGAAACGTCGCCACCGATCCGAGTACCCAGACGATCGGGATCCGCTCGAGCGGGGAGACGACGGTCCAGCTTACGGCTCCGGAAACGACGGGCGAGTACACCCGCCACGTCGGCGAGTATCGGTATCTCACGGTGCTTCCGCCGTCAGTACTGGTCTGGCTCCACGGATTGCACCCGCTCGCCGCGATCGCCGCAGTAAACGGCGTTATCGTCGGTGTCGCCGTCGCGGTCGTGCTCGTGCTCTTCGGTCACAACGATCTGCGCATGCGTTCCGGTGGCAGTCACGTTTCGTTATCGACCCGTCTCGAGCGAAAGTTCCGGAAATAAGAATGCTAATTGCGACGACAGCGCTCGGCCGGTATCGTTATAGTGATTGCATTAACAGAATGTACGCACGTACGCCCTGCGACCGGTCCACCGACCGGACCGGTCCGGGCAAAATGGGGGACGAAACTCGATTCGACTGCCCCGGTCGAGGGAGTTTGAACTGTGATTGATAATCCCCGTCTCGATCTGTTGCTCGCCGAATACGGCCGTCCGATAACGATCGCACTGGTCGTAATCGGGGCACTCGCACTCCTCGCAACGGGGTGGGCCGTCGCGAGCCCGTCGACGTCGACGACACCCCAGTACGGCGAGGAGCGGGTCTCGACCGAGGTTCAGACGAGCGCCGTCGTCGTTCAGAACGGAAGTCTCTGGAACGAGGGAGATCGACTCGAGAACAGTCAGGTCTACATGTTGAACGCCTCGCCGGAGTTGACGGTGGAACCGGAGACGAGACTGGTAGACGAAACGGACGGGACGCCGGTCGACGGCGAGGTGAGCCACGAACTACTGCTTCGGTTCGATGCGACCCGAGACGGACAGTCGTTCTGGAACGAAACGCACACCATAATAGCTGACTCGCCGTCCGTCGACGACGGCGTCGCGACGTCGGCGGGGACGATCGACGTCGAATCCTATCGCGAGCGGCAGCGTCATCTCGAGCGCGAACTGTCGGGCGTCGGTTCGATCGACCTCGAGTTGGCGCTTCGCGTCGAGTACGAAACCGAACGGAGTACGGGAACACAGCGGGAGTCGACGACGTTTCAGGTGACCAACGACGCGTACTGGCTGGAAGAATCGCTGTCCGCATCGGATCCGAACAGCTATCGGACGGGAACGGTAGAGACGACCGAGTCGCGAAATCCGGCGACCATCGCCGGACTCTCGCTGCTGGGAACGCTCTCGCTTGCCGGTGCTGCGTTCGTTTCCCGTCGCGCGCCGGTCGACGAAGAGGCCGCCCGGCGTGCGGTTCACGAGCAGCGGTACGCCGAGTGGATCTCGCGCGGTTCGATTCCGATGTGGATCGGCGACTATCACGTCTCGCTCGACACCTTAGAGGACGTCGTCGACGTCGCAATCGATACGAACGAGCGCGTCGTCAACGACAAACAACGCGGCCTGTTCGCCGTCGTTAACGACGGTGTCGTCTACTACTACAGTGAACGCGGCCTCTGGGAGGAGACCGCCTGGCCGGAGATGAACCTCGGCGACCAGCCGGAGCAGGCGGAGCAGTCGGAGATCGTGGATGCCCAGCCCATGCTTTCGCCGGATGACATGGAACTCGAGGGAAGCGACGAATTCGAGGCTCCCGATGAGGGATTCGATAACGACGAAGACGTCTGGCGGCAACTGTAGCAGTCGACGTTACTGCATCCCAGTCACGAAGCAGCGACCGAGGCAATCTGTGCGCGTGTACTGACGTCCAGTAGCCACCAGTAGCTACCACATCCGTCTCGGTTGCTGCGTCTTTCACCAAAACCTGACTACCGAGTCAATTCTCGATATATCGACGCAGACGCTGTCTGGACGTACTTTACTGAGACATATCTCTTGCAATCTTTCATGACAGTGTCGGGCGTAAGGCTCAACTTTTATACTGCTGGGGGCTTTCGATTCGTAATATGGCAGAGACTGACGGGGAGGACATCGAAGATTTGCCACCGAGCGCCAAACTCGTCTTCAAGGTTCTCGAGTATGATGGGCCACTGACCCAAAAGCAGATCGTCGAGGAATCGATGCTATCGGCCCGGACCGTCCGGTATGCACTCGAGCGGTTGGAGGAAATCGGGATCGTCAACGAGGATATCTACTTTGCAGACGCTCGACAGAGCCTCTACCGACTCGAGGAACCGGTGGCAGCGGACGGAAACGGCGTCGAAGAGGCCCCGAAAAAGGACGCCTGCTGCGCTGAATAACCGATAACAAACGGCAGCATTATTTTGTCGCAGTAACCGATCCCTTGCATGGACAAGGAGCGTCTCCCCCGGTGGGGATGGCTGTTGATCGGGCTGTTCGCGATGGCGATCACCGCAAATTTACTCAACTTTTTCGTGTTCGAACCTGCGGGACTCCCCAGTGACTACCAGGTAATTACCGTAATCACCTCGATGGCGCCGGTGTTGATCTACATCGGCGTCTGGTACGACGAGGATCGACAGCAGTACTGGGACCACTCTCGGGAACATATCGTCGGTGACGTGCTGTTCGTCGTCGTCGGTGCCGCGATCGGTTCGGCGATCGCGCTCGTCGCCATCGTCGACTTCGACTTCCCGCAGATTCTACAGGATGTTGTCGGAATGGCCGCCGGCTTCATGCTGTCGTGGGGGCTGTTCTGGTGGCGGAACCCGGACCTGTACCGCGGCGAATCCGGACGCTGACCGACGGCTGATACTGTTGGACAGAACGACGTGAAGCCGATCGGTCTGCTGGAGCCGTCACCGTCGGCGACGACCCCGAATTCACGGTCGACTTCGTATTGACTGCTGTCCGACAGTATGAGCACAGCACGTGGCTGTGTCGTCTGCACTACTCACCGCGGTCGGCAATCCCCGGTGTCGGTGGCATGGCTCGTTTGTGCCGGGTTTCGGCACAGAGCCACGCGAGCGACCGGGCCGTTTCGGGATCCATGTCGAGCGCCTCAGCGGCCTCGCTGACCGGTTGCTCCTCGTCGACGAGTCGCTGTAGCAGAGGATCGATGACGTCGTAGGAGGCCCCGAGTTCGTCGGCGTCGGTCTGGTCCGCCCAGAACCCCGCCGTCGGCTCCTTGCTAACGATTCGCCGGGGGATCCCGATCCGTTTTGCGAGCGCTCGAACCTCGGTTTTGTAGAGGTCGCCGATCGGATACGCGTCGGCCGCACCGTCACCGTATTTCGTGAAGTAGCCCAACAGGAACTCCGAGCGGTTCGACGTCCCGAGGACGAGCCGTTGTTGCCGGTTGGCCGCGTAGTACGTACAGGTCATCCGCAACCGCGCGGTCACGTTCCCGATCGCGTGGTTTCGCTCGTTCGGCCGATCGGATTCGTCCCGGTCGGAACGAGACTCGAGCGGACTCGCGACCGTTTGCTCGAACGCCTCGAGAACCGGTCGCAACTGGATCGCTTCGAACTCGATTCCGAGCCCCTCCGCGATAGTTTGGGCCTCGCTGACACCGGCGTGTTCGGTCTTGTGGCAGGGAAGGCCGAGTCCGAGTACCTGATCGCTTCCCAGCGCTTCGGCCGCGAGCGCCGCCGTTACCGTTGAATCGATGCCGCCGCTCATCGCCACGACGACGCCGTCTGCACCCGCATCCGCGACAGTCGTTCGAACGTCGGCGACGATCTGCGACCGGACCGCCTCGAGGCCCGGCCGATCCGTGATGAACGAGCCGTTCGCGGATCCCTCATAGTAGACGATCGTCTTCCTATCTGCGCCCATGCTGTCCAAACACCTTTTGATCCATACGACAATCGATCATTCGTCTCGTATAAATGCCTACTCCTTAAACAGCTAGTAGTTTCTCTGTGCGTATCCGTCACACGGTCGGTCCGAAGCGGGTGGCCCGTCGTCGGCTATCGGGGCCGCTGAAACGCACTGCACGCCCGACGTTCTCCGAGAGATACAATTATATTGGACAGTTTCGATGCCAACTCACGACGTCGAATCGCTCCATGTCGCCCACTACTCCAGCCCGCGACCTCCGTCTCCGAATGCTCGTCGCGCTCGGCCTGCTCGTTTGTCTGCCGTTCGCGTTCGCTTACACCGGTCTCTTTCTCGCTAACACCGTAGGAATCGCGTTGCTCGAGTGGGCTACCGAACGGCCCTCCAGCGTCGAATTCTCCATCGACCGATCCTCCTGACGGTCGTCATCCTCGGCGGTCTCGTCGTGCAGTACTGGCTCGGCCCGCGGACCGTCCTCGGGTCGGTGGGGACTCGACGGGTCGATGCGACCGAGCACCCCGACCTGCACGCCACCGTGACGCGACTGTCGTCCCAGATCGACATCGCGAAGCCGAAGTCGCGGTGATCTCGAGCGACGTTCCCAACGCCTTCGCCGTCGCCGGCGGCGGTCAGGAGAGCATCGTCGTCACCGAGGGGCTCCTCGAGGCGCTCGAAGCCGACGAACTCGAGGCCGTCGTCGCACACGAACTCGCCCACCTGAAAAACCGAGACGCGAACCTGATGACCGTCGCCTGGCTGTTACCGACGATACCCTACTACCTCGCAGTCGTCGCGTTCTACGTCCTCTACGGGCTCTTTCGACTGTTCGGACACGGGTTCGGTAGCCGCTCGAGAAGTGGCAACGGCGACGGTCGCGGCCTCGCTGTCGCGATCGTCGTCATCGTCGTCTGTGCCGTCGTCACCCTGACGGTCTCGGCGATGTTCTGGGCCGCGAGTGTCCTCTTCTACCGGATCCTCTCGCGACAGCGGGAGTACGCCGCCGATCGAGCGGCGGCGACGATCACGGGGTCGCCAGCCGCACTGGCCAACGCGCTCGAGACCATCGACGGCGCGATGCCCGACCTGCCGGACCGGGATCTCCGGAAACTCGACGGCGGTGCTGAGGCACTGTATCTCGCACCGCTCGAGTCCCGGGCGTTCGGATCGAAGGAACTCGTCAGCACGGAGATCTTCCCGGACACGCATCCGTCGACCGACGAGCGAATCGAACAGTTGCGTCAACTGAGTGCCGACTCCGGGACCAGACACGGGCCGGAGCCCTGACCGACGGGCCGCGTGATCGAGATTCGCTCGGCTCCAACGCTTCAGACGGTTTACTGTAAGTCATTTCCGGCGCAACCGCGACCCGGGGGGGCGGTCGCGCCGGTAAATCGGTACAGCAATCCGTATCAGTTGCCCGACGGGATCCGTTGTGGCGATAGTAGTCACTGAACGTCAGTGTACACCTGATCGCACGACGGCTGTGCGTTCGGTGTGTGAACAGTTTCAGTTGGTACTACATCGCCCGGTAGCGGCCCCAGTGAAACAAGTACGATAGCGACCCTCACCTCGAAGTAATGGATAGTTTCCAGAGCGCCTGTATTTTCGAATATATAGAAATATTTAACCAATTGTTGTTTAAATGACCGATAGTGCCAGAAGATAATATCTTCGCCGATGCTGGCAGCGGCATTCGATCGTTGCGGAACTCGATCTACCCGATTATCAGTCTGTTAGCAGCGACGTGGCTCGTACTCAGTGCGTATCGACTCCTGTTCTCGATGGCACTACCGGGGTTCATCGAGGAGACGACGGTATCGTACACCGGTATCAGTTTCCTCTTCGGCGCGTTGTTCGTCGGATACGGAGTCAGTCAGTACCCGGCCGGAAGCCTCGCTGACGTACTCGGGACACGGATCGTTCTCGTCGGGGGCATTCTGACGGCGACCCTGTCGCTTGTCTCTCTTTACGTGGCGAGTTACTATGGCCACGTCTTTGGAGCCGTCTTTCTCGTCGGCGTCGGTATCGGCAGTTACCGGTCGGCGAGTCAGATCGCCGCATCGGCTATCGCATCGGAACGGACCGAGGGAACGGTGCTCGGAATACTCACAGCCGCAAATCCGTTCGGCTACGTCGTCGGCCCCGTCGTAATCGGGGCACTGATCGAAACGTACGGGCTGTACACGACACCACTGATGCTCGCGTTCGTTCCGCTCCCCCTCGCAGTACTGCTCTGGTACTCGAGTGAACGTTCGTCTCGAACGGACGAACGAGATCACGAGACGCCGTCCCTTCGGCGGGGGTTGGTCGCGTTCAAGCGAAACTCGTTGCAAAAACGGACGCTTCTCGTCGTCGCGTTCGGAGTGGCCTTCACGACGACATCGAACTCACTGATCGCTATCCTTCCGCTGTACCTCCTCGAAACGACGTCGCTCACGCTAACGACTGGCGGTCTCTATGCGGGCGGAATCTTCGGAATCGGTACGGTCGCCGCACTACTCGGGGGAATATACAGGGACCGAATCGGAGCGATTCCGGTACTGCTCGCCGGATTCACGACCGCTGCGGTCTCGCTTTCGCTTCTCGTGTTCGTCTCGTCCGTGCGTTACGTACTGGTTTTGCTCTGTCTGTTTAGTCTTGGCCTCAACGCCATCCTCCCGGTCCGCGATTTCGTCATCAACACGCACGCGAAACACTGCTCGCCGGCATACGTCGGCGGGATGATCGGCGGAATGCGATCGCTGTGCTATCTCGGCGGCGGAATCGGCGCCTCGGTGGTCGGTGTCGTCTTCGGCCGGTTTGGGTTCGTGATGGGGTTCGGTCTCCTCGTCGCGCTCCTGATCGCGGGCGCGCTCTGTACCGTGTTACTGTGGTATACCGACCGCCAGAACGCCGAAGCCGGCCATCCCGTCACCGGTTGACCAGTGGGAGATGATCGAGCCACGATGAAACCTCTCCCTGATCCGATGGGTGAAGCGTCTGCCGCTCGAGCAATCCGAAAAAGCCGTCCGTTCACCACTCCTCGAAAAATCTCCCCTGCGAGAACGTGCTCTCGCTGGCCCTTCCCTCATTTCATTCGGGAAGACACCAAAAAGCTGCTCTAGGAGGGGACGACCGTAACCGGATCCTTCCGGTCGATCGCTTGCTCTAGCTCGTCCGCGATCGCGCTCCCTCGAGACACCTGAATCTCGCCTCCGCGACTGACCGTCGCGGTGAAGAGGTAGTCGCCGGCGGCCTGGACCTCGACGGTCTCGCCGTGGTTGCCGTCGACGGGGATGACGATGTGTCGAGAGGTGATCTCGGGGGTGACTCGCTGGCCGGCCGCCTGCTGGCCGCCGCTGCCGCCGTCCGCACTTGTACCAGCACCGGCACCGACGCCGCCACCGCCGCCCGCACCGTAGTTGGGGTTCTCGTCGTGGGTTCGGACGTCGATGTCGATTCCGAGGCGGTTCTCGACGTCGGTGATCCGTCCGCCGCCCTTGCCGATGACGCTCGAGATGTCGTCTTCGCCGACGTAGACGACGGCTCTGTCCTGGCTCTTGAGCTGGACGTCGACGTGGCCGTGGGCGATCGATTTGATCTCCCGTTCGATCTCCTGTTTGGCGATGCGGTCGACGCCGGACTCGTTTGCCGGGCCGCCGTCCTCGTCTTTGAGCGGGACGGTGACGACCTGGCGGTTGAAGGTGTAGATCTCGTATTCGGGTTCGTTGGTCTGGAAGTTCGTCACCTGAATGACCGGCCGAGCCAGATCCTCCTCGGTGAGTCCGGCGGGAACCTTGACCTCCGTCCGGACGTCGTAGACGGTGTTGACCTCACCGGCCTCGATGTAGACGACGGTGTCGACGACCTGCGGGATCATCCCGAGTTCGACCCGACCGACGAGTCGCTGGAGCGCGTCGATCGGCCGCGTCGCGTGGACGACGCCGATCATGCCGACGCCCGCCAGCCGCATGTCCGCAAAGACCTCGAAGTCGTCGGTCTTGCGGACTTCGTCGTAGATGGTGTAGTCCGGTCGAACCATCAGCAGTGCGTCCGCGGTCTTGGCCATCTCGCCGCCCAGTTCCGTGTACTGGGTGATGTCGGGACCGACCTGCAGGTCCCGTGGCTTCTCCATCGTCTTCACCGAGTAGTCGTGGTCCGAGATGAAGCGGGCGACCGCCTGCGCGAACGTCGACTTCCCGGCACCCGGCGCGCCAGAGATCAGGACGCCGCGCTGGCGCTCGAGCAGCCGCTCTTTCAGTTCGTCGGCGTGCTCGTAGTCTTCCATGTCGGTCTGGGCGATCGGTCGGACGGCGGTGATCTCGATGCCGTCGGCAAACGGCGGCCGACCGATGGCGATCCGGTAGTCCCGGAACTGGACGATCTGCATGCCCGGTTCGGAGAGTTCGATGAAGCCGCCGGAGGCCTCCTTGGCACCGTCGACGACCTCGCGGGCGTACTCGTCCATCGTCGCCTCGTCCAACGGCTCGTCGGCGATCTGCTCGTAGCGCATCTCGCCGAGTTCGCCCCGCTTGGCCATCGGCACGGCGTCGGTCTTCAGGTGGACGCTCATCGTCTGGTCGTCGAAGTAGTTCTCGACGGCGAGGGTGCCGATCTCTCGAACCTCGGGTGAGACGTGCTCGACCGTGAGCCCCTTCGCCTCGGCGACTTCGGCCTGGACGATATCGCTCGTGAGGAAGGTCGCCTCGAGATCCTCCGCGAGATCGCGGATCAGCGCGTCGATCTCGCCCTCGGAAGCGTGGCCCCGCTCGATGGCGTTCGGCCGCTCGCCGATGTACTCGAGGTCGATCGCACCCTCGTCGGCGAGATCGGCGAGTCGCTGGAGCTCTTCTAAGCCGTCCCAGCCGCTGTCGATCCCGTCGTTTGCCTGCGCTTCGAGCTCTGCGACGACGGCTTCCGGCACCGAAATCGTCGCTCCCTCGAACTGCCCATCGTCAATCGTCGCCGAAACGCGGCCGTCGATGACCACGCTCGTATCCGGCACGACGTTCATACGCTAACTGGACGACGGACGCGTATAAGGATGTTCCACCGGCGAAGGCAGACGTGAGTGGGGTAGACTGGCCGTCGAACCGCGCCCGCGGCCCCATCGAACGACAGCTGTGCGATCGGGTGTGCACTGACTTCCAGTGGCCACTAGATGGCTCCATTGAATCGCCATACGGCGTCGGATTTCACTGTTGAACGGCACGCTTGATATTGTAAACGAGACACATCAGCACGATC
>NZ_WUYX01000028.1 GCF_009834785.1 Natronorubrum halalkaliphilum
ATTGTCCTCATGTTCGCCATCATCAACATAGAAAAGCTCTGTGAACCACTCTAACTACCATTCAGCAGCTATTCAACAAAGCAGTACAGAGTGGTTCTGGATGCGTTCAGCGCCCCTACCGTTGGTTTCTATGTTACCGAGGGTGATTGGCGGTAGAAGAGTGATCCGTGCTGGAGTCGATTAGCAGCGAGCGGATGCCGGCACCGAAAGCTCGAACGAGTCGGCTACAATCGGGCGGTGTGCTCGCCATCTTCGTAGATAACCGCATCGAACAGCGGCAACAACACGTTTACCTCCGACTGCTCACACTCGAGCGGATCGAGATGATAGTGGGCGATGCTGTCCAGTTCCTCGAGGCGCGGCAAGAGCGCGTGGAAAAACGAGATCGTTTGCTCGAGATCCGTGTGATCGATCAGCGAATCGACGGACTGGAAACAGATCGTCGAGACGTTGCTATTCGATTCCCACGCCGTCAGCGACCGATGGATCCGATCGCCGAGCGTCGAGAGATCCGCCTCGTCACCGATCAGATCTGCCTCGGTCGAGTCGGGAAGCGTCACTGTCCGCGTCCCCGCCGAGCGTGCGAACTCGCCGAGGCTGATCACCTTTCGCTCGGCGGGTTGGGGCTGATTCGTCCCCGCCCACGAGTTCGCTTCTTCCTCGACCGTTCGATCGGTGACGACGCTGAGGATGTTCTCGTTTTCAGGTGGGTGTGGATGGAGTAGATCGGTACAGAGAGATTTGTCGTCCTTGCTCGGTGCCAACAGCAACACGTTCGACGCCGTCTCGAGTTTCGTGTGAATCGACTCCGGATCTCGAAACAGTAGCTCGCCGTCCGGGTGGACCGTGATGTGGAAGCCTTCGTACTCGAAGGACACGGTTGTCTCGACGTTCGTCCGGTGTAAGGTATCCAGCGATTCTGCATCGATCGCAGAATGGAGCGGGCGCAACTCGTCTCTCGCCGAGCCGGTGATAGCGCGGACCGATTCGATGATTCTCACGCTGGGCCGATCGTTGTCATCCAGAACAAGACGATATGGCGTATCATACGGCATGTATTACTTACTCTCCCATAGATAGCGTAGCAGCATAAATCACCTTGCCTCCGGCGGTCAACTCGTGGCCGATATCCGCCGGTCGCGATTTGGATTCGTTCGAGACGCTACCGGTCTGGCCGGTAATTTCGGCGCTTGCGAGTCTGCCTACTCGTCTGCAATGATGATCCTGTCGGCGTCTTCCTTTTCAGCCGCCAGAATCGCTTCTTCGACCTCTTCCTGAGTTGCCTCTTCCATGCACCAATCCCTATTACTATCGGTATCATCACCCCACCACATTAACTATTTCTAACGATAAATTTCTGTCAGCACTTGCGACTCGTCGCTACCTCTCCCGTGGTTGATTTCTTGAATCAGCAGAACACGCCAAAACGACGCCGTCACCACTCCTTGAGTCGAATCATCGCTCGCCACCGCTTTCGATCGTGTACGCAATGGATTTGACGAGGCGCTCATCGGTTGCCCTACTAATACTCGATAACCGACAGAAACGTGCGAGGACCGTGGAGTTTCAGGATGCTTTCGAGAGATGAACTACACACATAGTTGGGGCCAGAGCTAAAGAATGGTCGGTTGTTTATCTCAGACATATTGATAACTTCTCTTTGTTCTGAGTGCGACGGACTGGGCGAACAGGTTGCTAAATACGTTTCCGACGACGGGGCGATAGCTGACTTCGAGTGTACGGAATGCGGTCACGAGTGGTCGATTCCACTGTAACCTGGCTGCATCCACTTTTCGAGTCGCCTCTTTCCGGAGCGTTCAGTCCCGCTGCCGGCGTTACCGTCGTCAGCACGAACGTCCCAGCTTTCGTTAAAGACACGACAAACGTCACCGTCAGTCGCGTGATGAGCCGATGGACTATGGGTGTCCGACCCTCGACATCGTACAGTCGGCTCGCCGGGACGAACTCAGACATCGGCCTCACCTCCGTGGTGACCGGCGGCCCTCTCCGGAATAGGAATGCCAACGTTGACACCAGCTGCAGACCCGCGAGTCAGTCGGCGATACGAGTCACAGTCTCCGCAGCGGTGGGCGCGGTCACTGTTGTCGCCGTAAACGCGGCAGAAGCGGTCCGAAACGTACGACCCGCAGTGTTTGCACGTCGAGTTGTCGACCGACGGCCACGGCGCGATCGTCACGCCGACCACCTCCGGCCGGTCTGTCGGCTACGTGGCAATATACCGAAACCGAGAATTGGATTTTCGGCAGGCTCAAGGGGTTGAGGTGCCCGACAATGAACACTTAGATAATTTCGAGTGGGACCGCCGAGAATTGAACTCGGGTCCTACGGACCCCATCCGCAGAGGATACCACTACCCCACGGTCCCGCACGTGAATCGATGGTCGTCTGCTGTTTAAGCGTGTCGTTTTTGGGTGGCAGTGTAACGATTGCCCCGCTACCAGAGCTCTCAGCAACAGCCGATCGTCGCCCTTTCGAGCCCCCATCTCAACAAAAATAAGGATGGAATTTAGCGCCGATAGCGCTCGAGACGACCGCCGACGTACTTGCCGACGGTGTTCCCCAGTCGGTCGCGGACGGATCCGAGCAGTCCGTTGGGGACGAACAGCACGAACAGCACGAAGACGATGCCGAGGAACAGCGGCGCGCGGCCGTCGACAACCGTGTTGATCAGATCGGCGATCGTAATCCCGGCGATGTCGGCCGTCAACACGCCGTCGGGCAGGATCCCGCGAAGGTAGGGCGCGAGACCGCCCTGTTCGGAGGAAAGGATGTCCTCGAGCCACTCGTAGAACGCCGTTCCGAAGAACGGGCCGGCGAGCGTTCCGATCCCGCCGACGATCGTGACGATCAACGCGTCGGCCGTTACGAGGAAGTAGAACGTTTCGTCCGGCGAGGCGCCCCTCGAGAACGCGGCAAACAGCGCGCCGGCGATCGCAGCGAAGAAGGCGCTGAAGCCGAACGCGACCATCTTATACCAGAAGACGTTGTAGCCGATTGCCGCCGCTCGCTCCTCGTTTTCGCGGATAGCGATCATCACGCGGCCGAACGGCGAGTGGATGAGCCGCTGCATCGCGAAGTAACTGAGGAGGACGACAGCGCCGATCGCGTAGTACGACGTTAGCGTCGCCGAAATATCGATCCCGAGCCCGAGGACGTTCTCGAAGCTGTCGCCGGCGAGCCGTCCGAGGGCGATCGAAACCGAGTCGACGTACGGAATTCCGATCTCCGGTGTCGGACCGCTAAGCGTCGGGCCGTCCTGGGGATTCACGGCGACGTAGTTCCAGTTGCGGACGAGTTCGTAGGCGACTTGCGCGAACCCGAGCGTGATCATCGCGAAGTAGACCCCAGACAGCCGGAAGGAGACGGCTCCGATCGCGAGCGCGAGTCCGAAGGCGAGGAGTCCACCGACGATCATCGTGATCACGAACGGCGTCCCCGCGGGAATGCCGGGGACGTCTCCGTTGGCTACGAGCACGATGAAGTACGCCCCGACGCCGTAGAACGCGGCGTGACCAAAGGAGAGGTAGCCGGTGTAGCCGCTGATGAAGTCGAAGCTCATCGCGAACAGTCCCAGGAAGAGCATCGCGATCAGAAACGTCGTTCCCGGCAAGAACGCGTTCGCCTCCGCGCTGAGCGGCGTCCGTAGCAAGAGCCCGTATATCGGTGGATAAACCGCGAAGAGCGCGATAACGAGCAGGTGTGGAACGTGTTCCCGAGCGTACTCGCGGAGCCAGTGCTCGTCGTCTCGAGCGTGAGCGGCCGTCGTGTCGGTCACGGTGTCCACGGAATCGGTCGATTCCGCGAGGCCGGCGTCGGGCCCGTCGACGTCGGAACTCGTCCCGCCGTCTTCGCGGGCCCGGTCGTCACGAGCGGGGCTAATGGCCGCCCACCTCCTCGATGCCGTACAGTCCCTGTGGACGGATGACCAGCGTGATCACCAGCAACAGGAAAATGGTCACCTCGGACAGTCCCGGGAACGGGACGATGCCCGTGTTGAACAGCCAGGTGGTCAGCGAGTCCGTGACGCCGACGATCACCGCCGCCGCGAGCGTCCCCTTGAACGAGCCGAGCCCGCCGATGACGACGACGACGAAGGCGTACAGCAGCACGTCGATGTTGAGCAGGACGCTCGGCCCGTAGGTCGGATCCCAGATGAGAAAGACTCCGCCGACGGCGGCGAGCCCGGTTCCCAGTCCGAAGACGATCGTGAACGCCTTGCGGACGTCGATCCCGAGCGCTTCGACCATTTCGGCGTCCTCGCTGCCGGCGCGAATGTAGAGGCCGTACAGCGTTCGGGTCAGGAACGCCCAGACGGCGACCGCAACCAGCGCGCCGGCGGCGATCGCGAACAGGTAGAACCCGCGGATGTTCGCACCGAGGATCGAGTACCGCGCGTCTAAAACGGCCGGAATCGTCGACGCCGCGGCCGTCCACGTCGGTTCGGGTTGGATGCCGCGAGCCGACGTGAGGATCCGCGCCGTCTCTTCGAGAATCAGTCCGACGCCGAACGTCAGCAGGATCTGGTACATCGGCGTTCGGTCGTAGATCGGCCGCACGAGCCCGACCTCGAGCGCGGAGCCGAAGGCCGTCAGTAACGCGAAAATCACCGCTGCGACGGCGATGAACAGGAGGATTCTGACGCCGGATCCCGTGGTGCTCGAGATGCCGACGACGAGCAGGACGCCACCGATGTACGCACCGAGCATGGCGAACGCCCCGTGGGCGAAGTTGAGCACGCCCATGAGACCGAAGACGAGCGTCAGTCCGACGGCGATGATGAAGTAGATCGCCGCTTTTCCGAGCCCCTCGACGAGAAGCCGTGCGAGGGTGTCGGGTTGGAAAAACCGTCCGAACGCGTCGACGAGCAGCGGAGCGTCGACGAACACCGCCAGCGACGAACCGAAGCCGATCATGCTGAGAGATACCTCCGAATCCGATCGTCGTCAGCGGTGACGCCGTCCGTCGCGCCCGATTCGACGACAGTCCCGTGATCGAGCAGGTAAAACCGATCCGCGAGATCCATCGCCAGCGGGAAGTTCTGTTCGACCAGGACCAGCGTGGTCTCGGCGGAGGCCTCCCGCAGCGCGTCGACGACCTGTTCGACGATCAGCGGAGCCAACCCCTCACTCGGCTCGTCGACCAGTAACAGGTCGTTGTTCCCGACCATCCCGCGTGCGATTGCGAGCATCTGCTGTTGGCCACCGCTCAGGTTTCTGGCTTCCTTCTCGCGAAATCGCTCGAGGTCGGGGAACAGATCGAAGACGTACTCGCGTTCGGCCTCGAAATCGGCCTCGGGCGGAACGGCGACCCGAACGTTCTCCTCGACGGTGAGGTAGCCGAACATCCGCCGCTCTTCCGGTACCCAGCCGATCCCTCGTCCGGCCACGTCGTGGGTGGAATCGCCGGTAACGTCCTCGCCTTTGAACCGGACAGTTCCTTCCCGGGGCGGCGTGAGCTGTAGGATCGATCGGAGCGTGGTCGTCTTTCCGACACCGTTGCGACCGATGAGGGCGACGATCTCGCTCTCTTCGACGGCGAGATCGACCCCCTGCAGGATATGACTCTCACCGTAGTAGGTGTGGACGTCCGTGAGTTCGAGCAGGCTCACGCCACCACCTCCGCGGGAGACGACGCTGTCAGTTCGATGATCCGCCGCCGGCCGGCGCTCATCCGGCGGACACCCCCGATTCGCCGCCGTCGTCCGCGTCGGTCCCGGTGGCCGCCCCGTCGGGGTCGTACCCGCCGAGATAGGCCCGCTGGACCGCCTCGCTCTCGCGGATCGTTTCCGGTTCGTCCTGGGCAATTAGTTCACCCTGATTCAACACGGCGACGCGGTCACTGATCCCCATCACGACGTCCATGTTGTGCTCGATCAACAGCACCGCGTGGTCCTCGGAGACGTCCTCGATGATTTCGGTCACCTGACCGACATCCTCGCTCGAGACGCCCGCCGTGGGTTCGTCGAGCAACAGCAGATCCGGATCGCCGGCGAGCGCGATCCCGATTTCGAGGTTGCGCTTCTCGCCGTGACTGAGATTCTCGGCGGTTCGGTCGGCTTCGGCCGCTAGCCCGATCCGTTGCAGGATCGACTCGGCCTCCGTAACGTGGTCGTCGAACGCGTTGACGTTCCGCCAGAATCGCCAGGAATCCCCGCCGCGATGGGCCTGAACCGCGATCCGAACGTTCTCGAGCACCGAAACGGTCGGGAAAATATTTGTTATCTGGTACGATCGGTGGAGTCCGAGCAGCGCCGTCTCGTAGGGGGCAGCGTCGGTGATATCGACGACGCCGTCTTCGGCCTCGTTTCCGTAGGCGGCCGGGTCCGTCGGACTGAACTCGATCCGTCCCGCAGTCGGCTCGAGAACGCCTGTAAGCAGGTTGAAAAACGTCGTCTTCCCGGCCCCGTTCGGTCCGATTACCGAGCAGAGTTCGCCTTCCTCGAGCGTAAAATCGACGGCGTCGACGGCAGTGATGCCACCGAAGCGTTTGGTGAGTCCGTGAGTTGACAGTAACATGGAATCAGCTCAGCTGAGATCACAAGTGGACTCGTCGGCCGGTACCATAACGTCCGCCGCCGAATAGGTCTCGATCGGCTCACCCGGCATTACCGACGCGTCCCAGGTGTCTTCGTACTCCGACTCCGTCGGGACCGGCCAGGCGACCGTCATTTCGGAGGCGGCCTGATTGTTGTGCTCCTGAAAGGTGTAGGCGTTCTCACCTTTCGGCGTGGCCTCGACGGTCATCCCGCGCATCGCCTCGGCGATGTCCTGGCCGTCGGTCGAATCGGCTTCCTCGACCGCCTGAGCGAGCGCCGAGGCACCGACGAAGGTCCCAGCACTGAAGAGGTCCGGAACCTGTCCGTAGGCGTCAGTGTGCATGTCGATGAACGCGTCGTTGATCTCGTTGTCGTACTGATTCCAGTGATAGCGCGTCGTGAACGGGCCGAGACCCGCCTCCTGGATGTCCTCTTCGGTGAAGTCCTCGCCGAGGGTCGCCTCGACCGTCTGGCCCGTAATTTGGGTCGTGACGAGTTCGGCGAACCCTCCGAACGCCTGGACCTCGTCGTAGGCCATCGCCGCTGGCAGAAACTCGGGCAACGTGATGAAGGTAAAGCCGCCGACGACGCCGTCGGCACCTTGGTCGATCGCCTCCTCAAACATCCCCTCGAACTCGCTGTACCCCTGTTCGACGAATCTGGGCTCGAGCACCTCGATTCCTTCCGCTTCCAGCACCTCCTGATAGTTGTTCGCCACTCCCTGCCCGAAGGCCCCTTCCGCGGCGAAGATGGCAACCGTCGAGACGTCGCCCTGTTCGGCGACGTATCGGCCGCCAGCGCGGGCGTCCATCGCCGTGTGTTCGCTCGCGCGGAACGCCAGTTCATGGCAGTGGTCGCCCGAGACCGTGATATCGCCGTCCGCGGCCGGGCCGATGATAAACGGTACGTCCGCCTCGTCGACGACGTTCGGGATAATGTTTCGAACCCCGTCCGACGAGGAGCCGCCGAACAGCAGGTCGACGTCCTCGTCGACGACCAGATCCTCCGCAACGCGCTGTGCCGTCGACGGATCGAACGCCGTATCCTGCACGATGATTTCGATCGACGGCCCGTCGTCCGGCTCGAGTTCGTACGTCCCCGTCGTCATCTCCTCGATCGGATCGAGATCGTACTTGTACGCCAGTCCGGAGTAAAACCCCATCAGGCTAATCTGTCCGTAGTACTCGAGTTCGCCCGAGACGGGTTGGATCGCGCCGATTCGCAACTGGTCGTCGCCGTTGCCGTCAGCCTGTTCGTCCAGACAACCAGCGATACCCACTGCACCGGCCGTCGTCAACGCACCCGTTCGGCGCAGTATCTCGCGCCGACTGGTCGTGTTCCCCATACTGAGTACTAACACACTGTCGCAGTATGGTGGGAGGGGTTGACATGTAAACACGCAACACTGCCCTGCTCACCGCTATCGATTACGGCCCTCGTCGACCGCTGGCCCGACTTCGTCAACGAGGGTTCCGAACGACCTCGAGTAATCCGGACCAGCGAGGAACAGCAGGGTCGAGCATTCATAACCGTGTGACGTCACAACTATCACAGTTTAGCAGCCCTCACAACAGACCAACCGCCTCAACCGTCTCGAACCTCTCGGTCTACTGAATTCCGCACCGGATCGACCACCAGCCGTCCGTGATGTACCGGTCACTCGGTACAGCAGTTCGTCTCAGACCAACACGCGCTCGAGATCGACCACGACGCCACTGTCCGCATCTGGATCCCCGACGAACTTCCCGAGACACACGGCAGCCCCGTTCGGCGTGTAACAGGCGACCAGCGCGTTCCGATCGATTCCCTCTTCGACCTCGAGGACGCCCGGCGCGTACACCGGCGCGCCGTTTGCCACCTCGCGGGCCGCGTTCTCGGCGATCGTCACCGACGGAATCCCCTCGAGGATCCGTTCGGCCGGATCCACGACTTCGTAGAGGAAGGCGGGATCGTCGTCCTCGAGCCAGAACGCGAGCGCGTCGAGAAAGTCGTGTGCACTGTAGAGATCGCTGTCGTTGAACGGCGTCGTCGCCGATCGGCGCAGATGACCCATGTGCCCACCGGTCCCGAGGGCGAGTCCCAGATCGTGACACAGCTTCCGAACGTAGGTCCCGCTCTCACACCGAATACGCAAGAGAACCTGCCGCTCGCCGGTTTCGAGGACCTCGAGATCGTAAATCTCACGCACGCGAAGCCGCCGCGACACCGCACTCTTCCGCGGGGGCTTCTGGTAGATCGGCCCCTCGAACTCGGCGATGACCGACTCGGCGTCGGTCGGCACCGGCCCGTGGCACTCGAGGACGGCGACGTACTCCTTCGATCCCTCGAGAAAGACCGGCGCGAGCCGGGTCGCTTCGCCGAGCATGACGGGGAGACAGCCCGTAACTTTGGGATCGAGCGTTCCCGCGTGGGCCGCCTGCTCGATCGTCGCGTCCGCCCCGTATTCGGAAAGGGTCTCTGCGACGGCATCCCGAAGCCAACCGCTGACCTGGTGTGAGGACGGGCCGGGCGGCTTATCGAGATTGACGACACCGAAGGTGAGCAGTTCGACGGGCGTTCGGTCGTCGGGTGGACCGCGAAGGCGCGTCGTCATCGCTTACAACTCGTACTCGATGGAAACCGTTGCCTGTCCTTCGTCGCCGGCGGCGTCGTACTCTCCGACGGCGGTGACGAGCATGTCGAGCACGGCATCGGGCTCCCAGCGGGCCGTGTTCACCGAGAGATCGTAGATCGTCAGATCCTGGATATCGATCCCGTAGTACTCCTGATAGCGCGTGGCCTCGCTTGCTTCGCGTGCTTTTGTCTCCTCGGTCGCCCGATCGGGATCCTTGTCCTCGCGCTCCGCGATCCGTTCGCCACGAACCGCCGGCGGCGCATCCAGCCAGAATCGGAAATCGGCCTCGTCGCCGGCCAGCCAACCGGCCAACCGCGACTCGAGAACCAAATTATCTTCCGCCACGGCGATTTCCCGAAGCCGCCGGTCGAGATCCCGATCGATCTCGTCGTTTTCCTCGGCGAGTTTGTTGAACTCGAGTGGGGTGTAGCCGCGTTCGTCGGCCAACTCCCGGAAGATATCACCCCCGCTGATGTGATCGAGATCGAAGGTATCCGCGAGCAACTCCGCAGTGGTGCTCTTCCCGCTTCCTGGCGGGCCAGAGACGGTCAGTAACATACTGGGTTTGCGAGGTGCCGGGTAAAATGGGTTTTGAATCGGTTGACGGACGAACTCGTCGAACGCGACCCGTGTGCGATGTGGGCGCGAGCCGTGGGGCTCGAGTACGATCGGTGTGTAAACCGTTCCAGTGGCTACTATAGGGACGGCAAAGCTGAAAAATGGAGAACTGAACCGTCAACCGAGATTACGACGGCGTCATATCGATGTTTAGCGACTTGCGCAACAGCTGCGTAAAGCCCATCGAGCACAGGAAGTACCAGACAATCCAGGCCGGCATCGGACCCAAAAGTCCGGAGTTCCAGCTAGTTTCGCCGGCGATCGGCATCACCACGGTTCCCTCGACTCCCACACCGTGGATCTTCCAGTACATCCAGAGGAACAGCGGAATGGTAAACAGCATGATCCAGACCATCGGCCGGAGCTGCTCTTTGAACATCCCGAGGTTCTCCGCCATGGCCTCCATCTGCTCCTCGCGAGCTTCCTCGAGTTCGTTGTCGATACGCTCGAGTTCGGCCTCACTGGCGCCGCGTTCTTCGGCCTCTTTCTTGCGCTCGCGGACGTCCTTCTGTTTCTCCTGCATCGCCTTCATGCGCTCCTGATACTTCCCCATGATCTCGGGATTCATCAGATTCGCCTGCAACAGCGTCGAGTAGAGGCCGGTCAGGAGTGCAACGGACAGGATCACGGCATAAAATGGCATTGCGGTGTCGAGCGGCCCCAGCGCAAGATTGAGTGTCTCGCCAACGGTGTCTCGAACGGACTCGATCCAGTAGCCGAACATCAACAGCAGCGAGCCGACGCCAGCCAACTTATCCCACTGTGACCACTGGGATTCTTCGGCATCGATATCGACGTCGGCGCCGTAACTGCTGCTGTCGCCGTCCCCGTCGAGCGCCTCGTCGTAGGCCTCCCGGTCAGCGATTTCGAACCCCTCGTCACCGTCAACTAGTACGCCTTTTTCGATCAGCCGACCCCACTGTCCACTCGACAGGTCGTCGTTGACGTCGGCCCAGTTGACCTCGCCCCCGTTCCTGTCGGCTTCCTCGCGGATGGTCTCGAGAGCGTCTGCCATCGAGGAATCCTCGCGGACGAGGTCGTCGATCTTCTCCGCTGTACGCGTCATCTGCTTGGGGCTAGGAGGCGTTCGGTATACAAGTGTTTATCTTCGGTCGTGGATCAGGTGGACGTCAAATCTGAATCGTGGTTCCAAAATAAGCTGCGACTCCACCTCGTTCTCCTCTCTATTCAGAGAGTAAAGAGCCAAAATAGGGAGATGAAACGCTGAGCCAACATTTATTATGATCGAATGTAAACCAGTACGAAATAATGAAAGAAAGTGGTGACTGGCTGCGGACCACGATCGGGGGAAAACGCGGGTTATCTCCGCAGGTGGGTCTCATTTTATTGTTTGGGATGGTGGCTATCGTTGGTATACTGGTTCTCGTCGCCGGAATGGGTTTGATCGATTCGCTCGAGTCCGAAAGTAGAGCAGAAAACACACGTAATTCCATGGATGTCATGGACCACGGACTTGCAACTGTTATTGGCACCGGCGAAAAACAAGAGGTCCCATTTGAGGATGCTCAATACAAAGAAGACGGATCGGTGTATATTGCATGGGTGAATGCCAGCTCAGGTAAATGGGACCACAAGCCCAATGCAACAATCAATCCCCTCGGAACAATTGAATCAGAATTAGAGGGACGAACGATTGCGTATCAGGGAGGGGGTATATGGGAACAGACATCTGATGGAACGACCGTTTATTCTCCACCAACCATTCGATACGATAACAATTCATTGACGGTCGAACCGGTCCAGATCGAAGCAAGTGACATCAGAGGAGGTGAAGCGATTGCAGAAATCAATGACGAAAAAGCAGAGAATTTGGCTGCACAAATAGAAGAAGCGTCGACGGAATCTAACGGAACCAATCTTGCGTTACAAATTGAAAGCGAGTATCACGAGGGGTGGAAGCAACATTTCCAATCAGCAATGGAAGGAGATGTTGATATTGATCATAACCCGAGTGAAAATCAGGTCAGAGTATATATCGAAGATGCGAGATCCGATGCACTATTCAAAGTAAGTGATCTCGAAGGCGATCGAATAGTCTCGCACAACGGCGATTTATCTGCCAACGCAACGGTTCGGAATATTGGTCACGCACAGGGAGCGGAAAATGTAACGCTATCACTAAACCCGGAAAACAAAACCGAAGTCGAACTGAAACCCGGTGAGTCGGTGACGAAACCGTTCACGGTCCCCGTCGATAGTATTTCAACAGAGAAAACAGATCTCGATCAATATGGTGCCTACACCTACAACGTCAGTACAGTCAATGATTCTGTTGAACGCGAGTTCTTCCTGAGCTATCCTAACACATCATACTATGAACTCCGAGACGACAGCCTCAACGTCACTGAGGATCCCAATAACGGAACGGTTTCCCTCGAGGTTGGGTTTTTGAATATCGGAGAAAATGATGAGGAACGAAATGTCACAATCGGTGTCGATAGTGATCAACAGGTTGAAGATGATGGAGAGGTCGTCGATGTCTCTTGGGAATCTACCACACCGATTAAACAACAACCGTGGAACGACAGCACGATCACATCGACAATAAACCGGAGCGCGCTTCCAGACGGAGAGTACAACCTCACAGTCAGTATCGAAAACGATCCCGAGACATGCAGTGCCGCTGGTAACGAACGGACGTGTAATGCATCTACTGAGTTCGAGATCGAGGGTGGTGAAATCGGTGATCCAGGTGAAGTGATTATTACTGAGCCAGCAAACGTAAGTACAAGCGTTATTGGTACCGAAATTTCCGCAGAAGGCGGGGGAACATCTGGTGTGAAGCCAACTGCGGATGCAACAGTTGTAATTAATGGTGCCGACGAGACAGACGGCTCGATGGTCCAACAGGGGTCGGGTAATCTTGGTTTCAGCCTTGTGCCATCCGAACCAGATGCGCCTGATGACGAACCAGAGATGACATCTCGTGGTGGATGGGTTGCAACAGATGGAACTACTCCGGAAGCTGAAGGAGAATGGATCAGAGAATGTGGTATTTTCACATGTTGGGACGAGTTTGAAGGTCATTGGGAGTGGGACGTTGACGAATTAGAGTGGAGTGAGGACGGCGGATACGAACTTAACTGGCACGAGGGAGGTGACTGGAGCTGGCAGGGAGACGGGTCGGCTGAAGTGGTTGAATTCGATCGATACAAGCGATGGGCACCGGTAACTGCATCTGTCACAGTCAACGAAACAGAAACTCAACTGACGCCACAAGGCGAAGATAACACACTGCCCGCAGACAGCATCGACGACGATTCAATAGCCGAGCATAATCTAAATACCTTCGGTACGCAGAAAGAGGTCTGGAACTACGACGAAGAGAACGTGACCGGAACCGTCTCGATAAGTTCCACGTATTGGAACTGTAATCGATGGGAATATGCTGGCGTTGATAGTTCCAATGAAAGTGGGTATGATAGCAACTACTATCATCTTGAGTGTGCCGACTTTGGGTCCGAGATCACGACAGCAGAAGGCGGCGGTAACGAAGCCGATTCTGATACCGGATTCGTCATGACTCGAGATTCCGATCGGAACAATCTACCAGAGATCGAGGAAGGATATCCGCGACAGCGAAACGTCACCGAAGTCTTCGAAGACGGCACTGACGACATCGAACTCGACGAGAACGGCAATCTCACACTCGGCCCACGAGACTTCGCGTTCATGATGGAGGTGACGATGGACCAAAATGGGCTACAACAAGTATACGACCATGTCTATGATGGTGATTATGATCTCTACACCGACAATCAGACCGAACTGTTCCATGCGGCGTGGGATATCGGAGAGAATTACCGGGACAACGTATCTGGTACAAATGATCCAAACTACAACGACGTGATCGGATTCGTTCAGGTTGACGGTGGCGGGACCTACGTCAATCTCGAGGAGAATCCGTTCCGTAACGTTCGTGTTGACGGCGAATCGCGCGATACGAGTGTCGAAGGAGGAGGAACCCTCGATAGTGATGAGGCCGGTACTATTTCCGTTGGTGCTGGTTCCATCGTGATCAGCTAGGGTCGTATTTTCCCCTCCGTTCAGATAGACAGGACGAGAACGCGTTCTGATATCTGTCCGTTTCCCTGCCGAAAAGAAAAAACCAAACTGATAACGTGAACAGTGATTGTAGAGCGTCTCTACAACAGTTCGGCCAGTAGGACAGCCGCTAAGCCGAAGTAGATTAGCAGGGCAGTCACGTCCTTGACTGTGGTGATAAGCGGGTCAGAGGCTGCTGCCGGGTCGAACCCGTATTTATTCATGACCCACGGGTGACGTAGCCGACGACGGACGCGACCACACAGACTGACACGTGACCGAAATGACAATGAGTGCTAACTCGAGCGCATACGGCTCGTCCAACTATCAGATGTAGGCCGCTACTCCCCCGATTGGACCGGTGATTAAGCCGATCAGTAGCCCGACGAACCCGTCACGAGAAAAGTAGCACATCACGTTTCTATTCTCGATGTGTCCGAGTGCGAGACCGCGAACGAAATCGTTGATGCCTGTACACCGGTGTTTCCACCCATACGATTGATGACAGGGACTAATAAAGTCCAATAGAGTTGATCGGTGATAAATTGTTTATTGATGTTTTAGGGTTTATTGGTCCCTAATGAGCCAATTCTATGCCCGTCTAGACGATATTATTTCCACATATAGGCCGACATAAACGGTTATGAAGTATTTGATCGAATGACCGTACTAATACAGTGACACTCAATTAAGGGAGTATGAGCGCGCCACGCCGGGACCAGTTACCCATTCCATCACGGAGAGCCCAATCAACTTTGATGGGCCTTGTCCTCCTGATCGGAATGGTCGCAGTCGGCAGCGCCGGAATCTTTCTCGTCGCCGGCGAGACGATCGGCGACGTCGAGCAGGAGACCGAAAACGAACGGATTTCACAGTCGTTCGTCGAGTTGCGACAGTCCCTCGACGGGGTATCTGCTGGGCCGGACACCTCGGGCAATATCAACCTCGATGCCGGAAAGAGTGGAGCCATCGCAAAGGACGAGACGGGCTACATGAAGGTCGAATCCGAGGGCCTCGACGAGGACATCAACCTGACGTTCGGGACCGTCGAGTACGTAAGCGACGACGGGACCAAGATCGCCTACGAGGCCGGCGGCGTGTTCCGCGAGACCGGCTACGAAACGCGCGTCGTCTCCTCGCCGAACATCCAGTACGATCTCGAGACGGAAACCCTCTCGTTGCCCGTCCTCACTGTCACGGGAGACGAACAGCTCGGGTCCGGCGACATTTCGATGGCACACAACGAGACGACGACCTATGCGGAGTCGAGCGTCGTCGAGAACGAAAGTGTCGATATCACGATTAGGAGCGAATACTGGCGCGGCTGGGTCACGTTCTTCGAACAGCAAGCGGGCGACACAACCGTTCGAGATATCGAACAGCTCGATGGAGACGCAGCAAAGGTAACGGTTCGTGTTGGGTATCTCGAGTTCGATGAAGCATTCGAGGGAAGTATGGTCCTCCCAGAAGGGGAAGCCAACATCAGTAGTGGAGGTGGAGGGTCATACGATGATGACGAAATCGTCTCAGGGAGTATTCAAGAACTCGATCCGATAATCAACGAAATGTTGGAAGATGAGAACGTTCCCGAAAATCGTATTGACCCGATCGACGGGTCAGAAAGCGCCTTCGAAAATGGGACGTACTTCACTGAATCAGTTCACCTCGATAATGGTAATGTAGAATTTGATGTCTCAGAAGGCAATATTACACTCCTCGTAAACGAAAGTGTGAAACTGGAACACGGAAATAGAATTCTTGTTACAGGTACAGAAGATAATCCAGAGAATAGCTTAAAGATCTACGTTAGAGAGGATCTGCACGCGAAGGGTGATCTCTGCGTCGATCCCTGCGGAAAAGAAGAAGACGGGGAGGTTAGCGCAGAAAACTTGCAAATATACGGGACTTCGGAAATGCATGGAATGTTTGGGTCTGGGCAGGAAGCCTATCTCGAAGGTATACTATACGCTCCGATCGAAGGTGAGTTTGACGAAGAAAACAAATTTGCAAACTCAAACGCGTGTAGAGACGTTCAGATTTGTTTCCAATCGAATACTGGAAGCGACGGATCAATTGCCGCATCCTCTATTGGGTTACAAGGTGGTCCCGAGATTGCTCACGATCCGGAACTTACTGATGCGGATATCGATCTCTATCCCGAAGAATACGCACTCCCGCCACAGCTGACGTTCCTCAACGTCGCCCATCACGAACTCGAAGTGAGAAACCAATAACCAATAACCGAACCGCTCAGGCCACGTCTTCGATCGTCGCCTTCACGTCCTCCCAGACCTCGTCCGGTGCCTGCTCGCCGTTGACGCGCTCGAGTACACCCTCATCCTCGTAGTATTCGATCACCGGCTCGGTGTTCTCTCGGAACACGCGCAGTCGTTCCTTGACGGTTTCTTCGGTGTCGTCGTCGCGCTGCTCGAGTCGATCCTCAACGTCGGGGTCCTCCGGCGGGTTGTACTCGACGTGATAGATCTCGCCGGTTTCGGGATCCATCCGACGACCGGTGAGCCGATGGACGAGTTCCTCCTCGCCGACATCGAGATAGAGAACGACGTCCAGATCGGTCATATCCTCGAGTTCCTCGGCCTGCTCGAGGTTTCGCGGGTAGCCGTCGAGGACGAAGCCATCGGCCTGGGAGAGCGCTTCGTCGACGATAGCGTTGACGACCTCATCGGGGACGAGTTCGCCCTGATCCATGTATTCTCGGGGGGTGTCGTACTCCGTGTCCATCTCCGAGATATCCATGTCCTTGTTCGCGCGGAGCGCGTCGCCCGTGGTGACGTGTTCGACGTCGAACGCCTCGGTGATCTTTGCACTCTGGGTCCCCTTGCCTGCCCCGGGAGCACCCAGGATCAGAATTCGTGGCTGTGCCATACCGGACTCTTGACCGGCGTCGCATAAAGGCTTAAAGAAACGGGCACATCTACCCTCGTATGACACGATTCGACGCAGCCGATCCTGCGGAGCGACGAAAACTGTACGTCGACGCAATTACGGCCCACCGCCAACGCGGGAGTGGGTTCTTGACTCTCGAGGTGGACGACGAGGTGTTCGCAGATGACAGTGATGGATCGCTCGAAGACGCCCGGGGCGGCGATGAGCGCGAACGAGTCGGCGACGATGGTTCAGGTGCCGACTCAGATCCGGATTCACCGCCGAATCTGGATCCCGACCTTGGGACACCGTGGATCCAGTTCGGGGACGGAACAATCAACCTCGACTGCACCGACGACGAACTCGAGATGCTCAAATCAGTTCTCGGTGAGTTTCCGGCGTTCAAGATTGACGAGATACACCGACCCGAAGACACGGACGGGGTCAACGTACACGTAAGCGCAAAAGCAGACCCGAATCGGATCGCCCAGTGTCTCGACGCGCTGTTCCAGCGGGTGTACGGACTCCCGGAAACGGTTCGGGTGTGGGTCGTCGAGATCTGATGTCGGTGCTCGAGTGCAAGACGTTGACCGAGAAGGCGGAGCGGACTACTCGATGTTGAGCTCGCCGCCGCCGTCGGAGCCACTCTCACCTTCGTCCCACTCGAGTTCGAACTCGAGGCCGAGTTCGCCCGGTCCGTCGGGGGCCGAACTCGAGGTCTCTCGCTCGGCTTTGATCTCGAAGGTCGGCCGTGCGGGTGGCGACATCGTTACCGAGTCGCCGCCGGCCTCGAGCGTGATTTCGCCGCCGCTCTCGAGGCTGTCGGCCACAGTTCGAAGGTAGTCTGCGATCTCGCTCCGTTCCATCTGCCGTTCGAATTTAAAGAGGACCTCTTCTGGCATACCTGAATTTCGGGACGAACGCTATAGAACCTTCCGCTGGTTTGGAACATCTGTTCGAGAGTACGAACCGCGCTCGAGCGACAGCCGCCACGTTGATCGATAGGAGAGACGGGAGATCAGCCCCGCCGATAGAGATCGGACGTTTCTGGGCCGAACACGTTCGATACCGAGTCGTTTTCAGCTCGCTATCTATCCGTTCAAAAACATGAATTCCGGATTCCAGCGATAGAAAAAAGGACCCTCCCTACGAGTAACTGGTGAGGAGTATGAAGGGGGACGATCCGACGCCGCGAGGGAAGCGGATATTCGCCGCGCTAGCGGCACCGAGACGGATGCGTTAGGGGCGTTTCCAAATAGATAAGTGCCCCCGGCCATCATCCTCCGACATATAAGCGGTTTACAAACGAGGTGAATACAATCTACAGCGCACTTACGATCCCGTTGTTAGACGAGATGCGGACGCGTGTGGACGTGTTCGAGAGCATCTTCCTGGTGTTCCTCGGGCTCGGGACACTCGTCGGCATCGTCGTGATCGCATACACAATGTACAACGCGTACAAGTATCGTGACAACGGCGACGCGAAAGACGACGATACGCTCCCGACTGTTGGGGAGTTACCGACAGGTGGAAAGGGCGGCAAAAAACTGTTCCTCTCGTTCGGAATCAGCGCGGTCATCGTTATTTCGCTGGTTGTCTGGACGTACGGAATGCTTCTGTACGTCGAGAATCCAGAGGACGACTTCGAGGAGGAGCCGATCGATGTCGAGGTTGTCGGCGACAGTTTCGCCTGGCACTTCGAGTATGAGAACGGTGTCCAACAGAGTGGAACAATGAACGTGCCTGCAGATCATCCGGTAGCAATTGAGGTGACTGCCGGCGACGTCTGGCACTCCTTCGGGGTCACGGACTTACGCGTGAAAGCGGACGCGATCCCGGGCGAGTACGACGAGACGTGGTTTATCGCGGAAGAAGCCGGTGAACAACACGAGATCGAGTGTTTCGAACTCTGCGGTGATCTCCACTCCGACATGACCGGAACGGTCGAAGTCAACGACATGGACGGAGACGAGTTCGAACAGTGGCTCGACGACCAACTGACGCTCGACATCACGATCGAGACGCACGACGAGGAAGCGATTACGAACGTCACCGACGAGAACATCGAGGTCCAGCTCGTCCACCAGAACAACGACGAGTACGACGCCGACCTCGAGTACACTCGTGATGCCGACGACTTCGACGATGAAGGGACGGTTACTATCGACGAGATCGAGCAAGGTGGCGAGTACGAGTTGCTCATCGAGTTCGAAGACGACGAATTCGACACGATCGAGGACACCGTCGAAGTCACCAGTCCGGCAAGTGAAACCTACACCGTCGGAGATGAAGAAGAAGAGGATGACGACGAAGACGAAAACGGTGACGAAGACGACGACGATGATGAAGAGGAAACGGACGACGATGAGACCGACGACGGAGGTGACGACGAATGAGTGACCTCCCACCAATGACGTCCGTCAAGCGGTGGCTCGTCACGACGAACCACAAGGACGTCGGGATCCTCTATATTGCGACGTCGCTGTTCTTCCTGCTGTTCGGCGGCGTTCTCGCGTTAGTGTTCCGTGCACACCTGTGGGAAGCCGGTGGTACGGGACTGCTTTCGGGGAATGAATTCAATCAGGCCGTCTCGACGCACGGCCTGTTGATGGTGTTCTGGTTCCTCTCACCGATTGCATCCGGGTTTGCGAACTATCTCGTCCCGCTGCAGATCGGTGCGAAGGACCTCGCGTTCCCGCGACTGAACGCGCTGAGCTACTGGTTCTATCTGTTCTCGGGAGTCCTGTTTGCCATCTCGTTCTTCCAGGGTGGCTCGTTCGCCGGCGGATGGACGATGTATGCGCCGCTGAACGTACCGACATACACGCCGGCGATGGAAGCAACGAGCGGGGGCAATGCGGTCGTCCTCGCATTACTGTTGTTCGTGTTCTCGATCACGATCGGGACGGTGAACTTCCTGGTCACGATCCACCGCTCGCGGGCTGAAGGCCTCGGTCTGTGGAACATGCCGATGTTCACCTGGTCGTGGCTGCTGACCGTCTGGATGATGCTGTTCGCATTCGCAGCACTGCTCGCCGCACTGCTGTTACTATCGATCGATCGGCTCTTCCTGACACAGTATTTCGCGACGGAACAGGGGTCGGGCCTGCTGTGGGCACACCTGTTCTGGTTCTTCGGCCATCCGGAGGTGTATATCGTCTTCTTCCCCGCGCTGGGGATCATGTTCGAGACGTTCCAGACGTTTACGGGACGACGACTCGTCGGCCGGAAGTGGGTCATCATCGCGATGGTCCTGGTCGCCGTGCAGTCGTTCCTCGTCTGGATGCACCACATGTTCCTGACGACGATTAATCTCGAGATCAAGACGCTGATGATGGCGACGACGATCGGGATTTCGTTACCGTTCGACCTGATGGTCTTCGCGCTGATCTACACGATGGTCAAGGGGCGGGTCCGGTTTACCACGCCGTTCCTGTTCAGCCTTGGCGCACTCGTGTTGTTCATCCTCGGCGGGATTACCGGGGTCTTCCTCGGTGCCGTCGTGCTCGACTACGAGTTCCGTGGCACCTACTGGGTCGTCGCTCACTTCCACTACGTGATGGTCTCCGGCGTCACTGCCCTGATCGGCGGGCTCTACTACTGGTGGCCGAAGATCTCCGGGAAGATGTACTCCGAGACCCTTGGAAAACTCAACTTCGCGGTCTACTTCATCGGCTTTAACCTGCTGTACTTCCCGATGTTCCTCGCCTGGGAGACGCCACGACGCGTCTTCAACTTCAGCGAAGGGATGCAGTTCTACCATCAGATAGCGACCGTCGGGGCGTTCGTCCTCGGCGCGTCGTTCCTGATCATGATCTACACGTTCGCAAAGAGTTGGGTGTCGGGTCCCGACGCACCCGACAACCCGTGGGAGTTCTCCCGCACTGCAGAATGGGCGATTCCCTCGCCGCCGCCACTCGAGAACTGGGACGGCCGTCCGAGCTACGCGAGCGGCCACCTCGAGTTCGCCAACGACGAGGCTGCAGCCACCGACGGCGGTGTCGCGACCGCCCACGGTGACACTGCGACAGCCCACGAGGAAGAACACGCTGACCACGCCAGCATCTGGCCGCTCGGTATCGGTCTCGGTGCCTTTGTGTTCTTCCTCGGTCTGTCGGGGATTACGCCGTACGTCGTCGACTTCATACAGAGTCAGCCAGGCGATGTCCAACCCGACGGCCTCATGGGAACCGGTGCCGAAGCCAGCATCATCTATCCGGCGTTGGTCCTGGTCGGTATCGCGATCCTCGGGTACACTCTGTTCAAGTTCGGTGTCGAAGAGTTCAACGTCCCGGAGATGTCGGTTGCCGAACGATGGCCGTTCGAGGGCGTCGGTAACACCAAGATGGGTGTCTGGGTGTTCCTGGCCTCTGACGTCGTCGTCTTCGGTGCTGCAATCGGCGCATTCGTCTTCATGCGCCTCCACATGGGTTGGAGCGAATGGACCACCGTTCCGTTCGCCTCCTGGCCCGGCCTGCTGAACACCTACGTGCTGTTGACCTCGAGCTTCACGGTTATCCTCGCGCTGGTCTTCGCCGAGCGCAAGAACAAGCGCGGGCTGCTCGGCGCGATGAGCGCGACGCTCTTGCTGGGACTGACGTTCATGGCCGTCAAGGCCTACGAATACGGCGTGAAGTTCTCCGAGGGTGAGTACTGGTGGTACGGCATCGAGTACTCCATCTACTTCGTCACGACCGGCCTCCACGCACTCCACGTGATCCTCGGCCTGCTCATCGCCGTCTTCATGATCTACCGGATCCTGAGCGTCGATGCGTATCTCGAGGACCACCGACCAGTCGAGTTCTTCGGACTCTACTGGCACTTCGTCGACATCGTGTGGGTCATCCTGTTCCCGCTGTTCTACCTGATGTAGCGGCCACCCGCTACACGGGTTTCGGTTTCGGAAAGATTCGTTTTGACACAGATCGCTCGAGTGGTACCTGTGCGGTAGTGGCGTCTGTGAGTCTTGTGGACCACCGAATGCTGCTCCGTGAATTGTAACCGCCGTCCGCCAGCTGGTGTCTTCCCAGCGAAGCGCACAGGGACCAAGCCGGATCGGATGAAAGCCGTTGCTACCCATGTCTCTGTTTGCTATCGCAGTTCCGTCTCGACGAGGAAGACGACCCTCGACTGCTGGTTCGAAGCGAAGAGAAGACGGGAAAAACGATCGCATAGCTCACCGGCGTGCAGGGCACGTCGACGAGAGGCGAGACGGGCCAGTAGGGACCTGACTACTTCGAGAACGATTCAAGGACGATTCGGCCCAGTGTCCGGCTTCAGAAACGGAGACGACAACGAACGCCACAATGGCTCAGTAGTCAGTCTCGAGCGAGGGATCGAGCGACGAGTAGCGCACTGAAACTCACGGCGACGACGATGGTCGAAACGATACCAGCGACCAGCCCGCTAAACGGCGGGGAGCCGCGAGTGTCCGTCGTCGTTTCCACCGATTCGTCGGCAGTGATTTGGGTCCCGCCCCGTGTTTCGACGAGGGCGTCTGTGGCGGCGCTGGCATCGACGATACCGTGTCCGTAGCGGATGTCCATCGTCGACGTCTCGGTCGCTTGAGCGACTTCAGAGGGGGTCCAGGCGGTTTCGTACAGCGTCGTCGTTATCTCCTCAGGAGTGGCATCCGGAACGATCGACAGCATCAGCGCGATCGTTCCCGAAACGTGAGGCGTCGCCATCGACGTTCCCGGCATGGATCGATAGCCGCCGTCCGGAACGGCACTCGTAACGCCGACGCCGTGAGAAACGACGTTCGGAACGGCGTACGATGACGGCCACGATTCCGGGGCGTTTCGCCAGTCAGTTCGGTTGAGCTGTTGCCCGCCCGAGAACGGGGCAACCGCGCCGCTCCCGTTGACGGCGCCAACACTGAGCGCGTCGTAGACGTTCGCGGGCGAGCCCGACGTTTTTGCCCCCTCGTTTCCGACCGCCGCGACGACGACGACACCGCTATCGACGGCGTTTCGGACCGGGGCGATCAGCGCTTCGTGCGTGCCAGTCGCTCCGAAACTCATACTGATGACGTCGGCGTCTTCCTCGAGTGCCCACTCCATGCCGGCGACGATTTGTGCGAACGATCCGCTCGTTTCGTTTAAGACAAGGCCGTGGAGCAGTTCGACGTCGGGGGCGACGCCGATCTGCGTTCCGCTCGCTGCACCGCCGGCAACCGTACCGCTGACGTGGGTTCCGTGCGTGCCGGAATCGTACGGCGTTGCCCCCTCGATTCGATCGCCTGTCTCGTTGAACGCCGCCCAGCCGCCGGGGTACGTCGGATCGGAGGAGTCCTCGGTATGAAGGTCGAGATCCGGGTGGGAAGCGTCGATTCCGGTGTCTAATACCGCCACCCGTACGCCGGCCCCACGCGTCTCGTACGTATCCCAGACGTCGGGTGCGTTCAGCTGTTTAATCCCCTGCGTGGTTCGGTGATCGGAGTTGTCCGTCTCCGTCCCGTCCGCCGACTCCGGTTGCACACGCTTCGTCTCGGTTGCCGACGGCGCTCCGGGAACGGTGAGTTCGAAGTTCTCGTGAACTCGTTCAACCCCTTCGATCTCCTGGACGGCCTCGAGTGACACGCGGTCGATATCGACCTCGAGCAACACCGCATTGGTGAGCCAGAACGCCGATTCGGTGCTGATACCGCGGGTATCGGCCGCGTACTCGAGGAGCGGTTCCTGTGTGTCCTCGGCGTGGTCCACCAACTGTTGTTCGGTCTCAGCCGCACTTACAGCAGCGGGGACTGTCGCTTCCTTGAGTCGGACGACCACTTCGACCGTTCCGTCGGTCGTCTCGATCGTGTCGTCGATATCGGTCGGATCGATGCCGAAGTCCTGTGAGTTAGCGTGGCCCTGGCCGGATGTGACAGTGTCGTTGCCGACGGTGGTCTCGAAGCTACCGGTTGCAGCGAACGCAGGACCGGCGAGTGCCGTCGTCAACAGCAGACAAACGATCGCGATACAGAGGGTGCGAGAGAGTCCGCTCGCACTCGCCCGGTGAGCCGCCATGATACGTCCACTCTGTAGTCACCGAATAAAGAGATTCTGGAGCGAAAGTGAGTTCACTCGAGTTGTATGTTCGCCTCGAGGCCGTTTCTGTTTATCAGACGCGTTGCTATCGACAAAAGACACCAAACCGGTGGGCCGAGGAACCCGTTCGCTGGGCTCTAAACACTCGAGTACACTGAGAACTGACAGGACTGTGCCGCAAAACGAGAGCGAAGCGCTTACTGGATCGAATAGCCCGCCGCGATAGTCAGCAGGAAGACCATGAACACGGCGATCCCCATCATGTAGGTGATCGCTCGTGGTTCTTCGAGCAAGTGCTGATAGTAGCCTGCGATTAGCAACGACTTCGCGACTGCCAAGATGATCGTCCCAGCCATTGCCATCTGGTACGTGAAGATGTCGTCGAAGGTGAAGAAGACGAATTTCCCCGTACCCAACGCCAGCAGTACGACGTATATGAGGGTGTATGTCCGAACGTCAGCCATTGGTGTACAATGCGGATGACGGCCACTTATACCTTCCTCATATGATCGATGCGATCCCGTCGATATCGGTACTATCGCACGAAACAACACCTAGATGGCGACGCGGAATAACGATCCAGCAATGAGTGGACGGTCAGCCCAATATCGCCGAACTGGGCTCGTCATCGTACTCGCGGTACTGACACTCACAGTCGGGTCCGGGATCGTTGCGGCGAGTAACGTCGCGGCCGGCCTTTCAGAGCGGAGTGTCGGGATACCGATCCCGCTGTGGCTCGTCCTCGCAACGGGCAGCGTCTTCGTCGCAGCCTCGGCGCTGCTGACGCCGTTCGGAGGCGGTCACGGGCGTGCCGAACGCTTTCACCACCGGACGGTCGGTCTCCACGTGGACCGCCTCCGGCGTGTCGGGTCGCTCGTTCTCGGCGTACTCGGACTGGCCGCGCTCGCGTTCATCGTCACCGTCGGCCTCGTCGGCCCGCAGATCGGCTCCTTCAGCGCCGCCGTACTGGTGACGTTCGTCGTCGGCCGCGCACTGTTGACGATCGTCGCGTACACCGTCGGCAACCCGTGGTACGCCCTCAACCCGTGGCGTCGGATCGCGACACGTCTTCCCAACGGCTACGTCTCGTATCCCGATCGGCTCGGTTCCTGGCCCGCCGTCGGAGCGCTGCTTGTACTCGTCTGGCTCGAGTTAGTCCTCCCGGTAAGCAGCTCTCCACGGATGCTCGTGACCGTCATACTCGCCTATTCGACATTCACGATTGGCGGCGCAGTCGCCGTCGGCCCCGACACGTGGTTCCGGAACGCCGACCCGATCTCGGTCTGGTTTCGCCTCTACGGTGCCTTAGCACCCGTTGGGCGAACCGAAGACGGACTCGAGCTACGGTATCCCGGCGCGAGAGTTCGCGACGACGACGTCGTTACCGACGTTTCTGCCGCGGCGTTCGTGCTCGCACTCGTCTGGTCGGTGACCTACAGCGGGCTCATCGTCACGAGGCCCGGCATTCGAACCGTCGAGGCACTGGTCGGTATCGGACTGGCGCCAGAACTCGTCTATTTCGGGTTGTTGGTGGTCGGGTTCGCACTCTTCTTGACGGTGTACTGGGCTGCCGTCGTCAGCACTCGACGGCGAACTGAGACGCGCCTTTCTCGTCGAGACGTCGCGGTCCGGTTTGCACCGCCCCTGCTCGCAATCGCGGCCGGAGCGCACTTTGCTCACTACGTCGGGTTCACAATTTCGCTGTGGCCGTCGCTGATCGATACGCTGATCGCTCCGTTCAACCCCCCAGAGAACCCGAACCAGTACCTTCTCCCAGCGTGGTTCGGCTTCGTCGAAATCGCGGGCATCCTGTGCGGACACGTCCTCGCTGTGTGGCTCTCGTACGCCGTCTCGCTCGAGTGCGCTGCTGGCAAACAGTGGACGATCCGTACTCTACTCCCCGTCCTCACCCTTATCGCCTGTCTGACGCTGGTGAGTCTGGCCCTCGTTTCGCTCCCTCCTACGGAAGCGGTGTACGTT
Organism: Natronorubrum halalkaliphilum; assembly: GCF_009834785.1. Taxonomy (GTDB): domain Archaea; phylum Halobacteriota; class Halobacteria; order Halobacteriales; family Natrialbaceae; genus Natronorubrum; species Natronorubrum halalkaliphilum. Next base: position 25,751 of record NZ_WUYX01000028.1, read on the forward strand.
ACGAACTGATTTCCGGTCCGCCTCGTTCGAGGATCAGTGAAGTGACGCCAGTCGGCACCGCGTTCTGGTGGCGTCTACAACACTGGCTCTTCTGCCAAGAGAAGTCAAGCGCTACGCACTCGAGTGATCCGACGATGGATGAGAGGAGTGCCGACACAACTGTCCGATACTGTCTCGGAACGGTACGCCACGGTGCTGTTGCTAACGAGTGGTGAGAACGAAGGGAGAAGAACCGCTACCGCTATTCGCGGCCGAACATCTCGCGCATCATCGGATGCATTTCCATCATCTGCTCCTCGGCGATCTCCTCGTACAGCTTGTACGTGATGGAGACTGCCAGCAGCAGACCTGTTCCGGTAACACCACCGATGGTGCCGAGCATGTTCGCCCAGACGGCGAGCAGTCCAACCAGCGCGCCGCCGATGACGGTCACCTGCGGGATGTACCGCTCCATGACCTTCTCGATGACGCCGACGTTCTGTCGGAAGCCAGGGATCTGCATCCCGGAGTTCTGGATCTGTCGCGCGGTCGCTTTGGGCCCCATGTTGGTGGTCTCGACCCAGAAGATGGCGAAGATCGCACCGCCGATGACCATGAACGTCAGGTCGATCGAGATACGGATCAGTACCTGCCACGCTTCCTGGGTGACGGCACCGGTCCACCACATCCAGTCGTCGGGTGAGTAGATCGGTGCGGTGTAGTAGAAGAACCCGCCGGTTGGCTGGCCTTCAGCACCGTACGCACCCAGCCACGTCGGCATTCCAGCCCACTGGCTGTTGAGGATCTGGCCCATGAACTGAATGTTGGCCTGCAGCGCCCGAACGAGGATCATCGGCAGGACGCTCGCGTAGATGAGCTTCACCGGGAAGCGACCGCGAGCACCCTTGACGCGGGCGTGACTGAGCGGGATTTCGACCCGCACGGACTCCGCGTAGACGACGATACCGAAGATTAGCAACGTCGTCATCAACGCGATGATGTGCCCCTCCTGGAGCAACAGCGTGTACAGACCATCGCCGGCCACGATCGAGCCGATCTCGACCTGTCCGGTGATGATCCGATACCAGTCGTAGAAGAACCCGCCCGCATCGGGTTGGATAAACCCGGTGACGAGTCGCTGGCTCACGCTGGCGATAATGAACAGGCCGATCCCGCTGCCGATCCCCCACTTGCTGACGACCTCGTCCATGTAGAGGATGAGGACCCCGCCAACGAAGATCTGGAGGAACATCAGTGTCTGGACCTGCGTGTGGCCAAACTCGAGCCCGCCGAGCGTCAGCGACTGCTGAGCTGGCAGGAAGCCGCCGGCGAACACCATCGGAAGCGCAGTCAACGCCGTCATGATGACGACGAGCAGCTTCTGCAGCCCCTGGTAGAGCACCTGGTCCCGCGGATCGTTCGTGTCGAGACCGAGCAGGTTCGCACCGCCAAGTAGCTGCAAGACGATGCTCGCGGTGACGATCGGTCCGATACCGACCTGCATCAGCGATCCCTGCTCACCGGCGAGGACCGAACGGAACTCACCGAAGATGTCGGTTGCTCCTTCGGCACTGCCGAGCAGCGAGATGTTCGTCAGGAAGAAGTACAACACGAGGATGCCAGCAGTCCACGCCAGCTTGCGCTTGAAGGGGACGTGTCCCTCAGGACGTCGCACTGCGGGCATCCGCGTCAAGACCGGTTCGGCGGCTTCCTTCCATCCCATATGTTATTCCTCGTCCTGTTCGGATTCGTCGTCCGCGTCAGCGTCTTCTGCTTCGGCTGCGGCTTCCTGCCCTCGTTCCGAAACGACCGCCTCGCCGCCGGCAGACTCGAGCTTTTCTCGAGCGCTGTCGGAGAAGGCGTCCGCCGTTACCTCGAGGGAGTTACGGACCTGCCCCGAGCCGAGAACCTTGACGATGTCGACCTCGTGGCCGTCCTCGACGATATCGCGTGCGTCGAGTTTGTAGCCGTCGTCGGTCTCTTCGGCGAGTTCGTCGGCGACGTAGAGGATCGCGTCCTCGTCTAACTTCTGGACGTCGATCTCTGCGACATCGTCGCGGATGCCGTCAGGTCGCGTGAAGCCGTGTTTTCCTTTCGGTTCGTAGTTGTGGAACTCGTGTTTGCTGCGCCCGGCACGACCGCGGCCACCACGGTGGCCCGCACCGCGTCGATTCTTGTGAGAACCGCCGCTGTGAGTGCGCGATCCGCGTTGGCGTCGTTTTTTGCTCGTCATGGTTATCGCATCGATTCTAGGAGGTCGTTAATCTCCCCTGTTGTATGCTTTCCGAGTTGGCCGCCCTCAACGGTCGGCTTTTTGATACCGGCGTGACCTCCCCGCGGTGGGTGAAGTCGAAGCGTCGGTGACAGTCCTTCATCACGAAGTGTCGTCTCCTCGTCGAGCAGCGCCGCGGCCAGTTCGCCGAAGTCGGCGTACTCGGTGTTGTCGGCGAGCCACTCCTCGTCGACGTCTGCTTGCTTGCCCTCGAGGGGCTCTGCTCGCTTTGCAAGCAGCGTCTCGAGAACATCGGCGTCGGGCTCACCGACGGCGACGTAGTCGTTGACCTTCGCGATCATCCCCTGGTAGGCGTCGGTCTCGGGAACGAGCGTACAGTGGTTGATGCTGTGGATGTTGAGCATCTCCAGCGTATCCTGTACGTCTTCCTGACGGTTGACTTCGCCACGAACCTGCACGATTGCCTTCATCACTCACTCACCTCGGCTTCCTCTCGCTCTCGATCGGGTCGGCGTCGTGGATGACGCGACTGCGATGCGTTCTCGAGTGCGTTGAACGTCGCTTTGGCGAGATTCACGGTAGTTCGAGTGTTTCCGTGGCTCTTGGTCCAGACGTTTTCGATGCCGGCCAGTTCGAGGACGGCGCGGACGGTGTCACTCGCAGCCAGCCCGAGCCCTTCGGGGGCGGGGATGACGTCGACCTCGACGGAGCCGGCTTTGCCGGTCGTCCGTCGGGTGAGCGAGTGGGGTCGGTCCGAGCGATCCTCCCACGACCCGGAGCCGCGGGGAACCTGAATGATGTTCAGCTTCGCGATACCGATCGCCTTCTGGATGGCAGACCCGACCTGATCGTCTCGGCCTTCCGCGTAGCCGACGTAGCCGTCGCGGTTACCGACCGCGACGACGCATCGGAACTTCACGCGGCGTCCGGAGTCGGTCATCCGCTGGACCATGTTGATGTCCAGCACTTCGTCGTCCAGTCCGGGGAGGAGCTGGTCGACGATCTCGGGCTCCTTCAGTGGGAGTCCCGAGTTGAGGGCGGTCGCCATATCGTCGATCTCGCCCTCTTGGACCTTCCGACCGAGACGGGTGACGGGTTCCCATCCGCTGTCGTTGTAGTTACTCATTCGAGAATCGCCTCTCGTACCTCGTCGAAGTGTTCTGGGAGGTCCGCTGCGTCGAATTCGCCGCTGTACAGCGGCTCGTCTAACTGTTCAGCGTACTCGGCGATGTGTTCGCCGCGGGTACGCGACCAGTCTGCGAGCACGCTATCGTTGTGCGGGATCTCGAGACCTGCGTCGATTGCGCCTTCCTGTACCGCGAACACTTTGTTCCCGGGCGTCGCGGTGTTCAGACCGATGTCGAGGACAGCCTCCTCGAGACCGGCGTCGACCGCTCGCTTGCCGGCCAGCAGGCCGGTCAGGTAGGCAGCGGAGATGTTGCTTGTCGGGGCTTCCCAGCCGTACTCTTCTAGATCGCTCGAGTGTGCGCTTGCGAGCGTCTCGTCTCCCTGAGGTCCGGGAGTGATCAGCTGCGCCGTAGTGTGCTTGTTGCTCTTGCGAGCAACGAGGCGGGGCTTGCCCGATTTCAGCAGGCGCAACCTCTGGTGGTAGTCCGTCCGGACCTCACGGCGACGCCGCATCGGTACTTTGTATCGTGGTCCTGTCGCCATTATTGGTCACCGTAGGTTTCGTCGATGTAGTTCAACAGGTACCGGACGCTACGGAACTCCCCGCCGCCGGCTTTCTTGTAGAGCTGGCGGTACTGCGTGGGCGTCAGCTCGCCCTTGTCGCGGAGTTCACGCAGCTTCCGTCGCTGTGCGCGAATCTTCTTCTGCCATTCGTCTTTCTCGTTCTGGCGTGCGCCCTTCTTGCCGCGGCGCTTGCCGGGCCCCTTCTGGTGGCCGTACGCGCGTTTTGCGTTGCGCTCGCGAGCGCGGCCGCGGGAGTTGCCCTTGGCGTCTTCCGCCTGAATGCGACCCTCGTCGACGAGTTCGCGGATCTCGTCACGGGTGATCGCTTCGGCGATGTCCGCCTGAGCGTCGGGGTCGAGCCAGACGCGGTTCTGACCGACGTCCAAGACGTCGGCAGCGAGTCGCTTCTGTGCGGTGAGATCAGTCATTGGATTCCACCTCGACTTCTTCGTAGGTCGGGTTCAGGACGCGAACGCCCTGTTCCTCGGCCTGTTCTTCGATTCGCTCGCGCTTGCGCGCGCCGACCGAAGAAGCGATTCGAACTGCTTCGCGGTCGCCGTCGACACCCTCGAGATCGTTCGTGTTCTCCACGTAGACCTCTTCGAAGCCGCTGGGATGTTTCCCGCGTACCTCTTTCGGGGTGCGGAAGCCGGCCGCGACCTTCGGACCCTTCCCCTTGACACCGCGGCGCTGTTTCGACAGCTGTCCGCGTGGTCGGCGCCAGGATTCGGGCGTCCGCTTTTTCTTGTGGTAGTCCTGTCGGTTGAACTGCGGTTTGCCGACGGATCGTCGACGGTTGAGCAGCCGTTCCTCCTCGTCGGAGAGTTCGGGCGTCTTCTCGGTCAGCCCGCGGGGCTGCAGCTCCGTCTCCACGTCTTCTTCGGGCTCTTCCTCCTCGGCACTCTCGTCCTCGATCTCGGCGTCCGTTTCCTCGGTGACCTCGAGGTCACCGACGTCGGCTTTGATTCGGGCCGCGAGTGCGTTCCCGACGCCTTCGGCCTCGGCCAGGGCGTCCTGGTCGGCCTCTTTGACGTCCTCGATGGATTCGAAGCCGGCCTCGCGCAGGGCGTCTGCCTTGCTCGCGCCGACACCGCTGATGTCCTCGAGTTCCTGTGGTTCGTCGTCTGCCATCTATCAGGCACCTCCTGCGGCGGGTTTCTCGGTGATGTAGACCCCGTCCTGGAAGACGCGGGTGTCCTTGCCGCTGACTCGCGTCAGCTGCTCGATGTCTGCCGCCGTCTGACCGACGTCCTCTTTGTTCGGGCCGGAGAGGACGAGTCGTTCGTCGTCGACGGAGACGTCGGTTTCACCGTGGATAGTCGTACGTCGCGGTGCCTTTTCGCCGAGGAAGTTCTCGATGACGACATCCTCGCCCTCGACGCGGACCTGCATCGGGAAGTGAGAGTAGAAGACTTCCATCTTGTACTCCCAGCCCGTGGTCACGCCGTGGAAGGCGTTCTGGATGTGGCTCTCGAAGGTGCCGACGGTCGCGTTCGTTTTCGCGTCCTCGGCATCGCTTTCGATGACCACACTGTCGTCTTCCGTCTCGACGGACACGTCGGGGTACCAGAGGCGGCGGCTGACGCTGCCTTCGGGACCATCGACGGTCACGTCGAGATGATCGATCTCGACGGTTACGTTTTCGGGGATTTCCAGTTCGACTCGCATGGTTAGTAGACGTATGCGATCACCTGACCCCCAATACCCTTCTCACGAGCCTCGTAATGGCTCATGATGCCGCTACTCGTCGTCACGACGAGCGCACCGAAGTCTCGAGCGGGGAGATAGCGCTTCTCCCACTTCTCGTAGTCTTCGGAACCTGCGGCGTAGCGGGGCTTGACGGGGCCACACTGGTTGATCGCTCCTTTCAATTCGACCTCGAACTGACCGGCTTTTCCGTCATCGACGTACTCGAAGCCGTCGATGTACCCGCGGTCGTAGAAGACCTCAAGTACGCTGCCGATCTCGTTCGAGGCGGGTGTTACCTCGTGGGTGAGATGCCCCACGCTCTCGGCGTTGTCGAGTCCCGAGAGCGCGTTGCTGAGTGGATCGTTCCCAGTCATATTATCGATACTTCTTGAATCCCATATCGCGGGCGATTTCGCGGAAGCACTGTCGGCACAGGTTGATGTCGTACTTGCCGACGAGGCCCTGCTCGCGGCCACAGCGCTGGCACTGTTCGATCTGGCCGGTGCGCTTTGCCGCGTGCTCGCCCGTGCGTTCGCTTTCTACGTTGTCTGTTTCGCTTTCACTCATCGTCTGCCTCCACGCTCACGTCGAAGTTCGCCTCGATGAACGCGATTGCGTCCTCGGGGGTGAGTCGGTGGCTCGACGGGATCGACCGGTTGGCCTTGTCGCGCTTGGCCACGCGGTAGCCCGGACGAACCAGGTTGACGGTAACGTCCAGTCCGTAGATCCCGACGTTCGGATCGTACTCCTGGCTCGGGAACTCGGTGTGTTCCTCGACGCCGAAGCTGAAGTTGCCCGTATCGTCGAACTGCGCGGGGTCAATGTCAGCGAGCGGCAGAGACTTCTCGAGGAAGTCGTAGGCGTCCTCGCTACGAAGGGTGACCTTCGCGCCGATCGGATCGCCCTGACGAATACCGAAGTCGGGTTCGGTCCGTTTCGCCTGGGTACGGACGCTCTGTTGTTCGGTGACTTCCTCGATGATGTCCTCTGCCTTGCCGAGTTCGCGGCCACCGCGGCCGACGCCCATGTGGACGACGACTTTCTCGACGCGCGGTTCGCGCATTTCGTGGAAGTCGCCGGCGTCAGCTTCGCTCATTCGTCATCACCTTCGGTTGCGTTCTCCGACGACTCGTCGTCGCCAGTGAAGTTCTCGTCGATCACGACGACGTACTCCTGGACGGTCTCGAAACCGCCATCGTCCGTGGAGACACCGATGGTGTTCGGGCCGCTGCCCGGCGTGATGTCGATCGCGTCGATCTCGCCGATCTTGCCGCCGTGGTTGCCACGGACGGCCGTCACGAGCGCACCCTCTTCGAACGGGAAGTGGGCGACGATCGATTTATCGTCGTTATCGACGACGACCGAGTCGACGCTGCTGTACTCACTGCCGTCATCGACGAGGACGTTCGTCCCGTCGTGAAGCGTCAGCTGCGTGTCCCCACCGGGGACCTGCTGTTTGCCCTCGATCTTGCCGAGGCGGCTTCCGGCGGATTCCTCGTCGATTTCGGTCAGCGCGAGCCGACCGCCTTCGTCGGGGAAGACGCGGTAGTACTCCTCGCGGCCGGGGAACGCAACGATATCGAACATGCCGATCGGGCGCTGTTCGTCGTTGATCGGGTCCCCGTTGATGAGGATCGCATCCTCGCTCAGGGCGTATCGTGCTTCTTTCTTCGAGTCCACGTAACCGAGTACGTCCCGCAGCAAGACGACGAGCGGCACGCCGTCCTCACCGTGCGGGCCGGCGCCGGCTTTGACCGTGAAGGTCTCCGTCTTGCGCTCGACCGGCCAGGACTTCGGAACGGACAGTCGTTTCTGGTGTTTGGTCATTCGTTATCACCGTCGTCGCTTTCGCCTTCGAGGCGTGCCTCGCGACGCTCGTCTTCCAGGTTGAGGTCCGTGATACGGACGTTCGATGGGGCAAGCGGCCGCGGCACTTCTTCGCCGTCTGCCGTCTCGACCGTGACGTCCTCAACGTGGATCGTGCCGTCCTCGAGGATGGCACGCAGGACTTCGCCTTCGTCGCCGGCGTTGTCGCCGCGCATAACCTCGACCGTGTCGCCCGCGTTGACGCGGGTTCGACGGGTGCCGTACTCTTCGCGGAGTTCGTCGGACAGCGTCGCGTGGAGCTGCTTCTGTCGCTTGTGCAGCGGGGCACGCTCCGTCTGATTTCGCTGTTTGTGTGGTTGCTTACTCATATCTATACGATCATCGTCGCCGTGCTGGCGATTGCTCCGAAGCGCTCTGCGACTTCGCGGGCGATCGGGCCTTTGATCTCGGTCCCGCGAGGCTCTTCGTTCTCGTCGATGATGACCGCCGCGTTGTCCTCGAACTTCAGCCGCGTACCGTCGGGCCGGCGGATCGACTTCCGCTGGCGGACGACGACGGCCTCGAGGACCTGTCGGCGCATCTCGGGGGTACCCTTCGTGACCGAGACGGTCACTTTGTCACCGATCCCCGCCTTCGGCTGGCGGTTCTTGGTGCCGTGGTAGCCCGCGACGCTAATGACTTTGAGTTCGCGTGCGCCGGTGTTGTCGGCACACGTGACCAGCGAGCCCTTTTTGAGCCCCTGGGTGACGTCGGCTTTCATCGCCTCCATCACTGATCAGCCTCGGTTGCTTCGGGTTCGGCGCCCTCGGTGACGTCGCTTTCCGACAGTTCCCGGTCAGGCTCTGCCTGACGGGTCAGGTCGGCGACGTCAGCCGCAGTCGCTTCTTCGGTTACTTCGACGACCACGTGCGATTTCGTCTTCGACAGTGGTCGGGTCTCTGCGATCTTGACCGTATCGCCGACAGAGAGTTCCTCGAGCACGCCCGGCACGTGTGCCGGAATGCGCGAGCGTCGCTTCATGAGGCGGTCGTACTTCGGAACCGCCACATCGTACTCTCGTTCGACGACTACGGTCTTGTCCATGTCCGTCGAGACGACGGTTCCGACGAGGATCTGACCTCGAACGGAGAGCTCGCCGTAGAACGGACACTTCTCGTAGTCGTATTCCTCCGGGTTTTCGGGTTCCGGAGGGGTTTCAACGTCTAGTCCTATTGCCATGGTGAATCACCACTAGTTTCCGTGCGTCGAGCGGGTCGTGAGAGCAGCCGCGATCCATCGACCGTAACGTAGGCTACATCCTCGCCAGCAGCGCGGCAGTGGTCCCGGGAGGGATCATCGCCACGACAGCCGGCGGCATCAGCATTGCCATCGCCGCCGGCTCGGTCTGCGGCGTCGGACGAATCGTCCGCCGCTGCAGGTTGAGTGTCGGCCAGTTTGGACGCAGTCCCCGACTCCTTCCCGGAGTCGGCGGCTTCATCTGTGATCGCGAACTCGAACGTCGAGCCCGACTTCGGCACCATCACCACTCGAGACTCCCCGTCGTCACGAATCTCTATCGAGAGCGTGTTCGTCGTCTCGATGACGACGCGGCCCTCGATACCAACGCGCGAAGCGTCGTCACTCTCGACGACGCGGACGCGCAGGCCGTTGAGTTCGTGTCGCGGGAGGGTCTCGGGTGTTAGTGCCATTGTATCGTGTCGTTATTCGTCGTCGAGGTCGCCTTCTTCCCGCTGGATCGTCTTGATCCGCGCGATGGTGGTACCCAACTCACCGATGCGACCCGGGTTCTCCGGGGCACCACCGGCGGCGAGGACGGACTTCTGGTTCAGCAGTTCCGTCTCGAGCTCCTCGAGTTCCTCTTCGCGTTCGGCGGGCGTCATGTCGCGGATCTCTTCGACGTGGAGGATCGCCATCAGGCGTCACCTCCTTCGTCTGCCTCTGCATCCGCGTTAGCCTCGGATTCAGCGTCCTCCTCGTCCATTTCGGCGACGAGCTCTTCGGCTTCCGCTTCGACGTCCTCCTCGAGTTCGTCGAGGTCGTCCTCGATCGGCGACTCGTCGGGGACTTCGACTTCCTCGGCTTCGTCCTCGTCGGACGCAACCTCTTCTTCGATGACCTCCTCGACGACGTCTTCGTCGACGTCAGGCTCCGGCTCGACGGCCTCGTCGGCCGCCGCTTCGGCGCCGGATTCGGTCGCTTCGGCCTCTTCGGGTTCGCCCTCGAGGAGTTCCTCGACACCCTCGGCCTCGTTGGCCTCGACGGCGTCGGGAACGACCTCTTCGGGGTCCATGTCTTCGTGGACGCCGAAGTCGTCGGGCAGCTCGGCACCTGGCGGGATGATCTTGACGTTGACCCCGATGGTACCGAGTTTCATCACTGCGACGCCCTGTCCGTGGTCGACGACCTCTTCGGCGGGTTCGCCGTTGTGTTTGATGTAGCCACGGTTGAACTTCTCGACGCGCGATCGCGCGCCCGTGACCTTTCCGGAGAGGACGATCTCGGCGCCGAGTGCGCCGGCTTCCATGATCCGGTCGATCGTCGTGTGACCGGCCTTCCGGAAGTACCAGCCACGCTCGAGTGCGTTGGCCAGTCGGTCCGCGACGATCCGTGCGTTGAGGTCTGGCTCCTCGACCTCCTGGACGTCGATCTGCGGGTCCTCGAGGTTAAACTTCTCCTCGAGAGCCGTCGTGACCTTCCGGATGTTCTCGCCGCCTTTGCCGATGACCATCCCGGGCTTCTCCGCCTTGAGGACGATCTGGGTTCCCATCGGCGTCTTGGCGACATCCATGCCACCGTAGCCTGCACGGCCGAGCTCTTCCTGGAAGAACTCGTCGATCTGGGATCGCTGCAGGCCGTTTTCGATGAACTGGTGTTCGTCAGCCATTAGTTATCTCCCTCCTCGTCCTCGGTTACCTCTTCGACCACGATCTCGACGTCGACCTGCGGCGTGTTCCAGGCCGAGGCACGCCCCATCGCACGGGGCTTGCGACCGACCGATTCGCCGACCTTGTGAGCGGCGACGTGGACGATTTCCATCGCCTCGCCGTCGAAGCCCTGGTGGTCTGCGTTCGCCGCAACGTTCTCGAGCAGGTCGAGGAATTCGCCCGAGACCTTCTCGGGGTACTTACCGGCGTCCCAGCCGTCGATGTCGGAACGGTGTCCGGCACCGGAATTGTGGGACTTGAACGGCACCGACTGCTCCTCGTCGATGACGTCCTGCAGGTACGCCTGAGCGTCTGCGACGGTTCGGCCCTTCAGTTCGCGGGCGACTTCCTTGCTGTGCTTGTGGCTCATGTGACGCTCCCGGAGCATCGCTTTCGCCGTGGCGTCCGGATCCGCGTCGACTGAGTAGTTGATTCCCATACGATGATCACTTCAGTGGGACGAACTTCGAGGATCGAGTCGCGCCGATACCGGCCTGTCCGTGTTCGACGGAGTTTCGGGTCAGCTGGAACTCGCCGAGATAGTGTCCGATCATCTCGGGCTCGACGCGGACGCGCTCGAACGACTGACCGGTGTACACTTCGAAGGTCAGCCCGACGAACTCCGGCAGGATCGGCATATCCCGCAGGTGGGTTCGGATCGGCGCGTTCGCTGTCTCTTCCTCGCCTTTCTCGCGGGCCTTTTCGAGAAGCTTCTGCTTCTCGACGGAGAGTCCGCGTTCGATACTTCGCCGCTTTCGAGCGGGCAGCAGTTCCGCGACTTCCTCGATGTCCAGATCCTGCAACTCCTCGAGCGTGTGGCCGCGGTAGGTGAACTCACCTTCACGGCCGGTTCTGTACTCCTGACTCATTTGTTTCCACCTCGGCCGGTACGGCGCGAGGAGATGTCACCGACCTTCCGTCCCGGCGGGGCGTCCCGCGAGACGGACTTCGGTTTGCCGGGGTGCTGGCGGCCGCCGCCACCGAACGGGTGGTCGACGGCGTTCATCGCGACACCACGGACGCGAGGCCATTTCGTGCCCCGTGCTTTCATCTTGTGATACTTGTTCCCGGCCTTGACCATCGGCTTCTCCGTTCGACCGCCACCGGCGACGACGCCGATGGTGGCTCGACACTGTGGATCGAGGCGCTTGACCTCGCCACTCGGAAGCTGAATGACCGCCGCGTTGCGGTCGTGGGTGATCAGGTCCGCGTTGACACCCGACGAACGGGCGAACTTACCGCCGTCGCCAGGATTGGCTTCGACGTTACAGACCGGAACCCCTTCTGGGATCTCGCCGAGCGGCAGCGTGTTGCCCGGTTTGATCTCCGCCGAGACACCGACCTGGACCTCCTCGCCGACAGCGACGCCCTCGGGAACGAGGATGAGTCGCTGATCGCCGTCTTCGAACTCGACGGCGGCGATGGGTGCCGAGCGAGCGGGGTCGTGTTCGATATCGACGACCGTCCCGCGGACGATGTCGTCGGTTTCCTCTTTCTTGTGTTCGAGCTTCGCCTTGTATCGGTGCGACGGGGCACGGAACGTGGAGGAACCGCGACCGCGTCGTTGTCCCTGAATGCGTCGTCCCATTCTCAGAACACCCCGATTCGCGAGGCGACTTCCTGCGCGTCGTCGTCCTCGCTCAGTTTGACGGTTGCTTTCTTTTTGCCCTTCATCGTTACCTGCGTGTTGACGTCGGCGACCGAGACGTCGAAGCGCTGTTCGACTTCGTCGCGAATCTCGGGCTTGGTGGCGTCAGGGTTGCAAACGAACTGGAGCTTGTTCTCGAAGTCCATGTCGTTCATCGCCTTCTCCGTGACCAGTGGGTGCTCGATAAGCGAGCTCATCGGTCGGCCACCTCCTCGAGTGCGCTTTCGGTCCAGACGGTCAGTCGACCCGGCTGTGCGCCAGGGGCGAGATCTTCCGCGTTAACCTCGGCTGCCGTCGTCACGTCCGCTCCAGCGAGGTTCCGGGCCGCTCGGGATGGGCCGGTCTCGCTCGAGGTGACGAAGAGAATCGACGTCGGCGTCTTGTACTTCCGGCCACGGGTTTTCCCCTGACCAGCACGGACGCTTCGACCCTCGTCTGCGCGTTCGATGTCGTCCGCGAGGCCGGCTGCCTCAAGGAACTCGACGACCTCCTGGGTCTTCACGAGGTCTTCGAACTCGTCGGTGACGACGACGGGAATCTCGATATCGTCGTCGAACTGGTGGCCGCGGTCGGCGACCAGTTCGGCGTCGGTCGTCGCAGCAATCGCGCTGCGGACGGCCAGTTTCTTTGCTTTCGTGTTGATCGATTCGGACTGGTCCTTCTCGGCTTTCGGCGGGTGTGCCTTTCGTCCCTTGACGGTCTGGGGGACGCGGCGACCGCGTCCTTCCTGTCGTGGAACGTGGGCCATACCTCGGCCACTACCGAACGATTCGGCCGGCGTTCGAAGGCCGGCGAACTCGTCGGCGCCGTAGTCCTGTTTTCGGTTTGCCTGTGCGGCGCGGACGGCGCGACCGATCAGATCCGGGCGGTACGTGGTCTCGAAGACCGCCGGAAGATCGACCGAGCCCGCGTCCGAGCCATCCAGGTTTCGTACTGTTGCGTCCATGTGTTATCCCTGGTTGGATGCGGTGGAGACGTAGCGCACCTCGGGATCGAGGCGCGGCTGGTCTCCGGGTCGGATCGCCGGGCGGAAGCGTACGAGACGCTTCTGTGGCCCGGGGAGCGAGCCCTTAATCAGCGCGTGCGGTCCGTCGACTTCGCCGTAGTTGACGAAGCCGCCATCGACCGTCGCGTCTGCGCCCTCGCCGATGTCGACGAGGCGCTTGTTCAGTTCCGTTCGCTGATGGTAGCCCATCTGTCCCTGCTGTGGGACCGTCGAGCGAACACGGGACGGGTTCCAGGGGCCGAGGTTGCCGATGCGGCGACGCCAGCCCTGCCGGGCGTGTTTGCCCTTGCGTTTCTGGACGCCCCATCGCTTGACGGGACCCTGGGTCCCTTTCCCTTTCGTGACGCCGCTTGCGTCGACGTACTCGCCGGCGCGGAACACGTCGTTCATGACGTGTTCGCCGCCGCCGTCCTCGAGCAGTTCGAGGGCGAAGTCGACGCGGTCCTGTACGGAGCCGCCGCCGACTCGAGTCTCCATCACGTCGGGTTTCTTCTTCGGGACCGACTGGATGGATCCGGGAACCGTGTGCGTGATGACGCGTACGTCGTCGACGCGCCCCTCCTCGAGGAGGCCGCGGAGCTCGTCCGCGGCGGCGTCGGTGTCGTAGTCGTCACCGGGAAGGTCGAGAACGCGATCGAGTTCGGGAACGAACTCGTCGGTCCAGACCTCGGTTATCGGCTTCATACCATACGGCGTGTCTTCGTACGCTCGCAGAGCAACGGCGCGCATTGGCGGCGTCTCCACGATCGTCACGGGGACGGTCTCTTCCATCCCCTCGGTCGGCGAGTTCGCTTGGTCGTCGACCATGACAACGTGGGTCATGCCGGCCTTGTAGCCCGCGAAACCCTGGAGCGTCGGCTGTCCGTCGTCGTCCGGCCACGAGTTAAAGCGTGGGACCTCGCTGGTCGCACGCTTTCGTGGGCCGAACCCGAGTGAGCCTTTGCGTGGTGAATTTGCTTGTGGCATTCTATCACTCTCTCAGTGAGAGGGGAGCGAGGGAAGCGAACAGAGCTTCCTCCGTTCGCACGACCTCGCTTCCCTGATCCGGAACCGTGTTTAGCCAGAGGTCGAACCCCGGATCGGCTGTGGGTTCGACTCCGTCATCCTCGTCGCCTGGTCCGTACGCAGCGGCGACAGCGGATGCCTCGATTCCGAGGATATCCGGCAGCCCTCTGTCGGGCGCGCCGAACGCGACGGTCATCCCGTCTCGCTCAGTGCGTCCGGCCAGCGTCTCGAGCCGCCCGACGGTGAGATGTTCACCGAATCGGGAGGCTGCAATACAGACGCCGGCGTCCTCACGGCCGAGAGCTGTCGAAAGGTCCGTCCACTCGACGGCAAGCCCCGGGAGGGGCTCGTCGACGAGCTTCGCTCGGACCGGTCGTCGCGAAGAGATCCTGACGGTCACGCGCTCCCCCTCCTCGACCGCCATTTTCGGCGGTACGTTGAGGGAGATCGGGTGTTGCAAGCCGCAATTGACCCGGACGCGCCCTTCAGGTCCGACCTCGGTCACGATCCCTTGTCTTGACGACCCCGAACCGTTCGATTCGGAGCCGGTCTGTGACATGGCGCGGAGCGGTGGCAGGATGCCCGCATACTCCAGTTCGTCCCGCATCCCCCACGCCTCGTTGCGGAGGTATGGGGGCGTTGCGGCGTATTCCAAGACGGTTTGGACGAACCCGCCGTCGAATCGCCCGTGTTCGCCATCCCGGTCGGGATAGACGATGAGGCGGTCCGCCCGGAACACGGTCACCGCACGGGCGACGTATCCGAGCTTCCGAGTTGCCTCGCGTTTGTCTTCGGCTTCACGGGTGAGCGACGACGGGACGAGTACGCTGACGGTCATGCCGAAACGCTTCGGCGCCGCGTCACTAGACTGTAGCGATGTGTTGCGGATAGGTTCTTAAAAGGGTAGCGGATTCGATTCCGGCTGTGACGCTCTCACACCCCAAAATTCGTGTGTTACAGCCACACACTCACTCGAGGTAACTGGTCACGTTCCTGTAGCGGGTGAAAACGCACAACTGTGCCGACGAAAGTCGGCATCCACAGCGACAAAAGGGCCAGAGGACGGCATGTCGCGGCATGCCTATGACGGCCCGATTCGCAACGCTTATACATCCCTCGGGCAGTAGGTATGAGTGCAGCAGGGCGCTGGTAGTGTAGTGGTATCACGTGACCTTGCCATGGTCACAACCTGGGTTCAAATCCCAGCCAGCGCATTTCTCTTTCGAACAAACTCCTGAGCGACAGAAATCGTTCGTGGATTTGAACCACGGAAATCCGAGCGACGATACGAGTAGAGATCGTTCTCGAGGAGTGGTTCAAGTCCAAGCTATCGTGAAGTACCTCGGGGTCAAGCCCCGAGGCACTCTCGCTGTATCTCGGTAGACATTGGAGAAACAAGCCCTGAGTCAACGGAGAGTGAGAACCGCAGAACGCGATCGATGTAGCAATCGTTTCAGTTGCTACTATCGCACGTTTTTCGATGTAGATCAGCGCTACCGCCAGCAGTAATCCGTTGCTCCGTCGTGTTGATTCTGGGTAACCAGATCATAAGTCGGATTTTAGGCAGTAGTACACGCGCGTACGCGAGCACAGATTTAATTAGATCTTAGCCACGGTTCTGATCGGTGACTGACGGTAACCAGCTGTTGCAAAAGGGGTAGACGCTGTCCGGATCGGTACCGATCACCCCAGCTGGATTTCAATCCGCAGACACAATATCCATATATGAACTATTATTCGATGTTTTCCGTCACAATACGCAACTGATACTGCCTGCGATTGGCTTTTATAGTCCGAGGCGCTACGAGTCAATGGACGATTGAACCGCTGAGATATCAATGCAAACGGAAATCCCTACCTCCGACGAGACGAACGAACCCCGCTACGACCAGACCAACGATCGATACGTCTTCCACCACGACAGCGAGGGTACGGCGACGATCACGACGACGATCGTCCACGCGATCGCGTCGATCGCGGAGACCGACGTGTCTCAGGGCGAGTTTTCCCTCTACGACAGCGTCGATCCGGACGCGCTCGATCGACTCTTCCGACAGAAGGCGGACGGCACCGAACGCAGCGGCGGTCACGTCGCCTTCACCGCACTCGAGCACGAGGTGTACGTCTACGCTAACGGCGACATCATCGTCTACCCACCGGCGAAAGCTGACACGCCATCGAACTAAGTGGGTGACGAACCGGTTTCTCCCCGACTGCGATGTCTCCGATCGTCGTCACCCCACCCCGGACCCCTAACCGCCACCTTTTCTGAACGCACCCGGACCACTGGACAGCCACGCGACTCGCATGGAACGGGTTTAGAACCCTCCCCGCCGACAGTGGCACGTATGACGGTGATCGCACTACTGAGCGTCGCTCCGGTCGTCGAGGACAGCATGTCGGACGAGATCGCAAAAGCCGTCGATGCCCTCGAGGAGTACGACGTCGAGTACGAGACGAATCCGATGGGGACGGTGATCGAAACCGACGAGATCGACGAACTGTTCGCGGCCGCACAGGCGGCCCACGAAGCGGTCGACGGCGATCGGGTAAGCACGGTGTTGAAGATCGACGACAAGCGATCCCGGGAGACGTCCGCGGCGGAGAAAGTCGAAGCCGTGGAGGAACATCTCGGCCGTCCGGCGACGAATCGCGAAGAGTAACAGCGCCGGAAGTGAGACTCGAATCGAGCCCTCGAGTACCGAGAGACTACGCTGGAACGACTTTGACCGGCCGATCGGTGTCGAGGATGACGGACTGGGCAACGCTCCCGAAGAGGACTTTGCCGACCGGCGACTGCCGACGGGCGCCGACGACGAGTTCGTCGACGTCGAACTGCTCGGCGATGTCGACGATAGCGGCCGCAGGATTGCCGGTCGCGGAGTGGACGGTGGTGTCGACACCGGCTGCCGTCAGTTCGTCCGCGGCGAGCGAGACCGTCTCGGCGAGGTCGTCGATTGCTTCGGCGTCGAGGTCGCTGTTGATCTTGCCGATCTGGACCCCCTCGTCACTGTCCGCAAACTCGAGTTCCGACTGGACGTGCAACAGTTCGACCTGGATACTGTCGGCCGCTTTCGGAAGGTCGAGGACGGCTTCGACCTGAGCGGTCACCCGCGCTTCCTCCGCATCGACCGGGACGAGTACTGTGTACATGGTGAACCGAACAGCGCGACATCATATCAAACCACCCATCGAAACCCGCCGCCGTAGAACCACCGAGGGCGGAAGACTCACTGTTCCCGAGAGACAGATTCAGGTATGGAACAGACGACACTCGACGTGTCCGGAATGGCCTGTGACGGCTGTGAATCGACCGTGATCGAAGCGCTCGAAGCACTCGAGGGCGTTTCCTCCGTAACGGCGAACCACGAGGTCGGCGAGGTCCGCGTCGAACACGACGAGACGGCCGTCGACGAGACGACGATCAGCGGGACGATCGAGGACGCCGGATACGAAGTACCGGCCTGATACGGTTTACTGTAGTTAATTACCGCCGATCGCGACTCCGTTCTGGCGATCGGCGGTAACTAGTTACAGCAATCCGTATGAGACGGTCCGTCGTCCGATCTGCCGATGGATCCGCGACTCGCCGTACCGATAACCGGAACCGACTGGTAGCAGTCCGTCTGGCCGGCGGCTGGAACGGACACGTCGGACCACGAGTCCAGATCACGAACTAACAAACTGTTTTACGGCGGAGAGCGAACCCGTTGCTATGGAGAGTCTCAACCGGATGGCGATCGAGTTGGTCGACGAGGCCCTCGACTACGCCGAGGAGTTGAACATCGGGGGGTACGATCTCGAAAACGAGGCGACGGTACTCGACTTCGGCCTCGAGTTCGAGGGCGGGATCGAAGCGGGCTTGTTGCTAACGGAGATCCAGACGGCCGGGATGGCGACGCCCAGCCACCGGCTGGGCGAAATCGGCAGCGCACCGATCCCGTTCGTCCAGCTTGCGACGGATCAGCCAGCGCTCTCGTTGCTCTGTTCGCAAAAGGCGGGCTGGGAGCTGACCACGGACGACTTCGAAGGCCTGGGTAGCGGCCCCGCACGGGCCCTGGTCGCCGAGGAGTCCGAGTTCCGCCGGATCGGGTACACGGACGCGTTCGATCTGACGGCGCTGGCACTCGAAACCGAGCAGGATCCGACCGAAGCCGCCGCCGAACAGGTTGCAGAACTCGCCGAAGTCGAGACCAGCAGCGTCTTCCTGCTTGCCTACCCGACCGCGAGCCTCGTCGGCAGCATCACCAACGCGGCTCGCGCGGCCGAACTGGCGACGTTCCGGCTCTCGGAGCTAGGCTACGATCCGCTGGACATCGTCTCCGCGACGGGCCGGGCGCCGGTCGCCCCCGTTGCCGAGGACGAACAGACCGCTATCGCCCGCACGAACGACGCCATCGCGTACGGCGGTACGGCGCACCTCACGGTCCGCGAGGACGCCGACGTCTTCGACTCGGTGCCGTCGACGGCCGCCGAGGACCACGGGCGACCGTTCGGCGAGGTCTTCGACGACCTTGAGTGGGACTTCGCGGAAGTGCCATCCGACCTCTTCGCGCCCGCGAAGGTGACGATCGACGTCGTCGGCGGACCGACGTACGTCCACGGCGAGACGGACGAAGACCTGCTCGTCGATTCGTTCGACCTGTAGCCGTGCAGTTCAAACCGGTTCCCGAAGCGCCCGAGAACGCCGAAGGCGTCGAGGCGATTCTCGAGGCCGTTCCCGCGACGGCCGGGGCCGTCGACGACTGTTGTGCACACCTTCTCGAGGAGACGCGACTCGAGACGCGAAGCGAGGCCGAGACCTGGTTGACGTTTCTTCGGGCGCTCGAACTCGCCGCGGAGGAATCAGCGGGGTATCGACGGGCCGTTGATCCGTCCCTCGAGTCGGTGGCCCTCCAGCAGGCGTTTCGCGAGCGCGTCGTCGCCGCGTCGACGGTCCTCGACGCGCTCGAGACAGCTGACGAACCGGCGAGCGTCGAGGCTGTCTTCGACGCGGTTCGCGGCGAGATTCCCGGATACGAACGCGAGAAACTCGGCGATCGGTTCGAGCCCGTCTGGACCGAGCGCGTCCGGCGGTTGCTCGAGTGGGCCGTGGTGCTCGAGTTGGCCGAGCGAACCGCGGCTGCCGATCGGTATCGATACCGCTCGTCGAGCGTGTCTGACGAGACCGACGGCTGACAGCCGATCAGGGCGGTTGATTTTAGTCCTGGGTGGACGAACCGATCGGTATGTCCGATCGTCAAGCCGGAATCAAATCCGTTACCGAGTCAACGACCGGAACCGGCGACGTCGACGCCGTCTGTTTCGACCTCGACGGAACACTCTGTCGCTACACCCAACGCAGCGAAGACGTGCTCGCGGCCGCGTTCGACCGCACCGACGTCGATCCCCTGTGGACAGTCGACGACTACTACGATCGGTATCGGAACTATCTCGAGGACAGTGAGGCCATCGCGGACCTTCGCAGGCGATGTTTCGGGGATCTTGCGGTCGAGACGGGCCACGACCGAGAGGCGGGCTACGCCGTCGCGGACGCATACGCCGAAGTACGCGATCAGGAGGCCGTAGAGTTGCTCCCGGGCGCGCGCAACATCGTCGAGACGCTGGCTACGGACTACCGACTCGGATTGATCACTAACGGTATGCCCGACATGCAGCGAACGAAGCTCGAGGCGACGGGCCTCGATGGAGCCTTCGAAACGGTCGTCTACGCCGGCCACGACACGGCAGCCAAGCCCGCGACCGAGCCGTTCGAGACGGCGCTCGAGGCGCTCGGAGCGACGCCCGACCGAGCGGTCTACATCGGTAACTCGGTGTCGGCGGACGTAGCGGGTGCCGAGGCGGCCGGGCTTCGGTCAGTGTGGATTCCCGACGGCGACGGCAGTACTGCAGCCCCCGATCCGGAACCGACCTATCGGCTCGAGGGCCTGGCCGACCTGACGACGCCACCGTGGTAAAAAACGGGAATACAGGGGAGTCGATCAGTCCATCGGCCGAACGTCGGTCACCGTCCCGACGCCCTTGCTTCGACCCTCGCGGAAGACGAACTTCTGGCCTTCCTCGACGAGGTACGGACGGAACTTGAACCGGACGGTAGTCTCGCCGGTATCACCCGGGAGCAGACGACCGTCCTCGGGGTGGAAGGCGGCCGCCTCGCCGATCGTCTCGAGGTGGACGACGGGTTCGTAGCCGTCGCCGATCCGGGTTGGGTGGTTGAGCACCATGACTTCGGCCTCGAACTCCCGGACGGGGTCGGGATCGGCATCTCGAGGTACGAGCACCATGCCCCGCTCGATTGCGCTCTCTTTGACTCCCTTGAGTGCGATGCCGACAATCCGGCCCGCCTGCGCCTGATCGACGCGGTGGTAGTGCATCTCGATCGACCGAACTTCGACCTCCTGGAACCGACCGTCGGGCATCGGTCCGAGCAGGAGTTCGTCGCCGGCCTCGACCTCGCCGGACATGACCGTGCCCGAGGCGACGGCACCGACGCCGGTCACCGAGTAACTGCGGTCGACGTACATTCGGAACTCGCCGGTGTTCTGGGACGTTTTCGGGAGGCGATCGAACAGTTCGTCGAGCGTCTCGAGGCCGTCCATCGTAATGGCGCTCGTTTCGACGATCGGAACGACGCGCTCGTTGATCTCGTCGACGGCGGCGTCGATGCCGTGGCGGGCAACCCGTAGCGGCGATTTATCGACTTCGCGCAGGAGGCGTTCGACTTCGCGTTCGACCTCCTCGATGCGGTCGTCGTCGACGGCGTCGGTTTTCGTGATCGCGACGATCGTCGGCAGATCGGTCGCGAGCAAGACGCCGAGGTGTTCTCGCGTGGTGCGCGTCGGGCCGTCGTCGGCGGCGACGACGAGCAGGCCGTAGTCGAGTTTCTGGCCGACGAGTCCGCGGATGGTGGTGCGGAGCCACGGCTCGTGGCCGACGGTGTCGACGAACGAAACGAGGCGGTCGGCTTCCTCGACGACTTCCGCGCGATCCGCCTTGCGGTTCGGGTTCCGGACCCGGACCGGGCCATCGTCGTCGAATCCATAGACCGCGTAGGACAGATCCGCCGAGAGCCCGCGCTCGACTTCGTGGGGCTGGACGTCGAGATAGCTTCGTGTCGCGCCGTCGCCGTCGTCGGGTTGGCCGGTCACGAGCGATCCGACGAGCGTACTCTTGCCGTGGTCGACGTGGCCCGCCGTGCCGACGACGACGTGTTCGTCGTCCGTCTCGAGGACGCCGCCCTCCCGCACCGTCGCGACGCCGACGAGACCGCCGTTTATTCCCCACGTCTGTACGTCGTCGATGTGCGCGTCGGCTTCCTCGGCGAGCAGCGAAAGAACGTCCATCGTCTCGGAGAAGGTGTCCGGATCGATTCCGGCGAGGCCGCCGTCGTCCGTTACGCCGACGACGTAGGTTGCCTCGCCATCCCCGGAGAGCAGTCGATGACGCAGTTGCGCGGCCAGACTCTCCCGGCGTCCACCCTCGAGGTGAACGTCACGTGATAGTCGTTCCTTGAACTCGACGTTGCCACCGTCCTGTTCGCCACGGTCCAGGGCTCGCTCGAGGAGAGCCCGGTCACGGCTCATACGCCACGGTAGCGGCCCACATGGCAAAAGCCTTCCTGCATATTGTCAACAGGGGACACAGTACTGAGTCGAAACGCCGAAGAAACTATCGGGGAGACGAGAAGGTATTTGACAGCGAGAACAGCCGTCCGGCCGCGTTTACTGTGGGTTTCGGAACGGCACTCTCCGACTAGAAGAGTGTGTCGCTGACTGTCAGAGCGAGTTCGTCGCTGTCAAAACGTTCATTCGTCGACCCTGAGGTAACCGATCATCGACCGCGGATGGGGTTCACAGACGTACTCGTGCATCGTCTCGGTGGCTTCGAACGCAAGGGTCTGCGTCTGCCCCCGCTCGCGCACGTTCGAGGTGCGATTGCCGTCGACGACTCGGTTCTCCGCGTTCCTGATCGCAATATTGTGCGGGGCGTTGTCGGCGTTCTCCCACGTGATCTCGTAGTCGTTGCCCTCGAAGAGCAGCAACGACGGGTTGCGGATCCCGGCGATGAGATCCGGAGCGACGCCGACCCAGCCGCTCATGTATCCTTCTAACTCGATCTCCTCGATATCTTCCCAATCTTCCCGCTCGAGTATCTGTCCGTCGGCGTCGCCGCTATCGCCGTCGGCGCGACTACCGGTACAGCCGGCGACCGCGACCGAGAGCGCCGATCCTGAGAGCGCGAGCGCCCGACGCCGGCTCACGCGGTTGGGTTCGTTCATACTCTCTCGGTGTGGTGTTATCGTCTTAAATCATAATGTGAACGTGTGGTTCGGATACCGCGAAACGAACCGATCGGTCGGATCCGCGGACGAACCGGGTCGTTCCGGGCCCGGTTTCAAGACGCTCGAGAACCTACGTTCGCTATGAGCGTGAGCGGCCTCTGTCAGATCTGCGAGTCGCGGCCGGCTCAGGAGCGGTGTGCGAACTGCGGGACGCTTGCCTGCGACGGCCACTACGAGGAGGGAAAGGGATTGTGCGTCGAATGTGCCGCGCAAGCGGATCCGACGCAACCGTCCCCGTCGGAGTCCGAGGACGTCGACATCCACCGGTTCTGATCTACCGTGACATCGATCCGTGACGTCCTCGGCGAGTCACTCGCTATCGGCGAGCGGTTTTCGCTCTCCATCGAGGAGCGCGACGGCACCCTCGTCGCGGATCATCCCTACGACTCGAGTCCGATGGACGTCGCGGTCGTCGAGGGGTTGGACCGATTACCGGAGCACCCGCCGACGGAGCCCGTCGAGGTCGAACTCCTCGGCCGGATCGTCGACGGACGGATCGCGGGACGCGTGGTCGGTAC
Source organism: Natronorubrum halalkaliphilum (assembly GCF_009834785.1). Classification (GTDB taxonomy): domain Archaea; phylum Halobacteriota; class Halobacteria; order Halobacteriales; family Natrialbaceae; genus Natronorubrum; species Natronorubrum halalkaliphilum. Next base: position 48,613 of record NZ_WUYX01000028.1, read on the forward strand.
CGGGGCTGGCGAACCGGTGGACGACGCGACCGGTGATACGTGAACCGCCATCGGTTGACTGTCGCCGATACTGGTCACTCCCGGTGCCGGTTCAGCCGCTGTTTCAGTCGTTTTGCGGCCTGACCGCTCACTTTGGCGAAACCTTCGCCCTCGTTCTCCCCGGCGAAGATGATTCCTCGCGAAGAGTTGATCAGTCCGACGCCGTCCGCGAGGCCGTACTCCACGGCAGCCTCCGCGTCGCCGCCCTGTGCACCGATGCCGGGAACGAGGAACGGCAGGTCGGGAACCTGTTCGCGCAGGTCCTCGAGTTCGTCCGGGTTCGTCGCCCCCACGACGAGGCCGACGTTGTCGTTCTCGTTCCAGAGGTCCGCCAGCGCGGCCACCCGCTCGTAGACCGGTTCGCCGGTCTCGAGTTCGAGGTCCTGAATGTCGGCTCCACCGGGGTTCGAGGTTCGACAGAGAACGAAGACGCCGGCTTCCTCGTTCGCCAGGAACGGCTGCAGCGAGTCCCGGCCCATGTAGGGGTTGACGGTGATCGCGTCGACCGTCTCGAGCAACTGCGCGTACTGTCGGGTCGTGTTCCCGATGTCGGCTCGTTTGGCATCCAGCAGGACGGGGACGCCCTTCCCGTGGGCGTAGGCGATCGTTTCCTCGAGTGCCCGCCAGCCGTCGGGGTCCTCGTAGAAGGCGGCGTTGGGTTTGAAGACGGCGGCGTGTTCGTGAGTCGCATCGATGATCCGCCGGTTGAACGCCCACCGGGGAAGGTCGTGGTCCTGTAAGTGGTCCGGGATCCGTGACTGTTCGGGGTCGAGCCCGACGCTGACGACGCTGTCGACCGTCCGAATGCGGTCGTGCAAGCGGTCGAAGAAGTTCATGTACGCGAGTGGTAGTCCAGCGGTCGAAAAGGTTGCTATAGTAGCCGCTGCGAGTCACTGTACACCCGATCGCACAGTCGTCGTGCGATCAGCGTGTAAGTAGTTACAGGTGGTACTATCTCTCGTCGAACGAGGATATCTGTCAACTACTGGAATACTACCCTCTAATCGAGCAACGAGCCGCTCTTCCGGACGGTTTGATCGCTACGAGCGAAGCGCTCAGACCCGCCGAACGGCCCCACTTCCAAATTCTTTAGACATCAGGTACTTCGCTCGTATAATTGATGGCTACACTATGGGAATACGAAACGATGCGAAATCCAACTCACCGCTCGGCCGGCTCCGAGATCGTATCCGTTCGACGCTGTTTACTGACACGGAGACGACAGATGACGCCCCTGGCGCCCGCGAGCAAGCAGCCGAACCGTCGACTCCGTCACCCGATGCACCGGGCAATCTCTTTCACTGTGCGACCTGTGGAACCGTCTACATCGACGCCGAAAAGAGCCGTTGTTCGACCTGTGACGAAGACGTTGAACAGGTTTCGTCGACGCTCGAGTCGTCGCTCATGCGGCCGTAGCCGTACTGATTTCTGTCACGTTGTTCCGTCTACGCACCCGAATCCACAATTGTAGCTCGTAGCCCGTACCCGCAGCCCGTAGCCATTCAGGTCTCGAGCACTTCGACGAGATTCGCCTCCGGATCGCGCAGGAACAGGATGGAGGTGCCGCTCTCGGTCGTCCGCGGCTCGCTGATCGTCGAGACGCTCTCGGGAAGGTCGGCGTAGAACGCCTCGATATCGTCGACGGCAAGGCCGACGTGTGTCGCACCGGGCTGGTTGAGCCCCGCGGCTGGCGACCCGCGCGCTTCGGGGTCGTACTCCACGAGTTCGACGCGGATGCCGTCGGCCTCGAGGTGGGCGAACTCCGCGCTCGCCCCCTCGACGCCGACACCCTCGGCGAACGCCTCGCCGCCGACGCTGAACCGGTCGGCGACCGAAAGGCCGAGAACGTCCCGGTAGAACGGCAGGGTTTCCTCGAGGTCGCGAACGGTGATACCGACGTGGTGGGCGCTGAGAGACGTCATCCGTTTGGTCGTCCGGCCGCGGCGGAAAAACGCTTCCGGCTCCCGACCGGCCGCGACGTCGGTTCGCCCTCGAGACGCAGGCCCACGCCGCAGGCGAGCGTCGTTACGGGTCGCCGATCTCGAGGGTCCAGTTCCCCGCCGCCTCGACGTCGATCCAGCAGACGCCGCCCGCAGCGTACGACCGCGTGGCGTCGAACGCGCCCGTCCGATTGACGAGTTGCTCTCGGCTGCCGTCCGTCCCGAGTCCGTCGACGACGACGGAACCGGTGCCGTTGTGGGTCACGCCGAGGCTGAGCGCGTCCGGCGCCCAGAGCGGGCCGACAACCGCCGATCCGTCTCCGCCGGCCTCGACGGGCGGATCGTCGAGGTCGTCGGCGCGGACACCGGGCTGGTCGAGGTCGATCGACCAGCCGCCGTCGGCGTCGACTTCGAGGCGGTACGAGCCGCCGTCGACGACCGCGACCGACTCGCCGTCGCCGTCGGCGCGAGTCACCAGCCGTTCGCCGCTTCCGGCACCGTCCTCGGGAACGACCGACACCTCGAACGGACCGTCGCCGTCGTGGGTGAACTCGCCGGTAACGAGCCCCTCAGACAGGTCGACGGCGTCGGTATCGTTCGATCCCGAGCCGTCGAACGAGTGGCTTTCGCCGGCCTCGAAGACGACGCCGTCGGGTCGCGTCTCAGATCCTGCCGGCTCTTGGTGTTCGACCGCGTCCATCCCGTCGACGAGGTCGGAGGGCGTGATCACGTCGAGCCCTCGATGTTCGAGGTGATCGAGCAGGTGCTCGAAGTCGCCGAGGGACATCACGTCGCCGTCGGGCGCTTCCTCGTCGACGATCGGCGGAATCCGGATGACGGTGAGCTGTCGGTACTGATCGCAGAGGTTGATGTGGCGGCGAACGCCGTTGTGGAGCGCGGGTCCCCAGATAACCGGCGTCATGTGCGGCCCGGTCGGGGGCGCACCGACGGGACAGCTACCGAAGAGGAATCCCGTCTCGTAGTAGTCCCGGACGACTTCGTGGGTCGTCGGCGTCATCCGCCGCCAGGAGGGGGCGAAGAAGTGTCGCGAGCCGTCCTCGAAGCCGCGGTCCGCCAACGCATCGCGAGCGGCCTCGGCGACCGTTCGCTGGCGATCCTCGGGCTGTTCGGTGAGGGCGGACTCGCTTCGCGGGTACGCACAGACGTCCCAGCCGCGGTCCCGGAGATCGCGCAGTTCGTCGAACCCTATCCGGCTTCCGCCACCGACTCGTCCTGGATCGACCGGGACCGCGCCGGACCAGCCTCGCTCCTCGAGCAGGTCCGCGGCGATCTCGTAGTGCGATTCGTGGCCGTCGTAGAACGCGAGGATCGCCTTGCCGTTGTCGACCGCCTCCGTCCGGCGGAGGTCGTCGACCACGATGCGCGGGGGTTCCCCCTCGGGTCCGACGGCGACCACGTTGATCCGGGTGACGTTCGTCAGGTCCGGCTCGTTCATCACGTCCGGATCACCCGTCGGCTTGTGCTCGTAGCCGCAGTCGAGTCGGAACCAGCCGTCGTACTCGTTGGGGAGCTGTCGGACCGTCGTCAGCCGATTGTCGCGGTCGGGCGCGATGAACTCGACGACGATTCGCGTCGCGGACTCCGGCTTGACCGCGATCGAGGTGTCCCAGCCCTCGAGGTCGAGTCCGTCGGGAAACGAAATGCTCAGCTCAGCCTCGACGTCGTCGCCCTCGAGTCTCGCCGCCCGGGTCCCGGTTCGTGCCTCGTCCGGTGCGGGCTCGACTCGTCCCTTCGGCGTAAACCACTCGTCGAGGGTCTCGAAGTCCGAGAGGACCTCTCCGTCGTCGATCGCGGGCCAGACGGCGCTGGCATCCGTCGAACCGTCGGTATCTCCGGACGCGGTGTCGTTGCGGCCGTCGCCGTCGTCGGAACTGCGTTCGAAACAACCGGCGAGCGCGCCCGATCCCGCGGTCGCGGCGAGCGTGGCGAGCGCCCGTCGCCGAGAGAAGTGATGTGTCATCGTCGGCGTTCGATCGGTGACGGAGACGCTTAGTGATCGATCCGTTAATCGAGATTCGCCGGCGCGAAGAGTCGTTCGTCCGGTTTCGGATCCCCGCCCGAGACCACAAGGGAGCGTTTATGGAGGTGTTAGACGCCGTTCCAGAAACGAAACGGTCGCGGAATCGGGTCACGACCGCCGCTCGAGTGATTCTCGAGGCGATACCGGACCGTCCGACCGGCCGGCGTTTGTGCGAATATTAATAATCACCCTCCAACTGCAACGCTCGGCTAACGAAATGACAGGCAACGCTGCGAAAGCGCGGACGGAGTCGAGCGAGGGCCGAAACCGAATGGACGCCCTGCTCGTCGGGATCGACGCCGGCTGTCTCTCGGTGTTCGATCGACTGTCGGACGAAGACGTCGTTCCGAACCTGGAATCGCTGCTCGAGACGGGCGTCTCCGCGCCCCTCGAGTCCCAGATCCCGCCGTGGACGCCGAGCGCGTGGCCGTCGATGTTCACCGGCGTCAACCCCGGGAAACACGGCGTGTTCGGCTTCACCGGCTTCGACGGCTACGACTTTCACGTCGTCAAAGGCGACGACGTTCGTGCCCACCGGCTCTGGACGCTACTCGACCGCCACGACCGCTCGAGCGTCGTCGTCAACGTCCCCGTCACCCATCCGCCGGACGAGATCGACGGCGCGATCGTTCCGGGGTTCATCGGTCCGGAGAACCCGCCCTGCCACCCCGAGGGAATCCTCGACGACGTCCGCGACGAGATCGGCGACTACCGGGTATATCCCAACTACGCGCGCGGGGACGATTCGCTGACCGACGCCGAAAAGCTCGAGGAGTACTGCCGGCTCGTCGAGATGCGCGGCGAGGCGTTCCGGTACCTGAGCGGGCGGTTCGAACCCGACTTCGGCTTCCTCCAGTTCCAGAAGACCGACACCGTCTTCCACGAGTTCGACGGGGAGTGGGAGAAAGTCGAGGAGGTGTACGCCGCCGCTGACGAGCAGATCGGCGAGGTCCTCGAGGCCTGTAACCCCCGCCAGGTGTTCGTCGCGAGCGATCACGGGATGGGGCGATACGAGAAATCCGAGTTCCGCGTCAATGCCTTTCTGGAGGACGCCGGCTACCTCGAGACCACGCTGGGCGGGAAGGGGATGCCGACGTGGAACCTGATGCGAGACGACCTCCGGAGCGGCGAACAGGCCGACGAGTGGGAGCCGAGCGCGACCGAACGACTCGCCGCGAGACTGGCGAACGTCGGCATCACGACCCACCGAATCGGTGTCGTGCTGGAGCGACTCGGCCTCGCGGAGTTCGCGAAAGCCCACGCCCCGGACGGCGTCGTCCGAACCGGCAACGAACAGGTCGACTTCCCGAACTCGACGGCGTACGTCCGCGCGCGGACGGAACTCGGCGTTCGACTGAACGTCGAGGGTCGGGATCCCGAGGGGGTCGTCCCCGAAGCGGAGTACGACGACGTCCGGGCGGCACTCATCGCGGATCTCGAGTCGGTGACCGCCCCCGACGGCGACCCGATCTTCGAGACGGTCGCGCCGCGGGAGGAGTACTTCGACGGACCGTACGCGGACGACGCGGTCGATATCGTCACGATTCCGACCGACTTTCAGCACTTCCTCTCGGCGGAGCCCGCGGACGAGTACTTCGCCGAGACGACCGAACCCTGGAACCACAAACTCGAGGGCGTTTTCGCCGCGAGCGGCGAGGGAATCGACGCCTCGCAGTCGCTCGAGGACCCACACCTGTACGACGTGGCGCCGACGATTCTCTCCGCGCTCGGCGTGGCCCACAGCGACCGCATGGACGGACGGGTGCTGCCGATCGTCGAGGCGACCGAGCCGACGGGCTATCCGGACTACGCGGCGTCAGAGCGGGACACCGTCGACGCCGACGTCGAGGACCGACTGGCGGACCTCGGCTACGTCGAGTGACTCGAGCGGACACCGTCTCCGACCCCACCACCCCAGTTTCAGTACCATGACATACACCCTATCGTTCAAACCGGCGATCGACCTGTACGGCCAGCACGACCCGAGCGCGGCGTTGTTCGACGATGGCAAGCTCCGCTTTGCGATCGAAGAAGAGCGGCTGACACGAGACAAGCACGCGGTCGACACCTTCCCCGAGCGGGCGATCCGGGCCTGCCTCGAGTACGAGGGCATCGAACTCGCCGACGTCGAGAAGATCGTCCTGCCGTACGATCCGAAACTCCGCTCGAAGATCGCCGGCCACTACCTCAAAAACACCGCGCAGCTCGATAGCCACCTGAGCAAGGTGACGCACCTGAAAAACGTCGCCAGAGATCAGCTTCTGGGTCGGTTCGCGCCGAATCGGATCGTCGAGTCCCGACTCGAGGAGATCGGCACGCCGGTGCCGCCGATCGAGAACCGCGCACACCACGAGTGCCACGCCGTGAGCGCGTTCCACCCGTCGCCGTTCGACGAGGCGCTCGTGTTGACCATCGACGCCAAAGGCGAGTACGACTCGACCGTCGTCTGGCACGCGACCCCAGACGGGCTCGAGCGCGTGCGGACGTACGAGCATCCCAACAGCTGGGGGCTGTTCTACGCCGCGATCACGAACTACCTCGGCTACCGGATGTTCAACGGCGAGGGGAAGGTGATGGGGCTCGCCCCCTACGGCGAGGCAAACGCAGAGATCGAACGGCGGCTCCGAACGCTCGTCGACACCGGCGTCGACTACGACGTGACCGAACTGACCGGGCGCTGGGGGACCGAACACGGCGTCGAGACGCTCGAGGAGCTGTTCGGTCGACCGGCCTCGGAGACGACCGACGAGTTCGACCAGTTCGAGACGGACCTTGCGTACGCCGCCCAGCGACTGCTCGAGGAGTCGATCTCGGAGCTGGTCGACGACTACGTCCGCCGTTTCGGCACGAGCAACGTCTGCCTGGCCGGCGGCGTCGTGCTCAACTGCAAGCTCAACAAGCAGGTTGCGGAGCGTCCCGGCGTCGACGACGTCTTCATCCAGCCGGTCGCCAACGACGCCGGCCTCGCGCTCGGCGGCGGCTGGATCGACCACCGGCCGACCGAGATCGAGCGGCTAACCGACGTCTACTGGGGCTCCGCGTACGAGACCGACGAGATTCGGGCGCTCCTTGAGACGAACAAGATCGAGTACGCCGAGCCTGACGACCTCGAGCGTCGGGTCGCCGAACTGCTCGCGGACGGCGCGCTCGTCGGCTGGTTTCAGGGTCGGATGGAACTCGGGCCGCGGGCGCTGGGCAACCGGAGCATCCTCGCCGATCCGCGGAGCGAGGACTCCCGCGACCGGGTGAATCACTTCGTCAAACACCGCGAGGAATGGCGGCCGTTCGCCCCGTCGATGACCGAAGCGGCTGCCGAGGACTACCTCGAGAACGCCCGGCCCAGTCCGTTCATGATCAACACGTTCGACGTGAAACCGGAGCGCCAGGACGACCTCGCCGCGGTGGTCCACCCCGCCGACGACACCACGCGGGCCCAGACGGTTCGGAAGGACCAGAACCCGCGCTACTACCGCCTGCTTCGCGAGTTCGAGGACGTGACCGGCGTTCCCGTCCTCCTCAACACCTCGTTCAACGACCACGCCGAACCGATCGTTCGGACGCCGACCGAAGCGCTGAAGGACTTTTTCGGGATGGGGCTCGACGTGCTCGTCCTCGAGGATTGCCTCGTGACGAAACCCGGGTCGGAATACGGTCAGCAGTCGAAGGAAGTGGCGGAACCGATCGAGGCCGACTGACGGACGCGTCTGCGCCGCGGCGCTCGAGGGGTGGAGTCGCCACCGAAAGTCAGTGGTCCTCCGTCGCAAGATCGCGGTACGATCGGTGAAGGAATCGTTTCGTGACCGGAAGGCGACCTCCACGGGTCGCCGCGAGCGTACTGTTATGTGGCGGGAAAATGTCCGTTCCGTATGACTCGTATTGCGCTTATCGCCCACGACGAGAAGAAGTCGGAACTGATCGAGTTCGTCCGGAGCCACGAGGAACAGTTACGCGAGTACGAGCTGATCGGGACCGGGACGACCGGGAAGCGGCTGATGGAGGCGACGGATCTCGAGGTCGAACGCAAGGAGTCGGGTCCGCTGGGCGGCGACCTGATGATCGGGTCGGAGGTCGCCGAAGGCGTTCTCGACGGGATCGTGTTCCTGCGAGATCCGCTGCGGGCCCAGCCCCACGAGCCCGACATCTCCGCACTGCTGCGGATCTGTGACGTCCACGACACCGCGCTGGCGACGAATCTGGCGTCAGCCGAATTCCTGATCGAAGGTCTCGCGGATCGATGACTACCCGTCGATGTCGCTCAGGAGGACGTCCGGCCGAACGATGAACACGTCCGCGGGCGCTTCGTTGACGACGTACTTCGAGACCGTCCCGAGGAGTTTCTCGGTGACGTCCGAGGCACCCGTCGACCCGATGACGATCAACTCGATGCCGTGGTCGTCGGTGTACTCCTCGATCACGGTTCGCGGAACGCCGGACTCGACCGTCACCTCGGTTTCGACGCCCGCCGTCGCCGCCTCCGCGTCGACGGCTTCGACGACGTCTTCTCCGGTGTCGAGTTCGTCCGTGAGTTTCTCCTCGAGGCCCGTCTGCGTCGGCTCGTCTCGCGTTCGTTCCGCGACGTAGAGGACGTGTAAGACGGCGTCGTGTCTGTCGGCCATGTCGATCGCCCGTTCCGCGGCCAGATCCGCCGTGTCGCTCCCGTCGGTCGGCAAGAGAATTCGGTCGTACATGGGTGGCGTGGGTCACTTTGTCGATCGACACAGTTCGGTCTTCGGCCGGAGTGTGACGTCCCGACTGAAGCGAAACATAGGCGTTCGGAGCTGGGTGCGAGTGAAACGTGCGTGGCGGTCAGTCGGCGAGGCGTTCGGCGACCGCTTCGCGGACCGATCGATTCGTGTCGTACGGTCCGCGAATCATAACGACGTTGTCCTTCGCGTGCGATTCGACCTTCTCGGCGATCGATCCGTACAGGATCTTCGAGACGCCGCTCTTTTCGGAGACGCCGGCTGAGACGGTGTCGTAGTCGCCGATGTTCTCCAGAATCGCCGACTGGATATCGTCCGCGATAATTACTTCGGAGTCGTAGGATCCGGGCTCGAGTCCGGCTTCCCTCGCGACCTCATCGATCATCGACTCGCCGACGTCGACCGGATCGATATCGTCGTCGTCAGTCGGCTGTTGGGCGTTCAACAGCGTCGGCTTCGTTCCCGAGAGTGTGGCGAACTCGGCCGCGCGCCGCGCGGCGATCGGCGCGTGTGGGCCGGGCCCGGCCAGTGCGACGGGCGAGCCGATCTCGCCCTTTTCAAGGTTCACGATCGATACTTCACACGGCGCTCGTTTCAGAACCGGATCGACGGTCGAGCCGAACACCTTCTCGCGATCTCGGTGTTGCCCTCGCCAGCCGAGGACGACGTGATCCGCGTTCTCCTCGTCCAGGACGGTAAGGATTGTTCGTCCGATATCGCGACCCACGATCGCTCGGGTCCGCAGGTCGACGTCCAGATCGGCGGCGGCTTCGCGAGCGCTGTCGAGCAACTGCCGTTGGGTCTCGATGCGTTCTTCCTCGAACTGGACGTTCTGCTCGAGGGCGGTCTGGTTCGGCACCTTGACGACATTGACCGCGACGATCTCCGGATCGGCCTCCCCGGGGTGCGTGTGTGCGTTGACGGCGGCGAGACGCAACAGGTTCTTCTGGGTTTCGGGGTTTGCGACCGGAACGACGACGCGATACCGTTCGGGTGAGCCGGTTTCTGTTGGCTCGCCGACGATCGCTTCGCCCATGAGACTCTCGTCGATGTCGCGATACCGAACGTAGCCGAGGTACCACGCGGCGCCAAGCGCAACGATCCCGCAGCCGATCGCGATGACGACGGGCGCCATCTGCGTGATGATCGCGACCGAGAGCACGATGCCGGCGATCGGAACGCCCGGGTAGAGCGGGCTCGGAATCTCGAACGCCGGATCGTACTCGTCGGGATCGGCCCGCCGGATTACGACGACGGAGACGTGGACGAGCGAGTAGGCGACGAGGAAGCTGAAGCTGGCGACCTCCGCCAGGAGTTCGATGATCGCCCCGACCTGCAAGCCGGCGGCGATCAGGAGCGCGGTCACGGCGCCCGTGGCTACGACCGCTCGATGGGGCGTCCGAAATCGGCTGTGGGTCGCGTTCAGCCAGTCGTTCATCAGGTTATCCCGCCCCATCGCGAAGACGACCCGCGCGGCCGCGAGAATCGAGGAGTTCGAACTCGAGATCGCGGCGATCACCGCGGCGGTGACGATCGCGACGACGCCCGCCGTTCCCATCGACACTTCCGCGACGTCCGAGACCGGAACCAGCGAGCCGCCGAGTTCGTCGAACGGAACGATGCCCGTGCTGACGATCATGACGACGACGTAGAGCAGCGAGACCAATACCACCGAGAGGATCATGGTCAGCGGAATGTTCTTCCCCGGGTTCTCGACCTCTTCGGCGACCGTCGCGATGATCTCGAAGCCGAGGAACGTGACGAAGACCAGCCCCGTCGTCGCGATGATCCCGCTCACTCCCGTCGGGGCGAACGGCTCGAGGTTCGCCGAATCGACGTAGAAGAAGCCGACCGCGAGGTAGACGATAATCACGGCCGTTTCAGCGCCGATCATGACGTTCTGGAAGGTGCTCGACTCCTCGGTGCCGAGGTAGTTGACGCCGATGAGGAAGGCGAGGCCGAGCAGCCCCAGCAGGACGACGAACAGTCGCCCGTCGAGCAGCGCCACGGGTGCGACGAGATACTGCCCGAACCCGATCATATAAAAGGCGCTCGCGAACATCAGCCCGGTCCACATCCCCCAGCCGACGATGCTGCCGAAGAAACTGCCGAGCGCCCGGTTGACGTAGTGGTAGCTCCCGCCGGCGATCGGCATTCCGGTCGCCAGCTCCGACAGCGAGATCGCCGCGAGCAAGGCGACGACCCCCGCGAGGGCGAAGGAGAGCGAACTCGCTGGTCCGGCACCTTCGGCGGCGATTCCCGGCAGGATGAAGATTCCCGCACCGATCATCGTCCCGCCGCCCATCGTCATCGCCTCGGTAAAGCCGAGGTTGCGAGCGAGTTCGCCGTCCTCACCGCTCACGAGACACCCCTCTGGTTGATCCCGCCGGTAGAACGCGAACAGCCCGTCATAATTGACGTTTACGGGCTCCGGATGAAAAGCCGACAGGCTTGCACAAGAAACAGGGAAAGACGGGTGAAACGGTGGTTCAGTACCGAATACCGTCACGACGACCGACCGACTCGATCGGCGATTCAGCGGAGCCGACCGATCCGCTCGCTGAAACGGAAAGCAACGCATAAAGGTGGGATACACAAAGGGGAGGACGAACCGACTTTCTGATGAGTGAAATCGCTCTCGCGGCCGACTTCGCCATTATCATCGTCGTCGCGACGACCGTCGGCATTATTGCCCGCCAGACGGGCCAGCCGACGATCATCGCCTACATCCTTACGGGGCTGATCCTCGGGCCGGTAATGTTCGATATCGTCACCGAGGAAGGGCTGGTCGAGAGCATGGCCGAACTCGGTCTCGGATTCTTGCTCTTCTTGCTCGGGATGAAGATGCGGTTCGACGACATCCGCGAGATTCTGCGGCCCATCGTCAACATCGCGGTCTGGCAGACGATCCTCCAGACGGCACTCGCACTCGCGGTCGCCTGGGCGCTCGGATTCGATCCCACCGAGATCGTCATCATCGCGCTCGCGACCGTTTTCGGTGCGACGCCGATCATCGTCAAGATCCTCACCGACAAGGACGAGATCACGTCGCTGCCCGGGAAGATCGACGTCGGCGTGTTGATCGTCCAGGACATCTATCTGGTCGTCGTTCTCGCCCTGCTCGGGGCGGAGGAACTCGGCAGCGCGAGCGAAATCGCAACCACCCTCGGCGTCATCGCCGTGATGATGACCTTCATCGGCCTCTTCTCGGTTGCGTCCTCGAGATATCTGCTCCCGACGCTGTTTCGCCGAATCGCGGACAACAAGGACGTCTTCCTCGTCGTCGCCATCGCCTGGGCGTTCCTCTTTATCGCCGTCTCCGAACAGTTCGATCTCTCCCTCGAGGTCGGTGCCTTCCTCGCCGGCATCAGTCTCGCCCAGTTGCCCTACAGCAAGGAACTCGAGGATCGCATTACCCCGATTACGGACTTCTTTATCCTCATCTTCTTCGCCAGTATCGGGCTTCGGCTCGCGGCTGACGACCTGCTGGCGTACTGGCTCGAGGCCGTCATTGCCTCGGTCGTCATGATGGTCGGCAACTTCTGGATCATGTTCTATCTGATCGACCGGGAGGATTTCAGCGTCGAGACCTCCTTTCTGGGGGCGATCAACATGGTCCAGGTCAGCGAGTTCTCGCTGGTCGTCGGTGCACTCGCGGTCCAACAGGGATACATCGGAACCGATATCCTCGGCTATCTGAGCCTGATGGCGCTGTTGACGATGAGCGTCTCGACGTACATTATCAACTACAACCACACACTCTACGCACAAACGCGGCCGTGGTTCAGCCGCTTCGAATCCGCGGACAAGAACGACGTCGACCTGGGAGAATACAACGACCACGCCATCGCGATCGGCTACGACGAGATCACCGAGCGAGTGCTTCCCGTCCTCGAGGACGAGTACGACGACGTGGTCATTATCGACCGGCAGACGGATCACATCGACGCGCTCGAGGAGGAAGGACGATACGACTACATTTACGGCGACTTCCGTCACGGTGAGATCCGGAAGGCGGCGAATCTGAAGGGGGCGTCGTTCGTCCTGAGCTCGACCGTGCAGGCGGACGTGAACAGAGCCCTGTTGGAGGAAGTCGACGACGACGCGACGGTGTTCGTCGAGGCCGAGCGCATCGACGACGCGCGCGAGCTCTACGACCGCGGTGCGGCCTACGTCATCATGAGTACGTACCTGACCGCCGAGAAACTGAGCGAGTACGTCGAGCAGTACGTCACCGACCGCGAAGCGTTCCGGCGATTGATCGAACGTGATATCGAGCGGATCGTGGATCGGGACGGCGACGTCCCGGCCGATCGTGAGCGGCGGGCGACCGAGACGGGAGGTGAGGACGATGACTGACCTGATCACGGCCCTCGCGGTCGTTTTCATCACCGCCGGAGTGTTCCTGCTGATCGCGAACCAGCTTTCGCTCTCGTCGATTCCGTTCTACCTCCTCGCGGGGCTGGTTATCTCCGCCGGAGGATTCGTCTCCGAACCGGAGCTGATCGAACTCGCTCAGTGGGGGATCGCGTTTCTCGTCTTCACCTTCGGCTTCCGCACGGACTTCAGCTCCGTCGAGTCGGTGATCAGGGACGCGGAGACCGCCGCCGTCACGCAGCTGCTCGTCGTCGGCCCGATCGCGTTCGGCGTGGCCCACCTGGTGTTCGGCTTCGGCCTCGAGAACGCCGTCTACTTCGCGATCGCGGCGACGCTGAGTTCGACGATCGTCGGCGCGCGCGAACTCGAGCAGGAAATTCGGAGCAACCTCGTCCACGGCCGACTCGCTTCGTCGGTCCACTTCTTCGACGACCTGCTGGCGATCGGGCTCATCGTCATGCTCTCCGCCGAGCAGTACACGTCGACGCTCGTCACGTCCAAGATCGGCTACGGCGTGATCCTCCTGCTCGTCGCGTTTCTGGTCTACCGACACGGGTTCCCGCTGCTGGTTCGGCTCGCAAGCGGCTCGGACGAGCTCGTGATGATGGGCAGCATCTCGATTCTCATCGCGTTCATCGCCGGAGCCGAGTACGCCGGCGTCTCGATCGTCGTCGGCGCGTTCGCCGCCGGCATCGCGATCCGCGGGGACGACGTCTCCTCGCTCGGTGTCCGAAACGGGATCGCCTCCATTCGGGATTTTTTCGTCGCGATCTTCTTCGTCACCCTCGGCGCGCTCGTCGCCGTTCCCAGCCCCGGCGTCCTGCTCGTCGCGGCCACGCTCGCCGCGCTCGTCCTCTTCGTCAACCCGCTCGTGCTCATGCTCGCGTTCGTCTACGAGGGGTACGACGCCCGCACCGCGTTCCTCTCGAGTACGAGTCTCAATCAGGTGAGCGAACTCTCGCTCGTCATCGCCATCCAGGCGCTGTTGCTCGGAAACATCTCCGAGACGTTGTTCGAGGCGATCATCCTCGCGGCCGCGGCGACGATGATCCTGACCTCGGTCGCCCGCCGATACGAGGAACCCGTCTACCGCTCGCTCGTGGAGCGACTCGTCGCGGGCCGACAGACGCGAAAGATCGACGAGCGGAGCGCGGTCGCGGACGATCTCGAAGAGCACATTGTGGTCGTCGGCTACGGCCGACAGGGCCGACGGATCGTCGAAACCTGCGAGCGACTCGACCGCGAGTACGTCGTCATGGACAACGATCCCGTCCTCTGGGACGACATGCGCGCGGAGTGTCGCAACTACGTCTTCGGCGACGCCATGTCCACCTATCCGTGGGAGAAAGCCCGCGTCACGGAGGCCGAACTCGTCGTCTCGACGGTCGATCACCACCCCGTCTCGGAGGCGATCCTCGAGGTCGAGACAGACGCGGACGTGATCCTCCGGTCTGAGACGTCAGGCGACGCGCGAGCGTTGCTCGATCGGGGGGCGACCTACGTGAGCGTGCCGAACGTGCTCGCGGGTGAACAGCTGATCGCGACCGTGTCGGAACTCACCGCCGGTGAGACGGACCTCGACGCGCTCGAGCGAGAGCAACTGCAGTACTTCCAGACGCTCGAGCGGTACGGACTCGCGACGCGCGAGGATCGCGTATAGTCCTCCCAACGGGAGGCAAATCAGAGCTCTCGGAGGTGTCAGGAGGTGGCCTGGGAGTGTGATTCCAGTTCGGCCAGCTGCTCGTCTCGGAGCTCCGCGGGCGTCCGCTCGCCGTCGAGTACGCTCTCGATCTGGGTGACGAGTTGCTGTCCGGCGAGGAGATCCGACTGGCTAACGTACAGCGCGCCCGCCTCGAGCAGTTCGAGGGCGATCGTTCGATCGTTGGCCCGAAGCGTGAGATCCGCGTCGAACTCGAACGACAGGAGCCGCCTCGAGACGGGGTCCGAGTCCACTGTCGAAACGACGATCCGCGCGTCGTCGACGTTCGCTTTCTCCCAGGTGTATCGTTCCATCGCGTCGCCGAAGACGAACGCGTCACACTCCGCGACGACCGTTTCCCTGCGAACCGGGTCGTTCTCGATGACGACGTACGGCTGGTTGTCCTCTTCGCAAGCTTCGATCAGCTTCCGGCCGTGTCGACCGTAGCCGACGATGACCACGTGGTCGGAGAGTTCTCTGGGGACGTCGCTCAGTGTATCGATTCGCTCGTGGTTGGCGGAGAGCACACCCCGATCGGCCAGCGTGCGGTAGATTCGCTCGTCGTAGCGCTGGGTGAGACTCGAGACCACCATCGTCACCGCAGCGGCGAGGATGATCGCGTCGAATACCGACTGCGTCAACAGCCCGAGTATCAGCGCTTCGATCGCGATGATCAGCGCGAACTCGCTGACCTGATCGCTGCTGAGACTGGCCAGCGTCGCCGACCGCGCCTCGTAGCCGCGGTAGATCAGGGTCGCCGTGGTGATCGCCGGTTTCACCACGACGGTCAGGAGGACGAGTCCGCCCGCGAGGAGGAGCTTCTCGACGGACTCGGTCCAGCCGATTTCGACGTACGGCAGGAACGGGAACGGCAGGACGACAAGCGCGCCGATCGTCAGGAAGAAGATGGCGACGAAGAAGTCCTTGATCGACTCGAGTCCGTTGAACAGCCCGAGATACTCGACGGGGTCGTGTCGGACGGCGAGCCCGGCGGCGAACGCGCCGACGGCGATCGAGATACCGGCGTACTCGGCCGCACCGACGAACACGGCGAGCAGGGAGACGGCGCCGAGAATCATGAGTTCGGCCGAGTCGTCCGCGAGTCGGCCGATGGCATCGAAGAGGTACCGGTTAACGAGGACGGCAACGGCGAGTAACGCGAGGCCGTATCCCACTAGCGTCGCGATCGGGCCGACGGCGAGCGTTCCGGCGCCGAGACCGAGGAGGAGCAGAATCGCCAGCAGGTCCTGGGAGAAGTGGATCGACCTGGCCAGCCGACCGCGAACGAGGTTCGTCGCGATCTCGGTCCGCAACAGCGCGGTCCCGACCATCGTCGACGAGAGCGCCGCGGCGATGCCGAGGAAGGCCGCCTCTTCGATCGGGACGCCGAGAGCGACTCCGAAGGCGACCCCGAGCGAGCCGACGACGAGGACCTGAGCGAGCGCGGCGATTTCGCTGTCGACGATCACCGTCCGAACCGCGGAGAGGTCGATATCGACGCCGAAGGCGAACACGAGCAGCGCGATGCCGTACTGCGCGAGCTCGAGCGTGAGCTCTTCGTCGATCCCGAAGGCGTCCAATCCGAATCCGGCGACGATCCCGGCGAGTACCAGCAGCGGGACGGTCGGGAGATCGAATCGGTTGGCGACCAGCAGGAACGGTCCGGCCACGATGAACATGATCGAAACCGCGGTGAGCAGTTCAGTCATCGAGACCACCCCCGAGTTGCTCGTACGTATCGGGGAACGGGTCCGAACTCGCAAGCAGTTCGACGTCGCCGTCCATCAGGCTCTCGAGTCGCTCGTCCTCCGCGAGGTACGCCCGGAGGTAGTCCGCGAGTCGTTCGCCCGCGAGGTGTGCCGTCATGATCACGCAGTGGGCACCTCTGTCGTAGAGTTCGCGCGCGTCCTCGACGCGCTCGGCCTCGACGAACACCGTCGCGTCGTCGCCGACCTCACGGAGCAACGCCTTGTTCACCGTAGGTTCGACCGAAGACGAGAGCGCAAAGTCGGCTTTCTTCACGGCCGCATCCTTTCGGATCGTGGCGTTCCGGAAGTCGCCGTAGATGGCGTCGTACCCCTCCGCCTCGAGCGCCTCGACGTGTTCGACGCTCCTGTCGACGACGACGACGTCCTCGTAGCGGTCGGCGAGCAGCGGAAGCGCGTTTCGCGTCACGTCGTCGTAGCCGATGACGATCGCGTGATTGCGGTACTCCCGCTTCCCGCCCTCGAACGTGCCGTCGGAAGTCCACCGCGAGAGCGTCGGTTCGAACCGCTCGAACAGCGGGTGGCTGAACTCGATGAAGTACACCGAGACGGCCATCGTGAAGATCGCGAGCAGGGTCATGAAGCCGAGCACTTCCGCGTCGATGAAACCGCCCTCGAAGGCGACGGCGGCGACGATAATGCCGAATTCGCTGACCTGGATCATGTTGATACTGCCGAGGAACGTCGTCTCCGTGTCGAACCCCTGCCAGTCGAGCAGGTAGAAGAAGACGAGGAACTTGACCGGCATCAGGACCAGCGCGGCGACGATCGCCTCCTGCCAGTAGGCCAGCAGTTGGCTCGCCTCGAGGTCCAGCGCGACGGAGACGAAAAACACCATGACGAACAGGTCGGTCAGCGGGTTGACCCGATCCTGTAGTTCCTTGCTGTAGGGAAGCTGGGCGATCGCCAGCCCGGCCATGAACGCCCCCATCTCGATCGAGAGGTAGGCCTCGATGCCGAGCGGGGCGAGAAAGAGGTTGATGTTGTCGGAGACGAAGACGAACAGGAACGCCCACGAGATGGCGATGAGGAAGAACACCTCCTTGTTGTCGGCGATCCGCCTGAAGACGACCGGTAACACGGTCTGAGACGCGCCGACGGCCGCGACGGTAACGAGTGCGACGAGGACGAGGACGACGCCGAGCGTCGTCGCGACTTCGCCGAGGCTCTCGGGCCGTCCCGCCGCGAGCACCGCCAGAATAATGACGACGACGACGTCCTGGACGAGCAACACCCCGACGTCGATCTTGCCGTGCAGCGAGGTCGCCTCGTCCTTGTCGGTGAGCATCTTGATGACGACCGCGGTGGAGCTGTACATCACCGCGAGCCCGATCAAGAACGACTCGAGGAGACCGAACCCGAGCACCAGCGAGAGACCCGCACCCGCGATGAAGACCAGCAGCATCTGCGGGAGCGATATCTTGACGATCGGCGAGAGAACGTGCTGGATGTCGTCAAGTCGCATCTTGATCCCGAGCAGAAAGAGGAGAAAGGCGAGTCCGAGTTCCGAGAGCAATTCGGTGAGTTCGCTGGCGCCGACGAGACCCAGCGCCGCCGGGCCGAGCACGACTCCCGCGAGGATGTAGGCGATGATCGTCGGCTGGCCCGTCTGCTTCGCGATGAATCCGGCGAGTGTCGCACCCAGTAAGATGATGGCAAAATCGACGGTGAGCGCTACCTCGGATATCATTCGTTCGAATCTTCCATCGGACTCGATTAAGGGTACCGAAAGCGACTCCGACGACGGCGCGGTTCGTCGCTGCTCGCGCGTTCGTCAAGCGGTACCGACGACGGCCGGATCACTGCCTCTCAACCGATTTAAGAGGGACCGCGAGAGCTACAGACGTATGCCGATTACCGAGACCGACCTACCGGGTGTCGGAAAGAAATTCGAAATCGATCTCGATGGCGGACAGATACTCGTCGTCGTTACCCACAACACGGGCCGGCGCGACGTGTTCCTGAAGCCCGCCGAGGGCGCGGACTCCGAGAAACTGTTCGAACTCTCCGACGAACTCGCGAGGATCGTCGGGACCATTCTCGAGGGTGCGTACTTTCAGCCGGTCAAGACCGACGACAGGGAGACCACGCTCGGGGACGGGACGAGCATCGAGTGGTTCGACGTTCCCGACGGCTCGGCGTTCGCGGGGGAGTCTCTCGCCGATATCCTCGCGGACGAGTCGATCGAGGCTGCGATCGTTGCGGTCCAACGCGGCGACGAGGTGATTCCGGCTTCGAACGCCGAGCGGCGGCTTCGAAGCGGCGATACGATCATCGTCGTCGGCGAAACCGACTCGCTCGACCGATTCGAATCGCGTCTCGTCGACACTGGCGGTTCGAACTGATCGATGAGTGGACCGAATCCAACAGTGGCGCGTTCGCCGGAGGTGACTGGCGATGGCCGGTGAGACGGTTCTACTCGACGTCGGCATCCTCTTTGCAGCGGTCGCGTTTGCCGGGCTCATCGCCAACCGGATCGGCCAGTCGGTGATCCCCTTCTACATTCTCGCGGGAGTTATCTTCAACCCGTACGTCCTCGGAAGTCTCCCCGATATCGTCGGCGCCGACGTCTCGCTCCTCGGCTACGACGTCCTCGCCGAACTCTCGGCGATCGCGCTCACCGAAACCGACTTCATCCACATCGGCGCGGAGATCGGGATCGTCATGCTGCTGTTTTTCCTGGGTCTCGAGTTCAACCTCGATCGACTGATCGCCGCCAAGGAGAAAATCGGGAAGGCCGGAACCGTCGACCTCGTAATCAACTTCGGTATCGGCCTCGTCATCGGCTGGGTCCTGTTCGGCGCGTTCCTCCCGGCGTTTCTGACCGCCGGGATCGTCTACATCTCCTCCTCGGCGATCATCACGAAGTCCCTGATCGATCTGGGCTGGATCGCCAACGACGAGTCCGATCCGATGCTCGGAACGCTCGTCTACGAGGATCTGTTCATCGCGATCTACCTGGCCGTCGCGTCGGCGCTCGTCCTCGGCGGCGGCGACGTCAGCGAGGCGATGGGCCAGATCGGCATCGCGATGGGCTTTATTCTCGCGTTGCTCTTGCTCGTCTACTTCGGGACCGCGTTCTTCCAGCGCTCCCTCGAGACCCACTCACACGAGTTCACCGTGTTACGGGCGCTCGGAATCACGATCCTGATCGCCGGCGCGGCGCTTTCGCTCGAGGTCAGCGAGGCCGTCGCCGCGTTCTTCGTCGGAATGGCCTTCTCCTCGACGGGCCACGTCCACGAACTCGAGACGCTGCTCGAGTCCGTCCGGGACACCTTCGCGGCGGTGTTTTTCTTCTGGATCGGTCTGTTAACGAATCCCGCCGTGTTCGCGGACGCGTTCGTCCTCGGGGCGATCGCGCTCGCGGTCCTCCTGACGGCACCCTCGAAGCTCGTCAGCGGCTATCTCGGGGGACAGATCTACGGACTCGACGAGCGGCGGTCGGTCCGCGTGGGCCTCGGCATGACGACCCGCGGGGAGTTCTCGCTGATCATCGCGAGTATCGCCATCGCCGGTGCTGGAATCGGACTCACGGACGCCGTCGCACAGGACATCTACGCCTTCGCCGTCGGCTACGTGCTGTTCATGAGCATCCTCGGCACGACGCTCATGGGCTATTCCGGAAAGATAGAGAGCCTGGTCGTACCGCGACTCGAGGCACGATCCGGATCGGAATCGGGATCGCGGGCGGACGACGACTGAGACGGACTGTTGCGGTCGATTACCCTGGTCGCCGACCCCGATTCGGCGATCGGCGATAAATGGGTACAGCAGTCAGTATGACGATGGAACCGATTTACCGCCCCGAATCCCGGCCTGGGCCGAACGGTTCTGTCCTCGCGTGTCGTCTTCCGGACAGCTATGGTCCCACCGAGACGTATCGAGTTCGGATCTGTACCCGCTCACGATGAAACGTCAGTGGAAGTGGCATTCGTTTCGAGGAGACGGTGAAACCGCTTTCGGGACGTTGCGCCACCTGCGACGATGAGGATATCGTCCGGTTCGACGACGAACGCCGCACCGATATCGGTCAGGAGATCTCCGTCACGCTCGACAGCGACGACCGTGCATCCGGTTTCGTCGCGAACGTCGAGTTCGCCGAGAGTCCGTCCCACGAACGGTGGCGCCTCGGTACGCACGAATTCGAACTCGACATCCGGGGTGACGATCTCCTTTGCGTCGATCAGAAGCGACGCGACGATCTTTCCGGTTACCGTCTCGAGCGGAATGACGAAATCCGCGCCTGCGTTGTAGAGCTTCTGGACGGTTTCGTCGTCGTCGGCTCGAGCGATAACCTCCACGTCGGGTGCGAGCTGGTTAACGATCAGCGTCGCGTAGATGGTCGGCGTGTCCTCGTCGAGCGAAAGTACGACGGCTCGAGCGTCGTCGATCGGCGTCCGATCGAACGTCTCTCGGTCGGTAAGATCCCCGACGATATCGACGCCGTCTTTCGCTTCGACATCGATCACCGTCGTCTCGATCGCTTCATCCCGAACCGCGTCGGTGATGGATCGACCGACGGTTCCGTACCCGCCGACGATGACGCGTCGACCGTCGTTCTCGTGTGTTGGAATCGGTCTCGCCTTCAGGTCACCGTACGTCTCGTGTGCCCCCGCGACGAGTAGGATGGTGTGCCGTTCGATTCGCGTGTCCGGGTTTGGGGAGACGATGAATTTACCGCCGATCCAGGCCCCGATGACGGTAATTCCCTCGCGATCGAACACGGTCGCTTCGCGGAACGTTTTTCCAACGAGATCGCTCTCCGCGTTTACCAGAAGCTCCGTGACCTGCAGATCGCTCTCGACCGCGATCGTCTTCCGAAGTTTCTCGGCGTACGACCCCGCCGCCCGAAGTCCGAGACTTTTTCCGAGCAGTTGGCGCGCGAGAACGACCTCGTCGGCTCCCGCGTACCGGTGGTAGGACTCCGCTTCGGCGCTTCTGACGATACTGATCGTTCGCAGATCCGGGTCGATCTGTTCGGCCGAAAGAATCACGGTCGGATTCGTCTCATCGTCGATATCCGCAACCAGTGCCCGCGCGTCGGCAGCGTTCGCCGCTCGGAGAGTATCCGTTTGCTCCGGATCTCCGAGAATCGCTGGGAGTCCGTTCTCGGTCAGCGCTTTGACGGCCTCCCGATCGGGGAGCACGTACAGATACGGGACACCCACCGTGTCGAGTTCCTCTCGGAGTGTCTCGTCTTGCGGATTGTGCCCGCAGATGATCACGTGGTCGGTCAGCGAACTGCTGGTCGGCGGCTGGGTCTCGAAGGCCCGACGAAACAGCGGAACGGCAAACAGCGGAATGGCGAGGAAGACCAGAAACACGCCCGAGAGGTTCATAAGGATGACGAGTCCGGCCAGCGCATCGCTCTCGCGCCAGGCGTCGGTGTCGCCGCCGAATCCGGCGGTCGTCAGGGCCTCGATAACGACCTGTAGGGCCTGAACGAACGAAATTTCGGCACCTGTCGTACTAAACACGAGCCACTGATAGACGTACGTGTAGATGACGACGACGCCGCTGACAGCGACCGTGGCGATCGCGATCCGTCGATGCCAGTTCGTCGACGTGTCACTGAGTACTGACGTAGAATCCATGGTCCGGTTCCTAACTCGGTGGGTGGACGCTCCGACGGAATCTTCGATCCACCATCTCGAGTATCAATTCTCGGGACGGTATCATAAGCGAGACGGATTTGTAACCGTGAGCGAGTCGCCTCAAAAAGGCCCACAATCTACCCGTTTGGGGTTGGACGCTCTGACGGTGCATAAAGCCCGATCTTCGCCCCACTCGATACCGGTTGGGTGTGGATTCCCCTCCGGCGGCTACGATACCGATCACGAAACCAACCGTCGCGGGAGACACCACCGATCCTCGAGGTGCGCGATGTCGGTTTCGGTAGCCTCCTCCGACACTACCGGGCTCACTTCCTTGGCCTTGCGTTCGTGCTCCGGACTGAACCACCTACGTACGAACCCACACTCGATACCGTCTGCCGAGAGACTCATACGGATTGCTGTAACTATGTACCGCCGATCACCAGGGACGTGGTCGGTGATCGGCGGTAATTGACTACAGTAAACCGTATCAGTTCCAGGGGCCCGCACGTCACGACACGATTATAATCCCCGCCTCGAGAACGTTGGTATCACCGGACTCGAGATGATCGCCGCTTCACACCTCGCCGTCAGGATTCCGGGCCCGTTCGACGCGTTCGGGATCGAAAACCCCTGGCTCGTCGCCGTAATCGTCTTCGCCCTCTCCTACGTCGCGGCCCGCCTCGTCGAGTGGGGCGGGAGGGAACTCCTCGAGCGGTCGGACGCCTCGTCGGAGACGTCGTTCAACAGAACGCTCTTCGAGGTGATCCACGCGCCGCTGTACCTCTCGATCGGACTGGGCGGCCTCTATTTGAGCTTCGTCGTCCTCGGCTTCGTGGACTCGAGTGTCGTCCTCGTCGACGCCCTGCTCACGGCGTTCGTGTTGCTGTGGACGTGGGCGGCGCTCCGACTCGGCAACCGCTGGATCGAACACGCCCACGCGAGCGAGACCGACTACAAGTTTGCCCCGATATTCAAGAATCTCTGGACGATCGCGGCGGTCCTCGGCGCAGTGCTTCTGTTGATCTCGATCTGGAACCTCGAGATCACGCCGTTTCTCGCCTCGGCCGGCATCCTGGGAATCGTCCTTGGACTCGCAGCCCAGGAAACGATCTCGAACCTCATCGGCGGCGTTTCCCTATACTTCGACAACACCTACACCGTCGGCGACGTGATCGAACTCGACGACGGCTTCCGCGGGACGGTCGTCGATATCGGCATCCGGAGCACGACGGTTCTCACGCGGGACAACGTGACGATCACCGTACCGAACTCGGTGTTGAACTCCTCGCAAGTCGTCAACCAGTCGACCCCCCAGCGGCGAATGCGACTGCGGATTCCGATCACCGCCGCCTACGGCACCGACTACGAGGCCGTCGAACGGATCCTGCTCGAGGTCTGCGAGGAGGCGACGTTGATCCGCGACTCGCCGAGACCGCAGGTGCTGTTCAGCGAGTTCGGCGACTCGGCGCTCGTCTTCGAACTGCGCGCGTTCGTCGTCCACCCCCTGAAAGACAAGTCAGCCGTCGACCAGGTCAATCGGGGTGTCTACGACCGGTTCGCCGAGGCGGGGATCACCATCCCCTATCCGCAGCGAGATCTGCACTTCGAAAGCGCCGAGTTCGCTCCCGGTTCCGATCCCGCGTCTCCCCCCGATTCGTCCACGCTCGATACCGGCGTGAACGAACTGGACGTCGAACGCGATGGCTACGAGTACCAGCCGCCGGACGACGATCAGTGATCGGTGGTGAGGTCGTCGAAAAGGGATAGCTTCAACCTTCTCGAGCCCCCCGTGACGTCTATGCCACAGGCGGTCGTTTTCGACCTCGATTACACGCTCGCTGTTCCCACGCAGGATCGAACGACGATTCTGCAGGACGCCGCGGCCGCCGCTAACGCCCCGCCGCTGTCTCGCGAGGAGTACCTCGCGGCCCACCGTCGGAACCTCACTCGCGAGTCGCGCGAACCGATCTTCGCCGACTTACTCGAAGGGCGAGAGACGGAGGCGGATCCGGCGGCCGTCGCCAACGCCTACCGGGAAACGATCGCGGAGACACTCGAGCCGCTTCCGGGCGTCGAATCCATGCTCGAGGGGCTCAAACGCGAGTACCGCGTCGGCCTCCTGACGAACGGGCCGGTCCGTGCCCAGCGCGACAAACTCGCGACGCTGGGGTGGGAGCGAACGTTCGACGCCGCCCTCGTAACGGGCGAGCTCGAGGCCGGCAAACCCGACCGACGCGCGTTCGAAGCGATCGTCGGCGAGTTGGGTGTCGACCCCGCTGACGCCGTCTACATCGGCGACGAGGTCGAAGCCGACATCTACGGCGCGACCAACGCCGGACTAGACGCGATTCAGGTGCTCCTCGAGGACGGCCCGGACCCGGATCCGCGAGCAGTGGCCCACGTTGAACAAGCGTCGGTCGCGACGGCGATTCCGGAGGTCGTCGAACAGATATCGTAACATCGGAGACGGCCCGTTTCCGCCGGCCTCCACGATCATCGGGACGACGATCGAGAGGACGGGAAGAACACTGTCCCCACTGTTCGAACGTCTTCGTCCTATAGCGACCGGTTTACGGCCTGCACGACGTCCGTCGCCCGCTTGACCGCCGCCCCGCTTTCGACGAACACGAGCGTTCGCGGCGGCTGGGTTGCCTTCGGCCGGACTCGTAACTCGAGTTCCGATCCCGTCTCGGCGGCGACGTCCTGGCCGACCTCGAACTCGAGGCGGGCCCGGTCCTCGTGGACGAACACCTGTGCGATCCGCTCATCGGAAAGGGTAACATCGTACGCGCGAGATCCGTCGGCAGTCGGCTCGACGTCGCGATCGGCGTCGGTGACGCGAACCGACGCGAGCGTACCGTCTTCGCGGCCGTCGAGTTCGGACGCGAGCAGTTCGGCGATTCGGCGACCGTCGGTGATCCGTTCCTCGACCATGCGTGCTGTCGGTCGGCGGGGGATTAACGCCCTTCGGCTTCCGCTTCCGCGTCCGCAGCGTCCGCTGCCAGCGCCGAGCGCGCGGTCGGGATCAGCTCGGTCACGTCGAGGCCCTCTCGACGGGCGTAGACGACGGCAGCGGCTTCGATGGTCAGGCCGAGATCCTGTTGCAGGGTGTTGATCGCACCGACCGCCTCGTGTTTCTCGACCCCCTCAGCGACGAGCGTATCGAGGACGCGTTCGAACGCGGAGCGTTCCCGCAGGAGATCCTCGTCGGGAACGAACTCCTCCGGGACCGTCACCTCGGCAGGATCGAACGTGATCTCGAGTGCGTCGTCCGTGCGCTCGAGCAGTCCGTCCTGCGTTGCGACGTCGATCAGGCGTTTGGACTGGTCGGGGGAGAACCAGTCGCGATCGAGCGAGAGCGCGACGACGAACTCGTTTTCCTGCAGGCGACGGGCGCCGTTCTGGATGAACGGGGCGGCGACGGCGACGCGAAGACTCATCGAATAGCCATCGCGGGAACGACGAAATAACGGTGGCGGTTCCGGTCGAGCGACAGCTTTCGAGTTACACCACGAACGGCGGCGACGGCGAACTCGTGTGCGAACTCGACGACTCATACGGATTGCTGTAACTATGTACCGCCGATCACCGACCCCGTCCCTGGTGATCGGCGGTAATTGACTACAGTAAGCCATATCACAACACGCCGCGGCGTTAGTCCGACGCGCGTCCGCTACCGCCGTTACGGTCGGCTCGGGACGGCGGCGGGAACTCACCCGCAGTCGGTTCGGGCGTCTCCGGAAGGACGCAGCGCTCGGGCTCTCGGTTGACGTGCTGGTAGTGTTCGGGTGTGTTTGCGAGCGGGTGTGCGGGATTCTGGTCGCTGTCGATACGAGCGGCACGGACCTCGCCGAAACCGTTGAGCCGCGCCTGAATTCCACGCCAGTGATACCGTGTCGCGGACGGCACGGAGACGGGACGCGGCGGTTTCCCGTCCGGGTGGTTCGTCGCCAGAATGGTGCTGTTGACGTTGCTGGCGAGTGCATCGTGATCGATGAGAACACCGACGCAGGCGTCCCGTGGGGCACGGGCTGCCAGCACGTCGAGTCCGAGGTGTAACGCTCGGTACTCGGCGACGTTGTTGTCCGGCGACGTATCCGTCGTCGCAATCCGTGCGACGCGGGTGCCGTCGCGTGTTTCGATGACGGCGCCCAGACCGCCGCCCGACTCCCGGAAGGACCCATCAGTAGCGACGTAGAAGTCACGATGATGGGTCCGCGGGGGATGAGCGATATGCGGCGTGGGCGACTCGTCGAACAGGTCCCGCAGTGCGGACCGGCCGTGAGCGGCCATACTTTTGTTAGGAGATGAGGACCACTTAAGCTTGTGGGGGAAATCACAAGGTGAGACAGGCGTAGTAGCACCCGATATCGGAGACAGCAGCGTCGTTGTCCGGGTATCGGTCCGGCACACGAATCGAAGTGGAAGCTCCGAAATGGGTTTTGAACGCACGGACTGCTCCAACGAGTTACCGGAGCAACCACACCCGTCCGTGGTTGCACCGGCACTGACTTCCAGTAGACCGGACAGCCATTGCGTACGGTGGTTGATTTTCCGACCGATCGAACCAACGATGCAATATTGGCATCTATTACCAATATTTATAAGAGGGATGCCTGTCTCATTATGGGACATGAAGGGTGCTAACAGACGAAGCATCGATCGCCGAACACTACTGAAGCTTACTGGGGCTGCTGGTGCAACAGCCGGACTCGGTACGATCGCCGGTTGTCTGGACGATCCGGATGCCGACGAGGACGACGATGCGGACGAACTGACGATCACGCTGTCGCAGTTCCCGGACACGATCGATCCGCTCGATCACATTACTGGGGACTACTTCGACGTATACGACCACATCTACGAGCCGCTGTTCGACTTCGAGCCCGGCGAAGGGATCTTTTCGCGGGTCGTCGATGACTGGGAGATTCAGGAGGGCGAAGGGGTCACTGAGCTCTACCTGCGAGACGACGTCGTGTTCCACAACGGCGACGATCTGACCGCGGAAGACATCGCGTGGACGATCGAACGGACGGTCGATCCCGACATGGGCGTCGTCAGCGACATCGGTTCGTTCGGACTCGGCTCGATCGAAGGTGCAGAGGCGCTCGACGACACGACGGTTGCGGTCGAGTACGGTGCTGCACCGGGCCTTGCAGAGTTCGAGTTCGGTAACTACGCCCGCGCGATCAACAGAGAGTGGGCGATCGAGAACCACGACGCCGAAAACGAGGCGATTTCCGGCGCCGACGCCGAAGATTTCAACGGAACAGGTCCGTACGAGGTCGTCGACTTCACCTCGGGAGAAGAAATCGTCCTCGAGCGGTTCGACAACTACTGGGGCGACGAACCGCCGTTCGAGAGAGTAACGTTCAACGCGGACGGAGAATCCAGCGGCCGGGTAAACTCTCTCGAGACGGAAGAGACGGATCTCACGATCAACATTCTGCCGGAGGACGTCGCAACCGTCCAGGACGCCGACGGCGTCGAGATCAGACGAGTGACCAGTTTCCGGAACATCTTCTGTCCGATGAAGAATACGGTCGAACCGTTCGACAGCCAGGAGTTCCGGCAGGCGATGAACTACGCGGTCGACAACGAAAGCATCGTCGACGAAATCTTGAGCGGATACGGCGAAGCACGAGGGCAGCCGGTCGCGCCCGGAATCAACGGGTTCAACGACGATATCGAACCGTACGAACAGGATCTCGGTACGGCAGAGAGTCTCGTCGAAGAAAGCGGGTATGGCGATATGGATATCGAGCTGACCGTCCCGCAGGGTCGCTATCTCAACGACGCAGAGGTCGGCGAGACGGTCGCTGATCAGATCGATCAACTCGATAACGTCAACTGTGACGCAAACATCGTGGACTTCGGTGTCGTCTCGGACGCGAATTCGGCCGGTGTCGATCCCGACACGATCGAGATTCCGTTCTACCTGATCGGATGGGGAACCATCACCGGCGACACCGACTACGGAGTCCAGGGCTTCTTTACGATCCCCGACAACGAAGCACGAACGTTCGACGACGAGGAACTCAGCGACGCGATCCTCGAGAGCCAGCAGATCGAAGATCCGGACGAGCGACGCGAGCAGCTCGAAGACGTCAACGAGTTAGCCCACGAGAAGGCGCCGTTCCTGTTCCTTCACACCCAGGAAAGTATCTACGGCGTCAGAGAAGATATCCAGTGGGAGCCACGGGAAGACGAAACGGTGTACATCTGGGGCATGGACACGTAGACACCCACGTTCGGTTCTTTGCCAAAACGAAAGTATCAATATCGAACCCCCGATTCACTCGAACGTTCCAATGACGGGAGAGAAGATGGTCCAATGACCGTGGGTAATACATTTTAATGACGATAGGTGACAGATTCCAATGACGATGGGGAAATTCCTTATACGACGGCTACTACAGGGTATCTTCGTTATCTGGGGAGTGATCACGATCATGTTCGGTCTCCGAGCGGTTTCCCCCGGAGATCCGGCGACCCTGATGCTCGGCGAAGGCGCGACACAGGAACTCATCGAGCACGTCCGTGAACAGGAAGGGTTGAACGAGCCGATTTACGTCCAGTACTTCGATTACCTCCAGGGAATGGTCGTCGGCGACTTCGGGTACTCCTGGATATCGAACAGAGAAGTGGAGGCGATGGTAATAGAGCGCATTCCAGCGACGGTGGAACTCGCCGTGGCCGCGACGGTCGTCGCGATCGTCATCGCGATTCCGCTGGGCGTGATTTCGGCAACGCGGCGGAACGAATCCGCCGACTACGGAGCGACGCTGTTCTCGCTACTTGGCATCTCGACGCCTAACTTCTGGCTCGGGCTCATGCTGATCCTGATTCTGGGCGTCTGGGCCGGCATCTTTCCGACCGGCCGTCGACCAGTTGGGTTCGCCGAAGCGGTCATGACGCTCGTACAGCACGGATCGCTCTACGATTTGGGTATCTGGCTCCAGTACATCACGCTTCCGGCGCTCACGCTCGGAACGTACTTTACGGCGCTTATTACTCGTCTTACTCGAAGCGGTATGGTGGACGAACTCGGCAAGCCCTACGTCACCGCAAGTCGGGCGAAAGGACTGCCGTCGGTACTCGTTCGGTACAAACACGTTCTTCGTAACACGATGATCCCGATCATTACCGTCCTCGGCCTCCAGATGGGGACCCTGTTGGGCGGTGCGGTTATTACGGAAACAGTGTTCAACTGGCCGGGGCTCGGGCTTCGGCTCATCGACGCGCTGAACGCGCGTGACTGGCCGCTCATGCAGGGGATCGTCGTCTTCATCGCCATCGCGTTCGTGTCGATTAACATTATCGTCGACTCGCTGTACACCTACCTCAACCCGCAGGTGAGAGAAGAATGATCTCAGACCGAGTCAAATCGAATCTCAAACAGACGTTCTCCGAGAGTTTGTTGCCGAAACTCGGACTGCTACTGCTCGTCTCGATCGTCTTTATGGCGATATTTGCACCCGTGTTGGCCACCCACGATCCAACACGGACCGGCCACTACAGCGATCAGGGGACGGCGTATCCGCCGCTCGGACAGGACCTGACGACCCAGATCGCACAGGACGGTGACATCGTCGAAGTGACGGTCGAGCCGACCAGCGAGCACATCCTCGGAACGAACAACGTCGGTCAGGACGTCTATTCCCGATTCCTCTATGGGGCGCGGGTTTCCTTGATCGTCGGACTGCTCGGAACGAGTATGGCACTGGCGATCGGCGTCCCGTTCGGACTCGTCGCCGGATACTACGGCGGCCGGGTCGACGACGCGATGATGCGCATCGCGGATATCATGCTCGCGTTCCCGGCCCTCGTCCTCGCACTAGCCTTGATCGGCGTGTTCGGCCAGACACCGATTCAGGTACCCGATCCAATCGTGTTAGCCGGCCTCGCCGACGGAATGCCCGAATCCATACCGATACCGGGAATGGTTACGCTCGTCGTCGCACTCGTCACCTGGGTCTGGTTTGCACGCGTCGCTCGCGGGGAAGCGTTGTCCATACGGAACGAAGAGTACGTCAAAGCGGCAAAGAGCTTCGGAACGAGCGATCGGACGATTCTGCTCAAACACGTGCTCCCGAACAGCCTCACACCGATAATCGTCCTCGCGACGATTCAGGTTGCAGTAATCATCCTGCTCGAGGCCTCGCTGGCGTATCTCGGATTCTCCGGGACGACGCTGTCGTGGGGGTACGAAATCGAGCGCGGACAGGACTATCTACGGACCCGCCCCTGGATCTCGATGCTTCCGGGGATCGGAATCGTCCTGGCGGTGATTAGCGTCAACCTGCTCGGCGACTGGTTCCGCGACGCACTGGATCCGAACATCGAAGGAGAAGGACGATGACAGAGGATATACTTCGCGTACACGACCTTTCGACGCGGTATTTCACGCAGGACGGACAGGTAAATGCGGTCTCGAATCTCGATCTTCGGATCGAACGCGGCGAGGTCTTCGGGATCGTCGGGGAAAGCGGCAGCGGCAAGAGCGTTACTGCCCGATCGATCATGGACCTGATCGAGCCGCCGGGAGAGATTACCGGCGGCGAGATCAAGTACCGGAACGGAGAGTTTGCCGAGACAGTCGCCGACGAGCACCCGAACGCCGTCAATGGGGAGTTCGTCAACCTCCTCGAGCTTCCCCCGAACGTTCGACAGTCGCTCCGGGGGACGTCGTTCAGTATGATCTTCCAGGACCCGGAGAGCAGCTTCAACCCGACGCTCACGGTCGGCGAACAACTCGCCGAAGCCGTCGAGGTCCAGCGGCGGGCCAGCGCCCGTCCGCGGTCGACTCGTGCCCGGACGCAGTCCGAGGAGTATTCGCTCGGGAACTTCCTTCTCTCGACGGTCCTTCCGTCCCAGAAGTATATCACCGAGGAAAGCCGCGAACGAGCCATCGAACTCCTCGAGTTGGTCGGCATCCCCGACCCGGTCGAACGGGCCGACGAGTACCCTCACGAGTACTCCGGCGGGATGCTCCAGCGGGCGATGATCGCTCAGGCGCTCGCCGGAGAACCCGACGTGTTGGTCGCTGACGAGCCAACGACGGCACTCGACGTGACGATTCAGGCGCAGGTGCTCGACCTGCTCGATGAGCTTCAGGAAGAGACCGGGATGACGATTCTATTGATCACGCACAATCTCGGCGTCATCGCCCGCATGTGCGACCGCGTCGGCGTGATGTACGCCGGCGAAATCGTCGAACGGGGCAGCCTCGAGGACGTTTTCGACGAACAGGTCCACCCCTACACGCAGGGGCTGCTCGGCTCCGTCCCCGATCTCGAGGGAGCGACCCGCAGACTCCAGCCGATTCCCGGAAACGTTCCGAGCTTGCTCGATCACGAGATGGACGATCGGTGCTACTTCGCCGATCGGTGTCCGAAGGCCATGGAAGACTGTCTCGAGCATCCGCCGGAGTTCGAGGTACCGGGAAGCGACGATCACGAAGTTCGGTGTGTTCTCGCGGAGATGGAGTACGCCGAGTCGCGGGCGGTACCCGACGACCACTTCTCGGAGACGAGTCGGACCGCCGCGGATAAACACGCGGACCCCGATCGGACCGAAGACGACGTACAACCACAACGAGCGGAACAACCGGTCGACGACTCGGGAGGTGATCGCCTATGAGTCGCCGGTCGGGACGGCCGCTCGTTCAGGTCGAGGACCTGCAGAAGTACTTCTGGGAGAACGACTCGATCCTCGATCGCCTGTTCGGGGACGACCCGGTTCCAGTTCGCGCTGTCGACGGCGTGAGCTTCGACATTCACGAAGGCGAGACGCTGGGCCTCGTCGGCGAATCCGGGTGCGGGAAATCGACGACCGGAGAAACCCTGCTTCGGCTGCAGGAGCCGACCGACGGACACGTCACGTTCGACGGTCACGAGGTCTACGACCTCGGTGGCGACGAACTGACGGCGTTCCGACGGGAAGCACAGGTCGTCTTTCAGGACCCGTTCTCGAGTCTCGATCCCCGGATGACGATCGGCGAGACCATCAGACAGCCGCTCGAGGTCCACGACATCGGGACCGACGACGAGCGCCGGGAACGCGTCCGCGATCTCGTCGAACGAGTCGGGCTTTCGCCCGACCAACTCGATCGGTACCCCCACGAGTTCTCCGGCGGCCAGCGCCAGCGTATCGGGATCGCCCGAGCGCTGGCCCTCGAGCCGGAGTTCATCGTGCTGGACGAACCGACGTCGGCGCTCGACGTTTCGGTGCAAGCCCAGGTGTTGAACCTGCTCGACGACCTGCAAGACGAGTTCAATCTCACCTACCTGCTGATCAGCCACGATCTCTCCGTGATTCGGCACGTCTGTGACCGCGTCGCCGTGATGTACCTCGGAGAGATCGTCGAGATCGGTCTCGTTGACGAACTGTTCGAGAACCCCGACCACCCCTACACGCAGGCGCTCCTCGAGAGCGTCCCCCGCGCTTCGACCGACGAACGCGATCGGGACAGGGAAACCCTCGCCGGCGACGTCCCTTCGCCGCGGGATCCGCCGAGCGGCTGTCGGTTCCGGACCCGGTGTCCGATGGTCATCCCGCCCGAAGACCTCGAACTCGAACAGGAGACCTACCGCGAACTGATGAGCCTCCGCGAGCGCATCGAGCGCCGGGACATTTCGCTCGAGTCCGTCGGCGACGACGGCCAGTTCGACGCCGACGACGGCAGCGTTCCGGACGAAGACGTCCCGGCGTTCATCGCGGCGGTGAAGGAGCGGTTGCTCGACGTACCGTTGCCACCGCGCCACGACGCGATCGTCGAGGAGGCGCTCGCGGAATTAGCCGCCGAAAACTGGGAAGCGGCCGCCGAACGGTTGCGAACGGAGTACGAAAGCGTTTGCGAACGGGAGTCTCCGGACCTCGGAGAACAAGCCCATCCGGTCGCCTGTCACCTCCACGGTACAGCGAGCGAGCGGACCGCCGAACCGGATTCCTGGACGTAACGGTTCGGCGACCTCGAGCCCCTCGAGGACACGTCGGCGTTCATGAACGAGTGGTACCTGCTCCCGAAACAGTTGAAATCAGCGCTAACGGCCCTTCTGTAGCCGGGTTTTGCAGATCAATCGAATTGGGAAGCCAATCTGTGTTGGCAGCAGGTGTAATATCACTGGGTTCCTTTCCCGGTGTATGAACGACGCGAGCGCGAGTCGGATGGAAGCAGCCTGTAGCCTTCTCTCGGAATCCGAACGCCGGTTCCTGCTCTATCAGTTGTCCGAACAGCAGGACGCGAACCTCGAGGACGTCGTGACCCAGATTGCCTCCTGGGAGTTCGATATGCATCCGGATCGGATCGACAAAGAGACCAGACAGCGAGTCTACGTTTCGCTGGTCCACAACCACCTCCCGCGGCTTTCGGATCACGGTATCATCGAGTACGATCTCCGGAGTGGCGATATCGTCCTCGGCGAGGGGTTCGACGACGTCAAGCCGCTGCTCGAACAGTTCAAACAGACCGAGGAACTGCCCGAAATCCGGCAGCTTCCGCCGCTCTGAGCTGTCACAGTCGCTCTTTCATCCCGCGATTTGCGGTTCGACTACCGACGGTCACGTTCGGTCGTCCGACCGTCCGATCGGCGTACGGCAACATCCTTCGACAGCCCTGTCGGAACTTCTGAACCGAAACACGTAGGACCGTACTGGCAAGACTGTCGATGTGAGCCGGTATCGAAACCTCGTGCTCTTCCTGTCGCTCGCGGCGATCTGGGGTACATCGTTCGTCGCGATCAGCGCAGGTCTCGAGCACTTTCCACCCGTTCTGTTCGCGGCGCTGCGATACGATATTGCGGGCGTGATCATGCTCGCGTACGCGGCCTACGCCGTCGACGACTGGCGGCCACGCGGTCGCGACGAGTGGGGACTCGTCGTCGTCGGCGCCGTGTTGTTGATCGCGGCCTATCACGCCTTCCTGTTCATCGGACAGCAGAACACGACGGCCGCTGCGGCCGCGATCGTCGTGAGCCTCTCGCCGGTCCTAACAACCGGGTTCGCGCGGTTGCTCGTCCCCGCCGACGCGCTCTCGCGGGTCGGTGTCGTCGGCCTCCTCGTCGGCCTCCTTGGCGTCGGCGTCATTGCGCAACCGGACCCGTCCGATCTCCTCGCAACGGAGGTAATCGCGACGCTGTTGGTCTTCTGTGCGGCGGCCTCGTTCGCACTCGGGAGCGTCCTGACGCGCAGTATCGACGCGACGCTCCCGATCGAGACCATGGAGGCCTGGTCGATGCTCGGCGGTGCTCTCCTGATGCACGCGCTCAGTTTCGGGCTGGGCGAACCACTCGAGCCGTCGGCGTGGACCAACCCCGAGGCGCTCGGTGCGCTTGGCTATCTGGCGCTACTCGCGAGCGCGCTCGGCTTCCTGCTGTACTTCGATCTGCTCGAGCGACTGGGTGCCGTCGAAATCAATATGGTCTCCTACGTCGCGCCGGTCTTCGCCGCGGTAGTCGGCTGGCTCTACCTCGGAGAAGGTATCGATACGACGACTATCGTGGGCTTTGGCCTCATCGCGATCGGGTTCGTCCTGGTCAAGCGCCAGGCGCTGCGGGACGCGTTCGGGAACGCCAGAGGACGCGCCGAGTGAGCGAGCGATGATCCAAGTCGCCCGAAACGGACTGCTGTCCCGAGGTACCGGAACAACCACGGGGGCTGTGGTGCGCCGGTACTGACTTACTGACTTACAGGAAACTGCTCTGTTGAATAGCGATCTAATCCGCCGATATCACTAGCTTAGAAGGATGAAGCCGAGGAATTCGATTCTGTCTATGGAAA
>NZ_WUYX01000029.1 GCF_009834785.1 Natronorubrum halalkaliphilum
TTCGCCGAGTCGTCAGCAGCAATGAGATGATCTCACGGGCTCACGCTGTGCCGGCTGTCGAGACCTCGGGGTAAACACATACGCGCTCCCCAGTTCCAGGTCCTACATACGGTTTACTGTAGGCAATTACCGCCGATCACCAGGGACGGGGTCGGTGATCGGCGGTACATAGTTACAGCAATCCGTATCAGGCGAAGTTCAGTCGAAGTCCGGCAGATCCTCCGGCGGCTCGTACTCGGCCTCCCAGTCGATGTACTCCTCTTTGAGAATAACCGAAACGACCTGTCCGAACTCGGTCAGTTCGGCGTTGATCGAGGAGACCGTGCCCCAGGTGTCGAGTTCGGGGTGATACTCTCGAGTCTGCCAGTCCTCCGGAATTCCGGGTGCGTGATAGCCGACGCGGTCCGCGAAGTCGTCCCAGAAGAAATCGAACTCCGCAAAGAGATCGAGGTCGCGAGCGATATTGAACTCCCGTTGCTCGAGATCCGTGTCCGCTCGCCACTCCTCGAAGGCCT
The DNA here is from genome assembly GCF_009834785.1 of Natronorubrum halalkaliphilum. Lineage (GTDB taxonomy): Archaea > Halobacteriota > Halobacteria > Halobacteriales > Natrialbaceae > Natronorubrum > Natronorubrum halalkaliphilum. Next base: position 516 of record NZ_WUYX01000029.1, read on the forward strand.
CCTCCCAGGCACCCTCCTCGAGGAACGCCTGAAGTTCCTCGCGGCGGTAGTCGATCTCGTCGCCGTCGTCGGCGCTGATCGTTGCATCGTCGTACTCGTTCGGATCGACGAACTCCAGTTCAGGCGGGTCGGTGGCTTCGACCTCGAGTGTCATGGACGGACGTAGGACGGGTTCGCGGATAAGAATTCCCACCTCGTCACGTTGGCCGTATCGGGACGCGTTCGCCGTGACGAGAGGTACCGGGTCGGTGTCGGTCGATCGAAATCCGATAGAATCCCTACAACTATTTTCGTCTGGATCGTACGGACGGCTATGGGCAGTGAGAGCGGTGGGAGGGAGTACAGTCTCACCGAAATCTTCGCTATCAAGTTCGTCCTGGCCGATATCCTGATCATCGCCGCATTGCTGTTAGCGGGGCCGCTGTACGCAGTCGCGATCACGGCGCTGTTCGTGTTTACGACGTTCCTCATCTGGTATCTCACCCAGCGGACCGGAACTGAGACGGCAGATACCGAGACGCCTCGTGAAACCGATTCCACGGCCCAGCGGGCGGAGACCGACCGCGATCCCGTCACGAAACTGCAGGACCGATACGCCGCCGGCGAACTCTCCGACGAGGAGTTCGAAGCGAAACTCGGCCGACTGATCGAATCCAACGAACGGGCCGACGCTGCTGGGATCGACACGGCGGAACTCGAACTCGAACTCGAGCGATCGGAGTGAAGCCGAACGAACGGTGTGATCGACGTCTCGACCGCCGCTCGGATCGGTACCGCTTGCTTTCCCGCTATCCCAACACTGAATCGACGGCCGGTCGTATCCTCGAGCCATGACCGACTACGAGGCCGCGATTCTCGACGTCGACGGGACGATCGTTCGAGGCGAGGAGTTGCTCCCCGACGTGACCGACGGACTCCACGCGCTCGAGGACGCCGGCATCGCCCGACTCCTCTTTTCGAACAATCCGACGCGGGGCAGCGGTCACTACGGCGAGATGCTCGAGCCACACGGGATCGACGTCGACCCCGAGGCGGTCCTCACCTCGGCGACGGTCTCGGCGGACTACCTCGCGAGGACTCACGCCGGCGAACGAGTCTACCTCGTCGGTAGCGACCGACTCGAGGCGATTCTCGAGGATGCGGCAGTCGAGTTGGCCGAGGAGCCGGAGGCGGCCGACGTCGTCCTCGGCTCGTTCGATACGGACTTCTCGTACGGCTCGCTCTGGGAGTCGCTGCGAGCGCTCGAGGGCGAGGTCCCGTTCTACGGTACTGACCCGGATACGACGATCCCGGTCGACGACGGACAGATCCCCGGCTCCGGGGCGATCCTCGCTGCGATGGAAGCCGTCGCCGGCCGCGAACCCGACGCGATTCTCGGAAAGCCCTCTTCGATCGCTGCGACGGCTGCGATGGACCGCCTCGGGACCGACCCCGAGCGAACGCTGGTCGTCGGCGATCGACTGAACACCGACATCGCCCTCGGAGATCGAGCCGGAATGACGACCGTGCTCGTCCTCACCGGCGTGACGGACCGTTCCGATATCGACGACGCGGACGTCCAGCCCGATTACGTCCTCGACTCGCTCGCCGAAATCGAGACGCTCCTCGAGGATTGAAGCGCTTCTCTGGGAGAGAAACCGATAGCCGGTCGTCGCGGATTCGCCGGGGGATCGCCGTCCCTGCACTGCAAATCGTGCGTCCGAGAGTCATATTTATCAGTGACAGTCACGAACGTCGAAGTATGAAATCCCGTATCAAACACGTCCTGCTTCGGGCCCGCTACGCGGCGATCGGCGCCGCGATCGGGGCCGCAATCGGATCCGTCTTCAGTCGAAACGCGGCGAGTACCGGCGGCGCGATCGGCGGTCTCATCGGCGCGACCGTGGCAGACACCCGCGACAGCGCGAGTAGCTTCCTCGACGAGGCCAAAGAGAAGGAGTTTAGCCCGTTGTCCGAGGGCGACGAAGAGCAGCACTGAATCGGCGGCCCGACCGTCGTTTTCGTCCGATCCGGCCGGAACCGGGTCCGTTTTCGAACGGTTGCTTCTGATCATAAGCGACCCGAACGAATTTATTATATGAGTGATATCCACGACGTATGACTGAGTTCGTCACCCCGCCCCCGCTCGAACCCGGGGATCGGATCGCCGTCGTCGCACCGTCGTCGAACGCCGCCGTCGAGTTCCCGCACGTCTACGAACTTGGACTCGAGCGCCTGCGTACGACTTTCGACCTCGAGCCGATCGAGTATCCGACCGCGTCGAAGGGAACCGAGTACCTCATCGACCACTCCGAGGCGCGGGCACGGGACGTGATGGACGCCTTCGCCGATCCGGACATCCGCGGCGTCATCAGCGTCATCGGCGGCAACGACCAGATCCGGATCCTCGAGCACCTCGATCCCGACGTGCTCCGAGAGAACCCGACGCGATTCTACGGCTACAGCGACAACACCCAACTCGCGCTGTACCTGTGGAACCTCGGACTCGTCTCCTACTACGGACCGGCCGTGATGGTCGAACTCGCCATGGACGGCCACCTGTTCGATCACACCGTCGAGTACACGAATCGAGCGTTCTTCGATGAATCGTTCGGCGCCCTCGAGCCGGCCGAGGCGTTCACCGACGAACCCGGCGACTGGACCGATCCCGACTCACTCGACCAGCCTCGCGAAACCGAGCCGAACCCGGGCTGGACGTGGGCTGGCGGCGAGACAGCGGTCGAAGGCCGCGTCTGGGGTGGCTGTCTGGAGAGCATCGATCAACGGCTGCTCGCGGATCGATACCTCCCCGAGGACAGCGACCTCGAGGGGACGATCCTGGCCCTCGAGACGTCCGAAGAGGTGCCGGCCCACACCTGGGTCGCGGGTGTACTTCGCGCGCTCGGTGAACGGGGGCTGCTCGAGCGCTTCGACGGGGTGCTCGTCGGTCGTCCGGCGACGCGATCGCATCTCGAAGACAGGCCACCAGAACAGCGCGAGCGGTATCGAACCCAGCAACGAGATGCGATCTCGGGCGTCCTCGAGACGTACAATCCGACGGCACCGATCGTCTTCGACGTCGATTTCGGTCACACGTGGCCGACGACCCCGATTCCGATCGGGGGTCGAGTCGAGATCGATCCCGAGAGCGAGACGATTCGATTCGAGTAACGGCCACCCGGCTAGCTGCGGTTAGTTCCCGCCGTTCTCTCCCTCAATCGCGGTCTTTCGAAGCTGCGCTGCCTCCTCGCAGTCGACGGTCAACTCCGGAACCGGCGTCGGCGTGTTATCGTCGTCGATCGCGACGTACACGAAGTACGATTCGGTCGTTTTCTCGCGCTCTCGAGTCCGCAGGTCCTCGCGTTCGGTGACCAGTCGAACCTTCACGCTCGAGGTGCCCGCGTCGTAGACGTAGGCCGTGATATATGCGGTATCGCCCACGGGAATCGGCCGTTCGAAGTTCATCCGGTTGACGCGAGCGGTGACGCAGGTCTCACCGGAAAACCGCATCGCGGACATCGCCCCGACCTCGTCCATCCACTTCATGACGTTTCCGCCGTGGGCGACCTCGAGCATATTCGCGTGATTCGGCTGCACCATCTCGCGGTTCTCGACCAGGGTCTCCATGAGATCGGTCATCGGTCGGAGTTGCGCCACGAGCGCAATCACTCTTGTCGTTCAGCGGGCCGAGCGACGGACGGATACCGGTTGACGCCACGGTGAACGCCGACGGACTCGGACTCCAGGGCCGCCGACATCGTTCTCTACGGCAGGTGCAGGCCGAATACACCGGGGTCGTTCGGAAGAGCGCCCCCTCCGCGAGCGAGGCCGTCGGGGTCGCGGCCCTCGCAGGTCTTCGATCCCGCGGAGCGACGGGACGTCTCTGGGATCTCGAACCAGTCGCCCCCAAGCGATTTGCTGTGGACACGACCGACGTCGAGAAAGTACGGCTCGAGATAGTTTCCTGAGTCCGATACTGGTAAAAGTCGTCGCCGAGTTGACCCGCTAATGAGCGATGCAGGCGACGCCGACGTGCCGGAGCCCCCGGAGCCGTCCACGAAGAAGGGACGAGGTTCCGTTCACGTCCTCGGGACGGCACACGTCTCGCAGGCGAGCGTCGACGACGTACACGAAACGATCGATCGCGAAGACCCGGACGTCGTCGCCGTCGAACTCGACGAAGGCCGATACCGCCAGATGCAGGGCGGTGCCCCGGAAGATATCGAGGCGAAGGATCTGCTCTCGGGGAACACCGTCTTTCAGTTTCTGGCCTACTGGATGCTTTCCTACGTCCAGTCACGGCTCGGCGAGAAGTTCGACATCGAACCCGGTGCGGACATGCGCGCCGCCATCGAAGCCGCCGAACGTAACGGCAGCGGCGTTGCGCTCGTCGACCGAGACATTCAGGTGACGATACAGCGGTTCTGGCGACGGTTATCGTTCACCGAGAAGTTGAAGATGGTCGGCGGACTCGCCCTCGGCATTACCGATCCCCGCACCATCGGGCTCACCTTCGGTGCCGTCGCCGGGATCTTCGTCGGCCTCATCTTCGCCGCGTTTCTCGCCCCGCTGTTGGGCCTCGGCGACCTCCTGTTGCTCGGGATCACCGCCCCGACGACGCTCCAGTACATCGGTTCCGTCGCCGTCGGCGCGATCGGCGGCGCGCTTGTCGGACTGGTCTTTCTGCCCTCCCTGGAGACGGCCGGCGACTCCTCCGGCGGAGTTCTCAGCGGCTTCTCGGTACGGATCCTCGCCGGACTGGTCCTCGGGATCGCCGCCTGCCTCACACTGGTCGCGACCGAGACCTTCGTCGGGCCGTTCTCGGCCGGTGCCTTCGAGAGCGCCGGCATCTACGCCGTTCGCGGGACGATCGGAATCCTCGCGGGACTCGGTATCGGCGTCGCTATCGGCGCCGTCGTCGGCCTCTTCCTGAGCACCACCAGCGGTGACGTCGAAGATATCGACGAAATCGACATCGAAGAGATGACCGACGGCGACGTCGTCGCCGCGATGATGGAGGAGTTCCGGCAGTTCAGCCCGCGCGGTGCAAACGCCCTGATCGACGAGCGCGACGCCTACATCGCCCACAACCTCCACCAACTCCGCGAGCAGGGGTACGACGTCCTCGCCGTCGTCGGCGCCGGACACAAGGCCGGTATCGAACGTCATCTGGAGAACCCATCGGGGATTCCCTCCCTCGAGTCGATCTCGGGAACCGCCTCCGGACGGCGGTTTTCGCCGGTGAAAATCATCGGCTATCTGATCATGTTCGGCTTCATCGGCTTTTTCTTCCTCTTGATTATGGCCGGCGTTCAGGACACCTTCCTCCTGCAGTTGTTCGGCGCGTGGTTCCTGTTCAACGGCGTCTTCGCGTTCACGCTCGCGCGACTCGCCGGTGCACACTGGACCAGTGCTGGCGTTGGCGGGTCGGTCGCCTGGCTGACCAGCATCAATCCGCTGTTGGCACCCGGCTGGTTCGCCGGTTACGTCGAACTCAAACACCGACCGGTCAACGTCCGAGACATCCAGTCGCTCAACGAAATCGTCGGCGACACCGAGCGGCCGATGGGCGAGGCCCTGACCGATATGTTCGACGTCCCGCTGTTCCGGCTGATCATGATCGTCGCGCTCACGAACATCGGCAGCATGATCGCGACGCTGTTGTTCTTCGTCGTCGTCGTTCCCTGGATGGGCCAGGAGGTCGGCGGCGTCGATGCGCTGATGGGTGAACTCATCCGCGGGGCCGAAAACAGCCTCGAGCTGATCCGAGGACTCCTGGCATGAGTTATCGGACGCGGCGAGAGTCCGAGTCGGGGCCGGAACTGCGCTTCAGCGACAAGGAACTGTTCGATCTTGCGCTGGCGTGGATCACGCTCTCCGTTGCGTTCGCGCTGTTGCTGGCGCCGATTCACCGGGGGCAGATCGGCGCTGGATACTTCGGTGCAACGGTCGCGTTGAGCTTCGTCACCGTCGGTGTCGCCTTCCTGTTACACGAACTCGCCCACAAGGTCGTCGCGATCGAGTACGGCCAGATCGCCGAGTTCCGGGCGGACTACCAGATGCTGTTTCTGGCGATCATGAGCGCGCTCGTTGGCTTCCTCTTTGCCGCACCGGGAGCCGTCTACCATCAGGGTCGGATCACGAAACGCCAGAACGGCCACATCGCGCTCGCCGGCCCGGTTACGAACCACCTGCTCGCGCTCATGTTCTTCCCGCTCATGATCTTCCCCGGGATCATCGGGACCGTCGGCCACCTCGGCGTCCTGATCAATCTCTTCCTCGCCACGTTCAACATGATTCCGTTCGGTCCGCTCGACGGAAAGTCCGTCCTCGAGTGGAACAAGCCAGTGTTCGCCGTCGTGTTCGTGGTGAGCCTCGCCCTGACCGTCGGATTCTACATGGTTTTCGGGCTGTTCTGACCGGCCTTCGATTCGATTTACTCGGTTTCTCTTTTCGTCTGAGACGGGTCAACGGACGGGTATCAGCACAATCATCGGGAGAGAGGTGATGGTTCAGTCGGCCATGTCCGGTAGAATATTTCACACTATGCTTTGTGCTGTAGAGTAATCTAATTGGAAAAGGTTTTCATCCTGTAACTCGAGTATCAGGACGAGTCGGAGCCGGCGTCGTCGACGGAGTGGTGGGACGAAAGAGCGTGGTCACAATGCCAGAAACGACATCTCGATCGGTCCCCTGGACCGGACAGACACGAGCGTTCGCACGGAGACACGTACAGCAGTTACGTCGAAACAAACTGATCGTCGCGCTCGCGGTCGGCTGGCCGGTGTTGTGGTACTTCCTGACGATGGCGTTTTTCATCGAGGAACCCGCTTCCGGACAGTTGGGGTACGTAAAGGCCTCGAACGGGATCACCTACGGCCTGTTCGGTGCTTTTACCGTCACCGTCGCGGTGTTCGCGGGGGAGTTCGCACGCGACCTCGAGGGCGACCGGTACCGAAAACTGCGCGCATTGCCAGTCTCGCCGACCGCGGATCTCGCGGGTCGGTTCCTCGCGGGGACGGCACTCGGTGCCTGTTCCTACCTCGCGACGATCCTCGCGGCATACGCCCATGGCGGGACCTTCGAACTGCAGTATCTAGGCCCGACGACGCTCGCGATACTCGCGCTCACGCTGGTTCTGTTTTGCGCGATCGCGATGGCGCTCGCGTTGCTCCTGGCGCTCGTCATCACCAAGCCCGAACACATGACGACGATCGCCGTCGTGGTCGTGTTGATGGCGTTTTACCTGACGGGGTTCAACGGCACGGTCCCCCAGTTGATCGCCGAGGATCCGACGTTCGTCAACTACTTGCCGAACTCGCTGGCGACCCGGATGCAGATCGCCGCCTGGGCGGGCTCCGACAACGTCGACTTTATGACGCCGCCGGCGGCGCCGCTAACCCTCGAGTACGGGGCCCTCCTGGTCGGCTACGCCGTCGGACTCTGTGCCGTCGCCGTCGCGATCGTGCGCCGGTTTGCTTACGGAGGTGAGCCCTAACGATGCCGACCGAAACCACGGAGACCGAGACGGTTGCACAGGCTCAAAAGACGGTGCTCGATGCCCGGGATGTTGCGAAAGGCTTCGGCGACGGCGCGGTTCTCGAGGGGATCGACCTGAGGGTCGCGGAGGGCGAACTCCTCACGCTGATGGGGCCAAACGGCGTCGGCAAGTCCGTACTGCTGTCGTGTCTCGCCGGCAGCACCGACCCCGACGCCGGCACGATCGAACTGTTCGACGGGCTCTCGCCGACCGAAGCGCGCTCGGAAACGAGCGTCGCGTTACAGGGAGAGACGATCGATCCGGACCTGACAGGCCGCGAGAACCTGCAGTTCTACGGCGACTTGCATCCACGAGCGACCGACGACTGGCGGGAGATCGCCGATCGGCTTGAACTGACCGACGACCTCGACCGACCGGCTCGGGAGTACTCCGGCGGCATGGCCCGCAAACTCGAGTTGACGATCGCGCTCACCGTCGACGCGAAGCTGTACCTGCTCGACGAACCCACGGCGGAACTGGACCTTGCGATGATTCAGACGGTACACGACCTCCTCCTGGAGTACAGCGGGGACGGAAAGACGATCCTCATGACGAGCCACGCGCCCCTAGACGCTCAGATAGCCGACCGGATCGCGTTCGTACAGCAGGGACGCGTCGTCGCGACGGATCGCCCCTCGGCGCTGCTCGAGGACCTCCCACCGACTGTCCGGGTCCGCGGTGGAATGGCCCCCGAGTCGGCATTTCTCGCTGACCGGGTGTTCCAGCGCGGCGACGAAATCAGGGGCTTTCTCGCTCCGGAGACCGACCTCGAGACGATCGAGGGAGCGATCGACTCCGGCCGGAACCGCGTGACCGTCGAGCGGGACCCGCCGTCGTACACGGACCTGTTCAATTACTACACGTACGTCCAGCCGACTCGCGATGCGGAAACGATGGCGACCGATACCGAATCGACTCGAGATCGACGCGACGCTACGGTTACGGACCGATGACTGACAACATCGACCACACGGACGACCCGCCGAGAGATTCGGAACCGGACGTCGACGCGTTGCGCGACGACATTCGCCAGATCAAATCGGCAATGGCCATCGAGGATCGGTACCCCGGGCAGCGACGGCTGTGGCTCGTCCACGGCGTCGTCGTCGGTCTCGCCGGCGTGCTCACGAACGTCATGTTCGTCTACCCGTGGCCGCAGTACGTCTACATTCTCGTCTGGGCGGCCGTCTTCGCGCTGGTCGGGTTCACCCAGTGGCAGACGAGTGCACGAGCGGGAACCGCCGTCGACGACCCCGCTCCGAAACCGAGTTGGACGATCGTCTTCGGTACGCTCGTCGCCGGACTATTCGTCATAACGGCGATCGTCGACCCCGTACTCGCCGACGTCGAGAGTGTTCTCCGAGGGGCGTTCTTCTTCAGTCTCGCCTTCGCCGTCCTCGGGATGGGGTATCTCCTCGCCGGCACGATTCTGCGCGCCTACCGCATTCGCGCCATCGACCGGTATCCGTTCTACGTCAACGGCGCGTGGATCCTGGCGTTCGCGACGGTCATGCCGTTCGTCGAGTGGCTGCAGTACGTCGGCTACGGCCTGTTCGGAATCCTCTTCTTCCTTCACGGCGCAGGAACGTACTACCTGCTGACCTACCGCCTGAGCGACTGACCTGTGACTCATCATGGAGTTCGACAAACTCGTCCACCAGCCGACCCGGTTGCAAATCTTCGCGTATCTCTACCGTCACGAACGGGCGACCTTTTCGGAAATCCAGAACGAACTGGATATCACCGACGGCAACCTCTCCGGCCACATCCAGCGGATGGAGGACGCCGACGCCGTCGCCGTCGAGAAACAGTTCGTCGATCGGCGGCCACAGACCACCTACGAACTGACCGAAGACGGCCGACGGACGTTCGAATCCCACGTCGACACCCTCGAGACGCTGCTCGATCAACTCGAGGGCGACGACGCGGGGTAAGCGGGTCGAAATAACTCGCGGCCGCTCTGCAGGACCGGTGACCTTTTGCTCGCCCCACGCAGTCGTTCCCACATGAGCGATCCAGCGGACGATGAGTCCGAGGCTGAGCAACTCACTTACGCCGAGACCGGTGTCGATATCGAGGCTAGCGAGGACGCAACCGCAGCCTTGCTCGAGGCCTTCGGCAGCGACCTTCGAACCGAGTACGCGGGTCTGATCGACATCGGCGATCGGTATCTCGCGCTGGCGACCGACGGCGTCGGCACCAAGCTGCTGGTGGCGGAGGCCGTCGAGGACTTCTCGACGATCGGCATCGACTGCATCGCGATGAACGTCAACGATCTCGCCGCAGCGGGCGTCGAGCCCGTCGCCTTCGTCGACTACCTCGCGATCGACGAACCCGACGAGGAGCTCACCAACCAGATCGGCGAGGGGCTCGCAGTCGGCCTCGAGGAGGCTGACCTGACGATGCTCGGCGGCGAGACGGCCGTCATGCCCGAGGTCGTCAAAGGGTTCGACCTTGCGGGGACCTGCGTCGGATTGGCCGGCAAAGACGACGTGCTCGAAGGCGAGGCCGAGGTCGGCGACGTGCTCGTCGGCTTTGCCTCGAACGGCATCCACTCGAACGGGCTGACGCTGGCCCGGGAAGCGGTGACGCGCGAGCACGAGTACACCGACCCGTTCCCGCCGAACCCCGAGCGCTCGATCGGCGAGGAACTGTTACGGCCGACGCGGCTCTATACGGACCTGCTCGAGCCGATGGGCAACCACGACGTTCGGGCGGCGGCCCACATCACGGGCGGCGGCTGGACGAATCTGCTCCGGATGGGCGAACGGAAGTACGTGATCGACGATCCGTTCCCCGCCCAGTCGGTGTTCGAGTTCGTGCAGACGGAGGGGAACGTGACCGACGAGGAGATGCACCGCACGTTCAACATGGGCACTGGCTTCGTCGTTGCGCTGCCCGAAGACCGCGCGACGGAACTCGTCGCCGCGACCGACGGCCGGGTTATCGGCCGCGTCGAGGGCGGAAATTCAGTCGAGATCCGCGGGCTCTCGCTGTCCTGATACCGGCTCCGCGCCGAACGACCTCCCACCCGTACTCGACGTCGAACTGAACCAACACTGCGAAAAACGAACGCGAGGCGATTACAGCGTCGTAACCGGCCTGCTGGAGGTGTCCGCGACCGAATCGGGGACGCTTCGGAACAGCGGGCGAAGCGTCGTCTGCGGATGGTCGGCGATGACGATCCGATCGACGGCCTGTTCCTCCGCGTAGTCGACGATCTCACGGGCCGCGTTCCCGGATCGGACGACCAGTTCGATCTCCCTGTCGTTTCGGTCCGCGAGTTCGAGCGCTCGAGCGAGCGCGCGCTCGGCCCGTCGTCGCTGGGCCCAGGTGAACCGATCCGGGGAGGGACAGAGTTCTTCGTTCTCCTCGAGGGAGTCCGGAATGACGTACTCACACGGATCGCGGCCCCCGAACGGTCCGATTGAACTCCTCGCGTCGGTCACGTGGAGCACGGAAACCCTCGCGCCGGGGTATTCTTCGAACGCGTACTCGAGGGCCGCCGCCGACGATTCGCTCGGCCCCATCGCGACCAACACGTGTGCCATGTACTCGAGTTATCCAGAGTCAGTATATACTTTTTCGTTTCCGAGTAAATGTCGAGACTCGAATTACCGTCGACGAGCACCGGGATCTCATTTACGGACCACCGGTTGCTGGCACCCCTTATCGATCAGACTCGCTCTCGCCGTCCATCCCCGACGGTTCGGCCGTTCCGGTTGCGGCGCGGATCGTCTCGTACTCGTCGTCGCTGTAGGCGATGAACCGAATCTCTGCGAGCGTCTCCGGTTCGTACCGGCCGATCTCCTCGCCGATGAGTTCGGCCCCTGTCACGAGGTCGAAGCCGGCGACGCCACAGCCGAGGGCCGGAATCACGAGCGACCGACAGCCGAGTTCGTCGGCGCGCTCGAGCGCGTTTCGCGTCGCGTCTCGAATGCTTTCTCGAGTCGCTTCCCCGGAGCCGTAGTGGGCCATCGCTGCGGCGTGGATGACGTACTCCGCGTCGAGGTCGTAGGCGTCGGTGACCGCGACCTTGCCGAGGTCGACCGGCCCCTTCTCGGTGGCTTCCTCGTTGATCCCCGCGCCCGCGCCTCGCTTGAGTGCGCCGGCGACGCCGGACCCCATCTCGAGGCTCGTTCCGGCGGCGTTGACGAGCGCATCCGCCGACTGTGCGGCGATATCTCCCTGAACAACGTCGAACTCCATACGCGCGGGTACGACCGCCATCAGTTTGAAACTGATCCCGAGGGATCACGATCGGCGTTCCCATCTTCTTAGGCCGACCAAAACCTTTTTAGAATTAGGCTCACCTAACTTCACCTAATGGACGTACCCGCCCGAAGGCAGGATTCCGAACTCGACGACGACGACGCACTCGAGGAGCCGGCGGCGGTCGTGACCAGTCACGAGACCCGCCCCGGCAAGGTCGTCTTTACCGAACAGAACAACAGCGACGGCTGGATCGCGACCGATCTCGCCGTCGACCTCGAGCGATAACGCGCTTCGTTCGCTCGCGTTCAGGATCAACAGATCGCTGCTCGAGCCCGTTCGTACTGACCGTCTTTCTCCCCCGATCGCGTCAGTTCGACTCCGTTCGGCAACGGCCGTAGACGAAGATAGCCGCCGCTCGGGGTGGGTCGGTCGTTGTGCGGATGGGAAAATTCGATTTCGGCGCTGCGTGACGTTCGTCCGTTACTTCGTCGCTTCTTCCAGGACGAGCGTGTCGTCCTCGAGGTAGTGTTCGAAGTGGTGGCCGTCTTCCTCAAGCGTGACGAGGATATTCCGCAGAATCTCGGCGGTCGCGTAGTCGCCGAGGTTGTCTGCGAGTTCGATGCTGTCGCGCATCGACTCGATGATGTCGCCGTACATCTCGAGGTCGTTCTGGAACATCGTCCGGACGTCGTAGACGTCCTCGCCCTCGAACTCGACGGTTGCGCGCTGCTCCTGGTTGGCCGGACCCGAGACGGGGACGCCGCCGAGCGCCTGGGCGCGCTCCGCGATTACGTCTGCGCCCTCCTCGACGTGTTCATAGGCCTCCTCGAGGAACTCGTGTAGCGGGAGGAACTCCGCACCTTCGACGACCCAGTGGTGCTTTTTGAGCTGGTGGTACAGCACGTACGAGTTCGCCAGCTCCGTGTTCAGCGCGTCGACGATCTGTTCGGCCTTCTCCTGCTCGAGCCGAAGCTCGTTCTCTTCGACGACGTCTGCCTGTTGACGGACGGTTTTCTGGGTGCTCATCGTACTATCTGCTACACGCGCTTTCCACTTAAAACCTTCCCATGAGAAAATATTTTTTCCGTATATAGAAATATCTGTTCCCGAAACACCCCGTTATATTTCGGGTGTGGTGCTAGTTATCCCACGTCTGATGTTTACATCCAACATGATTTTGTTTTTTCGTGGGTGAGTAAACATTTTCAGTGTGGGGGTCCAAGTGGTGGGTATGGCAACGAGAGTCGCACAGCGGAGAGAGCAGATTTACGTAGACGGTGAGTGGCTCGAGACCGAGAGCGTGCTTTCGGTCTCGGATCTCGCCGACGGTGGCACCTTCGCGCAGGTCGCCGCTGCGGATCCGGCCGCAGCACAGACCGCACTGAAAGCGGCCCACGAGATCAAACCCGAACTGCGCCAGACGACCGTCGTCGAGCGCGCCGAGTGGTGTGAAACGATCGCCGATGGGCTCCGCGAGCGCGAGGAGGAACTCGCGGAGATCATCGTCCGCGAGGCGGGCAAACCGATCTCGTCGGCTCGCGGCGAGGTCGGCCAGGCTGCGGAACGGTTCGACCGCGCCGCCGAGGAAGCGCGGAACATCGTCAGCAAAGGCGAGTTCCGCGAGGGGTCGACCGACGGCCACGAGGGCTGGCAGGCGATCGTCAAACACGAGCCGATCGGTGCGGTGCTCTGTATCACGCCGTACAACTACCCGCTGGCTACCACGGCATTACAGGTTGCCCCTGCACTCGCCGCGGGTAACAGCGTTCTCCTCAAACCCGCGAGCAAGACGCCGATTTCGGCGGCGATCCTTGCGGAGGTCATCGCCGATGTCGACGGGATTCCGGACGGCGCGTTCAACTTCGTTCCCGGTGAGGCCAGCGAGATCGGTGATATCCTCTCGGGCGACGATCGCATCAACGCGATCGCTATGACGGGCTCCTCGGGAGCCGGCAAACACGTCGCCGGCGAGAGCGGGATGGTCAACCTCCACATGGAACTGGGCGGCAACGCGCCGGCGATCGTCTTCGACGACGCCGATCTCGCGGACGTGGCAAGCAACTGCGCCAAGGGCTCGTTCAAGTACGCCGGCCAGCGTTGCTCGGCCGTCTCCCGCGTGCTCGCTCACGAGTCGGTCCACGACGAACTGGTCGATCTCATCGACGGCCAGATGGACGCCTGGCGAGCCGGTAACCTCTTCGATGAGGACACCGCCCTCGGCCCGCTCATCTCCGAGGAGCAGGCCGACTGGGTCGAGACGCTGGTCGAGGACGCGCTCGACAAGGGTGCGGACCTCGTCCGCGGCGGCGAGCGCCGCGCACCTGAGGGAGTTCCGGACGAACTCGGAAACCAGTTCTTCGAACCGACGCTGCTCGCGAACGTCCCCCGTGACGCCCGCATCATCGACGAAGAGCAGTTCGGTCCCGTCGCCGTCGTCACCACCTTCGAAGACGAGGACGACGCTATCGATATCGCCAACAGCTCCGACCTCGCGCTCGACGCTGCGGTCTTTACGAACGACCACGGGCGAGCGATGAACGTAGCAAACCGCGTCGATGCCGGTGCCGTCCGAATCAACGGCGCGCCGAGCCACGGTCTCGGCGACATCCCCTTCGGCGGCAACAAGGACTCCGGAATCGGGCGCGAAGGGCTCGACGCCTCTATTCACGAGATGCTTCGCAAGAAGAGCATCGTCCTCTGATCCGTCCGCACACGAACCGTCCCGTCCGCGCTCCACATCGGTCGGCACGTTCCCGCTGACCGCTTGCGACCGCTCCTCTCTCGTTCGTCCCCGTCCAACGCCGCCATCCTCGAGAGCGATCGGCCGACAAAGGTACGCCTAACTTGTCGGCTGCGAGAGAGACAGCTATGACGCACGACGTACTCGTCGCCGGCGAGACACTGATCGACTTCCTCCCCGAGCGGCCGGGCTCGCTCGAGGACGTCTCGGGCTTCGATCGACGTCCCGGCGGTGCGCCGGCGAACGTCGCCGTCGCACTCGCTCGCCTCGAGCACGCGCCGCTGTTCTGGACCCGCGTCGGCGACGACCCGTTCGGTCGCTACCTCGAGTCGACGCTCTCGGACGCTGGACTTCCGACCAAATTCGTCGAGCGCGATCCCGATGCGAAAACGACGCTCGCGTTCGTCACCCACGACGAGTCGGGCGACCGCGAGTTCACTTTCTACCGCGACGACACCGCGGATACGCGCCTCGATCCCGGCCGAGTCGACGACGCGACGCTCGCGGACCTCGAGTGGGTCCACGTCGGCGGCGTGACCCTCGCGGGCGGCTCGTCCCGCGAGGCGACGCTCGACCTCCTCGAGCGAGCGTCTACGGCGGGGTGTACCACCTCGTTCGATCCGAACTTCAGACCGGAGCTGTGGGCCGACGCGGAGACGTTCGCGCGCGTCGGCCGCGAGGCACTCGCAGCCGTCGACGTCTGTAAGGCGACCGTCGAGGAACTCGAGGCGTTGGGGTTTGCCGGCGATTCACCCGACGCGCTCGCCCGCGCCGTCCTCGAGTACGGCGACGATGAAGCGGGTCCCCACACCGTCTTCGTCACTCGGGGAAGCGAGGGAGCGCTCGCGGTCGCCTCGGCGGCTGCGCTGTGGGATTCGGGGCCGGAATCGAAGCTCGGGACGAAGTCGAATCCGGAATCGAACGAAGTGGCGCATGGTGGATTCGAAGCCGATGCCGTCGATACGACCGGCGCGGGCGACGCGTTCGTCGCGGGCGTTATCGCCGCGTTGCGAGACGGCCGGTCGCTCGCGGGCACCCTCGAGTTCGCCAACGCGGTCGCCGCGACGGCGACGACCGACGCGGGAGCGATGGCCGCCCTGCCGACCCGCGACGCCGTCGAGTCGATGCTCGAGGACGTGCCGGATTCGTAGGACAGCCGTACGAGAGCCCTCGAGATCGATCAACGGTCGCTGACGGAAACCAGTACGGGGCCTGCAAGCCAATCAGCTAACGTTTTCCAGTCCCCTTCGTTTGCTATGTCCACCGACGTTCGGGACGGCCTCTCGTTCGCGAAGACCGTCGTCGACGGTATCCAGGAGCGGAACGTCCCGTTCATGGCCGCGAGCATCGCCTACCAGGCGTTTATCTCGCTGATCCCGTTGCTCGTCCTCGTTTTCTTCCTCGTCACGCTCGTTCCAGACGAGGAGTTCGCGACGCAGGTCACGGAGACCACGGAGGGCTTTCTCCCCGAGAGCGGCCAACTGTTGATCGAAGAGTCCCTCGAGGACTCACCCGCGACGGCGGGGTCGACGATCATCGGACTCGTCGTTCTCCTGTGGGGGTCGCTGAAAATTTTCAGAGGGCTGGATACGGCCTTCTCGGAGATTTACGGGACGACGGGCGACAACTCCTTCATCGAACAGCTTCGTGATGCCGTTCTCGTCTTCGGTGCGATCGGGGGCGCTCTGTTGACGGCGGCCGGGATGGGGATCGCGTTCGCCTTCCTGCCGGAGGTTCCCGGCTTCGGCGTGTTGCAGTCGCTCCTGCTCGTCGTCGTCCTCACGGCCGCGTTCTATCCGATGTACTACTACTTCCCCGACGCCGAAGGGATCTCCAAGCGCGAGGTTATCCCCGGCGTTATCGTCGCGGCCGTGGGTTGGACCGCTCTCCAATCGCTCTTCCGGGTCTACGTCGCACTCGCCGCCGACGAGGGGGGCGGGGCGGTCGGAGCGATTTTGCTCCTACTGACCTGGCTCTACTTCGGCGGCCTGATCCTGCTCTCGGGGGCCGTCGTCAACGCCGTCGGCACGGGATATCTCGAGCCCGGGGCGGACTCCAAAAGCGAGGAGGACGAATCGGTGCTCACGAACGAGTCGATCGCCGAAACCGATCGCGACCCCTTCGTCGACGACCGCCAGCGAGAACGCGAACGGCTCGTCGACCGCGCGAACGGTCTCGAGCGCGAGCGCAATCAGCTTCGAACCGACCTGCGGGCCCAGCGCGAACGTCGGTACCGCCTCGAGGATCGAGTCAACAGCCTCGAGACGACCAGTCGGGCACTCGAGGACGAAAACGAGCGCTTGCGACGCGAACTCGAGGACCGACGGCGAGCCACGGAAGACGAGCCGGCGTGGCGACGGGCGATGCGAACGGTGTTCGGTCACGTCCGAACGCTGAACGTCGGCATCGTCGAACGCCGGCGGGAGTAACGGGATCGCAGGCCCCAGCGATACCGATAACTGCCGTGGAGAATCGATCACACCGCCGCGAACGGAGTCGAGACACCTTAGTAACTCCCCCGCACACTCATACCCGTGTCCTACCCGGTACGAGACGCTCGACGTCGGATCCAGGACGAACACGTCGCAATCGTCGAGGGGATCGACCACTGTGCAGCGCAGGTCGCCGAGCCCTGGGACACCGCCCGGACCACCGATCGGAACGCCGTCACCGACAGCCTTCGGGCGGCGCTCGAGTCGACCGGCCTGCTCGAGCAACTGCCGCTGGTTCTCGCGGATGTCGTCGACGCGACGGGCTATCAGTTACGGGCCCAGCCGGTCGCGGCACCGCCGTACGTCGTCATCACGAGCCGCGGACCGATCCTGCGGGCGACGATCGATCCCGGTCGCCTGGTGATTCGGTTCGACGTCTTCGACGTCGTCCGCGACGGCGATCCCGGTCGTCTCCCGGCGTACCGGCGCCGAAACGGGGTTCGGCTCGACGTCTCGCTGGAGTGAACGTTTTTGTCGTCGCCTCGAGAAGGGAGGGCAATGCATCCGCGCACAACAGCGTTCGTCGAACGCGCTCGCGAGGAGTACGGATTCGAACCGGACGTCGAGGAGTTCCCAGAGGGAACGAAGACGGCGGCTGACGCCGCCGAAGCGGTCGGCTGTGACGTCGCTCAGATCGCCAGTTCGCTCGTCTTCGACGTCGACGGCTCGCTCGTCGTTTCGGTCACCAGCGGCGCGAACCGCGTCGACGAGGGTGCACTCGGCGTTGCGTTCGATGTCTCCGCCGACGCGGTCTCGATGGCCGACGCCGGTCGAATCAAGGAGGAAATCGGCTGGTCGATCGGCGGCGTGCCGCCGTTCTGTCACGATCGATCGGTTCCGGTCGTCATCGACGAAACGCTGCTCGAGCACGAGACCGTCTGGGCCGCGGCGGGAACGCCGGAAGCCGTTTTTCCGATCGACCCCAGCGAGCTACGCCGATTCGCGGATGCCGAGCCGACGGTCGTCACTGAGTGAACAGCGATATCCGTCGGCACTGCTCCGGCACGATTTTTCGGGTCTAGGTCCTCGGATCCCTGTTTTGCTGAAGCCTGTTATCTCCTCTAGTTGTCTTGTTCTCAGATTATTAAGATCGTCAACTTCATTACTAACGAGTCGTAACTCTCGGCTGGTAACTATCATGACCGCAAACCGACGATCGGCAACTCGCCGAAAACTGCTCGCAACATCCGGTTCGATCGCACTGGCTGGTCTCGCCGGCTGTGTGGGTGGTAACGAAGACGATGACGGAAACGGAGACGACGACGACGATCATGGCCACGACGACGACCACGATCACGACGATGATGACGACCACCTCCACGTCGAGGAGTTCCATCTGCTCGACCGAGACCACGACGAAGACGTCATCGCGTACGTCCACGGCGACCACTGGGATCACGGTCCGCTGATGGTTCCGGAGGGCGACTACGTCTCGGTCGGTGCATACGTCGAAGATGACGACGGCCACGAGATCGAACTCGGCGATGGCCTCGAACTCGAGGCCGAGGAAGACGGAAACGACATCCTCGAGATCGACTCGCACGGCGATCATCTCCACATCGAAGGAACCGAAGAAGGGTTCAGCGATCTCATCTTCCACCTCGTCGAGGACGGCGAGGTCGTCTACGAGACGCCCGACGGACATCCGCTCGAGGTCGAAGTCGGTGACGGCGAGCAAGAGTACACGGACCCGGACGACGGTCACGATCATGATCACGACGACGACCACGACCATGATCACGACGACGACCACGACCATGATCACGACGACGACCACGACCACGATCACGACGACGATCACTGATCTCGTCCCTGACCGGTAACCGCTGATTCGGGGGCTCGAGGTTCTACTTCCACCCCCACCGCTCCCGAAAGTCCTCCGGCACCTTTCAGTTGATCGACCGTCCAACGACCCTTGCTAGTTCACACCGAGCTAAGCGCCACAGGTTATTAACATCTGGTAAGAGAATAATAATCCTTTTACCCACTCATCCGTACTGTCGCGTATGAAGCTGTCACGCCGTTCGGTGCTACAAACAGGTGCCGGGGCGCTCGCGATCAGTACGCTCGCTGGCTGTCTGAGCGAGCCCGACAACGGGGACAACCCGGATGGGGGATACGCGGCGTTTTTCACCCTCGAGGATTGGGCCGAACAGATCGCCGGCGACGAAATGAGCTTTGAAAATCCGGTTCCGGCAGGCGAGATGGGACACGGTTGGGAGCCGCCGGGCGACCTCCAGCGCGATATCGCTGAATCCAGCGCGTTCGTCTACCTCGAAACCGTCGAGTTCGCGTGGGCACAGGATGTCGCCGCCGACCTCGAGATCGACTACGACCACGTCGAACTGATCGACGGGATGGCGGGACTCGAGAGCCAGTTGCTCCCGTTGGGAGATGAGGAAGGTGACGGTGCCGATCGTCAACCGGACGAGTACGACGGCGATCCGACCGAGGTTTCAGTCGGTGGATTCGACGTCTACCACCGCTCGTCGGGGACGGAAGTCGCCTACTGGCACAACGATCACTGGCACGGTGCAGTACCAGAAATTGCCGTCGACGGCAGCGTCGCCATCGACGGCATCTTCGAGGACGATGACGGTCGCGTCCTCCCGCTCGGTGAGGACGAACCGTTCCAGATCGACGCTCGCGTCGTCGATGGCGCGGACGAGGACGTCCTCACTATCGAAAGTCGTGGCGATCACATCGTGTTCCGCGGCCACGAAACCGGCCGCACACGGATCGTCTTCGAACTGGTCGCCGACGGGGAAGTCGTCTGGGACACCAGCGCGGACAACATGAGCGTCGACGTTGTCGAAGACGCCGAGCCACCCGAGTCCTACGACCCGCACGTCTGGGTCGACCCCGTCCTCGCACAGGACGTCGTCGAGACTATCGCCGACGGTCTCGCGGAGGTCGATCCGGACAACGCCGAGCTGTACGCCGACAACGCCGCCGAGTACAACGAACGACTCGAGGAGATCCACCAGCAGTTCGAGGAACTGGCTGCGGACGCGGATCGGAACCTCGCAATCCTCGCCGGCCACGACTCGTTCCAGTATCTCGAGCACCGGTACGACTTCGAGCTACACACGCCGGTAAACATCTCTCCCGACGCCGATATCACCGAGGAGGACGTCGCGGAGACGATCGATCTCGTCGACGAACACGGTATCGAGACGATCCTTTACGATCCGTTCGAGAGCCCCGATGGCGAACTCCCGGACACCGCCGAACTCATACTCGAGGGGAGCGGAGCCAGCGACGCGAAACCGATCAGTCCCGTCGAGGGAACGACAGAGGAGTGGAGCGACGACGACTGGGGCTGGGTCGAACAGATGGAGGAGTTGAACCTCCCGTCGCTTCGGCAGGCACTCGATGCGGAGTAGTCGATCGGTTCTCGAAAACAGTGGTCTCGTCGACCAACAACTCGCCGAGGCCGTGCAACTACGTGACAAGCCGATGGAACTGAAACTGGAAGAACTAAGCGCACGCGCGTTTGAGCACGGAGTGAATACACAGTGAGTTCGGTCGTCGACATTCAGAACGTCTCGTTTGCCTACGGTGAGCAGACAGCCGTCGATGACGTCTCTTTGACCATCGAGGAAGGGGATTTCCTCGGATTGATCGGCCCCAACGGCTCGGGCAAGACGACGCTGTTGCATCTCATGCTCGGCCTGCTCTCGCCCGACAGCGGCTCGATCGAACTGTTCGGTCAGTCCGTCGATTCCTTCGACCAGGGCGAACGGATCGGCTACGTCTCTCAGCAGGCGACCAGCCGCGGCGGCACCATGCCCGTCACCGTCCGGGAGTGCGTCCGGATGGGCCGGTTCGCCCACGTCGGCCACTCGAGGCTGACCGACGAGGACCGCCGGATCGCCGAGGAGGCTCTCGAGACGGTCGATATTATGAATCTCGCGGATCGTCGAGTCAACCAGCTGTCCGGCGGCCAGCGCCAGCGAGCGTATATTGCGCGGGCGCTGGCCTCGGAGGCCGACCTGCTCGCACTCGACGAGCCGACCGTCGGCGTCGATGCCGACTCTCGAGACGCCTTCTACCAGTTGCTGGATTCGCTGAACAATGCCGGGATTACCATCGTGCTGATCGAACACGACATCGGCGTCGTCACGGACCGTGCGAATCGTATCGCCTGTATCAATACGGAACTGTATCACCACGGCGACACCGAGTCGTTCGTCGAAAGCGACGCCCTGAGCGAAGCCTACGGTACGACGGGAACGGTCGTCCACCACCACCACTAATCGATGAGTCAGCCTGAAGACACCGCCGTCGACCATGATGTCTCGAACACCGGTGGTTCGGCCCACGTCGCGTCCTCCGATCCGGTACGGACGCTCGAGCTCGTCGGCATCGGACTGGTCGGGGTGCTGGCGGCAGTGATGGTCGGTTTCATCGCGCTCGACTGGCTCCGCCTGTATCCGTACGCTGACAGCTACCCGTTCGTCGAATCGCTGTACTCGGCGACGCGGATCGATCCCATAATCGGACGGCTCTTCGATCAACTCATGATCGTCGGCATGTGGATGGACTACTACCTTGGAACAAACGTCTTCAAGCATCCGTTCATGTGGCGTTCGATCGCGACCGGCGTCCTCATCGGTGTCGTCGCTCCGCTGGTCGGCACCTATCTGGTCCACCGTCAGATGGCACTGATCGGGGAGACGCTCGCCCACACGGCGTTCGCTGGCGTCGCGGTCGGTATCCTCGTCACCGGCTTTACCGGATTTGGCGGCTCCTTGCTGTTCGTCGCACTCATCGTGAGCGTGATCGGCGCGCTGGCCGTCCAGTGGCTCACCGAGCAAACAAGTACGTTCGGGGACGTGCCGATCGCCATCATGCTCAGCGGGAGTTTCGCCGTGGGGACGTTGCTCATTAGCTGGGCTCGAGGCACGGTTGCGGTGACGATCGACATCGAGAGCTTCCTGTTCGGGACGCTCGCGGTCGTCACTCCGGGGGGCGCTCGAATGATGGCCGTGTTGAGCGTCGCCGTCGTCGCAATCGTCGCGTTCACGTACAAACAGCTGCTGTTCATCACGTTCGACGAACAGGCCGCACGGGTCGCCCAGCTCAACGTCAGGTGGTACAACACCCTGCTCGTGGTGATGACGGCGGTCGTCGTCGTCGGCGCGATGCAGGTCCTCGGCGTGATCCTCGTCGCCGGGATGCTCGTCATCCCGGTTGCGGCCGCCTCGCAGATCGCTCGCAGCTTCCGAGAGACGCTGTACCTCTCGATCCTGATCGGACAGGTGTCGGTGCTCGGCGGCTTCGCGTTCGCGATCAGCCAGAGCCTGCCCTCGGGCGGTTCGATCATCGTCGTCGCTATCGCGATATATCTCCTCGCGATCGCTCTCTCCGACCGGTCGCCCGCGCTCTCGATGCACTGAGAGGGACTGCTGTCAGTCAGTACCGGAGAACCGCGAGCCCGGCTCGCTCCAGTGCCACAGTTGCATCGGACCGTCTCATACGGTTTCCTGTAGTCAATTACCGCCGATCACCGACCCCGTCCCTGGTGATCGGGGGTACATAGTTACAACAATCCGTATGAGTCTGCTGCCGGTGTCGTCCGCTGAATCGAACGCGATCCCGTGCCCAACGGATGGGAGGCAGGGATCGGTTTTAATCTATTACGCGCTGACTCATCGAACGATGGGACGGTTATCCGCGCTCTTCGAACCCGAGACTGTCGCCGTGGTCGGTGCGACCGACCGCGAGGGTGCCGTCGGCCGCGCGATCCTCGAGAACCTGCGAGACGGCTTCGCAGGCGAGGTCGTGCCGATAAACCCCAGTCGCGACGAGGTGCTCGGGCTCGAGTGCTACGCAGACATGTCGAGTGCACCGCCGACCGATCTGGCGGTCGTCGTCGTACCGCCGCCGGTCGTCCTCGAGGCGATTCGCGAGATCGGCGAGGCTGGAACGAAACACGTGGTCGTCATCACGGCCGGCTTCTCCGAGACCGGGGGCGAAGGCGCCGAACGGGAACGGGAGTTACGCGAGATCGCCGCGGAGTACGATCTCAACATCGTCGGGCCGAACAGCCTCGGGATCATGTCGACCCCGAACGGGATGAACGCGACGTTCGGTCCCGAAAACGCCCGCGAAGGATCGATTTCCTTTATGAGCCAGTCGGGCGCGTTCATCACCGCCGTCCTCGACTGGGCCAACGAGCAGGAGATCGGCTTTCAGGACGTCGTCTCGCTCGGCAACAAGACCGTCCTCGACGAGACCGACTTCGTCGAAGAGTGGGGTGACGACCCCGATACCGACGTCATTATCGGCTACCTCGAGGGGATCGACCACGGCGACGAGTTCGTCGAGACGGCCCGCGAGGTGACCGACGACACGCCGATCGTCCTCGTCAAATCGGGCCGTACCGACGCCGGCGCACAGGCGGCCTCTTCTCACACCGGGGCGATCGCCGGCAGCGAGCGGGCCTACGAAGCGGGCCTCGAGCAGGCGGGCGTGATCCGCGCGAACTCCGTCCAGGAACTGTTCGACTACGCGCGAGCCCTGTCGGGACTCCCCGAACCGGACTCCGAGGGCGTCGCCGTGGTGACGAACGCGGGCGGCCCCGGCGTGTTGACGACCGACGCCGTCGGCGACTCGCGACTCCGAATGGCCCAGTTCACCGACGAGACGATCGACGATCTGACCGCGGCGATGCCCGACGAGGCCAACGTCTACAACCCGATCGACGCCATCGGAGACGCCGACATCGAGCGCTTCGGCGACGCGCTCGATATCGCGCTCGGCGATCCCAACGTCGGCAGCGCGGTGGTCGTCAGCGCGCCCACGGCCGTCCTCGAGTACGACAAACTCGCCGAGACGGTGATCGAGAAACGCGAGGATCACGACAAGCCCGTCGTCACCTGCCTGATGGGCGGCCAGCGGGCCCGCGCGGCCGAGGAAGTCCTGCGCGAGTTCGGCATTCCGAACTACTTCGACCCCGCACGGGCGGTGTCGGGTCTCGACGCGCTCGCGCGATTCAGCGAGATTCGCGAGCGGACGATCGACGACCCCGAACGGTTCGATGTCGACCGCGAGCGCGCCCGCGAGATTCTCGACCGGGCAACCCGCCGAGACGACAACCGCCTCGGCGTCGAGTCGATGGACCTGCTCGAGGCCTACGGCATTCCGACGCCCGAGGGCGAGATCGTCGACGATCCGGACCGGGCACGCGACGTCGCGGAGTCGATCGACGGCGACGTCGTCATGAAGATCGTCAGCCCCGATATCTCCCACAAGTCGGACATCGGCGGCGTGAAAGTCGGCGTCGCCGACGAGGACGTCTACGACGCCTACGAGGACGTCGTCGCTCGAGCGCGTAACTACCAGCCCGACGCGACGATCCTCGGCGTGCAGATCCAGGAGATGCTCGACCTCGAAACGGCCACGGAGACGATCGTCGGCATGAACCGGGATCCGCAGTTCGGGCCGCTCTTGCTGTTCGGCCTCGGCGGAATCTTCGTCGAAATTCTGGAAGATACGTCCGTTCGGGTCGCCCCGATCGGCGAAGGTGAAGCCCGCGACATGATCGACGAGATTCGGGCCGCGCCGCTGTTGCGCGGCGCTCGCGGCCGCGAACCCGCAGACGTCGAGGCGGTCGTCGAGACGGTCCAGCGACTCTCACAGCTGGTAACCGACTTCCCGGCGATCCTCGAACTCGACGTCAACCCGCTCGTTGCGGGCCCCGATGGCGTACAGGCGATCGATCTCAGACTCACCGTCGATACGGAGGAACTATGACCGATACCGATACTGACACCGATACCGATACCGACACCGAATCCGAACTCGAATCCACGGCCGCCGACACCATCCTCGTCAGTTCGCTCGAGGAGAGCACCGGCAAAACAGCCATCGCGCTGGCGCTTGCCCGTCTCGCGGAGGCGGAAGGCGACAGCGTCGGCTACATGAAGCCGAAGGGGACCCGCCTGCAGAGCAACGTCGGCAAAACCATGGACGAAGATCCGCTGCTCGCCCGGGAGTTACTCGACCTCGACGCGGAGATGCACGACTTAGAGCCCGTGGTCTACTCGCCGACGTTCATCGAGCAGGCGATCCGTGGCCGTGAAGACCCGGCAGAGCTCCGGGAGCGCGTAAGCGAGGCCTTCGAGACGCTCGCGGCGGATCACGACCGGATGTTCCTCGAGGGCGGCGGCGAGTACGACACCGGCGGAATCGTCGACCTCACCGACGTCGACCTCGCCGACCTCTTCGACGCTCGCGTGGTGCTCGTCGCACCGTACTCGATCCCCGGCGACCTCGACGACCTGCTCGCTGCGGCTGAGGCGTTCGGCGACCGACTGGCCGGCGTCATCTTCAACGACATCGCGGACGCGGCGTACGATCCGCTCGAGACCGACGTGGTTCCGTTCCTCGAAGGGCGCGGCATCCCGGTCTTCGGCGTGGTTCCGAGCGAGCAGACGCTCTCGGGTGTGACGGTCGCCGACCTCGCAGCGGAGCTCGGTGCCACGGTACTCGTCGAGGGAGAAACGGACGCGTACGTCGAACGATTTACCGTCGGGGCGATGGGCGCGGACAGTGCCCTTCGACACTTCCGGCGGACCAAAGACGCTGCCGTAATTACGGGCGGCGATCGAGCCGAGATTCACACCGCTGCGCTCGAGGCCCCCGGTGTCCGCTGTCTCATCCTCACTGGCGGCCATCGGCCGTCGGGTGCGGTCGTCGGACAGGCGACGGAGAAGGGCGTACCGATCCTCTCGGTCCAGACGGATACCCTCACGACCATCGAACGGGCCGAAGACGTCGTTCGAAGCGGGCGGGCTCGTGACGCGTCGACCATTGATCGGATGGAAGGACTGCTGACCGATCACGCGGCGGTCGACGCCGTCCTCGAGACCGGCGGCTAGCGACTCGAGGTAACGTGCCGAAGTAGCAGTCCCGGGAGGTTCCAGCCGAGTCACATCCCGGGACGTGCCGGTTGTCAGAGGCACCCCGGCACCAGTCCGTTCACTCGCATCGCGCATATCTGCATTCGTCGCGCCGGGACTCAGGGTCCGGTGGCCATATATAAAGACTGTGGGCATTTAAATAGGGCCGGGTGGTGTACTCTGGAACAGTTAATTCGGTTCGTTCGCCAACACAGTCGTATCCCGTTTCGCCCCGAATTACTTGTAACCGGCTCTCCGTTCGATTACTATATGGGCCGTGAGCCGACGGTGTTCGAGGCTGTTCGAAGTCGTGAGACGCTCCTCCAGCGATTGGCAAACCAGCCGGCAGGTCCCGACGATCTCACCGCGGACCTCGAAGCGTCCCGGTCGACGGTCGACAGGGGGTTGTCCGAACTCCAGCGTATCGGACTCGTCGAGCAAGCCGGCGGGCGCTACCGACTCTCCCACGCCGGAACGCTCGCGCTCGCCGAGTTCGACCGGCTGAGTACACAGTTCGACGCGCTCGTCGATTCCCGCGACCTCCTCGCGTCCATCCCGGCTGCCGTGTCGCTCGATCCGAGTGTACTCGAAAACGCGACCGTCGTCCACGCGGGAGCGACGGCCGCAGATCACTCTGCAAGGGGAGGGGGTGACGGTGAAAGTGACGGTGAGAGCGAGGGGGAACGTCAGACAGCCGCCGAAACCGCGACCAACACTTCCGAGTCGCCGACCGACCCACAGCAGGTGTTCAAGTCCCTGCTCGAGACCGGGACCCGCCTTCGCGGTGTCGCCCCAGGGCTCGAGCACGACCTGGTGACCGCCGTTTGCGACGCGATCTGTAGTACGGAGACGGGATCGGACGGGCTCGAGGTCGAATTCGCACTGCCCGGCGACGCCGTCGAAACCCTGGTGACGACGTTTCGCGAGCCGGCCGGAACTGCGCTCGAAACCGGACGAGTGGCGCTTTTCCAGACGCCCGAGCCGCTTCCCCACGGCCTCGCGGTGATCGAGCGTGACGACGGCGACGGCGATAGGGATAGGGATAGGAACGACAGCGCAGCCGAACTCGACATCGGTGACGACCCCGTCATCGTACTCGCCGTCTGTGACGAAAGCGGCGTTCGGGGTGTGATCGTTACGGACGATGCCGACGCACTCGAGTGGGCGAGAACGCGTCTCGACGAAGTTTGGGCAGACACAGAGTCCCTCTCAGCGCCGCACAATCCCTGATCTCGTCGCCGCAAGTCGATCCCACCCGATCACGAATCGATGACTGTTATGTCTGACCAAGAATTAAGAGTCCACCACGCATGAGGCCAGACATGGACGATACTCCCCAGGAGATTACCTCTCTCGTTGGACGTGAGGTGTACTCGAATAACGGCGTGTTCGTCGGCGAAGTCGAAGATCTGCGGCTGAACGTCGACGGCGAAACCGTGACCGGACTCGCACTCGGCAATCTGAACACCGAACTGTTTACAGACGCAGCCCGTGGCGGGCAAGGCGTCATCGTTCCCTATCGATGGGTCCGTGCCGTCGGCGACGTGATCCTGATCAACGACGTCGTCGAACGCGTGCGCCAGCCCGACGAGGAAGAGGACGAACTGATCGCCTGAGCCAGACCTCCGTTCCGGTGTTCCTTGCGTCGCTCAGCGGATCCACCTGTGACTGTGACAGCGGACCGTCTGAGAACCGACGGCTCTTCTCTCCGACCCCTTCTTCGCTCGAGTTCCGTTAACTCCCGTTCGAGCCTTCAGTCCCTTCGACACCCATCGCGTCGAACAGCGTCCGTTTGACCGCTTCCTCGGTCAACTCGAGCAGCGTATCCCGGGTGTCCTCCGAGATCTCGATCCCAGTGAAGATGCCGAGCGGGATCTCCGCGCTGGCCTGCGTCGAATGGCCCGCGGTCTCGCCCATCTCGCCGTAGGCGTCCTCGAGAACCTTGCCGATGTTGATGCGAATGTCCTTCGAGCGGCCGGCGAGGAAGATGGTCTCGTCGGCGATGCCGAAGACCGCGGTGGTGGTGACCCCCTCGAGATTCAGCAGGTGGCTCGCGGCCTGCGTGAGGGCTTCGCGATCGCGAACGAAGCCGGCGTTGGAGACGAGATGACTCCCCTGTACGTCCCGGTTGGCGATGGCTTCGGCGAGGACGTCCAGCGTCTCGGGGGACATCGACGGCGACTCCACCTGCTCTAAGGTGTCGTGGTTCGCGAAGGGGTAGAGATACGCCGCGGCGGTGAGGTCGGCGGGGGTCGTGTCGCGTTTGAAATCCAGCGTCTCGGCCCGGATACCGTAGAGAAGCGCGGTCGCAACCTCCTCCGAGACGTTCATGTCGAACTCCTGGATGTACTTCGTCATGATCGTCGACGTCGAGGACATGTTGGGCCGGATGTCGACGAACTCGGGTTCGTACTCTTCGTCGGCTTCGTGGTGGTCGACGACGATGTCGACCGAGAGCTCCATCTCGGTCGAGGTCGCGTGATCGACGAGGGCGACGGTGTCGTACACTGAATGGTCTTCGATTTCGTCCCACTGCACGAGGTCGATCCCGAGCAGGTTGACGAACGCCCGATTCTCCTGGTGGCCGACGTCGCCCAGATAGATGATATCCGATTCGATTCCCAGGTGCGTCGCGATCGCCTGCAGGGCCGCCGCGCTGGCGATCGAGTCCGGATCCGGACTGTCCTGGGTGACGATCGCCAGCCGTTCGCCGGTTTCTTCTAACAGTTGGGCGAGTTTCCCCGCGTTGTACTCGAGTTCGCCCGACTCCAGCGCCCGAAGCGCCGACTCGGCGATCACCGAGGAGGGGTTGATGACGATATCCGCGCCGAGTTCGGATAGTTCGTCCCCGGAGACGGGATCGCTCGCCCGCGCGACGACGAACTGGGTGTCGTCGACGGCGCGGATGTGTTCGACGGCCCGCTTGTTCGATTCGACGTCCGAAGCCAGAATGAGGACGACGTCGCGGTCGGCGACGAGGTCCGCGGCTTCGGGTTCGCGAATGTCTGCGGTGCGGGCGTCTAAGTCCTGATCGCGGAGCGATTCGACGCGGCTCTCATCCCGGTCGATGATGAGGACGTCTTTCCCCTGCTCGACGAGTTCCTCCGCGACGGCGTAGCCGACGCTCCCACAGCCCAAGATAGCGTAGTCAGAGATCGATGAGATCGTAACCCCCGTGCTCATTGAACGTGTGGTCGGACCGACCACACTTAACGCTCCCGAAGATTGTTACATCGCGAATATCACAGGGGAGAGCGCGGGGAAATCTGTGAGACGGCGAACGTGTGTCCGTCACTGCCACAACGCCCACCAAGGGAAACGTATTTCACTTCCCACCGAAAAGTCGCAGGTACAGGGCCGGTAGCTCAGTTCGGCAGAGCGTCTGACTCTTAATCAGACGGTCGCGTGTTCAAATCGCGCCCGGCCCGCTTTTGCGACGAACAATTTCGTGAGGAGTAAAGCGGCCAGGGCGATTTGAACGCAGGGAGTGGAAGGTGAGCGACGCCGAAGGCGGAGCGAACGGGAACGACCGTGTGTTCAAATCGCGCCCTACTTGCTCGAGTCCGGGCCCGATCTATGAGGGTGTGCGAATCCCACGGGTTACTCGAGCCTACGTCTGCGAAGACCACGGCCGCGTTCGAGCGACTCGGCCGGTTTACTGCTCGAGGGGCCTCGATAACCGGACTCGAGCGGACGGATTCGTCGCCAATTCACCAAGAAAACACACCTTCTCCCTAATTAATGGTGTAGTTTAACATAGCACATGGCGTAGAACGATCCGTAATGAGTTACGACCAAGACTCCGCCGAGAGCGAACTGAGCAACAAGGAGGAAACCGAAATCCCGATCGGTGAACCGCAAGAACCCGAACGCCGAGAGTCCAACATGTGGCGGTGTCGAGGCTGCGGCGAGATGGGCAAGTTCGATGGAACGCTGCCCGAGGAATGTCCCGGGTGCGCGGCTCCGAAAGAGGACCTGTATTACTGGGAAGAAGACTGATCGGTGACTCGAGAAGGCGTTTTTTGGTCGCAATTCGTTGCCGGACGACAGACCGAGACGGGGGACCCCGGAAACGGATCGCCGTTCGCAGTGACAGTCACGTCGAGTCTAACAGCGAAGCGATACCACGGCGAGTTATAAGGCGACGCACCTCGTAGCTCTCGAGCGACCATGTCCGTCACCTACGAGGGAATCACGTTCGAGCGACTCGGCCACGCGAGCAACCGACTCGAAACCGGCGACGGGACCGTCATCTACATCGATCCGTGGGATGAGGTCCTCGAGGGCGAACCGGGCGACGGCGACATCGTCTTCGTCACCCACGACGACTTCGATCACTACGATCCGGAGGCGATCGAGGCCGTCGCCGGCGACGACGCCACCGTCGCGGTCTTCGAGGCTGTCGACACCAGCGACCTCGAGCGCGATGTCGTCGATCTTCCGCACGCGGGCGAGACGACCGTCGACGGGATCGCGGTGGAGACGGTCCCGGCCTACAACGAGTCCGACGGCGAGCACGTCGACGACGACGGAAACCCGTTCCACGCCGAGGGAGAGGTGATCGGCCTTCACCTGACGATCGACGACACGACGGTCTTCGTCCCGTCGGATACGGACTTCCTCGAGCACCACGAGGCGATCAGCGCCGACGTGTTCGTCCCGCCGATCGGCGGCCACTACACGATGGATCGCCACGAGGCCGCCGAGTTCGCCCGGAGCGTCGATCCCGAACTCGTGCTGCCGGAACACTATGACACGTTCGAGGCGATCGAGACCGACGCCGAGGCGTTCGTCGCCGATCTCGAGGCGGACGGGATTCGCGTCGAACTGTTCTGAGAACGTCTCGAGGATCCGATTGCGATCACTCATACAGTCTGCTGTCCCCGTCTACCGGAGACCGCGAGCAGTTGTGCGGTCGCGCCGGTACTGACGGATAGGAGACCGTATCAGACGGTCTGTCTCTCGGGTTCGGTGACGGCGGGAGCGCTTCCGACGGTTATCTCGCCGGTACTGTCGATGCGAACGGTGTGGCCGTTGTAGCGAAACTCGATCGTGGGCCGTCGATCCGGGTCGTTCGACCGGAACAGCGAGTCGAGCGCGTCCGTATCGATAGCGGTGTGAAGCGGTGGTCGAAGCTCTTCTACGGGGACGCCTTCGCGGTCGGCGACCTGCTGGGCGACTTCGAAACTGATCGGCCGTTCCTGGCTCATACCCGCCGCTGCCAGACTTCGACACATAAAACCAGGTGTTCGTCTACTGACGCGTGTCTGACGAAGGGCAGACGGACGGGGGCGAGTACCGATCACCGAGACACCCGGCGCGGTTTTGACACCGGTCGGACGATCGGCGCGGTCACTCTTCCCACACCCTGGGAACTCCCGACGGGTGAAATACCGGTTCGGAACGAACTAGCAGTTATGACAGCCGAGCCACCACAGACCGACGACGAAATCAAGCGAGCGGTCGTCGACCGCGTGCGGGAGGTCCAGATACCGGGGGGTGACCTGATCAGCGAACAGTTGCTCGAGGACATCACCGTCGAGGACGGCGTCGTCACGTTCGTCGTGGCCTTCAGCCGGCTCGATCAGGCGATGGCGGATCGCGTCACCGATCAGTTACACGGTGCGGGGCTCGCAACGCAGGGCGTCGAACACGCCCGAATCGAAGCCGTTGACGCCGAAGCGCCCGAGACGGGGCTGCCCGTCACCGGCGTCGACTCGATGATCGCCGTCGGGAGCGCGAAGGGGGGCGTCGGGAAGACGACGGTCACCGTCTCCCTCGCGCGAGCGCTCGACGCGGCAGGGTTGGACGTCGCCGTCTTCGACGCGAACGTCCACGCGCCCGATGCGCCAGACCTGCTGGACGCCGAGGGCCCGGTTCAGTCGACGCCGTCGGGGAGTCCGATGCCCGTAAACGCGGACGGTATCGAGGTCATCAGCATCGAACTCATTGCCGAGGACGGGCCGGTCGCCTGGCGCGGGGCGATGGTTCATGACGTCGTGACCGACCTGCTCGGCAACGCCGTCTGGCAGAACCGGGACGTCTTGCTCGTGGACCTCCCGCCGGGAATCGGCGAAGCGGTCACGACGCTGGTCCAGCAGGCACCCCTCGACGGCGCGTTGCTCGTCAGTACGCCGACCGACGAGGGGGCCCGCGCAACCGAGCGCACGGGGGCGCTGTTCGACGCTTACGAGGTCCCGACCATCGGCGTCGTTCCGAACATGGTCGCGACGGAAGCCGAGGATGCCGCGTCGCCGTTCGAGGGCGACGGCCGATCCCTCGCGGACGATATCGAGTCCGTCGACGTGGCGACCGAATCGATCGAGCCGATTCCGTTCGATCCGTCGCTCCGAGAGCCGCTCGCGATCGACTTCGACGAGCCGTCGACGCCGGGCGAAACCGCGATCGAATCGCTCGCCGGAACCGTCCGGGAGTACCTCGCGGACGCCAGCGGCTCCGAAGCGCCCGCCGACGCCGTCGACCTCCGCGGGCTCCCGCCGGCGGCGACCCAACAACAGGCGCTCGCCGAGTTCGGCGTCGCGGGCGACTCGCCGGTGTCGATGCTGATGCGCGGGAACCCGGACGAACTC
Organism: Natronorubrum halalkaliphilum; assembly: GCF_009834785.1. Taxonomy (GTDB): domain Archaea; phylum Halobacteriota; class Halobacteria; order Halobacteriales; family Natrialbaceae; genus Natronorubrum; species Natronorubrum halalkaliphilum. The sequence goes on from NZ_WUYX01000029.1 coordinate 32,981, forward strand.
ATCGACGTCGTCGATGATCGACTCGAGTTCGACGGGCGCTCGCTCGCCCGGACAGCCGTCGACGACCTCGGACACGAGGGCTGGCTGATCGAACTCGAACTCGAGACGGACGCCGATCCGTCGAAGCCGTCGAAATCGGAGCCGACGGCGTAGTCGGCTGGCTCCTGGCGAGTACTGCGCGAAAAACGGTGATTCATCTCGTTCGTTTTGTCCGTCTCCGTTCGGCATCCGAAAGAATCGCGGTCAGCTGTGAGGGCGTCCCGACTACCGTCCTTCGTACTCCGGTTCGCGATCCTCGAAGAAGGCGTTGACGCCCTCCTCGTGGTCGTCCGTCTCGAAGATAATCCCCTGAGCCGTCGCCTCGTCGGTCATTGCTTGCTCGAGTGACTTCTCCAGACCCTCGCCGACGAGCCGGTTGGCGTGGCGCAACGCGATGGGCGGCCCGGAGACGATCTTCTCGACGAACGCCTCGACCTCGTCGTCGAACGACGCTTCGTCGTAGACGTGATTGACGAGTCCGAGCTCCTTCGCTCGATTCGCGTCGATGATGTCGCCGGTCAGGACGAGTTCCTTGGCGACGTTTTCCCCGACGATCCGGGGGAGCAGGTAGGAGGTACCGGCGTCGACACTCAGCCCGACCTGCCGGAACACGAAGCCGAAGACGGCGTTTTCGCTGGCCAGTTGCACGTCACAGGCGATCGCGAGGTTCGCACCCGCACCCACGGCGGGCCCGTCGACGAGGGCGATCGTCGGGACCGGCACGTCCACGACCCGGCCGATCAGTGCGTTCGTGGACCGCTCGAGGCGACGCACTCGATCATCGGCCGGGACCTCGTTCTGGATCCCTTCGACCATCCGTTCGATGTCGCCGCCGGCCGAGAACGCGCCGCCGGAGCCCTCGAACAGGACACAGCGGGCGTCGCTATCCTCGATCTCGTCGAGCGCGGCGAGGATGCCGTCGGCGATCTCCGCCGAGAGGGCGTTTCGCCGGTCGGGCTGGTTCAGTGTGATCCGCGCGACGCCGTCGTCCTCGATCTCGAGGAGAACTGCCTCGCCGAGAGCCATTATTCGGCCTCCGTTTCGGCGTCGTCCTGTTCACGGAGCTTGAACTTCTGGACCTTGCCGGTGGTGGTTCGGGGCAGTTCCTCGACGAACTCGACCTCGCGGGGGTGTTTGTACTCCGCGAGGTTGGTCAGACAGTACTCCCTGATCTCGTCTTCGGTGATCTCGGCGTCGGGCGTGGGGACGATGAACGCCTTGACGGTCTCGCCGCGGCGCTCGTCCGGAATGCCGGCGACGGCGACGTCGGCGACGGCCTCGTGCTCGAAGAGCAACTCCTCGACTTCCCGCGGGTAGACGTTGTAGCCGCCGGTGACGATCATGTGTTTCTCGCGGTCGACGACGTAGAAGAAGCCGTCCTCGTCGCGATAGCCCAGATCGCCGGTGTGGAACCACCGCTTTCCGTCACGTTCGGTGAACGCCTCCTCGTTGGCCTCGGGGAGGCCGTAGTAGCCTTTCATCACGTTCGGCCCGGAAACGACGATCTCGCCGGTGATCTCGTCGAGATCCGCTTCGTCCTCGTCGATCGGTCCCTCCTCGACCGGTGGGACGTCCTCGAAGTCGTCGGTGACGACCCTCGAGTCGACGCCGGGAACGGTCTTGCCGATACTCCCGACCCGACGGCCCTCGACGGGGCTGTTGAAGTGCGTGATGGGGCTCGTCTCGGTCAGTCCGTACCCCTCGTAGACCGTCGGCTCGTATAGCTCCTCGAACCGGCGCAGGACCTCGACCGGGATGCCGGAGCCGCCGACGCCGCACAGCCGCACCGACGACAGGTCGAACTCCTCGGCGTTTGGCTGGTTGATAACGTCGTTGTACATCGCCGGCACGCCGTGCATCAGCGTGAGTTCCTCGTCCTCGATGAGCGAGATCGCCTTCTGGGCGTCCCACTCGGGCATCGGGTAGTACGCGCCGCCGTGGAACAGCGTGGAATTCATCACGACGGTCATGCCGTAGATGTGGAACAGCGGGAGGACCCCGAGCTGCTTGTCGTCGGACCTGATGCCGTCGGGAATCAGTTCCGACGCCGCGTTCGCGTTCGACGCGAGATTTTCATGGGTGAGCTGGACGCCCTTCGGCTGTCCGGTCGTCCCCGAGGTGTAGGGCTGGACCGCGACGTCGTCGTCCGCCCGGTCGGCGATATCCGGATCGCCGGGCTCGAGAAACTCCGTGAACTCGGTCGCGCCCTCGGCGTCCCCGCCGACGCTCACGATGTGTTCGACGCTCGTCTCGTCCTGCACTTCGGTCACGAACGGCACGAGATCGGCCAGCGCGACGACCACTTTCGCCTCGCTGTCCCCGAGCAGATGGCCGATCTCGCGGGCCTTGTACTGCGGGTTCATCGGAACGACTGTCCCGCCCATCCGAAGCGTTCCGTGGAAGGCGATCAGAAACGGCGGGACGTTCGGCAGATAGATCGCGACCCGATCGTCGGCTTCGATGCCGCGCTCCTCGAGCGCCGTCGCAAAGGCACCGGTTTGCCCCCAAAACTCCTCGTAGCTCGTTTCGGACCCCTGAAATCCAACCGCGGTATTCGCGCCGTGTTCCTCGACGGCGGCCGCGAGATTAGTGACAAGATTTGTCATAGTCCGTGCGGTACGTTTTCGTGTACCGTAAAAAAGATTGTTAAAGACTGAGAGGGCTGCCTAATCATTGGAAACTGCTCGGCGGTTGTCCGTCGGGTCCGGAACTCGAGTCCGGCGGCGTTTGTCGCTGTCGACCGATCAGTTATCCGGAAAGATGCCCTCCGGCTCGAGGGCCTCGAGCGGCCCGACGTGTTCGCCGGTGGTCGCGTACTGGCAGAGAGCGGTCCGGACGATCACGCCGAGGGCCTGTCTGATGACGACCGTCGGGACGAGTCCAGTGAAACGCGACTCGAGGCTATATACGTCCGTATATCCAATACGCCCACTATGTACCAGGACGTTCTCATTCCGACGGACGGGAGCGACGGGACCCGCCAATCGATCTCGCACGGCCTGACGATCGCGGATCGTTTCGACGCGACGGTCCACGCCCTCTCGATCGTGCCGGAGGGGCCACTCGGCACGCTGCAGAACGATGCTGCAGTCCCCGCAGCCCACCGAGCGGTCGAGCGCATCGAAACCGAGGCGGCCGGAGAGGGCGTCGAGACCGTGACGGCGGTCGAGCAGGGCGTCCCGCACGAGGAGATCCTCGAGTACGCCGAGGAGAACGATATCGATATAATCGTCATGGGGACCCAGGGGCGGACCGGTCTCGACCGCGTGCTCGTCGGCAGCGTCACCGAACGGGTCGTCCGCATGGCCGACGTACCCGTCGTGACCGTTCGCCTGACCGACGAGATCCGGATCGACGACGCCGCGGAAGCCGAAGGGATCGCCCGAAAGGCGCTCACGGCGGACGAACCCGGAACCGATGCGGACGGCGTGACGCTCCTCGAGGAACCGCATCGAACCAGCGCCTCCTGGATCGTCCCGTTCGAGACCGAGTCGGGCACCGTCCACGTTCACGTCGACGCGCTGTCCGGCGACGCGCGGATCGCGAGACGACCCGAATAGCCGCCGCCCGCTATGCGGGGCGACTCGGTGGGACCCTCGTGACTCGCAACTCTCGACCCACGACTCTCGACTCCCGATCCGTTGCCCTCGCACGCCGGTTCGATCGTCCCGAGCAATCACTCGAGTCGTATCCTCGACTCGACTCCGCCCCCGTTCGCTCCGACGCGACCGTTTCGCTGCGGCGACCGGTGTAGTCCTGCTCTCGTTGTTAATCGGTGCCAACAGTCCGGTAACGGCTCCCATCAAAGCTACAGGAGTAATCACATGACTCAAATATCCAATTTGGTTGTACAACGGTCGCACGTACTTTTGGTCTGATTCGGGCTGGCGACGGGTTGAGGGAGACACGTGAACAGACGAACGCTTTTGCGAGGGGTTGCGGCTGGAAGTATCGTCCCGGCCACCTACGTCGGAACCGCAGCAGTAGCATCCGAGAGCAACGAGACGCCGGTATCCGTCCGAATCGTCGAAGCCTCGGAGACGGTCGCCGGTGGGGACCTGCTCGAGTGGACCGTCGAAGTCGAGAACCAGACGGACCGGTCGGCCCGGCCGACGCTGGAGTATTTCGTCGACGGCGACCCGGCGGGAAGCGTGACGCTGACGGTCGACCCCGGGGAGACGGAACGACCGTTCTCCTCGAGTTATCGGACCGAGCCCGTCGCGCGTGACGAGGACGTGACGCTCCGCGTCGAAGCCAACGGCGACGCGGACGAACGGACCGTTCGACTGCTCGGCGTCGAGGAACTGGACGGCGAACGGCGCTTCCCCGACCGAGAACTCGCCGTCCAGCCGGAGACGACGGTCCACTTCGAAGTCGGGGGGACCGATCCAGACGCGTCCCAGACCACTGTCTGGTGGGTCAACGGCGAGCGCGTCGGCGACACGCTGGCGAGTCCGTGGCAGGCCGTCTATTATGTGGAGCAAGCCGCCCACTACTGGCAGGAGACGTTCGACACGGCGGGAACACACGACGTGGTCGCCGGCGTCGAAATCGACGGCGAACAGTACCGAGCGAGCTGGACCGTTACCGTCACGCCGGACGGTCTCGCCGAGCCCACCATCGAGGGCGCGAGACCGGAGCCCGGCACGCTCGAAGCCGACCGCGACGAAACCACCACGCTCGAGGTCGACGTCGCCGATCCGGACGAGAACCTCGAGCGCGTCGTCTGGTGGCTCAGCCAGGCGGACGTCATCCTCGGGGAGAGTGAGGTCTCGGGGGCCACGGATACGGCGACGCTCACCGTCGACGGCGGGTTCTGTCACACCTGCCACATCATCCCATGGGTGATCACGAGCGACGGAACGTTCGCCGGCGACTCGGTGTGGCAGGCCGTCGATCCGACCATCGGTACCGGTGACGCCGAACTCGATCTGACGATCACGGCGACGAACGATCCCGTGGACGCGGGCGAGATTCTCGAGGTGACCGCGGACTGTGAGAACACCGGCACCGAGCCGGTCGAACAGTCGGTCGACCTGATCGTCGGTCACGATCCCCAGCGGGTCGATACCCGAACCGTCGCCGTCGACGGCGGGGCGACCGAAACGGTGGTTCTCGAGTTCGAAACGGCGGTGGTCTCGCGGACGCAGACGTTCCCCGTCCGCGTCGAGGGTCCCGACGATTCGGACGAGCGAACGGTCGAAGTGATCGGTACCGAGGCGGCCGCGCCGGAACTGGACGTAACCATCACCGGGGTCAACGACCCCGTCGACGCGGGCGAGCTGCTCGAGGTGACCGTCGACTGCGAGAACGCGGGGGATCAGGAACTCACCCGGTCGGTGGATCTCATCGTCGGCCACGACCCGACACTGGTCGATAGCCGGTCCGTGACCGTCGCGGCCGAAAGGAGCGAAACGGTTGTCCTCGAGTTCGAGACGGCTCCCGTACCGAACGATCAGTCGTTCCCTGTGCGGGTCGAAACCGACGGCAGCACGGACGAACGCACCGTTCAGGTGTGGGGAACCGGCGGGTAGCCGACGGCGGGTCCACCGCCGTCGCCGGCTGAACGCTTGGTGAACGGACGACGTCGTCCCCGTATTGTGGGTGCAGTGGAGTGGCTTCCAGTGAGGGACGCGATGAGACGGAGACCAGTCCGTAAGCCGACGGTTGTCGGCCGATACCGGCCGGTCTGGCGCGTCACTGACTCGAGAGTACGCTACCGGTGGCGAAGCCACCTACATAATTTGGGAATAAACCTTTCACTATCAGCGACCTTCATAGCAATGACGAGAGTCGAACACCTGTCGTTGCCACGAACGGGGGTTCAACTCTGAGACATCACCTCTCGTCACCCGATCATCAATTGTTCCAACGTCAGCCGTCACCGGCTGGCATTTTTGCACACAACGAATTAAGAGGAAAGTCGTCGCTCAGGCGTAGGTTTGAACCTGAGAATTTAAGCCAGGGCGGGGATTTGAACCCCGGGAGTCTCGATTACAAGTCGAGTGCATGAACCGCCCATGCTCCCCTGGCGCAGTTTTCGATTAGCCGTCCTCCTTTGAATGTGTATCGTTTTTGGACGACGCGTCGTTCTCGAGCGAGCGCTTCATCCCGACTCGGTACGTGTCGTACCCCTGGCGTTCGTAAAACCGCCGGGCGGCTTCGTTCGCGGCCATCACCTCGAGGACCATCACCGCCGCGCCTCGTTCGGTGAGCGTCTCCTCGGCGGCCTCGAGCAGGGCGGTTCCGAGCCCGTGATCACGGTAGGCCGGGTCGACGTAGAGGTTCGACAGAAGCCCGCGCGTAGCGTCGAGTTCGAGCGAGCCGCGCTCGATGGTAAACGAGGCGAAGCCGACGATACTGTCGCCGAGGCGGGCGACGAGCAGCCCGTCGTTGACCTGATGGGCGGCGAGCGTCTCTCGCATCGTCTCGCGGTTGTCGGCGGCGCGGACGAACGACTCGTACTCGCGCTGATCGCGAGCCAGCCGAACCCACAGATCGGCGACGGCGTCGATATCGTCCTGCGTGGCGCGTTCAATCGTCGGCCGGCTGTTGTTGTTGGGGTCCATCTTCGAGAGCGGTGACGGCGGGGAGCGGTTCCGCGGTGAGCATCCGCAGGGCAGCGCCGCCGCCGGTGCTGATGTGAGAGAAGCCGTCGACGCCGAGTCGGCGCAGCGCAGAGGCGGTGTCGCCGCCGCCGACAATACTCGTCTCGACCGCCGTCGCGGCACCGTAGAGCTGTCGGGTCCCCTGCTCGAAGTTCTCGTCCTCGAAGACGCCGGCGGGGCCGTTGAGAATCACCGTTTCGGCGTCCTCGAGAATCCGCCGGTAGTAGGCGAGCGTCGAGTTGCCGATGTCCATAGCGGCTTCGCCGTCCTGGGGCGGGAGCGCGTTGACGCCGAGTTCGTGTCGATCCCCGTCGCGCTCGACGGCGACGTCCCGCGGGAGGGCGACCTGTTCGCCGTAGGCGTCGAGCAGGTCGGCGGCGCGGTCGATCTCGTCCCAGTAGCCCTGATCGTAGATGAAATCGGAACTCGCGTCGCCGAGGTCGACGCCGTCGGCGATGAGGAAAACGTTCCCGACGACGCCCGCGGTGAGGACGTGATCGGCGAGGCCCTTCTCGAGGACGGACCAGGCGACGTCGATCGAGTCGGAGACTTTCGCCCCGCCGAGGATGTAGACGCGCGGTTCCGGCGTGGCCTCGATCGAGCCCAGAACGTCGAGTTCCGACTCCATGACGCGGCCGGCGTAGCCCGGCAGGACCGTCGGAAAGCCGACGAGCGAGGGCTGTGAGCGGTGGGCCGCGGCGAAGGCGTCGTTGACGTAGGCGTCGAGCACCGGCGCGAGCCCCTCCACGAGGTGGGTTTCGGCGGCGCGCTCGGGTTCGAATTCCATGTACTCCTCGCTGTAAAAGCGGGTGTTCTCGAGGACGACGCAGTCGCCGTCGTCGAGGTTGCGAACGGTCTCGCGGGCGGCGTCGCTGAACGTCGCATCCACGTAGTCGACGGGCCGCTCGAGTAACTCGGCGAGTCGGTCGGCATGAGATTCCAGAGCGACGAAGTCGTCACCGCCGGGACGGCCCTGGTGAGCGAGCACGGCAACCCGGCCGCCACGCTCGAGCAGTTCCGAGAGGGTGTCGACGTGGGCGCGGAGTCGCGCGTCGTCGGCGAGGGTGCCGTCGTCACCGATGGGGCTGTTGACGTCGACGCGGACGCCAACGGTGGTCCCTTCGACGTCGAAGTCGTCGAGGGTATCGATCATTATCGACCAGTCCACCGCCGTACCCGAAAGGTCTTTCCATCGGAGAAATCGCTGTCGGTAGCTGGTGATATCGCGTCTGACCCCTCCGAAGACGAGCAAAAAACGCCGCGGTGGCGCCGACACTCTGTAGGCAGACCTGTCAGACTGTCCGACAGTCCGCACAGACCAGTTGGCCGTTGGCGTCCCACAGCGAATCCGCCAGGGAGCCACAGGCCTCGCAAACGCCCTGCGTCGTGTACTCGTCGCCGCCGTTCGGGAGCACCTGTGTCTCGACGTCTTCGGGGGATGCCGCGGACTGGATCGCGCGCTCGTCGGCCGGTCGGTCCTGTTCGATCGGCGGCGTGTTCGAGCGCGTCGGTGTCATGGTAGCCTGGAAGGAACCCGCAGCGGCGATGACGTCTCGCTGGGTGACCAGTCCCAACACGCCGTCGTCGCCCTCGACCACGACGTTACGGATGTTCTCGCGGGCCATCGTGTTCGCCGCGTCGGTCAGCGACCGGTTCGGATCGAACGTGATAACGGGCGACGTCATCACGTCGCCGACGGTCGTCTCACCCGGGTCGTGGGCGTCGTCGACGACGCCGAGTACGTCCCACTCGGTCATGATGCCGACCGGTTCCGACCCGCGGACGACGAGTACGCAACTCGCTCGTTCCTCGCGCATGAGCGACACTGCGCCGCGAACGGTGTCTGACTCGCTGACACCGACGTATTCGTTCGTCAGGACGTCCCTGACCGACAGTTCTGATTCCATGTGTGAACATTACCCACAGACAGGCTAAAAGCTACCCCCGCCACACTTAAGCAAATCCAGATCGAAGATTGGTAATTCGACGTCTCGAGTCGTCTATCGGCCGAGTCGCGGGCGGGTTACCACTCGAGTTCGACTCGAGTGCCGTCGGCCCGACAGGTTTCGAGGGCGTGTTTCGCGGCGAAGCCGGCGTCGTGGGCGCTCTTCCCGCGGCCGACGCCGACCTGCAGTTCGACGTCGACGGCCTCGTCGACGTGGTGGATCGCCTCCTCGTAGTCGTCTTCCTCGAGGTCGGGGCAGACGACGATGATGTTGTCGCCGCCGACGAAAAAGGAGAGGCTATCGTGGGCGTAGCGCATGTGTCGCATGAGTTCGGCGTACCCCTGCTCGATTTCGATGAACGTGTCGAAGGCGTTGAGTTCGTCCGTGTAGTTGCCCGTCGCGTTGACGACATCGAAGTGAGCGATCTGGAGGTCCTCGTCGGTTCGGTGGGGATCCTCGATGACTCGGCCGTCGAGACACTCCCGTCGGTCCTTGTCCTGTGCGCTGCCGGCCGCCTGGACGCGTTCGGTCGCGTCGGCGAGCGCCTGTACCGGACTGGTGCCGGTCGCCACGCCGAGGCTGAGCGTTACGGGGTAGCGGTTGCCGACGGACTCCTGTAGGAGTTCGTGGTCCTCGAGCGAGCAACCGTTCGTGACGGCGATCATGTTGTCGAAGCGAGTGAAGAAGACGTAGCCGTCGCGGTTACCGACGAACTGGGAGATGTCGGCGTAGAGCCGAGACTGCAGCGTCTGGAGGTCGGCCTCTCTGCGAGGTTCCGGGGTCACCGTCCACGGCCCGTAGTTGTCGATCTGAACGAGCGTAACCTGCGTATTAGTCACGGTGACTGAGTCTTTCGAACGCCATCGTATAAGCGATACGTAATCCAGATTCGTGATGGGGTCGAGAAAGCTGCGGTTTCCGCGTCGAGTGCGTAGTTACGCGTGTTTCGTTTCGGGGTCTGCACCCTTCGGGTGGTACTCCCAGAAGTCACCGGCGCGCATCGCCTTGCCGACTGCCTTGTGCATGTCGAGAATCGTCTCGAACTCCTCGACCTCGACGTAGTCGAAGATCTCACGCATCGGGACGACCGTCTGGTAGTTGATTCGGATCGGGTCGTCACCGTGTTCCTCGACGAACTCGTCGCGGTTCAGCGGAAAGTCCTCCTCGTCGTCGACTTTGTCGGCGATGATCCGCATATCGTACTTGCGCATCCCTTCGCTCCCTTCCTCGCCGTCGGGATCGTGTGGCCAGTCCATACCTCGACGTGCGTAGGGGTCCCGCAAAAGGATTACTCTCCGCAGCCGCGAGTCGGATTCGGACCGGTGGCCGCTCCGCGTTCGCCGTCGATTTGGAAACGGGTCCGACTTTTCCTTACGGATTCCGAACAGTTAGCGGTGGATATAAGTTAATACAAGTCAGCAATTAGAACGGACGCCACTCCTCGAGCGGCGAGGGGACCGAATCCTGTCGGGTACGGGAAGCGCTGAGACGCACCGCTTCAGTCCGACCGTTCGAAGCCATGATCACAGCCAATACGGCGGGAGATACTCATCCCGCACGGCAGTTCGTTCGCACTCTCGGTTCACCACTCACCAGTGCTCCCGGCGGTGACCGGACGTGACCATCGAGACCTCCGAGGAGTCATCAGTCGACGAATCCGACGGGTCTTCGTTTCCCGTCTGTTCGGCCTGCGGATCCCCCGTCGTGACGGTGACCGTCAGCGAACCGCTCGAGGGCGTTGCGAGTCCCTGCGGCTGCCGAGTCAGTCCCGAGACGCTCGAGTCCGAGTAGCAGCGGGCTCGAGGGAGCGTGTCTTGCTGTTCGATTTTCCGTCTCCAGGTCCGGCGGCTCTTTCGTGTTCGTCTCGCTGATCCGGGCTGATCTCCGGCTTTGGCAGCAGTTACAAAAACGCCCGAAGTCGACTCGTCCGGCCGCCATCCGCCAGTGCCGGTTCAACCGCAACCGTCCTGGGTCGCACCGGAAAATCGGGACAGCAGTCCGTATCAGTCGTCCGCCGTCGTCTCCGCCTTCTCTTCGCTCTCACCCAGCACGTCCTCGCGGTGTTCGTCCAGTAACGGCGCCCGTCCGCGCGGCCGTGGCGTCGTCTCGCTCATCTTGATCGGATTCCCGGCGATCTCGACCTCGCGGTCGGCGCCGGGCTGTTCAACGGGGACGAGCATGTCTCGAGCGTGAACGTGTGGATCCTCGAAGATTTCTTCGGTGGTCTGGACCTTGGCTGCGGGCACGCGCCCCTCGAGTTTGCTCACGAGTTCCTCGTTCGTCTGCTCGACCGCCCAGTCGGCGAGTTCCGCCCGGAGGGAGTCGCGGTTCTCGAGTCGTTCGGGCGTGGTCGGATACGCCTCGGCCAGGTCCTCGCGGTCCATCACGTTGCAGAGTTCGGCCCAGTGGTTGTTGTTGAAGGCGGCGATGACGGCGTAGCCGTCGTCGGTCTCGAAGGCGTTGTAGGGAAACAGCGTGGGGTGGGAGTTCCCGCCGCGGGTGGGGGCCTCGCCGGTGTAGGACTGCTGGTAGATAGCGCGCTCGGTGAAGCTGAGCATCGAGTCGTACATGGCGGTGTCGACGTACTGGCCCTCGCCGGTCTGTTCGCGGTGGTTGACCGCAGCTAAGATGCCGATGCAGTTCAGGGTGGCCGTAAAGAGGTCGCCGACGCCGGGGCCGGTTTTCGTCGGTGGACCGTCCGGTTGGCCGGTGGTCTCCATGACGCCGCCCAGCGCCTGGGCGATGAGGTCGAAGGAGGGTTGGCCCTGTCGGTGGGTCTCGCCCGTGCGCGGGTCGCCGAAGCCGCGGATCGAGGAGTAGATAAGCTCCTCGTTGTACTCGGTCAAGGTTTCATAACCGAGATCGTACTTCTCCATCGTCCCCGAGCGGTAGTTCTCGACGACGATGTCGGCTTCTTCGACGAGCGAAAGGAAGTCCGCGCGATCGTCTTCGTCGCCGAGGTTCAGTTCGATGCTCTTCTTGCCCCGGTTGACGCTCTGGAAGTAGCCGCCGTAGGCTTCGCCCTCGGGGTCGTCGACGAAGGGGGGGTTCGAGCGAATCATGTCTCCGCCTGGCCGCTCGATCTTGACGACGTCTGCACCCATATCGGCGAGTAGCATCGTACAGTACGGCCCGGCGAGCACCTGAGTCAGATCCAGCACGCGCAGGTTCGAAAGCGCTCCCATGTACAGCCCCGTTTCAGATGAGAGTACCTAAACCTTTACCATAGATCATGAACTTTGACACAGTGTCACATAGGGACGCTGTTAGGATGTTTAAGGAGTATTATCATGGAAGATCATTAACTTTATAGCCCCATCCATCATGATTCCGAATACGATGTCCCAAACGGTCGTCCTCGGCGTGATCGGCTCCGACGCCCACGTCGTTGGAATCACAATCCTAGAGCAGGCCTTCAGCGCAGCGGGCTTCGACGTCATCAACCTCGGTGTCCAGACCTCCCAAGAGGAGTTCGCCGAGGCGGCGGTAGACCACGACGCCGAGGCCGTACTGGTTTCCTCGCTCTACGGCCACGCCGAGCAGGACTGCCAGGGCTTCCACGAGGTTCTCGAGGCGGCAGACGTCGACGCCGTCACCTACATCGGCGGCAACCTCGCCGTCGGGCAAGACGAGTTCGACCAGACCCGGCGGACGTTCCGGGAGCTGGGCTTCGATCGCGTCTTCGATTCCGAGACCGATCCCGAAGACGCCATCGAGGCGCTCCGGCAGGACCTCCAGATCACACCGACCGAGTCGGAACGTGCTACTATCAGTTCCTAGATGATACGAGACGAACGTATTCCGTCCGACGAGCTACGGCGCATCGACGAAGAAATTCGGTCCGGCTGGGATACCGGCGCGGACGTCGACTTCGAGGACGCTATCGAGTACCACGAATCGCTGCCCGCACACAAGCGATTCGCGGACGTCCTCGAGTCGGCCGACAAACCGCTCTTGCAACCACGAGCCGGGGTTCCCCGGCTCGACGACCAGATCGAACTCCTCCGGTACCTCCACGAGGAGGGGAAAGCCGATCTCCTGCCGACCACGATCGACTCGTACACGCGCGACAACGAGTACGGAAAAGCCCAGCAGGGCCTCGAGAAGGCCCGCGAGACGGGCGACGACACGCTCAACGGCTTTCCGGCGGTCAACCACGGCATCGACGGCTGCCGGAAGCTAATCGACGCGATCGACGCGCCGATCGAGGTGCGCCACGGGACGCCGGACGCACGCCTCCTCGCGGCGATCACCTTCGCGGGCGGCTTCCAGAGTTTCGAGGGCGGTCCGATTTCGTACAACATTCCGTACACGAAACGCCACGGGCTCGAGGAGACCATCGAGAAGTGGCAGTTCGTCGATCGGCTCGCGGGGGCGTACACCGAACGCGGCGTTCGGATCAACCGCGAGCCGTTCGGCCCGCTCACGGGGACCCTCGTTCCGCCCTCGATCGCGATCGCGATCATGATCGTCGAGGGCCAGCTCGCGGCGACCCAGGGCGTGCGTTCGATCACGCTCGGCTACGGGCAGGTCGGGAACGTCGTCCAAGACGTCGCCGCCCTAAACGCCCTGAAGAAGCTGGGCGACGAGTACCTGCCCGACGAGGTGTGCGTCACGACGGTCTTTCACGAGTGGATGGGCGGCTTCCCGCCGGACGAGGCTCGCGCCAACGGCGTCATCAGCCTCGGGGGGATGACCGCCGCCATCGCTCAACCGGACAAGGTCATCACCAAGTCCCCCCAGGAGTTCCAGGGCGTCCCGACGAAGGAGGCGAACTCCGCCGGCCTGCGAACCACGCGGCAGGTCATCGACATGGCGATCGAGCAGAAGATCGACATCGACGGCATCGCCGAGGAACAGGACCTGATCGAACGCGAGACGCGGTGTCTGATGGACACCATCTTCGAGCACGGCGACGGCGACGTCGTACAGGGGACGCTCAAGGCGTTCGATTCCGGCGCGCTCGACGTGCCCTTTGCCCCCAGCGACAGCGCGGCGGGAGCCGTGTTGCCGGCGCGGGACGACGACGGTCGCGTCCGAATCTTCGAGTGGGCCGACCTCGCGATGGACGACGATATCAAGGAGATTCACAAGGCCCGCCTGTCCCAGCGTGCGGATACCGAGGGCCGCGAACAGTCGTTCCGCATGGTCGCGGACGACGTCGACGCGATCAGCGACGGAAAACTCATCGGCCGACCGCAGGGAGAGCTCAAACTATGAAGATTACAGGAGTCCACGCCACGCCCGGATTCTCCGGGTTCTTCTTCGACGACCAGCGCGCGATCAAGCAGGGCGCACAGCAGGACGGGTTCACTTACGACGGCGAGCCCGTCACCGACGGCTTCGACGAGATTCGCCAGGCCGGCGAATCGATTATCGTCGATATCGAACTCGCAGACAGCACCGTCGTCCGCGGCGACTGCGCGGCGGTCCAGTACTCCGGCACCGGCGGCCGCGATCCGCTGTTTCAGGCCGAGGCGTACGCTCCCGTCATCGGGGGAGCCGTCGCCGACGAACTCGAGGGGCGGGATGCGACCGAGTTCCTCGCGAACGCGGAACTGCTCGAGGAGCTGCAGGTCGACGGTGATCGGCTCCACACGGCGATCCGGTACGGCGTCTCGCAGGCGCTTCTGGCCGCCGCAGCGGAAGCCGAGAACACGACGCAGACGGACGTGATGGCCGACGCGCTCGGCACCGACCCCGCGACGGAGCCGGTGCCCGTCTTCGGCCAGTCCGGTGACGACCGGTACAACAACACGGAAAAGATGTTCGTCAAGGGCGTCCCCGTCCTGCCACACGCGCTGATCAACAGCGTCGAAAAGATCGGCGAGCGCGGCGAGACCTTACTCGAGTACGTCGAGTGGCTCACCGAGCGGTCCCAGGAACTCGGCCCCGACGGCTACGAACCGCGGTTCCACATCGACGTCTACGGCATGATCGGAGAGGTCTTCGGAGCGCCCTACGATCGCGAGGAGGTCGTCGACTACTTCGCCGGCCTCGAGGACGCCGCCGCGCCGTACCCGCTCCAGATCGAGGGCCCGATGGACGTCGGCGACCGCGAAGCGCAGATCGAGGCGATGGTCGAACTCCGCGAGGGGCTCGCAGACGCGGGCGTTTCGGTCGATATCGTCGCCGACGAGTGGTGTAACACGTTCGAGGACGTCAGGGCGTTCGTCGACGACGAGGCGGCCGACATCGTCCAGATCAAGACCCCCGATCTGGGCGGGATTCACCGCAGTGGGCAGGCCGTCCGCTACTGCGAAGGAACCGAGACTCGAGCCTACCTCGGCGGGACCTGCAACGAGACGGAAACGTCCGCACGTGCCTGCGCCCACGTCGCGCTCGCGACGAACGCGGCGCAGGTGCTCGCAAAGCCCGGCATGGGCTTCGACGAAGGGTACATGATCGTCGAAAACGAGATGCGCCGAACGATCGCGCGACGGAACCGCGAACGCGAACAGCAGCCGACCGACACCGACGAAATTACCGCAGATGACTAGGGAATCACAACGGGATTCCGACAACGGGAGCGGAGAGCGAAGCGAACCGCGATCGATTGATTGGACAGATCCCGACACGTTCGCACAGGCGCTTGAGCAGGCAGAGACCAAGGAGAAGGGAAACTACTTCGAGAACTTCGAAGAAGGCGACGTCATCGAACACGACCCCGGACTCACGCTCACCCGGTTCGGCAACGAACAGTGGATGAGTCAGACCCTGAACCACGACCCCGCCTACTGGCGGACTGACGCCGCACGCGCCCGCGGGTTCGAGGATCCCCCGATCCACCCGGACTACCTCACCGCCGCCACGCTCGGCATCACCGTCGAGGATCTAAGCGAGAAGGGCGGCTACTTCCTCGGGCGAACCGACGTCCGGTTCCCCGAGGCACCCGTCTACGCCGGCACCGAACTCCACGTCGAGAGCGAGGTCGTCAACCGGGCGACCTCGAGTTCCCGTCCCGAGTACGGCATCGTCTCCTGGCGGACCCGCGGGAAAGACGCCGAGACGGGCGACGTGCTCTGTTCCTACGAGCGCACGAACATGATCCCGCGGCGTGATCCCGTTGCAACGGACGGAAGCGGTGCTGCTGCCGCCGAGGCAGACGACGGTCCCGAACTCTCCGACGAGTTCATTACTCCCGACGGTGGCTACTACGAGGACTTCGCCGAGGCACTCGAGACGGCCGCCGACGAGAACGCCGCAGTGGCCTACCGCCACGAGCGCGGCCGCACGCAGGACGACGTCACCGTCGCCTCCCTGCCGTTGTCAACGTTGAACACGGCCAAACAGCACCACAACGTCGACGTCATGGCCGACTCGCCGTCGGGCGACATCGTCACCTACGGGGACGTCACCCGGTCGACCGCGCTGGGCCACGCCCGATCCGACGAGGAGACGTGGCGCGAGGTCGGCTTCGATGACGAATCGTTCCACACGTTCGTCGCCGTGGGCGACACCGTCTACGCCTTTACGCGCGTACTCGAGGCCGAGAGCGGTGCCTCGAGCGACGAGGCCGGTACCGTCCGGTTCGAACATATCGCGTTCAACCAGAACGACGAACCAGTTTACTCGGGTACCCGAACCGCGGAGATTCGGAAGCGTCCGAACTGACTCCAGTCGATTACCACCCAGACGATAGACGACAAACGACAGACGACACATACGTTCACACCACACCTACTCACAAGCCATGACCGAAGACATCCGACTCTGCCGAACCTTCCAGACCGCACCGGCCGCCGTTCCCAAAGACGATTCGGCGAAGTACCTGCGCTCGGGCCTCGAAGCTGAGGGGTTCCAGGCTCCCGACTGGCTCGTCCCCGACATGGAAGACGGCACCGCGCCGAACATGAAAGATGAGGGCCTCGAGAACACGATCGATCTCGTCCCCGAACACGAGTTCGCCGGCGAAATCTGGCCCCGCGTCGAGTGGAGCTACGAGGACGCCTCCTTCCGCGACCGCGGTCGCGAGCAGATCGACCAACTCGTCGGCGAAATCGGCGACCACATCGACGGCGTCGTCGTCCCCAAGGTCGGTCGCATCGAGGACGTCGAGCGCGCCGCCGAAGCCGTCGCGGAAGCCGAGGACGCACACGGGTACGACGAGGGCTCGATCCGGCTCTCGATCATCGTCGAGACCGGACGCGCCCGCTCGGACCTGCGCGAAATCTCCAAATTCGGCGCGGAATCCCGGCTCACCGCACTCGTCTTCGGCCCCGTCGACTACGCGGCCGAACTCGGCGCTCGAGACCTGGGCGACGGTCGTCCGCGCTGGGACGGGCTGCTCGAGGCGCTCTCGAACGAGGCCAGCGCCGGCGACTTGCTCTGTATCGGCGGCCCCTTCGACGATCTGTTCAAGGAGCGCGCCGGTTTGACCTACTACAACGCCGACGCCTACGCGGACCAGGTCGAACACGAGGCCCACCTCGGTCTCGACGGCTCCTGGTCGCTGTATCCCAAACAGACAATTCAGGCGAACACCATCCACATGCCGAACGAGGACGAACTCGAGCGCGACGTGAGCAAAATCGAACGGTTCAACGAGGCCAAACGCGAGGGCACCGGCGCGGTCACGCTGGACGGCCAGATGGTCGACGAGGCCACGTTCAAAGTGTTCCGAAACACGGTCCAGCAGGTCCGCGCGATAGACGAGACCCGGCCAGAACAGACCGAGGACTACTACGACGAGGAGCTGCTGAGCCGAGCGCGCGACCTCGAGTTGTCCTATCAATAGCGACCAATAACGTCTCGCGTCGATTGGCGTCCGGTTCGACGCTCGCAGTGCTTTTGTTCGTGCACACAGCCTCGAGAGCGGGCGCAAAGCGACTATAAAGCCTGCCACAACGGCCGGCACTCGTCCTCTCGAGTTCCATCGTTTCGTTGCATACTCACGACCCCGGCCGTCTCGAATGGCTACGGCCATTGCGTTGGTCGCGGAAAAACGGTGGGGATGGGATTTGAACCCATGAGGCTTGACAGCCACCTGCTCTCAAGGCAGGCGCGTTAGGCCGCTCTGCCACCCCACCTCACCGCTTCCTTTTCCGTCCGTTCAAAAAGGGTTGTCGGTCTCCCGTCGCGGAACTCACTCCCGCTCGAGCGATTCTTCGTCCCCGATCGTCAGCCCCAGTTCGTCCACGAATGCGGCCGTCGCCTCGGCACCGGGTTTTGCCGCGGTCCGTCGGGCCTCGAGCAGGGCGACCGTCGACCGAAGCCCCGCAGGCGTCGCCACGGACGGAAGCATCGGGGCGAACCCGACGCTGAGCCCCGCCGCGTCCGCCCGGGTAGCCAGCGTGGACATTTCGGGAACTGCGTACGCGTCGGTGAAGTCGATCGGCTCGCTAACGGCCGCGAGATAGACGCGACCGTCCGATGACGGCCCGAGGACGACCTCGTTCCGGCGGATCGACATCGCCGCGCCGTCGACCTGGGTCCGTCCGACGAGCGACGCCGTCGGCTCGAGAACCCCGACGCTGTTCGCCGCCTCTTGCTCGAGCAGGTGGGTGACGGTGTTGCCCACCCGGGCGGCGCGACTCGAGCCGACCTGTCGTTCGAATCGGACGCCGCCGTCGGTCGTGGCGTCGGTGTCTTCGTCAAAGTCGCCGAGGGCGTCGACGGCCAGCGCGCGGACTTCGGCTTCGGGGTCGCCGTCGCCGTCGGCGACCGACCGGGGCAGCGTCTCCGCGTCGCGGTAGTTGACCAGCAGGTCGCCGCCGCTGGCCGCGACGGCCCGAAGGACGTCGACGACGCTCGCCTCGTAGAGCGCGAGCGCTTCGGCGGCCGAAAGCGGCGTTTGGTCGACGAGCGACGACGACACGAGTCCCTCCCGGGGTGGATCGACCGGAACGACGACGATCATGGTTCAGTCTCCGAGTGCGCGACCCTTGAACGCGGCGCTTCCGGCGCTCGCTACGTAGATAGCTCGAAATCAGACAACAGCGACCGGACCGACGAGCGATGGCGGACGAATTATAGTGATGGGGCGGCAGACATCCGGTATGGACGATCAATCAGTCACGCGGTCGATTCCCGGTTCGGTCGGACTGCTCGGGACCCTGACCATCGCCGGACTGGCGGTGCTCGGGCTCTGGGGGGTCGTGGATGGCTACCTGCTCCAGACCGGCGGCGAGTACTTCCTCCCGACGCTCGGTGTCCTCGCGGTCGTGGTTCTCGTCGTCGGCACACTGATCGCACTCGGCGTGCGCTCCAAGCGGTGGCTGGAAGGCCCCTACTGGTAGTCCGGACCTTTTCCGCACCAATCGTACGCGGCTCCACGTTAACTACCGATCTCGCTGCCCCTTCGTCTGTCGATAGTCCGACGCCATGAGCGCGACGAACGCCTCGAGCCACGCCTGGGTCTGTGCGTCGGACTGTTCGCGCGGGTCGATCATGGGGACGAGTTCGAACCCGCGGCCGCGAATGCGCTGTCCGTGATCCGCCGTCACGTCGAGTTCGTCGACCGGCGTCGTCGTGTACTCCGTCCCGAGTTCCGTCAGCGCCCGTTCGCCGACCGGAATCAGGATCTCGGGGTTGATCATCCGAATCTCGGCGTTGAGGTAGGGGTCGCAGTTGCCGATCTCCTCGTCGGTCGGCTTCCGCTGGGGGTCGCGACAGCGGGTGAGGTTCGTCAGGTAGACGTTCTCGAGACAGGGCTGCTCCGGCGGCGAGGTCGAATCGCAGAGGCCGAGGCGTTCGAGCATTCGCCGGAGGGTGGTTCCTGAGGCGGCGTCTCCGTTTTCATTGCCATTCCTGCCGTCAGCAGTCCCATCATCGGAGACCGCAAGCGGGACGCCCACCTCGTCGGCGGTCGGCGTCGGTCGTTCGCCGATGAACAGAAAGTCCGCGCCGACGTCGCCGTAGCCGTGGACGACCTGCGTACGCGTCTCACAGAGCGCCGGACAGTTCCGGCACTCCTCGTCCATACCGTAGGGGTTCGCTCGAGATCGCTGATTCGCGTCCACACTCGCCTCTCGGGGCAGAGCCCCAAAAGCGACGCGTTCGTGTCGGCCTGTTCACGACGCACCCGTTGGTATTCGGTTAGGAAAACGGTGAGAAATCGAGGCTCCAGACTGCACGGACAGCGATTCGACCGACCGCCCTACGACTGCGACTGAGCGGCCTCGACCCAGTTCGTCGCCTGTGCTTCCGAAATATTCGCGGCCGCCGCGATGGCACTCGCCTGTGCATCGGCGAGGTCGTCGATCGTCTCGATGCCGGCCTCGGCGAGGCGGTCGGCGTAGGTCTGACCGACGCCCTCGAGGGCCTGTAGATTCTCCTCGACGACCTCGGTCCCGCCTTCGGCTGCGGTTTCGATCGCGTCCGCGGTTTCGGCGGCCATCTCGTCGGTGGCTTCGGCCGCCTCACCGACGAGATCCTGTGTCCCCTCCTGTGTCGCTTCGACGAGCATCTCGCTCTGTTGCTGGGTCGTCTGCATGACCTCTTCCGTCTGCTGCTGGACGGTTTCGGCGGTTTCTTCGGCTTGCCGGACGCCTTCGATGGTCTGCTGTTCGGTCTCCTGCTGAGCCTCGAGGAACGACTCGGTCGACTCCGCGAGCAGCGTCTTCTGCTGGTCGGTGAGGCCATCGACCGCCTCGAGGAAGTCCGACTCGAACTCCGCCCAGGCTTCGTCCTGGTTCCGTTCGAACGCCTCGAACTGCCGGTCGACGGTCGAGCGAACGTCGACCCCGTCCTCGTCGAGGGCCGACTCGAGGGCGTCGAACTGGGCGTGGAGCAACTGCTGGAACAGCGCCGCCCCCTGTTCGAACTGCTCGTTCAGCAGCTGTTGCGTCTGTTTCATCCCCTGTTCGAACTGGTCGTTCCACAGTTCCTGGGTCTGCTGGGTTCCGTCTTCGAACTGCTGGTCGACGGTCGAGCGAACGTCGAACGTCTCGGCGTCGAGCGCCGACTCGAGGGCCTCGAGGTGGGCGTCGAAGAACTGTCGGGTGAGTTCGGTGCCCTGACGCTGGGCGCTTCGCTGTGCCGCGAATCCATTCTGCAGGGTCGTTTCGGCGATGTTTTCCTGAAACTCGAGTCCCTGCTCGAACAGTTGCTGGCTCTGTTTGATCGACTGGCGCTGCAGTTCGAACGTGGCTTCGATTGGTGTGGTTGTATTAGTCATTGGAAGTGGTGTCAGTGACGAGGTGAGTCCCTCGCTGCTGGGTCCTACCCAAACGAACACACCCATAGAGGATAAGCAACACCCCTAAACGGTTTGTATTGCCATTAGAGACCATTCGATGGTACAGAGCGTTCTTAGTCCCGACCCAGGAGTCACTGGACGGAACATCAGTCGAGAGGACAGTGGTTGACAGAGGTGGACAGAGTGGACTCCTCTGTCGGTGTGGCGGTGTCAACGGTCGGTCGAACGTTGCGTCGCGTTCAGCGCTCGAGCCCGCCGCGTTCGGTGACCTCGAGAATGAACTTGACGTTGCGGATGATCTCTTCGGGCGTCGTCTCCTCGTTGGGGTCGTAGAGGTCGCTGGTCCGGTAGAGAATGTTCGCGAGCTGTTTGCTCTCGCTGGTCTCGGCGCGGACATCGTCGGCGACCTCGCGCAGCGCGGCGACGCGTTCAGGGTCGGGATCGAACGCGGGGTCGGGGCCGCTATCGGCGGCGTCGGTGTCTTCGGGTTCGGGTTCCGCTTCCGTGTCCGCTTTTGCTTCCGATCCCGATTCTGCTTCCGATCCTGCTTTCGCTTCCGCTTCGACACCGGAATCTCCGTTCGTGGTCATTGGTCGGTCGAAACCGCTTCGTTGCGTCTGGTCTGTGACACGCCGCGGCGGTGGACGATCCCCGTGTTGTTCGCGACGTTCTCGGTGATCGTTCGGAACGCATCACCCGTCGCGCTTTCGTCCTCGAGCACCGTCGGCTTCCCGCCGTCGCCGCCCTCTCGGACGACCGGATCGAGGGGGATCGACCCCAAGAACGGCATCTCGTGTTCGTCGGCGAACTCTCGGCCGCCGCCGGAGCCGAAGATGTCGTGTTCGCCGCCGCAGTCGGGGCAGGCGAACGTCGACATGTTCTCGGCGATTCCGAGCACGACGGTGTCGTGCTTGGCGAACATTTCGAGGCCCTTGCGGGCGTCGTCCAGCGCGACGTCCTGGGGCGTCGTGACGATCACGGCACCCGTAACGGGCATCGTCTGAAGCATCGTCAGCTGCGTGTCGCCGGTCCCCGGCGGGAGATCGATGACGAGATAATCGAGGTGACCCCACTCGACGTCCTCGGTGAGCTGGGTGATGACCTTGTGGACCATCGGGCCGCGCCAGATGACCGGATCGTCCTCGCCGGTCAAGAAGGCCATGCTCATCAGCTTCACGCCGTACTTCTCCGGGGGGACGAGCGTTTCGTCCTCGGTGGCCATCGGCGGCTCGTCGGCGTCGACCATCCGCGGCACGTTCGGGCCGTAGACGTCGGCGTCGAAGAGCCCGACGTGTGCACCGAGCTGTGAGAGGCCGGCGGCGAGGTTGACCGCGACGGTCGACTTGCCGACGCCGCCCTTCCCGGAGGCGACGGCGATAACGTTCTTGACATTCGGCAGTACCTGGTCCTCCCCTTCGAAGTCGTCCCGGTCGGGAATGCTCGCGGAGAGCTCCGGATCGACGCCCTCCTCGAGGAAGAGTTCGCGGATCTCGCCGGCGATATCGCTTTCGGTCGGTGAGTAGGGGGCACCGAGTGCGAGGTCGATATCGACCTGCTCGCCGTCGACGCTGATGTCGTTGACGAGTCCAAGCGACACGATATCGTCGCCGAGTTCCGGATCTTCGACCGTCCGAAGGCGGTCGCGAACGGCGGCTTCGTCCATGCCTGTAGGTTCTTCCCAGCGTCGAAAAGGGTTGTGTTCGCGTACCGTCCGTCGCGTCGTCTCGCGGTTGGTCTCACCGACGTTCGAAGCCGTGTTGTCCGGTCGGTCGCGGGATGGGTCCTCGAGTTCGGTAACCAGCCGTAGTCATACGGGCTGGGTCCTATTACCGCTGGCGAAGTCAGGACCCGCTGTGGTTCTCCGGGACATCAGCACAGCAGTCCGTCTCAGGCGTTGAAGTCGAACCGCGGACCGCCGTACGTCGCCGGATCGGGGTCGAGTTCGACACCTTGCTCGTACCGGACGAAGTTCAGATAGAAGGGGCGGCCACAGCCCTCGATCGGTTCGCCCTCAAGGTCGGTGACCGGGCCATCCTCGCCGCAGATGAACTCGATTCCGTCGGCCGATTCGCGGTCCGGGTCGTTCGGTTCGGCGTACTCCCAGCCCGGCTGTGTCACTTTTGTCACGGAGCGATCCGCCAGGTCCGGCGGCCGCTCGAGGCTCACGACGGCGTTGCAGTGGGGACAGGTGTAGCGGACGGTGACGGTCATCGACGGCCCTAGGCGTCTCGAGGATGTAAGCCTGCGGGACGCGGCTATGCTCCCACCCGGGCCCGTTTCCGAACCGTTTACCGGCTGCCTCTCCCACCACAGTTATGGCCGACTTCGATCCCGAAAAGTTCGAAGACAAGTACGTCCACTACTTCGAGGAACTCGAGACCGCGTACTCGAACGCGTATCAGGAGTTACACGGACGATACGAGTCCGAGGTGCTCCGTGCCGTCGACCGGCGGGTGTTGAGCGAGAGCGAACCGTTCTACGAGGGTGAGGGGGAGTTCCGAGTCGAGTTGCCCGATGAGCCCCGCGAACGCGTCGGCGCGGTCGCCGACCACGACCAGTTCGACGCCGTCCTCGAGGCACTCGTCGACCGAATCGAGAACGAACTGGCGCGGATCTTCGGGTTCGAATCGGCCGACTGAGCACGTCCCGAGCCGAGTCGGACCCGAACACCTTTTGCGCTGACGGGAATTCGTGCAGGTATGATCGACGAGACGGCCGAGGAAATTCGGGACATGCAGACACACAGCTCCTCGGTAGTCGCCGTACGCGCGACCCAGGCCCTCGAGGAACTTGTCGAACGGGAGTTCGCGACCGTCGAAGAGTACGTCCGCGCGCTCGAGCGCAACGGCTCGGTGTTGCGGCGAGCGAACGCCTCCCACGCCTCGCTACAGAACGCGGTTCGCGAGGTCGTCGACGACGTCACCGACGCCGATCCCGAGAGCGTCGAGGCGGCCAAACGCCTGACGAGCGAGAAGATCGACGAGGTCGTCTCTCGGGTCGAATCGGGCAAGCGGCTGGCGGCCGAAAACGCCGTCGAAACGCTCGCGGACGGCGCGACGCTCTTGACTCACGACTACTCCTCGACCGTTCTCGAAGCCCTCGAGCGAGCCGTCGACGCCGGAAAATCCTTCGAGGTGTACATCACGGAGGCTAGACCGCGGTATATCGGCCGCAAGACGGCGCGGGCGCTCGCCGATATCGACGATATCGAGACGACGCTCATCACCGACAGCGCGAGCGGCCTCTACCTCGAGGAGTGTGACCGCGTCGTCGTCGGCATGGACTGCATCGTCGACGACACGTTGTATAACCGCGTGGGAACGTTCCCGATCGCGTCGACGGCCGCCCAACTCGACGTGCCGGTGACCGTCCTGGGATCGGCGTCGAAAATCGTCAGCGAGGGATTCGTCTTCGAAAACGAGTTCCGGTCGGGCAGCGAGGTCATGCCGGAACCCGCCGAAGGGTTCGCGGTCAAGAACCCGAACTACGACGCGACCCCGGTCGAACTGCTCGAGAGCGTCGTCACCGACGAGGGTCGCCGGGAGTTCTAGCTTTTCGCGAAGTCCACGGGGCGCGGACAATCACGCTCCCGTGGCGACAGCCTAAACCCGGTTGTGTGGTATGGCCGCCATGCGTCTCGTACAGGTGTTCGTCCCGTCGGGGGATCTGGAACTCGTCCTCGAGACAGCGGAGGAAACGGGAGTCGATTACGCCGTCTCCGAACAGACGAGTCGCGGAGAGTTCGAGGCACTCGTTTCGGTCCCCGTCCCGCCGGCCGCCGTCGAACCGTTTCTCTCGAAGCTTCGAGACGCCGGTCTCGACGAGGAGTCGTACACGGTCGTTACGGCCGCTGAAACGATCGTCTCGAGCCGAACGGACGAACTGACTCGCGAGTTCGACGGCACCAGAATCTCCCGGGAGGAGCTCCAGTCGCGGGCGGCCGATCTCGCCCCCGCCGCGTCGACGTACTTCGTCTTGCTCGTGGTTAGCACGGCCATCGCGACGGCCGGCCTGTTGCTCAATTCCGCGGCGACCATCATCGGCGCGATGGTCGTCGCGCCGTTGATGGGGCCGGCACTGACCGCCAGCGTGGGCGTCGTCGTCGACGACGACGCGCTCGCGACACGGGGAGTGGTCCTGCAGGTGGCTGGCCTCGGCGTCGCCGTCGCGACGGCGGCGGTGATCGGGTGGGCACTCAGAGGGACGGTGTTACTCCCGCCGGGGTTCGATATCACGACGGTTCCCGAAATCAGCGAGCGAACCACGCCGAGCGTTCTCGCGCTGTTTCTCGCGCTCGGCTCGGGTGTCGCCGGCGTCGTCAGCCTCGTCCGCGACGTCGGCTCGGTGCTCGTCGGCGTGGCCATCGCGGTCGCGCTCGTCCCGCCGGCCGCCACCGCCGGTCTCGGTATCGCTTGGGGGCATCCGACGGTGATCCTCACCGCCGGCACGCTCGTCCTCGTCAACCTGCTCTCGATCAACCTGACCGCGCTGATCCTGCTGTGGCTTTCGGGGTACCGTCCGCACCGAACGGAGCGGGTCGATCACGCGTACGGCCGGTTGCGCTCGCGCGTCGTCGTGCTCCTCGCCGCCATCGCCGTCCTGTCGCTCGTCCTCGGCGGCGTTACGTACGGCACCTACCAGGCCGCCGCGGTCGAACACGATGTCCAGGCCGAACTCGAGGCGATGAGCGACGATCCGGCCTTCGAGGACCTGTCCTTCCGGGAGGGGAACGTCGACTACGAACCGATCGACGTCTACACGGGCGGGCAGCCGTCGGTGATCGTCTTCGTCGAGCGGCCGCCGGGAGAGCAGGAGCCACCCGATTTCGCCGACACCGTTCGGGAGCGGCTGGAAGCGGCCACCGGGACCGAACTCGAGGTCGCCGTCGAACTGGTCGATACGCAGCGAAGCGAGTGAGCGATCGCGACTACTCTCGTTCGCCGAACGTCCGCGGGGCCCCTTCGGTCGGACTCGCCCAGTCGACGGCGTTGCGAAGCACTCGTTGAACAGTCTCGTTCTCGTAGATCGGATACGTCTCGTGACCCGGACGGAAGTAGAATATTCGGCCGTTTCCGCGTCGGTAGCAACAGCCGCTGCGGAACACCTCGCCGCCTTCGAACCAGCTGTTGAATACGAGTCGGTCCGGTTCGGGGACGTCGAACGGTTCGCCGTACATCTCCGTCCGCGGCAACTCGAGATACTCCTCGAGTCCGTCCGCGATCGGGTGGCCGGGATCGACGACCCAGAGGCGCTCTGTCGCGCCGTCCTCGCGGTACTGTAGGCTGCAGGTGGTCCCCATCAGCCGCTTGAACGGCTTCGAGTAGTGTCCGGAGTGGAGGACGACCAGGCCCATGCCCTCGAGGACCCGTTCCTGGACGCGCTCGGCGACCGCGTCCGACACCTCGTCGTGGGCTTCGTGACCCCACCACAGCAAAACGTCCGTCTCCTCGAGGACCGCGTCGGTGAGGCCGTGTTGGGGTTCGTCGAGCGTTGCGGTCCGTATCTCGTAGGTGGCGTCGTCGCGGCCGGTGCCGTCACCGCCGTCGTGGTTCCGAAGTCCGTCGGCGATGGTCTCGTGAATGCCGTCCGGATAGACGGCCGCAGCATCCTCGTCTTCGCGCTCGTGTCGAAACTCGTTCCAGATCGTGACCCTGGTCATCGACCGGTTCTCGTCACCCAGCCTTTTAGTTCGACTGATCGGAAACGGTGAATATCCGGGCAAAATACAGCATTATCGAACCAAAAACCCTGAACGAATACGGTGGTCGTGTCGAACGGCGAGAACGAAAAACGACCGTACAGATTAATTGGTCACAACTCTTATTTCGATAGCCAACTGCGTCACTCTATGGACTGGGACCGCACACAAACGACAGCGAAATGGAATGTTTCTCCCCGCACGTCCCCCTCAGGAACACATCAATCGGGGGTTTCGCAATGATCGGCGCCGGAATCGGCGTCGGAATCGTCGGCCTCGGCGGAATGGGCCACCTCCACGCGCGAAGCGTCAGCGAACTCGGCGCCGACGTCGTCGCCGGCGCCGACCTGGTCGAGGGACAGCGCCAGCGATTCGCCGGCGAATTCGGTGCAACGACCTACGAAACCCACGAGGGCCTCGTCGAAGACGACGCCGTCGACGCCGTCATCGTGACGACGCCCAACCGGTTCCACGAACCGATCACCGTCGACGCGCTCGAGGCCGGCTGTGACGTTCTCGTCGAGAAGCCGCTCGCCCACACCTTAGAGAGCGCAGAACGAATCGCTCAGGCGGCGGCCACGGCGGAGGGCATCTGTATGGTCGGATTTCACAACCGTCACGCCGCGTCGATGGCCATGTTCGACGAACACGACGCCCGCGGCCGATTCGGCGATCTCACGCACATCGAGGCGAACTACATTCGGCGACGAGGCGTCCCCGGTCCGGGCTCCTGGTTCACCGATCCCGAACTCGCCGGCGGCGGCGCCCTGCTCGATATCGGCGTCCACGCCCTCGACCTCGCCCTCTACGCACTCGATTTCCCCGAAATCACGGAGGTCTCCGGTACCACCAGAACCACGTTCGGAACCACCGAGGAGTACGCCGACCCCGAGGGATTCGGCGACAACTGGGACGCCGAAAGCGAAACCTACGAGGTCGACGACTCCGTCAGCGCCTTCATCCGGTGTGCAAACGGCGAGACGATCTCCCTCGAGGCCGCGTGGGCGACAAACCGCGAGGAGAGCATGGACTTTCGTGTGCGCGGGACGGACGCCGGCGCGCAGTTCGACATCGGCGACACGGCGCTCAATATTCTCGAGACCGGGACCGCCGGCGGCGATCACTACGCCGACGTGACGCTCACCGGCGACTCGTCGCTGACCGGGTATACGGCCCAGGACGAACAGTTCCTCACAGCCGTCGCGGCGGAGACGCCGCCGGAAACGAACACCATCGAGGAGGCCATGATCGTCCAGCGCGTAATCGACGCCATCTACCGCTCGAGCGAAACCGGTCGAGCGACCCGACTCGAGGAGGTCGACCTCGGCGTCGAGCAGCGGGCGCGGATGAACTGACTCGTCGGGCCGATTCTCTGTTTTCTTCTTCTTTGGGTTGATTTACGCTCGAAGGGTTTTCACAGGCGTTCGTCCAGTAGCAACGCTGGTGTCAGTCGGTGGCTCGAGGGTATCATACGGTTTACTGTAGTCAATTACCGCCGATCACCGACCCCGTCCCTGGAGGTCGGCGGTACATAGTTACAGCAATCCGCATCAGTGGGGACAGCCGAGGCTGAGGCTAGATGGGAGGTCGAGAAAAGCGACAGGAACGGCCGTCTTAGAGGACTTCGTCGAAGTCGTGGTGACCGTGGATATCGACGCCTTCCTCGGTGATCTCACAGAGGAAGACACCGTTCCCGGAGCCGGTGTCGCGCTCGACGGCCGACTTGATGCCGCGGGCGGCGACGGTTTTCGCCTCTTCGTTGGACATGTCGTCCTCGTAGGACTGCTCGAGGTGACCGTAGGCGAGTTGCATCCCGCTGCCGGTGACGGTGTAGTCGTCTTCCATGACGCCGCCGGCGGGGTCGATGCTGTAGACGTGGCTACCGTCCTCGTCGACGCCGCCCAGGATCGGGTGGATCGCGAAGAACGGGCCGCCGCGGGCGAAGTTACCCGCGAGCGTCGCGAGTGCATCGATGCTCAGGTTTTCGCCGCGTCGGGCCTCGTAGAGGTTGACTTCGGCGCGGAGGCTGCCGATGAACGACTGTGCGCCGCCGACGCTGCCGACCAGCGTCAGTGCGGCGGTCGGGTGGATCTGTTCGACCTTCTGGACGTTCTTGTTCGAGACGAACCGGCCGCCGAGGCTGGCTCGCATGTCGGTCGCGATGACGACGCCGTCGGCGGTCGAGATACCGATCGTCGTCGTCCCGGTCTTGTTGACGTTGTCGAGATCAGCGCGTGTGAGATCGTTCTGGGGCATCGAGCCGACTTCCGGCTCATAGGGGTTCGGATCGTCGGCCAACTGGTCGACGGTGCGGGAGAAGTCCGAATTCTGTTGAGGTGCTCGCATTGACCGAACGTTACGGCCGGCACGGTATAAAACACCGGCGGTCACCACCGTCGTTTCCGCTTTCACGGCGGCGGCTCTCGAGTCGATCAGTAGGAGAAGTAGTTCGGGTCTCGTCCGGGTCGGTCTCGGTCCGTCTGAAACGGCGTAGTTAGTTCATCAGGGTTGGGTGGCTTCGTAGGCCGACTCGACGTTTGCGAGGAGCCGGTGGACTGGGAGGGTGAACCCGATCTGTCGGGTGACCATTGCAAGCGGCATCGCGAGGATGCCGACCATAATGCACAGCTGGTACAGTGCGAACAGGGTCGCGCGGTACACGCGGGATATCATCAGCGTTCATCGTGCCCCAGACGGAGGGTGTATATAAGCTTTCTTGAAATCCAATATCTATAATGGTTGTTACTGACTAATCGGGTCGCTCCCGTCATGCGATTCAACTCCGGTTTCGATCCGAACAACTCGAGGCGTACTCGGGCCGATGTACGGGTATCCTGACGACAATCGACTCGCTCGATTCTCGTAACTTATGCGCATTATCCGATTCACGTGCGCACCTCGAGCGCGTCGCTATCGACGTCGGAACAACGACGGGGGATCCGCCGCGTGTCGGGGACGAACCGCAAAGCAGGAAACCCCCCGGAACGACCACGACATATGGGAAACTATCTCGTCGCGATGGAAGCCGCATGGCTCGTTCGTGACGTCGAAGCGATCGACGACGCGATCGGCGTCGCCGTCAGCGAAGCCGGGAAACGACTCAACAGCGAAAACATGGACTACGTCGAGGTCGAGGTCGGCGCGACGGGCTGTCCGGCCTGTGGCGAGCCCTTCGATTCGGCGTTTATCGCGGCCGACACCGCGCTCGTCGGCCTCGGTCTCGAAATGGAGGTTTTCAACGCCGACAGCGAAGAACACGCCTCTCGGATCGCCAAGAGCGAAGTCGGCGGCGCGTTGCGAGACGTGCCGCTCTCCGTCGTCGAAATCGCCGAAGTCCCCGAAAACGAGGACTAATTTCGGTCGCGGCCGCCGTTTTCGACAGCAGTTCGTCGAACTACAGAACCGTGAATCGACCCAAAGTATTTTTGATAACCCGCAGTTATTGGCCCGTATGGAACTTCCGACGCCCGCGGACCTGCGCCAGCGCCGAACCGAACTCGGGCTGACCCAGAGCGAACTCGCGGATACGGCCGACGTCTCCCAGCCGCTGATCGCGCGAATCGAGGGCGGGGACGTCGACCCGCGGCTCTCGACGCTTCGACGGATCGTCAACGCGCTCGAGAAGGCCGAAAGCGACGTCGTCCGTGCCGAAGACCTGATGAACGAGGCCGTCGTCAACGTGGCCCCGGACGACGCGGTCAAGGCCGCTGCCCGAAAGATGGAAGACGAAGCCTATTCCCAACTGGCGGTCATCCAGGACGGGATTCCCGTCGGCTCGATCAGTCAGAGCGACCTCGTTCACCTCGACTCCGAGGCTCGAGACGAACCCGTCGAAGAGCACATGAGCGAGAGCTTTCCGACGGTGTCGAAAGACGCCACCTTAGACGAGATCAGCAATCTGCTCGAGCACTACAAGGCCGTGATGATCACCGAGGCCGGCGAGACCGTCGGGATCATCACGGAGGCCGATATCGCCGCGCGGTTCTCCTGATCGGCTTCCGGTCGGGGCCGTCGCCTTTCGCCGAACTGGCGGAAGTTGCGAGTCGGTTATCGAATCGGGCGAAAAGAACACAGATGAACTTCTCAAAGGAATTTCCGATTTTCCACTGAAAGAGGGAGATTTGGTCCTCGAAACCACGGAATGATAACTACGCGTGGGAATCGTGGGTCAAATGCTGTCGCCAGCGTGCTTTCCAGGCAAGTATTGGGCTCGTAGTGCAGACTACGGTTCGACAGCGCGGGGAGTCCACTAATGGAACACACGCGACGGGAGATCGTACTGGGAGCCAGCGCGGTGACGGCCGGCAGTCTCGCCGGTTGTCTGGGAACCGTCGGCCGGGACAGCGACGGCGAGTGGGCGCTCGCCTCGTTCTTTACGCTTGCCGATTTCACCGCCCAGATCGTCGGCGACGGTAGATCGGTCGACAATGCGGTTCCGTCCGGACAGCACGGCCACGGCTGGGACCCCCAGGCGACGATGCTCCCGTCGATCGTCGAATCCGAGGCGTTCGTCTATCTCGGTGTCGAAGGGTTTCAGCCGTGGGTCGATCAAGCGGTCGAGGAAGTCGAGTCGAATCACGGCGACGACGTCGTCCTGATCGACGCACTCGAAGGGATCGATCTGCTCGAGTACGATGGTCACGGCCACAATCACGATCACGAGACCGATCACGGACACGGCGAGCACGCTCACGAACTGTCCGTCCGGGCCATCCAGTTGACCGACCGCGACACCGGCGAGACCGTCGTCGACGCCCACGCCGACCACTGGCACGGCGAACCGCTCGCCGTCCCGATCGAGGACCGCCGGTCGCTCGGTGCTATCCTCGAGACCGACGACGGCGACGCTGTCGATCTTGGCGACGAGTATGCGCTGACTGCACGGACCGCCGGGTCAGCCGATCTCCTCGAGATCGAGTCCCACGGCGATCACCTCCACGTGCGTGCAACCGAGGACGGGGCCGCGACGATCGTCGTTCAGGTCGCCCGCGGGGACTCGATCGTCTGGAAATCTCCGGCACTCGAGGTCGAAGCTGGAGCGGGGGCAGACGGGGACGGTGCAGACGGACACGGCCACAGCCACGGGGGCGATCGCGACGACGGCCACAGTCACGGCGATGATGAGCACGGCCACGACAACCACGATCACGACGCCGACGACGGACACGGCCACGATCACAGCCACGGCGAGTACGACGCCAAATTCTTCTCCGATCCCCTCCTGGCGAAACGCGGCGTCGAGAACATTCGCGACGCCCTGATCGACCTCGACCCGGACAACGCCGACGGCTACGAGGCCAACGCCGACGACTACCTCGAGCGACTGGACGACGTTCACGCGGCCTACGAGCAGCGTCTGGCCGATCGGACACAGGACGCGGTGATCCTCGCCGGCCACGATTCGTTCCAGTATCTCAGCGACCGCTACGGCTTCGAGATTTACACGCCCTACGGGCTTTCGCCGGACGACGACCCGAGCAGCAGCGAGATCGCCGACGCGGTCGATTTCGTCGAAGAACGGGGTATCGAGTACGTCCTCTGGGATTACTTCGACGGCGACGAGGACGCGGAACTGATCGCCGCGGAAGCCGATACCGTCATCGACACCGTGATGGTCTCTCCGGCGGAAAGCGTCGTCGAAGAATGGGGCGAGGCGGGCTACGGCGACTACGTCGGCCAGATGATGGAGATCAATCTGACGGCCTTCGAAACGGCCCTGGGCGCGGTGTGAACCAAGCGTCTCGTCCGATGGTAGCCCGGCGACTCCCGAACGGTGTGCCCCGATGAACCGAGCACTCGAGGTCGCAGTTCGGGCGAGCGTCGGAGCGGTCGCCGCCGCCGCGGTCGCCGTTTTCCTTCCGATCGCGTTCGGGCTGATGCCCGACCGATTTTTCGGGGCCAGTTGTACGGCCGGCGAGGCGCTGGGCACGCGACTGGCCTGCTATCGATTCATGTGGAACACGATCACGGTCGGCGTCTTCATCGGGATCATCGGCCCGATGATCGGGACCTTCCTCGTCCACCGGGAGATGGCGCTGATCGGCGAGACCCTCGCCCACACGGCGTTCGCGGGCGTCGCCTTCGGAACCCTACTGTTCGCCGGGACGGGGTGGGACGTTCGCCTGTTGCTCGTGGCTCTCGGAGCGGCCATCGTCGGCGCGCTCGGGGTGCAAGCGCTCGCCAAGCGAACCGGCTCCTACGGTGACGTCCCGATCGCGATCGTGCTTACGGGCAGTTTCGCGCTCGGAACGCTGTTTATCGATCTCGGCGGGGGCTTCGCGTTCGTCGATATCAACAGCTACCTGTTCGGGAACATCTCGATCACCGACGACCGCAGCGTCACCTTGATGGCGCTGGTCAGTCTCGCCGTCGTCGTCGTCGTCTCGCTCGCGTACAAGCAACTCTTGTTCATCACCTTCGACGAACGGGCCGCTCGGGTCGCTCGAGTTCCCGTCGCGGGCTACAACGGGCTCTTGATTGTCCTGACCGCGCTGGTCATCGTCGGCTCGATGCAGATCCTCGGCGTGATTCTCGTGGCCGCGATGCTCGTCGTCCCCGTCGCGGCGGCCTCGCTGGTCGCCGGCAGTTTTCGGGAGACGCTCTACACGTCGATCGTCGTCGGCGAGTTCGCGGTCCTGTCCGGGCTGGTTCTCTCGTGGCTGTTCGAACTCCGCCCCGGAGGCACGATCGTCGTCGTCGCGATCGCGTGCTACCTCCTCGCGGTGGTGCGTACCGGCCGAACCGGGTCCGCGCCGACGAGCCACTGAGGCGGACCGCCGTAGTCAGTTCGGGTGCGTTTGCCAGAGAAAGACCGCTCGCGATCGACCCGGTAACGGGGACAACAGCCCGTACGAGCGGACGGTCCTTCGCCGCTGGCCCGTTCGATGCCGGCCCGAAAAGGAAACGCGTGTGGGATTACGGGGACGATAGCGTCGGGGCAGACCATCACCGTCCAATTATTCGAAACCTGGTCGCGAAATATGGGATTCGATGGGCAAATATTGTCATACACAGTGCTATTTACGCCGTTCGTGTTCCTATTCTCCTTCGTAATGGAACATCTACGTCTTGAAATCGCTGGAGTTTCAGCCGGCGTGATCGACGAATGAGCGAGTTCGTTCCGGGAGAACTGCGCCCGTCCGAGGACCCGGTCCGGCTCAACGAGGGGCGGCCGACGGCAACGGTAACGGTCGAGAACACCGGCGATCGTCCCGTGCAGGTCGGCTCTCACTTTCACTTCTTCGAGGTCAACCCGGGGCTGACCTTCGACCGGGAAACCGCCTACGGGATGCGACTCGACATTCCGGCGGGCACGGCGGTCCGATTCGAACCGGGCTGTGAACGGGAGGTCGACCTCGTCGATATCGGCGGCGACCGAATCGTCCACGGCATGGGCGGACTGGTCGGCGGCGAACTCGACGACGAGGACGTGAAGGCCCGAGCGATGGACCGGGCTCGAGCGCAGGGCTACATCACGGAGTCGGCGGACGCCGCTCTCGACGCGGGGGACGAGCAATGAGGGAACTCCCGCGCGCGGCGTACACCGAACTGTTCGGTGCGACCGAGGGTGATCGAGTGCGTCTGGGTGATACCGACCTGTTCGCGAAGATCGAGACCGATTACGGCGTCCCCGGCGAGGAAGCGGTCTTCGGCGGCGGAAAGACGATGCGCGACGGGATGGGCATGCAGTCGGGGACGACCCAGGCCGAAGGTGCCCTCGACTGGGCGTTTACGAACGTCGTGATCATCGATCCCGTGTTGGGCGTCTGCAAGGGAGATATCGGCGTTCGAAACGGGAAGATCGTCGGCGTCGGCAAAGCGGGGAATCCGGATACCATGGACGGCGTCGACATGGTGATCGGCTCGAGTACCGACACTATCCCCGCCGACGGGCTGATCGCGACTCCCGGCGCGCTGGACATCCACGTCCACTTCAACAGCCCGCAACTGATCGAGCACGCGCTGGGCTCGGGCGTGACGACGATGTTCGGCGGCGGCTTCGGCGGCGGGGCGACCACCTGTACGCCCGGCCCGCGGAACGTCCAGCGGTTCCTGCAAGCCGCCGAAGAGTGGCCGGTTAACGTCGGCTTCTACGGGAAGGGCAACAGCAGCCAGCCCGCGGCGCTCCGCGAGCAGGTCGAGGCCGGCGTCGCCGGACTCAAACTCCACGAGGACTGGGGGTCGACGCCCGCCGCGATCGATACCTGTCTCGAACTCGCGGACGAAGAAGACGTTCAGGTCTGTATTCACACCGACACGCTGAACGAGTCGGGGTTCGTCGAGGAGACGTTCGACGCCATCGACGGTCGCGCGATCCACACCTTTCACATCGAGGGCGCGGGCGGCGGACACGCGCCGGACGTGCTCGAGTTGATCGGTCACGAGCACATGCTCCCCTCGTCGACGAACCCGTCGATGCCCTACACCGAGAACACGTTCGACGAGCACCTGGACATGGTGATGGTCTGTCACCACCTCAATCCCGACGTGCCGGAAGACGTCGCCTTCGCTGAGTCCCGCATCCGCGCGGAGACCATCGGCGCGGAGGACGTCCTCCACGACACCGGCGCAATTTCGATGATGACAACCGACTCGCAAGCGATGGGCCGGATGGCCGAGTTAGTCTGTCGGACGTGGCAGACCGCCCACAAGATGAAACACCAGCGCGGGCCGCTCGCCGCCGACGAGGGAACCGACGCCGACAACGCCCGCATCGCACGCTACGTCGCCAAGTACACGATCAACCCGGCGATCACGGCGGGGATCGACGACTACGTGGGCTCGCTCGAGCCCGGAAAGCTGGCGGACATCGCGCTGTGGGATCCAGCCTTCTTCGGAATCAAACCGAAAGCGGTCATCAAGGGCGGGTTCCCGGTCTGGTCCCAGATGGGCGAAGCCAACGGCTCGTTGATGACCTGCGAACCCGTCATCGGCCGCGAACGCGCCGGCGCGCAGGGACGGGCCAAACAGGCGCTCTCGATATCGTTCGTCAGCGAGGCCGCCTACGAGAACGAGGTCGGCGACGCCTACGACCTGAAAACGCCCGTTCGACCGGTCAGCGGAACGCGGGAGGTCCGCAAGTCCGACATGGTCCACAACGACCACTGTCCGGACGACATCGAGATCGACGCCCAGACGTTCGAGGTCGAGGTTGACGGCGAACACGTCACCTGCGACCCGGCCGACGAACTGCCGCTCGCACAGCGATACCTGCTCTGATTATGACTACCGAAAACACAGTTACAGCGACGACTCCGCGGACGATTTCGACAGCATCGACGACCCAATCACCCCTCGCCTCGAGCGACCCGGCGGAGGTGAACCGATGGGAATGAACCTCTCGCCGAAGGAGATGGAGCGGCTGACGGTGTTCATGGCCGCGGAACTCGCGCGCCGACGGAAGGACCGCGGCGTGAAGCTGAACCACCCGGAGACGGTCGCGTACATCTCCGACTGGGCCTGCGAGGCCGCTCGCGAGGGGAAATCCGTCGCCCGGATCCGGACCGAAGCGACCCAGTTGCTCACGCGCGAGGACGTGATGGACGGCGTGCCGTCGATGGTCGACATGATCCAGGTCGAACCCGTCTTCCCCGACGGTACCAAGCTCGTGACCATCCACGACCCGATTCGGGCCGACAGCCGCGACCAGCTCGAGACGGTCGAGCCCGGACCAGGCGAGGAACTCGCGGCTGCCGGAGACGAGGCTGTGGCCGAGGGGGACGCCGACGAGAGCGAAGCGCACACCGCGGGTGGCGGCCCCGAGCCGACGGAGGGAGACTGATGGGGTACCGAGACGTCGCCAAAGTCGGTCTCGGCGGTCCCGTCGGCTCCGGAAAGACGGCCCTGGTCAAGCGACTCGTCCCCGAACTCGTCGACGAGGGGTACGACGTCGGCGTCATCGCGAACGACATCATGACCCAGGAGGACGCCGACGTCTTCCGGGAGTCCTTCGCCGATCTCCTGCCGGAGGATCTGGTCGAGGGCGTCGAGACCGGCGCCTGTCCACACACGGGGATCCGCGAAGACCCTTCGATGAACCTCGCGGCAATCGACGAGTTCACCGAACGTCATCCCGACCTGGACGTCGTCCTGATCGAGAGCGGCGGCGACAACCTCGCCGCGACCTTCAACCCGGAACTGGCGGACTACTTCCTGTTCGTCATCTCGGTCGCCGAGGGCGAGGACATCCCACGAAAGCGCGGCCCCGGCGTCACGCAGGCCGATCTGTTGGTCGTCAACAAGACCGACCTTGCACCCCACGTCGACGCCGATCTGGACGTGATCGAGGCCGACGCGGGCGAGGTTCGGGGCGACGACCCATTCGTCTTCACCAACTGCAAGGACGGCTCCGGGGTCGGCTCCGTCCTCGAGCACGTCGAGCGGGAGGTGCTGTTCGTGTGAGTGCGGGTCGATCGAGCGCCGGCGGAATCGAATCGGCGCGCCTCCCGGCCGCCTTCGAGGCCTACGCCGACGAGTCACTCGCTCAGGCTCCGGCCGGCGGCCCCGGGAAGAACGGACTGCTCGAGGCCGCGTTCGCCCGCGATGGCGAGAACCCGACCCGACTTATCCGCGATTACGTGAAGGTTCCCTACCACCTGACGGGGGCCCTCGAGACCGATCCGGCACCCGGACTCGCGACGCTCGTCGCCCAGGAGCCGACCGGCGGCGTGGCACAGGGCGACCGCCACCGGATGGCGATCGACGCTCGCCCGGGAGCGCGCGCACACGTAACGACCCAGAGCGCGACGAAGGTCCACAGCATGCGCGCGAACTACGCTCACCTCGACGCCTCGCTCCGGGCGGCCGCGGGGAGCTACCTCGAGTACGTTCCGGGGCCAACGATCGTCAACGAGGACGCGCGCTGTCTCCAGACGATCGACGTCGATCTTGCGGACGATGCCTGCGTCGTCGTGGCGGACGTCCTCGTTCCGGACGGGTTGAGCGACCACGAGCCGTTCGAGTTCGATCACTATCACGCCCGCGTCGAGGCCGAACACGACGGGCGATTAGTCTGTGCCGACGCCGTCGACCTTCGGCCGAGCAACCGTGATCCGCGGGACCCGGCGAGCGTCGGGGAGTACGGCGTGGTCGGATCGCTGTACGTCTTCGCGCCGAGCGGTGACGGCGGCGAGACCGGAGACGGGAGCGACGATGTGGACGAGGCCGGCAGCGAGAGTGGCGGCGGAGGGACCGCGGAGGACCGCAATTCCGATTCCGATTCCGATTTCGATTTCGATCTCGAGGCCCTGATCGACGGCATCCGCGACCGAATCGGAGACCGCGAGGATGTCCGGGCCGGCGTCTCGATGCTTCCCGAGGAATCCGGCGCGATCGTTCGAATTCTCGGGCATCGAGAGGCCGACGTTACGGAGACGCTGCGGGCCGCATGGGACGAAACGAGACGGCGGCGACTGGGGGTCGGCGTACCTGCCGACCGGCGGTACTGATGGAGCGAATCGACGGCGTCGTCGGCAACGTCCACGCCGACGACGAACTCGCCAGGTTGCGAGACGAACACGACGCCGCCGGAACGCTCGAGCGAGTCGTCATCGACGCGAACAACCGGCGGCGCTCGCGGTTCCGGGCGACGACGGACGCGGGAACGGACGTCGGCGTGATCGTCGACAAGGCCGCGGTCTCGGCCGGGGACGTGCTGTCGGTCGAGGACGACCGATTGATCGTCGTCGCGTTCGAACCGCTCGACGCTCTCGCCCTGACGCTGCCCGAGGCTACCGACGAACGGCTCGAGGCGGCGGTCGAACTGGGCCACCGGATCGGCAACCAGCACTGGGACCTCGCGGTCGAGGACGGCGTGGTCTACGTCCCGCTCGAGGCGGACCGCCACATCGTCGAACGTGTCGTCGCCGACGTCGTTCCCGGCACGGAGATCCAGGAGCGGACCGTCGAAGCCGACCTGTTCGTGACGGATCTCGAACTCGAGGGTTCGGGGTCCGGGTCCCACGGTGGGGACCACGAACACAGTCACGGACGTGGTGAGCACGACCACGAGCATTCACACGCTGCCGACGACGGACACGATCACTCGCACGAAGAGCACAGCCACTCCCACCCGCACTCGCACGAAGAGCACAGCTACGACCACACCGATCACGGCCGCGAGCACGATCATGAGCACTGATCCGCAGTCGTTCCTAACCGCCCTCCGCCTTTCGGACTCGTTTCTCCCCGTCGGCGGCTACACGGCCTCCTACGGCCTCGAGCAGTACCTCAACGAGGATCGGATCGAGGACGGCGACGACCTGCAGGCGCTGCTCGCGGCCTACCTCCGGCGCGTGGTCGGTCCCTGTGAAACCGTCGCGCTGGCCAACGCCCACGGGGCGAGCACCGCGGCGGATCTCGAGACGCTGCTTGCCGTCGACGAGCGACTGCACGCGGTGACGATGCCCCAAGAGTTTCGCGAGAGTTCGACGAAGGCCGGGGCGAAACTGTGTGAGTTACTGGGCGAAACCGCGGCGGAATCGGGGCCCGAAGGCGGGACGGACCTCGAGTCAGCGTTCGCCGATACCGTCGCGAGCGACGACACGCCGGGGCACTACCCGGTCGTCTTCGGCGTCGTCGCGGAGCGTCGCGGGCTCTCGAGGCTCGAGGCCTGTCTCGCCCACGCCTACTCGTTCATTACGGGGCTGCTCGGCGCGGCCCAGCGACTCGGCCGGTTCGGCCACACCGAGATTCAGTCGGTGCTCGAGGCGCTGGGGCCGACGATCGCCGAGACGTGCGAGCGCCACGTCGACGACGAGGTGACGGCGATGGCGTCGTTCGCACCGCTCGCGGAGATTATGGGAATGCGACACGAACGGGCCGGGCGGCGACTGTTTATGAGCTGAGTGAAAGGCCTAAATCGATACCCGATAGCGAGAGGCGGTCGGGCGTGGTCTTTCTGACCGGCCTGTCTGCCATCGCGACGACGACGCCAGACGGCAGCGGACGAGCCCGTCTCGAGTCGTTACCGTTACTATTGCTGCCCCGGATCGTCGACCGCGGCCAGCCCGCTCGAGACCAGTCGTCGAAGGAGGACGACGACCCCGTTCTCGAGTCCTCTGGCGAAAATCGCCTGTTCGTCCGCCTCGGTGGTCCCGCTGCCGGGATAATAGGTGCCGATCAGGAGCGTTTCGCGGTCGATGAGCAGGATCCGACTGACGGCGACGTCCTGTCCGGCCGACGCGCCGTGGAGCCAGTCGAGTTCGGTCTCGAACACGCGGACGCTCGGGAGTTCCGTCCCCAATCGATCAGTGATCGCGTCCGTCTCCCCGCCGAGGATAATCGAGAGGTCGCGGTCGACCGCGTCGTGTATCCCGTCGAACAGCGGTTCCGAGAGAATATCCTCGTCGACGACGAGCAACGCGATCTCCGACTCCGCCTCGTCGATGAGATCGAGCGTCCGCGACTCGACCGCTTCGTGACCCGTCAGCGACCACACCTCCTGTACGCTGTCGTCCTCCGAATCGGGTTCCCGCTGTTCGACGCTCTCGAGTTCGCCCTGAAGCGTCTCGATCCGATCGTCGTACTTCTTGCGGAGGGTCTGGGTCGCTTCGTCGATCTCGACGGCCCGGTACTGCTGGGGGCTCGAGTGTTGTACCTCGACGAGACCCTGCGACTCGAGGACGCGAATGGCGTCGTAGACGCGCGTCCGCGGGACGTCGGAAATCTCGTGTATCTGTTTTGCTGTGCCGGTAGGGAGTTGCGTCAACGCCAAGAAGCACCGCGCTTCGTACTCCTGAAGGCCGAGCTCTTGTAGTAGACTCACCGCTTCTGCCGCCGTATCGTTCCCTGTCATGCCCAACCACGAGTTCGGATAGCCGAACACGTTCATTGGGTCGTGAAGGGTGAAAAGAATTCACCTATCGCCCGATACTTGGGACCGAGGCGGAGTCCACAACCGACGGATTCGTACTCTCGACCGACTCGGGTCCGACTGCGAAGCGAATCGTCGCGCCGTTCCAGACGGTTAACTCAGATAATCACACAAACTATTTTACCCCACGACTAGAAGGGCGAAACGGCGTACACCGCTACGGCCCAACCACGGCGATGTACGCCGTTTTAGATCGATCGAGAGACGAATCTGTGTAGCCGTCGGTCACACACCGTCATTCAGTTCGATGACTCGAGGCCCTGCTGTGAGCGGCTTCGGCGTTACGTCCAGTCACCGGGAACCGCGTCGGCGTTTTCACGGAAGAGTTCCAGCATCGGCTCGATTTCGTCGAACTGCGGTCCTTTCGTAACGATCTGCTGGTCTCGGTTCCACTCGATGAAGCCGTACGCTTCCAGTTTCGGCAGGTGGACGTGGTGCTGAGAGATCGACGGTATCGCGTATCCGCTGTCGGCCTTCGACTGCGACAGTACCTCACCCGGATTCCGGTCCAGTAACTCGAGGAGTAATTGACGCCGATACCGATCCGATAGCGCTTCGAAGACGTTGTCCGCCACGTGAATCTACCTGGTTGTTTGGTAGCACATCTGTAGAGTTAAACGGCCGACTTTTTCACGATTTGTCGCTGTATTGATTAACCGAGTAACAATATAGCAGACTTCGGCGCTCGAGTCCGCAGGACCCACGAAATCCGGTCGTTCCATCGGGGCCACCGGTGAACTCGATCAATCGGTATCGGGACGGGGCGCGTTCTCGTACCTGATCATCTTCTCCGGTTTATCGGAAATCGTCTCGTAAATCCGCTGGAGCGTCTCCTCGGCCGCAAACAGATTGTGGTCCTCGAGGAACGCTCGGCCCTCGTCGGTCAGCCCGTAGAACTTCCAGGGATACCCTTGCTGGCGCTCGTCGTCGGGAAGCGCGACCTCATCGACGATGCCGGCGTCGATGAGTTTCTGGACGTGTTTGTACACCGTCGCCTCGCTCACGCTCGGGTTCAGTCGCTCGAGTTCGTACATCGAGGGGAGTTGATCGGGGTGTTGCAGGATGTTGGCGAGCAGTGCGAATCGCGTTTCCTGCGTGACGAAGTGGAGGAGTTCCCGCGTCTTGCCTCCTTCGTTCGGGCCCGCATCGGTACTCATGACTCCATCTACGCAGCCGACGGTCAAGTAGTTTACCCTGGGGTAAATCACCTTGGAGTAATCCGCTGAAACGCGGCGGTTTCGGAAACGGAAACGCGGAAGAAAATCCTATGTGAAAGTGGTGTGAATCGAGGGGTATGACCGATGAGTCGCCGCCGGTTCCCGAAGACGTGCTCGCGACTGCGACGGAGCGACTCGAGGACGAGGCGCTCACGCTCGCGGACAACGAGGAGATCCTGACGGCGTTGAGCGAACTGACGCCGATTTACGAGCGCGAGCGCTCGTACTTCGTTCTCGGGAACTACGACCGCGAACAGATGCGCCGCCTCGATCTTGTCGTCGACCGCCTCAACCGCCGCTCCGACGCCTACGCCTTTCGGATGAGCGACGTTCGCGGCGGCTGGGACAACGGCATCCAGAAGTTCTGTCTCATCTCCGATCTCGTCAGCCACATCGTGGGCGTCGCCGAGAAGGAGCCGAGCGGCTTCCTCGTCGAACAGGGGTTGGTCGTCGGCACCGAGGAGTACTTCGAGAAGAGTCACGTGCTCAAGCGTACGTATCCCGATACCGACGAAGAGCACCCGTACGGCTGGATGGAAGACAGCGTCTTCGAGTTGCTCGAGGAAGACGGCCGGCTGTATCAGTGGGAAACTGAGGCGGAGCTCGTGGCCGCCGTCGAAGCCCTTCCGTGAGCGACGCCCGCGATACTGCGCCGTTACTGCTGTTCTGGCACCCGTTCTTCGGCGACTCTCAGGAGTGGCCCGAGACCGGCACCGGCTCGCACGGCTCCTCGAGATACGCCATATCCGACGCCGAGAGCGAGATGTCGAGCGCCTCGACGGCCTGTTCTAAGTGCTCGACGCTGGTCGTGCCGACGATCGGCGCGTCGACCCAGTCCTTATGAAGCAGCCACGCCAGCGCGATCTGAGCCATCGTCACGCCCTTCTCGGCGGCGAGTTCTGCGACGCGTTCGTTGATTTCCCGGCCGCCACCCTCGCGATACGGATGGTCGTACAGGTGCTCTTCCGTCTCGCCGCGTTCCGTGGCGTCGATCTCTTCGTGCGGCCGCGTGAGATAGCCACGGGCCAACGGCGACCACGGTACCACGCCGATATCTTCCTTTTCACAGAGAGGTAGCATCTCCCGCTCCTCCTCGCGATAGACGAGGTTGTAGTGGTTTTGCATCGTCTGGAACCGCTCGAGGCCGAGCGCATCGCTCGCGTGCAGCGACTCGGCGAACTGGTGGGCCCACATGGAAGACCCGCCGACGTAGCGGACGTGGCCCCGCCGAACGGCGTCGTCGAGCGCCCGCAGTGTGGTCTCGATCGGCGTGTCGTCGTCCCAGCGGTGGATCTGGTAGAGATCGATCGTGTCCATCCCCAGCCGTTCGCGGCTGGCCGCGAGTTCCTGTTCGATCGCCTTTCGGGAGAGGCCGCCCGAGTTCGGGTCGTCCTCGCGCATCTGGAAGTACCCTTTCGTCGCGACGACCGACTCCTCGCGGTGGCCCTCGAGCGCCTCGCCGAGGATCCGTTCGGACTCGCCTCTCGAGTACATGTTCGCCGTATCGAAGAAGTTGATTCCGAGGTCGATCGCACGCTCGATGATCTCCGTGCTCTCCTCGTCCTCGAGGACCCATTCGCGCCAGTCGCTCGAGCCGAAGCTCATACAGCCCAGACAGAGTCGGCTGACTTTCATGCCGGTCGAACCGAGTGTCGTGTACTCCATACGGACCGGACGCGCGCCTCCGAAAAAACAGTACGTGCTGGGGCAACCCCTATTCGCGACGACCGGCGCCACAACTTATAGGTAAGATATCCGTTATTTTTTAGTGAGGTCGCGCCGTACCGCCGGCTGTCCATGGCGGACGAACGCAACGACCGAGACGCGACCCGCAACGACGACAGTGGCATCGTCTCACGAATCAAGCGCGTCTTCAGTCGGAGCGACTGATACGGACTGCCGTACCGAGGTCCCGTGTAACCACGGCGGCTGTGGTTGCACCGGCACTGACGGACAGGACACCGTCTACATAGGAAGCAGGCAGAGTGCCCCGGGCCACCGTGCCCGCGGTACTTCACACGCTACCGTCAACCTGCGATTCCGTTCGTTATTTCCATTTTTCTCGTGGCACCGATCGCGCGTGGACTCGAGTGGCCTCAGTCGGCGGTACCGAGACGGTCGCCGACTGATCGCGTGCCGGACGATTTCGACCCGGAATGGGTAGCCGGGGCCACGTTCAAACCGAACGCGTTCGAAGCGGTAGTATGGACACCGCCGAGAAATTCGGCCGATACGCGGCGTGGGTCGCGGACGAGTCGCCGCTGTACGCGTCGCTGGCGGGGGCGGCAGCTGTGGACGACCTCCTGCTCGACATCGCGTCAGAGGCCCGGGCGGCACAACCCGAACCGGAACTCCTGCTCGCGGCCGTCCACTCGCTTCTGTTAGACGGCCGGGATCACCCGCTGGTTGACTTTTACCCCTCCTGTGGCGGCACAGCGGAGGACGGGGATCCCGTCCCATCCTTCCGAGACTTCTGCGCGACAAACGAGGATCGGTTGCGGTCGATCGTCGCGACGCGGCGCTGTCAGACGAACGACGTCGGGCGATCCGCAGTGCTCCGTCCGGCGTTCGAATACGTCGCCGAAACGGCCGGAACGGAGACCGTAGCGCAGATCGAACTCGGATCGAGCGCGGGGCTCAACCTCAACTGGGACCGCTATCGGTACGAGTACATCGACGACGGAGCGGTCGGACCGAGCGACGCTCCCGTGACGATCGAGACGGCGGTGCGGGGCGACCGGCGTCCGCCGGTCTCTCGAGCCGTCCCGACGGTCGCGTATCGGCGCGGGATCGACCTGAACCCCCTCGACGCGTCCGTCGAGGCGGACGCCCGATGGCTGCGCGCGTTAATCCATCCGAATCGCGTTCGGCGACACGACCGGCTCGAGGCAGCGCTCGAGGTCGCCCGCGAGCACCGTCCCCCGCTCACCGAAGGCGACGCCGTCGACGACCTTCTCTCTCACCTCTCGGACGCTCCGGACGACGCCGCCCTCGTCGTCTACAGCACGCACGTCCTCTACCAGCTCGAGGCGGAGACGCTCGCGGCGCTCCGATCACTTCTCTCGCGGTACAGCAGGGACCAGCGCGTGTACTGGCTGTCGATCGATCCGGACGAGGACCTTGGAACGCCGGCTTACCGCCTGGTTACGTTCGACGACGGCATCGCGACGGAAACGCGGCTCGCACGGTTCGAATCATACGGGAAGTGGATCCGGTGGCTCGCTCCCGAGCGCGGGTCGCCCTCACAGGAGCCCTCGTAGCAGCGACCCGAGCACCGGTAATCCGAACGCGCTGGCAACGACCAGATAGACGACCGGCGTCATCTCGATGACGATCCACGTCGAGGAACCGAGCGCGAACGCGAAGGCGACGAGCACGACCGCGCCGAAGGCGACCGCTCCGACCACCCCTCGTCGGAGATTCGGCGCGAGGACGCTCACGAGCGCCCC
This sequence comes from Natronorubrum halalkaliphilum, assembly GCF_009834785.1. Lineage (GTDB taxonomy): Archaea > Halobacteriota > Halobacteria > Halobacteriales > Natrialbaceae > Natronorubrum > Natronorubrum halalkaliphilum. The sequence continues at coordinate 77,950 of NZ_WUYX01000029.1, forward strand.
GCCGACGACGAGTCCGAACCAGTGCAGCCACGAGAAGAGCAGGCCGAGTGCGACCGCGATGACGACGGCGACGGCGTGCGGTCCGGGCTCGGTTCTGATGCGCTCGAGTAGCACCCGGCTACGTGCGACTGGCGATTCGTCGAGAGGTTCGGAACGCCCGCCAGAACCGCCGGCCTCGCTCGAGTCGGGTTCGTGCTCGCTCACGACGACCCCTCCGTGAACTCGACGGTGGTGTCAGTGTCGTCGGGGTCAGTGTCCACGGCCATCGGTTTCTGGTCGTTCTCGATCCACCGTTCGAGCTGGTCGGCGTAGTGATCGGAAAAGTAATCCCCCGAGTTGCCGCCGGGGAGGATCGCGGTCGCGTCCCCGCCGGGTTCGACGACCATCCGCCAACTCGAGCCGACGGCGCTCGCGACGCGGTAGTTGTTGACCGTCGCCCGCGAGCCGTCCAGCGGCCGTTCGTCATAGTCGAGAAACGGCGCCTCGACGCCGAAGGGGTGTTCGATCGGCCCGGTGGTGTTCCAGTCGCCGTAGACCGTCCAGCCCTCGTCGTCGATTTCGTCCAGAGCCTCCTCGAGGGCCGCAATCATCGTCTCGGCTCGTGACCGATCGGCGTAGAGGTCGCTCTCGTCACCGAGCGTCGCGATTGCCCAGTCGCCGGGGTAGTAAGAATCGTCGAGGTCGTTGTCCCCAAACTGTGGCTCGACGGTCAACCGACGGAACTGGTCCATCCATCGGGCGAAGACGAGCGCGCCCGCGCTCTCCCGAACCATCCGTCGATCCCAGTCGTCGAGAGTCCTGCCGGCCTCCTCGAGCCGATCGGACACGTCCCGATCGTCGAGCGTTTCGAGCAATTCAGGGACGAGTTGCTCCGCCCGCCCGTCGCGGGCGTCCCGCTGGAGGTCCCGGTGGAACTCGAGGTCGGTCAACTCCCCGCTCGCGACGGCCTTGTCCAACCGGTCGTAGATCCGGGCGCCGCGGTAGGGCGAGGCGTAGGCGACGCCGACGTAGTGTTCGGGATCGTCGACGACGCGCTGATTCGCCGTCGCGAGCACGTCGGGATCAATGGCGTGGGGTTTCTCCTCGAAGGGGACGAACCCGTCCCAGGAGGATTCTCCGAAGGGCGTAAAGCCCTCCCACTCGCCTTCGCCCGCGGAGCCGTCGAAGATTTGGTTGCCGGCTACGGCGTCCCCGTCGATCGTCCGAACGGGAAGCTTCCCCGTCGCGTAGTACAGCGTTCGCCCGTCGGCGTCCGCGTAGACGAGGTTCTGTGTCGGCAGATCGAACTTCCGGGTTGCGGAGAGCAGCGCCTCGAGGCCGTCGCTCCGGCCGAACTCGTAGATCGCTTCCGTCGTCCGGGTGGCGGTGTGGCCGGTCCAGGCGACGCCGACTGTCTGCTCCTCGCGCTCGAGCACCGGGCCGTGGACCGTCTTCCGAAGCGTGATCGTCCGGTTCTCGCCGTTCGCGACGGCGAGTTCGCGTTCCTCGGTCTCGAACTCGCGCCACTCGCCGTCGTAGCGGTAGCGCTCGCCGTCGTCGTCGATATCGTACCGATAGCAGTCGAGGACGTCGGCGCCGACGTTGGTAAAGGACCACGTCCCGGACTCGTTGGCCCCGGCAATGACGAACGGGACGCCCGGGAACGTCGCTCCCCGAACCGACGTCTCGGGCGTCTCGACGCGCTGTTCGTACCACAGCGGCGGCGTCATCAGCGTGAGGTGGGGATCGTACGCGACGATCGGCCGTCCGCTGTCGGTGTGCTCGCCCGAGACGACCCAGCTGTTCGAGCCGACGCCGGTCGGCGATTCGAACCGGGAGAGCCAGCCGGTCAGTTCCCGACCGACCGAGCCAGTGCTGTCGACGGAGCCTGCCGTCTCGTCGGTTGCTTCGTTCCCGTCGCTCGAGTCGTCGTCGTTTTCGCCCTCGAGACGATCCGCATCCACTTCGTCCCGGAGGATCGGCACGTCGTGGTCCATTCGTTCGGGATACAGCGCCCCAGCGAGGTCGTCACCGAGCCGATCGGCGACCAGCGCCCGGCGGAGTTCGCCGAAGTTCCCCGTCAGATCCCAGGATATCTGCTTCTCCATCAGCATCGAATCGACCGGCGTCCACTCGCGGGGTTCGAACCCGAGCAGTTCGAACTCAAGGGGGAGCGGTTCGCGTTCGATCGCGGCATTGACGCCGTCGGCGTAGGCCTCGACGAGCGGCCCAGCGGGGGTCTCGGCGGCCAGTTCCCAGGTCGCCTCGGCCGCGCCGACGAAGTCCATCCGCGCGTGGAACTCGTCGTCCTCGAGGGTGGCCTCGCCGACGATTTCGGAGAGTTGCCCGCGCATCACCCGCCGCTGGAGATCCAGTTGAAACAGCCGATCGAACGCCTGCGCGTAGCCGACGGCGAAGTACGCGGCCCGTTCGTCTTCGGCTTCGACGTGGGGGACGCCGTCGTCGTCGACCCGCAGGGTCGCCTCGCCGTACGGACTCTCGACTGACTCCGGGCGGGTCCGGTCGGCTGCGTTCCAGGCCCGCCCCGATAGCGGTGCGAACTGCTCGAGGAGTTCGCGGGCGCCGGAAAGCGTCAGGCCGCCGATGCCTGCGGCGAGCGCGCCGGCGAGCACGCCGCGGCGTGTGGTGTCTGCTGGCACTACCCTACCGATCCGGCGCACGTGTCTTAGTTGTCACGCCCGCGAACGGTCGCGGCCGGTCCGGTCAGGTGGGCCGAGACTCGGCCGTGTACGGCGCTCTCGAGGGGCCGACTCGGGCCGTTGCAAACCTCCATGGGCGATGCCGGCGTAGTACCCCGTATGACTCGCCTCCAGACGACGCGAACGCCGGAGGGCCGCCGACTCGAAGCCTCGCACGTGCTCGACGTCCCCGCGGCCGACGCCTGGGACCTGCTGGTCGACACCACCCGCTGGCCGGAGTGGTCGCCGATCGTCGTCGGCGTCGAGTCCACGGATCGGCGGATTCGGGCGGGGACGACCGGACGGATACGGATTCCGGGAGCGTGGCTGTCGTTTCGAGTCACCGGCTATCAGCCCGCGGACAGACGCTGGCGGTGGCGGATCACTGGACTCCCGGGCGCCGGCCACCGCGTCGACGATCTCGGCGAGAGCCGCTGTCGGATCGCGTTCGAACTGCCGCTGACGGCGACCGGCTACGTCCCCGTCTGTCTGCGCGCCCTCGAGGGACTCGAGGCGGTGCTTCTCGAGGATCACGAGCGCGCGACGCCTGAGTGACGGTGTCGCCGTCGCCGTCGCCGGCTACGGCGGTCGCTCGAGACCGAACCGATCGTCCGTCCGCGCGTACAGGCTCCCGGCCAGTCGGCCGATGGCGTCGACATCGTTGACGTCGACCTTGCCGTCGGTCGTTACGGAGTTCCGGAGATGGACGTAGCGAACGTCGCCGAGAACGAGCGTGGACCCGCCGACGTCGAGGAAGTCCCGAAGGGTGCATTCGAACGCGATTTTCGCGTCGGCGACTCGAGGGGCGTCGATCAGTTTCGAGTCGGCCCGCTCGATACCGGCGTGGTCGAACTCGCTTTCGTTGGCCGGGAGGGTCGCACTCGTTTCGTTCATCGCATCCGAGAGGCCGTCGGTGACGATGTTGACGACGAATTCGTCCGTTTCGCGGATGTTTCGCGGCGTGTCCTTCAACCCGTCGGCGCCGTCGACGGGCGCGAAGAGGAGCACCGGCGGGTCGACCGACGCGACGGTGAAGAAGCTGTACGGCGCGAGGTTGTCGACGCCGTCCGCGTTCCGTGTGCTCACCCAGGCGATCGGCCGCGGCACGACTGCACTCGAGAGAATTCGGTAGAGCGACCCGTCGTGGGAATCGACGTCGATCTCGAGGAGTTCGTTCGTGTCGTTCGTATCGTTTGTGTCGGTGGTATCGTTCGTCTTACCCGTGTCACTCGTGTCGTTCGGGCCGTTCGCGTCGTTCGTCCCGCCAGTCTCGTTCGGTCCACCCTTCCCCTCCGTCGGTCCGGGTTCGTCGGTCGTCATCAAACGATCACCTCGAGTGCGAGCGGGAAAGCGACGCCGTTCGTGAGCCGGTACAGTCCAGGGCCAGTCGTCGGTCGTGTCTTCGTCATGGGTCTCGTCGTCCGCGGTTCGCCGACGCAACTAACGCCGTGTTAGCTGGTTCGGACCCGAACCGCTAAAGTCGTTCGCGACGTAGTCGGGAGCAGACCCCGACGATGTCATCTCCAGAGACGAAACCCCGCGAACAAAACGTCGGTGCCTGTCCCGTTATCGAGTCCTTAGAGCAGATCGGCTCCCAATGGCGGCTGGCGGTCCTCCACGAACTTCTCGAGGGCGAGCAGCGCTTTAACGAACTCAAACGCTCGACCGGTGCGAACGCGCGGACGCTCTCGCGCGTGCTCGACGACCTCGGCGACATGGGCTTCGTCGAACGGCGCCTCGAGGAAGACGCCCCGATCGCGACGTACTACAGCCTGACGGCCAAGGGCGAATCGCTCGAGCCGGTGTTCGACGAAATCGAGTGCTGGGCCGGCTCGTGGCTCGAGAGCTGTGACGCCTGAGAACGCTGCTACCGCCCCTTCCCTTTCGGAGGCCGCGACCGTCCTGCCCGCTGGGAGATACTGACAGCAAACGCGGACAACTCGAGCGACGCTGCCCGCCCCGCACGTCGCGCCGTTCGTGACGGACGACTCTCTCGAGTGTTCCCGTGCCGTCAAACCTATGCTAGTTCGTCCCGACCACTACCGGTTCGGACGCGACGGACGGTGTGGCGGGCGAGCGGAGTAGATTGGCGCTTTCAGGAAGTAGTAGACCGCGACGCCGAGGAGAGCCAGTCCGAGTACCATCCCGAGCGACCCGAACGCGCCGCCGGCTATGGAGCCCTGTACCAGCAGTATCAGTCCGAGCAGCCCCGGAAGCCGCGACAGTACCCGCCCTTTCAGGGTGAAAATATCGGATTGACAGTTCGGACACCGCTTTGCGTCCGGTTGAACGATCTCACGACACTCGCCGCAGCGGATTTCGCCGTTTTCGACTTTCGGACGAGCGCCGCCGATGAAGAAGTTCTTCAACAGTCCCATGTCTGGCGATTCTATCGCAGTCGCTTAAATTTCGGCCAAAATACCTATCCGTCCTTCATTCTCTCGCAGATTTCGAGGTAAACACATCCACTACGGGCGGAAAATCAGCCATCCGCCCGGAGAAATCCGGCCGATCGATCGATAGATTATCCGCGATACCACGATACCGCGGTACCGACCTCTCTCCACCGATTTTACCCGCGCGTGCTCGAGCGCTTCCAGAGCGTGGTGTCCCCTGCCGCGGACCGTCTCAGCGTACTCGGCCCACCGTTCGCAGGCGGAACGTCCGCCCTCGAGGCCATCCGAGTCAGTACCCGTATCGATACACGAACGTGTACATAGAAACCCATTTACTACCCGACTTCCATCACCGACATGAATGAGTCTTGCCGATTCGGACCGCGAACTCGTCGTCGAGGAACTGGAGCGAGAGCCGACTCCAGCGGAGGCGGCGCTGTTCGAGAACCTCTGGAGCGAACACTGCGCGTACCGCTCCTCGAGACCGCTACTCTCGGCCTTCGACAGCGAGGGCGACCAGGTCGTCATCGGACCGGGTGACGACGCCGCAGTCGTCGCACTGCCCGGGAGCGAGGACGACGAAGCGGACGAGGACGGAGACGATCGCACGTACATTACGATGGGGATCGAGAGCCACAACCACCCGTCCTACGTCGATCCCTTCGACGGAGCCGCGACGGGCGTCGGCGGCATCGTCCGTGACACCCTGTCGATGGGGGCCTACCCGATCGCGCTCGCGGACTCGCTGTACTTCGGCGAGTTCGAGGACGAACACTCGAAGTACCTCTTCGAGGGCGTCGTCGAGGGAATCAGCCACTACGGCAACTGTATCGGCGTTCCTACGGTCGCCGGCAGCGTCGACTTCCATTCCGACTACGAGGGCAACCCACTCGTGAACGTCGCCTGCGTCGGTCTGACCAACGAGGAGCGACTCGTCACCGCCGTCGCACAGGAACCCGGCAACAAACTCGTCCTCGTCGGCAACGGGACCGGCCGCGACGGACTGGGCGGCGCGAGCTTCGCCAGCGAGGATCTGGCCGAAGACGCCGAAACCGAGGACCGACCCGCGGTCCAGGTCGGCGACCCCTACGCCGAGAAGTTGCTGATCGAAGCCAACGAGCAACTCGTCGACGAGGGGCTGATCGAATCCGCCCGCGACCTCGGTGCCGCCGGCCTCGGCGGCGCCTCGAGCGAACTCGTCGCCAAAGGCGGTCTCGGTGCCCGGATCGAACTCGAGCGGGTTCACCAGCGCGAGCCGAACATGAACGCACTGGAGATCCTCCTCGCCGAATCCCAGGAGCGGATGTGTTACGAAGTGACGCCGGACAACGTCGAGCGCGTGCGCGAAATCGCCGACCGATTCGACCTTGGCTGTTCGGTTATCGGCGAGGTCACCGACGGGAACTACACCTGCACTTTTAACGGTGAGACGGTCGTCGACGTCGACGCGTACTTCCTCGGCGAGGGCGCGCCGATGAACGACCTCCCGAGCGAGGAGCCCGAACAGCCCGAAACGGAGCTCCCGGAAACGTCCCTCGAGGACGCCTTCGACACGGTCGTCTCGAGTCCGAACACGGCGTCGAAGCGGTGGGTCTACCGCCAGTACGACCACGAGGTCGGCGTTCGGACGAGCGTCGGGCCGGGCGACGACGCCGCTATTATCGCGATCCGAGAAGCCGAACAGGGGCTCGCAATTTCGTCGGGTGCGGCACCGAACTGGACGACCGCCGCACCGTTCGAGGGGGCCCGTGCGGTCGCCCTCGAGAACGCGACGAACATCGCGGCCAAGGGCGCGACGCCGCTGGCCGCCGTCGACTGTCTCAACGGCGGCAACCCGGAGAAGCCGGACGTCTACGGCGGCTTCAAGGGGATCGTCGACGGCCTCGCGGACATGTGTGAGTCGCTGTCCTCGCCGGTGGTCGGTGGCAACGTCTCGCTGTACAACGATTCCGTGACCGGTCCCATCCCGCCGACGCCGACGCTCGCGATGGTCGGAACCAAAGACGGCTACGACGCACCGCCGCTATCGCTCGAACCCGACACCGACACCACGGTTCTGTTAGTCGGCGACACCGGCCTCGAGAACGGTGATCTCCGACTCGGCGGCTCCGAGTACCTCGCTCGGACCGGCGGTAGCGACCGGTTCCCCGAACTGCCTGCGGATCCCGCCGCCGTCGTCGAGACGCTCGCCGAGGTCGCAAACGACGAGACGACGCTGGCGGTCCACGACGTCAGCCACGGCGGCCTCGCGGTTGCACTGGCCGAAATGGTTACCGACGACGCCGGGCTCGAGGCGTCGATACCCGTCCCCGAATCCGGCAGTGAAACGGCCGCGGCGGCCGCGCTCTTCCACGAGCAACCGGGTCGAGCGCTGATCCAGACTGAGTCCCCCGAGGTCGTCAGCGACGCCTTCGAGGGCGTCACTCCGGTCGTCGAACTCGGCGCGGTGACTGACGACGGCACGCTCGGGATCGCGGTCGGCGACCGAACGCTCACGACCGACGCGGGCGAAATCCGGGATCGACGCGCGACGATCGAACGCGGGCTCGAGTAAGGGTATCAGCATCGGAAATTACTAATCGCCCGATATATTCATATATCCCCGGTACGACGTCTACGACGAACCGACAGCTTCGGGGGAGATACCGTTCGATGGCCACTAATACACCGTCCGTTCTGATCGTCGAGGACGAGCCGGACCTCGCGACCCTGTACGCCACCTGGCTCGAAGACACGTACGACGTCGAGACGGCCTACGACGGTGAAGAAGCGCTCGAAGCGATCGACGAGACCGTCGATGTCGTCCTCCTCGATCGACGGATGCCCGTGCTGTCGGGCGACGAGATTCTTTCGACGATCCGCGAGGACGGCCTCGAGTGTCGCATCGCGATGGTCACCGCCGTCGAACCGGACTTCGATATCATCGAGCTCGGGTTCGACGATTACCTCGTCAAGCCGGTCTCGAAGGCCGAACTCCTGCAGATCGTCGACCAACTTCTGTTGCGCTCGAGCTACGACGAACAACTCCAGCGGTTCTTCGCTCTCTCCTCGAAAAACGCTCTCCTCAAAGCCGAGAAGAGCGATGCCGAACTCCGCTCGAGCGAGGAGTACGCCCAACTACAGGATCAGCTGGCGGTCCTTCGCGTTCAGGTCAACGAAACGATGGAGGAACTCCTCGAGCGGGACGGCTATAGACGGCTCTGTCAGGACATCAGTCGAGGGTCCGTCCGGCAGGATTCGGGGTGAGGTTTGGTCACCCCTGTTTCTCGAGGGTCGTCACGTCACGAATCTCGAGGCGCGTTCCGCCGTTCTCGCCGTTATCGACCGAGAGCGTCCAGTCGTGGGCTTCGGCGATGGCCCTGACGAGTGCGAGGCCGAGACCGTCGATACTCGTCTTTCTGTCGGTCGCAGTGCCGGCGGAATTGGCCGTCGGCTCGAGCACCTGCTCGTGAGCGGCCGGCGGAATTTCGGCGGCGTCGTCTAACAGATAAAAGCCCCGCGAATCATCGGTCGCGTCGAATCCGAGGAGCCCGACCTGAATCGTGACCGTCCCGTCGGCGCGGGCGGCGGCGTCGTCGAACGCCGTTTCGAGCAGGTGGACGAACCGATCGGTGTCGGCTCGGAGCGTCGCCGCTTGTTCGACGATGACTCGGTTTTCGTCGAGCCGTGACCGTTCGAGGGCGGTTTCGATCGCGTCCTCGAGATCGAGCCGACTGCGGGTCCCGACTGTCGCGGCGTTCCGCGCGAACTCCCGAACGTCGTCGACGAGCCGTTCGGCGCGGTCGAGCGTTTCCGTTACCGAATCCTCCGCCAGCGGGAACTCCCAGTCGTCGGTCTTGATGTCGCTCCCGTTCACGTTCCCGCTCTCGGTTTCGGCCTCGTTTCTGTCCTCCAACGTATCCGCAACGGTCGACAGCTGCTGTTTCAGGTCGCTCGAGAGGACGTTAGCGACCGACTCGAGGCGTTCGGTCTGGCGCTCGAGTTCGTCGGTTCGGTCTCGAAGGACCCGTTCGCGCTCGGCTCGATCGAGGGCGGCCCGGGTGTTCTCGACCAGCGTCGAGATGAGATCGACGTCCGTCTCGTCGAACTGGTGGGGCTCGAGCGACCCGGTCATGAGGACGCCGTGGGTGCCGATCGGCGCGATGATCTCCGAGCGAATCGGCGAGTCGGGGTTGTAGAGGTCATCGACCGTCCCCAGATCGTCGAACCGTTCGACGCTGCCGGCTTCGAACACGTCCCAGATCAGTCCCTCGTTGGGGTTAAATCGCGGCAGACCACCGAACTCGTCGTGTGCGCCGGCCGTTCCGGCGACCGGCTCGAGATAGCCGTGTTCCTCGTCTAACAGCCAGACGCCGCTGAGGGGTAGGTCGAGCAGGTCGCTTCCCGAGTGGACGGCGATCGCACAGATCTCCTCGGGGTCGTCGGACTCGAGCAGCCAGCGGGTGACCTCGTGGAGCGACGTAATGATGCGTTCGTACTCGTGGCGGTCCGTGACGTCGCGGACGACGCCGGCGACGGTCGCGACGTCGTCCTCGATCGGAACGATCTGGAATTCGCCGATTCGATCGTTTCCGTACCCGTCGCTAAAGGGCAACTCGAGCCGGCGCTTGTCAGCGTTCCCGACGTCGACGTCGGTAATCGCCTGCCCGATCTCGACGGCGTGTTCGTCCGAGATTCCCGCCAGTTGGGTGAGGGTTTCGACGTGCTTGCCGACGAGTTCGCTCCGTTCGGTGTCGAAAACCTTCTCGATGGCGTTGTTGACGGTGACGATTTCCCGGTTGCGATCGAGGGTAACGACCGCGTCGTGGACCGCTTCGACGGCGGCGGCGTGTTGCGCGAGCGAGGTCTCCTGGGACTTGCGCTCGGTGACGTCGCGCATGTACACCGACAGCCCGGTTTCGGAGGGGTATGCGCGCGCCTCGAACCAGGTTTCTAAGTGGGCGTGATACACCTCGAACGAGACGGGGACCTGCTCGTCCATCGCGTGGTGGAACCCGTCGGGAAACTGGGTTTCGACGGTGTGGGGAAACTCGTCCCACATCACCCGACCGATCAGGTCGTTTCGAGAGCGTTTCAGCAGCGTCTCGGCGCGCTCGTTGAGATAGGTAAACCGGAAGTCCGTATCGAGTGCGAAGAAGGCGTCGGTGACGCGGTCGACGATCGGCACGGATCGCAGCGTCACGGCTCCGAACCCCCATCCCGATTCGATGTCGGCGTCGCGGTCCGTCCGCCACCGGACCGCGACATCCGATCTGTCGTTGTACTCATCAGCAGCCAGTTACTCCCTTCTTTGCGAACCGCCTATTTCAGTGTCGTGGCTGTGTCCCGAAGACGGTTCGATCGGCGGCCAGCTACAGCACCAGCGTCGTTCCGATCCCGCGGTCGGCGGCCCGATCGAACACGAATTCGGCAGTTGCGGCGTCGAGAACCGCCGTCCCGACGCTCTCGAGGACGACGATCTCGTCCGCAGACTCCCGGCCCCGTCGACCGGCTAACACGTCCCCGAATGGGTGAACCTCGAGGGCGACGTGGCCGCGCAGGTCGCCGGTCTCGCGGGCTTCCGCCGGGACGTCGGCGACGACGCGGGACGCGCGTTCGATCGTCGCGGCGTCCAGTTCGCGCATCTCGGGCGTGTACGCGCCGATGGCGATCACGAGCGTGCCATCGGCGAGAGCCTCGCCCGGAAATACCGGCTCGGTGCTCGTCGTCGCCGTGACGACGACCGAGGCGTCCGTCACGGCCTCGCGCGGACTCGAGACCGGCGTCGCCGAGACGCCGAGTTCGGATTCGAGGTCGCGAGCGCAGTCCACGCGGGAGTCGCTGGAGGAGTAGACGCGGATCGACTCGAGGCGGTCGCTGCCGACCGCGGCGGCGACGGCCCGCGTTTGCCAGCGGGCCTGCGTGCCGGCGCCGATCACCGCCAGTTCGATGGGGCCGTCGGTCGCGAGTTCGCGGGCGGCGAGCCCGCCGATACAGCCGGTTCGGGCGTTAGTAATCCGGTTGCCCGCGAGGTAGCCGACCGGCTGGCCGGTTTCCGCGTCGGTGAGCGAAATCTGGGCGGTGACCGTCGGCAACCCGCGCTCGGGGTTGTCCTCGACGACGGCGACGAGTTTCGTCGCGGCGTAGGCGGCTCCGTGGACGTACGCGGGCATACAAAGTCCGGTCCCGGTCGGTTCTTCCGGTGCGTCGGGATCGATCCCCTTCCCGATCGGGTAGTGGGGTCGCTCGGGCCGTTCGACCGAACCCGTTCGTTGCTTTTCAAACGCATCGGCGACGACGGGCAACAGCGCCTCGAGGTCGAGGACCGAGGCGACCTCCTCGTCAGAGAGCACGCGAACCATACGCACACATCGTCGGAGGGCTACTTCAGTGGTGCCGTCGCCCGCGACCGGCCCCGGATTCGCGTCGCAGCGAGCGTTCGGCCGGCGGAGTGTGTTTGTAGTTGGCCGTGGTAGCTTATCGCATGGATATCGTCATCGTCGGCGGCGGTATCGTCGGGACCGCGATCGCAGCGCGCCTCGGTGAGACCGAGCACGACGTTGCGCTCGTCGAACGGTCGGGGATCGGAACGGAGACGACCGCGGCTTCCGCGGGCATTCTGATGGAGACCGTCATCGACCCGACGCCGTTCGACCTGCGGTTTCGCGAGCGAGCGCGGTCGGTCTACGACGACCTCTTCGAGCGGAGTCCGCTCGAGTCGACTCGAGTCGGCGTCCTCTACGTTGCCGAAACGGCGACGTTTGCGGATCGACTCGAAGAGTCCGCGGCGACGCTCAGCGATCGCGGACTCGAGGCCTCGTACCTGCCGGCCGACGAACTGTCGCGGCTCGGCGTCGATCCCGACGGGTTCGTCGGCGGGCTGTACACGCCGAACGACGCGCTCTGCGATCCGACCGCCGTCGCCAACTGGTTCGCCGATTGTGCTCGGCAAACGGGCGTTGAGGTTCGAACGGAAGCGGCGGTAACTGACATCGTCCTCAGCGAGGGCGCCGTCTCGAGCGTCGAAACCGATACCGGCCGACTCGACGCCGACTGCGTGATCAACGCGACCGGTCCGTGGGCACCGGCGGTAAACGAACTGGTCGACGTTTCGCTCCCGCTCAGACAGACGCTCGGCCCGATGGTAGCACTCGAGAGCGACGACCCGATCGAGAGTCCCGTGACGATCCTCGAGTCCAAGCGGTACGTGCGCCCGACCGGCGGAGCCGACGGGACCGGTGCGTGGGTCGGCGAGTACCGGACCGGCTACGACGACGGACAGCGCTACGATCCGGACGAGGCCGCCGTTCCGGACGGCTTCGCCGACTCCGCGAGGGCTCTCGCGACGGTCGTCCCGGCACTCGAGGATGCCTCGGTCGCCGACGAGTGGGTCGGTCTTCGGACCGTTACGCCGGACGGACGGCCCATCGTCGGCGAAACGAACGTGGACGGGTTCGTCGTCGCCTGCGGAATGACGGGACAGGGGATTACGCTCGCTCCGGCCGTCGCAGACGTCGTGTACGGCGTCCTCGAGGAGGATTTGGCCGGCGAATCTCGAGACCGACTCTCCCCGGACCGGTTTTGATGGGATCCGGCCGTGCGGTTGTCACTCGAAATTCGTCGGTGTCAGTGGGCTACTACACCGCGGCGTGACACATCATGAGAACCCGTGATTGCGGCGGTTGACGACGGTAGTGAGGGCTACGAAAAGCGGGCTCCGGTGCCGTCGGTGCAAGACCGACACCGGAGACAGCCAAGTGGGGGTGGGTGGGGGGATGGTTGGTAGACAACGGTCGCGCGGCGAACGCGCGACGAGTGAACACTATTCTGCTTCCACTATCAATCCAGTTCTGATTCCCACTCGCTTGGATACGGCCGTACTCGGTACGCACGTGACCGTACACCGCCGAGCGACCGCGGTACGGAGCTGTTCACCCGCCGAGAGATCCGAACGGAGCGGTGGCCGTTTGCGTTTAAGCGGCTGACAGCTCCGTCGTCGACCGCCGAGAGGCGAACGAAGCCTTATCCTGTGGCGAAGCGATGGGTATCGCATGACAGTAGTCGTGATCGGCGGCGGCATCGTCGGTCTGGCGAGCGCGTACGAACTCGCCACTCGAGGCGCCGACGTCGTCGTCTGCGAACGGGGCTCGATCGGTTCGGGAAGCACCGAGCGATCCGTGGGCGGCATTCGCGCGCAGTTCTCGACGCCGGTCAACGTCGAGTTGTCCCGCGAGAGCATGCGCGTCTGGGAGCGCTTCGAGGAACGGTTCGGAATCGATATCGAGTATCGACGGACGGGCTACCTCTTCCTCGCTCGCAGCGAGGCGGTCGGCGCGGAACTCGAGGAAACGGTCGCGATGCAAAACGAGCGCGGCGTTCCCAGCGAACTGCTGGATCCCGACGCCGCGCAGGAGCACTGTCCGGGAATCGACCCCGATCGGTTCGTCGCGGGGACGTACTCGCCGACCGACGGGTTCGCCGATCCCCATCTCGCATTGCAGGGATATGCACGGGCCGCGACCGACGCGGGTGTTGACATCCGGACGAAGACGCCCGTCACGGACGTGATTCGGGAGGGGGCCGGTGCTGGTGACGACGGTGGCGACACTGCGGGTCGAGTGACTGGCGTCGAAACGCCCGACGGGCGACTCGAGGCTGCGTACGTCGTCAACGCCGCGGGGCCGTGGGCCCGCGAAATCGCCGCGATGGCCGACGTTTCGCTGCCGATCACTCCGAAGCGACGACAGATCGCCGTCGTCAAGCCCGAACAGTCCGTTCCGGAAACCGATCCGCTGACGATCGATCTCGAGAGCGGGTCCTACTTCCGCCCGGATCGAGACGGCGACGCGCTGGTCGGCGGCCACTTCGGCCCGCCCGATCCCGCCCGCGATCCGAACGGCTACGATCGCTCGATGGATTTCGACTGGAGCATCGACGCCCTCGAGGCCGTCGCCGAGTGGACGAGCTACTTCGGGCCCGAGTCGGCGGTCAAACGCGGCTGGGCGGGACTCTACGCGGTGACGCCGGACGATACGGCGATTCTCGAGGAGACGGTTCCCGGCTTCGTCACGGCGGCCGGATTCTCGGGTCACGGGTTCCAGCACGCACCCGCGACCGGGAAACTGGTGGCCGAACTCGTGACCGAGGACGAGGCGTCGCTGGTCGATATCAAGGCGCTCTCGAGCGATCGGTTCGGACGGGACGCCGAGCGACTGGAGCGAAACGTCGTCTGAGAGGTGGGACGACCATGCGAGACGGGGTTTACAGCGAGGATTAGTTGGATGGCCACGACGTCGATTCACGCCTCGGCGGTCAGAAACGCTATACGAGAACGACTCACCGTGCTGGTGCCGGATCCACGAACGGCGGTAGCCGCCAGTCGTTTATGGTGGTGATTCGCATCGGATTCGGCCCCCTCAGTATCGATCGCCGTGATAGACGGCGGTCTCCGGAAAGAGCGCCGACAGCGTCTCGACCGCGCCCGAATCCGTCGCCTCGAGTCGACCTCGTCGCTCGAGGTCGCTGGCCGACCGTGCGCCGACGACGAGTTGCGAGAGCGCGCCGATCTCGAGGGCCGCGTCGGGCGTGGCGTCCTCGGTGAGACGCTCGCAGCTGACTTCGCCGGCCGACGTCGCGAGCCGAAAGACCCCGTCGTTCCAGTCGGCCAGCGGGTCCTCGACGGCGACCGTCAGGGGTGATTCGAGGTTAGGGGCGGAATCAGCGTCGAGATCGGACCTGGAACCGGAAACCGAATCGACGCCGGAATCGGGATACGAGAGCGCAGACAGCGTCTCCGCTACGTCGACGAGTCGAACCATCGGGCCGTCCGTGACGGTCGTGTCGATCTCGTCGGGGTCTCGGGCGACCGCACGAAGCGGGATCTCCTCAGGACCTCGCAGGCGCACGCGCTGGGCCTGCGAGTCGTGATCGGCGCAGAACGACAGCAGCGCCAGGAACGCGTCGTGATCTGCAAAGACGAGTTCGGAGACGTCCATCGTCCGGTCACCCATCTCCCCGTCGATCGTGTAGACGAGGTAGCCCGCGACGTCCCCATTCCCGTCTCCGCCGCGTTCGAATGCGTAAACGAACGGATCTCGATCGTGGCCGCCGAACACGCGATGGCGCCACCAGTCCTCGTCGCGCTCGAGGGCGAGGCCGTACCGGTCGGCGTGGGCCTCGTACGCGGACTCGAGCAGGCCGTAGTCGTTGGCCTCGAGTCTTCGAAATCGGCCGCCCCTAACTCTCTCGTCCGTCGCGAACGACAACACTTCGGGCTCGCAGTCGTGGGTGAGGACGCGGTTGCTCGTATCCCAGCCGTACTGTCGATAGAACCGGTACTGAAACGGCCACAGTATCGAAAATCGAACGTCGTGCTCGCGGTACTCCTCGAGCGAACGAGCGAGCAACTGCCGGACGTGACCCTGTCGACGATACTCGGGCGGCGTCGCAACCGACGCCAGCCCGGCGGTTCGATGGGCGTCCCCGCGGACGCGGGCCTCGAGCCAGTAGTGCCGACAGACACAGCGCGGCGTCGGGTTCTCGGACCCGGTCTCGTCGTCGCTCGCGTACAGCCCGCGACGGGAACCGAGGGTGTCCCGCGGCGTCTCGTGCTCGTCGGGATCGTACGCGGGAACGCCGTTCTCGGGTCTGAACGCGTAGCTTCGATACTCGTGAAAGAGCTCCCGTTCGTCGGGAATCGCGCGATAGTCGACCATACGAACGACGGTGCGGGCGACCGGGAAAACTGTTCGTGATCGCGGACGGCCTGATACTGTCGGACAGAAGTCACTGAGAAGTCGGTCGCGAATTCGCGGCCGTCCTCGAGGATGACGATCGCAGTAGTGCGACCGATCTTCGAATAGTTCTGTCCGGCAGTATGAGATCGACGCTTTCGATCCGTTACTGCCAGTTCCGACTCGAGGTCGGAATCATCGTAAAAAATCGATCGTCGGTCGTTCAGTCGGCTCGCCGGCTGCTGCCGTCGAGTCGTCCGTGTCCGTTAGTCGCCGGTCGCAACGTCTTCGTCGTCGACGTCGACGGAGGTCGCTTCCTCTTCGGCGACTTCCTCGGGGTGGGCCTCGAGGGTCGACTTCTGGATCTCGACGCGGCGAAGCGGGTAGATCGTCTTGGCTTCGCCGTAGATGCCCGACGAGAGTCGGCCTTCGACGACGCTGTCGATGAGTTCCTCGAAGGTCCGCTCGGCAGCGGCCTCTTCGACCATCTCGACCATCTTTTCGCGGATGGCCTTCTCCTGGCTCGCATCGGCCTTCTTGGTCGTGAAGGCGACGGGCTGAATCTGGACGCGGTAGTCGTCCGTCGTGAGGACGGTGACGTAGGCCTCGACCTTCGAGGCACCGCGGCGGACCAGCGAACGGAGGTAATCCCGTGTCAGGGAGTGCTCGACGAACTCCGTGTACGCCGAGTCGCTTCCGACGTCGGTGATCTTGAAGGTGAGCTTCGTGTTGTTCTCGCTGGCGTTGTTGGTCAACTCGCCGAGCGTCGTTTCGATGGTTCGGTCGTAGACTTTCTCCGGTTCGTCAGCGGGGGTTTCGCCGAGTTCCTGGCGGTCGAACTGCTCGGGTGCCAGAACGGTGTACCACCGCTTCTCCTGTTTCGCGCGTGAAACTGATCGTTCACTCATTGTGTGTTGATGTATCTGAGTCGCTGTCGGACACAGGTCCCGTGTCCGTCGGTTGCTCGTCCTGTCCCGCTCGTGTCCGCTCCGTAACCTCCATCGCGACCTCGAGGTTGACGACGTAATCGTCGACGTTCGAGTGCAGACCGCCGGTCGTCTCGCGGTCGATCCGCGTCACGACCGCGTCGCCGTCGACGACGGTCTCCATCTCGTCGGTGTTGTCCGGGCACAGCGCCCGCGCAACGAGTTCGGGATCGTCGTGGGTTGTCCGGATCGTCGCTCGCCGGCTCATAGTCGCTCCCTCACTGCCGCGATGATCGTCGATTCGTCCCTGGCCGTGTCGTATCGCAGATAGCCGCGGCGGCGGCTGCTGTCGTATTCGACGCCTTCCTGGGCTCCGTTCGAATCCGAATCGTCGGCACCCAGTTCCCGCGCAACGGCCTCGACGGTCGCGCCGAGGTGATCGTCGCCGCGGGTCGCGATCGCAGCCTCACCGTCTCCGACGGCGAGAACCACGGGTTCCGGCGATCGGTAGGTGGCCGCGATGCGAGCGACCGTCTCGACCGGCCCGTCGTCGATGCCGACGACGAACAGGCCGTCGTAGCGACCGGTCGACGCTCCCTCGAGCGCCGCGTGGGCGCGACGACCGTCCTCGCGCCAGGCCGCAAGCGCCGGCTCGTGGACCCCATGGCCCATCGCGAGCGCAGCGCCGGTACCGGGCTCGGTCCGGGCCGTCGCCTCGAGCACATCCGCGTAGCCGCCGACCGTCGCGAACGCGTGGTCGGGCGTCGCGTACGGTCTGAGCGCGCGCTGGATCGTCTCCGCGGCGGCCGCGGCAGCCTCGTCGTCGCCGACCACGTCGAGTGCGACGGCGGAAGCGATCGCTCGGTGATCGTCCCCGTCGAAATCAGCGGGCTCGTCGAGATCGGCGCCGAGCCCCTCGAGTGCGTCTCGAGTTGCGTCCGGATCGCCCGACCACGGCGCGCGGAGGCGCGTCGAGTGAGCGATCCCGTCGACCGGATCGCCCGTCGGGATCCCGACGCCCGGTCGGCGCTCGACGAGACCGCGTTCGCGCGCGGTCTCGAGGATCCACTCACTCTCGCCGGCACCCGGCTCCACGTCGGCGGCGACGAGGCCGGCCAGTGCGAGCACGGGATCCGGCGTCGATCCGATCTCGCGGACGACGTCGAGCGCTGCGAGCGTGGCGGGTCGGTCGGCGTCGTCGAGTCGTGTGACGTCAGCGTCGATCGCGCCGACGCCGATCGTGACGTCATCGGTCGCCGGCTCGCGGTCGCGAACGCGTGCGGTTCGATCCGCGACGGTCCGGCCGACGCTCACCTGGAACGGCGTCCCGCGGTCGGTCAGCGCTCTCGCGAGGAGACCGCTCGTCGCGAGCGCGTCGCCGTCGGCCCGCGCAACGATGTGCGCGAAGCCGGCGCTCTCGAGTGCGCTGGCGACGGGGGCGGACGACGGCTCGGCGGAACGACGCTCGGTTGCCATATTGTGTGCGTATCTGCGTTCAGGGGTCGGCTTACTTCTCGAGGAGTTCCTTCGCCGTTTCGTAGTTGTACGAGAAGTCCGGCTCGAGTTCGTCACCGCGGTAGTAGTCGGCGAGTCGGCGGACCTTCGATTCCGTGTTCTGCAGGGCGCGCTTGTTCTGGTAGTCCTGCGGGTTCTCTCGGATGTGCTCGCGCAGGCCGATGGCGCGCTCCATCAGGTTGCGAAGGTCCTCGGGAATGTCCGCGGTCGCGTCGTTTTCCTCGAGGATCTCGCCGATCTTCTTGCCGGTCGCCAGCTTGACGTCCGGGATGGGCGTGCCCGTGACGCCTTCGTCACGCAGCTTCATGCCGATCTGGCTCGGCTCGTAGCCCTGCTCCGCTAGTTCGACGACTCGAGATTCGATATCGTCCGAGTCAACGTCGCTCCACTCCGGTGGTTCGTCTGCCGCTGGCTTGTCCGAACCGGACGAGCCACGGCGGCGGGTGTGCATTCGTGCCATTGTTGAGGATAGGAACCGCACTGACCGCTCCGATAGTGTGACAGCCGAAACCGGCTGCCCGTGCACTTCCGCAATCCCAAGCCATCCGGAAAGAGTCGATGGCACAGTCAGATTTGCGGCCGTGCGCTTCCCACCGTCGCTTTCGCTCGGACGGACTAAAGGGTTTCTAGACCGTGACGGATCTGCGTGTGCGGCGCTGTGTGGGTTTGGGTCCGCTTACTCGAACGAATGAACTGGTGGAGTGGTACTCGAGGCCAGCGCTTCTGCCTCGAGGCCTACAACAACTCGTGCGTGAGGGTGTGCAGCGACCGGCCCTATGCGAGTCATAGACAGGGGCGGCTCGACAATTTCGAGGGGTTTATCTATTCCCGACGGAAATGGAGGAATGCGAACGAGGGCTCGTAGATCAGAGGTAGATCACTCCCTTGGCATGGGAGAGGCCCCGGGTTCAAATCCCGGCGAGTCCACTCGAAATTAACCGTTCTACCGAGGGTTTCTAAACTTCGAGTAGGAACGCTGTATTTCTCAGAATTTATCTCCGTGAGGACGTGTTTCGGTTTCAGCTGCGCCGACTGCGATGGTTGCGAATCGATTCCTGTCGGACCGGCTATCGCGTCGTGTCATCGGATACTCACCACGGGACTCACTCGGCTTCGATTTAGAGGGGTGTTCACAGGAAGAGTCTCAGTTACGAGGGATAGCCGAACGTCGGTTGGTAACAGTGTTCGCTCCGCAAACTCGATCGCGTTCGACCACTGCCCTGAAAACATGTACCGCTTACTCGTTCGCTCGAGTCGCGTCTGCCCGTTCTTGAGCCTGCTCGATCTTCCCGTCGAGTTTCTTCAAAACGGAGTACTTGAACTCGTCTGGCATCTGGCCATACTCGATGTCGACGGTCACCATCGCATCGCAGTCGTCGACGATCTCGGGAGCCCACTTGCCGCGGGCGAGTTTCGACTCTTCCGTGACGACCGCTCGGCCATCCTCGAGGTCGATGAACGCGGTCACGGTGTTCCAGATCTGAGGGTCGCTCGTGGTCGCCTCGTCGAACAGTCCCTCGAGTCGCGATTCCTTGATCGGTTCCGCGGCTATTTCGTCCCGCAGATCCTTGAGGGCGTCGGCCAGCGCTTCGTACTCGGCTGCAGGGGTGTCCGAATCGTCGAGGATCATCGCATCCACCTCGTGCTCGTGGTGTCGATGGTGACAGCGGTGTCGGGTGCCATAGTGATACGCATGTATGTGTGATCGAGTGTTGAACCTGTGGCCCTAAGAGCCTCGCTACTTCGTCCGTGATCGGGATAGTAGTATATGAACAACTGGAACTGTTCACACACCGACTTCCAGCGGCTACTATCGTCGGTGATACGATTGACGACTACGATAGTGTCGGATAGCGTCAGTCGGGTGGTGACCGACTGCTGTTGGTACCGTCTCCACCCAACCGTTGCCGCTCGGATCGGCGGAGTACGTGATCATCCGTAGTGGCCCGGACTTTCCTCGAGTTCTCACTCCGCTCCGGATCCGGCCACCGAGTCCTCTGTGGAGTCGTCGACAACCTCGAACGCGTTCGCACCGCAGGAACAGCCCTCCTGTCCGATGATCCGAACTGTCCCGTCCGGCCACTGCCGCGCCGCATACACGGACCCACACTCTTCACACGTTGCCAAAACCCTCGTTACATCGTCCTTATACGCCATCCCCGAGTTATCACCTAGTGAAACAGTACAAAAAAGCTTTCCACTTGGAAAAACCTGACAGCGGAGACGGTCGTACTCTCGGGTAATCGACAGTTCCCGAACGTAGCTGTGATGCCATCTCGAGTAGCGACCGCCGTCTCGCGTCCGTTCCACAGGTGGCGCTCGAGTCCAGTACCAGCCCGTTCACAGTGAGATAGATTAGCACTGATTCAGCCTCGTTCTATGATATTCTCGAGTCGTCTCTCGAAACCGACGATAATCTATCACTGTAGGGGAATACCATCGGCAAACTACTGAATTGCGGCCCTCGAGGACCGGTCAGGAACGCCGTACTCGAGTACACGATCCATTCCGTTCGGATTTAGTGACAACCTATTTATTATTGGTCCTCTCGAGGGGTTATCTGTGACGCTGAGCGATCAGTTTCGGGGTGGGACGCGGGTGGGCCGTCGAAAGGTGGCCCGACCAGCGTGTCGAACCGCGCCACGACGGAGACGCGAATCGATGCACGCACCGGCCGGGAAACGCGCCGGCGGTCGGACGACTACCGACGAGCGGTCCCGCGGGGGTGGCGACCGCAGCTATCGGTGCAGACGCCGCCGCTGCCGTCGAGCGAAGGGGGCCGATCGCGGTCGACGGTGCCCGGCGGTCGGTCGCAACCTGTCTCTACGCGGTCACCGAACACCGCGGAACGCGCCAGCGGAGATCGAACACGCAGCCCTCTCACGACGGCAACTCAGCTATGGATAACGCTCACTCGAGGCCGAACGTAACGATGTCTTCACACCGAGACACGGACGTCATTATCGTCACTGTGGTCGAGGCACTGGCCGAAGCCGATCGACTCGATCTCGACGAGGTCGAGTACACGCTTTACGAGTACATCAACCCGGAGATCCTCACGGAGTTGGCCGACCAGCAGAACGGTTCCTGGGAGTTCACGTTCGAGGTCGCCGACCACGAGGTGACGCTCGCGAGCGACGGACGGTTGTTCGTCGATGGCGTCCTCTGCCGGACCGATCTCACGCTGCGTGAGTCTTCGTCGACGTGTCCGTACCGCTGACGTCGCGAGCCACGAGTCTCGTCGTCTCGTCGTGAGCGTTGTACTCGACCGGCACGCTCGCCGGACCCGTATCTACATTGCTGGGCCGACGGCGGTCGCCGAAGGGGCGACAACGGCCGCTACCGGAACCGAACTGATTGTGCGGTAATAGCTCGACGACGAGGAACTTCACTCGAGCGATACGGTATCGCTCGAGGACCCGATACGCCGTCCCGACCGCTCGCTACAGCAGCATCGAGACCACCGCGAGGACCAGGAACAGGAGGACGAGCCACTTCGCGATTGACATGGTCATGCCAGCGACACCAGTCGCGCCGAGCGCACCGGCGATGATCGCGATCACGAAGAACAGCAGTGCGAGTTCTAACATACCTGTATGAAGGGTAGTCCGCTGCAAGTGAATTAGGCCTGAATACGCCATATTCTCCGATATGGGTGATTGTCACAAGAACGCACGTCGATCCGCGAGCCGTTCGGTGGGCGGAACCTACTGCGAGACCACGCCGCGGGGAAGACGGCAGACGACGCGCTAACGTGAGCGCGGGACTCGAGTAACCACGGCGCGTCGCGGGACGTCTCCACTCAGCCGGAGTAATACGAACGGCGAAAACAGTACGTCGATGCGGACTACAGATTCTCAGTTAGGTCCCGATACGGGCGTGATAACACCGCAGTCGCGGGCCATCGACTACAGCCTGTCACTCGTTCAGGTGCGAACGGTACCCTTTGGGTTCGAACCCGCGCCGACAGACGACGCGTTTTCGACCGACCGTAATCGCGCTGACCTGCCCCTCGTCTTCCATCCCGGAGATGACCTCCTCGAGGTGGTCGTCCGACCATCCGGTCTCCTGGCGGACGGTCGACCGATCGACCCGGCCGCCGCGTTTGACCAGAAGCCTGAGGATCTTGTCCTCGTCGGGCAAGTCCTGTTCGTTGACGCCGTACTCGATCTCTTCGGCGTAGCTCAGCGTTTCGTCGTCGTTGTCGTCCGGTTCCGCCGTCGTAGACGCTTCCTCCGTCGTCTCCTCCGCCGAACTGGTCGACCAGAGCGACGAAAGGCGGGTCCAGAGCGTGTTGAATACCATCATTGATCACCCGTTGTTGAAACTATCGCTAGTTGAACGCGCAGTTACCTTGATTTTCCGTTTCATCTGTTATCTATTCCTGTAGCTGCTGGTTACGGTATGTCTATCGTACACTCTTCACGATCGATAGCATCGGCCTTGCGGCCTGCAAGTCGGTTATCACATCACCGGTTCGACACGCCCGGTTAGTGGGATGAGCGATCACAGATATGTACGAACCCGTCGAACGATGTTATCGATATTGTACGTTTCCTCACTCTTCTCGAAGATCACGTCGCCGTCGACACGAACGACAAAGACACCGTCGTCACCGGTGGCAAGCGTGACTGCCTCGAGTTGCTCGCCAAACGTCGACAGAAGCGCGTGCTGAAGGTCCTCGGCGCGACGGAGGAACCCGCACGGAACACAGTACTCGATTTCGACACTCGCCATACTCCGTGGTTCATCATCCTGATACAAATCAGTTCGGTAGCGAGCGCATTCTCCCCTTCGTGTCGGATATCGTTAACTATCGTTCGCTGTGACGGTTTCGAGATAGGACTCCGCGAGCGCGGTGAGCGTCTCGTGGTGGTTCGTCGAGTGTGGTGCGGTCAGCGGGGAGACGCTGATTCGTCCCTCGACGACGGCCCGGCGGTCGGTTCCCTCGGGGTCGGGAAGGGTGTCGGGGTCCATCCGTTCCCAGACGCGATCTTTCAGGTGGACGCGCGTTCCGTTGCGCTCGGCGTCCATCTCGTACCGTTTCGAGGGCCTGGTAATCTCGATCGGTGCGGGCTCGCCGTCCGGAAGGGGGACGTTGACGTTGAGGTATGCGGCGTGTTCGAAGACACCAGCGCCGAGCGCGTGCTCGATCAGGTAGGACGTGACGCGGGTGGCTTCCGCGTACTCCTCGGCACCGAGATCGATCTGACTCAGCGGCGTCTCGCCGGCGGGAACGTACATGGAGGTCGCGATGGCGGGAACGTCGAAGAAGGCGGCCTCGACGGCGGCGCTGATCGTCCCCGAGCGACCGAGGACGTACTCGCCCAGATTCGCCCCCTTGTTACAGCCCGCGACGACGATGTCGGGATCCGGACCGAGTTCCGCCAGTCCGGCGACGACGCAGTCCGAGGGCGTTCCGTAGACGGCGTACCCCAGATCGCGTTCTTCGACGTCGACCTCGTGGGACATCGAGCGGCCGCAGGCGCTCTGATCGGTCGCGGGGGCGACGACGGTTACGTTTCCCTGCTCGGAAAGAACATCGTACAGCGCCCGAAGCCCGGTGCTGTCGATCCCGTCGTCGTTCGTTAACAGGATCTCGAGGGGATCGCTCATATCAACCGCGTCGAAGCCCGGCGCGAAAAGCCCACCGCTTTGCCGAATTCCCGTCTCATACTGTCTACTGGAAGCCATTACCGGGGCAATCGCGACCGTCCTGCGATTGACCGGTACATCGGTACAGCAGACAGTATCAGCCGATTCGGTCGACGATCGTTTCCTCGTCGACGACCAGATTGTACGCCTCCTCGTCGTCGTTCCAGAGGGCGAGGGCCTGCTCGAACGAACAGACCTCTCCGTAGTCGGCCTCGAGCAGCGGTCGGTTGAGCGCAGTCTCGTTCGTGAGGACGGCGTAGTGGTCGACCTGTTCGCTGCCGTCGCTGATCTTGAACAGCGGGTTCGAACTCGATCCGCCCGAGCGGCCGTCCCACTCGTCGTCGCCGCTCAGCGACCGGCTGAGTTTCGCCCCGACGACGTCGATCCGGTTGGGAACGTGGTGGCCCATCTCGGCCATCTTCGCCCAGTCGCTGGTCTCGAGGTCGAGTTCGAGCCGCCGGCTGCCGTCGAGTCGCAACAGCGAGTAGGAAAACTGGACGTCGACGTTGACGAACTCGCCGGAGGCGTGTTCCTCGTCGGCGTCCGGCGTCGCCTCGTCGAGTTTCCGCTGGAACGCGGGCACCTCGAGGTCGGGTCTGGCGTCGAACGACCAGCCGCGATCCGCGGGCCGGTCGCCCGACCAGAGGCGGACGGTGGGGCCGTAGACGGTCACCCGACCGGTGCGGTCGTAGTTGTCGTTCTCGTCGGCAACGTCGTCTCCACTGTTCCGGTCGTCGACGCCGTCCTCGCCGTCTGCAGCTTCATCCTTCCCCAACTCCGCCGGCGTCCACAGCCGTTCGTCCTCGAGTTCTCGCTCGACCGCGCGTAACTGAATGCTCGTGTTCTTGTCCGCCGGTGCCATCGCGAGCAGCGCCCCGTCGGGTGCGAGCAACTCGAGTGCCGACCACAGGACGGCGGTCGGGTCCTCGAGTTCGCTCGCGACGTTGGCGGCGAGGATCAGGTCGAAGCCGTCGGCGGGTGCAGTTGGGTCGAAGCCGTCGCTGTCGTTGTCAGCGTCTGTCTCGCCGATAGCAGCGGGATCGAACGCCTCCGCGGTCGTCCGGTGAATCGTTGTGTGAACGTTCCGGTCCGTCTCAACGAGCAGTTCCTCGAGAATATCGGCGGCCGCGCTGGGTTCGATGCCGTGGTAGTCGACCAGCGCGTCGTCGGGAAGGTAGTCACAGAGCCCCAGCGCGGGGCCGCCGACGCCGGCACCGATATCGAGCACGCGCAGGTTGCGACCCAGCAGGCCGCGTTCGGCGAGGTCGTCCAGTGCGTACTGTACGGCGGCGTAGTAGCCCGGAAGGTGGTAGATCGCGTATCCCGCCGCGACGTCGTCGTCGTACTCGACCGGCCGGCGCTCGAGATAGCGGGATTTGAATCGGCGGATGGTCGATCGCAAGAGGTCGCCGGTCGCGTCCTCGTGCCAGCCGACGCCGTAGCGGTCGACCAGCAGATCGTCGAGGCGGCGTTCGTACGCCGTGGGGAACTGCCGGACTGGGCCCTGACGCGGCCGGACGGGCTCGTCCTCGACGGGAACGAACGTGCCGTCGTCCCGTTCGATCAGCGCGAGGTCGGCGGCGTCCTCGCGAAGGTGCTGTCGGACGACCGCCGGGTGCGGGGTGCCGTCGATGTAGTCACAGATTTCCTCGGGGTCGATCGGTCTGACGTTCCGGAGATACTTCGCGTTCGATCGGACGGCTTCGCGTTGGTTGCTCATTGGGTTGTCCCTCCGTTCGTGGATCGGTCGGCATCGGCGCAATCGTCTCGCTGCCACTGTTGCGCCGCCTCCCGGTACAGCGACTCGAGGGCATCGCTATCGGCGTCGGCGATCCGCGCGGCGGCGTCGGCGACGGCGTCGGCACCCTCGAACGTCTGCTGAATGTCGGCGTAGACGCGCGGCGTGCCCTCGGTCACCTGTTCGGTGAGCGACCGCAACTCCTCGTAGATCGGCGTTTCGAATCCGTCGGGAACCGAATCCGCGGCGAGGGCGAACGAAAGCACGGCCGCGTGGGTCGCCGCCTGCACCGTCTCCATCGCCCCGTCGTGTTCGGTCGCCGTCGTCTCGACGAGGGTGTTCCCGCGGGCTGTAAGCGACTCGAGCAGCGCGTCGAGGACCGGCCCCGACTCGTCGCGGACGACTGCGATCGAACCCGGTGCCCGTTCAGGCGCAAAGAGCGGGTGTAAGCTCGCTCGCTCGAGCGTCGGCGCGTGCGTCGCCATCGCCTCGAGCGGCGGGTCCATTACGCCCGAAAGGTCGACGATCGCCCGCTCGGCTCGGTCGGCGTGGTCCGCAATCGCGTCGACGACGTGGGTCATCGGCACTGCGAGACAGACGACGTCGTAGCTGTCTGTCCCCTCGAGATCCGTGACGTCGGCGTCGGCCCCGACCGTGTCGGCCGCCGTCGCCGCGGCGTCCGCATCGACGTCGGCGAACGCGACCGTGGCGTCGACGGCGCGCCCGAACCACGTCCCGATCGCGCCGGCACCGACGATCAGTACGTCCATCGACGACATCTACCCCCTGGCGTTGCAAAAGCCGTTCGATCGATCGGTTCCCGAGCGCGTTCCCGGGCCCGAAATCCGGCCGTTGGCGAGAATTGCGTCGCCATCCGTGTCGCGTGCAGTTCGAGAGACGGGGTCGCCGAGACGGACTGTCGGTCCCGTGGTCCGGTGGGCCCGGGTCCCGTTCGCAGTCCACGGAGTCAATAGGAACTACCGCGATCGACGGAGGGTGCGTCCGAGACACCAACCGTATTGGCGATCGGTCGCGTACGCCGTCTATGGGCGAATTTGACCCGCAGGCGGTCGTCGAACAGTACTACGACTTCGTCGACGCCGAGCGGTACGACGATCTCGTGGCGCTCTTTACCGAAGACGTTCGGTACGAGCGTCCGGGCCAGGCGACGATCGAGGGTCGAGACGAACTCCGCACGTTCTATCTCGAGGAGCGACCCTTGACGGAGGGCAACCACGACGTTCACGACCTCGTCGTCGACGGTGACACCGTCGCGGTTCGCGGGTCCTTTTCGGGCCGACAGGGCGGCGAGTCCGTCGCGTTCGATTTCGCCGACTTCCACGAGTTCAGCGACGAGGCTATCGCGCGCCGCTACTCGTTTACGGACCGCGACGAGGTCTGAGACGCCGCTCGAGGCCACTGGATGGAGCAACAAGACGCATTGGCGTCACTCGCAACACCGTGGTGTGTGACATCACTTCCCAAGCTCTAAGTCATCCGTTTCCGTACGGGTCCTATGGGAGCGACTGAGCGGCCGACGTTTACGTCCGACGCCAACAGGCGCCTCTACGAGTACGTCGAACGCAACGGGACCGTCAAGCGACACAAGCTACTGGACGTCGTGTCGCTCTCCTCCGAGGAGTTTCGGTCCCACCTCGATGAACTGAAAGCCGACGGGTATCTGAAAGAGGAGGGCGGGACCTTGCGGATCGGCCTCGAATTCGGCGCGGTGGTGGAGTACGACACCGAGGACCTCGAGTTCGTCATTCGACCGGGCCGACAGTCGGACTTCGACGGGCTCATCGAGACGATTCGGGACGTTACATCAGCGGAGACGTACGTCGTCGCGGAGAGCATCGCCGAGGAACTGCTCTACGAAAACGCCGTGACCAGACACAACACCGTGAAATCGCGGATGTTCTTCGTCGCGACGGTCGACGGGGAGGTCGTCGGCTGGACCCACCTGGACCTCCCGCAGGTCGAACGGATGCAGGGCACCGCCCAGCAGACGGTCGGCGTCCGCGAGGCCGTCCGAGGCCACGGTATCGGGAGTAAACTGCTCCAGCGCGGAATCGAGTGGGCCGAAGCCAACGGCTACCGGAAGGTGTACAACAGCGTTCCGATCGTCAACGACCGCGCGCTCGAGTTCCTGACCCACCACGGCTGGGACACCGAGGCGATCCGCCGAGATCACTACGAAATCGACGGCGAACACGTCGACGAAGTGATGATGGCGCGCGAGCTGTAGCGTCTCGGTCGTCGATCGCGGTTCGGCGCCGACACGCCACACGCCCGGTGCCGGGATACTTGAGGACTCGAGCCGAGTATCGACTATGACACGGATCGGAATCGTCGGCGCGGGTGTCGCCGCGGCCGCCGCGGCGTATACGATCGAGGAAACGGTCGAGGAGGCGAAGGTGACGGTCCTCGAGAAGTCCGGCGGGCTCTGTGGCCGTGCGGCCACGCGACGCCGGGACGGCGCGGTTTACGATTACGGCGCGAACTACGTCAAATCGGCCGACGAGCGGGTGGTCGAACTGCTCACGGAGACCCTCGAGACCGACGGCCTGGTCGACGTCACCGAACCGGTCTGGACGTTCGACAGCGCAGGCACCGTTTCGGGGGGTCGAGACGCGGACGAGCACAAATGGACCTACCGCGAGGGACTGACCGGAATCGCAAAGCGGCTCTTTTCGCGAACCGACGCGACGGTTCACCGCGAGACGCGAGTCGAGACGATCCGCCGGGAACCCGCCGCGGAGACGTGGCGGCTCACGGACGCCGATAGCAACCAGTGGGGTCCCTTCGACGTCCTCCTGCTGAACCCACCCGCGCCGCAGACGGCCGACCTCCTGCGGTCCGCCGAGTGGGACCGCGACGTTCGGGACGCCCTCGTCGACGCCATCGACGCCGTTCCCTATCGAACGATCTGGGCCGGCGTCTTTCACTACCCCTTCGAACTCGACCTCCCCTACTACGCGCTGGTTAACACGGACAAGGACCACGAGATCGGGTGGCTCTCTCGCGAGGAGTGCAAACCGGGCCACGTCCCCGACGGCGAGTCGCTGTTGATCGTCCAGGCCAACCACGAGTGGTCGGTCGAGCGCTTTGAGAGCGATCTGGAGCAGAACCTCGACGAACTTGCGTCGATGATCGCCGACCTGCTCGAGGACGACCGACTGACCGATCCCGACTGGACGGACCACCAGGGGTGGCGCTACGCGCTTCCCGACGACGGTGTCGAGACCGACGCACTCCGGCGCGCAGAATCCGCGGGGCTGTACTGTCTGGGCGACTGGGTCGCCGGCGAGGGGCGAGTCCACGCCGCGTTACGGAACGGACTCGAAGTCGGCGAACGCGTGATAGCAGACCGGTAGCGGGTATTGGAGTCGATTTACTCGCCTTTTGGCTCGAGTCCCACGCGATAATCGGTTAGATTCTCGTAGCCGTCCTCGGTAACGACGACCAGATCCTCGATCCGAACGCCGCCGACGTCGGGATCGTAAATTCCAGGTTCGATCGAGATCACGTGGCCGGCCTCGAGTTCGCCGCCGGCCGGCGAGACGCTCGGCTGTTCGTGGATATCCAGTCCGACGCCGTGGCCCGTGCTGTGGATGAAGCCGGTTCCGGCGCTCGGATCGCTCCGGAGCGTCTCGTAGCCCGCCTCCTCGATGATATCGCAGGCGACGTCGTGTACGTCGGCTCCGGTGACGCCGGCCTCGACGGCCTCGAGCGCGGCCTCGTAGGCCTCGCGGGTCACGTCGTACCGCCGTCTGGCTTCCTCGCCGGGGTCGCCGCGGGCGAACGTCCGCGTCATGTCCGCGAAGTAGCCCGTCTCCTTGTCACGCGGGAAGATGTCGATCACGATCAGTTCGTCGGCCGCGAGCGGGCCGCTGCCGCGGTCGTGGGGATCCGCGCCGTCGGCCCCGCAGGCGACGATGGTGTCGTCCAGCGAACAGCCGTGTCGGAGGAGCGTGACTTCGATCTCCTCTTTGACGCGCTCGCTGGTGAGCGGTTCGCCGTCGCGGACGAGAACGCCGTCTTCGATCTCGGCCGTCGCGATCAGTTCCTCGGCGGTCGCCAGCGCGGCCTCGTTGGCGCGCTGGCTCGCCCGTATCTGGTCGATCTCCCAGTCGGTTTTCGTCGCACGGATCTCCTCGATGATCCCCTCGGATTCGACCGTCACGGAGACCCCTTGGTCTCGCAACCCGTCCGCGGTCCCCGTCGGGAAGTTTCGCGGGACGGCCAGCGAGTCGACGTCGTGATCGTCGAGAAACGCCGCGAGCATGCGACTTTTGGCCTCGTAGGAGCCGTGCTCGGCGACGAGTTGCTGGTAGTCGTAGGTCGATCGGCGGGTCACCGAATCGGCGCTTGCCTCTTTGCTCGCACGGCCGTACTCGAGTCCCGAGACGAGCAGGTGGATTCCCTCCCGGGTGACGAGCGTCTGGTAGGGATCCGGCGCGGTAAAGCCGGAGACGTACCGCTGGTCGGAGTCCGAGGCGTCGTCGTCGATCAGATAGCCGTCGTGGCCGTCGGTGTCGAGGTGCTCGCGGAGCGAGGAGAGGTCGACCGCTTCGTTCATACGGTGGTGTGTGGCGAGCGACTACATAATCCCGGCGAGTTCGCTCCGTCGCGTCCGTGCCTTCGATCAACCATCGGCCCGTCCACCGCCGATCCCTTCGGCGTCGCTCGCGTTCTCTCCGGCCACCCGGATGGATTCGGACCCACAAACTTATCAATTAAGGCAATAATCTGGCGCGTATGAACCGCCGACGGATCCTGGCTACCGGGGCGGGCGTCGCGCTGGCTGGCTGTGTCGGCCTCGCGGCCGACGACGGTCCCTCGAGCGACGACCTCGTCCAGGATGCGATCGAGACCCGGCGACACATGAGCCAGCTCTCGGCTCGTCGAACGATGACGGTCGAAACCCCGGACGGCTCCGTCGAGCGAACGGAACGCATCGCGAGCGAACCGCCCGCCAAGCAGCGTATCGAGGTTTTGGACTCGACCGATCCGACCGTCCCGAGCGGCTCGGTAACCGTCACGAATCGGGAAACGACCTGGGAGTACAACCCGGCAGCGGAAGTCGTCGACATGCGCCACCACGGGAACAAGGTCGACGACGACCGAACCTTGCGCGTCCTCGAGCGCCTCCGCGAGGAGTACCGGCTGGGGTATGAGGGGACCGCGACGGTCGACGGGCGAGACGCACACGTCATCGAGGCGCGACCGCCGATCGACGATTCCGATCGGCGGATCGATCTCGTCGTCGGAGGGACGACCTACGTCGTTCCGCTGTCAACGGCGGCGTTCGAGGACCTGGAGGTCTCCCGTACGATCTGGATCGACGACGAGTACCGGTACCCGGTCAAGGAACGAAACGAGGTCAGCGACGGCGACGAGACGCGGTACAGCCTGACCGTCAGCTACGAGGCGCTCTCGATCGACGAGGGGCTCGAGTCGGGGACGTTCACCTACGAGCCGCCGGTGGAAGCATCCGTCGTCACCGACGGACCCGAACCCGACGGCATCTTCGACTCGCGAGCGGCCGCCGCGGACGCCGTTCCGTACGAGTTGCCCGAGCCAGACGTGCCGGATTCGTTCGTGCTCGACCGAGTCACCGTCGTCGAATCTGCCGAGCGATTCGGTACGACCGCGACGCTCTGGTACGACGACCCGGCCGTCGTCGCGCGGGAACTCTTCGTCGCTGTTCGAGAGGTTCAGCGATTCAGACCGTCCGCGCTCGAGGAAATCGAGATCGACGGGCTGGTAGCCTACCGTCGGGACGGACGGATCCAGAGCGTGTTCTGGGCCTGTGACGACCTGAACTACGAGGTCTCGAGTCTGACCGACGGCGACCCGCTCCGGGACGTGGTGGCTTCGATCGGCTGTCCGTGAGCCGTTCCTCTCCCACGGAGAGTGGCGGTCCGATTCCAGTACCAGTACTGCGGGGATCGGTATCGGTAAGGCGCGGCCACCCGACAGAGCGACCATGAACGTCACCATCACCCCCTCGAGCGTTCGAGGGACGGCGCGGGCACCGCCCTCGAAGAGCTACACCCACCGAGCGATCCTCGCGGCGGGGTATTCGGACCGAACGACCGTTCGCGACGCGCTCTGGAGCGCCGACACGCGGGCGACCGCTCGCGCGGTGGATCTTTTCGGCGGCGACGTCGAGCGCCACGAAGACGGTACGCTCGAGATCGAGGGCTTCGACGGTCGGCCGGAGGTCCCGGCGGACGTCATCGACTGCGAGAACAGCGGCACGACGATGCGACTCGTCACGGCTGCGGCCGCCCTCGCCGACGGCACCTCGGTGCTCACCGGCGACGAGTCCCTGCGTTCGAGGCCGCAGGGGCCGTTGCTCGAGGCGATCGCCGACCTCGACGGCGACGCGTACAGCACGCGGGGCAACGGGCAGGCTCCGCTGGTCGTTACCGGGCCGATTTCGGGCGGCGGGGTCTCGATCCCGGGCGACGTCTCCTCGCAGTACATCACCGCCTTGTTGCTGGCCGGGGCCGTCACCGACGAGGGGATCGACATCGAACTGGAGACCGAACTCAAGTCCGCGCCCTACGTCGACGTGACCCTCGAGGTGCTCGAGGAGTTCGGCGTCGATGCCCGCCACACCGACGACGGGTTCGCGGTCGATGGCGGCCAGACCTACGATCCCGTCGGCGGGACCTACGCGGTTCCCGGCGACTTCTCGTCGATCTCGTACCCGCTCGCGGCGGGTTCGATCGCCGGCGCCGAAGCGGACGGCGTCCGCATCGAGGGAGCCAATCCCAGCGCCCAGGGCGACACCGCTATCGTCGACATCGTCGACCGGATGGGTGCCGACGTCGAGTGGGACCGCGAGGCGGGCGTCATCGAGGTCTCGAGCGCCTCGCTCTCGGGCATCGAGGTTTCCGTGGCCGATACGCCCGACCTGCTTCCGACCATCGCGACGCTCGGTGCCGTCGCCGACGGCGACACGCACATTACGAATGCCGAGCACGTCCGGTACAAGGAGACCGACCGCGTGAGCGCGATGGCCGAGGAACTGGGCAAGATGGGCGTCGAAACGAGCGAAGAACAGGACTCGCTGACCGTCCACGGGAGCGAGTCCCGACTCGAGGGGGCGACCGTTCGCGGTCGCGACGACCACCGAATCATCATGTCGCTCGCGCTCGCCGGACTCGTCGCCGACGGCGAGACGACCGTCGAGGGGGCCGATCACGTCGACGTTTCCTTCCCCGGGTTCTTCGGCATGCTCGAGGAGTTAGGCGTCGCGCTCGAGCGCCGGGAATAACGTCGGTAACGGGGGCGGTAGGTGGGGTTTACGATCGACGTACCGAACTCGCTGATGTTACCGATGTACGTAGATATATGTGCTCGCAAAGACAGTGATGGACCATGACAGACACCACGCCGGTACTCGTTAGCGCGGTGCGAACGGCGCAAGGAAAGGAAGACGGCGCGCTCGCGTCGTTTCGAAGCGAAGACCTGTCGATTCCGCTGGTCAACGAGATGCTCGCGGAGACGGGGCTCTCCGGCGACGAAATCGACGATCTGATGTGGGGCTGTGCCCAGCAGCGCGAGGAACAGCGGTCGAACATCGCCCGGCAGATCGCGCTCTTTTCGGATCTCGGCGAGTCGGTCCCCGCGACGACGATCGATCGCCAGTGTGCCTCCTCGGCCCAGGCGATCATCAGCGCCGCGGACTCGATCGCCGCGGGACGCCAGCAAGCCGTCTTCGCCGGCGGCGTCGAGAGCATGAGCCGGGTGAAGATGGGAGCCGCCAGCAGCGGCAAGATGTATCCCCAACTCGACGAGGAGTACGGCATGGAGAACCTCTCGATGGGGATGACCGCCGAAAAGGTCGCCGAGAAGTACGGCGTGAGCCGGGAGGAACAGGACGAGTACGGCGCCCGCAGCCAGCAGCGCGCGGTCGAGGCGACAGAGGCGGGGCGGTTCGACGACGAAATCGTCCCGCTCGAGACGGAAGACGGCGTCCACGACGAAGACGAGGGGCTCCGGCCCGGCACGACCCCCGAGAAACTCGCCGAACTCCCGACCGTGTTCAAAGAAGACGGCACCGTCACGCCGGGCAACGCCTCCCAGATCGCCGACGGCGCGGCCGGCGTCCTTTTGACCAGTCGTGACTTCGCCTCCCGGAACGACCTCGAGGTCCTCGCGGAAGTCGGCACCAGCTACGTTGCCGGCGTCGATCCCACGGTGATGGGCGTCGGCCCGGTGCCCGCCACGAAAGGACTGCTCGAACGCGCCGGTCGCGAAATCGACGACTACGGTCTCGTCGAGATCAACGAGGCCTTCGCGAGCCAGACGCTGTACTCACAGCGCGAACTCGGGATTCCGGACGACCGGTTGAACGTCAACGGCGGCGCGATCGCCATCGGCCACCCGCTTGGCTGTTCCGGCGCGCGCCTGCCCGTGACGCTCGTCCACGAGATGAACCGCCGCGGCGTCGAGCGCGGAATCGCGACGGAGTGCGTCGGCTTCGGACAAGGAGCGGCGATCGAGTTCAAACTGTCCTAAGACGATCGGCCTCGGCTTTTTGGTCCAGATTTTGCGAGCGAAGAACGACGTGATGAGCGAGACAAACGGTGGTCGCGACAGGGCGCGGCGAT
This sequence comes from Natronorubrum halalkaliphilum, assembly GCF_009834785.1. Classification (GTDB taxonomy): domain Archaea; phylum Halobacteriota; class Halobacteria; order Halobacteriales; family Natrialbaceae; genus Natronorubrum; species Natronorubrum halalkaliphilum. The sequence goes on from NZ_WUYX01000029.1 coordinate 112,200, forward strand.
CGAGTTCGAACTGGCCGAGTGAGTCTCTCGAGGCCGGTAGCCCGCCATTCCGGTCCGCTTGGTCCCCGAGACGTCGTGTGTGTTCCGCGTTCACATCACCTGGGGTACTTTTTGCTTCGAGGTCGAAACCCGTGCCATGCGCACCGACCTCGAGCGCCGTCTGCGCGAGCGCCTGTCCGAGGGGGACTACTGCTTCCCCGATTACGACGGCTACTGTTTCGCTAACGTCCCGGCGACGGTCGGGTCGGTGCTCGGCGCGGACCGCAACGCCGGACGGTCGCTGCCCGACGACGTCCTCACAGGCGTCGGCGACGAGTACGATCGGGTGCTCGTCGTCGTGGTCGACGGGTTCGGGACCGCCTTCTGGAAACGCCACGACCATCCGCTCCTCGAGCGCGTCGAAGCCGAGGGAATCGTTTCGCCGCTGACCTCGACGTACCCCTCCGAAACGGCGGCGGCCATGACGACCTTCCACACTGGTCGGTTGCCCGCGGCTCACGGCGTCCTCGGCTGGGACATCTACGATCCGGCGGACGACGCCTCCTACGAGGCGTTCACGGTCGAGGTCAAGGCCGGAAACGAGTCCGTCGATCACGAACTGCACGACGTTTTCGAGGGTGAGCCGATCTACCCCGACCTCGCGAACGCGGGGGTCGACTGCCATCACGTCGTTCCGTTCGAGGAGACGTACGACGGCGCGGTCGCCCACACGTACGACTGGAATCGAGACGGGGACCGTGACCATCACGAACTGGGGCGAAAGCCCGAGATCGAGGGTTTCGACTCCGCGCTCGAGGCGGCGTTTACGGCCGCCGAGACACCGGCGTATCTGTTCGCGTACCTTCCGCAGATCGATAGCGCGGCCCACGCGTTCGGGACCGAAAGCGAGGAGTACCGCGAAACCGTCGACAACACCTTCGACGCGCTCGAGCGCGCGCTCTCGGGACTCGAGTCGAACGGCAGCGGCGCTAGCGCCGGTGGAAGCGCCGATCGAGACGCCGAAACGCTCGTCGTGCTGACCGCCGACCACGGCCACGTCGACACCGATCCCGAGCGCAACATCGACCTCGAGACCTGCGACGAGATCATGGGGTATCTCGAGCACCACGCCGACGGCGAACCGGTCCGGTACGCGGGAAGCCCGCGGAATCTCCACCTCCACCTGCGGGATTCGGATCGGGGCCGCGAGCGGGTTCGAACGATGTTGGACGAGACGCTCGACGCGCGTATCTTCACCCGAGAGGAGGTTCTCGAGCGCGACCTGTTCGGCGACTGCCGGCCGAGCGAGACCTTCCAGCGGCGACTCGGCGATCTCGTAGTCTGTCACCGCGAGCGCTCGGTCTGGTACGGCAGCGACCGGGCCCACCTCGAGTTGGTAGGGGTCCACGGCGGCCTCCATCCCGACGAGATGCTGGTGCCGTTCGCGGCGAGCGATCTCGAGCCGGTGCTGGAGTGATACGGGCTGCTGTAACTGTGTACCGGTGACCGCGAGCAGTCCTGGGGTCGCGCCGGCACTGACGGGTAACAGTCCGTCTGAGTCGGTGCCGTACGCGAGTTGCAGGTGGTCGTGGTCAGTATCCCCTCATACGGTTTACTGTAGTCAATGACCGCCGATCACCGATCCCGTCCCTGGTGATCGGCGGTACATAGTTACAGCAATCCGTATCAGTCGCAGTGGTCGGCATCTTCGTCGGTAGTGACCTCGAACTGGCCGTCCTCGAGGACGAACAGCTCCGTGCCCGGACAGGCGTCGTCGAACGACGACCGCTCGAGTTCGGTCGCCGCTTCGGTTATCTCGTCGCCGCTGACCGTCACGCTGTAGCGATCCCGGCCGTGTAACAGGACGACGATATGGGCGTCGGCGTCGAGCTCGTAGCTTCCGTCGAAGGAGACGACGCCCGATTCCGACTCGATCTCGAGGGCAACGGTGCGTCGCTCGTCGGTCCGATTCCAGAGTCGGACGCGGTGTGGCGGGACGTCCGTCGACGGCGACCCGAGGACCGCTCGAGCGATCGGCTCGTCCGGATTCGACGGCGGCTCCGGAGCGGGCTCTTCTTGCCCGACCGCCGACTCCGCGACCGGGAGACAGCCCGCGACCGCGAGACTCGAGCAGCCGACGCCGGCGAGCAGCGAACGGCGATGCATGTACGGTCGGTCGTACACCGATTGCCACAAAGACGCTTGGGGTGGCTGTTGACGGCGAGACGATCGGGCTTCTCGAATCATGCACCGCTAAGTGTCCCCGCCTCCGAGGGGCGGGTAATGAACGGCAACCGTTTCGGTCGCCTCTTTCAGGTGACCACGTTCGGCGAGAGCCACGGCGAGGCGATGGGCTGTACCGTCTCGGGCTGTCCCGCCGGCCTCGAGCTGTCGGCCGAAGATATTCAGGCGGATCTGGATCGGCGCAAGCCGGGCCAGTCGATGATCACGACCAGCCGCGGGGAACCCGACGCCGTCTCGATCAAGTCCGGCATTCAGGACGGCTATACGACCGGGACGCCGATCGGGATGGTTATCCAGAACAAGGACGCCAGATCGGGCAAGTACGAGCCCTTCATCACCGCTCCCCGACCCAGCCACGGCGACTTTACCTACTCCGCGAAGTTCGGCACCCGGAACTGGGGCGGCGGCGGCCGCTCCTCGGCCCGAGAGACCGTCAACTGGGTTGCCGCGGGCGCGATCGCGAAGAAGCTCCTCGAACGGGAGGGAATCGAACTCAAGGCCCACGTAAACCAGATCGGCGACGTCGAAGCGCCCGAAGTGAGCTTCGAGGAGATGCTCGAGCACAGCGAGGAGAACGACGTCCGCTGTGCTCACCCCGAGACGGCCGCGGAGATGCAGGACCTGATCGAAGACTATCAGGAGGAAGGCGACTCCATCGGCGGCTCGATTTACTTCGAGGCACAGGGTGTGCCCGTTGGCCTCGGCGCGCCGCGCTTTGACTCCCTCTCCGCACGCCTCGGCCAGGCGATGATGGCCGTGCCGGCGACGACAGCCTTCGAGTTCGGACTGGGTACCGAGGCCGCCGAGTGGACCGGCAAAGACCGAAACGACGACTGGGAGTTCGACGACGACGGCACACCGACGCCCGTCGAGAACGACCACGGCGGCATCCAGGGCGGCATCTCGAGCGGCGAACCGATCTACGGCGAAGTCACCCTTCACGCGCCGACGTCGATCCCGAAGAGCCAGCAGACGGCCGACTGGGAGACGGGCGAACTGAAAGAAGAACAGGTCATCGGTCGCCACGACCCCGTGCTTCCGCCGCGTGGCGTCCCCGTCGTCGAGGCGATGCTCGCCCTGACGCTCGTCGATTTCATGCTGCTCTCGGGTCGGCTCAACCCCGACCGGGTCGACGATCAACCGGGCAAGTACGACACGGATTACCATCCGAGCAACCCGAACAACGAGTAGTCGAATCGCGACGGATTCGTGTACCAGTGGTAGGTACTACGGCAGTAGTGAAGGCAGTGTTTTGTAGGCAGTGTTTGTTACTCGCGTTCAGTATCAGCTACGTAGTTATAGGAGCCGCTAGAAGTCGGTTCACACCCGATCGCACAGCTGTCGTGGGATCGGTGTGTGAACAGTTCAAGTTGTTACTACAGCAAGTCGAGTGCTATCAAGAGCGGATCGGCGAAGTCGTTCGTCCCCGCCACACTGCTCTCTGGGAGGTTTTTACGGCCAGCGAAACATCGTCCGAGTAATGGCTACTGAGGCTACCTTTACCGTTCCAGCCGATCAGTTCCCTCTCGGCACCGTGTTCGCACAACTGCCGGACGTGACGGTCGAACTCGAGCGACTGATCCCGTCGCGTGACGTGGTGATTCCTTATTTCTGGGTTCGAGGGACGGAAGTTGCGGACATTGAGGTGGCGTTTTCTGACCATCCGGGCGTGAAGCAGATCCAACTCGTCGATTCCGTCGAGGATGAGTATCTCCTTCGTGTCGAGTGGTCACTCGAATACGACGACGTGCTGAGTGTGCTGACCGAGACGGACGTCCCGCTCATCACGGCGAGCGGTTCGAACCAGCAGTGGACGTTCGACGTGCGCGGGGACACTCGAAACGATGTTGCAACCTTTCACTCTCGATGTCGAGAATTGAACATCCCGGTCACGCTGACGGAACTGCACGCACTGACGCCGGTCAAGACCGAAACCGAGGCGGCACTCACTGACACACAACAAGAAGCGTTGGTACTCGCCTACCAGCGCGGGTACTTCGAGTCTCCGCGTGCGGTGACGATGGAAGAACTCGGGTACGAACTCGGTATTACCCAGCAGGCGATCGCGTCTCGACTCCGCCGCGGGGTGAAACACATCCTCGGGAGTACCCTTCCCGAAACGAGGAAATCGAATTAGTGGCCACTTAAAGGTGTTGTATGGCCAAAAGTAGATTTGAGGATGGTAGCCGTCCAAGCAGTGCTACATTCGGACGCGTCCTGAGAGAGCAAACCGTGGAAACACCAAACTCCCTCGACTCTCCGAGAGAAGTGAACGACCTCCTGCTCGTGGAGGATAACCCGGCTGACATTCGCTTCGTCGAAGAGACGATCGACAACTCCTCACTCGATGCGACAGTCCACAGTGTCTCGACGAGTGCTGCAGGTGTGGATTTCGTTCGCCAGCGAGGGGAGTACCAAGATGCACCGGAGCCTGACCTCGTATTTCTCGACTGGAATCTCCGGCAAACGACTGGAAGAGAAGTATTAACGGCTATCAAGGAGGAACACGCACATATCCCTATAGTGATACTAACCGGCTCGAAAGTGAAGGTGGAGCCCGACCAACTGCCCTCGACGAAGGCGGATTCGGTGAAGGAAAAACCGACCGACCCGGATGGATACATCGAAATCATCCGTTCGATCGCTCCCAATCAATAAGCACACGCACCGACTCGAGCGTTTTACCCGTTGCTGGATGTTCGAACCGAAACAGGCCACCCGGTGAACAGTCCAAGTATATAATTATTTCCTATCGTGCAATTATATCTAATCGTCGCCGGATCGTAGCTGGTCAATTATCCACAAATAGCTACCATTGTGGCACCTTTGCAGAAAGGTCACGGTCTTTCATTCAATATACTGTGTGGTTGTTCATTCTTCACGATAGATCTATGGCAATGTATAGCAAAGGCTTTAGTTCTCGTGGGGCAAAATTCCGGTACGGTCGGCCCACAGGCCACTGATTTACTATGAGCGACGACGAACTCATCTGGCGAATCGCAGGCGGTTCCGGAGACGGGATCGACTCGACAAGTCAGAACTTCGCAAAAGCGCTGATGCGTTCGGGGCTCAACGTGTTTACCCACCGCCACTATCCGTCGCGGATCCGCGGTGGCCACACCTACGTCGAGATCCGGGCCGCAGACAAGGACGTACAGTCACGGGGAGACGGCTACAACTTCCTGCTCTCGCTGGGCGATTCCTTCGCCCGCAACCCGCAGGAAGAGGCCTACTACGGCAACGAGGAGATCAAGCCGCTCTCGGAGAACTTAGACGAGCTACGGGAAGGGGGGATCATCGTCTACGACGAGGGCCTCATCAGCGAGGAGGACGTCGAAGCGATCAACCTCGAGGAGCGTGCCGAGGAGAACGACTGGCACGTGTTCCCGATGGACCTCCGCGGCCTCGCAAAGGAGCACGGCCGCGAGGTCATGCGCAACACCGCCGGCGTGGGGGTCACCGCGGCGCTGCTCGACATGGAGCTCGAGCACATCGAGGACCTGATGTCCGACGCGATGAGCGACGACATCCTCGAGGCGAACCTCGAGATCCTCCACGAAGCGTACGACACCGTCAACGAGGAGTACGACTTCGAACACGACCTTCGCGCCCCGACGGGCGACCACGGCGCGGAACAGGCGCTTCTGTCGGGTTCGAACGCGATCGCCTACGGCGCGATCGACGGCGGCTGTCGGTTCATCGCGGGTTATCCGATGACGCCGTGGACGGACGTGTTCACCATCCTGAGCCAGAACTTCCCCGACATGGGCGGAGTCTCGGAGCAGGTCGAAGACGAAATCGCCGCGGCCGCGCTCGCCGTCGGGGCGAGCCACGCCGGCGTGAAAGCCATGTCCGGGTCCTCCGGGGGCGGATTCGCGCTGATGAGCGAACCCCTCGGTCTCGCCGAGATGACCGAGACGCCGCTCGTGCTCGTCGAATCGATGCGCGCCGGCCCCTCGACCGGGATGCCGACCAAGCCCGAACAGGGCGACCTCGAGTTCGTTCTCTACACGAGCCAGGGCGACTCCTCGCGAGTCGTCTTCGCGCCGGGGAACATCGAGGAGGCCTACGAGCAGACGCGACTGGCCTTCGACATCGCCTGGGAGTACCAGATCCCGACGATCATCATCTACGATCAGAAGCTCTCCGGCGAGAACATGAACGTCGACGTCGAGTTCTTCGACCGCGAACCCGAACCTGGTCTCGGCTCGACGATGACCGAAGAAGAGCTCAAGGAGGCCGCTCACGATGCCTCCGGGAAGTTCCATCGCTTCCAGCACGAACCCGACAACGATAACCACGTCAGTCCGCGCTCGCTGCCCGGCCAGAAGGGCGGGCGCTACCTCGCGACCGGGAACGAACACAGCCCGGTCGGACACATCAGCGAGGACCCCGACAACCGCGTCTTCCAGATGGAACGACGGGTGCAGAAACTCGAGGCCATCCGCGACGAACTCGACGAGGAACGGCCCTCGAACCAGACCTACTTCGGCGAGGACGACGCCGAGTACGGAATCATCACGTGGGGCTCGAGCCAGGGCGCCGTCGTCGAAGCCGTCGAGCGCCTGAACGAGCAGGGCCACTCGGTAAGGGGGATCAGCGTCTCCGACATGATGCCGTTCCCCGAGCAGGAAATGACCGAGTTCCTCGAGAGCGTCGACGAGGCGATGGTCGTTGAGATGAACGCCACCGCCCAGTTCCGCGGCCTGATCCAGAAGGAACTCGGTCGCTTCGGCGAGAAACTGACCAGCCTCCTCAAGTACAACGGGAACCCGTTCGAGCCCGCGGAGGTCGTCGAGGGCTACGAGGTTAACCTCGAGGATGGCGACAGAGAACCGACCGCACAGGTCCGAATCGAACCTGCTGCAGGTGATTAATCATGAGTGCATTCAACGCAATCGGTGAGGAACGGGAGATCGACCGGGACGAGTTTACCCCCGGTGTCGAACCGCAGCCGACCTGGTGTCCTGGCTGTGGCGACTTCGGCGTGCTGAAGTCGCTCAAACAGGCGCTGCCCGAAGTCGGCCGAACGCCCGAAGAGGTGCTGACGGTCACCGGGATCGGCTGTTCCGGCAAGCTGAACAGCTACCTGGATACGTACGGCTTCCACACGATCCACGGCCGCTCGCTGCCCGTAGCCCGTGCTGCAAAGCTCGCGAATCCGGAGCTCGAGGTCATCGCCGCAGGCGGTGACGGCGACGGCTACGGGATCGGTGGCAACCACTGGATCCACACGGCTCGTGAGAACCACGATATCACGTACATCGTCTTCAACAACGAGATCTTCGGCCTGACGAAGGGCCAGACGTCGCCGACGAGCCCGAAGGGTCACAAGTCCAAGACCCAGCCATCGGGGAGCGCGAAGACGCCGCTGCGACCGCTGTCGATGTCGCTGAACGCCGGCGCGAGCTACGTCGCTCGTACGGCCGCGGTCAACCCGAATCAGGCCAAGGAGATCATCAAGGAGGCCATCGAACACGACGGCTTCGCCCACGTCGACTTCCTGACCCAGTGTCCGACCTGGAACAAGGACGCACGCCAGTACGTCCCCTACATCGACGTCCAGGAGTCCGACGACTACGACTTCGACGTTACCGACCGGCGCGAAGCCGCCGAGATGATGCACGAGACCGAAGACGTCCTCAAGGAGGGGACCGTCCTCACGGGCCGGTACTACGTCGACGACGACCGACCGTCCTACCAGCAGGAGAAGGCCGCCGTCGGCGAGATGCCCGACGAACCGCTCGCAGAGCGGTACTTCGACGACGACGCCGAGTGGGAGCGCAGCTACGACCTGCTCGACCGACACACCTAAGCTGAACCGTCGTCTCGTCGCCGGCTTGGGCTTCGATTTTGGAGTTTGGCTTTCGGTTTGCTATTCTTTGTTTTCCGTTTTGAGTACTGATCTTCGCTTTTCGCCGTGAATACTCACGGCATACCTCGAAAGTGACGTCATTCGCGCCGACTACCGGGAAGGCATCCGAGTGAACTCGAACGGTTCCGGCTTCACACAACCTGCCGTTGCACGCGCTCGGGATTGGTCCTCACGGGGTCACAACGGGAGGCGCTGCCGTTCGCGTGTTCTCGAGACGGTTCTGAATCGGTCCAGAAAGCAAGCGGGGAGAAATAGCCGAAGATGAGGCAAACGGCAGGCGAAGACGGTTCCCCCTTCGCACTCAACTGTCGCCGTCGTACTCCCCGCGGTAGCCGACGCCGCGGGCGAACAGTTTCGTGAGGTAACTCAAGACGAGCAGGGAAACGAGTAGCCCGCCGAGCGCGAGGGGCTGGAAGCCGTAGATCATCTCGCGAATCGCGTAGCCGATGACGAGCAGCCCCATGAACAGGGCCGTGCCGCCCGCCCATCGGGACACGTAGGCCGGATCGACCGACTCGTCGTAGTTCGCGTGCAAATCGGCTCGTCCGCGGATCGCGATAACGTACCCGAGATAGAGGATGGCGATCCCGCAGAGCAACCAGACGGTCCCGCTGATGAGATTGGCGTCGACCATGTCACTCGGTGAATTTGGGGTTAGCGAGCGAATAAGTCCGACGATCACGCGGCCGGAACAGGCCCCGCTGATTCGCAGTAGGCCCTACCCGCTAGCCGTTTCCCATTTCGACGCCCAGACGCCCGAACGGTGGCGTTTCCATCGGATCACCGGCCGTTTTCGTATACAAAAGATATTTTTCCATCGGAGCAAAACAGAGTAGTATGAGCACCCAGGCGACGGAAGATCGCATCCTCGAGGTTCTCGAAGAGGATGCCCAGGCGTCCTACGCCGAGATCGCCGAGCGGGCGGACGTCTCGAAACCAACGGTTCGAAAGTATATCAACCAGCTCGAAGACGAGGGGGTGATCGTCGGCTACTCGGCCGATATCGACCCGAAGAAACTCTCGAGTAAGACGATTGCGATGGTGGGAATCGACGTCGCGAGCGAACGCTACGTCGAGGCGACGAAGGCGCTCAAGTCCCTCGAGGAGGTCGAGGCCCTGTACAGTTCCAGCGGCGACCACATGCTGATGGCGGAGGTTCGCGCCGAAGACGGCGACGCGCTGGGCGAGATTATCTCCGAGAACTTACTCGAGATCGACGGCGTCACCGCGGCCCACCCCTCTTTCTTGCAGGAACGACTCAAGTAACGGCGGTCGGTGGTCAGTCTTGCCTCGTTGAGCCCTATCCGGGGACCGTTTGGCCATTTCGTTTTCACGCTGGCCGGCGTAGGTACGGCCATGCCTTCGTACGACCGCCGGACGACGATCGATGCACCGCTCGCGGATGTCTGGCAGTTTCACTCGGGAATCGAAGCGCTCGAGGCGGTAACGCCGGATTGGATGGGGTTGCGCGTCGAGTCGGTGATGGGTCCCGTCGGCGATCTGGATCCGGGCCGACTCGACGCCGGCACCGAAATCTCGCTGTCGATACGGCCGTTCGGTGCGGGGCCCCGTCAGTACTGGACCTCGTTGATTACGGAGCGCGAGCGCGGCGACGGCGCTGCCTACTTTCGCGACCGGATGATTCGCGGTCCGTTCGCTCACTGGGAACACACCCACGCTTTCTACGCCGACGGCGATCGAACCCTGCTTCGGGATCACGTCGAGTACGAACTGCTCCCCGACAGAGGCGGGCTCGGGCGGGTCAACGACGTAGTCTCGCCGTTCTCCCGAATCGGGTTCGAGACGATGTTTCGGGCACGCCACCGGGAGACGAAAGCGCGACTCGAATGAACGCGTCCGTCTGATCTGCCGTCGAGGATCGTGTTCGTCGCGTTGCCGCGTTCGTGTCGTTGCCACGTCCGTACCGTTGCCACTGCCACGTTCGTACCGTTCGTCCGCCGAGTGTTCGGTTTCGGTGACTGAACCACGCTCGTTTTGGTCGTCGGGTCGTTACGTCCGCGTATGACTGGACTCGAGGACCGATCGGTCGGCCGACGACGGCTCCTGGGCGCGTTCGGAGCGAGCGCAACGGTCGGTATCGCGGGGTGTCTGGGTGGAAACGGTGACGACGAGGGCGACGACTCCGAGGGCGATACCGGTGACACCGACGATATCGAGGTCACGCAGTCCTACCAGCCGAACGTCGAGCATCCGGGTGACGACCCGATCGACTTCGAGGGCGACCACAACTGTGCGGTCTGTAATATGACGGTGACGGACTACCCGCAGTGGCAGAGCCAACTCGCCCACGAGGACGGGGACGGGGCCGTCTTCGACACGCCGGGCTGTCTGCTCGCGTACATGGTCGCGACGGGTTCCGACTCGCCGATCGCCGGGGCCTGGACGACCGAGTTCGAGTCCACCACCCTCATCGACGCCACCGAAGCGCACTTCGTTCGGGTCACCGAGACGGCCGCGACGGACGATCCGATGGGCGGCAGCCCGCGCGTCTTCGAGGAGTACGATGATGCCGTCGCGTACCTCGAGGACTGGGAGCACGAGGAGCTAACGGAGGACGACATCATCGAGTTCGATGATATCGACGTCGAGACCGCGGCGATCTATCGGGAGAATCGGCTCTGATCGCGCTCGTGAAACTGGCCTGATAGCTCTGCCCGGCTGCCGACGGTAAAGACGTCCAGCCTCATTCTCGCCGCTGAATCAGGAGGACGCCAACGACGACCAGCGCGCCACCGAATACCGTCGTCGCCGTCACGGGTTCGCCGAGCACTGCGGTGCCGAGGACGACCGCTACGGCCGGTTCGGCCGTACTCACGATACTCGCTCTGCTCGCACCGATCCGCGACAGTCCGGCGTACAACAGGAGGATCGGGAGCGCGGTCGAGAGCAGCGACAGCGCGGTCAACACGCCCCAGGCCGTCGTCTCGGTCGCCGCGGGAATCCGAAACGTCCCCGTTCCGACGCCGAGCGCGAGAAAGACGAGTCCGGACGCCGGCAACACGTGTGCGGTCAACACCTGCGGCTCGATCGACTTGAGGACGCGCTCGCTGCCCATCACGTAGCCGGCGTAGCTGACGGCCCCGGCGAGGACGATGAGCACGCCCCGCGGATCCGCGCCGGCGGGGTCCGCGCCGACGATCAGGGCGACGCCCCCGAGGGAGAGACAGAGCGCCACGAGCATCGTCCGGCTTACTCGCCGGGGGTTCGTGACGATTCGGACGGTGACGACGATCGCCGGGTACGTGTAGAGGACGATCGCGACCAGCCCGGCGGTCAGATACTCGAGCCCCCAGAAGTAGAAGCCACTCATCGCGCCGAAGCCGGCGACGCCGAGCACGATCGCCCACACGAGTGAGCGTCCGGTGAGCAGGCGGAGCCGGCCGCGAAGTGCGAGCAGCGGCCAGAGAATCGCGGTCGCGATGGCGAACCGAAAGACGAGCACGGTCGGAATCGAGAGGCCGATGTCGCTCGCGACGGTCCCGAAAATACCGACGGCACCGAACCCCGTGGCGGACGCGAGGACGTACGCGATGCCGACCGACCGCTCGTTCATACGGGACAGTACCTAATACGCACTGATACCTGCGGCGATCCGCTGGGGGTTCGTCCGCCGTCCCGTTCGAGCCTTCTCTTCGAGTTTCGACTCGAGGCACACGTTCCGTTCCGAGGTCGGTCCGAAGACTGCCCCTAACTGCACGTTTGGGCCCGAATCGAAGCGCCGTTTCGGAAGCGGTTTGGTTCCCCAGCGGATTGGACCACGACGTGAACGCGTCCGATCTCGAGGTGACACCGGTCGTCGCTCTCGCGTTTGCGGTGTTCGCGGCGAGCACCAGCGCCATCCTGGTTCGCTGGAGCACGGCTCCGAGTTCGGTCGCGGCCTTCTACCGAGTGCTGTTCACGACGGCCATCGTCGCTCCCGTTGCCGTGCTCCGCTACCGGGAGGAGTTCTCGCGGCTCTCGCGGCGCGATCTCGGCTTCGCGGTCGTCGCCGGCGTCGCGCTCGCGGTCCACTTCGCGTCCTGGTTCGAGAGCCTGAACCACACGAGCGTCGCGGCGAGCGTGACGATCGTCCAGAGCCAGCCCATCTTCGTCGCGCTCGGCGCCGGGCTCCTTCTCGGCGAGCGGATCAACCGGGAAACGGTCATCGGCATCACGGTCGCCATCGTCGGTGCCGCCGCGATGTCGCTGGGTGACGCCGGCGAGGCACCCATCTCCGATGCGACGCTGTACGGCAACTCGCTGGCGCTGCTCGGAGCAGTCACCGTCGCCGCCTACGTCCTCGCCGGCCGATCGATCCGCCAGCGCGTCTCGCTGTTTCCATACGTCACCGTCGTCTACACCGCCTGTGCGCTGACGCTGTGCCTTCTCGTCGGGGCCCAGGGCCACGAGTTCGTCGCCTATCCGGCCCGCGAGTGGCTGCTCTTTCTCGGGATGGCTATCGGCCCCGGCGTTTTCGGGCACACCGTCGTCAACTGGGTGCTCGAGCACCTCGAGTCGGTCGTGGTGAGCGTCGCCTGGTTGGGCGAACCCGTCGGCGCGACGCTGCTCGCGCTCGTCTTGCTCGCCGAGGTTCCCGACGCGGTGACGATCGGTGGCGGGCTAGTCGTTCTGGCGGGAATCTACGTGACGACAATCGAGCGGGAACGACGGCGCGGGCCGACACAACGCGACGAGTAGCCGTAGCGATCGTTATTCCGCCTCCGGGAGCGAGGTGAGATACTCCTCCCCGTCGTCGGTGATGACGTACACGCCGCCCGAAATCTGCCGAACGTAGCCGTCGGACTGGAGCGTGGAACACCGGTTGGTGACCGTCACCGGATGGGTCTCGAGGGCCGCCGCCAGTACCCCTATTTCCGTCGGTCCTCGCTCGTCGAGGAGATCCAAGAGCCCTCGGGTCGAGCAGGCAGTCATTAGGTAACACACATCACGGCAAAGAATGGCATAACCGTTTCGGTGTCGGTGACGAGAGCGGTCTTCCGATCGTTCGTCAGAGGCCGAGAATCTCCCGTGCCCGTGCTGGCGAGGCAACGTCCCGTCCGAGTTCCGCGGCGACGCGAACGACGCGTTCGACGAGTTGGGTGTTGCTCTCGGCGAGTTCGCCCCGCCGGTAGTAGACGTTGTCCTCGAGGCCGACGCGGACGTGGCCGCCGAAGAGGATTCCCATGGTCGCAAACGGCAGTTGGTGGCGACCAAAACCGAGCGTGTTGAACCGTGCGCCGTCGGGCAGTGTATCGATCGCGTTCAGGAAGTTCCGCGGCCGCGGCGGGGAGAGCGTACCGGGGCCGAAGATGAGCGTCGCGTAAACGGGATCGGCGAGCTCGTGGCGCTCGAGCAATCCGTGGACCTCGTTCAGGTGCCCGTCGTTGAACACCTCGAGTTCGGGCTTGATCCCGCGGTCGACCATCTCCTCGTGCAGGGAGTCGACCAGTCCGCGGGTGTTCTCGCTGGTGAGGTGGTCGTACCGGTTCAGCGGCCCCATATCGAGCGAGGCCATCTCCGGCGGCGGATCGGTTCGTAGCGGCAGGTGACGATCCGCGTCCGGAACGCCGGTGCCGCCGGTCGAGTGCTGGACGATCACGTCGTCGGCGTGGCGGCGAATCGCATCGTCGATCGCCTGGAAACGCTCGGTCTCGAACGTGCGTTCGCCGTTTTGATGTCGGGCGTGTACGTGGACGACGGACGCGCCGGCCGCTTCCACCGCGGCCGCCGCACGACCGATCTCCGCGGGCGTTTCCGGGAGGTTCGGGTTCGCTTCCTTGCCGTGGACGCCGCCGGTCAGCGCCGCCGTGACGATCAGCGGATCGCCGTCGAGGAACGCGGCGTAGCTCATTCCTCGCCCCCGTTCGCGTTCCGGTCGGCTGACTGTGATGCGGTTTCGCCCCCGGCAGCGTTGCCGTCCGCGTACTCGAGGAAAAATTTCGCAGTGACGGTCGTGCTCGAGGGAGTACCGGTCGTTGCAGATGTCGGCGCGCATCGGCTGGACGAAGCGGTCGGCCGCCGTGCAGTAGGCCCGTTCGTCGTCGAACCGACGGTCGTCGGACGCGTCGCGATACGCCAGATACGGACAGGTCATACGGTTCGGTTCTGTTCGAGAGGTGTTAACAGTTCACTGCCGGCGCAGAAAACGAGGCGACCGTTCGCCGCGAAATCATTCGCCGAGGATACGAACTGATCGTTTCGATCGCCGAAGACACTGAACGGCCATTTCGATCGCCGAGACCCATCGATTCTTTGCCAGGGAGTGTCAACGACGGGGTATGGAGGTTACACGAAACGAGCGTGGGGCCGGGACCACGTTCGGCTACTGCGGGATGGCCGTGTCGGAAGCCCTCTCGCAACCGGAACCGGAAACGGGCCCCGGGTGGGAACCGAGACGACGATCATGATGAGACGACGCGAACTCATCGCCGCGGCGGCGGGACTGGCGACGCTCTCAGGCTGTCTCGATGATGGAATGGCCAGAGGCGACGGAGACGGGTCCGGCGACGCCGACAACTCTCCGCCGTTCGAGGTTCGGACGGTCGACGCGCCCGGAAGCGAAGCAGGGACGGTACGAGTTCCACGTGCGGGACGGGTCACGCTGCTCAACTTCGCCCGGACGCTGTGTCCCACCAGCGAGGGGTTTCTCTCTGCCGTCGGCGCTGCGAGGGGAGACCTCTCGAGCGACGACGTCGACGTCATCACCGTCGTCGACGGCAGTTCCGGCCCGCAGCCGTCGCCGGCGGAACTCGCCGACTGGTGGGTCGAACACGACGGGAACTGGCCGGTCGCCATCGACGAACGCGGACTGGTCAACGACCACTACGACATCAGCGGGTTTCCGGTCGTCATCGCCGTCGACGGCGACGGCGAGGTCCAGTGGCGAAACGACGGCGGAACGACGGCGCGAACCATCGTCCAGGGAGTCAGGACGGCACTCGAGGCACAGGAATCGGCGTAGCCGGCGGGACTGCAGGTCGGAGAATAACTGACGGGAGACAAAATCGCAATCGGCCGACTACTCGAGGCCCCGTGCTCCGAGTCGCGGATACGACTGCGCGCCGCCGCTCGAGTTCCGAGCGACGAGCGTCGTGACCGCGGCGATGCCGCCGACAACCGGCCGGCGACGCTCTTCGTAGGAGAGGATCGTCAGATCGAGACACGCGCGAAGAAGGTCGTTCGACCGGTATCGGTGGCGCTCGCTCGAGGGTCCGATCTCGATGCGGTCGCTCGAGCGGAGATGGTGCTCGTAGACGAGTACGCCGCCGGGTGCCAGTGCGTCTTTGAGGTCCGGAAGGTGCTCGAGGGCGGCGAAGAAGCTCACCGTGATCACGTCGTACTCGGCAGTTGCGAGGTCGAACTCGTTCAGGTCGGACCGGATCCAGTTCACATCGACCCCGCGTTCGTCGGCGCGTCGCCGGCCCTGCTCGAGGGCCGCGTCGGAGATGTCGACGGCGTCAACATCGTAGCCGTGCTCGGCCAGAAAGAGCGCGTTGCGCCCGGTGCCGCTCGCCACATCGAGAGCGCGTCCGTCCGGGAGCGTGGTGAGTCGCCGCTCGAGTTCGGGGATCGGATCGTCGGGGAGTTCGAACTCGACGTCGCTGTACTTCTCGTTCCATCGTTCGCGCTCGTCGGTCATGGTGTGACGAACGGGCGAGATCCATTTGAGCGTTCGTCTCGCTGCGCTTTCACGATCGAACCAGTGAAGCCTTTTGACGCGGGCGCATAACGGAGCACGTATGCAGCGTTGCTCGTCTCGCCGGCCGGGGAAGCCGAGGAGGCAGTCGATGTCGCCCGTCTGCGTGGCCTCGAGTCGTGCGGTTGCAGCCGATGACGGAACCGCAACAGCAGCCGAGACGGTCGGTGGGCCACCAAAGGTGGTGACGGTGACGCCGTGAACCGTCGCGAATTCGTCGCCGGAATCGGTAGCGTCGGCGTGCTCGCCGGAGCCGGTAGCCTCCTCTGGCGCGGGCCACCGTCGTTCGGCGACGAACCGGGGACGGCCGAGGACGAAGCGAGTAACGATCCGCTCGAGGTCGAGACGATCGACGCGCGGGGAAGCGAGGCAGGTACGATTACAGTCCCAGACGAGACGGTTACGGCGATCCTGTTTTTCACCACGGGCTGTGGTAACTGCCAGGCGCAGATGCCCCGGCTCGCCGAGGCTCGTGAGGGTCTCGTCCAACGCCACGGCGATGCAGTCGGGTTTCTCTCGGTCACCTACCAGACCCCCGAAACGATGCCCGCAGACGACCTCCGCGAGTGGTGGGCGACCCACAGCGGTGACTGGCCGGTCGGCTACGATTCGGGTCTCGCCAGGTCCTACGGCGCTATCGGTTTTCCCGTCACGATCGTCGTCGGTTCCGACGGCGAAAAACACTGGGAACGAAACGGGATCCAAGAGCCCGGAACGATCACCGACGCCGTCGAATCCGTCCTCGAGGGCGAGGAATAACGCGACGGTTCAGGTCGGTGACCGTGAGTTGCTCGAGGTCGCCGTGGCGACGTAGCGACGTGGTGACGTATCGCTACGGTCGACGATAGCTGCTTACTGATCGCTGCCGCCGAGCCGAGTGAACAGACCGGAGATGGGATCTTTCCACGAGGAACTCGCGTCACCGATTGCTGTGATCCCGTCGTCGACCAGACACAGGCGTCCGCCGGCGACGGCGAGGTCCGAAATCCGTGTCTCGGCGTCGTGTCGCCACTGATACGATCCGTCTTCGGTCGTCAGCGCGTGGACGCGGCCGTCGTCGATTCCAAGACAAACGGTGTCGTCGATGACGACTGGACCCGTCGTCGGCTCGCCGATAGCGGCGCGCCAGCGCTCCGTCCACGTCTCCGTATCGATAGCGTAGACGCTTCCATCCGAACTCGCGAGGTAGACAGTCCCCTCGGCGACCGTCGGCGGCGTCTCGACGTCGCCGCCCGTGTCGAATCGGAACTGCTGTAAGCCGTCGGCGGCCGAGAGCGCCAGCAGTGCCCCGTCGCTGAGAGCGTACACCGTGTCGTCCGCGACCGCCGGCGGGACGGGGACAGCCGCCTCGAGGTCGACGCTCCAGCGCCGGCTTCCGTCCCCCGACGCGAGTGCGAGCAGGCGCTCGTCGACGCCGACGTACACCGTCTCGTCGGCGACGGCCGGACCGGTGATATCGCCCTCGAGATCGGCGGTCCAGACCCGCTGTCCGGCGTCGGCGTTGATCGCGTGCAGCGCGTCGCCGCCGGCGTAGACCGTGTCACCGGCGACGATCGGCGCGGTACGGACGCGGTCGTCGGTCTGATAGCGCCAGGCCCGTTCCCCGGTTTCAGCGTCGAGCGCGTAGACGGCACCGTCGTCGCTGCCGACATAGACGCGGCCGTCGACCACTGCAGGCGTCGTCTTGATCGGGCCGCCAGTTTCGAACCGCCAGCGTTCGGTACCGTCCTCGAGTTCCAGCGCGGCGACGCTGCCGTCGTCTCGCCCGACGTACACCGTCTCGCCGACGAGCGCCGGCGGGGCGTCGATCCCCTCGACGCGCCACTGTTCGCTCGTTCGGCGACCGAGTGCGGTGCCACCGGCGACGTACCCGGTCCGCGTCGGGCCTGTGCGACCCATCGGCCAGTCGATCGGGTCGGATCGTCGATCGTCGCCGCTGTCGCGGCCGCCTGCGGCGTCGAGTCGGTTCGTCGCGTTCGACGCCGCCGCTGCGACGGACGGAACGGGATCGTCCTCGAGAGCCCTGATCTCGCGTGCGGCTTCCGCGACCTCGAGTCCGGCGAGCGTGCGGATCGCTCGAGCGCGAACGCGGCCGTCCGGATCGGCAAGGCGGACGCGGAGGTCGGCGACGTGGTCTCGACCGGCCTCCGAAAACCCGGACTCGGCGTCGGTCCCGGTGCAGTCGGCCAGCACGGCCGCGGCGGCCGCCCGAACGTCGGCGTCGGAATCCTCGAGCGCGTCGAGCAACGCCGGAATCGCGACATCGAACCCCGCGGGATCGTCCGCCGCCATCGTCTCGAGGACGCGCCCGGCGGTGGCTCGGACGATCGGGCTCTCCGCGTCGAGTCCCTCGGCGATCTTCGAGAGACCGGTCGGTCGAAGGCTGTCGGACTCGTCGGCCAGGACGGAGAGCGCGAGCGTCGCGAGGCCGGCCGCCCACGGATCGTCGTTCAGTCGCTTGCCCATCCCCGAAAGCTGGCTGTTGATGCCGTCGGTGTGGGCCGGCGTTTCGCCGCCGGTGGCGAGCGAGGCCGCATCGAGCAGTCGGTCGTCGACCTGCTCGAGTTCCGAGCCGAGACCGCTCCCGTCGTCGTGGCCGGTCATCGCCAGCGTTCCGAGCGCGAGGGCGGCGTAGCCGCGGACGGCTTCGTCGTCGTCCCCGAGCAGGGAAACCAGTCGATCCCGTTCGGCCGCGACGTCGGCGGGTGCCGTCGCCGCCAACCGTGCGATTTCACCCGTGATCGCGTCCCGTGCGCCTTCGTTGAGTTGTCCGAGCAGAACGGCGGTGATCGGCTTGCGATCGGTCCCGTCGACGACCGTCGTCAGCGCCCGTAAGAGCGCGCGGCGCTCGGCGCCGGCGGCCGCCGCGAGTCGCTCGAGAAGCGGACTCGCGGCCGATCCGACGAGTTCCGGCTCGCTCTGGGCGACGTCTGCGAGACCCGCCGCGACGGCGGTCGCACGTTCGTCGCCGGCCGAGAGGATATCGAGGACGATGTCGATCGGTCTCGGGTCGGTCTCGGCATCACTCGAGAGGAACGCCTCGAGCGTCTCGAGTGCGACGGCGCGAACGGCCGGCGTGGGATCGACCAGGCGATCGCAGACGGCTTCGACGGCGACCTCGGTCTCGGCTCCCGTGGTCAGACCGAGCGTCGAGAGGGCTTCGAGAGCGGCGGTACTGACCCGCTCCTCGTCCGCCGACGTCTCCTCGATAGCGAGCGAGAGCGGCGGTCGACAGTCGGCCGGTGGCTCGTCGGCGATCGTCGTGAGGGTCTTCCGGACGCTCGCTCGAACGGTTCGGTCGGAGTCGTCGAGCGAACGAAGGAGCGCCACCAGCACGTCGGCTTCGTGGACGTCGTCCGGATGCGTCTCCGCGATCCGTGCGAGCGCGATCGCCGCGTTGTTCCGAACGGTTGCGTGGTCGTCTGACAGCCGCTCAGCGAGCGGGAGGGCCGCATCGCGGACCTCGCCGGGGTTGGCCGCCGCGACGCCGACGAGGTCCCGCGTCGCCGCCTGACGAACCGCAGACGCGTCGTGCTCGAGGCGGCGGCGAAGCGACCGGACTGCGGGATGAGCGTCGGCCGTCTGCGAGCCGGCGACGTCTGCGAGCGCGCGGGCGGCGTACCCCTGTATCCACTCGTCGTCCTCCTCGAGTTGCGCCGCGAACGCGTCGACTTCGGGCCGGTCGACCGCGCCGTCGAGAGCGATCGCGCTCACGGCGTCGGCCGCGTGGCGGCGAACCGGCTCGTGTGGATCGTCCAGCCGCGCGGCGAGTGCGGCGCAGACCGGCCGAACCGCACCGGGAGACGGCTCCGAGACGGCGGCGATCGCTCGGGCTGCATCGAGGCGAACGGTCTCGTCGTCGACGTCGAGGACGCCGGCAACCTCGGCAACGATGGGCTCGATATCGGTTGGGCGATCGTCCGCGACCGCAGCGATGGCCGCGACGCCGTGGCTTCGGATGTCCGCGTTCCCGTCCGCCAGCCAGCCGGCCAACGGCTGGACGGCCTCGCTGACCGCGGCCGGCCGCTCCGGTGCGACGGCCGCCAGCGCTGCCGCCGCGTCCGTTCGGACCGCCTCGAGCGGGTCGTCGAGTCGGTCGACGAGCGCCGAGACGGCCGGAACCGCGGCGGCGGGATCGGCCTCGGCGATGTCACGCAGCGCCCGGACGTTCTCACGGCGTACCTCGGGCACGTCGTCCAGTCGGTCCGCGAGCGGTTCGACGACCGAACTGACGGCGATCGGGCTGTCAGCGGCGACGGCCGCGAGGGCGACGGCCGCGTCGGTCCGAATCGCGGACCGGTGGTCCGTAAGCCGCTCTGCGAGCGGTTCGACCTCGGTCGCGACGGCGGCCGGGAGCTCGAGCGCGATTGCTCTGAGCGCTCGCGTCGCGTTCGCTCTGACGGTCTCGGCATCGTCGAGGCGGGCGACGAGCGGGCCGATGACGTCCTCGACGTCACCGGGCTGGTCCACTGCGACGGCGGCGAGGATCGCCGTCGCGTTCTCGCGGACGGTGTCCGTCCCGCCGTCGGCCGCGTCGGCCACCTCGTCGACGACCGCGGCGGCCGTCTCGGGATCGGCGTCGGCGATGGCGGCGAGGGCATCGGTCGTTCGGGCTCGCACGCGTTCGTTCTCGTCGGTCACGTAGCGCCCGAGTGCGTCGGTCGAGTCGCTGACGGCGGCGGGGTCGTCGACCGCGACCGCGGCGAGCGCATCTGCCGCGTCCGCCCGCACCGCGGTCGATCCCTCGAGTCGGTCCGTTAGCGCGCCCACCGAGCCGCGGACCGCTCTGGGATGGGTGTTCGCGACGGCAGACAGCGCGGCGGCCGCGTTCGATCTGATCCCGGGTTCGTCCTCGAGCCGGTCGGTCAGCGACTCGACGGCCGACCGAACGTCTTCGGGACGTTCTCTGGCCTCGTTGGCGAGCGTTCTCGCGGCGTACTCTCTGACCTCGGGGTCATCGGCCGCGAGGAAGGCCTCGAGTTGCGTGATCCCGACGGTCACTTCGATTTCGTCGTCCTGTCCGTCCAGCGGAGGGTCAGTCGGCGTGGTGTCCGGCTTTTTCATGATAGGGGATGTCACGACCCGCAAGCGAGTCGAGCGTGATCGTGCAGTTATTTGGCCATACGAACACACCCAGTTAATTCTATCTCCAGAAGTTTGGTTTCCAATACGTTCCGCTGATGGATAAACTCTGAAACCCAGATATACGCTCAAATCGATCTATCGATCGGCTCGGCGGCGGACAGCCGTCCGTTCAGGCCTTCGCCTGCCAGGTCCGAACTCGATCGGCGCTGATGCCGTCGACGTCGTCGGCGACGGCGTCGGGGTCCGCGTCGGTCAGATCGTCAAGACTCTCGATTCCCGCGTCGGCGAGTTTCTCGACCGTTTTTGCACCGACGCCGTCGAGGGCCTCGAGGTCGGAGCCCGTGTCGCTCTCGCGGGCCTGGAACTCCTGGTAGTTGCAGATCGGACAGCCCAGCTCCCAGGGTTCGTCGCCACTGTGGACGACGAGTTCGGGCAGGTCGTGCTCCTCGCAGCGCTCGTCGGTGACCTCGATATCGCCGCGTCGGGGCAGCGGCAGGGAGTACTCGCAGTCGGGGTAGCGCGTACAGCCGACGAGGCGGGATCCGCTCTGGAGGGTCTTGACGGCGAGTTCGCCGTCGTGCTCGTCGCCGCAGTCGGGACACGCACCCAGAATCGGCCCCTCGCCGGCATCTTCGGCCTTACAGAGCGGACAGCCGTGGACGAACGTCTGGCGGCCCGCGAGCATCTTGACTTCGTTCAGGCCGTGCTCTTCGCACTCGTTTTCCTGGATCAACGGCTTGCCCGTCGAGGGCAGGGGCAGCGTGTTCTCGCAGTCGGGGTAGCCGTCACAGCCGACGAAGTACGAGCCGTGGCGACTGCGTCGGACCAGCAGGTCCTCGCCACAGTCGGGACAGGGACCCAGCCGCTTGTCGTCCTTGAGCGACTTGCGGAGTTGGTCTCCGATCTCATCCCGGGATTCGGCGAGGTTCGCGAAGATTTCCTCGAGCATCTCGCGGGACTCGTCGGTGACGTCCTCGAGGGTCGCCTCGCCGTTCGCGATGGCGTCCATGTCGGCCTCGAGTTGGGCGGTCATCCCCTCGCTGACGACGCGGTCGGCGTAGTCCTCGGCGGCCTCGACGACGGCCATCGCGAGCCGGGTCGGCCGCGGCGGATCGCTCTCGACGTAGCCGCGATCGTACAGCTTCTCGATGATATTGTGGCGGGTGGATTTCGTTCCGACCCCTAGATCCTCCATGGTTTCGATGAGCCGCGACTGGCCGTAGCGGCGGGGCGGCTGGGTCTCCTTCTCTTCGATCTCGACCTCGGTCAGCGACAGTTCGTCGCCCTCGTCGAGTTCGGGGACGAAGTTCTCGGTCGTGTTGAAATACGGGTAGACCTCGTGGTAGCCGGGCTCGACCAGGCGCTTGCCGTTGGCCTTGAGCCGGTAGTCGTCGACCTCGGCGACCACCTTGAGGTGTTCCCAGACCGCGGCCTCGGCGACCGTCGCGAAGAACCGGCGCACGACGAGTTCGAAGACCTCCCACTCGTCGTCCGACACGTCGCCGCGGGTCGGAATCTCGCCCGTCGGGTGGATCGGGGGGTGGTCGGTCGTCTCCTCGTCACCCTCCGTTGGGACGATTTCGTCCGCCTCGAGCAGCGACTCGGCGGCGTCGCCGAGCGCGGAGTGGCCGACGAAGTCGTCGAGCAGTTCCTCGGGGTCGAGGTCGTCGGGGTAGACGGTGTTGTCGGTTCGCGGGTAGGTGATGTAGCCGGCCGTGTAGAGGTCCTCAGCGATCGACATCGCTCGCTTCGCCGAGTAGCCGATCGCGCTCGCCGCGCGGATGAACTGGGTCGTGTTGAACGGCGTCGGCGGCGTATCCGTTCGGGTTCGGCCGTTAACGTCGACGACCGTGGCGGCGTCGCGCTCGGAGAGCGTCTCGTAGACCTCGCTCGCGACGGCTTCGTCCCAGACGCGTTCGGCCTCGTTGTCGTCCTCGTCGCGGTAGAAGTACTGGGCCTCGAACGTGTCGACGTCGTCGCCCTTCCGGAGGTCCGCAAAGAGCTCCCAGTAGGTTTCGGGATCGAAGGCTTCAATCTCGCGTTCGCGGTCGACGATCAGCTTCAGCGTCGGCGACTGCACCCGGCCGACGGAGATGAAATCGTTGCCGAGCTGGCCGGCCGACAGGGAGAGAAAACGGGTGAGCGCCGCCCCCCAGATGAGGTCGATGATCTGGCGCGCTTCGCCGGCAGCCGCGAGGTCGAAGTCGAGTTCGTCGGGCTCCTCGAAGGCGCTCTGTACCTCGTTTTCCGTGATCGAGGAGAACCGAACGCGGCGGATTGGGATCTCCTCGTTGACCTCACGGACGATCTCGTAGGCCTCCTTCCCGATGAGTTCGCCCTCGCGGTCGTAGTCGGTCGCGATCGTCGCGCGATTTGCCTTTCGCGCGAGAATGCGCAGCGTCGCGACGATGTTCTCCTTCGTCGCCGTCTTTTCGACGTCCGCGTCGATGAGTTCGACCGGTTCGACGTCCCGCCAGTCTGAGTACTCCGAGGGGAAATCGACGCCGACGACGTGACCCGACAGCCCGACACAGCGCTTGCCGCCCCACTCGTAGACGTTGACGCCGTTCTCGCGACTCGAGTCGAACGTGCCGCCGCTCAGGATGTCGGCGAGTCGTCGCGCGGCGTTGTCCTTCTCGGTGATAATCAGTTCCACCGCGGATCACCTCCGGCGGGTGACGGGTGTCCGGGAGTGGTCGGACGAGTATCGTTCATCGTCGCTCGGTACGACTGAGGATCTGATAACGCTTTCGCCAAAACCGGGAGACAGCGCGGATGTGCGTGCGTTCGCGGGCGGTTGCGCTCGCGCGTGGGCGAGGACCGTTATGGCCCGGGAGCCACTACCAGTACGATCGTTTCGGGCCGGGAACTATTACCGGTGCGATCGTTTCGGGCCGGAACTACTGCTTATGTAACCGCCACCGATCGATAAACAGGCTCAGATCGTCGCCGTCGCGCTCGAACCGGACGGGTTGGCGGTCCCCCGCAACCGTTAGCGCGTGGAACTCGCCCGCCTCGAGGTCTTCCGGAACAAGCGGCGTCCACGATCCTTCTTCGATGGGGCCGCCGATACGCAGGCGGAGCGTGCCCCCTTCGACTTCCACTTCGGCCTCCTTGACCCCGCGATACGTCTCGTACTCGCCGGCCAGTTCCTCGAGCCGACGCTTTCGTGCGAAGAAGGGGAGTTCGTCGGGATCCTCGCCGACCAGCGCCGCGAAGACTCCCTGCCCGAGTTCCGCGAGGCCGTACCCCGGTGAGGCGTTGGCCAGCAGCGCGAGGCCGATCCCGTCCTCGCGCGAAAAGCCGACATACGCGGTCGAGACTGCGATCGAGCCGCCGTGGCCGATCAGTTCGTGGCCGCGGACGTCCCGCGTGCGCCAGCCGTAGCCGTACGGGCCGGAAGGCGTCTCCGCATACGCGCCGTAACACCGCTCGAGCGGGTCGCTATCTACCACGTCATCGCCTCCGAACGTCCCCCCGTTCAGGTGTAGCCGGAGGTAGTTCGTCAGGTCGGTCACCGGAGCGAGGAGGCCGCCCGCGGCCGCGCTTCGCTCGCGGACCGGGAGCGCCGCGGGCTCGAGGTCCGCGTCCTCGCCCTCGCCGGGGAAGTACGGCGTCATCCGATCGACGAACCGCTCGAATCGGTCGCCGTCGTAGGTCGAGCGGCTCATCTCGAGGGGGTCGAGAATCTCGCCTTCGACGTATTCGGTGAACGGTCGCCCGGTGACGGCTTCGATGATCTCGCCGACCAGCGTGTAGCCGGAGTTGCAGTACATCCACCGTTCGCCGGGCTTGCCGGCGATTTCGTCGCGAGCATTTTCGATGTACGCGTGAAAGTCGTCTCGAGTGCCGAGCGGGACGCCGGCCTCGCCGACCTCGAGTTGGCGGGCGATCAGGGCCTCGCTGACCGCGAGCGACGGATAGCCGGAGGTGTGACTGAGCAGGTGGTGAAGGGTTACGTCTTCGGGTATACTGATATCGAGGTAGTCGGCTGCGGCGTCATCGTAGGCGAGATCACCCGCACCGACCAGCTGTGCGACGGCGAGCGCGGCAAACGATTTCGAGACCGACCCGATGCCGTAGACCGTTTCGGGCGTCGCCGGCTCGTTCGTCGCGAGGTCCCGCGAGCCGTACCCCTGGGCGTAGACGGTTTTGTCGCCGTCAGTAATGGCGAGGCTCAGTCCGGGCAGTTCGTCCTCGCACAGTCGCTCGCGGAGAACGGCGTCGATCGTTTCGATCGTCGCCGCATCGAGGGAGGGTGAATCTGTCATGTGAGTCGTCACTGAGCCCGTGAATATCAATATTCAGGAACCCCACAGTACGAACCGGTTCGCTGACCTCGTCTACCGCTATCGGAGCCGAACTGCGGTGGCTCGAGGCCGGTAGCAACTCTGTGCGTGATTCAACGGAGCCGGCAACCCGCCCACGCGAGCCAAGTGCTTTTCACTCGAGCGCGTGAGTCACGGACAGACGATACGTGCCAGAAGCGGATACGGAACGCAAGCGCGTCGATATGACGACGGGGGCGATCCCGCCGAAACTGTTGCATCTGGCGTGGCCGCTGGTGCTTGGCAACCTCCTCCAGACGTTCTACAACCTCGCGGATATGTTCTGGGTCGGTCGCGTGAGCAGCGAGGCCGTCGCCGCCGTCTCGCTGATGTTTCCCCTCTCGTGGATGTTCGTCTCGACCGCGATGGGAATCACCGCGGCGACGATCGCACTGGTCTCCCAGTACGTCGGCTCCGACAACGATCGGATGGCCGACAGGGTCGTCGCGCAGACGATCTTGCTCACGCTGGCCGTCTCGACGGTTCTCGCGGCGATCGGGCTCTACTTTCGGCGGCCGCTGCTCACGCTGATCGGGGCGCGCGATCAGGTGTTCGTCGAGGCGCTGGCCTACATCGAAGTCATCTTCCTCGCGCTGCCGCTTACCTTCCTCTTCTTTGCCTTTCGGTCCTCGCTACAGGGTGCCGGCGACACGAAAACCGCCATGTGGCTCGTCTTTATCTCCGCGGGCATCAACGTCGTTCTCGATCCCTTCTTCATCCTCGGCTGGGGGCCGTTCCCGGCCATGGGAACCCGCGGAGCAGCCGTTGCGACGTTCATCGCCCGCGCGTTCGCCACCGTCGCCGGGATCTACATCCTGCTCGAGGGAAGTTTCGGCGTTCGGCTGCGACTCGAGGATCTCACGCCCGACGCGGCCATCCTGAAGCAACTGATCGACATCGGCTACCCGTCGACGATCGACGGCTGGGCCCGCAGTTTCGCGTCGGTCGCGATGGCCGGCTTCGTCGCCCGCTTCGGTGCGAATCCGACGGCGGCCTACGGGATCGGCGTTCGGCTGATGTCGGTCACGTGGGCCGTTTCGGGTGCCGTCGGGAACGCGACGGCGACCGGCGTCGGCCAGAATCTCGGTGCGAAAACGCCAGACCGTGCAGCGGCCGTCGCGCGGACCGCGACCGCGGGAACGATGGTGCTGATCGCCGCCGTCGCCGCCGTGTTGATCGCATTCCCAGCACAGGCCATGCGGATCTTCGTCGCCGACCCCGACGTGATCGCCGAGGGCGTCGTCTTCCTGCGGATTATGGCGCCGTTTTGGGCGCTCTTTGCGGGCGTGATGGTCATCCAGGGCGCGTTCCGCGGCGCCGGCAACACTCGAGAAGCCATGGTCCTCTCGTTCCTCTCGCGGTGGATCTTCCGGGTTCCCGTCGCGCTCGTGCTCGCGTTTGCCTGGACGGTGACGGTTCCCGTCGTCGGCATTTCGATCAGCGCCCTCGAGTGGGGTATCGAGGGGATCTGGTGGGCCTACGCGTTCGGCATGGTCGCCTCGTTCGTCGTCGCCGTCGGCTGGTTCCGGCTGGGGACGTGGAGAGAGGGCGTGATCGGTGACGACGATGCCGATGACGGCTCAGGTGATACCGGGACCGGGACTGGGGCATCGACGCCTCGAGACGAGACGCCCGCCAGCGAGAGCGAGACGGAACTGATCGACGATTAGGCCACCTCGTCTCCGGCGTCCGTTCGGTTCTGTCCCCGTCTTCGTCTCCGCTTTTCTGTAATCCGATCGAGCGATCGGCAACGACGCTATTTCGACGGGAGCCACTTGCGCAGCGTCGGGCTGAACTCGGCGGCCATCTGGGCGTCTTCGTCGGTAAAGGCGTCCGTCGCGATCAGCGTGAGCGCGTAGGTTCCGACGACGACGATCGGCAACACGGCCGCGATGACGATGTCCGAGTCGAGGAAATAAACGACGGGTGCGCCGGCGACGATCGCGGGACCGCCGGCACCGACGACCTTGGCGAAGTCCCTGGTAAAGGGATGGATCCCGTCGAGATAGTAGACCTCACCGAGGGTGAGACCGCCGACGAGAAAGAGCGCGGTCGCCGAGCCGATCGCCGCGCCCTCGATGCCGACGATCGGGACCAGCGCGAACGAGACGATGAGGTTCACGCCGAAGAGGACGAGTGTGTTAGCGAAGACGATTCTCGAGTACCCCAGTCCCTGCAACAGCGAGCCGTCGGGGCCGCCGAAGGTGACGTTGAACAGGAACGCGCCGGCGAGCAACGTGACGACGACGTTCGCTTCGGCGTACTGTGGCGTGTACAACACCGCGAGGTAGGAGCTCGCGCCGAGGGAAAGAAAGATCGCGACCGGGAGCGTGATCCCGGCGATCCAGCGAGCCATGATCCGGAACCGTTGTTCGACGAGGTCGATATCATCCCGCGTTTCGGCAATCAGCGGCTTGAACACCGGCGAGAGGGAGTTGAAGATGATCATCAGTCCCGAGCCGAGCATGTAGCCGACGCGGTAGATGCCGACGTTGTCCGAATCGAGGAAGAAGCCGAGCACGAAGTAGTCGACGTGGCCCATAAGGACGAAGACGACGCTGGTCATCGCCAGCGGGACCGAGTACTTGACCAGCGGGGCCGGCGCGACGAGTTCAATCTCGGCCGTCAGGAGGTCCCAGGCCTTGTAGACGAAAACGGCCGCGCCGATCGTGATGGCGACGAACAGGCCGACGACGTAGCCCACGATAAGCCCGAGCAGCCCGTAGCCGATCAGCAACAGGCCAGCGGTAACCGCGAACCTGACCGTTGGCCGAACCAGATCGCGCATGATGACCCGATACTGGAGCTTCTTGATGCTGTAGTAGGAGGTCAGCAAGACGTTGTAGATCGCCAGCATCGGGATCGTCACCGACAGGAACAGCAACGCGACCTGCATCGCGGGCTCCTGGAAGAACGTCCCGATGTAGCCGGCACTGATCGCGAGTGCGAACGCGACCAGCGACGACGTGACGAGGACGGTAGCGGTCACCTGAACGATGACGCCTTTGGCCTTCCCGTGCTCGCCCTGGTCCAGGTACTGCGGGACGAAGTAGTCGATCGCCAGCGGTAAGCCGAGGTTCGCGAACACCTGCATGAACAGGATCACGGAGGTCGCCAGGACGAACAGGCCGTAGACCGAGGGGCTGACGAACCGCGTCATCAGCATGACAATCGCGAAGCCGAAGGCTCCGTTGACGACGTTCCCGGCGAACGTGATGCTCCCTTGCTTTGCGAGCGTGGAGACGCCCTCGTCGCGACCGGCGTTTGGATCGGACTCCGTCATGTTTCCCCCTCCGCCAACCGACGGCGAGGTGCCCCTTTCGGCGATCTCAGACGCGACGTGGCGCTCGCCGAACCGCTAGCTGGTGCGGCCGCACTCGAGCGATCCACGCCTGAATCGATCCGGTGATTCGTCTCCATCCTGGTGGCGATCAGACCCCTGTCGCTGGCTCGAGTTCGTACGTCGCGACTTCGGCTGCGTCCTCGCCGAACCGGGGGAACTCGACTTCGAACGGCCACTCCTCGCCGGGGCCCTGTTCCGAGGCGGCGTCGACATCGATATCGACGCTCTCGATAACGCTCTCGAGTTCCTCGCCCGCTTCGTCGAAGAACGTGGCCCGGATCTCGATGTAGGAGAGCGTTCGATCGCCGACGTTCCTGACGACGCCCCAGACGGTCACGCGTTCGTCTTCGGTGCCGGTGTTCTCCCGTACGAGATCGTCCCAGACGATCTCGACGTCGCCGGGTTCGGTGATTTCCTCGCCGTTGTCTTCGAGGAACTCGAGACAGCCGGAGATCGGCACGAGAACGGCAACCGCGAGAAACCCACGACGATGCATCTCCTTGATGTAGACGAGCGCGAGCCTTCAGCGTTCGGGTGGATACTGACGAAATTCGACGGTCGGTAGCCTCTTTGTACTGACTCGAGGGGGCGTCGCGTCTCGCCAGCGTCGGCGACGGCCGTGCTATCAGAAGTGTGTCTTGTTCCGGTCATTCGCGACAGACTTTTCACCACGGACTTCTACCACCAAGTTGTATGACCGAATTCGAACAGTTCAGTCAGGTCGGCGAAGCCGACGTCACCCGCGCAATCGGACAGGAGTGGACCGAGGAGTTCATGGACTTCTCGGATTCGGACGTGATCATCGTCGGCGGCGGCCCCTCCGGGCTGACGGCCGCGAAGGAACTCGCCGAGCGCGGCGTGAAGGTGATGGTCGTCGAGAAGAACAACTACCTCGGCGGCGGCTTCTGGCTCGGCGGCTTCCTGATGAACAAGGTCACGGTGCGTGACCCGGCACAGCAAGTCCTCGACGAACTCGACGTCTCCTACAAGGAGTCCCAGGACAGCGAGGACCTCTACGTCGCCAACGGTCCCGAAGCGTGTTCCGGCCTCATCAAGGCCGCCTGCGACGCCGGGGCGAAGATGCAGAACATGACCGAGTTCACCGATATCGTCATTCGGGAGAACCACCGCGTCGGCGGCATCGTCATGAACTGGACGCCGGTCCACGCGCTGCCCCGCGAGATCACCTGCGTCGATCCGATCGCTGTCGAGGCCGACCTCGTCATTGACGCGACGGGCCACGACGCGATGGCGGTCAAGAAACTCGACGAGCGCGGCGTGCTCGACGCCCCCGGCATCGGCGACGCCGAGGCGAGCGCGACCGGTATGGATCAGACCGACGACGATTCCTACGGCGCACCCGGACACGACTCGCCCGGGCACGACTCGATGTGGGTCGGCAAAAGCGAGGACGCCGTCGTCGAACACACCGGTCTCGTCCACGAGGGGCTGATCGCCACCGGGATGGCGACCGCGACGACCTACGGACTCCCGCGCATGGGCCCGACCTTCGGTGCCATGCTCGTCTCCGGCAAGCGCGCCGCCCAGGAAGCGCTCGACGAACTCGAGGTCGACGCCGACCCCGTCGAACTGGATTCGCGCGTCGCGCCGGCCGACGACTGATCGAAGCGAGGGCCCCTCTCGATCGGACGCGAGAACGGGCAGACGAGTGAGCTGAAGCGCAAGGGCGGAGTAACGGTAGGTGGTAGCTTCCGTCCATTCGATCAGCATTCGACTTTCGACCGGCAGTCTTCGATTCGACCCCGACGTCGGCGTTCGGTTCCGTCCCCGAGAGCCCCACAGCACGGGTTTCGACCCCCACAGTCACCGAAACCCGCACTGTTTTCGCGGCCCCGGCCCAGCGTTCGCACATGCAACTCATCGTTACCGGTGCGACCGGCGGTGCGGGGAGCTGGGCGCTCGAGCACTTCGCGAGCCTGGGCCACAACGTCGTCGGCATCGACCTCGAGCGACCCGCGAGCGACCCCGACAACGCGACGTTCCTCGCGGCAGACCTCACCGAGCAGGGACAGGCGTGGGAGGCGATTCTCGCCCGGGACCCCGATGCAGTCCTCCACTTCGCGGGGATTCCGGCGATGGGAATCACGACCGGCACCGACACGTTTCTGACGAACGTCACGAGTACCTACCACGTCTTCGAGGCCGCGGGTCGAGCGGGCGCGGACGTCGTCTGGACCTCGAGCGAGAGCCTGTACGGGATGCCGTTCGCCGCGGAACCGTTCCTGCCCGACTACCTCCCGATCGACGAGTCCCATCCCCAGCGACCGGAAGACGGCTACGGCGCGTCGAAGCTCGTCGGCGAGGAGCTCGCAGCGAAGACGGTCCGCCAGTACGACGTCTCGGTCGCCTCGATACGTCCCTCGTGGATTCAGTACCCCGGGGAGTACCGGGCCACCGACGAACAGGCGGCCTTCGACCCCGAGACGGCCGAGGGGAGCGGCAACTTCTGGTCGTACGTCGACGTTCGCGACGTCGTCTCGATCGTCGAGGCCGCGCTCGAGGCCGACATCGACGGCCACGAAGCGTATCACGCGATGGCCGCCGACAACTACCTCGACCGGCCGACCGCCGACGTGATCGAATCCGTTTTCGGCGACCTGCCCGACGCGTGCGACCTCGAGGGCGACGAATCGGCGTTCTCGACGGCGAAAGCGCGGGCTGAACTGGGCTGGGAACCCGCCCACTCCTGGCGTGAGGCCGAAACCGAGCCCGTCGAGGGGCCCGAATTTCTGGACGGATAACGGGATCACCTCGGCTGAAGCCCCCGGCGATGAAGCACTTACATCGGTCGGTCGGGACGCGACCGCAAGCGTTTCACCGAGTGGTACGACTAGGTTGTAGCATGGTCGATCGAGTGATTCTGTACCGCGCCCCCACGACCGTCGCCGACGTCGACGCGATCGGCGACTGGCTCGAGCCCCGAATCGACGCCGCTGTCGCGGTTCGCGACCGTTTTCTCGACGTACACCGGACCGAAGTGCTCGCCGAGCGGTTCGCCCAAGCGCGGGTCCCGTCGCCCTACGAGCGCGACACCGGCAACACGATGCTCGGGACGATCCGGTACGAGGAACGCGCCCTCGCACAGCCCGAACGCGAGGGTGGCGTGCTCTACGACGGCGTGCAGATCCAGCGAGCGCTCAACAGCGCGCTGCCGGAAGATGAACGCGATCTCGAGACGCTTCACGTGCCGATTCTCGATCGGGCGATCGGCACCTGGGGCGATCACGACGGCCGCTGGCACAAGCGAGTGAGCGTCCTGGGTCAGCCCGCGCTGGTCTCCGTGCCGGGGCTCTACGAGGCCCCCGCCAAGCCCGAGGCCTACTACAAGGAACAGCAGCGCCACGCCCTGCTGTCGGGCGATACGCCGCCGCGAGAGGTCCTCGAGAACCAGGTCGACGGCGAGTTCCTGATCGAGGACGATCCGCGGACGACCGACGCGCTGAAGGGGTACGTCCTGCAGACCGTCGACTACCTCGAGACCGGCGAGGCCTTCTGCGACCGGGAGATGTGTCGGCTGTACAACGCCCACTATCACGAGGACTTGATCGATGCTCAGTTGCGCGAGCCCCAGTTCTGTACGACCCACGCGCGGTTGTACGAGAGGTCCGTGTCGGAGTCAGAGTCGAAGTCGAACTCGTAATCGCCGAAGTCGACTGTACGAGCAGTCAAAACGAGGACACACCGACAGTCGCCGGAACCGGAGCCCTCTTTTCGCTCAGCCGTTTCCGACAACGTACGATGACCGATCCCTTCACCGTCGATATCTCCGTTCGGTATCGCGATCTCGACCCGCTGAACCACGTCAACCACGCCGTCTACGCGAGCTACTTCGAGGCGGCCCGCACCGACTACCTCGAGGCGGTCGTCGGCATCGCCGCCGAAAACATCTCCTTCGTTATCGCGAACCTCGAAATCGACTACGAGCGACCGATTGTCAAGGGCGACGAGCCCGAAGTCGTCCTGTGGGTCTCCCGACTCGGCGACTCGAGTTGCACCATGGAGTACGAGATCCACGTCGACGGCGAGGTCGCCGCGACGGCCGAGACGACGATGGTTCACATCGACCCCGAGACGAAGCGACCCTCGCCGTTCCCCGACGAGATCCGCGAGCCGATCGAATCCTTCGAGGAGCCGAGCGCCACGGCCTAGTTTTCCGACAGTTCACACCCCGCATCTCCGAGAGAGGCCGTCTGCGACGCTCGTTACTCGAGTCGGCCGCCGGTCAACCGCACGACGCCGAAGACGTGCGTCTCGTCCGCGACGGCCGCTGAGCGCTCGTACAGACGGCCGTGTGCGGTGTCGATCTTCTCGTCCAGTCGCAGATGCGGCGCGTTCTCGTAGCGGAGTTTCGTCGTGGGCGGCGTCGAGAGGACGACGATCGCCCGGAAAACGGCGTTGACCGGTGGCGCGTACCACTCGTCGCTCCGAGCGGCGTTCGCGAGGACGACGTGGCCGCCGGGGCCGACGAGATCACACCAGTCGTCGACCGCTCCCGCGGGATCCTCGAGCATACCGACGACGAACGTCGCGAGGAGGGCGTCGACGGTCGTCTCGCCGTCCAGCGGGCCCTCGTCGCCGTGGTCACCGTCGCCCTCGAGCCCGCCCAGCGGCGGCTGCGTCGCGTCACCTCGAACGACGTGGACGTTGTCGTACTCGGCCGTCAACTCGCGCGCTCGCTCGAGGACCGGACCCGTGAAGTCGATCCCGATAACGGTCCCCTCGGGACCGACCCGTTCGCGCAGGTACGGCAGATTCGCCCCCGTACCACAGCCCATCTCCACGACGGTGTCGCCGGGCTCGAGCCGACAGGCGGCGGCCGCCCGCTCGCGCAGTGCCGGAACGCCGGGCGTTCGACGCGCGATGACGTCGTAGAGGCGAGCCCAGCGGCCGTAAAAGGCCCGTGCGTCCTCCGGCTCCACGCGCGCTTGCAGTTTCGACCGAACTCCCCCCATTTCAGATGAGGGCGCGGATCGTGTCGGCGATCGATTCCGCGTCCGGGCCCAGAACGTAGATCAGCGGCTCGATTCCCATCCCGCCGGTCTGGTAGAGGACCGTCGCCTCGGGGTTGTCCTCGATCGCGGCCCCGATGCTCGAGGCGATATCGTCGGTTTCGTCGAACTCGGCCGTTGCGTGGCCGCTTTCGGTCAGTCGGGCGATCAGTTCGGAGTCATATCTGATGTTGATCGCCGCCGACGCGTCCGCGCCGTGGTCGCGTGCGGCGAGGAGTACCGACGCCACGTGCTCGGAGACGCCGAACTCGGGATCGGACGGCACCGTCGCCTTGCCTTTGACGTCGAAGATCCGGCCGGGAACGCCGGCGACGTCGTCGACGCCCTCCGCGTCGGGCGTGCAGGCAACCAGATTCGAGCCGACCGCCGGGATCAGACCCGCAAAGCCGCTGGCGTTCTCGAGGAGCCGAAGCCCCCGCCGGAGCGAGGAGAGCACCCGCTCGCTGGTCCGCAGGTCGCTCTCGGGGTCGTGAACGCGGAAGCTCGAGCCGTGATCGGCGAGTTCGGGCACCGCCTCCTCGTGGAGCTGTGCCAGCAGATCCCCGCCGGTCTCGAGGTCGCGGATCAAGACCTCGATTTCGATCAGCGCCTGGACGGGCGTGACGTCGCCGGAGGCCAGCCCGTCGGCGAGTTCGGCGACGAGCGCCTCGACGCGTTCGTCGTCGGCGATTCGATCGTTCGTCGCGACGTCGCCATGGGCGTACTTCGAGACGGCGCTCTGGCTGATTCCGAGGACATCGGCGACTTCGCTCTGGGTGAGTCCCCGCTCCCGGAGTTCGGCGGCGAGTTGCGACCGAACCGTTGGCAGGAACTCGTCGACGACGAGTTCTTCGACGAATTGCATTACCGGTAGTTAGGACGGCCGTCGAAATAACTTGTGGGTCTCAGAGACGGATTTGACGGGTGTTCTCGCGTTCTCGCATCTCGCAAGCGGACGAACGGAGACGAAAGTGAACGGGGGAGAGCACCCCGACGGCGCGCTTTCGACCGTCGCGAGGGATGAGCGAGTGAGCGGATCGGTTGGGGAGGACGAGGTATCCCTCGGTGTCACGATAGCAGCGCGTTCACTGCCGTCAACGGGTGGAAGTGGAACCCATCGCCGGCTGCACCGATCGTCCGCGGATTGCATCGGGCATCGGGGGCTGTGTCGATCATCGATAAGACGACCGAAGAGTCTCGATTCAATCGCGCTCGAGTTGGTTGCCGCCGAACTCGTCGTCGCTCTGGATGCGCGAGGCCTGGGGGCCGGCCTGGTCCTGGTATTTCGAACCGCGATCGCTGCCGTAAGGCCGCTCCGCCGCGGTCTTCAGTTCGGTAAACGTCAACTGCGAGATCCGCATTCCCGGCGTGAGCGCGACGGGTGCGGAGCCGAGGTTCGAGAGCTCGAGCGTGATCTGGCCGCGATAGCCGGGATCGCAGAGCCCGGCGGTGGCATGGACGACCACGGCGAGACGTCCCAGGGAGGAGCGCCCCTCCACGTGCGCGATCAGATCGGCCGGGATCTCGACGCGCTCGTGGGTGGTCCCCAGCACGAAGTCGCCCGGGTGGAGGATGAAGTCGTCGTCGGCGTCGACGACCGTTTCGGTGACGTAGTCGTCGACCTCCTGTTCGGAGTTTGGATGGATACAGGGGATGTTCGTTCGCTGGAACTCGAGGAACTCCCGTCCCAGGCGAAGGTCGACGCTTGCGGGCTGAATTTGCAGTTCGGGATCGTCGAGGGGGTCGACGACGAGGTCGCCGTCCTCGAGACGTCGCAGGATGTCCGCGTCGGAGAGGATCATATCGAGTACGAGCGAGCCACGGGGTCCTAATACTGTCGGACAGAAGTCACTGAGAAGTCGGTCGCGAATTCGCGGCCGTCATCCCCGAGGACGGCCGCAGTAGCGCAACCGGTTTTCGAATCGTTCTGTCCGGCAGTATAAATCACCCGGAACTCACCGGCCACATCGGGAGCGGAACGGAGCGACGACCGCGGCCGACTCCGCGCCGAGTCATCGATCTCTCGGGGGCCAGAATCGATTAGTACGTCGTCTTCCGAAAGGCTCGCATGGAGGAAGCGCACGACCGTTTCAACGGTGATGTGGGAATCCTGCATCAGCGAGCAGTCCGGATACCGCTTCCCGACGAGAACGCCGAACGGTTCTTTCATGAAAACATGGCAACCATCGCGGACGCCCAAGAGCGGAAAGCCGATCTGCTCGCCGATCCGGACGTTCCGTTGCTCGCCGCCTACGAAGCGGGCATCGATCACGCCGCCGAGAGCCTCGAGCGCCGACTGCGCCAGATCGCGGGCGAAGAGTACGAGGAGG
Organism: Natronorubrum halalkaliphilum; assembly: GCF_009834785.1. Taxonomy (GTDB): domain Archaea; phylum Halobacteriota; class Halobacteria; order Halobacteriales; family Natrialbaceae; genus Natronorubrum; species Natronorubrum halalkaliphilum. Next base: position 148,089 of record NZ_WUYX01000029.1, read on the forward strand.
TCGCGACGGCGTACTTCCGGAGCGAACGCGACGACTCGGTCGGGGCGGTCACCGCCTACTTCCTCGAGAGCAGTTGGCGGATCCAGCAGTGGCCTACCGTGACCGAGATGGTGTACACGCCGCTGCTCGTCCGCTACCCGGACAGTTTCACGCTGAACATTCGCTTCGCCAGCGGGTTCACCGCACCCGAGGCGATCTACTACGAATCGCCGGAACACTCTTCGGAGGAGTTGCCCGACGAGTACGCGCGGACCTACTACGAGGAGAGCCAGTACACACAGCAACGGGCAGCGGACTACCTCAGGGAGGGTGCGGCGATGATTCGCGAGGAGTTTCCCGACCCGGAGGAGACGCCGTTCGGAGAGCGAAAGTACGGCGGCATCGTCTCCGCGGCGGGCCGACGCGGATCGGCCTTCTCGGCGGTTGTGGAACGCGTCGATCCGGATCCCGATCGCTTTACGGAATCGATCTCCGAACCGATGCTCGTCGAGTCCGGGCCTGAGGCGCGGCGAACGGAACGGCAACTCGGGCTCGAAGGCGAGATTGTGCGCTGATTCCCGACACGGTCGCCGGAGCTATCGGATTCTTGCTACGCAAACGCAATCGGCAGGAGCAACAGCCCCGCACACACCCCGGCCGCGGACAGCGCGGTCGCCGTCGCGGTCGATCGATCGAGGCCGAACCCACTCCGGAGGCCGCCGCGCCAGACGAACGCAGCCCAGCCGCAGGCGGCCAGTATCAGGGGGACGAACAGCCAGACCTCGGGCTCGACCGGTACGGCAGCCGGATCGACCTCGAGCGCCGTGAGTCCGTAGAGGAACAGGTTCGAAACGAGTTCGCCGGCCAGGAGGGGAACGAGCCCCCACGCCGCGAGCGCTAGCATCTCGGACGGTTCACCCTCGGCATCGACGGCGAACCCGACTCCGTAGAGGACGAGCGCCGGGACCACCCAGTAGAGCAGGGTCGCCTCGAGCGCCTGCAGGAGGGCGTAGAGCGTCAGCGGATCGAGCGCTATCTCGCCGGTCGCCTGCCAGAACAGACTGACGGCGAGGGAACCAAGCCAGTGGACGACCGCGAGGCCGACGGCCAACTGGAGCGGGAACGCGTCCGCTCGAGCGAAGTACGCTCCGGGAGCGACGAGGGGCGTTCGCACCATATTACGGACTCTAAACCACGGTAGTAAAACAATTCTGGTCCGCGCTGTCGGTTTCGCTGCGGCTATAGGGGACGACGTTCTCCGATCGGACATGAAACAGGCCATCGTCGCCCGCACTGACATCGGCATGGGACAGGGAAAACTCGCCGCACAGGTCGCTCACGCATCGCTGTCGGCCTACGAGAAAGCCGACGACCAGCTCCGCAGCCAGTGGAAGCAAGGCGGCCAGAAGAAGGTCGTCCTGAAAGGCGAGAGCGAACGCCAACTGCACGAACTGTCAGCCATCGCCGACAGCGAAGGGATTCCGAACGCGGTCGTCAGGGACGCCGGCCACACCCAACTCGAACCCGGGACCGTCACCACGCTGGCCGTCGGCCCGGCGGCTGACGACCGAGTCGATAGCGTGACCGGCGAACTGTCGCTGTTCTGAGGCTGGACGGGGCGAAATCCGCGGTCGGTCGACGCACTCGGACCGTGACAGTATCGAAAACAGCTATTTGCCTCCGTAACGTTACAGCATAATACAATGACTGTTCTGTCCAAGACTGACGAAGGGAAGTTTCTGATGGACGTCCGCGGCGAACAGATCGGGATCGTTACCGAAATCGACCCTCTCGAACAGGTCGCGTACGTCGACCCCGAACCGAGTCTGACCAACGCGTGGATCCAAAGCCTCGGCCGCGGCAGCGCCGGCGAGGACGACCTCGAGATCCCGAGCGAGAACGTCGTGACGGTGACCGATTCGGAACTGCGCGTCGATGCCGACCTGAGCAGCGAGGCCGGCGAAGATGACCGAGACGACGATCGTTCATCCGAGTAAAAGCGCCGCGCCGACGAAGACGACCGAGACAACGACCTCGCCAATTATTCCCGCTCGGACCGAGCCGATAGTGTGGGACGACGACGGCGCCGTCGAGAAGGGGGCCGAACCGTCGAACTCGATGCCGATTCGGAGTTCGTCGTCGTTCTCTTCCGTGAACAGGAAGTCCTCCACGAGGAACAAATTCGCGACTGATCGACGGCTCGTCGCTGCTCCCGACGGACCACACCAATCCGCCGCTGTTTTCGGTCCGAGCCGTACGCCGCTCGAGCGCACAGTTGAGACTCGAGAACGGGGACTTGAGGTCGAACACGTAACACGGATCGGAGCGAAGGAGGAGCGCAGGTTGCGAGCGGAGAGCGGTCAGTCGTCGAGGGACTGCGTGGAGACGGCGTTGCTCGCGGTCTCGCGGTGCGTGTGGTTTCTGATCTCGTGGTGCGTGTGACTCCCGACCAGATGATTGTCGAGGCTACGATCGGGGGCCAACGTCTCCTGACAGATCGGACACGTGGTCGGCAGCTGGAATGTCATGGGTTACTGTTCTGCCTCGGCGGACAAACCGAAACAGCCTGCATACGCCCACCGGCCGGCGTCGATCCGCGGCCGCCTCCGCGGAGAACGGCCGCGATGATTCATCGTAGTGGACGGGTGGATAGCATCGAGACGAACGGGGACTCCGCCGATTAGAGCCGGCGAAGTCTGATCTCGTCGTCCGTGATTGCCTCGACGTTGTCGGTATTGAGCGCGTAGGTCTCCTCGTCGGCATCGCCCCAGCCCAGTTTCGATTTGATACTGTCCGTGATCCCCGGGTCGGGATCGACGTGGACGCTCCCCGCTTCGACGTGTTCGACGAGGCCGACCGTCTCGCCGTTTTCGTTGACGACGCGCTTACCCTCGTCGTCGTTCGTAAAGGTCGCACACATAGTGCTGTCCGACTGGACAGACGTCCGGAATCACCATAAAGGCTATACATGCGACTGCTTGCCACTTCTGCTCGAGGGCCGGCGGCTCCACCCTCGAGAACGAACCGATTTATTCCCGGCCACCGAAACGTCGCTACTCAGCATGCGCCCGGCACATCCCACAGAGCAGGCCGTCGGCATGGACTACTACGTCAGCGACGCCGACGGCGTCGGCGGCCACCTCCGCGAGGACGACGAGCACTTTCGGGTTCGCGAACTCGAGCGCTTCGGGACCGAGCCAGTCGACGCGAGTCTGGACGCGTATCCCCACCTCGTCTTTCGAGCGACGCTTTCCGGCTGGGATACGAACGACTTCGCCTCGCGACTCTCGAACGCACTCGAGATGTCTCGAGAGCGGGTCAACTGGGCCGGCACGAAGGACAAGTACGCCGTCACCACGCAACTGTTCTCGGTCTACGGCGCGGATCCAGACGATCTGCCGGACGTCGATGGAGCCGAACTCGAGGTCCTCGGCCGCGCGGGGCGCTCCCTCGAGTTCGGGGATCTGGCCGGCAACGCGTTCGAACTCGTGGTCAGCGAGCCCGAGCGAGCGGCCAACGCGGCGGCGATCACGGACGAACTACACGCCTTCGGCGGGCTCGATGACGCCGGTACCGGCGACACGGATGAGACCATCACTTCGATCGGCGTCCCCAACTTCTTCGGCCAGCAGCGCTTTGGCAGCCGTCGGCCGGTGACGCACAAGGTCGGCCTCGAAATTGCCCGCGGCGACTGGGAGGCCGCGGTGATGGCCTACCTCGGCAACCCGACGGACGCCGAACCCGAAGGTACCCAGGAGGCCCGCGCCTTCGTCGAGGAGACCAGAGACTGGCAGGCGGCCCTCGAGCGGTTCCCGAACCGGCTGCGCTACGAGCGCTCGATGCTCCACGGCGTCGTCGAGTGCGACGGCGATCCGGGTCCCGAGGACTTCAGGGCCGCCCTCGAGCGGGTTCCGTCGAACCTCCAGCGGCTGTTCGTCCACGCCGCCCAGTCATACGCGTTCAACCTGATGCTCTCCGAACGTCTCGAGCGCGGGCTCCCGTTCGACGAGCCGGTCGAGGGCGACGTAGCCTGTTTCGCCGATACCGACGCCCCCGAAGGCCTCGAGCTACCCGACACGGACCGGCTCCAGCGCGTGGACGAACGCCGCGTGCGGTCGGTAACACGCCACTGCGAGCGCGGCCGGGCGTTCGTCACCGCCCCGCTCGTGGGGACGGAGACGGAACTCGCCGACGGCGAACAGGGCGACATCGAACGCGCCGTGCTCGACGATCTCGGCCTCGAGCGCGCGGATTTCGATCTCCCGGGTGAATTCCACTCGACCGGGACTCGGCGAGCGATTCTCGTTCGAACGGCCCTCGAGTACGGGACCGATCCGCTGACGCTCGAGTTCGCGCTTCCGAAGGGGTCGTACGCGACGGTCGTCCTGCGGGAGTATCTGAAGGTCGATCCGGTCCACCTCGGATAAGACAGGCGTATGAAACGGTTTTAGGCGATCTCTCGAGTAGCAAGCGGTAGCGATGGAACCGCATCCGACGACGCACGAACCCGAGCGGCCCGCTCGTGATCGATGATGATCGGCGCGGACGAGGACACGGAGTTGGTCGACTGGCAGAAAACGACCGACGACGGGGTCTCGGTGTACGTGCTCGAGTACAGCGGCCCGGTATCGGCACCGACGGGCCGGCCGCGGACGCTGTTCGGTGCTAGCAGCGGCGGCACGGTTCCCGCCGCCGAGCAGACGATTCGGTTGCCCGACGGCGAGGCGGTGTCCGCGACCGACGTGACCTTCGAGGCCGGGGGGACCACCCTCCGCGTTCGCTGCGAGAAGCCGTCGTTGCTGGCTCGGATCGCGCGATTCCTCCCGTGGTGGACTCGAGCGTGAGCGGGCAGTGAGGTTGGTATCGAATCGAGACGCGGAATAGATACTCGTATCCAGCCCGATCCCCAACGGGACCGGTATGGACGACCAACCGGAGATCCTGCTGACGAACGACGACGGGATCGACGCCCCGGGCATTCGGGCGCTGTACGACGCGCTGTCCGCGGTCGCCTCCGTCACCGTGATCGCACCCGACCGCAATCAGAGCGCGGTCGGCCGGTCGTTGTCGTACGGCCGGACCAGTTCCGATACCGACGACGGACTGTCGACGAGCATGGCCGACGGCATGTTCACCTCGCCCGTGCCCCACGTCGACCACGAGATCGGCTACGCCGTCGACGGAACCCCCTGTGACTGTGCCATCGTCGGGGTCAACGCCCTCGACCCGGAACCCGACCTCGTCATCTCGGGCTGTAACGAAGGGGCGAACCTCGGTGCCTACGTCTTCTCGCGTTCCGGAACCGTCAGCGCCGCCATGGAGGCCGCGTTCCTCGACACGCCGTCGATCGCCATCTCGATGGACACGCTCGGCCTCGAGGGCGACCTCGAACCCGCACAGTTCGAGCGGGCCGGCGAGATCGCCGCAACGCTCGCGACCGGCGTCCCCGGAACGGGCCTGTTCGATCGCGTCGACTACCTGAACGTCAACGTTCCGCGGCCCGACCTGGAGCCGAACGGGTTCGAGCTGACCCGTCCGACCGAGGTCTACGAGATGGACGCCACCTTCGAGAACGGCCAGTTCCAGCTGACAAACCGGCTCTGGCAGCAGATGGCGAATCGAGATATTCCCGACCCCGAGGATACGGATCGACACGCCCTGCTCGAGGGGACGGTTTCGGTCTCGCCGATGACGGTCCCCTACGACGTCGTGGAGACGGAGCCGGTTCGGAACATCCTCGAGGAGATTCTATAGGGGACGTGCGAACGGCGGACGGGCGGATAGACGGCGTTCGATCCCGATGCGCTCGACCGAAAACACGCCCATTTTACACTCGCGTCGCGAACTATCGCTATGGAGTGTCGCCACTGTGCATCGCCGCTCGAGAAACCCGGTGACTACTGTCTGGTCTGCCGGGAGGCAAACACCGCGGCGATCGTCCTCGAGGCCGAGCGCGAGCGAGCGACGCTGACGATGCTTGCAGGAGACGGCGACGAGGACACGGCGACGGCGACCGAACGTGACGATCCGGTACTGGGTGAGACGATCATCACCACGACGCCCGAAGACGGTGAGAACGAGGTCGTCGAACTGCGGAACTTCGCGGGGCTGATCGGCGACGAGATCCGACGAAAACGGCCCGAAGAGGTCTACGCGGGCGGAGAACGGCCGGTGATCCGAGCCGTTCGAGAGGACATTCACCACCCGTTCTACCGCGTCGACGACACCGATCCCGTCGAGGCGGTCCTCGAGCGCCGCGGGAAACGCGCACTCGACGTCGTCGAGACGCCCCCGGCGGAGAAGATCGGCGGCAGTCATACCACGCTCATCGGCGGCCGCACGGGAATGCGAGCGATCCACACCGTCGCGGACCATCCCCACGTAAAGAAGGTCATTCCGGGCCCCATCGACGCCGGCGGGAAAGGGTCCCAGTCGGGGCTTCGAGCGAAGGTCACTCGCGCCGACGACGGCGGCAACGTTCGGATGCTCATCCGAGACGGCTCGAGCGTCCAGGAGAACCGCGTCGTGACGACCGCTCGAGACCGAGAGATGGGCGAGCGGATTCGGGACGATCTGAACGACGTGCTGGCCGACGCCGAGTTTCGGTGAGTTCGGTGGTGACCGGCGTTTCGACGCCGACGCGGATTGCCATCGGGAAAACAGTGTTAGTACCCGATGGAAGTGACACTGCCTGCTGGTTCTCAGCCCCTTATCCGGCCGGAGGTAATGAGATATAATTAGCCATGCTCGAGCGACCCGATGCCGTCCTGGCTGCGATTCCGTTGCTCGCGTTCAGCGGGCTCGTGCTCCGAACGGCCATCGCGGCGACGGGTATCGGTACGGGACTGCTGGCTGCCCCGCTGGCTCCCGTCGGTTACCTCGCCGCCCTCGCGTTGGTCTTTCGAGAGCTACTCACGGGACCGGTTGCAAAGCAGACGGCCGACGAGTGATACGGATCGTTGTAGCGTGTTACCGGTGATCACTTAAACGGGGAAACGACCACCGGTAACGAACTACACCGGTCCGTATGGGCACGGGGAACGCCCCCTTCGACACCCGCCGTAACTCAACAGGTTTAAGAATCCGCTGGCGATACCTAGCCTTACTATGGCCGATAACGGAATCGTCGGTAGCGCAGGCCGCTTTGGCGCACGCTACGGTCGCGTTGCTCGACGTCGCGTCAGTGATATTGAAGACGATATGCAAAACTCCCAGGTCGACGGCGACGATGTCACGCGCATCGGAACCGGCATCTGGAAGAACGAAGAAACCGGTGAGGTCTTCACCGGCGGTGCCTACCGTCCGGAGACGCCCGCCGGCCGAACCGTCAAGCGCTCGATCCGCGCCGCACTCGCCGAAGACGACGAATAACGACACGACACTGATTCAGTATGAGTTACAAATGCTCCCGCTGTAAACGCGACGTCCAGATCGACGAATACGGCGGCGTCCGCTGTCCCTATTGCGGCCACCGCGTGCTCCTGAAAGAGCGCAGCCGCGACGTCAAAGAAGTCGGCGTTCAGTAACGGCCGACCGTGTTTTCTCACGACGCAACGCTCGAGTTCGAGTACGAGACGCCGTCTCGCGCGCGACTCGTCGCCGAGAGCGTCAGCCGCGAAATCGGCGAAATCGACGACGCTCGTTCGCAGACGACGATCGAGACCGCCGACGAGAGCGGAGAATCGACGGTCCGTATCGAGATCGTCGCCGCAGACGTCATCGCCCTGCGAGCCGCGCTCAACACCTGGTTCACCCTCGTCGATGTCGCCGAACGAACGGCGGATATCGGCGAGGCAGCATTCGAAGCCAACTGATCGCCGAGACGGCACTCGAGTCCAACTGATCGTCGGTCACCAGTCACCGGTCACAGCCGCGATCGCGAACGTGAACTCGAGGGCGGGCGATCGAAAGCGGTCCGCTGTGTCGCAGTCGCAGGTTTCCGATTTTTACTCGCCGTCGTGGTCGATGCCGTATGGCGTCAACTGCCAGCCTGCGACGTCGGCTGTTGCTCTCCGGTGGAACGATCGGCTTCGGGTTCGGCGCGGTCATCGATACCGTGATTTTCCACCTGATTCTCCAGACGCATCACCTGCTCTCGGGGTTCTACGATCCGTACAGCCTCGACGGCTATCGGACGAACGTCATGTTCGACGGACTGTTTCTGCTCGCTATGCTCACGGTGATGGGTGTCGGCTTCGGACTCCTCTGGCGAATCGTCAACGGAACGGACTGGCGGTTCTCGACGACGTACCTCGTCGGTTCGATCGTCGTCGGTATGGGCGTGTTCAACGTCGTCGACGGCGTCGTCAGTCACTACGTGCTCGATCTACACAACGTCGTCCACGGGACCGAGGCGTGGAACCCGCACTGGCTCGTCGTGAGCGTCCTCATACTCGTACTCGGTCTGTGGATCCTCCGGAGAGCTGACGGCCACACGGTTGCCTGACCCGCCCTCGCGACGCTCACTCGAACGCGAGCGGCATCGGGAGCGTCACCGAATCGGGCTGGAAAAACGCAGTTTCGTACCCTTCGTGACGCGCCACCTGTGGCGTCGTCTCGAGGCCGATCGCGAGTTCGTCCGCGCGCACGAGGGCTACGGGATCGACGCGCGTTCTGTAGTGGTGGCCGGTCCGAGAATCGATCGTCTCCCGGAGCGGCCCGCTGGCAAGTCGATCGCCGTTTTGCGAGAGTTCGATGATCAAAGACGCGAACGGAAGCGTGTACTGGTTGTACGCCGTTCGCGCCGTTACCGCGAGCGCGGCGGTATCCGCGTCGGTTCGATCCTCGTCTTCGACTACCGCAGCGATGTAGGTGATATCGTCGCTCGTCTCGGATCCGACTCGAGTCGCGTCGTCGAAGCCGAACGGGGACGCAGCGTGTTCGTCACGATCAGCGTCGCTCTCACCGTCGGAATCGTCCTGTTGCTGCTCATCGCTTGGTTCGTGGTCGTGGCCGTGATCGCCACCGGCGTGATCCCTCATCGGCTCGAGCGCACCGGGCTCGCCGCGACCCTCGTCTTCGTCGATCAATCGGCGCTCGATGGCGTCGATTTCGGCGGCCTCGTACTCGAACTCGAACTCGAATTCGAGGGCGTCGTCGACGCTCGTCGACCGTTCGAGTTCGTCGGAAAGCGGGCCGATTACGTCGGCGTTCGTCGGCCCGACCTGAACCGTCGCCGTGTAGGTGCCGTCGCCGTCGAGCGCCACGTTGTCGCCGTAGTGTGGACCCATGCGCTGGGAGAGCATCGGCCAGAGACTTCGTCGATCGATCGGATCGCGGTCGGCCGCGCCGTTACGTCCGTCGCTCGCTTCAGCCGTCCCCCCGCGCCGGATGCTCGTGGTCACCGGTGCGGGAACGATCGCGCCCGCCTCGGAATCCCGAACGTCTACCATCAGGTGGACCGCGTGTCGCGAGCGGACGTCGGCCCGGCTTCGCTCGGCGTCGGTGACCGGCCAGAACGAGTGCGGCCGGGTCGCCATGAGCGAAATCTTTCGGCCCGCCGCGGTCGCGGTTCCGTAGGTCACCATCCCGTCCGCGTGTGGCGGGACGTAGATCCCCTCGGGGGGATCGGCGACGAGTTCGCGCCAGGCGTCCTCTCGGCGAAGTGTCTCGAGGCAGCCCGAAGCGAGCGCTGCCGCCAGACAGCTACCAGCGGCGATCGCTTCGCGCCGTTGCATCACGCGTCCCACACTGTCACGGCGGATAGCTGTGGGGGCTGACTGCGCTGGGACCGGACCACTTCGAACGCGATTCGACGGGTGACACCATCAGAACCGCACGAGCACAGCAACCTGACGGATGAGCGCATCGGTACCCGCTGATGGAAGTCAAAGCTTGGCTTTATCAGTCCGGAGGGCGAGAGTCGAGATATGCAAGGTAATTTGCCGCCGGAAGCACAAGAGAAAATCGAACAGCTTCAGGACCTTCAGGAGACCGCACAGCAGGTCGCCGTCCAGAAACAGGAAGCCGAGTCGAGCCTTACCGAAGCCGAAAACGCCCTCGACGAACTCGAGAACATCGACTCCGGCACCGGCATGTACCGGAAGGTCGGCGAACTCCTCGTCGAAACCGAATACGACCGGGCCGAAGAGGAACTCGAGGACAAGGTCGACTCCCTCGAGATTCGTCTCGAGACCCTCGAGAAGCAGGAAGACCGCGTTCAGGAGCAGTTCGAGGATCTGCAGGGCGAACTCGAAGAGATGCTCGGCGGTGCAGGCGGCGGTATGGGCGGTCCAGCCGGCCCAGGCGGCCCAGGCGCAGGCGGCGCATAAATGGCAACTGGCGAGCCGACGGACGACGAAGTCGTCCAGACGGCATCGGATGCCGCGGAAGGCCTGATCTTCGCGCGGTACAAACAGTCGGACGTGCGCGACTGTGACGTCACCGTCACCTTCGAGGACGGAACCCTCGAGGTCGACGTCTATCTCAACGCACCCGACATCGACAGCGAGGACGACCCGGACCCCGAACAGGTCGCTGACGACGCCGCGCTCGCTGCGCGGGAAGCCGTCGATGAACTGTTCGAGGCGTAGGCCGTAGGCCAACGGTTTCGTTTCCGCTTCTCACTTCTCGATAGCGGCGTAGCCGTCGCCGAGCGCTGAGCACTGGTCGACGGGTGTGACACGATCCGCGTTTGTACTGGATCGCGAGTCCAGACAGTTCAGGCCGTTGTACTATCCACAACTCCTTTGTGTCCGGGCCTCGAGTCTCGATTCGAGACCGATGGAGACCAGTTCCTTCTACTGAACCGGGTGTCTTCCCGTCGTACTGGCGCGGTGTGACCAGTCGCGACGCGAGTATCCGGTTCGTGTTCACTCCGTAGCCCTGGCTCCGCAACTCTGCGAGTCAGGCCCAGTATCGGCTTCAACAGATATGAGAGCAACACAGCCACCACCCCAATGTCACGAACCAACCGACGCACAGTCGTTGCGAAGCGATCGACGACCACCCCCATCGAAACCGACGAAATCCGGGCGCTCGTCCGCGCGGCCGGCGACGACGTCGTCGCCGACCTAACGCAGGCCGAATCCGAAGACGCTGGCACGTACTTCGGCCGCGGCAAAGTCCGCGAACTCGCGGAAATCGTCGCGACCCGCGACGCGCGGCGCGTCGTCGTCGACGGCGAACTCACGCCGAGTCAGCACCGCGCACTCGAGTCCAGGCTTCCCGACGAAACGATCGTTCTCGACCGATACCGGCTCGTGCTCGACATTTTCGAGGCCCAGGCCGGCACCCGGCGCGCACAGCTACAGGTCGAACTGGCACAGCTTCGATACGACCTGCCGCGGCTGATCGAGTCCGCGGACGAGGGGGCGCTCAACAAACAAACGGAAAAAGGGTCGCCCGTCTACGACGTTCGCGACCGCATCGACCGCCTCGAGCGCAAACTCGCGGACCTGCCGGAGCCGGCCGACCAGTTCCGCGAGCGTCGCCGCGAGGAGGGGTTCGATCTCGTTACCATCGCGGGCTACACGAACGCCGGAAAATCGACGCTGTTGCACCGGCTCGCCGACGAACTCTCACTCGAGCAGTCGGAAGCCGCCGAAAGCGAACCGGCGGAGGGATCGAACAAGAACGCCACTGCAACAGTCGCGGATCGGCTGTTCGAAACCCTCGAGACGACGACTCGACGAGCGACGATCGACGGGCGACCGACCCTCGCCACGGACACGGTCGGGTTCGTCGACGACCTACCCCACGATCTCGTCGAGTCGTTCAGTTCGACGCTGTCGGAGGCCGCCGCCTCGGACGTCGTCGTGCTCGTCGTCGACGCGAGCGATCCGCCCGCGCGGTTTCGCGAGCGGCTCGAGACGTCGCTCGAGGTCCTCGCGGCACAGGACGTCGACGATGATCGGATCGTGGCGGCGCTGAACAAGGTCGACCGGCTCTCGACGGCCGACCGAGCGCGCCGTCGCGAGATTGCGACGGCGGAGCTCCCCGAACCGGCAGCCGAACCGATCCCAGTAAGCGTCCTCGAGGGAGCGAACCTCGGGACGCTTCGGGCGGCGATCCGCGACGAACTGCCCGAGGAGCGGGCGACGCTGCGAATGCCGAACGGCGACGACGCGATGGCGGTCGTCTCGAGAGCTTACGATCGGACGACCGTGGAAACGGTCGAGTACGACGGGGTCGACGTCGTTCTCGAGTGTCGGGGTCGTCCGTCGGTACTCGACCGGCTTCGCGCTCGAGCAGCGGGCTGTAGTGATCCCTAGCCACGAACCGGGCAGAAGCCGAGGGCACCGTCCCGAAACCGAGATCGAATCCGAAAATCAGGACTCACCTCTTTGTAGCGGCCACACGACAGACCGGATGGACGATGAGTTGCGAGGCGAGACGGGACGCGAGTTCGAGTCGGCACACGAGACATGAGCCCTGAGAACGGCCCAAAGTCACCGTCGGAGCGCATCGTCGGCCTCGATGCGCTTCGGGGGGTCGCGATCCTCGGAATTCTGGTGATCAACATCTGGGTGTTCTCGATGCCCGAGGAGACCCTGTCCAATCCGACGATATACGGCGATTTCTCCGGGATGAACTACTGGGCGTGGTTCGTCGGCCACGTCTTCGCACAGCAGAAGTTTCTCACGCTGTTTACGATGCTGTTCGGCGGTGGCGTCGTACTGTTCACCCGTCACGGCACGAAGCGGGGCCGATCCGCGGTCGGCTTGTTCGTCCGGCGTTCCGGCTGGCTCGTCCTGTTCGGCCTCGCACACGCCTATCTCCTGTGGTATGGTGATATCCTCTTTGCGTACGGCGTCTGCGCGTTTGGCGTCGTCCTCCTCCGTGATCTCCCGGCGCGGACGCTGACGCTGTTCGGCGTCCTTCTGGTTGCCGTGCCCTCGAGCGTCGAGTTTTTCACGGGGCTGACCACGCACCCGGCGATGATTGCAGACGTGTGGCGACCGGCCGAATCAGCGGTGCGCGCCGAGGTCGAGACGTATCGCAGTGGCTGGCTCGAGCAAATGAGCCATCGGGCTCCGGCCGCGTTCCAGCGACAGACGTCGGGCTTTCTCGGATACACCGCCTGGCGCGTGAGCGGGTCCATGCTGCTCGGAATGGCGCTGTTCAAGTGGGGCGTCCTGTCGAATGATCGCTCGGCGACGTTCTACCGGAGGCTCGTCGTGATCGGGGCCGTTAGCGGGCTCGCCGCGATTCTCACCGGCGTCTGGTACATCCAGGCCAACGACTGGGGAGCCGAGGCGGCGTTGTTCTGGCGCCAGTTCAACTACTGGGGGAGTTTCCCCCTCGCCGGCGCGTACATCGGGATGGTAATGCTGTACTGCCGGTGGCGTCCCGATGGAGTCCTGACCCGTGCGCTGACCGCCGTCGGCCGGACCGCCTTCAGCAACTACATCCTGCAAACGGTGCTCGCGACGTCCATCTTCTACGGCCACGGACTCGGACTGTTCGGGCACGTGACTCGCGTCGAGGCGTTCGGAATCGTCGTGGCCATCTGGGCGATACAGATTCCCCTGTCGGTCCTCTGGCTGCGCTACTTTCGATTCGGGCCGATGGAGTGGCTCTGGCGCGTGCTCACGTACGGGCAACGCCAACCGCTCCGGATCGATCGAGTCGATGACTGATACGGATTGTTATAACTATTTACCGGTGAACCGAAGGGTGGTCGCGGTTGCGCCGGAACAGACTCCAGCACCCCATCACTGCATCGCCTTGACCCAGCCGGGAACCGACGCCATCCCCTCCTTGTCCTCCCAGCCGTTCTCGCGGAGGTAGCGCTCGAGCTCGGTGAACTCGAAGCCGAACCGGTCCTCGAGCGCGTCGATATCGGCGCCGTAGCCGACCTCGTTGAACCACTCGCACATGACGGTAAACTCCTCGCCGAAGGAGTCGTAGGCGTCCTCGATGGGGACGTGAACCGGCTCGACGTCCCGCCCGGTGACCTCGGAAAGGACCTCGGCCGTTTCCGCGAGCGTGAGTTCGTCGCCCGCGAGTTCGACGCGCTCGCCGACGAACTCGTCGGGATTTTCGAACGCGACCGCGGCGGCGCGGCCGACGTTCTCGACGTCGATCATCTGGAGGAAGACGCCCTCCTCGAGCGGGAGCGCGATCTGGCCGTCTTCGACGACGTCCTCGGCGAAGGCCTCGAAGTTCTGGAAGAAGAACACGGGCTGGAGGACGGTCATCGGGAGGTCCAGTTCCTGGGCGTACCGGTCGATCTCGTCGGCCGAATCGAAGTGGGGCACCCCCGTGTCGCGCTCGTGACTGCCGACGCCGCTGAAGACGAACTGGTCGACCCCCTCTTCGGCGGCGACGTCGGCGATGTTCTTGCCCTGCTGAACTTGCTGGTCGTAGCCTTCCGTCCAGAAGTTGGTGACGGTGAAGACGGCGTCAGCCTCCGCGACGTGGGGTCGCAGCGACTCCTCGTCGTTCAAATCCCCTTCGACCGTCGTCACGCCCTGATCGGCCAGTTCCTGGGCGCGGTCGCCCGAGGCGTCGCGAGTCAGACCGTAGACGTCGAACTCCGTTTCGGACTCGAGCAGGTGTTCGACGACCGATCCGCCCTGATTGCCGGTCGCACCGGTGACGAGGACGCTGGTTGCCATGTTAGTTCACCTCTCCGGCGGTTACGTGGGCGGTCGAAAACGATACGGTCGCAATCGGAACACTGTTCGTAGCTGGTTTCATTACGTTATCTGATTCGGTTCCGAACCCACATATACTCTTGGCGACAGGAATGATACTAGCTTACATCGATGTCACTGATAGTTTTCTGAAGGACACCCCGTGGTACACGATTGCGGGACGATATCTGACCGAGAGCTGTCGAACGGAGGACGATGATTCAGTTCTGATATGGATGCATCGGTACTGGTCGGGGGCAATTTGAGGGAGAGAAAACAGCCGACTGACCGATTCGAACCAAGACGAAGCGTCTACGATTCGCAGATTGCAAGAAAGTTCTCGAAGATCTCTTCGCCTTCCTCGGTGTGAGCGACCTCGGGATGCCACTGGACGCCGTAGAGGTCGCGGTCGGTATCGCTCATCGCTTCGACGCCGCAGACGTCGCTCTGTGCGGTCAGTTCGAACCCGTCGGGAAGCTCTTTGACTTCGTCAGCGTGACTCGCCCAGACGCGGGTTTCAGGGTGCAAAGAGCCCGTAAGGGGATCCTCGTCGTCGACAATTTCGACGTTGACGTCGGCGTAGCCGCCGTACTCACCGCCGCCGACGCGGCCGCCCAGTTCCTCGGCGATCAGTTGCATACCCAGACAGATCCCGAGGACGGGAACATCACCCTCGAGGTACTCCGCCGAGCGGCCGATGCGGTCCATATCCGGGCCGCCGGAGAGCACGACGCCATCTGCGTCGACCGCTTCGGGCGATGTTTCGTTGTCGATCAACTCGGTATCGACGCCGAGGTCGCGAAGGGCTCGGCGCTCCAGATGGGTGAACTGTCCGTGATTGTCCACCACGACGATCTTCGTCATTGAGTGGCCCTAGCCAGTCACTCGGTAAAAACGGTCCGGAAACCGTTCTCGAGTCGCGTCGGTCAGAAGTGAACTCGATTAGCGACGGCGTTCTGACCGTGAGTTCGGATACATCATCACAATATATACTGCTATTTACGCCTGTTTGTAATCCTTATTAGCCGATACCACCAAATACTCCGGTACCGATCGCCAGAATACCAGAACATTCATGCATGGGTGCGATGTAGGTTCGAGTATGTCCCTCGAGACCGAATCGGTCGGGAATGGGTCGGCTGACGACGGCGAGATCGTCGCGGCGATCGACGAGGCGGACGGGCGTCCGCAGCTCGTTATCGCCGATATCGCCCGGGACGACGTCTGGCTGTCGATCTCCGAGCGAGACGCAGTTTCGCTCGAAACCTGGCGATAACGTCAGTAGCGGGGATTTCGAGTGAGCGGGTCGAAAACCCTCAGCTGGATCGCCGAGTTTCGGGTTTCAGGTTTCGAGTTTTGTGTTCCGTGTTCCGTGTTCCCTGTTCCAAGTTTCGGATCTCAATCCCGAACTTCCGGTCCGTTCCTCAATTTCGTCCCCTCGTTCTCCAGCCCCTGGTTCCGGTACGTTTATACGCCAGTCACCGGACGATACCGGTATGGCAGTCGATCTCAGCGAGTTCGAGCATCCGTCGTGGATCACTGCGGCCGGAACAGGTATCGGCTATCTGCTGATCCTCGCCGTGCTGACAGTAGCCCTGTTTATCGTGCCGTGGTTGATTTTCGCAGCGCTGTAGGAATCCCGGCCCGGTGGGTGTTTTCTTCGGATGACCTCAGTAACAACTGAACTTGTTCGTACACTGCTGGCCAACTCGTCCGGCGATCGAGCGTGCAGTGACGATCGGTGGCTACTATACCGAAATGCGCGCTTCGCTCGAGGCATCTGCCGGTGAGCAGTTCGGTCGGGGACGGTTGCGGTCCAACTCAAAATGGTGGCTCTGGCGTTCGCTCTTGCAGCGAAACGAACAGGGAAAACGGAAAACCGAGTTAGGCGAAGGTCTTCGAGACGTCCTCGGTCTCGTCCGAATCGGCCTGGACCTTGTCCCAGGCGTTGCGGAAGTCCTCCATCCGAATTTCGGTTCGGTCGTCCCGGATCGCGAACATCCCGGCTTCGGTACAGACTGCCTTGACGTCGGCACCGGAGGCCTCTTCGGCCTCTTCGGCTAGTTCCGCGAAGTCGACGTCGTCCGCGACGTTCATTCCGCGAGTGTGGATCTCGAAGATGATCTCGCGGCCTTCGGCGTTCGGCTTTGGCACCTCGATGAGGCGGTCGAACCGGCCGGGTCGGAGAATGGCGCGGTCGAGCATGTCGAAGCGGTTGGTCGCGGCGATGATGCGGATCTCACCGCGCTCCTCGAAGCCGTCCATCTCCGAAAGCAACTGCATCATCGTCCGCTGGACCTCGGCGTCGCCGGAGGTTTTGGACTCCGTTCGCTTGGCGGCGATGGCGTCGATCTCGTCAATGAAGATAACGGCGGGTTCGTGCTCGCGGGCGACCTTGAACAGGTCGCGAACGAGCTTCGCACCCTCGCCGATAAACTTGTGGACCAGTTCCGAGCCGGCCATCTTGATGAAGGTGGCGTCGGTCTGGTTGGCGACGGCTTTGGCGAGCATCGTCTTGCCGGTCCCCGGCGGACCGTACAGCAAGACGCCGCTCGGTGGGTCGATCCCGACATCGTCGAACATTTCGGGCTTCTCGAGGGGCATCTCGACCGTCTCGCGGACCTCTTGCATCTGCTCTTCGAGGCCGCCGATGTCCTCGTAGCTGACCTCGGGACTTTCGGTGACTTCCATCACGCGAGCGCGGACGTCCGTCTCGTTCGAGAGAGATTTGACGATAGAAAGCGAGTTGTTGACGGCGACCCGCGCGTCGGGGTCGAGGTCCTCACGGAGCTCGTCGGTGACCTCCGTCAGCGCTTCCTGATTGTTCCCGTGCTGTTTGATGATGACGCCTTCGTCCGTAATCTCCTGGACGGTGGCGACGAACAGCGGGGACTGTTTGAGTTTCTTGTTTTCGTGTGTGAGTCGCTCGAGTTTCTGCTGGTACTTGTTGTTCTCGGCGTTGGCATCGAGGAGTTTGTCACGCATCTCCTCGTTTTGCGCCTCGAGGATTTCCAGCCGTTCCTCGAGTGCCTGAATCTTCTCCTGTTGGGACGCCTCGTCCTCGTCGTATGGGAGGTCGACGTCGTCCACAGTGTCGCTCATCACCCGTCCTTTGGGTGTTGCTTCATAAGAGGCTTCGGGTAGGTGCACTCGACCACGAGTAATAACCCACAGACATTTTTTGAAACAGTAAATATTATCAGCCTGTATCTGGAAGGGGATGATGATGAGTGCTTCAGAGTCGTTACGACAAGAGACCGACCAGCAAGGGACGTGGGACGACGTCAGAGACCTGCCACCGAGTGCGAAACTCGTCGCGAAAGTCCTCGAGTACAACGAAACGATGACCCAACAGCAAATCGCCGACGAGACGCTGCTCCCATCGCGGACGGTCCGATACGCGCTGAACCGTCTCGATGAGGAGCACGTAGTCGACTCGCGGTTTTCCTTCTCTGACGCCCGCAAGCGGTTGTACAGTCTCGATATCGAATCCTAATCGTACGAGATCTGGTCTGCATTTCCCCTCTGTTCTCCTCTCGCACGTTCCGTCTTCGAGTGACTGCTCGGTAGATTTCAATCGGATCGGTCCGAGGGTCCGCTTCTCGGACGAACGCACAATGTAATGAAACAGCGGATACCCGTCCGAGACCGATGTTCGGGCGCCTGATACCGTTCCGATTTTACTTTCACGGCGGTCGCGGAACCCCTTTAGGGAGCGCTTGCGAAGAACGTGGCAATGACACGGATACTGCATACGGGCGATACCCACATCGGGTACCAGCAGTACAATTCGCCCGAGCGACGACAGGATTTCCTCGAGGCCTTTCGGGCGGTCGTCGAGGACGCGGTCGCCGCTGACGTCGACGCCGTCATCCATGCGGGAGACCTCTTTCACGATCGACGGCCCGGACTGGTCGATCTCCAGGGAACCGTCGAAATTCTCCGAACGCTCGCCGACGCCGACATTCCCTTTCTCGCCGTCGTCGGAAACCACGAGGGCAAACGCGACGCTCAATGGCTCGACCTCTTCGCCGACCTCGGGCTCGCGACGCGACTCGGTGCCGAGCCCGAACTGGTCGACGACGTGGCCGTCTACGGGCTGGACTTCGTTCCCCGGTCCAGACGGGACGATCTCGAGTACGACTTCGCCCCCGTTCCCGAGGCTGCCGACCACGCCACCCTCGTGAGCCACGGGCTGTTCGAGCCCTTCGCGCACGCCGACTGGGACACCGAGCGGATGCTCTCCGAATCGACGGTGGACTTCGACGCCGTCCTGCTCGGCGACAATCACAAACCCGACACCGCCGAGGTGCTCGACACGTGGGTCACCTACTGCGGTTCGACCGAACGGGCGAGCGCGAGCGAACGCGAGGATCGCGGCTACAATCTCGTGGAGTTCGAGACGGATGAGACGGACGAAACCGACCAGACCGGGTCGGTCGCCATCAGCCGTCGCGGCCTGACTGCCACCCGGGAGTTCGTCTTCGTCGACGCCGAACTCGAGGAGAGCGAGGGCATCGACCGCGTCCGGGAACGCGTTCGCCAACACGACCTCGAGGACGCGGTCGTCATCGTCACGATCGAAGGCGACGGCCGCCCGATCACGCCGGCGACGATCGAGGAGACAGCGATCGACCGCGGGGCGCTCATCGCTCGCGTCAACGACCGACGGGACCTCCCCGACGAGGCCGACGAGGTGACGGTGAGCTTCGCCGATCCCGACGCCGCGGTCCGCGAGCGCGTACGCGATCTGGGACTGAGCGACGCCGCACTCGACATCGACGAAACCGTTCGCAACGACGAACTGGTCGACTCGAACGTCCGCGAGACCGTCGAACGGCGCGTCCGGGAGTTGCTCGAGGAAGACGAATCCGCGTTCGAGCCCGCTCCGGAACGCGAGCCCACGGACGAGGACGTGACGACGGTCGCGGATCAGCTTTCCGAGAGCGACGAAACGGCGACAGTAGACGAGGACGCGGCAACGAAAGCGGACGACACGGACGACGACCCGATAGCAACAACTGACGCTGACGCCGAGGGGAACGATTTAGCGGACGCCGGAGAGGATGACCCGGCCGAACCCGACACCGAGAGCGACGATCCGGCCGACGCCGACACCGCTTCGCTGGGTGATTTCGCATGAGAGTCGACCGAATCCGCCTGCTGAACTTCAAGTGTTACGGCGAAGCCGACCTCGGTCTCCAGCGCGGCGTCACCGTCGTTCACGGCGTCAACGGCAGCGGGAAGTCGACGCTGCTCGAGGCCGTCTTCTTCGCGCTCTACGGGTCGAAGGCGCTCGACGATCGGACCCTCGACGACGTGATCACGACCGGCGAGGAAGAGGCGGAGATCGAACTGTGGTTCACCCACGACAACCGGGAGTACCACGTCGAACGCAACCTCAAACTCAGAGGCGACCGAGCGACGACCACGAAATGCGTCCTCGAGACGCCCACGGAGACGATCGAGGGTGCTCGAGACGTTCGCCAGGAGGTGACCGAGCTCCTGCGGATGGACGCCGAGGCGTTCGTCAACTGTGCCTACGTCCGCCAGGGCGAGGTCAACAAACTCATCCACGCCTCGCCGAGCGACCGTCAGGACATGATCGACGATCTGCTCCAGTTGGGGGCCCTCGAGGAGTACCGCGAGCGGGCGAGCAACGCCCGACTCGGGGTCAAAACAGTGCTCGACGGCCAACAGGAGGTTGTCGACGACCTCCGTAAACAGGTCGACCAGAAGGAGTCGAAAGACCTCCACGAGCGGCTGAACGGACTCGAGTCCCGCCAGGCCAACGTGAGCGAAGAGATCGACAACTACGAAGCCCAGCGCGAGCAGGCCCGGAACACGCTCGAGACGGCCGAAGACGTCCTCGACCGTCACAAGGAGACCCGCGAGGAGATCGAGACGCTCGAGGGCGAAATCGAGGCCCTGCGGTCGAAAATCTCCGAAACCGAACGCGATCGAGCGGAAGCGAAAAAGAACATCCGCGACCTCGAGCGCGAGCGAGACGATCTCGAGGACGAGCGCGAGGAGCGCCTGGCCGAAGTGGACCTCGATAGCGCCGAAGACGACGCGGTCGAGAGCCGCGTCGAGGAACTCGAGGCCCGCGACGAGGAACTCCGAGACGACCTGGAGGACGTCCGCGTCTCGATCACGGAGACCAACGGCGAAATCGAACGACTTCGCGACGAGGCCGACGATCTCGAGAGCCAGGCCGCGGCCGCTCGCGAACAGGCCGACGAACTCGAGGCAAAGATCGAAGCCGACGAAGGGGCGATCGAGGACCGCGAGGCGAAACTGGACGATCTCGAGAACCGAATTGATACTGCGCGCGAGCGGTTCGACGACGCTCCGATAGCGTTCGGCGATGCGGCCGACCGGATCGACTCGCTCGAGGCGGAGCGCGAGGAGGTAACCGACGAGATCGGCGACGTCACCGCCGAGATCAGGACCGTCGAGAACGCGATCGAGGAGGGAGAACGGCTGCTCGAGGAGGGCAAGTGTCCAGAATGTGGCCAGCCCGTCGAGGACTCGCCCCACGTTGACGTGTTAGACGACAAACGGGAGGCACTCGCCGACCTCGAGGCCCAACGGGACGACCTCGAGGACGAACGCGACGACCTCGACGAACGGATCGACCGCGCCGAGGAGCTTCGCGAGGCCGAGCGACGGGTCGACCGGCTTGAGGAGAACCGGGACAACATCGAGCAGTTGCTTGCGGAGAAACGCGAGACGCTCGCGGATCGACGCGACCAGCGCGATCGACTGCGCGAGGAGGCCGAGGAGTACGAGTCCGACGCCGAGGCGAAGCGAGCCGAAGCGGACGAGCTCGAGAGCGAGGTCGACGACGGCCGGTCCGAACTCGGCGCGATCAACACCGAGCGCGGCGAGATCAAAGCGACCCTCGAGTCCCTGCGCCGCGTCATCGAAATCGACGCCGAACGGGCGGAGCTCGAGGCTGAAATCGGGACCCTCCGCGAGCGCCGTCAGGACTGGCAGACGATGAACGACGAGCGCCGCGAAACCCTCTCGAGCAAGCGCGACCGAAAGCGCGACCTCGAGTCGGAGTTCGACGAGGAGCGGGTCGAAACCGCCCGAACGGACAAAGCGAACGCCGAGGACTACCTCGAGCGGGTCGACGAGAAACTCGCGGAGCTCGAGGAGCAGCGGACGAATCTGCAAAACGCAATCGGTGCCGCCGAACGGGAACTCGAGGAACTCGAGGAACTCCGGGACCGACTCGAGGCCGTCGAACGGCGCTGTGACCGACTCGAGTCCCTGTACAACGAAGCCGAGACGTTGCAGGGAACGTACGCAGATCTGCGGTCGGAACTGCGCCAGCAAAACGTCGAGACCCTCGAGCGACTGCTCAACGAGACGTTCGAACTGGTCTATCAGAACGACTCCTACGCCGCGATCGATCTCGACGGCGAGTACCGGCTCACCGTCTACCAGAAAGACGGCGAAGCGCTCGAGCCCGAGCAGCTCTCGGGCGGCGAACGCGCGCTGTTCAACCTCAGCCTGCGCTGTGCGATCTACCGGCTGCTTGCGGAGGGCGTCGAGGGATCGGCGCCGATGCCGCCGCTCATTCTCGACGAGCCGACGGTCTTCCTGGATTCGGGCCACGTAACTCAGCTGGTATCGCTGGTCGAATCTATGCGCGATCTGGGCGTCGAACAGATCGTGGTCGTCAGCCACGACGAGGAACTCGTCGGGGCGGCGGACTCGCTTGTCCGCGTGGAGAAGAATGCGACCTCGAACCGCTCGCAACTCGAGCACGGCGAACCGCCGGAGGCGGAGCTGCTCGCCTCCGATTGAGCGGGAGAAGCCATCGATCAAGACACCGTCGTTGTGGCGGCTGTTCTTACCGTAGTCGTTGTTGCTGTCGCCGTCGGTTCCGTCCTTGCCGTTGTCGCCGCTACGTCGTGTTTTCGCTCGGCTCGCTTACAGATTCGTCACCGATATCCGTTGCTGGTTCCGTGTCGGTCTCCGGTCGAATCGTTCGGAGTGCCGTTGTGCACTCGTCGGTGAGCCGGTAGCCACGCTCGCCGGCGACGTCGACCTCTTCGAGCAGATCGGCGGCCGACAGCACCGTAAGGCGGCCGTGGAGGTCAGTTTCACAGAAGTCGTAGGCGTCTAGTAGCGTTCGAATGTCGATCGGGCCCCGGTTTTCGAGTTCGAGCAGCAGTCCGAGGGTCGCCTCGTCGTGGACGTTCGTCAGCAGCGTTCGGACCGGCGTGCTGACGGTACGGGCGGCGGTCTCGAGCGCCGATTGCTCGTCGATGTCCTCGAGGCGGTCGTTCTGGACGTAACACTCGTTCCCGTTCTGTGGATCCCGTACGAGACTGGCGTGCTCGGATCGTTTGAGAAGCAGATACCGTTTGCCGGTGTCGTCTTGGACGGTTTTCATGATCGGTCGGTAGCGTCCGATACCTCGTGTTCGGAGACCTTACCTCAAGTAGTTTGGCCTGATCGCAATTATCGTCGGTCGGCAGCGGTGTCTGAATCAGTGTCGCCGTCAGCGTCATCATTGTGTCCGTGTTCGCCGGTTCCGTCGGTTGTACCGGCCTCGGCTGTTTCGTCGGCCCGGGCATCCGCCGAGGTGTCGTCGTCGGACGTCTGCTGAAAGTTCCTGTACCGGCGAAGCGCGAACCCGGCAAGAACCAATCCGACGGCGACGAGGTAGATCCCAAACGTCGCGCCCTCGAAAATCAAGAAGAGGACGCCGAGTGCAACGGCCAGCACGGCGGCATTGATCACGATGACCAGCGCCCAGAAGGTCTTGAGGAGTTCGCTGTCGACGTCGACCTCGTCGCTCGAGAACTCGGGAGTCGCGACCTTGTCAGCCTCGAATTCTGCTTTCAGATCCGAGCGGAGATCCGAGCCCGCATCCTCCGTCGATACCTTCGGAATGGTAATGGAGTCGCTGTCGGGATCCCTGTACTCCGCTTCCGGATCGTACTCCTCGGGTTCGTGCTCGGACCGGTCGGATACCACACGTCGATAGTCGGTAACTGAACCAAAAAGGGTTCGCGTTTCGGTTGGAGGGCGACGTATTCGAGCTGACCAACGGTCGGCTGTAGCCAACCGAGTTAGGCGAGTTCTTCGAGCGTGAACGTCTGGGAGGTTTCGACCCACGCGAGTGGGTTCTCCGCGTCGTAGAAGACGACACCGTCTTCGGTTTCGTAGGACTCGATCGTCTGGGTGCCCTCGGGTTCGCTACACGGCTCGATTGGGTCCGTCGTATCGTCGTTGACGTGGGTGGACACTTCGATCACCTATCCTCATGGTATGTGTTACCACATTATATGTCTTGTTGCCGCTGCAAGACTCCCTGACGGAGGTCGGTTGGGGGGCCAGACTCCAGGGGACCGAAGTATGGGGGTTTTTATCCGGCGACTGCCAAGCCCGATACCATGACTGAGGCGGGCCAAACTGGACTCGCAGCATTTTCCGACGAGTCCGACGAGCGGCCGGACGAAGAGGCGGTTGCCGTCGCGGGCAACGGCGGTTCGAACGCCGGCGAAGTGATCGATGTCGTCGAGGAAACGCTTCCGGAACCCGACGGCGAACTCGAACTTGCCGTAATGCAGGTCGACTACACCATCGCGGGCTACGGCGACGACGAACGGCCGATCATGCACGTCTTCGGGCGTACATCCGACAACACGCTCGAGCACGTACAGGTCGTCGGCTTTCGTCCGTACTTCTACGCGCCGACGGAGAGCCTCGAGCGCCCGCCCGAGGAGCAGTACGACCGGTTGACCGACAGCCGCGAGGTCGGCGAGGACGGCGAACCGTACGAGAGTATCCGCGGCGAGAAGCTGACCAAAATCTTCGGCCAGACGCCCCGTGACGTCGGGCAGGTGCGTGATGACTTCCAGCACTTCGAGGCCGACATTCTCTTCCCGAATCGGTTTCTGATCGACAAGGACGTTCGAAGCGGCATCCGCATACCCGAGCGACGCGCCGACGACGGCTCGCTGGTCGTCCCCCACGACGAGGTCGAAGCCACAGCTGTCGACGCCGACCCGCGCGTGCTCACGTTCGACATCGAGGTCAACGACCGCGCCGGCTTCCCCGAAGACGGCGAGGAACCAATCGTCTGTCTCACGAGCCACGACTCCTACCGCGACGAGTACATCATGTGGCTCTACGAGGCCCCCGTCGGTGACGGCAAGATCCCGACCGAGATCGACGAGTACGACCCCATCGAAGGCGAGATCGACCACGAGGTGCGAGCCTTCGAGGAGGAGGAAGCGATGCTCGAGGCGTTCGTCGACTATATCCGTGAAACCGACGGAGATGTGCTCACGGGCTGGAATTTCGAGGATTTCGACGCACCGTACTTCCTCGACCGCCTCGAGGAACTCGCGGGTCCCCACCACGAGTACGATCTCTCGATCGATCGGCTCTCCCGCGTCGACGAGGTCTGGCGCAGCAACTGGGGCGGTCCCGACATCAAAGGCCGGGTCGTCTTCGACCTGCTCTATGGCTACCAACGGATGGTCTTCTCGGAACTCGATTCCTACCGCCTAGATGCGGTTGGCGAGTCCGAACTGGGGGTCGGGAAGGAACGCTACACCGGCGATATCGGCGACCTCTGGGAGGTCGATCCCACGAAACTGCTCGAGTACAACCTCCGGGACGTCGAACTCTGCGTCGAGCTCGACCGCCAGCAGGAGATCATCCCCTTCTGGGACGAGGTGCGCTCGTTCGTCGGCTGCAAACTTGAGGACGCGCCGACGCCCGGCGACGCGGTGGACATGTACGTCCTCCACGAGGCCCACGGGCGGTTCGCGCTGCCCTCGAAGGGTCAACAGGAGGCCGGCGAGGAGTACGAGGGCGGGGCCGTTTTCGACCCGATTACGGGCGTCAAGGAGAACGTCACCGTCCTCGACCTGAAGTCGCTGTACCCGATGTGCATGACGACGGTCAACGCGTCGCCGGAGACGAAGGTCGATCCCGAGGAGTACGACGGGGAAACCTACGTCGCGCCGACCCGACCCGAGCCGATTCACTTCCGGAAGGAGCCCGACGGCGTCATGCGCGAGATGATCACGGAACTGCTCGCCGAACGGGAAGAAAAGAAAGAACTGCGCAACGAGCACGAACCCGGGAGTCTCGAGTACGAGCAGTACGATCGTCAGCAGGGTGCGGTAAAGGTCATCATGAACTGCTTTACGCCGGATACGGAGGTGCTGACTCCCGTTGGCGTTCGAGCTATCACGGACCTCGAGATCGGCGACGAAGTCTACTCGCTTGACCCGGAAACGGAGGAACTAGAGACCAAACCTGTCGTCGAGACGCACGCTTATCCCGAGTACGACGGCGAACTGATCGACATCGAGACAGACAAGATCGACTTCAGCGTTACGCCGAACCACCGGATGGTCGTCCGGAAAAACGAGACGAACGGAATCACCGAAGATGAGTACGGATTCGTCGAGGCTGGAAGCCTCAACCGGGCAACGAATTACGAACTCCCTCACGACTGGGAAGGGCCGGATGGTGACGAACTCGAGGAGGTCGATCTCACAAAATTAATCGATGACACGTACGAGGTCTGGGTTCGACCGTCCGTTCATGGCCACACATTCACGGCAGAATTAGGCTGGAAACCGCGTCGCGTGCCGAAAGCTGATGTCGGAAAAACGGGTTACGTGTTTACCGCCGAGGAGTTCGAGGACCATCGGGAGTACATTGAAGATGTCTGTGAGACGAGCTTCATTCACCAGGAGTCCGGTCGGAAGTGGATTCCCCGAACGTACGATGGAGACGACTTCCTGGACCTACTCGCGTGGTTCGTAACGGAAGGGAACGTCTACACGTCTGAAGACAAGCAGTTCGGCGAGAACTTCCGCGGATCGTCGACGACGGTGCAATTAGCCCAGGATAAACTGCCGGTCGCTGACGGCGGCGTTGACCACCACGCGACGATCGGTGAATTACTCGACGAGATGGGATTCGACTACTACGTCGACGATCGATCCTATACTGTCACGTCGAAGCTGCTTGGGGAGCTTCTGATGTCGATTTGTGGCGAAGATAGCTTCGAGAAACGAATCCCTGATCTGGTATTCGACTGTAGCCGCCGGCAGAAGCGACGGTTCCTCGAGGTTCTCATCGACGGAGACGGTGATCGGCAGGTCAACTCGTGGCGCTACTCCACCTCGAGCGATCGGCTTCGAGACGATGTCCTCCGACTGTGTGTACATCTCGGACTCACGGCGAACTATAACCGAGATAGCGGCTCGTGGCGAGTCTACGTCACTGAAGAATCGAAGAATACACTTCGAATGCATCGGAGTTCGTCTCGAAGTACTGCAGACGATGGTGTCTATTGTGTTACCGTCGAGGATAATCACACGTTGCTTGCAGGACGAAACGGAAAGTTCCAGTTCGTCGGCCAGTCACTGTACGGCGTCTCAGGCTGGGAGCAGTTCCGACTCTACGACAAAGAGGCAGCGTCCGCGATTACCGCGACTGGTCGAGAAGTAATCGAATTCACGGAAACCGCCGCAAACGAAATTGACTATACGGTTGCCTACGGGGACACCGACAGCGTCATGCTCGAGCTCGGACCCGATGTCTCGAAAGACGAAGCGCTTGAGCAATCGTTCGAAATTGAGGAGTACATCAACAACCGATACGACGACTTCGCGCGTGATGAACTCAATGCCGAATTCCACCGCTTCCAGATCGAGTTCGAGAAACTGTACCGGCGGTTCTTCCAGGCGGGCAAGAAGAAACGTTACGCCGGCCACATTACCTGGAAGGAAGGCAAGGACGTCGACACCGTCGACATCGTCGGCTTCGAGTACCAACGGTCGGACATCGCCCCGATCACGAAGGAGGTCCAGCACCGGGTCATCGAGATGATCGTTCGCGAGGGCGACATCGAGGGCGCAAAGGACTATCTCAACGAGATTATCGAGGACGTTCAGACGGGGAATATTTCCCTCGAGGAGATCGCCATCCCCGGCGGCATCGGCAAACGACTGGACAACTACGACACGGACACGGCACAGGTTCGGGGCGCGAAGTACGCGAACCTCCTGCTCGGCACGAACTTCCAGCGCGGGAGCAAACCGAAGCGACTGTACCTCGACCGGGTCGATCCCCGGTTCTTCGAGCGACTCGAGAACGAGGAAGGGTTCGACGCCCGGACCGATCCACTCTACGGCGCGTTCAAGCGCGACCCCGACGTGATCTGCTTCGAGTACGACGACCAGATTCCCGAGGAGTTCGAGGTCGACTACGACACGATGCTCGAGAAAACGCTCCAGGGACCGATCGAACGGATCCTCGAGGCGCTCGGCGTCTCGTGGGATGAGGTGAAATCGGGCCAAGAGCAAAAGGGTCTAGACAGCTTTATGTAAGCGTTCGTCCGATCTCCGCCCGTCGAATTTATTGGGTCAGTATAAGAACCCATAGCTGAAAGCGACTGTAGGCGGTCGGTTGCGTCGAACGAGCGCCCGAAAAAACCTCGACAGCGGCCGTTCGAACACAACAGGAGTTTCCGATTCAGAAACTTATTTTGCTGATGTGGGATCGTATCCAATTGGATACGAAACCGTTATTAGTCAGACGACCCACCGTTCAGACGACAGAGTACTATGGCACGTCTCGAACTATCCAACCTGCACGCAGAAGTAGCGGACGGCGACGAGAAGATTCTCGAGGGCGTCAACCTCGAGGTCGAGTCAGGCGAGATCCACGCGTTGATGGGTCCAAACGGCTCCGGGAAATCGACGACCGCGAAGGTCATCGCCGGCCACCCCGCCTACGAAGTTACCGAGGGTGAAGTCCTGCTTCATCTCGAGGAAGGCGAGTTCGGCGAGGAGATCGAGATCGACGAGGACCAGCGCACCTGGAACCTGCTCGATCTCGAGCCGAACGAACGTGCTGCACTCGGCATCTTCCTCGGCTTCCAGTATCCGGCCGAGATCGACGGCGTCACGATGACGAACTTCCTCCGAACGGCGCTCAACGCCAAGATCGAAGAGCGCGAGGAGCTCTTCGAGGACGAGGACGGCGAGGAAGACGACGAAGAGGAGGACGAAGGCTTCGAGACCTCGCCGATGGAAGGTCCCGCGGACGAGGGCGACGTCGGCGTCGCCGAGTTCCAGCAGATCCTCCAGGAGAAGATGGAACAGCTGGACATGGACGAGAAGTTCGCCCAGCGCTATCTCAACGCCGGCTTCTCCGGCGGCGAGAAGAAACAGAACGAGGTCCTTCAGGCGGCCATCCTCGAGCCGTCGATCGCCGTCCTTGACGAGATCGACTCCGGGCTCGACATCGACCGCCTGCAGGACGTCTCCAACGGGATCAACGCGCTGCGCGACGAGGAGGGCACCGGCATTCTGCAGATCACCCACTACCAGCGTATCCTCGACTACGTCGAACCCGATCACGTCCACGTAATGCTCGACGGCCAGATCGCCAAGAGCGGCGACGCCTCGCTCGCAGAGGAGCTCGAGGACAAGGGGTACGACTGGGTTCGCGAAGAGGTCTACGGCACCGCGTAACCGGATTCGACTAGAACAACCGTAATAACGCTCCGGCCGTAAACACAACTACATCAACCAATGAGTTCCGATCAAGACCACCTAAAAGAGACAGACACCGAGGCCCGCTTCGAGTTCAAGAAAGAGGAGAACTCCGCAGTCCGATCCGACAAGGGCCTGACCGAGGAGGTCATCCGCATGATCTCCGACGACAAGGACGAGCCCGACTGGATGCTCGAGCGGCGTCTCCGCGCGCTCGAACAGTACCAGAACATGCCGATGCCGACCGACTGGCCCGGCATGCCGGATCTCTCCGAGCTAGACGTCGAAGAGATCATTCCCTACATCCGCCCGGACGTCGACAAGCGCGAAGGCGTCGACGACTGGACGGAACTCCCCGACGAGATCAAGGACACCTTCGACAAACTGGGCATCCCGGAAGCCGAGAAGAACGCCCTCTCGGGCGTCGGCGCCCAGTACGAGTCGGAAGTCGTCTACCAGAACATGCAGGAGCAGTGGGAGGAGAAGGGCGTCATCTTCATGAACATGGACCGCGCGGTCCAGGAACACCCCGAGCTCGTCAAAGAGCACTTCATGACGACCTGCGTCCCGCCGAGCGACAACAAGTTCGCGGCGCTGCACGGCGCCGTCTGGTCCGGCGGCTCGTTCGTCTACGTTCCGGAAGACGTCACCGTCGAAATGCCAGTGCAGGCCTACTTCCGCATGAATTCGGAAGGGATGGGCCAGTTCGAACACACGCTCATCGTCGCCGAGGAAGGCTCCGAGGTTCACTACATCGAGGGCTGTTCCGCACCGAAGTACGGCACCCACAACCTCCACTCCGGCGGCGTCGAGGTCTTCGTCGGCGAAGACGCTCACGTCCAGTACTCGACCGTCCAGAACTGGTCGAAGAACACGTTCAACCTGAACACCAAGCGTGCCATCTGCGAAGAAAACGGCACGATGGAGTGGGTCTCGGGCAGCATGGGTTCGAAAGCGACCATGCTCTATCCGTGTACGATCCTCAAGGGTCGCGGCTCCACGGACACCCACATCACCATCGCCTTCGCGGGCGAGGGCCAGGACATCGACACCGGCGCGAAGGTCTACCACAACGCGCCCGATACGAGTTCGACCATCGAGTCCAAGTCGATCTCCAAGGACGGCGGCCGCACCAACTACCGCGGCCTCGTCCACATCGCCGATGGCGCCGAGAACTCCTCCACCGCCGTCGAGTGTGACGCGCTGATGTTCGACAACGAGTCCACCTCGGACACCATGCCGTACATGGAAATCGAGGAGTCGAAGGTCGACGTCGCCCACGAGGCGACCGTCGGCAAGATCGGCGACGAGGACATCTTCTACCTCCAGTCCCGCGGACTGGACGACGACGACGCCAAGAAGATGATCGTCGCCGGCTTCATCGAGCCGATCACGGAGGAACTGCCGATCGAATACGCGGTCGAACTCAACCGCCTCATCGAACTCGAGATGGAGGGGAGCCTCGGATAATATGAGCGCAGGAACACAGGTACACGCCAATCTGACGGAGGAACAGGTACGCGAAATCTCGGGCGATCTCGACGAGCCAGACTGGCTCCTGGAGACCCGTCTCGAAGCGCTCGCCGCGCTCGAGGAACTCGACATGCCGGACGTCATCCGGACGCCGGGTCGGGACTGGACGAACCTCCACGAACTCGACTTCGAGTCGCTCGTGGATCCGCTGAACGCAGCGGAGAACAAGGATCAGGTCGGTCCCGAGGACGTCGATGTGCTCCCGTGGGCCGACGCCGTACAGGAACACGAGGACCTCCTGCAGGAACACTTCGGCTCCGTCGTCGACCCACAGGAGAACTACCTGACCGCGCTCTCCACGGCGCTGTTTAGCACCGGGACAGTCATCTACGTTCCCGAAGGGGTCGACGCCGAGGACGTCACCGTCCGGACCGAGCAGAACTCCCGCTCGCTGTTCAACTACACGCTCGTGGTTACTGAGGAGTCGAGTTCCGTCACGATCCTCGAACGCCAGTCCACCGGCGAAGAGCAGGCCGAGCAGTACTACAGCGGCATCGTCGAAATCGCCGCCGGCGAGAACAGCTACGTTCAGTACGGAAGCCTCCAGAACCTCTCGGAGGAGGCCTACAACTTCACCCTCAAGCGCGGCGTCACGGACACCTACTCCACGATCGACTGGATCGAGGGTAACATCGGGACGCAGCTGACGAAAACGGAGGTCTCGACGCTGCTCGAGGGCGACTCCTCGGAGACGCAGATCGTCGGCGCCTTCTACGGTCACAACGATCAGCACTTCGACCTCGACGTGAAAGTGTGGCACCGCGCCGAGCACACGACGGCCGACCTCGTCACCCGCGGCGTCACCGACGACGTCGCCCGTTCGGTGTACGAGGGCGTTCAGGACGTCGGTCGCGACGCCTGGGACACCAGCTCCTACCAGCGCGAAAACACGCTGATGCTTTCCGACGAAAGCGAGGCCGACGCCTCGCCGAAGCTGATCATCAACAACCACGACACCGAGGCCAGCCACTCCGCGACGGTTGGCCAGATCGACGAGGAAGATCTGCTCTACATGACCTCCCGCGGTGTCGACCCGCGATCGGCCCGCAACATGCTCGTCGAGGGCTTCTTCGTGCCCGTCCTCGAGGAAGTCGACGTCGACGAACTGCGCGAGGATCTCGTGGAACTGATCGGTGCGCGACTCCGCCAGCGCGAGTAGCGACGCCCCGTTCTTTTTCGAGTCGGTTTCTCGAGTCGTGTTTCTGCCCCGTACCGATCGGAAGCCACGGCTCTGCGCAGCGTCGTCCGGACTCGAGGTCGACGGCCGTCTCTTCTCTCTGCCAACCGGACGGTCGTCATGGTCGCGTCTGACGACGACTTTTATACACGGACCGGGTACCCGGGTACGATGCGGGCCCTCTCCATCGAACTCGAGGACGAACTCGTCGATGTACTCGAGACCGAACGGGAACTGTTCGGGTTCGAGAGTCGCCAGGCGTACGTGCGATGGATTGTCGAACACCGGGGATCGATCGAAGCGGAGCAAGGGAAAGGGCAAGAACGGGACCAAGAGCAAACCCGGGACACGGCCCGGGCAGGTGAGAGGTCAGCAGCGTTACCGACCGGTTCGAACCGGGACGGCACCGAGAGCGGACGACACGGTGACTGTACCGGGGACGACAGCGACACCCCGGCAGCCGATTCCCGAGCAACCGACGAATCCGTACTCGAGGTCCATGGCTCTCCGCGAACGGTTCGACAGGGTCCGGACTCGAAAATCCGTCCGGACGACGAGACGACGGACGCGACCGCGGCGTCGGAGTCCTCCGAGACGGCGACTGACTCGCAATCGACATGCCTTGTTTTGCCGCCGAATGACGACAGTCTCAGACGCTCTCACGGTTATCTTCCGTCAGATTAACCGGGAAATGGACGCCGT
>NZ_WUYX01000030.1:0-96425 GCF_009834785.1 Natronorubrum halalkaliphilum
TGACCCCTGCCGACAAAGCATATCTCCACCGTAGATCGCCCCCTACGAGATACTAACGAAATCAGCTGGGGCTAAACACGTACTCGTTACAGCAAACCGTCTCAGTACCAACGTATATGGACAGTACTTTTCTGTAGATCAGCCTCGTACACGCGAGTGAAACAGTGATCACAGTCAGTATCACCGATTCGGCACCTCACGAGGACTCGAGTGATGCTGGAGTGGGGTACCGCAGCCCGAACAGCCTATTCCAAACGATTAATAGACATATAACCGGAACATATATACCAGGAAATCCGATTAGTTTATAAAGCAAACGAAACCTTTATATGGGTTTCGGCCTAACTATATGTTAGCCGAGGCATCCGGGTTTCTTCTGGTTACCCCACCCGGGAGCCCCGAGTAACCAACCCGATACACCATGACAGACACCACCATCAGAACCTACACGAACGAAACGGAGGACGAAGAAACGACCGAGCGGTCGGGTGAGCAAGAGCACTGCCCGGAGTGTGGCGGCCGGCTCGTCTCCGACGACGAACACGCCGAGACGGTGTGTAGCGACTGCGGCCTCGTCGTCGAGGAAGACGAGATCGACCGCGGCCCCGAATGGCGGGCGTTCGACTCCGCCGAGAAGGACAAGAAGTCCCGCGTCGGCGCCCCGACGACGAACATGATGCACGACCAGGGGCTCTCGACCAACATCGGCTGGCAGGACAAGGACGCCTACGGCCGCGCGCTCTCGAGTCGCCAGCGCCAGAAGATGCAGCGGCTTCGCACGTGGAACGAGCGCTTCCGCACCCGCGACTCGAAAGAGCGCAACCTCAAGCAGGCCCTCGGCGAGATCGACCGCATGGCCAGCGCGCTCGGTCTCCCGGAGAACGTCCGCGAGACCGCCAGCGTGATCTACCGCCGCGCACTCGAGGAGGATCTCCTTCCGGGGCGGTCGATCGAGGGCGTCGCAACGGCGTCGCTGTACGCCGCCGCTCGGCAGGCCGGCACGCCGCGCAGCCTCGACGAGATCTCGGCCGTCAGCCGCGTCGAAAAGATGGAGCTGACCCGCACGTACCGCTACGTCATCCGAGAACTCGGTCTCGAGGTCAAGCCCGCTGACCCCGAACACTACGTCCCGCGGTTCGTCAGCGATCTCGACCTCTCGGACGAGACCGAACGGATGGCCCGCGAACTGCTCGAATCGGCCCGTCAGGAGGGCGTCCACAGCGGCAAGTCGCCGGTCGGTCTCGCCGCCGCAGCAGTGTACGCGGCCGCGCTCCTGACCAACGAGAAAGTCACCCAGAACGACGTCAGCGAAGTTGCGAGCATTTCCGAGGTTACGATCCGAAACCGGTACAAGGAACTGCTCGAGGCCTCCGATACGGCTGCGCCCGCGTAAGCGGGACCGAGCCCGTCATCGGCGGTGTCGATATGCTGTCGGGTGGTTTTTTCGGCCGATTCGGAATCGAACGCGCGACAACGTTTTTCAATGAGGGTGTGTAACAGTGTGCCATGGACCAGACGACCGTCCAACTGTTGTGTCCAGAATGTACGAAAGATTGGCAGCACTCTCCTGGTGAACTGCCGTCCGCTGCTAAAATGTTCCATTGTCCGAACTGTCATGCGTCCCGACGAATGTCCGAATTTATGCGAACGGATCGCGATCTCCAGACGCTGAAGCAACTCGGATAAGACGGCGTCCCGTTTTCGTTCTCTTCACCGTTCAAAC
Source organism: Natronorubrum halalkaliphilum (assembly GCF_009834785.1). Lineage (GTDB taxonomy): Archaea > Halobacteriota > Halobacteria > Halobacteriales > Natrialbaceae > Natronorubrum > Natronorubrum halalkaliphilum. The sequence goes on from NZ_WUYX01000030.1 coordinate 1,724, forward strand.
CATCGGTAGGGACGGTTTAACTCTCATGAGTAGGACCACTGGAAACTGGGATGTAACCGCTAATTAGTCCGATAATACCGTCTTATAGTCGGAGCCTTCTGGTGGTTACCGGAATATAGGGACAGCCTTCTCTCGCATCTAGACGATGATATACCAGTTATCGTACACGGGCCGCGTGTTAACGCGACTCAAGATAATAATATAACCCTGCAGTGGGTAGGATTGGATGGTTATGAAGAAGCAGGAGCTCATTCACCTTCACGGCCTTCTCGCGGAGGTATCGAACCAGTGTGCGGCGTGGGAGGATTGTCAGATCGACCTCGACGAATACGAGTCACTCGGTATTCGGCCGACATCGATCCACAAATCGAAAACAGATCACAAAGCTGCCGTCTTTGCGCTCGCCGGTGGAATCACCATGAACATGCGCGACGGAGAGCAGGAAGCAGTCGCCGCTACCGCAGACTGAAAACAACGTTGCGTTCTTCGCTACCCACCAATTTCACTGCCGAGATCCGTCTCTTTCTCGTCTGTCGCTCGTAGCAGAACTACCACACCAATTCCGGCCAGGAATCCACCGAAACCGCCGGTCTCGCTTACTCGACGAGGTCCTCGAATTCGGGGAGAATCTCGTCGTCGTCCGCATCAGTATTCCCTTCTGCTTCCGTTTCCGACGTCGACGACGTCTCGTCCGCACTCGAGTCTCCGTCTTGATCGTTCGACGAGTCGTCCGTCTCCGATTCCGACTCGTCTTCGTCTTCGTCTTCCTCCTCGAACTCCTCGACGCTGATCACCTCGAGCGGGATGTTCTCGAGGAGCTGGCCGATTTCCTTGCGGGCGATCCGCGAGGCGTGTTCCTCGCGCTCGACGTTGAACACGGTCATCTCCAGTTCGAGCGCGACGAGTGCTTCGTCGGCGGCGATAAAGGCGGGCGGTAGCTCCTCTCCCGACGGAGCGGTGCGCTCGCCCATGTTGATCTCGACGTAGTTCAGATCAGGGTTTAACATCTCGCCAGTCTTCGAGATAGCGATACGGATCGCCTCGTCTTCCGTTTCGACGTCGAACACCGGCACAGCAGCTTCGACAACAACCCTGCAGTGCATACCTAGACAATGTGTCGCCTACTGTATGAAGGTTCGCCTCACCCGACTCCACCGGTGTTGCCGTCGGGAGCATCTGCTTCGGATCGGTCGACGACACCGCGGTCTCGAGCGCCGCGTGCTCGCCGTCGGTTCGAAAGGCAAAAGCCCGCGCCCCCGAAGGCACGGACAGATGGAGACAGGGACGATCCCCCTCGCCGACCTCTCCGGCGGCCTCGACCTGTATCGGACCCTCGAGAGCGGCCAAAGCTACCTCTGGCGGCGCAGCGACGGTGAAATGTACACCGACACGCCGGCTCCCGACGCGTGGTATCACACCGTCGTCGACCGCGAAATCGTCCGTGTCAGAACTCAAAACGGGCGTCTCGAGTGGGAGTCATCGACCGACGCCGAACCGATCGTGCGCCGACTGTTACGGTTGAACGATGACCTCGAGACGATCGTCGCGGCCGCGCCGGACGATCCGCTCCTGGCGGAAGCCTACGAGGCACACCGCGGGATGCGGCTGGTCGACGATCCGCCGTTCGGCTGTCTGATCTCGTTTATCTGTTCGGCCCAGATGCGGGTGGGACGGATCCACACGATGGTCTCGACGCTGGCTCGAGAGTACGGCGATCCGATCGCGTTCGACGGCGAAACCTACCACGCGTTCCCGACGCCGGAGCAACTCGCGACGGCGACCGAGGCCGAACTGCGCGAGCTGGGGCTCGGCTACCGAGCGCCGTACGTCGTCCGAACGGCCGAGATGGTCGCCAGCGGGGAGGCAGATCCGGCCGAAGCCCGGAATCTCGAGTACGAAGCCGCTCGCGAGTCGCTGACCCGGTTCGTCGGTGTCGGCGACAAGGTTGCCGACTGCGTGCTCCTCTTCTCGCTGGGGTTCGACGAGGCCGTCCCGCTTGACACCTGGCTCAAGTCGGCGATCGAGGATTACTACCCCGACTGCGATCGCGGGTCGTACGCGGCGACCTCGCGGGCGCTTCGCGAGCGACTGGGCGGGAAATACGCCGGCTACGCACAGACGTACATCTTCCACCACCTGCGGACTGCAGAGTGAGTCTCAGTCCGCCGTGTACGGTTTGCTGGGCACGTCTTTGCTCGAAACTCGGAACCGTTTTGTGAGACGATTGTCAATAGCGGCGTATGAGTAACGGGACCGTGCTCACCCTGCTCGTCGCCGCGGGGTTCGTCGGCGCGCTGGGAATCCTCATCATGTACTTCGGCATGGTCCAATTGATCGCCGGCTACGATCCGGATCGGGTCTCCGACGAGGAAGCGCTTGCCGATTTTGTCGGGACGAACGCGCTGTACGTCGCCGGGCTGACCGCGCTCGTCGCATTCGTCGAGTACTCACAGTGGTTCGACGCCACCGGGGCGGTCTGGATCGCGTTCGTCGTCGGTGTCGTGGCGCTTGCCGCTCGAATGATCGTCGGGAGTCGCCGGTACGAAGCCCCAACGTAAGTTTCGCCACGGATCCCGCCACGACTCGAGCGGACCCGATTCACTGATCCGCTTTGTGGATCTGCGGCTTCGGCTTCTACTCACTCCCTCAGGGAGTACACGAGCGTCTGACTGCCCTCGAGAGCCAGTTTCGGTCGCTGGGCGATGGAGACTACTCGTAGTCATCGCGCCCGGTCAGCGCCCAGTACGCCTGCGAGAGGATCGTGATAGTGAAGACGAGCGCGAGCAGCCCCGCGACTGCGAGCGCGATCGTTCGACCGAGCAGATAGAACGTGAGCCCGCCTGCGACGAGGACGAACAGGATCGAACCGACGACCAACTCGAGGAGTTCCCGGATCGTTGCGCGACCGGTCGAAACGTCGAGATATTCGTCTTCGAAGCGGTCGATGATTCCCATCTGTCCCTAGCAGAACGTCGTGCGTGGTTTGCTCTTCGATATCGGTTTCCGAACGCGATTTCAGACGCGACAACGCACGCTGTCGCGAGTTACCCGCTCCGGGTGTCCGACGTACCCGAGCGGATACGCCCGTGGGAGACCCGGATTTTTGACGCTCGCGATCGATGGATCGCGCATGGCGGACCGAACTCGCGCCCACGTTTTGGTTACGGGAACAGTACAGGGGGTCTACTACCGTGCGAACACTCGAGAGACGGCTCGAGAGAAGGGCGTCGGCGGCTGGGTACGGAACCTCGAGGACGGCCGCGTCGAGGCGATCTTCGAAGGGCCGGAAGACGCCGTCGAGTCGATGATCGAATGGTGTCACACGGGGAGTCCCGCAGCGGAAGTCGAAGACGTCGAGGCCGAATACGAGGAACCACAGGGCGAGGACGGGTTCGAAATCAGGTACTGATTCGGACTGCAGTCACGGCGATTCGGGAAGACGGGTGGACCAGGAATCGAGAGTTGAGAGTCGAAAGCGAGTCACTCACCGTCAGCAAAATACGCCGCGAGCCACGGTGGCTCGTCGCAGTAGTTCCACTCCGCCCAGTCGGCTTTCTCGCCGGCGTAGTAGGCCCTGTAGGCCGCGACGGGATCGTCGGGACGTTTGTACTCGTCGGGCATCGTCTGCGGCCGCGGTGTCGGCTCGTCGGTCGGGAACGCGATCAGGTCGGGATCGATACGTTCGATTACCTGCCAGCTGGCGTGATCGTCCGTCTTCTCGTACCGTTCGACGAACTCCGCGTTGAGCGCGTCGGCGTGGTCGCGCAAGCGGAGCCAGTTGGCTCGAGATTCGGTCGCCCACCGCGTCACGGGATGGCCGGTGTGAGTCGGCTTGTAGAGGAAGTCGGCGTCGTAGCCGTTTTCACGAGCCGCCGTACAGAGAACCTGTGCGGCCTCGAGAAGGAGTTTGTTGACGTGCTGGTCGCAGTGATAGCGCGCGGCGAGCCGCGGGTCCTCGTCGAGCCAGAAGACGTTCACAGCGGTGCTCGGAGACACGCGAACTTGAGCGTAGTGGCAACCTACGTAGGCCAATCGTGTGGTACGGTGTGTCGACCGCCGTTGGGTGATCGATCCGGTTCGGTCGACCAGCGACGCTCGGCGGAGTGGATGCGTCGTCCGCAATCTTCAACGGTCGGCCCGTCGAACCTCGAGTATGATCACAGGCGAGCGGATGGCCGCCGTCGACGAAAACGCCGCGGCACTGGGCGTGCCGAGAAAGCAACTGATGGAGTCGAGCGGGCACGCGGTCGCTCGCGGGGTCCGAGACGCCGCCGAACCGGGCTCGAGCGTCGCCATCGTCGCCGGACGCGGGAACAACGGCGGCGATGCCTTCGTCACGGCTCGCTTTCTGGACGACTACTCGGTCACCACCCTCTTGCTGGGTCGCGCCGAGACCATCGGAACCGAAATCGCTCGAGAGAACTGGGACGCGCTCCAGCGGGGCGGCTACGACACGCAGGAGGTCATGGACTCGAGTCAGTTCGCCCTCCCCGACTGCGACGTCGTCGTCGACGCGATGCTCGGGACCGGAATCAGCGGCGACCTCCGCGAACCCGCAGCGACCGCCGCGCGAGCGATCAACGAATCCGACGCTACCGTCGTCGCGGTCGACGTTCCCTCCGGTTTCGACGCCGACGACGGCGACCACGCGGACAACGGTGTCAAGGCCGACCGCGTCGTGACCTTCCACGACGCGAAACCCGGTCTCGAGGATCTCGACGCCAACGTCACGGTCGCCGATATCGGCATCCCGGAAGCGGCCGAGCGCGACGTTGGTCCGGGGGACATCTCGCTCGCGCGCCCCGACGGTCGCGAGGGGCGACCCAACGTCATCGGCGGCGGCCCCTACACCGGCGCGCCAGCGCTCGCCGCCCAGGGCGCCCTTCGTGCCAGTGCGGAACTCGCTTTTGTCGCCGCCCCCGACTCCGTCGCCGGCGAGATCCAGGGCTACAGCGAGGACCTCATCGTCCAGCCCTACGAGAGCGATATTCTCACGCCGGATCAAGTCGGCGATCTCCTCGAGACCGCCGAGGAGTACGACAACGTCGTGGTTCTGGGCCCGGGGCTGGGCACGGCCGACGAGACCCTCGAGGCCGCCCGTCAGTTTCTCGAATCCTACACCGGCCGGGCGGTCATCGATGCGGACGCCCTGAACGTCGTGCCCGGCCTCGACACCGACGCGACGCTAGTCTGTACGCCCAACCGCGGCGAGTTGGCGAGGATGGGCGGCCCCGACACCGACGATCTGGCCGCCGCAGCGGACGAAATTGAAGCCTTCGCGGCCGAGTTGGGTCACCTGGTGCTCGCGAAGGGGGCGACCGACGTCATCACCGACGGCGAACGGACCCGACTCAGTCGCTCCGGAACCGTCGGCATGAAAGTCGGCGGCACCGGCGACACGCTCGCCGGCATCGTCGCGGCCCTGATGGAACACGCCGAACCGTTCGACGCCGCCGCAGCGGGGGCCCACGTCAACGGCCTCGCTGGCGAACGGCTGGCGGAAACCCAGGAGCACGGCTTCCTCGCATCGGATATGCTCGCGGAGATTCCGGCGGTCCTGTGGGGTGAGACCGATGAGTGAGACGCCCGAAGAGGGGTCGTCAGCGGAGTCGGCTGCGGACGACCAGTCGTCAGCGGACTCGAGCGACGCAACCGCCGACGAACTCACCCACACTACCGACGAGGGAGACGTGCAGATGGTCGACGTCGGCGACAAACCCGACAGCGAGCGCCGCGCCGTCGCCGCCGGCGAAATCCGCCTCCAGCCGTCCACCATCGAGGCGATCCGGGAGGATCAAGTCGGAAAGGGAGACGTGCTGGCGACCGCTCGAGTCGGCGCGATTCAGGCCGTCAAACACACCTGGGAGACGATCCCGATGTGCCACCAGATTCCGATCACGAACGTCGACACCGACTTCTCGCTCGGGGACGACCGGATCGAACTGCAGGTGGGCGTCGAGACCACCGGCAAGACGGGGTGTGAGATGGAGGCGCTCGAGGGCGTCACGACCGGGTTGAACGTCGTCTGGGATATGGTCAAAGCCGTCGAGAAGGACGCGGACGGGCAGTACCCCGACACGGGAATCGAGAACGTACGGGTACTCGCGAAGGAGAAAGAGCGGGCCTGAGGACGCCGCCCTGGTCAGTCCAGATACTCGAGCAGTTCGATCCGCGTTCCCGCGGGGTCCTCGAAGAACGCGACCTTCAGGTCGCCGAAGACGGTGGGCTCCATGACGAACGAGACGTCGTCTTCGAGATCCGCAACCGCCGCGTCGACGTCGTCAACCGTGTAGCCGAAATGAAGGGGACCGTACGGTAATTCGTCGACGAGTCCCGCGGCCTCGTAGGGCGCCCGGTCGAAGACGTAGAGGTGTTTGTCGCCCACCATCAGTGCGGCGTGCTCGACAGCCGTCGCGCCAGAGGCTCCCTCGTCGGGGTGTTCGTGCTCGATGAGGTCGCCGTCGAGGGTATCGCGATAGAACGCGACGGCGTCATCGACGTTCGGGACTTTCAGTGCGACGTGATAGAACCCGTTCGGCGCGACCATGGTGGTTACAGATCCATCCCGCCGTTGACGTCGATAACCTCGCCGGTCACGTACGAGGAGTCCTCGCTGGCGAGGAAGCGAACGACGGCGGCGATGTCTTCGACCTCCGCGAGTCGCTCGAGCGGGATTCCGGAGATGATCCGTTCCAAGACGGCGTCCGGCACGCTCTCGAGCATGTCCGTGCGGGTAAACCCGGGTGCGACGCAGTTGGCCGTCGAGCCGCCCTTGGCGAGTTCGAGGGCGATCGTCCGGGTGAAACCGAACATTCCGCTCTTGGCGGCGGCGTAGTTGGCCTGTCCGAAGTTGCCCTGTTTCCCGACGACGCTCGAGATGTTGATGAGTCGGCCTTCGTCGGCGTTCCAGATGTCGTCGAAGAACACCTGCGTGCAGTTGAACATACCGCCGAGGTTGACGTCCATGACCCGATCCCACTCCTCGCGGGTCATCTCGGTGAACTGTTCGTCGGCCGTGATGCCGGCGTTGTTGACCAGGACGTCCGCCGGGCCGAACGCCTCGTGGCAGACATCGCGCATGTTGTTGACGTCGTCGCGGTTAGTGACGTCGGCTTTAGCTGTGACCGCCTGGCCGCCGGCCGATTCGATCGTTTCGACGGCCTCGTGGGCCGACCCCTCCGAAGAGCGGTAGTTGATGACGACGTTTGCCCCCTCCTCACCGAGGTACTCCGCGATGCCTCGTCCGATACCACGCGCCGAGCCGGTGATGATGCAGGTGCGTCCATCCATGGACATAGTACGTGAACATTACGCACCCGATGGTAAATAACGACCTGTTAGATATCGGAACTGAAAACGCGAACGGAACGGGAGAAGACGATCGGGCTACCGGTCCCGAGCCTGGCCGATCCAGTCTTCGAGCCGGCTGGGTGACAGTCCCGTCTCGGTGGCGAGTTCCGCCACGTCGGCGGCTGCGAGCTGGTCGAACGTCTCGATCCCGGCCTCGGCCAGCGCGTCCGCGTAAGCCTGCCCGACACCGGAGAGTTCGGTGAGATCGTCGGTTTCGGCCTCGATCGCGGAGTCGGCCGCGGCAGTCTCGTCGGTGACGTCGTCGACGACGTCCTCGTCGACCGTCATCTCGCCCGGTTCCGCGGGCTCCGTCTGCACGTCGTCCGCCTCGCGTTCGGCGATCTCCGCGTCGGATCGGTCTTCGCCGTGGCGATCGCTGGTTTCGGCGTCGATGTCGGCGGTCTCCGCGGTCGTCGTGTCAGGCGAGTCGGCGGTGTCGCTCGTGTCCGCGGACTCGACGCTCGAGCCGCCGTCGGTGAGGTCCTCGGGACCGGATTCGTCACCGGCTACGTCTCCCGCGAGTGCGGCGTCCGCGTCTGCGGGTTCCGGCGTCTCGGTTTCGGTCTCGACATCGGTTCCGTTCGAGCGCGATTCGAACCACTCGCAGACGTCCGGCCAGAGTTCGTCGTGACTCCGCGAGGAGACCGACATCCCGATGTGACCCGTCGCGAACTCCATGATCTGGGTGTCGTTGGACGAAATAACGTCGTTAAACGGCTTGGAGGCCTCCGGCGGGATGAGGTGGTCGTACTCCGCGACGATCTGGAGCACCGGCATGTCGATGTTCGTGAGGTCGACGTGTTCACCGTTCAGGTGGAGTTCGTTCTCGTACAGCTTGTTCTCCTGATAGATGTCGCGGATGAACTCCTCGTAGACGGTTCCCGCGACGTCGATTCCCTCGTCGAGCCAGCGCTCCATGCGGGCGAAGTTCTCGACGAAGTCCTCGTCCTCCATGTTGTCGTAGAATCGGACGTACTTCGTTACGTTGTTCGCGACGGGATCCATCAGCGCGAAACCGACGTCCAGGAACTCCGCGGGGACGTTATCGAACGTCTCGGTGACCGTTTCGGGATCGTAGTAGTTCTCGGAGCCCCAGAGCTCGAGCACGCCGCCGTCGCCGGCGAAACAGAGGCCGGCGGCCATCAGGGCGAGGTTCTCGACCTTCTCGGGGTACAGCGACGCGTACATGGCCGACTTCGTGCCGCCCATGCAGTAGCCGAGGATGTTGATCGAATCCTGACCGGAGCGCTCGCGGACGACGTCGACGCAGTTGTCGATGTAGCGGTTGACGTAGTCGTCGAGCGACAGCGTTCGATCCAGCTTGGAGGGTTCGCCCCAGTCGATCAGATAGACGTCGAAGCCGGCCTCGAGCAGCGTCTGGACCACCGAGCGATCCGGCTGCAGATCGAGGATGTAAGGCTTGTTGATCAGCGCGTACGTAACGAGGATCGGGACGTCGTGTTGCTCCTCGGTCATCGGCTCGTAGTGGAGCAGTTTGAGCTTATTCTCCTCGTAGACGACCTCGCTCGGCGTCTGACCGACCTCGATATTCTCGATGGTTTCGGTCCGTTCGGGGGCGACGTTACTCTTTTCGGCCAGATCGGCCGTCGCTTCCCAGGCCTGGCGTTGCATGTCCAGGACGGTTGTGAACGGATTCATCATTCCTCCTCGAGGTGTTCGAGGACGCGGTCCAGTTTCTGCTCGACGGCGTGTTGGCGGCGTTCGAGTTCGACGAGGCGGTCACCGACTTCGACGACGTCGTCTTCGGTCGCGAAGCCGAGCGTCCGCAGGGTGTCCTGAGAGGCTTCGTCGGCCTGTTGCTGGAGTTCGAGGACGTCGCCGACGGTCTCGCCCGTCATCTTGGCGAACGCGGTCGTCGACATGACGTCCTTGAACGCCTCGTTGGCCGTGTTGAGCCAGATATCGCGGAACTCCTCGATGTCGACGTCCTCGCCCTCGAACTGGTCGTTCATCCGGTCGACCATCTGCTGAGACGCGTTCATCCAGGTCTCGTAGGCGCGGGCGTAGCCCTCGACGCCGTCGGAGATTTCGTTCTCCTCGCTGACCTCGCCGACGGTCTCCGACCAGCTCTCGACGAACTGGGCCTGGGCTTCCATGTTCTCCTCGAGCGCATCGAGGAACTGTTCGTTCCACTGTTCGACGAAGGCGTTCCAGTTTTGCATCTGGGGCTGTGGATCTGTCATTGGCATAAAATTGGGAATCGATTGTCAAAAGGCTACGCCCTGTCGCGGCGGTCTACGCCGAAACGTCGAGCTCTTCTGCGGCCTCGCCGACGTTGTCGGCGACGGATTCGACGTTGGTCTCGACCTGTTCGTGGGCCTCGAGGGCGGCGTCGAAGGAGCTGTCGACCATCTCAGCGTAGTTCGCGGCGAACTCGTCGTATGCGGCCTCGGACTCGTCGATAGCTTCGAGAACGGCTTCCAGCGACTGATGCTGTGCCTCGGTCGCGGAGTCGAAGCCTTCGTCGACGAGGTCACGCATCTCGTCGAACTCGGCGCTTCCCTCGGGCATCGAGGCCTCGAGGGCGTCGAAGTAGGCGTGGACGGCGCCCTTGGTGAGTTCCGCGTTGGACTCGAAGAGCGTGCTCGAGGACTCGACGGCATCGCCGAAGGCGCTGATCGAGGCCTTCTGTGCCTCGAGGGCGTCGTGGGTGAAGTTCTGGGATTGTTCGAGTGCGGTGCGCTGTGCGTCGAAGACGGCGGTGAATGGGTTCTGAGTCATGATTGATCCTCTCGGTTGCGTTTGACGGGGACGACGATCGTCTGGACGATATCTCCCTCTTCGATGTCGAGGGCTTCCCGTTCCGGACCGGGAATGCTTATTCGACCGCCGCTCTGGACACGGGCCTTGAACGTCGCCGTTCCCATATTCATGGGGCCGAGACCGGCTCCGGTATCGAACGGGTTCGAACTACCGGCCTGCATCAGCTTCTTCATCATCTCCTGCTGGGATTCGGCAACCTGCTCGCCCGCCTCCTGCATCTGTTCGGTGAACATCGCAGGGGGAAACCAGGGCGTTCGGTCGGAGTCGTCCGTCATCACCAGTACCAATGCACTCGGTGCTGATAAACGTTTCCACTAGATACCATCTGATACCATTAGATGGGGCAGCCCGGATTGGACCTCCACTGAATGTTCCGGCTGACTGTCGTTCTGGACGGGGGCGATAGTCACCGTTGCCGACAGCAAGTCCCCCATCGAGAGGACTCCTAGTAATAAATTACTAGCAATCTACCGGAGTAACAGCGGCTTGGTGAAGCCAAAGAAGTCATAACGACCACACACCTAGCGACGCACTAGATGACCAACCAGAACGTTGCGAAACGGAACCTTGCCGCCATGACCGACGCGTGGACGTCGATGACCCAGACCTTCCTCGAGAGCGCAACCGCTGCAAACCGCGCTGCTATGTCCGCGATGCTCGTCCCTAGCACGTCGAACGGCTCCGACAGCAAGACCGTCGCCGCGTCGATCCCCTCGATCGACCACTCGAACCTCGACTGGCAGTTCGACCGGACCGTCGACGACTCGGATCATATCAGCGTCGGCGACACCGTCACGTTCGAGAAAGTTCTCAGCGAAGACGACGTCCGCGCGTTCGCCCACGTCAGCGGCGACACGAATCGACTCCACCTCGACGACGATTTCGCGGCCGATACCCGCTTCGGCGAACGGATCGTCCACGGGACGCTCGTCTCCGGTCTCATCAGCGCCGCACTGGCTCGACTCCCCGGACTCACCATCTACCTCTCCCAGGACCTCGAGTTCAGCGGTCCCGTCGGCATCGGCGACCGCGTCTCCGCGCGCGTCGAAGTCGTCGAAAACCTCGGCAACGACCAGTACCGCCTCGAGACGGTCATTCGGAACGAAGATGACGACGCGACCGTGATCAACGGCGAGGCCGTCGTGCTGATCGACGACCTGCCGGCGGAGTAGTCCGACGCATCCGTCGACGCCCGGTCAGCGCGCATATCCGTGGTTACTGGTTCGGTTTCCCCGCCCGGTCCGCCCGTCATCGGCGACAGAAATGAGGATTTTGCGACAGTTTTCCGTTCTCCGACAGTATAAGTAGTTCCTCGCGGAACGGCACCCATATGACGCTATTCGGGACAGCAGGGATCCGCGGCCCAGTCGAGGAGGTCACGCCGTCGCTTGCGCTCTCGGTCGGCCAGGCCGCCGGCGAGCCGGGCGCGACGTTCGTGATCGGCCGCGACGGCCGGGTAACGGGTCCGGCACTCGCCGCGGCCGTCGAAGCCGGCCTCGAGAGCGCCGGTGCCGACGTCTACCGGATCGGACAGGTGCCGACGCCGGCGCTCGCGTTCGCCTCGCGCGGCCGAAAGGGCGTGATGCTCACCGCGAGCCACAACCCGCCCGAAGACAACGGAATCAAACTCTTTGCAAACGGCGTCGAGTACGACCGCAACGCCGAACGAGCCGTCGAAGCGCAGGTCGCAACCGACGACTCTGCGGCCGGACTCGCCCGCTGGGACGAGTGGGGCCGATCGACGAAAGTCGACGTCCTCGAGCAGTACCGTGACGGCGTCGTCTCCTACGTTCGCGACCAGTTCGGCGAGGCGGATCGAACCCGATCGACCGAGCCTTTGCTACTCGCCGACCTGTCCGTTGCCGTCGACTGTGGCAACGGCATGGGATCGCTCGCAACGCCACACGTGCTCGAGCGCCTCGGTGCCGACGTCGTCGCGGTCAACGCGAACGTCGACGGCCACTTCGACGCTCGCGAGAGCAAACCGACGCCGGAGACGCTGTCGGAGTTCACCGCCTTCCTCGCGGACGGTCGGTTCGACCTCGGACTGGCCCACGACGGCGACGGAGACCGTCTCGTCGTGCTCGGTCCCGACGGGGCCGTGATCCACGAAGACACCGTCCTCGCGGTCGTCGCAGCCCACTATACGGCGGCGAGCGAGGTCGGCGACCCAGTCGTCGTCACCACGCCCAACGCCTCGGCTCGTATCGACGAACAGGTCCGAAACGCCGGCGGGCGCGTCGAACGGGTCCGCCTCGGCGCGCTTCACGAAGGCATCGCTCGAGTGCGTCGGGACGCCGCCGACACGACCGATGACTCGAGCGACGAAACGGCGGTCGTCTTCGCGGCCGAACCGTGGAAACACATCCACACCGCCTTCGGCGGCTGGATCGACGCCGTCGCGAGCGCCGCCACGGTCGGCGCGCTCGTCGCCGACGCCGGCGGGACGGACTCGCTACGTGCTCCCGTCACCGAACGCCCCTACCGGAAGGTCAGCGTCGACTGCCCCGACGAGGCGAAGGCCGATACGATGACCGCTCTCGAGACCGACCTCCCCGAGGCGTTCCCCGACGCAACGGTCGACACCGACTACGGCGTCCGCCTCGAGTTCGCCGATGCGTCCTGGGTTCTCGTCCGACCGAGCGGCACCGAACCCTACGTGCGGATCTACGCCGAAAGCGATACCGTCGACGAACTGGTCGCAGACGCGCGTGACGTCGTCGAGTCGACCGTCGACGACTCGAAGTAGCGTCGGAGGCGATTTCCGACGCCGACACCAGTCTCCACCTTCGTCGGTTGTTATACTGCCGGACAGAACTATTGTGAAGATTCACCGTCTCCGTCCGGCGAATCTTCATCATTGACTTCTGTCCGGCAGTATACGCGAGCGGATCCGCACTCGTCGAATCGACCGGTTCGTATACGGAAACGGCGGTGAGAGAACTGGCTTGGGGCCTGTGGAATATGTTTAACCACTTATTCGATTTGTACTACAGTTCGACGAGTATAAAGGGGAGGTCTGCGTTAGATGATACCATGCCACGCGATAGGCGAACGGTACTGAAGGGTGCGGGGGTTGCTGGACTGACGGCGATGGCCGGTTGTGTCGGCGGCTTCGGTGACGAAGCGGAGGACACAGAGGCGCGGGTCGGCATGGTGTACGCGACCGGCGGCCTCGGCGACAACTCGTTCAACGATATGGCCCAGGAAGGGGTGTTGACTGCACAGGACGATTACGATATCGCATTCGACGAGAGCGAACCGGAAAGCGAAGGTGAGTTCGACGGTGCACAGCGTGACTTCGCCGAATCCGGCGACTACGATCTGATCAGTTGCATCGGCTTCGCCCAGGAAGACGCACTCTCCGGGAACGCGCCCGAGTATCCCGATCAAAACTTCATCATCATCGACGCGGTCCTCGAGGAGGACAACGTTCGAAGCTACGTGTTCGGCGAGCCTGAAGGATCGTTTCAGGTCGGTCACCTGTCAGGTCTGCTGACCGGTGAGGAGTTTTCGGCTGGTGACGGCGAGACGAACACGGACGCGGATGTCGTTGGCTTCGTCGGCGGCGTCGAGTCGCCCCTGATTCAGTCGTTCGAGGCCGGCTTCGAGGCCGGCGTCGAGCACGCGAACGAGGATGCCGACGTCGTCTCGTCGTATGTCGGCGACTTCAACGACACGGCCGGCGGACAGGAGGCAGCGCTCTCGATGTACCAGGACCACGACGCCGACATTGTCTTCCACGCAGCGGGTGCGACCGGCGTCGGCGTTTTCCAGGCCGCCGAGTCCGAAGGTCGGTTCGCGATCGGTGTCGACGCCGATCAGTCGCTCACCGAATCCGATTACGCCGACGTGATCCTCGCGAGTATGGTCAAGCAGGTCGACACCGCGGTCTACACCGCCGTTGAATCGGTCGTCAACGATGAGTTCGAAGGCGGCGAGGTCGAAGAGCTCGGCCTCGAAGAGGACGGCGTTGCGGCCGTCTACGGCGATACGATCGGCGACGAGATTCCCGACGATGTCAAAGATCAACTCGAGGAGTCCAGACAGGCGATCATCGACGGCGAGATCGATGTCCCACAAGAACCGTAACGCATGACGTATGACTGAGACGAGAACGGGAGCTGATGAGACGGATCCGTCCGGTCGACCGAGCACGAACAGCGACCTCGCCGTCCACCTCGACGGGATCACAAAGCGGTTTCCCGGAGTTATCGCCAACGACGACGTCGATCTGGCGGTCGAGCGAGGAACCGTCCACGCCCTGCTCGGGGAGAACGGTGCGGGAAAGACGACCCTGATGAACGTCCTCTACGGGCTATACGAGCCCAACGAGGGTCGGGTCGTCGTCGACGGGACGGAACGGTCGTTCGAATCGCCTCGTGACGCTATCGAGACGGGTATCGGGATGATTCACCAGCACTTCATGCTGGTCGATACGATGACGGTCGCCGAGAACATCGCGCTCGGCAACGAGCCTCGGAAGTGGTTCGGACTGGCGGTCGATCGCGACCGCATCGATCAAAAGATCCACGACCTCTGTGACCGGTATGGCTTCGACGTCGATCCCCAGGCGACGGTTTCCGATCTGAGCGTCGGTGCACAGCAGCGCGTCGAAATCCTCAAAGCCCTCTATCGGGGCGCGGATATCCTCATCCTCGACGAGCCAACTGCCGTCCTCACTCCCCAGGAAGTCGAGGGCCTCTACGACGTCCTCGAAGAGCTCACCGCACAGGGCAAGACGATCATCTTCATCACGCACAAACTCGGCGAAGCCACTCACGCAGCCGACGAGATCACCGTTCTGCGAGACGGCAAATCCGTCGGGACGGTCGACCCAAACCAAACGAGCCAGGATGAACTGGCCGAGTATATGGTCGGCCGGGAAGTGCTTCTGGAGGCCGAGGCCGACGCTCGCGAGGCCGGAGAGACGGTTCTCTCGGCGGCGGATCTCACCGTCGAGGACGCCCGAGACGTCGAGGTCGTCTCGGGGATCGACCTTGAGGTCCACGCGGGCGAAATCTTCGGTATCGCCGGCGTCGACGGCAACGGTCAGGCCGAGCTGATCGAGTCCATTACCGGCCTCATGACGCCCGACGAGGGAACAATCAGCTTCGGTGGAAAAGACGTGACCGAGTGGTCACGCCGCGAGCGGATCGCCGCCGGAATGGCGTACATCCCGGAGGATCGTCACGAACGGGGGCTGGTGATGTCGTTCGACCTCGTCGAGAACGGCGTCCTCGGGAGCCAGCGATCACCGGAGTTCTCCCGGTCGGGTCGGATCAACTGGGACGGCGTCCGCGATCATACCGAAAGCGTAATTGACACCTACGACGTTCGGCCGCCGGATGCCGACGCCGATGCGGAGTCGCTCTCGGGTGGCAACCAGCAGAAGTTTATCGTCGGACGCGAGTTCGAACGCGATCCCGACCTCGTCGTAGCGACCCACCCGACCCGCGGCGTCGACATCGGATCGACGGAGTTCATTCACGACCGATTGCTCGACCTCCGTCGGGAGGGCGTCGCCATCCTGCTCGTCTCCTCGAAGCTCGACGAGGTCAGAAGCCTCTCGGACCGCCTTGCGGTCATCTACGAGGGACAGTT
Organism: Natronorubrum halalkaliphilum; assembly: GCF_009834785.1. Lineage (GTDB taxonomy): Archaea > Halobacteriota > Halobacteria > Halobacteriales > Natrialbaceae > Natronorubrum > Natronorubrum halalkaliphilum. The sequence continues at coordinate 17,462 of NZ_WUYX01000030.1, forward strand.
CATGGACGTAACCGATCCGGACGATCTCACCGAAGAGGAACTGGGACTGCTGATGGCGGGCGAACGGCCGGAGGAACGTCCGGTGTCAGAGTCGACCACCGGAACGGACTCGAGTATGGATGCCACCGGCTCCGACGCAGCATTCGGCCCCGAGACCGGAGATACGGGAGGTGAAAGTGAATGAGAGAGAGTATCGAACAGCTCCTCGACCGACTCATTCACGCGTCGGCCGTCGAGCGGGTCGCCGTCAGTATCGCGGCCCTCCTGGCCTCGATACTCGTCGGAGCTGTTCTCGTTTTCGTCTCCGGCGGGTTCGCGTCCTGTCGAACCGGCCTCGATATCGTCGGCTGGACGTTCTGTTACAATCCGATGCAGGTCTACTACGAACTGTTCCTCGGAGCGCTCGGCCACCCGCTCGAACCGGGCTTTCATCCGTTAAACTTCAATCTGGCGACGACGCTCCAGCAGACGACGCTGTTGGTCTTTACCGGGCTGTCGGTCGCAGTGGCGTTTCGTGCCGGTCTCTTCAACATCGGTACCCAGGGCCAGTTGGTAGTCGGCGGCCTCGCGACGGCGGTGACCGTACTCTATGCAGCCGCAATTGTCCCTGGCGGGTTCGTCGGTACGATCGTTCTCATCCCGATCGGTGTCCTCGCCGGAGCGATCGCCGGTGGCCTCTACGGAGCGATTCCGGGTGCACTCAAGGCCTACGGCGGTGCTAACGAGGTTATCACAACCATCATGCTCAACTTCGTCGCGGTCGGGCTCACCTCGACGCTGCTGTCCTGGCAGTTCCAGGACCCGAACAGCGCCAACCCGCAGACGGCACCAGTTCCGGAGTACGCGGAGATTCCGAACATCCCGTTTATCGGTTTCGGCGGCCGGATGAACTTCTCGATGCTCGCACTCGGGTTCGCAATCGTCCTCATGATCGTCATCGCCTGGCTGCTCGCACGCACCTCGTTTGGCTACGAGTTGCGGATCAGCGGCGTCCAGCCACTGGCAGCCGCCTACGGTGGCGTCGACGACAAGCGAATGACCGTCACGAGCATGACGCTGTCGGGCGCACTCGGGGGGATCGGCGGAGCATTCTGGGTCCTCATGGTCCATGGGCGTTGGCTGGAGAACGTGCCAGCGCTCGGGTTCGACGGGATCGCCGTTTCGATTCTCGCGGGCAACAACCCGCTAGGAGTGGGCGCGGCAGCGTTCCTGTTCGGTGTTCTCCAGAGCGGGTCACGGTCGATCAGTACTGGGACTGCCGTCCCACCCGAGCTCGTCGGTATCCTGAGCGGACTGATCATCCTCTTCGTGGCGATGCCGGAGTTCTTCCGGATGATCGGCATGCGGTACGGTATCGGACAGAAGAAGGCCGTACGGGCGGACGGCGGGGCTCGAGTGGCAACCGATGAGGAGTCACCCAACGGCGGCAATCGAACGTCAGTCGACGACGGGGATCAACCAGCAGCTGATGATGGGAACCAAACAGTAGCCGCTGATGGAGATCAAACAGCAGCCGACAACGGCGGTGAGGGCGATGATTGACCGTCTCTCACGCCGGATGATCATCACGGGGGCCGGCGCGCTGGCGGTCGTTTGGATCGTTGCCGGCTTCCTCTTTCCCGACTCGTGGGCCGGGGTACTCCTCGGAATCGCTGCGAGTCCGAGCACGCACACCGCGACGCTTCGCCTCGCAGTTCCGATCGCACTCGCCGCCATCGGCGGCATATTCGCCGAGAAAAGCGGTGTCATCAACATCGGGATCGAAGGACTGCTCATCGTCTCCGCGTTCAGCGCGATCATCGTCACGTTCTGGCTCGGCTCCGGCGAGTCGACGCTGGCACTCTCCCATCACTGGTGGGGACTCTTCGCGGGCGTCGTCGCGAGCACGCTGTTCGCGTTGCTGTTCGCGGTCGTCTGCATCGAGTTCAAAGCCGACCAGATCATCGCCGGACTCGCAGTCTGGCTCATCGCGCTTGGCCTCGCGCCGTTCGTCTCGCGGATCGTTTTCGACAGCCCGAACACGGGCAACGTCGGGACGTTCGACAACGTCACGATTCCGTTGCTGTCGGAGCTTCCCTTCGTCGGCTACCTGCTCTTCGACACGCCGCCGCAGGTCTATCTCATGCTCGGCTCTGCGGCCGCAGGCTGGTACTTGCTCACCCAGACGAGTTTCGGTCGCTGGGTCATCGCCAGCGGCGAGAACCCGAAGGCACTCGACACCGCCGGCGTCGACGTCCGAAAGGTTCGGTACACCGCGGTTCTCCTCTCAGGCGTGTTCGCTGGCCTCGGCGGTGCCGGCTTCGCGCTCGGACAACTGGGCACGTTCGCCGGCGGCGGCGAAACCGACATCCAGGGCCGGGGCTTTATCGCGATCGCAACCTACCTGTTCGCGAACTACCACCCGCTCGGCGCACTGGGCGGCTCGTTTCTCTTTGCCGGCCTCGACGCGTTACAGATCCGGCTCCAGGCGGCAGGCTACGCTGTCCCGACGGAGCTCATCCGTACGATCCCCTACGTGACGGTGATCGTTGTCCTCGTGTTCGTCGGTCGAACTACCCTGCCCGACGCCGCCGGGGAGAACTACGAGTCCGGCGAGGACTGATACGGATTGCTGTAACTATGTACCGCCGATCACCAGGGACGTGGTCGGTGATCGGCGGTCATTGACTACAGTAAACCGTATGAGACAGACGGCGACGACCCTCTCGATACGCAATTACCGGTCGATGCCTTCTTGCCCGTACTCGAGCCACTAGCTGCCATGAACGACTTGCTCGACGCCGCCCGTGAGGTCCAGTCGGCCGCGCACGTACCCTACTCCGAGTATCCCGTCGGTGCCGCCCTCGAGACCGAAGACGGCGCGGTGTTCGTCGGCTGTAACCTCGAGAACGCGAACTTCAGTAACAGCCTTCACGCGGAGGAGGTGGCGATCGCCGAGGCGGTCAAGAACGGCCACCGCGACTTTTCGCGACTCGCCGTGAGTTCGGGCCGGCGGGACGCCGTCACCCCCTGCGGAATGTGTCGCCAGACGCTCGCCGAGTTCTGCGACGACGACCTCCTCGTGCTCTGTGACGAAGGCGAGGGGGAAGCGCCAACGGAGTACACGCTCGGAGAGCTGTTACCGAATACGATTTCGGAGGACACACTCGAGTAGCAAACGCAAACGCTACCGAGCGGATTTCGGCCGACTCACAGCGACCGCGAGGAGTTGAGTACGACCAGTAGACTGCTCGTTGCCATCGCCACTGCGGCGAGCAGCGGATTCAGGAGCCCGAGGATCGCGAGCGGAATCGCGATCGCGTTGTAGACGAACGCCCAGCCCAGGTTCTGCCGGATGCGCCAGTACGTGCCCGACGCGATATCGAACGTCTCGACGACGGACTCGAGGTCGTCCCCGACGATCACGGCGTCGGCGGCGTCGGTCGCGAGCTCCGTCCCGCTCCCCATGGCGATGCCGACGTCCGCGGCCGCAAGCGCGGGTGCGTCGTTGCTCCCGTCGCCGACCATCGCGACCGTTCCTCGAGTCCGAAGTCGCCGGACCGTTTCCGCTTTCGCTTCGGGTGGGACTCCCGAGAAGACCTCGTCGACGCCGTCGACGGTCCGGAATCGGTCGGCCGCGGCACCCTCGTCGCCGGTGAGGACGACGACCTCTCGGCCGTCCGCGAGAGCCTCGACGGCGTCGTCCCAGTCCGCGCGCGGCGAGTCGCCGACGACGATGACGCCGCGGGCCCGGCCCGCCCAGCCGACGACGACCGGCACGTCACCGGCCGCCCGAGCGCGGTCGATTTCGGGCTCGAGCGCGGTCGGAATCGAGAGTTCCTGGTCGCGCAGAAGATCGGGGTGTCCGACGAGGACTCGTTCGCCGTCGACGACGCCGCTCACGCCGCGGGCGTGTCGTTCGAACCCGTCGACGGCAGCGGTTTCCTCGAGATTGCGGTCGTCGAACGCGGCCTCGGTGATGGCTCGTCCGATGGGGTGTTCCGAGAGCGCTTCGACGGCTCCGGCGCGCCGAAGGAGGGTCTCGGTGTCGCTGGTGTCGATATCGCTGTCAGTAGCAATGCCAGCGCTCGAGCCGTCGGTCTCGAGCACCGGCACGTCGCCCTCGAGCGACGACGTCTCGGCCGCGGACCCCTCGTTTCCGCTCGGCGATTCGCCGACCCCAGCGACGTGGACGCTCTCGACGGCCATCGCCCCCTCGGTGAGCGTCCCGGTTTTGTCGAGGACGACGATATCGATGTCCGGAGCGTCCTCGAAGATCGTCTCCGCCGCGACGACGATGCCGCGCCGTGCGGCGGTCTGGACGCCCGATGCGATCGCGAGTGGCGTCGCCAGCCCGAGTGCACACGGACAGGAAACGATGACGACGGTCAGACCGACGAGAAACGCCGCGGCGGGACTCGAGCCGGTCGCGAGCAACGCGGCGGTCGCGGCGGCCGCGAGGAAGAGAACAAGCGGGACGAAGATCGTCGCCAGTTTGTCCGCGAGCCGCTGGACGCCGGGGCGAGCGCTCTGGATGGACCAGAGCAGCGACACGAGCCGGTCGTGGGTGCTCTCGGCGCCCTCGCCGACGGCGACGACCAGCGGGGCGTCGGTGACGACCGTGCCGCCGCGGACGGGATCGCCCTGCGCCTTTTCGACGGGGAGCGATTCGCCCGTCATCAACGACTCGTCGACGGCCGCTCGACCGTCGGCGACCGTCCCGTCGAGGGGGATGCGTTCTCCGGGACGGACGAGCAGGCGGTCACCGGGGCCGACGGCCGACAGCGGGACCGTCTCGCCGCCGTCTGCGCGTCGGGCTTCGTCCACCTGTGACTCGGTCAGATCCGAGAGGAGGCCGGCGGCCCGGCGTTTGATCAATCCCTCGTAGTAGGTGCCGGCCGTAACCACGAGGATGACCGCGACCGTGACGTCGAAGTAGAGATCCGTTCGGCCGAGGCTCATCGCAAGTGTGCTGTAGGCGTAGGAGCCGACCGCGGCGAGCGAGACGAGCAGGTCCATGTTTGGCACTCCGGCCCGGAGGCTCACGTACGCGCCCCGGAGGATCGGATAGCCGGTGTAAAACAGCACGAACGACGTCATGAGCCAGATGTTCGCGACGACGTAGTAGCCGTCGTAGCTGCCGAACTCGGCCAGCGGTTCGTAGCCGAAGTACGTTGGGTACAGAAACATCGCGTACCAGATCATCACCATCATCCCGAACATCCCGCCGCCGATCAGGAACTTGACGAGCGCGGCGTCTCGAGGCTCCTCCTCGCGGCCCTCGCTCCGGTCTCGAGCGTCGTAGCCGTACCCCGAGACGACGTCGGGAAGCGTCGATTCGTCGACCGCGTCGGGATCGTACACCAGCCGCAGCGTGTCCGTGGCGTAACTCGCTTCCGCGCCCAGAACGCCCTCCGATCCGAGCGCTCGCGACTCGAGAAACGCTTCGCAGGTCCCACAGTGCATTCCATCGACTGCGAGGAACGCGTCTTCGCCCTCGAGGTCGTCCAGTTCGGAGCCGGCGTTGGCGTCGGCCTCGAGTCGATCGCGGACGGCCGTCGCGTCGGTGTCGTCGACCGTATCGAGCGCTCGGTGGACCTCGAGACAGCCCTGACAGCAGAACGCTCCCGCGACGTCGCTCGCGGTGATGGGATCGCTCGGTGTCGGGAACGAACAGAGCGTACACCCCTCGTCCGTACCGGCGACTCGGGGACCGGATGCGGTCTCGCCGCCGGAGTCGGTTTCGCCGACGGACTCGTCGGCGTCGGACCGGAACGGGAGGCGACTCATAGGCTCAATAGGTCCATAGGCTCATAGACACGTAAACTCATGCTGCGGGCTCGACGGCCGTTGTCCGAGCGCGACTGTAGCCGGAGTCGTGACCGGGGACGAACGTGCTGGCACCGATCATCGTCCCGTCCACTTACGACGTCTCGTTCGACCCGTGGCCGTGGTGGTTCGAAACGGGCTCGAACGCGACGTAGAGGCAGGTAAGAATGATCAAGACGTTGATCGCGGAAACGACGCCGGCTGAGAGCGAACTGCCGAGTCCGTACCAAGAGACCGGGAGGATCGCCAGTAGTCCGACGACGAGTGCGTGTCGTGGGGTGACCGCCTCGAGTACCATGCGAAACGGTTGCGGGTAGAAGAGCATAATAATAACCCCCGTTCCTACGGGGTGGGAATCACTCGAACGATTAAGAAATAACTCTGCTAACTCGGGCGTATGGATCAGGCTACAGAAGAGCTTACGCAATCACGTGACCGCGAACCCGAACGCAAACGTGAGATCGGCCACGACGAGTTCGATCCGATCGGAACGCTCGTGCTGATCGGATTGTATTTCCTCATTCTGGTCGCATTGTGGTTTTTCATGTACTTCGTCGAGTTCCTCGGTAACGATCCGACCGTTGTCGGCCTCGTCCTGACGGTGGTGGGGCTGCAATGAATATCCACACCTACGAGAAAGTGTGGCTGATCGCCGCACTGGTGTTGATCGTCGGATTCATCGCGACGATCACCTACGGGTCGGTCGCGCTCGGAATCACCATGGTCGGTGATCAGGAAGAAACGATCGAACCGAGCGAACTCAACGACGACGAGCGCTTCGGTGAGCCGCGCGTCGAACAGGTGGGTGAAAACGAGTACGAAGCCTACGTTATCGCTCAGACGTTTACGTTCTATCCCGACCCGATTGAAGTCCCGGCGGACAGTGAGGTAACCTTCTACGTGACGAGCCGCGACGTCATTCACAGCTTCAGCGTCGCCGGCACGAACATCAACACGATGGTCATTCCCGGGGAGGTGTCGAAAATGACCGTCGAGTTCGACGAACCCGACGAGTACGGCGTTGTCTGTAACGAGTACTGCGGTGATTTCCACCACACGATGGAAGGGTTGCTCCACGTCGTCCCCGAAGACGAGTTCGACATGACCGAGCTATCAGTCGAAGCCGACGACGAGATCGAACTCGGTGACGAAGCGACGTTCGACGTCGCCGTCGAAAACGCCGCGCTCGATGATCTCGAGACGACCGTGACCCTCGAGATCGGTAACGAAACGTTCGAAGAAACGATCACCGTCGCCGGCGGCGAAACCCATGAAACGACGTTCGAGGTCGACTCGAGCGAACTCGGCGAGGGCGACCACGACTGGACGGTCACCGTCGACGACTACGAGGAGAGCGGGACCCTGACCGTGGTCGAAGACCTCGAGGACGAAGACGAGACGGACGACGGTGACGACGAGGACGGAGACGACGATTCTGACGGCGACACCGACGGAGGTGAGGACGATGAGTGAGGCCCGTGACGCGTACATCGACAACTTCCCGGCGGAAGCGAAAGTCGTTCGAGCAGCTTTCTATAGCTCCTTCTTCGCACTCGCGCTCGGAGGGGTGTTCGGCATCATCCAGACGCTCCACCGGACGGATTTCTACCGATTTATCGATCCGGCGGACTACTACACCGTTCTGACGGCCCACGGCGTCTTCCTCGTGATCTCGTTTACGATCTTCTTCCTCGTGGGGATCTTCACCTGGGCGATAACAACCAGCCTCGACCGGGAAGTCGAAGACATCCGATTTACCTGGGCCTGGTACTTGCTGATGGCGGTCGGGATAACGCTGTCCGGCATCGCAATCCTGGCCGGTTTCATCGACTCGATCGACATGAGCGCATCGGTGCTCTTTACGTTCTACGCGCCGCTGCAAGCCCATCCGCTGTTCTACATCGGGTTGGTCCTGTTCGTCGTCGGGACCTGGCTCGCAGGGCTCGACTGGTTCCGCTCGTGGTGGGCCTGGAAGGCCGAAAACCCCGACGAGCGCATCCCGCTCCCGACGTTTATGGTGCTGACGACGACGCTCATGTGGTATCTCGCGACGCTGGGCGTCGCCGTTGCAATTCTGTTCTTCCTGCTGCCGTGGTCGCTCGGGCTGATCGAGACCGTCAACCCGCTGCTCACCAGGACGCTGTTCTGGTTCTTCGGCCACCCGGTCGTCTACTTCTGGTTGATGCCGGCGTACATGATGTGGTACATCATGCTGCCGAAGGTTTCCGGCGGGAAGCTGTTCAGCGATCCGCTGGCTCGCGTCGTCTTCGTGCTGTTCCTGATCCTCTCGGTGCCGACCGGGATTCACCACCAGTATCTGGACCCGGGGATCGCTGAAGGGTTCAAGTTCATCGCGATGACGAACACGATGTTCCTGCTGTTGCCGAGCCTGCTCACGGCCTTTACGGTCGTCGCCAGTATGGAACACGGGGCCCGCCAGCGCGGCGGCACCGGCTACGTGGGGTGGCTCAAGGCGCTGCCGTGGCGTGACCCCGTCTTCGCCGGAATGGCGCTCGCCGGACTAATGTTCGCCGCCGCCGGGTTCTCGGGGATGATCAACGCTGGCATGAACATCAACTATCTCGTCCACAACACGTTCTGGGTCGTCGGGCACTTCCACCTCACCGTCGGCACCGCCGTCGCGTTGACGTTCATGGCAGTTACCTACTGGTTCCTGCCACAGGTGACCGGCAAGGCGCTCTGGAGCCGCTCCGTCGCGCTCGGACAGGTCGTGCTCTGGTTCGTCGGGATGACGTTCATGTCCAACGCGATGCATCGCGGCGGCCTCCTCGGGATTCCGCGACGGACGGCCGAACCGCAGTACGACGGCTTCGAGTTCGAAGCCGCCGTCGGCTCCGTCGGCGAACTCGACGCACAGGTCGCACTGGGCGGTGTACTGCTCACCCTCTCGCTGGTGCTGTTCTTCGCCAACGTCATCGGGACGGCGCTGAACGGCCGAAGCGACGCACTTCCCGCAAACGAGTACGCCGAGACGCTGTCCGGGCCCGAGGACGCCCCGCTCGTCCTCGACAACCTCAAACTCTGGACGGCGATTGCCGTCGTGCTTGTGATCTTCGCGTACACGTTCCCGCTGCTGAGCATCATCGACCGCGGCGGCCTGCTGGGCCCCGACGTCAACCCGTTCCCCGTTAGCCTCGAGTCCGTGGCATTCCTGACGTTCGCCGTCGAACACCTCGGAACCGCCGCTCTCGAGTCGGCCGGAAACGCGGTCCAGACCGTGGTCCCAGGGGTGATCCGATAGTGCGCATCTCGAAGGCGGGGCTGCTCATCGTTCTGGCGCTGCTCGCACCGCTGCTGGTCGAGTTGCGGACGGTCCTCTCGTGGATCAACGTCGAGTTGGGCGTCCTCGAGACGGCCGTCATCGGGGCGCTCATCGTCGGCGTGATTCTGGTCTGGGCGTTCCTGCCCGAAAACGGCGACGACGAGTCGTCCGAGACGGACGTCTCGAAGTCGGGTCCGTAGACCTCCCCAGAGCAGGGACAGCGCCACCGGCGCTCCGTCCCTCGTAATTACGACGATTCCCGCTCGAGGATTTCCCGAAGAATCGTCCGGTGACACCGCTTCTTGTCGGTATTTTCGTAACAGACGAGCGCGATCGATTCGCCCCCCTCGAGTCGCGACTCGAGTGCTTCGAGCGCCGCCTGTGCGTCGGGCGAGGACTCGAGATGGTCTCGGTAGGCCGTCTCGAACTCGACTTCGTCCCACGCGGCGTTGTGGGCACCCTCCTCGCAGATCCCGCGCATCTTGAGGTCCGTTTCGGTCCGTCGGAACGACTCGAGAAGCGACGACGGCGGGCCGAGTTCGGGAACGTTCTCGTCGACGGCGGCGTGGAACCAGCCCGCGGGCTGTCGGACGACCCCGACGAGGGTCGCCGCCGGCGGCAGGGCCGTGAGTTCGTGCTGGATCGCGGCGACGTACGTGTCCGCGAGCGTCCCTCGTGCCATGGCCGCGGTACGGACGCCCTGTATTTATATACGGTGCCGGGACGAACGCCACAGCCTGAATGACTGGTGATAGCGAAGACCCGAACGCGGACGTACAGTACCACCTCGAGGTCACCGACGACGACGTCGCGGACACCGTTCTCCTCCCGGGGAACCCTGAGCGCCTCGAGAAGATCGTCCCCCACTGGGACGACCACGAGGTCGTGGCCCACCACCGCGAGTACCGAACCGCGACGGGGACGTACGACGGAACGCCGATCTCGGTCACATCGACCGGCATCGGGAGTCCGTCCGCCGCCATCGCGGTCGAGGAACTCGCGCGCGTCGGGGTCGATACGTTCATCCGCGTCGGCTCCTGCGGCGCGATTCAGCCCGAGATGGACGTCGGGGATCTGGTGATCACGAGCGGCGGCGTTCGGCAGGAGGGAACCAGCGACGAGTACGTCCGCGAGGACTACCCCGCCGTGGCCGATCACGAGGTCGTCAGCGCCCTCGTCGCGGCGGCCGAGCGACTCGGCTACGACTACCATACGGGCATCACCATGAGCGCCGACTCGTTCTACGCGGGCCAGGGTCGATCCGGCTTCGACGGGTTCGAAGCCGCGGGCTCCGACGACCTCGTCGACCAACTCGTCGAGGCCAACGTGAAGAACATCGAAATGGAGGCGAGCGCGATCCTGACGCTCGCGAACATCTACGGACTCCGCGGCGGAGCCGTCTGTACCGTCTACGCCGACCGCGACGGCGGCGAATTCCGCACCGAAGGCGAGTCCCGCGCCGCCGAAACCGCGACGCTCGCGACGCACCTGCTCGCCAAAATGGACGCCGTAAAACGCGAGGCCGGCGTCGACAGCTGGCACGCCGGGCTCTCGCTCGAGGATGCCTGATACGGGTTGCTGTAACTAGTTACCGCCGATCACCAGGGACGGGGTCGGTGATCGGCGGTAATTGACTACAGTAACCCGTATGAGTCGACTCCCTGCGTTTGTCTCTTCCTGCGTGCACAAAGTCGAGCAGTCCGGCTAGAGTTGCTCGTTCTCGTGAAGCCGCTCCATCCGGCTCTCGAGGTCGACACCGCGCTTGTTGAAGTACGCGATACGAGCGCGGTAGAAGGCGTAGCCGAGCACCATCCAGGCGGCGAGGACGCCGACCATGATCGGGAGCTGCGTCGACACCAGCACCCACAGGAGCATCGCGGAGACGACCGCTCCGACGGCAGTGAGCTTGAGCAGCCACGGTGGGAGCTTGTACAGCGAGTACTCGTACCGATCCGGGAACACTTTGGGGAGGTTCCACAGCGCGACGCCGGCGACGGCGAGACCGAACAGGATGGTCAACGAGAGCGCGACCGAGAGCGTGACGGTGCCGGGCGAAAACGGCGCAACGAGCAGCGGCGGAATCCCCAGTAGCAACACGGCGACGTACGGCGAGTCGTACCGGTCGTGAACGCGGGCGATCGCCGCCGGAATGATGTCGTCACGGCCGGCCCGCATCAGGAGTCGCGAGTACGCGGTGTAGGTCATGTTGATCGACGTGAGCGCGCCCATCGCAGCGGCGATCAACACGAGCGCCGTCAGCGGTGCCGGGAAGTTGTCCAGGGACACCTGTGCAACGGCGGCGTCCATTCCGCCCAGAACTTCGTAGTTCGTCGTCCCGACGAGGACGACGACGAGTCCGACCAGCAGCGAGAGGGAGATCGCAGCCGACAGCCCCAGAACGCGTGGAATATTCTTCGCGGGGTTTTTCATTTCCTCACCGAGTTCGACCACGAGTCGAAACCCGCGAAGCGGGAAGTACAGCGAGACGACGGCGACGATGGCGGGTCCGGTACCCTCCGGAAACAACGGCGTGTAGTTGCTGGTGTCGATGGTAAACGCGCCGGGAACGATGAACGAGAGCATTCCGACGACGATGAGCGAGACCATCATGAACTGGACGATAGCCACCATCTTGATCCCGAGTACGTTCAGGACGATAAACGGAACGAGCAGTCCGTATATCAGTGCGAGGTCGGGAATTTCCGGAACGAACGAGATCGTATCGGCGACGAAACCGGCGTATTCTGCGAATCCGAGCCCGATGAACAGCATGCCCGCCCAGACGCCGGGGATCGTGATCCACGGCAACAGGAAGCCCCAGAACGGACCGACGAGCCTCGAGGCGTAGACGTAACTGCCGCCGGCGACCGGGATCGCACTCCCCAACTGCAACGACATGAGAATGCCGAAGGTTAGCGGGATCAACGCGAGTAACAACGCAAAAATAATGCCCGGCCCGGCATCCCCTGCCAGCGGACCGGGAAGGACGAACGCGCTTACCCCGATAACGTTCCCGATGATGAGCACCGTTGCGCCGATCAGACCGACTTCAGTATCGATTATACCATGTTCTGACATATTAGTTCGATTGGAACGATAGTTCGTACCACACCCGTACTCGGTAACAATGTTACGACTTTGGACTGAGAAGCTTACCAGTTACCAGCACACTACGGTCGGAGTCAAACATAATTTCGCTATACTGGCGGATCGAGATAGCGAGCGACGAAAAAATAGTCAGACCGCGGTCAGTCTCGCAACCTGACGATCCCGTCCTCGAAGACTTTCCGATTCGGCACGATATACTCCTCGGAGTCGTCTTCGATCTTCGTCACGAAGAGATCGACCTCCTGGACGATCCCCGTCTGCTCTCCGATCCGAACCTCGTCGCCGATCCCGTAGGGCTGGTTGAGTAACAGGTAGATCCCCGCTGCACTCGAGATGAGGAAGTCTTTGAAGGCGACGGTCCCGACGATCACGATTCCGATGGCGTAGACGGTAAGCAAGATCAACAGCGCCAGAACGTGGACCCCGATTTGCCCCAGTGCGATGATAAAGGTCACGTACAGCACGGTGTACTTGACCAGTTTCGGGAGAATCGACACTTCGGGAAGTTTGACGCCGCGAAGGTACTCGCCGACGATCAGTTCCGCCTTGTCCGCGATGATAAAGCCGAGAATAAGCACCAGAACCGCGATAAACACCTGCGGGATGAACTCCGTCACTCGCAGCCAGAACGCGTCGGTATCCAACAATTGCGCGATATGAATCGCCGTCAGCACGGCGATCCCGTAAATGAACCAGGAGCTCAACCGGGCGACGATTTCGACCGTCGACGTCCCGATCGACTGGGCAGTGCGCTCGAACGGCGTGCCCTCGACGGCTTCGGGCACACCCGACGCGGACAGCAGTTCTTCGTTGAGCCGCCCGACCAGGTAGCCGACGACGAGGCCGAGTGCCAGCACCGCCGCGGCTATGATGGCCGGTTCGTCGATGAGCGTCTGCCAGTTCATATCAGTACGCCTCCGGGTCGACCTCCAGAATGAGCTCCCCGGCCTTGAACGCCCGGACGAGCCCATCACTCTCCGAGAGCACGATCGTGATCGCGTTGGTGTCCCGCGTAATCGCGCCGCCGGCCATGTGCCGTGCCCCGAGCCCCTTCGGAATGTCGACGCCCTCTGCGGAGGGCTCGAGGTAGCGATACGCCGAGACGATCTTGCCCGCATCCGAGATGATAAACGCTCCGTCGAGCCGCGAGAACTCCTTCAGCATGACGTTCACGATCGGATCGCCGACGTGAACGTGGGACTTCTCGAAGGGGTTGTACGAGAGCGGGCGGGACTTGTTCATCACCTTCCCCGCATCGCCGACGACAAAGAGCGCGCCGACCGGCTTCCCCTTCTGGCCCTTCTTTCCGAGTTCGATCGCCAACTCGAGGACCGCTTTGACTACTTCCGGCTCCGCGCGGGACTTGACGAACAGGTCGTAGATCCCCGTGTGAGTTTCGGCGTCCGCCCGGACGCGCGAGAGGGTATCGATACTGGTACTGTCGCTGAACGCTGCCGTCGCACATACGAGTTCGTCACCGTCCTCGATCAGGCCCTGCTCTACGGCCCCCTCGAGACCGAACCGAATGCGCTCTCTGATATCGTCGAACGCCAGCGGGAGCTCGACGAAGGTCTCCGCGCCGACGGCGTTTTCCGTCCCGATGACGATGACGTCGAGGTCCTCTACGTCGGTAAAGCGCTCGTAGTACGAGCCACTCGGCGAGAAGAGGACGACTGCATCGACATTCGCGTAGAGATCGCCGAACACGTCGTCTAACCCGGCCATTGATCATACAAGCTGTTCCCGCGCGAATAAGCGTTGTGGACCGTCTGACGCGCGTCTGCCGCGAGGTGTTGTATTCGGGCGGCTTTCTCCCGTTCGATGTCGGTACCCCGCGGTTCTTTCGACGTCGTTCGCGGAGAATGCGCGGAACCGAATTCGAACAACCCGAAGATGTGCTCGCTCCCGTCGGTCGCTGTGCGCGTCGTCTCTCGTTCGAATCGGTCGACGATCGCTGTCGCTCGCGGGTTTACTCGCGACAGCAATACGCGGGACTGGACTCGAACCTGAGGAAACCTCATTTCGTTTGGTTTCCAGGGCTCGAATCCGGCCCTGCTCCTTCGATCACGTCGTTCGCTCAGTGCGCGGGACCGGATTCGAACCGGCGGACCCCTACGGGACAGCGTCCTAAGCGCTGCGCCGTTGGCCTGGCTTGGCTACCCGCGCCTACATACCGATTTTCACGAATCGAGTAAGTACCTGTCGGTCCGTGTTAGCGCTGTTTCACTGGCTCCTCGGGCGACCAGTCCGGCGGGACAATAAAAGTGACGTGTTCCGAGTCGCGAAGCTGGTGTAGTTCCGCCGCTTGTTCGGCCAGTGATCGATCTCGGTACGGCATCTCGAGGCCGCAGCCGGTACAGACAAGCTTGCAGGTTGGCTCTTTCATAGACGGGACGCCACTGTGGACCGAGGTGGATACAGGCGTCAACTAATCCGTTGGGGCACCTATGCTTTAGTAGTCGTATCCTAGTGAAACTGACAGTGAACGGCCAATTCTGATAGACGTTCGTAGCTGAACATTGCCCCGCGTAGCACCGTATTGGGCCGTTGTTTCTGTGTCTCCTCGACTCAAATAGATTCTTCGTTAAACGAAAGCGACAGTTTCACGATAGCTGCCGACCGTAGCTTTATTCCTGCCGCTGGGCTACCATGTCGTATGCACAGCGCCAGGGACCGTCTGGAATATGAGCAGTGGCTCGAGGAACTCGATCAGGTCGCCGAGCGCCTCGAGCTCTCGACGGAGGCGCGGTCGTGTGCGTCGGAACTCTTTCTCATGGACGTCCCCGACGAGGACCGGTCGAAACGGGCAGTACTCGCGGCGAGCGTCTACGCTGGCTCGCTCGTCGCCGGCGACGGTCGGACGCAGGGAACGGTCGCCGACGCAGCCGACGTCTCTCGGCTGTCGATCCAGTCACGCTGGAAGGACCTCCTCGAAGCGGCCGGACTCGAGCCACCGCGGTGGTAGCGTGAGCGAACCGACCGTTTCGGTCGTTTCACCGACGCAGTCCCGTACTGTGTCGGCGTAAGTGTACAATACGCGGACGAAACCGAGGGCAACAACGGGGTTCTTTATACGGGTTTCGTACTGCGGTTGGAGGGGGAATCGGTTGCGCTCGTACTGTCGGTGTCAAAATCAGTATTAGTACGAGAATCAGTATTTGAATCCCTACTATATCAGTGCCTCAATCGTCGCAGTTCGCGTCGTCGCTCGCGTCCTGCTCGTCGAGAACGTTCCCGTGCTCGTCGATTTCGCCGTTGACGATTCGGGTACTCGAGATGATGTCGCCGTCGTCGGCACGTATGTGCGGCACGACGACGACCTCGAGCGGCTCGTGGCCTCGTTCGCGGCGGATTTCGTTGATTCGTTTGCCGCCGTCGCGGGTTTCGGGTGAGACGACGAGATAGTCGAACTGTGGCTCGGTCGCGATTCCGGTTGGTTCCTCGAGTGCTCGAACCTCGAACGTACGGCCGTGGTCGGCGGCGATCGATTCGAGTTCCGTCTCGAGGTTTCGTTTCCGTTCGTCGAAGGACCTGATCCGTCGCTCGACGTGTCGTGTCTTCGGTGCGAGTTCGTCACTCGTCAGTCCCACGGTCACATCACCGAGTTCGAACGCCCGTTCGAACAGCCGACGGTGGCCGTCGTGGACGGGGTCGAACGTCCCACCAAGCGCGACGTCCATACCGCATCCCACTGGAGCGGTGCGTATAAAACGGTCGAATCTGGGACTCACCGACGACGATAACTCGATTCCGAGTTGTTTCGTCAACTGTCGAAACTCCCCTTCGCATTGTTTTTAGTAGCCGCCTGCAGTGTCCCCGGTATGGGACTAGACGAGGATTCACTGGAGTATCACCGAACCGATCCACCCGGAAAGATCGAGATCTCGACCACGAAACCGACGAACACGCAGCGCGACCTCTCGCTCGCGTACTCGCCCGGCGTCGCCGCGCCGTGTCTCGAGATCGACGAGGACGAGACCGACGCCTACACCTACACCGCCAAAGGCAACCTCGTCGGCGTCGTCTCGAACGGCTCCGCGGTCCTCGGACTCGGCGATATCGGTGCCCAGGCGTCGAAACCGGTTATGGAGGGCAAAGGCGTGCTGTTCAAACGCTTCGCCGATATCGACGTCTTCGACATCGAACTCGACGAGGCCGACCCTGACAAGGTCGTCGAGGCCGTCAAGATGATGGAACCCACCTTCGGCGGCGTCAATCTCGAGGATATCAAAGCGCCCGGCTGTTTCACGATCGAGGAGCGCCTGCGCGAGGAAATCGATATCCCGGTCTTTCACGACGACCAGCACGGCACCGCCATCATCTCCGGGGCCGCGTTGCTCAACGCCGCCGACATCGCGGACAAGGAACTCGAGGACCTCGAGATCGTCTTCTCGGGCGCCGGTGCGAGCGCGATCGCGACGGCTCGCTTTTACGTCTCGCTTGGGTGTAAGAAGGAGAACATCACCTTGTGTGACTCCTCGGGGATCATCACCGAGGAGCGCGCAAAGCGCGGCGACGTCAACGAGTACAAACAGCAGTTCGCGCGCGACGTCCCTGAGGGAGACCTCGCGGACGCGATGGACGGCGCTGACGTTTTCGTCGGCCTCTCGGTCGGCGGCATCGTCTCCCAGGAGATGGTCCAATCCATGGCCAGCGACCCGATCGTCTTCGCGATGGCCAACCCGGATCCCGAAATCGGCTACGAGGAGGCCAAGGCGGCCCGCGAGGACACCGTCATCATGGCGACGGGACGCTCGGACTACCCGAACCAGGTCAACAACGTCCTCGGCTTCCCCTTCATCTTCCGCGGCGCACTCGACGTCCGCGCGACGGAGATCAACGAGGACATGAAGGTCGCCTGCGCCGAGGCGCTGGCCGAACTGGCCCGGCAGGACGTCCCCGACGCGGTCGTCAAAGCCTACGGCGATGAGCCGATTCAGTACGGCCCCGACTACATTATCCCGAAGCCGGTCGATCCCCGCGTCCTGTTCCGCGTCGCGCCCTCCATCGCCGAGGCCGCGATGGAATCCGGTGCCGCCCGCACCGAAATCGATCTCGAGGAGTACGAAGAGGAACTCGAGGCTCGCCTCGGCAAGTCCCGCGAGATGATGCGGGTGGTCCTGAACAAGGCCAAGAGCGACCCCAAAACGGTCGCCCTCGCGGAGGGCGAAAACGAGAAGATGATCCGGGCGGCCTACCAGATTCAGGAGCAGGGAATCGCGCTCCCCGTCCTCATCGGCGACGAGAGCAAGATTCGCCAGACGGCGGCGAATCTCGGACTCGATTACGACCCGCAGGTCGCGGATCCGTCGGTCGGCGACTACGAGGAGTACGCCGATCGTCTTCACGAACTGCGGGCACGAAAGGGGATCACGCGCTCCGAGGCGGGCGAACTCATCGAGGGCGACTCGAACTACTTCGGCAGCGTCATGGTCGAACAGGGTGACGCCGACGCGCTGTTGACCGGGCTCTCCCATCACTACCCGTCCGCGCTGCGGCCGCCGCTTCAGGTGATCGGCACCGACGACGACGTCGACTACGCCGCGGGCGTCTACATGCTCACGTTCAAGAACCGCGTGATATTCGTGGCTGACGCCACGGTCAATCAGGACCCCGACGAGGAGGTTCTGGCGGAGGTCACCAAGCAGACGGGCAAACTCGCCCGCCGGTTTAACATCGAACCTCGCGCGGCACTGCTGTCGTACTCGAACTTCGGCAGCGTCGACAACGAGGGCACCCGCAAGCCCCGGAAAGCTGCAGCCATGCTGCAGGACGACCCCGAAATCGACTTCCCCGTCGACGGCGAGATGCAGGCCGACACCGCCGTTGTCGAAGACATTCTCGAGGGTACGTACGGCTTTTCGGACCTCGAGGAGCCCGCAAACGTGCTGGTCTTCCCGAACCTCGAGTCGGGCAACATTGGCTACAAGCTGCTCCAGCGACTCGGCGGCGCGGACGCCATCGGCCCGATGCTGGTCGGGATGGACGAACCGGTCCACGTCCTCCAGCGGGGCGACGAAGTCAAAGATATCGTGAATCTGGCGGGCGTGGCGGTCGTCGACGCTCAACAGGAGTGAGCCGCGCAATCGCGTTCTGAAGCCCCAGTCACGTTTTGATACCGGCCCCTTGTTTGGTTGCGTTCTCGCCCAGAGCGGTAATGCACCGGGCTTTACCTGAGCGATACCGTACTCCGCGGTAGACCACGCTATGGGACCCACGAACCGATTCGCCGCGCCCGCGCCCGATCGAGACCGGGTCGCCCTGTCGTCGCGACGGCGATTCCTCGGACTGACCGGTGTGGCCGCCGCGACGGGACTCGCCGGTTGTGTCGACCTCCCGAACACACTGAGTGCCAGGGACGCAGACTCCGGGGACGTCTCGCTGTTCCACGGCGGATTACGCCGACTCGGCTACTACCCGGACGAAACCGTTCCGGACTCGGTCAGCGTCAACTGGACGTTTCCGATCAACTACGTCGAGCACACCGCGGCCAAGTCCAGCCCCGTTCCGACGCCCGACGGCGAGACGATCGTTTTCGCCGGCGATTCGGGCAGGGTGCAGGCGTACACGCCGCGGGGCGAACAGCGCTGGTCGACGTTGACCGGCGCGACGGAGCTCGGCTTTCACGGCTCCGCGGCCATCGTCGGCGACACCGCCTACATCGGCGGGTACGACGGAGACCTCTACGCGCTGGATACCGAGAGCGGTGATATCGTCTGGCGAACGCGAGCCGACGACCTCGACGGTGCGCTCGCCATCGGCTCGAGTCCGGCCTACTACGACGGCACGCTCTACGTCGTCTCCGAGTACGGCTCCCCCTCCACCGGGACGATCTGGGCGATCGATCCGGACACCGGCGATCCGACCTGGAAGGACGACCGGATGTGGGGGCAACCGCACCCGTCGCCGACGATCGATCTCGAGGCGGGACGGATGGTCGCCGGCTCGAACGACGGCGTCGTCTACTGCTGGGAGTTTCCCTCCCTCGAGTTCGCCTGGGAGTTTCAGGCCGAGGCAGACGGCGAGGAACGGGAGGGCGGGTCGTTCCGCGCCGGTGCCGAGGTCAAGGGGACGGTCGCCGCCCACGACGGCTACGGCTACGTCGGAAGCTGGGACAACAACTTCTACTGCCTCGACCTCGAGGACGGGTCACAGGAGTGGTCCTTCGAGACGGGCGCGTCGATCATGTCGAATCCTGCGGTCGACGTCGACGAGGATATCGTCTACATGGGTAGCGACGACAACTACGTCTACGCGCTCGACGCGAAATCCGGCGAGGAGCTGTGGTCGGCGGACGTCAACGGGCGTGTCATCGGCGCGTTGACGGTGACCGCGGAGACCGTCCTCGCCGGCTCGTACGATACGCACCTGTACGCGCTGGACAAAGAGACCGGCGAGAGGCGGTGGCGGGTCGAAAACCGGGGCCGAGTCACCAGCGCACCGGTGCCCGTCGACGGCCGGATCTACTACGCGGAGCGCGCCGCGTTCTCGACCGACGATTCCGGAGACGATGTCATGGACGAGCCCGGCCACGCGTACTGTCTGGTCGGCGACGAATGACCGGCGACGCGGACGAACGGACGGCTTGCTTCACCCCCGCTGGGGCGGCCGGGCGACGGTCGATCGGTGCCAGCAGTCGTAACAATGCATTCAAGTATGCGCCAGCAATTTGATCGGGTATGCAAGACCAGGGACGCTCTACGCGAAAGCGAACCGGCGGCCGACTGAAGAACGTGCGCAAACGCCGAAAGGACGAACTCGGCCGACTCCCGACCGAGACGGAGGTCGGCGAGCCGCGGTTCCGAACCGTCGATGCCCGCGGTAACGAAACGAAGACACGCGCACTGTCGACGAACGTCGCAAGCGTCAACAAGGGCGACGAGACGGTTTCCGCCGACATCGAGAACGTCGTCGAAAACGACGCCAACCCCAACTACGTCCGCCGAAACATCATCACGAAGGGCGCGCTCATCGAAACCTCCGAAGGCCAGGCACGCGTCACGTCCCGTCCCGGCCAAACTGGTCAGGTCAACGCCGTTCTCCTCGAGTAACGATATCGCGTACCGTTTTACAGTCATCACCGCCCTCGAGCGACGGCCAGCCGCCGCCGGGACCACCCCGGCAGTTCCAGCTACTCATACTGTCGGACAGCAGTCAATACGAAGCGTCGTTCTGTCCAACAGTATCAGACGTCGCCGATATCGGGGTTCCAGACGGGCGTAATCGGTTCTTCTAACCGTTCGATCTCGCTATCGGTGAAATCGACCTCGAGCGCGCCGACGTTGTCCTCGAGGTGGTCGATCGTTCGCGGCCCAACAATGGGCGCGTCGACGAGCGGCTTGTGGAGCAACCACGCGAGCGAGAGCTGTGCCGGAGTTACACCTTTCTCGTCGGCGAGCTCACGGACGACCTCGAGGACGGCCCAGCCGTCTTCGGCGAACCGCTTGTCCATGAAGTCGTTCGTCGCGGCCCGACCCTCGGCTGGCTCTTCCTCGCGGTCGTACTTGCCGGTCAGAAAACCGCCAGCCAGCGGCGACCACGGAAGGATGCCGATTCCTTGATCCGCACAGAGGGGGAGCACGTTGGCCTCCTCGTGGCGGTCGACGAGGTTGTACTCACACTGCATCGAGACGAACCGCTCGGCGTTGTCGAGGTCGGCTTCGTAGAGCGCCTTCGAGAACTTCCAGGCCGGCATCGTGCTTGCGCCGACGTAGCGGACCATCCCCTTCTCGACGAGTCGATCCAGCGCCGACAGCGTCTCCGCGATGGGAGTCTCGTCGTCCCAGCGGTGGATCTGGTAGAGGTCGACGTAGTCGAGGCCGAGTCGCTCGAGACTCGCCTCGGCCTGTTCGAGAACGTGTTTGCGAGAGAGCCCCTGTCCGTTCGGCCCGTCGTGCATCGGGCCGTACACCTTCGTCGCGACGGCGAGTTCCGATCTGTCGCGGTCGGCGTCGGCGAGCGCCTCGCCGAGGATCGCCTCGCTTTCGCCCCGCGAGTAGACGTTCGCCGTATCGATGAAGTTGATACCGAGATCGAGCGCCCGTTCGATCACCGCGTGGGACTGCTCGCGGTCGTCGACCATCCACGGCTCGTCGCTCCCGAAGTTCATACAGCCGAGACACAGTCGCGAGACCTCCAGTCCCGTCCGGCCGAGGGTCGTATACTCCATCCCGCTGCGCTTCGTGGCCTCGAGGAATAATTCCCAGTTGTCGGCCGGTGAACTGTCCCGAGCAGTGATACGCGATGGGACGACTGCAGAACGTAGCAGGCGACGGGAAAGCAGCTCAGGGCCTCGGTGCGGCCTTCTGCAGTGCCGTTTCGGCGATGTTCCCGCCGTAGTCGGCGCTTCGAGATAACGAGTCGACGATCAGTCCGAGCGACTGGGCCTGGACCGGTTCGAGCTCTCGGAGCATGTCGTCGATGTAGCGAGTGTGTTCGTCGATCTCGAGGACGGCCTCGCGGGCGGCGTGGCCCAGACGGTTCGCCTCCTCGCTGTCGTCGGCGACCAGCGCGTCCATGGACTTCTCGAGGACGTCCGAGGCGTCCTCGTGGAGTTCGACGAGTGCGTCAGCGACGTCTTCGGGGATCTCCTCGAGTTTGAGCGCGAGGTTGCTGATCTTGGCGGCGTGATCGGCGACGCGCTCGAGTTGGCGGGCACTCGAGTGGTAATCGAAGCAGTCTTCGCGGGGCACCCCCAGTTCCTCCGCGGCGCGAGGGGAACGCAGCGTGGCGCGGAAGATCCGCGAGACGACCAGCCAGAGTCGATCGACGTCGTCGTCGCGCTCGATGACGTCCTGAGCGATGTCGTCGTCGTTTTCGATGAGCGCGGTCACGGCGTCCTCGAGCATCGACCGCGCAATCAGGCGCATTCGGGAGACGGCGTTGACGATCGACAGCTCCGAGGAGTCCAGCAGGTCCTGAATGACGACGCTGTCGGTCGTCTCCGATAACACTTCGACGCCAACCAGGCTTCGGGTTGCGCTTCGGATCGCGCTGCGCTGGTCCGTCGTGATGCGACTCGCCTCGAGTCGGATGATGTCGAAGCCGCTGACGTACATCGTCAGCACGGCTCGGGTGAGCCGTTCCCCTTCGAGAGCGGAGATGTCGAGGGTGCCCTCCTGTCGGTCGGTTTCGCTCTGTGGCGTCAACAGCAGCGAGTCCTTCTCGGGGTAGAACTCGACCGTTGTGCCGGCGCTGACGTCGTTCTCGGTGGCCCACGATTTCGGCAGCGAAACGGTATACGTTGAGCCCCCCGTCACCTGGACTTTTCGCGTCTCCATACTGCCCGATTTCGGGCGGATACTGATAAACCCACCTTCCTCTATAGTCCGTGCGGAACGTCAGCAAGCCGCCGTGCTCGGTAACGAAAGCGGAAAACAGCAGCGTATCGGACGGCTGTTTGCACTGTGAATCGCTGTCGAACATAGAGATATATAGATAACATAGTAGGGTATTTAGAGCGGATCCCCCCTAAGGGACAGTGATGGGTAACGAGCCGATATCCGGTTCAGACGGCGCAGTTTCTCGCCGTCACGTTCTACTCGGTACCGCTGGTGCCGGCCTGACGGGACTTTCGGGCTGTCTCGTTCGCGGACAGGACAGCGGACTCGAAGGACAAATACGCATTGATGGCTCGAATACGTTGTTACCGAACAGCGCGGCCGTCGCCGAGCAGTTCAACTGGGAGAACAACCGCGTCAGGATTCCGGTCCGCGGCTCCGGGACGGGTGCCGGCTTCCAGAAGTTCTGTAACGGCGAGACGGAAGTCCAAGATGCCAGCCGCGAGATCAAATCGGACGAGGAAACGTGGTGTGCCGAAAACGGCGTCGAATGGATGGAACTCGAGGTCGTCCGAGACGGTATCGCACTCTACAAGAACCCGGCGAACGACTGGTGTGAGTGTCTCACCGTCGACCAGCTCACGGAACTCTGGCAATCCGGCTCGACGGTCGAAACCTGGAGCGATCTGGACGACGAGTGGCCGGACGAGGAACTCTCCCTCTACGGTCGCGACTCCGCGTCGGGAACGTTCGATTACTTCACCGAAGCGATCGCCGGCGAGTCGGGGAGCATCCGTTCGGACTACAGCGGCACACCCGACACGAACGTAATCGTCCGCGGCGTGCGCGGCAACCAATACGCGACGGGCTTTGGCGGTGCCGGCTACTACTACGAGAACGAAGACGACCTCGAACTGATCGCCGTCGATAACGGTGACGGATGCGTCTATCCGACGCCCGAGACGATCGAGGAGGGCGAGTATCAGCCGCTTTCGCGGCCAATGTACATCTACGTCAGACTCGACGCACTCGAGTCCGAGGCCTATCGCGAATTCCTCAGATACTACCTCGACGTCACACAGGAGACCGCTCGAGGGGTCGGCTTCTATGCGGTTTCCGACGAGACGATCGCCCGACAGCGCGAGAGACTGGAAGACGCGATTGCGGAGTACGCATAACATGAGTTCAGAATCATTCGATCTGACGCGCGAGGAAAGCGACGTCGGCGGCTTCGGTGATCGGCTCGCACGCTACGTCTTTTTCAGCTGTGCACTGGTGACGGTGTTGACCACGCTCGCGATCATCGTCGTGCTCGTCAACGGCGCGATCGACTTCTTCGCCGAAGTATCGCTTGTCGAATACTTCACGTCGACGGAGTGGGACGCGATCAACGAGACCAGCTTCGGCATCTGGCCGCTGATCTGGGGAACGATGCTGATCACCGTCGGTTCGGCGGTCGTCGCGTTACCCGTCGGAACCCTGACGGCGATCTACCTCTCCGAGTACGCCGATCCGCGGGTTCGACGGACCGTCAAGCCGATTCTCGAGATTCTCGCTGGGGTTCCGACGATCGTCTACGGCTTCTTCGCGCTCTCGTTTATCACTCCGATCCTCCAGACCCTCTTCCCGGGCACGGGGACGTTCAACGCGGCGGCGGGCGCGATCGTCGTCGGCATCATGATCATCCCGATGGTGTCGTCGCTCTCCGAGGACGCGATGAGTTCGGTGCCGGACTCGCTTCGCAACGCGGCCTACGGCCTCGGTGCGACGAAGTTCGAGGTGTCGACACAGGTCGTCCTTCCCGCTTCGCTGTCGGGCGTTCTCGCGGCGTACATCCTCGCCATCTCTCGAGCGATCGGCGAAACGATGGCCGTCACGCTCGCGGCGGGGATGTTGCCCCAGATCACGACGAATCCGCTGGCGGAAATCCAGACGATGACGGCGTACATGGTTCAGGTCGGGACCGGCGATATCGCCGTCGGCACCGTCGGCTATCAGAGTCTGTTCGCAGTCGGACTTACGCTGTTCGTCATGACGCTCTCGATGAACATCTTCAGCGAGTGGGTTCGGGCGCGCTACCGGGAGGAATACCAATGATTGGTGATGGACCGATCGGTTTCACACGGCTCGTGACGGCGAGGTGGATCGCATGAGCACGGATACGGATACCGATAGCTTCGACTTCGACGGCTCGGCGCTTCGGCGCAAACGCCTGCTCGGAAAGGCGTTTGTAGGGGCGTGTTTCGCGGCGACGATGGTCGGTATCGTCGCGTTGATCGCGTTGCTCGTCGACGTCGTCACGGAGGCCTGGGGATGGCTTACCTGGGAGTTCCTGACGTACCCACCGTCCCGGTTCGTCGAAAACTACAATCCGGCGAACTACGGCGCACTCGATACCGGCCCCGGCGGTATTTATCCCGCACTGATCGGGTCGATCTATCTGATCGTCCTCACCGCGATCTTCACCCTCTTTCTGGGTGTCGGCGCGGCGATCTATCTCGAGGAGTACGCACCGGATACGCGACTGACAACGTTTATCGAGACCAACATCGCGAACCTCGCGGGGGTTCCCTCGATCGTCTACGGCCTGCTCGGATTGGCGATGTTCGTCCGGGCGCTCCAGACCGGGAGCAGTTTGCTTGCCGGCGCGTTGACGCTGACGCTGTTGATCCTGCCGATCGTTATCGTCTCCGCACAGGAGTCCCTGCGTGCCGTCCCCGATTCGATGCGACGAGCCTCCTACGGAACCGGTGCGACGAAGTGGCAGACGATTCGAAACGTCGTTCTTCCCGAAGCGATCCCCGGCATTATGACGGGCATTATCCTCTCACTGTCTCGAGCGATCGGTGAAACGGCACCGATCTTGATGGTGGGAGCGGCGACGTCGATGTTCGCCCCGCCGCGGCTTACACAGCCGACCGACGCGTTCAGTGCGATGCCGATGCAGATTTTCGACTGGGCGCGTCTGCCCGAGGCCGACTTCCAGCACGTCGCCGCTGCGGGGATCGTCGTTCTCCTGACGATCTTGCTCCTGATGAACGCAGTCGCGATCCTCATCCGGAACAAGTACAACCGCAGGCGCTGATCGCCATCGGGTATCGACTATCCAGTATCGGTCTCGGCGAGGCCTGATACGGATTGCTGTAACGATTTACGCGCCCTTCACAGCCCTATCACGAGATCGGGTGTCCAGTGACCGTTGGCAACTTCTCTCGCTGTGGCCTGTACTCTTGACCGCAAGACCCATTGTCCCGTTATTCTTACGTATATAAAGGTATAGTCGAATGAGGCTCGTGTATCGGTTCACTATCGCGTTTCTCATCGTCGTTTTGGTCTCCGGTGCAGTCCTCGCGGTCACGTTCGATGCACACCGGACCGATGTAGCCGAGAGTGCGACTGCATCGGTCGCTGATCGAGCCCAGCTGTCGGCTTCGGCCATGGACGATCAGATACAGGAGCAACAGCAGACTGTACGGGTTGCGGCGACGAACCCCGATCTCACGGCACACGGAACGGAGAATCAGGACCGGGCGCTCGAGGCGTTCATCGAGAGGACGGAGTTCGACGGCGCGACGGTGGTCAACGAAACGGGAGTCGTGCAGTCGTACGAAACCGCTGATTCGACGAGCGGTTCCGAGGGAATCGTCGGAACAACGTTAGCGGACCAACAGTACGTCCGCGCTTCGCTCGACGGCGAGCAACATATCAGCGACCCGTTTCACGCGCAGACGGGTAATCTGATCGTCGTAATCAGTACGCCGCTCGTCGATGACGGTGAGGTTACCGGCTCGATTAACGCGGCCTATCATCTCGAGGACACGGAGCTGTTCGAGTCGCTGGACGGCGACGAAGAACGGGACGCGATTACGGTCAAAGCGGGATCCGAGACGGTGTACACGACTGCCGATTCGTTCGACGACACTATCGCCAGGACGGTGGAACTCGAGGCGACTGACCTGGCGATCACCGCCCACCGCGATCGAACGGCGGTCGACGAACAGATCAACCGCCTCGTCCTCTTTCAGGTCGTCTCCGGAATCGCGTTGCTCGGCTCGATCACGGCCTTTGGCGGGTGGGTGTATCGATCGAAAATCCGGCGTATCGGACAACTTACGGAGCGGCTCCAGGCCCTCGAGCGGCGAGAGTACGACTCGAGCCAGCCGCTGGGGGGCGCGGCCGAGTGGCGCCAAATCGACGGGGCGCTCGAGCAGCTTTCGGAATCGCTTGCCCGGCGTGAACAGATGCTCCTCGTTCTCAACCGCATCCTGCGACACAACCTTCGGAACGCGCTCAACGTGGTCGTCGGGCGGGCGGGCGACCTCGAGGAACGACTCGACGGAGAGAACCGAGAGTCCGCTCGCGAAATTCGCGCGGCGACGACGGAACTGCTCGAGTTAGCCGACCGAGCCCGGATGACCGAGGATCTGCTGGATCCGGTCGACAATGAGTCGCCACGGACGAACCTTGCGGCCGTGGTTCGCGAACGTGTCAGGCTGTTCAGCCACTCACCCGAGGGGGACGACCCCGTCGCGGCGTCGGTGGCCTCCGTCAGGAGTCCGGAACGGGCTATCGCCGCCTGCGGACCGGAGGTCGCAGTCGCCGTCGACGAACTCCTCGAGAACGTCGCCGTTCACGCCGGGACCGAGCCCACCGTAGCCGTCGCAGTGGAGGCGGCCGACGACTGCGTTCGAATTGGGGTCGCCGACGACGGTCCCGGGATTCCCCCCGACGAGGCCGCCGTCATCACCGGCGATCGGACGATTTCACAGGTCAGCCACACGGGCGGGATCGGGCTGTGGTTGGTTGACTGGATCGTCAGTCGATACGACGGACGACTCCAGATTCAACCAAACGGCTCGAGTGGCGAGGCGGCGTCAGCGACCCCCGAAGGCGAATCCGAGACGACTGAACGCGGTTCCGGTGTTCCCACCGACGACGCCTCCTGTGACGGAGCGCTCGTCGTTCTCGAATTCCCCTCGGCTCCAGCCCCTACGGCGAACGCGGATCCCGCGAACGAGGACGCCGACGATGACCGCGAGCCGGCGTGATTCGACTGCGCGTTGTCCGCGAGTGGTATAGTACTATATAGCGGTATTGAGCCGACAGAAGCCGAACAGAGCGATCATAGTATTGTATTTAGGCGGTCGGCGGATCGTCCGTAGTAATGACAACTGCGAGTGGATCGGAGCGCCAACGGGGGTCAATCGAGGGTGTCGTGTCGGCCGTCTCGAACTCCATTCCGCAACAGGTAACTGCCTCAGACCCAAGGTGTAACTACCTCATATGACCGCGAACGGATCCCAGACCGTGTCGACGGCCGACTCGAGCGGCGCTCGTTCGGACGCCGCGATGACCGATAACGCGCCGCTTGGCTCGCCGCGCGTCGACGATGCCGTCATCGAATCTCGCGATCTCGATGTGTTCTACGGCGACGACCAGGCGCTTCACGGGATCAATATGGACATCCCCGAGCACAAGGTGACCGCCCTCATCGGTCCGTCGGGGTGTGGAAAGTCGACGTTCCTGCGCTCGATCAACCGGATGAACGATCTCATCGACATCGCCCGCGTCGATGGCGATCTCTACTTCCACGGCAAGAACATCTACGACGACGACGTCGATCCCGTCGCCCTGCGCCGGAAGATCGGCATGGTGTTCCAGAAGCCGAACCCCTTCCCGAAGAGCATCTTCGACAACGTCGCCTACGGACTGCGGGTCCAGGGCAAAGACGACGACGTCGAAGAACAGGTCCACACCGCACTCGAACGGGCCGCTATCCTCGACGAAGTGGAGGATCAACTCGACTCGAGCGGACTCGATCTCTCGGGGGGTCAACAACAGCGCCTCTGTATCGCTCGCGCGATCGCCCCGGATCCGGAAGTCATTCTGATGGACGAACCGGCATCGGCGCTCGATCCCGTCGCGACGTCGAAGATCGAGGATCTGGTCGAAGAACTCGCCGAGGAGTACACGGTCATCATCGTCACCCACAATATGCAACAGGCTGCCCGCATCTCGGACAAGACCGCGGTCTTCCTCACCGGCGGTCACCTCGTCGAGTTCGACGACACGAGCAAGATCTTCGAGAACCCCGAAAGCGACCGCGTCGAGGATTACATTACGGGCAAATTCGGATAACGCCGACGGGTACGAACGACGCCCTCGAGTAACTCCGCGCAGTGTGAATTGTCTCCCGTTCCGCTATGGTGTCCGCATACCGAGGTGTGCGTTTCCGAGTACCAAAAAGTATTACCGGTGGACCTCACGAGTAGGTGGCATGAACGACCCGATTCGGGTCCTGCATGTCGACGACGAAGCCGGCTTCACCGATCTTGCCGCTACCTTTCTCGAGCGCGCGGACGATCGGATCACCGTCGAGACTGCAACCGACGCCGGTGACGGACTGAAGTATCTCCACGATCACACCGTCGACTGTATCGTTTCGGACTACGATATGCAGGAGCGGAACGGGATCGAATTTCTCGGCGACGTTCGGGCGGAGTATCCGGATCTGCCGTTTATTCTCTTTACCGGAAAGGGAAGCGAGGAGATCGCGAGTCGGGCGATCTCGGCCGGCGTTACCGACTACCTTCAGAAAGAAGTCGGCACCGGACAGTACGACGTTCTCGCCAATCGGATCACGAACGCAGTCGAACAGCGCCGGACCGAGCGAAACGCAAACCGACTCCGCCAACGGCTCCAGGAACTGACCGAAAACCTTCACGACTGTGTCTGGCTGTTCGACCGCGAGTGGGAGGAGACGCTGTTCATCTCCGGCTACGAGCAGGTCTGGGGTCGTCCCGTCGACGCGGTCGAGAACGATCCCCGCGATTTCCTGAACGGCGTGTATCCAGCCGATCGAGAGACCGTCAGCGGAGCGATGGACCGACTTTCCGATGGCATTTCCGTCGACCTCGAGTATCGTATCTGCAGAGACGACGGACCGCGGTGGGTCTGGACGAAAGGCGAACCGATCGTCGACCGGGACGGGAACGTCGTTCGGATCGCCGGATTCACCCGCGAGATCACCGAGCGCAAGGAACGCGAACAGACGCTCTCGGCACTGCACACCGCGGCCAGGGAGATCGGCGGCGCGGACGAGTCCGCGGCCGTCTACGAGACGCTCACCGAGACCGCCGAGCGAATTCTCGAGTTCGATCTCGTCGCCGTCGATGTCGAAGACGACGGTTACCTGATTCAGGAGGCCTGGACGCTCGACGTCGAGGACAGGGCCTACCACGACCGGACCTCCCTCGAGACGGGCGACACGTTCGCCGCTCGGTCCTACAATCGCCAGGAGACGATCGTCGTCGATGACCTCCGGGAGTGCGAGATCACGCCTGCCGATCCGGAGTACCGGTCGGCAGTAACGGTCCCCATCGGGGAGTTCGGGACGTTTCAGGCGGTCGCCAGCGAGGTCGACGCGTTCGATCAGCACGATCGCGAGTTCGCCGAACTTCTCGTCGGGCACGCGCGGGTAAAGCTCGCCCAACTGCAGGACAAGCGGGCCCTACAGAACCGGACCGAGCAGCTGGAACGACAGAACGAGCGCCTCGACGAGTTCGTCAAGGTCGTCTCTCACGACCTCCGTAACCCCGTGACCGTCGCGAAAGGGAATCTGGACCTGGTCCGCGATGAGCACGATAGTGAGTCCCTCGAGGACGCCGCGTGGGCCGTCGATCGGATCGACGCGTTGATCGACGACCTGCTGACCCTCGCCCGAGAAGGCGAGGAGGTCGGGTCGCTCGACCCGGTCGATCTCGGAACGCTGAGCGAACGGTGCTGGCGGAGCGTCGCCACGGGCGAAGCGACGCTCGAAGTCGCTATCGAAACCGACAGCGAACGGGTGATCGAGGCCCACGAGAGCCGACTCCAGCAACTTCTCGAGAACCTCGTTCGAAACGCGATCGATCACGGGGGGCCGAACGTGACGATAACCGTCGGCCGTCTCGAGGACGGCGACGGGTTCTACGTGGCCGACGACGGCGCGGGGATCCCCGAAGCGAACCGCGACGACGTGTTCGAGATCGGCTATTCGACCTCGAACGACGGGGCGGGGTTCGGGCTGAACATCGTCAAACAGATCGTCGATGCACATGGCTGGACCATCGACGTCACTGACGGGTCCGATGGCGGCACGCGGTTCGAGATTAGGGGCGTGAACTTCGTTCGGTAGTCGGTCGTCTCCGCCCCGATCGATACTGGACCGGTTTTCGCCCTCAGACCGGTCCCATCGACCCCATCAGGAGAAACAGAACGACGTACCCGATCGCGAGGAGCGTCAGCCAGCGCATCCCGCGGTGGTTGAGCAGAAACCGGAGCGGCGTATCGTCGACGACTCGTTCGCGGGGACCGCGTGGCTCCCGGCGAACCGCGACCGGCGACGGTGCAAAGACGCTCGGCCGCACCGGCGCGTCGAGTCGCCGGGCCGAGAGTTCGTGGATCGGAACCCGATGGTTGCCGGTCAACGAGTCGCGGTCGCAGGCAGGGACGTGCTCGAGGACGAACCCGGCACACGGTTTACAGAGCGTGAGGTGGTCCACGGACGACTCGCGCGCTGTCGAATTCGTTCCCGCGGTCGAGGGCACGTCCATCCAGGCGACGAGTTCGGCCGGTTCGAACTCGCCACCACACCGGCTACAACACCCGTCCGACGGCTCGCGCATTCGCGCGACGGGATCGGGGGCATCCGGCCTGGGAAAGAGCGCAGCGTCGTCGCGAACGTCGTCGAAGGAGCTGTTTGACTGATGGATAACGCCGTGACAGGGTCGACAGACCGTAATGAGGTTCTCGAGGTCGTCCGGTCCGCCGGCGGATCGAGGCACGATGTGGTGGGCCTGAAGCGTTCGATCGTCGGCTCCGCAGCGCCGGCACGCGTAGCCGTCCCGGCACAGGGTCTTTCGGCGGAGTTCGTCCCAGCCCTCGCCGTAGCCTCGAGTATCGACCCGATCGCCGGCGTCGGCTCCGGTCCCCATCGGTCGGGTGTGCGGTCGCCAGAAGAATAGCTCCATCGGCGGGCCGGCACTGCGCCGCCGTCCGATCAGTCCTTGGCCGCGGAGAGATGACCAGGGCGAAGAACCAGGTGTACACTTCCGCAGGTGATGATCCGGAAGACGCTGGTGAACGCGACGAGTCCCGCCGCGTACTCGCTCGAGCCGTCCACGAAGTCGCTTCATACGGTTTATTGTAAGTCATTCCGGCGCAACCACCGCCCGGGTCGCGGTTGCGCCGGTAAATAGTTACAGTAATCCGTATCGGACCAACATCATCGCGATACAGCGGACCGTTCCGATGAGCATAAGCTATATCTTCGCCCGGAAAGGTGCGTGAATCATGGCCAGAAAATCGTATCAGGAGAAACTCGCGGAACTCCGCGAGGATATCCTCTACATGAGCGAAGTCGTCATGGAGCGACTTCGAATGGGGCTCGACGCGCTCGAGCAGAAAGACGACGCGCTCGCCCGCGAAGTGATCGAGGGCGACGGCGAGATCAATCGGATGTATCTGGATCTGGAGCAGGACTGTATCGACTTACTGGCGCTCCAGCAACCGGTCGCGAGCGATCTCCGGTTTATCGCGGCCTCGTTCAAGATCATCACCGACCTCGAGCGGATCGCCGACCTCGCGGTCAACCTCGGGGAGTACACGCTCGACGCCGAAGAAAACCTCTTTCCCGACGTCGACGTCCAGGAGATGGGCGAGTTGACCCTCGAGATGATCGAGGATGCGATGATCGCGTACGATACGGAAGACGTCGACCAGTGTCGAGAGCTCGCCGCCCGCGACGACGACCTCGACCACTTCGCCGAACGGGCGAGCGAGATCGTCGTTCGGGACCTGATCGAGCGCGAACTCGACGCCCCCGAAGAGGTCGAGCTACTCCTGCAGGACGTCTCGAGGCTCCTGCTGACGATTCGGGATCTCGAGCGCGTCGGCGATCACGCGGTCAACATCGCTGCACGGACGCTGTACATGGTGGAAAACGACGACGAACTGATCTACTAACGACGGACGAGAACTCCGCGTTCCGTTTTGCACCGGTCGGTCGCGTTCCGCTCACTCCTCGGCCGTGAGTTCGATTCGTCCCGTCGTATCGATCCTGACGTGACGATCCGCGTACTCGAAGGTTACAGCACCGGTAGATCGGTCGTGGGTTCCCGACGAGTCGAAGAGCGCGTCCAGTGCGGAGGGATCGATCGCGTTGTACAGCGGGTCGAGTTCGTCCGCGACGGCCGTTAGATCGTCCGCCTCGGACTGCATCGCGATCGCGGTGATGACCGCTTCGCTGGGCGGCTGGTCGGGTTCGGCCTGATAGACGAATCGATCGTGCTCGCTCGGCGAGTCTGTGGTGGACTGGCCAGAAGTCATAGTCAGACGAAGGCCACAACGGGAGGAAAGGAACCGCATTGATTGCCCAACCTTTCAAGAGGGGTCGTCTACGAGAGTGTGCCGAAGGAGATTGGCCTGCCCACGACGAAGGCGGGCGGACAGCGCCTGATCGGAGATCTCGAACTCCTCGGCGAGCGTCGAGAGCGTCGTTCCCCGCGGAACCTCGAAGTAACCTTCGTCGAAGGCCGACAGCAGCGCCTCCTGCTGGCGGTCCGTGACCCCGTACTGATCGCCCTCCGTTTCGTACTCGTGATACAGCCGGCGGAGGTGGAAGCCGACGCCCTTCTCGAGACACCGATCGCGATAGGCGTACAGCGATTCGCGCGACGGTACCCGTGCTCGAACGAGCGTTTCGGTCGTGACGACGATCTCGAGGATCGTGACGTCGTGTTCGGCGGCGACGGGGTAGGTGAGCCGGTCGGCCGCCCGATCGGACAGGACGACGCTGTACAGCTGTCGATCGGCCACCTCGTCGAGAACGGTGTACGTCGCGATGCTCGAATCGTCGGCGAGTGCGGCATCGAACGGCTCGAATCCGTCGGCGAACGCCCAGAAGAGCAGTTTCGCCTCGTCGGACTCGGTCCTGTACACCTCCTCGAGTTCGATCCTGCGGATCGCCTCGGCGGCGGTCTGCAAGATCGGGGTCCGCAACTCGAACTCGACGATGAGCGCCACGGGTACGAGTATCTACTCGTCCAACCGCAATTATTGTTATCACATGTCACTAAGCGGTTGTGTTACACGCTCGAGTGCGAAAGGGTGCGAGTCGGTTCACTCGACCCGCTCGCGATCCCGGGGCGGGACCCCGGTAAGCAACTGCCCGACGTCGTCGACGTTCCGCGTCTGAACGAGCAGTTCTGCGGCTTCGCGAACCGTAAACTCGGCGTCGAACTCCACGCCGTAACAGCGGGTGTAACACTCGAGCCAGCAGTTCATCGCGCGCCGTAAGGCGGCGAGTTCGGGCGGCGAAAACGGGACCATTCGGCCGCCGGTACGAGCCTCGACGTAGAGCCAGATAGCCTGGCCTGCACCCTCGCGGAGATACGTCTCGGCGTCGGCTTCGGCCCCGCCAGCAGCCTCGTCGACGGCCGCTCGGTCGCGTTCCGCCCGCCGCTCGAGGGCGGCGATTCGCGATCCGTACCGGCTCACGACTATCCCTCGCGGTACTCGACGCCTTTGCCGCCCCGCGGGTGTTCCCAGTCGGTGTCGGCGACGACGGCACAGGTGCCACACTCGATGCAGGGTTGGGTGTCGAGGCTGACCAGCGTCTCCTCGCTGCCGTTGGTCGCCACGGTCTCCGAGCGATAGCAGCCGCCGCCGAAGTCTTCGGCGCTGACCGGACAGGCGTGGACCGCGGCCCCGCTCGCCTCGACCGACTCGTCACGGAGTTCGATGTGCGGGTTGCCGATGTCGGTGTCGTAGGTGAGGTCGCCGATACGCTCCTCGAGCGTCGGCGGTTCGAT
Source organism: Natronorubrum halalkaliphilum (assembly GCF_009834785.1). Lineage (GTDB taxonomy): Archaea > Halobacteriota > Halobacteria > Halobacteriales > Natrialbaceae > Natronorubrum > Natronorubrum halalkaliphilum. Next base: position 51,793 of record NZ_WUYX01000030.1, read on the forward strand.
CTCGTTCTCCCAGTGGATCGACCGACCGTGTTCCTCGCCGATGATCGACGGGAGCGTGACGTAGCCGGTCTTCGTATCGGGCAGCATCGAGACGAGGAACGGCGAGTTGTACGCCCGCTTTAGGAGCCGATTTGCGATCGGGTTGCCGATCGCGACCGATCCGACCGGCGACTCGAGGACCCGTTCGACGACGTTCGTGACGGCGTCGCGCTCGCCGAGGGTCCGCGAGATTTCGTACCGCCGGGGCCGCAGTTTGTCCATCGTGCCGGACTTCTCGAGCATCTGGGCGTATCGCCGGCCGACGGCCTCCGAGTCGGTGTTCCCGCGAGTCACGACGAAGGCGTCGGCGGCGAGCGCGCCGGCGGTGACAGCGTGGTTCATGCCCTTGATGATCGGCCCCTGAGCCTGCATCTGTCCGGCGGCGTCGCCGACGAGAACGAGCCGGTCTCGGTAGGGTTCCTCGTGGGCGACTTTCTTCGAGTCGGGAACGAGCTTCGCGGCGTACTCGCGTTCGTGATAGTCGTCGCGAACCCACTGGGCGAGCAGGGGATGGGTGAGCAACGCGTCGAGCAGTTCGTGGGGTTCGGCTTCCTGTTCGACGAGGCTGTCGAGGTGGAAGACGGTCCCGATCGACAGCGAGTCCTCGTTCGTGTAGAGGAACCCGCCGCCGCGAACGTCCTCGAAGAGGTCGCCCGAGAACAGGTGGGCGGCTCCTTCGTCCGGCTCGATGTCGAACCGGTCGTCGATCACGTCGGGCTCCATATCGACGACGGCTTTGACCCCCTGGAACCACTCGTCGGGCTCCTCCCAGTCCATCAGGCCCGCATCGCGGGCGAGTTCGGAGTTGACGCCGTCGGCGCCGACGATCAGGTCGGCTTTGATGGGATCGAGTTCGTCGCAGGTGACGCCGACGATCTCGCCACCGTCGCGGAGCAGCCCGTTCACGCGGACGTTCGTCAACACCCCGCCGCCCGTCTCGCTGGTCTTCTCGTGGACCCGTCGCTCGAGCCACGAGTCCATCTTCCGGCGCAACACCGCGTCACACCAGTCGGTATCGTCTTCGTGGAGATCCGACAGGTCGTAGGTCTTGACGCTGTTCTCCGCAATGTTGTGGATGTGGTAGTCCGTGACCGGTCGTTCGCCGGCTTCCTCGCGGAAGCCCTCGAAGAGGTCGTCGATCGTGTACGGTGCCGACTCCTCCGCGTAAATGAGCCCGCCGGAGACGTTCTTCGATCCCGCTTCCGTACCCCGCTCGAGAACCAGCGTCTCGACGCCGTGATCGGCCAGTCGCGCGGCGGCCGCGGCCCCACCGGGTCCACAGCCGACGACGACGGCTTCGTAGTGTTCGTACTCAGTCATCGCGTTCACCTCCGCTTCCGTCCGCAACTGCCTCGAGTTCGATCTCGCCCGATTCGACCGCGTCCGTCAGCCGCGGGAGCACCGCAAAGAGGTCGCCCTCGACGAAGTAGTCGCTGAAGTCTCGGATCCGAGCGTCCGTATCCGTGTTGATCGCCACGATCGTGTCCGACTCGTCCATACCGACTTTGTGCTGGACGGCACCGGACACGCCGGCGGCGACGTAGAGATTCGGTGCGACCACCTGACCGGTTTCGCCGATCTGGCGCTCCTCCTTCGAGTACTCCTCGACGTGGCCCTCGAACTGGTAGGAGGAGGTGACGATCCCCCGCGTGATGCCGAGTTCGGCGTCCGCGAAGGCGTCGACGAGGTCGAGTCCGAGCTCCATCCCTCCGGTCGGATCGTCGGCGATGCCGCGACCGAGACAGACGATCACCTCGTGACCGGTGAGGTCGATTCCGGCCTCGAGTTGGTCGTACTCGGTGATCTCGACCCGGAACCAGTCCTCCTCGAGTTCCATGTCGTGTTCGATCACGAGTCCGTCGCGATCGGGGTCGCGTTCGATCGGATCGAAGCTCCCCGGAATGATCGACGCCCCCTGCGGGTGGAACTCCCGGCCGGGATTGTCGAGACAGAGGATCGTCGAATACTCGAAGCCCGAGAAGTCCGGCCGCTTCATGTGTAAGACCTTCTCGAAGGTCTTCTTGACGCCGGGTTCGCCGGTCTTGACCGGGTTCGAGACCTCGTTCTCTTCGATGAAGAGGTCGGAACAGTCCGACGCGAGCCCGGAGTCGAGTTCGGCCTGGACCTTCGCGGAGAGGTCCCGCCCGTTGTTCGTCGCCGGGAACAAGATATAACGCGGCTTGTCGTAGTCGCGCCAGTCCGTGCTCTCGACGGTTCCCTCGCCGCGGGCCATGTGGGACGAGATTTCGGTGTAGGGTTTGTGGAGGAATCGCTCGAGTCGTTCGTCGTCGTGATAGACTGCGATGTCCGCACCGTAGGTGATACACTCCTCGGCGAGCCCCTCGCAGTCGTCGCCCATGAGGAACGCGACGACCCGCTCCTCGTCGCCATAGTCGTCCGCGAACTGGTCCATCAACCGTCGGGCTTTGCCGAGCATCTCCTTCGAGACCTCGAGCAACTCGCCGCCCTGGGTCTCACAGAAGACCCACATGTCGGCGTACTCGCCGTCCGCGAGCGCTCTGACGTGTTTCTTATCGCGCGTTGGGTGTGAGAGCCCGTCGTCTTCTGCCGGCTCGTCGGTTTCGTCCGGCTCGGTTTCTTCGTCGTCTTCCGTCGCCGCCTCGACTTCCTCGCCCTCGGCCTCCTCGCCGACGTCTTCTTTCGTTTCTTCGTACTCGCCTTCGGTCTCGGTGCCCTCTTCGACGCCGCCGCTGTCACCCTCACCGGCCGCCTCGGCACCGATCGCCTCGAGTCGCCTGTGAACCGCCTCGTGGGCCGTCTTCCGGTCTCGTCCGGCCTGCTCGGCCTCGAGGATTCCCCGGAGTTCCTCGACGTCGTCGATCGTCTCGAGTTTCTCGGTTAGTTCGTCGACGGTGTGGTCGTCGGGATCGAGTTCCGTCATCGTCAATCACCCGCCCCCGCCGCGTACGGTTGCATCTCCTCGAGAACCTCGCTCATCTCGGTCTCTTCGTCGGGATCAACCATCGTCGCCTCCCGCTCCGACGGCGCCTTTGGGATCGGATCGACCGAGGAGACGATCGTCGGCGAGCCGTCGAGTCCGATGTAGTCGGGGTCGAGGTTCAGGTCCTCCTGGCTCCACGTCGTCAGATGGTCGTCGTGGTCGGCCGCCCGTTCTTCGGTCTCCGCTCGGAGCCGTTTGTGGGTCAACCGGTGGGAGGCCTTGCGATAGGTCGGCTGGAACTCGGGATCGGTGACGACGAAACAGGGCAGCGGTGCCTCCACGGTTTCGATCTCGTCCCTGTCGCCCTCGACGAGTCGCTTCGCCCGGAGCGTTCGCTCGTCGGGGTCGATATCCAGTGCGAGCACGTGCGTGACGATCGGCCAGTCCATCGCCCAGGCGGTCTGTGGGCCGGTCTGTCCGGTCTCCCCGTCGGCCGATTTGAAGCCGGCGAAGACGAGGTCGATCTCTCCGACCTCCTCCTGGTATTTTTCGAGGCCGGCGCTGAGCGTGATCGCCGTCGCCCACGTGTCCGAGGCCGCCAGTTCCCGGTCGGACAGCAGATAGCTGTCGTCGGTGTAGACCGAGCCCATGGCCTCCTTTAACACGTCCGCATACCCCGGCGGTCCCATGCTCATCCCGCTGACGTGCCCGCCGTGGCGAACCTTCGTCTGCAGCGCCGCCCGAACGGCGAACCCGTCGTTGGGATTCATCACCGTCGGCGTCTTCCCCCGTTCGAGGTGGCCGTCCTCGTCGAACGACACCGCACCCTCCGAGAAGTCCGGCACCCCTTTCGTCAGCACGATCGATCGCATTGATCCCTCCACCATCGTTGCGTGGTTTTCACTCGCATGCCTGTCTTTCCCTATCGCAATTGTCAGTATTAAGAATAGGGGTCAAAATCGCCGACAGATACAGCGACGGTTAGCACTTGCCGATCGCTCACTCGAGCGCAGTGTACGCGCTGTGCCGGCTATTAGTGCGAACCGGGACCTTAGTGCCGAGTAAAGGTTGGGTCGGTGACAGTGCTAGGGAAGAGACGGGAACTGTAGCAGGAACAGGTGCTGGGTCAGTAGCAGAAACACTAGTCAGTGCAGGATCCGGTCAGTAGCAGAAACAGTAACAGCAAGTCCCGAAAACGGTTGGTGCGTCTCGCCGATAGCCGTGCGCATTCGTCGCTCGCTCGTCCGCACTCGTCACGTATCACTCCGGGTCGCGATCGGTCGTCCCCATCGTAATCTCGCCGTCGGCGCGGATCGTCCCGTCGACTTCGGCCCCCGGGCCGAGTTCGAGGTCGGCACAGGAGACGTCGCCGAGGATGCGTGCGTTTTCCTCGATAACGACGTCGCCGTCGCGGGTAGTGAGATCGCCGTGGATCCGCGTCCCCTCACCGACGGAGATGTCGCCACGAGCGCGGAGGCTCCCGAAAATCGTCGTATCGGTGCCGACGTCGATCGTCTCGGCGCGGACGTTGCCATGGAGGCGGCAGTCGTCGCCGATCGTCGCGGGCGTCGAGACCCGCCAGGCGTCGTCGCTGACCGTCGCGTTTCGGGGAATAACGAGGGGTTCGACGTCGGCTTCCGCCTCCTCGTCGACGAGTTCTGAGACCAGCCGCTGGGCCGTCTGTTCCTCGCCGATGAGCAGGAGGTGTTTGAGGTAGACGAACAGGAAGACGATCGTCGGCATCGGATTCCGGATGACGATCCAGCCGTTCGCCTCGAACCCCTCCTCGATCTCGACGTCGTCGCCGATGTCTAGATCCCCGGCGACTTTCATCTCGCCGCCGACGTGGACGCGCTCGCCGATGTAGGCGTCCTGTCCGACGAGCACGTTCTCGGCGACGTCACACCACATGTCGAGGCGGCAGTCGCCTTCGGCTTCGATAGCGCCGCCGAACTCGACGCTCTCGCCGGCGAGGACGTTTCGACCGCGGACGCCGAACTCGACGGTCGACCGCGCGCCGACGAGGACGTCCCCGTCGGTTACGAGGTCGACTTCCTTGGCTTCCGTGCCGTCGGGGACGACCAATTCATCGAGCGGATCCGTACTGAGGGCCACACTTCGCCCCAAAGGCGTCATCCACTAATAAACCTCGCGCGTTGTCTGCCGCTCGTCTGACGCCCGTCACATCGGGTGGCAGTTACCGGTTACTCGTCGCCAATTGCTAACAACCAGTTGCCAGTCACCAACCACCAATCATCAGTTACCGACCCACGACCGCCAACTCACAGTCGCAGGTCGCCTCCCTTTTACTCCCCCACCTCGTAGCCCTGGGCATGACAACCCTCGCGTTCGACGACGACGGCGTCGATGTCGTCTACGAAGGCACCGAATTCCGACTCGAGAAAGAACTCATCGAGGAGGCAACGGAGAAGACGTACTACGACGTCACCGATCACGAAGTGCTCAAGATCGTCGCGGAACAGCCGAACCTTCAGGGGGAGCCGCGACGCGTCGGCGATATTATTGACTGACCAACTTACCGACTGATCGACTTATCGATTACTCGATTACTCGGCTACTTGGCTGTTTGACCGATCGACTACGGATCACGTCCGGCGGTCGGCCCCGCAACTCGCTCTCACTCGAGCGTCGGGACCGGAACCGACTCGAGAACGCTCTCGATGATTCGCTCCTTGTCGACCGCGTTGACCGTCGCGTCGGGAGTCAACACCAGCCGATGGGCCAGTACGGGCTTGGCAACGCGTTTGATATCGTCGGGCGTGACGTACTCCCGACCGGTGATAACGGCGTAGGCACGCACCGCCTCGAACAGTCGCTGTGTCCCGCGCGGTGAGACGCCGGTCTCGACGCGGCCGTCCGTTCGCGTCGACCGGGCCAGTGCGGCGATGTACTCGAGGAGGTCGTCGTCGATCCGGACCGTCTCGGGAGCCCGTCGCAGCGCACTGACTTCCTCCGGTTCGAGAACGGGTTCGACCGTCGGACTGGTCGTCTCGCGGCTGGCCCGCCGCCGGAGGAGTTCCACTTCGCCGGTTTCGTCCGGATACCCCATCGAGGTCTTGACGAGGAAGCGATCGACCTGCGCTTCGGGCAAGGGGAAGGTCCCCTCCTGTTCGACGGGATTCTGGGTTGCGATGACGAAGAACGGGTCCGGGAGCTGTCGGGTCTCGCCGTCGACCGTGACCTGTCCCTCCTCCATCGCCTCGAGCAGGGCGGCCTGTGTCTTCGGCGGCGCCCGGTTGATCTCGTCGGCCAGGACGATGTTGGCGAAGATGGGACCTTCGCTGAACTCGAACGCGCGGTCCTGCTCGTTGAAGATGTGCGTGCCGGTGACGTCCGCGGGCAACAGATCGGGCGTGAACTGAATGCGCGAAAACGAGAGGCCCAGTGCGGTCGCCACGGTGCGTGCCGTCAACGTCTTGCCGGTCCCTGGGACGTCCTCGAGCAGGACGTGGCCCCGACCGACGACCCCGACGAGGATCTCCTCGAGGAACGACCGGTCGCAGATGACGGCCTCGCTGACCGCCTCGATGATGGCCTCGCAGTCGACGGTGGCCTGCTGTTCGTTCATGGAAACGCCGTCGCCCTCTCGTGTCAAATTCGTTTCGTTCGAGCGGGACGAGACACCGTCACATTCGGCTCGAAAATCGAAACCGGTAAAAACGTTACACGGGTATATGCAGGTGAGCCGAGATAGCCTAGCCCGGCCAAGGCGGTAGATTCGAAATCTACTGTCCCCACGGACTCGGGAGTTCAAATCTCCCTCTCGGCGTTTTTCCACGAACCACATCGCCGAGCACCGCGTGGCGTGTGCTCGGAGTTCGTGAGCGGAGAACGCGGAACGGTGATTTGAACGAGACCGAGGTTCTGTGCCGCAGGCGCAGGTTCTCGGGCGTTATTCAAATCTCCCTCTCGGCGTTTTTTCGACGAGCGACGCTGACGAGCGCGGCGAGTCGGTGCCATTACAGTGCTCACAGCTTCGCTGTGACTCGAGTTCGGAACCCGCCAACTCGGGCGAATCAGAACCCTTTCCATCGCACATAGTCGAGTGTCTGCCGTGCGTACCGATCGGGCGGAACGCCCCGACAGTTACCGTAGCTGGGTCGTAGCGAGTATCGGCGCCGTAGCGATGGTGTTCACCTTCGGAACGCCGATGTCGTACGGCATCTTTCGGGACCCGTTCAGTGACGCCTTCGGGATCTCGCCGATCGTCCTCTCCGGCGTGTTCGCCGTCATGCTCTTTACGTTCTTTATCGGCTCCGGACTTATCGGCGTCTTCGGCACACGGTACCGGGCTCGAGCGATATTGCTCGTTTGCGGGCTCGCGACGGCTGTACTGGCCCCCGCGCTGTATTTTACCGGATCGGTCGTCGGGCTGACCGTCGTGTTCGCCGCCCTCGGACTCGCATCGGGGACGGTCTACGTCCTCGTCGCGTCGATCGTGCCGCGCTGGTTCGAGAGCCGTCGCGGTGCGGCGACCGGACTCATCTTCGTCGGGAACGGGCTCGGTCTGTTCGTGCTTCCGCCCGTCTGGCAGGTCGCGCTGACGGAGTTCGGCGTTCGCCGCGGCTTTCTCGGGATTATTTCGATAACGACGGTCGCGTTTCTGCTGGCCGGGGTCGTTTGTCGACGGCCGCGATGGGCCAAACAATCGACCGCGACCGCCGACGAACTGTTCGAGTGGCTCGCTCGACTGGGCGGAACGCGAACGTTCCAGTTACTGTTCGTCGGGATGGCGCTCTCGTTCGCCTGGTACCAGTTGCTGGCCGCGTACGCCGTCGATCTGTTCGCCGCTCGCGGACTGACGGCGGCCGGCGCCTCGGCCGCGTTCGGCCTGATCGGCGGCGTCAGCATCATTTCGCGGATCGGAAGCGGCTATCTCGCGGACACCATCGGTTCGCGACGAGCGTTCCTCGGATCGCTCGTCTCTGCGACCGTCGGTATCGCTCTCCTGTTCGTGCCCGGCGTCTCGACGCTCCCGGTCGCGATTTTTCTGATCGGACTCGGACTGGGCGGCTCCGCGACGCTCTACATCCCGCTTCTCATGACTATTTATTCGCCCGAGAAGGACACCGCTATCGTCGGCCTATTCAACGTCGCGATCGGCATCACCGCGCTGGCGATGCCACCGCTCGGCACGGCGAGCGTCGCGTACACTGACGGCTTTACGGTCGCAATCTCCCTGACGTTCCTCGCGACCGCCGTCGGAATCTGGACTATCGCCGCCGGAACGTCCGGATCGTAAGCGGGTCTTCTCGGGATTCGTATCCGCGAACGGCGTCAAGAGCGGACGCGGTCCGCAACGGTTGTCATTCGCAAGCACACTGTTTATCGAAGTAGCTCTGAAACGTTCCATGGTAATAGATAACAATGTGCGTAGTGCAGGTTCGAGTCACCGTCGCTTGGGGTGACAGTGGACGATGAGCTCCAACGATGGGGGAGACCGCGAGGACACGTTCCATCCGCTCGGCGAGGAGTGGCAGGACGGCCTCGAGAAGGAGCTCGAGGAAACCGAGTACGATACCGAACTCGGCCTCGAAATGGCCAGAGACGCGATGCGGCTCTCGAAGGGCGAACTCTCGGAGGAGGCGTTTTACGATCGGTATCACGAGGACGTCCTCGAGGAGTTCGGCGAGGACAGTCGGCCGATGGCCGACGAGATCGAAACGGCCAGAGAGAAGGGACGGCTCGAGGAAACGATCTCGAAAATCGGCGACGAGGAGTCGCGCCGCGAGATGATGAAGAAGATGGGCGGTGCGGGAGCCGTCGGACTCGGCGCGTGGGGGACGGTAGAGAGCCAACGGGACGATGATGAACCGGCGGGTGCCGTGTTCGCCCAGGACCAGGAAGCGGACGAACCGGACGATACGGACGAGGACGGCACCCAGTGGGGGATGGCGCTCGACCTCGAACACTGCGACGGCTGTCTCTCCTGTGTCGTGGCCTGTGCGGAGGAACACAGCTGGGACCAGGGAGCGAACTGGATGTACGTGCTCGCGTACGACGACGATACCGTTTCGTCGCCGGATCCCGACGACTACGAGTCCACGGAAGACTTCGAGTATCTGATCCGACCCTGCCAGCACTGTACCGACGCCCCCTGTGAGAAAGTTTGTCCGACGACGGCCCGTCACACCCGAGATTCGGACGGCCTCGTCCTGACCGATTACGACGTCTGTATCGGCTGTCGGTACTGTCAGGTTGCCTGTCCCTACGGCGTCAACTATTTCCAGTGGGAGGAACCGGAGATCGGCGAAGACGAACTCGAGGACGGACACGTCTACGACGCACGCGACCGGCCGGTCGGTGCTCGCGGTCCGCGAGGCGTCATGGAGAAGTGTACGTTCTGTGCGACCCGTCAGGACGGACAACAGGGCGAGGAACAGGTCGGCACGACCGCCTGCGAGGACGCCTGTCCGCCGGAAGTGATCCAGTTCGGGGATATGAACAACCCAAACAGTGATCCACAGCGGTATATCGACAACACGGCCAAGAGCCGAACGCTCGTCCGCATCGAGGGAGGGCTTCCGTCAGTCGAGGACGTCGAAGAGGCACTCGAGGACGAAGACGAGGATATCGATGCCGTCGTCGACGCTGTCGAGGGAGTCGACGAGGACACGATCGCTCTCCTGCTGGCGATCGGTATTCTGAGCGACGACGATCAACTCGAGAGCGACGAGAACAGTTCGCTGGTCGCACAGGAGGTGACCGCACTCGAACTCCTGGCGGTTCTCGAGGACCACGGTCTCGAGTTCGACGAGGAGCTATTGATCGAACTCGAACTCGCCGAAGCGCCCGACGAGGACGAAGATGAGGAGTTCGACGGGCCGAGCGAGGACCTCGCACAGGAACGGCTCGAGGAGTTCGCCGGCGATCCGGAATCGAGTTTCAAACTCCTCGACGATATCGGGACGGATCCGAACGTCGTGTATCTCGGCAACCAACCCGGATCGGGAGCCCATCAGGTTCCGGGACCGGTCGCCTACGACGAGGTCGGCCAGACGGACAATCGAAAGGACGTCCTCGACGAGGGAACCGTCGATCTCAACTTCTGATAGGCTGCCGGCGTTCGACGGTCGGTTATCGGTACCCAGTACACGGTGACCGGTGACCGGTTGCCGACGATCGCTACCGAACGACAACGTAGGTTCGTACGAGACGACCCGTCGCTTTCATATCGACTGAAACGAACGGTCGAGTATGGATGTTCGTCAGCGGTTGATCGTCGGGAGTCTCTGGATCGGGGTCGCGGCGTTGATGGCGATCACGCTCGAACCGGGCCTGCCGTCGACGGTGAGCGAAATCGCGCGACTGTTCGTCGTCGTGGTCGCCCTGTTTCTCGCCGGCGTGTATCTATTCAATCCCCGGGACGTACTCGATCGGTACAAGATTCAGTGATCGGCACCGCGACGGTGATCGATGCGGTGCGGTGACAACGTCGCCCGGTCCGAAAAACGGCTACGATAACGGTTACGGTGCGGCTGTGTCGCTACCGGCGCCTCGAAAGAATTAGAGGATACAGCAACAGCAAACCGTATCAGTCGTCCGCCGGCGCCAGCGGCTGCTCGTCGGACGCGAGCAACCGATCGAGCGCGTCGACCATCGCCTCGACGCTGGCGCGCGTAATGTCGGCTTCGCTGCGGGCGACGGTGACCGAGCGGTCGTTTCGAACCATCGTTACCTCGACGGTGACGACGGCGTCGGTGCCGCCGGTCACGGCGTCGACGTGATAGGACTCGAGTTCCGCATCCGCCATCGAGCCCAGGGCTTCACGCACCGCTGAGACGGCGGCGTCGACGGGGCCGGAGCCGGTCCCGCTCGCGACCCGTTCCTCGCCGCCGACGTCGAGTCGGATACTCGCGGTCGGAACGGCACCGCCGCTCGTGGCCGTTAGGTCGAGCAGTTCGACCGTACGTTCGCGGTCGTCGCCGGTGACGTCCTCGGCGATTGCCAGCAGGTCGGCGTCCGTGACCCGACGGCCGCGGTCGCCGAGTTCGGTGACGCGATTTGCGACCGTTGCGACCTCGTCGTCGGTCGCCTCGACGTCGTGTTCCTCGAGCGTCGCCTTGACGCCCGCCCGTCCTGTGTGTTTGCCGAGTGCGAGGCGGCGTTCGCGACCGACCGTCTCGGGCGCGTACGGTTCGTACATCTTGTCGTCCTTGAGCGTCCCGTCGGTGTGGATGCCGCTCTCGTGGGTGAAGGCGTTCTCGCCGATAACGGCCTTGTTCGGCGGCAGTTGGACGCCAGTCGCTCGAGAGACGATCTGGGACAGATCGTACAGTTCAGTGAGTTCGAGCGTATCGACGTCGTAGACGTGGGCGAGCGCGATCGCGACTTCCTCGAGGGCCACGTTCCCGGCGCGTTCGCCGAGGCCGTTGACGGTGCAGTGAACCAGGTCCGCGCCGGCGGAGACGGCCGAGAGCGCGTTCGCGACGCCCAGTCCGAGATCGTCGTGGGTGTGGGCGCTGACCGGCCCGAGTTCGGCGAGCCGGGACACCGCTTCAGCGGTGCGCTCGGGCCCGGTATGGCCGACGGTGTCGGCGAAACAGACCCGGTCGGCACCGGCATCGAGGGCGGTCCCCATGAGGGCCTCGAGATAGTCGAGATCGGCCCGGGAGCCGTCCTCGCCGATGACTTCGATCCAGAGGTCGTGATCGGCGGCGTACTCGACGAGTTCGGCGGTTTTTTCGAGATTATCCTCGCGAGAGGTACCGACCTTGCCCTCGACGTGTCGATCGCTCGAGGGGACCACGAGGTGGATGCCGTCGACGTCACAGTCGAGTGCGAGGTCGATATCGGTTTGCATCCCGCGACAGAAACTGGTGACGCGGGCGTCGAGATCGAGGTCGGTAACGCGGGAGATTGCCTGGCGTTCACCCGCGCCGGTACAGGCGCTTCCCGCCTCGATGGTGGAGACGCCTGCTCGCTCTAACGCGCGAGCGATTTCGACTTTCTCGTCGGGTGACAGCGAGACACCCGGTGCTTGCTCGCCGTCGCGAAGCGTCGTATCGAGAAGGCGGACTGTACGGTCGGATTGAATCGTCTGCTCGGCGGAGTGAGTTACAGGCAAGAGTGATGAACTGCGATTAGTTTGGTCGCGGAATTTCACGCCCAGCCGGGTTGCCCCGACTTCCTCTATCCTCGGACTCCGGCGTTGAGAAGGAATCTCGTGCCATTGTATGTCACCTTATCGAATCAGGGCGACTTAACTCCGCCGGTCACGGTATGATCTGCGCGACGTGTCGATCGGGTTACAGCCGAATCGAGATCGGATCCGAGACCTAAACCACACGCTCGACCCGAACGACCTTCCATCTCCCCGCCGTAGCAGTCCTCGAGCATGGACCCTACCTTGGAGCCGCTCGCGCGATCACTCCGCGAGGCGCCGGTCGTCGACCGCGACGGGTACGAGTACTTCGTCCACGGCGTTACCGACGGCGTACCGCCGGTCGAACCGGCGGTGTTGCAGGCGGTCGCCGACGGTATCACGGCCCGGATCGATCTCGAGTCCGTCGACAAACTCGTCGCCCCCGAAGCGATGGGAATTCATCACGGAACGGCGCTTTCGCTCGCGAGCGACATTCCGATGGCCGTCGTTCGAAAGCGATCCTACGGGTTTCCGGACGAGGTCGCCGTCCACCAGGAAACCAGTTACGGTGAGAGCGAACTCTACCTGAACGGCGTCGACGCGGGCGATCGAGTGGTGCTGGTCGACGACGTCCTCTCGTCGGGCGGCACGATCGAAGCGGTCTGTGACGCACTCGAAGCCGCCGAGGCCGAACTCGTCGACATCGTCGTCGTTCTCCGGCGGGTCGACGCCGACCACGAGTCGGTTTCCCGTGACGTGACGAGTTTACTCGACGTTCGGGTCCGGGACGGGGCAGTCGAAGTCCTCGAGTAACTCACGGCGATTCGAGGACGAGCCGATCACCCGGTTCAACATCCGCTGCAGTGCCGGCCGGGAGTTCGACGAGCAAGTCACACTCCTCGCGGGCGAACCCGCGCCACGGCCGGAGCCGTTCGACTCGCTGGACGACACCGTCGGCGATCCAGACGGCGTCGATGGGGAAGAAAACGAACAGCATGTGGACGTCTCGAGGCTTGGCCGTATCGAATCGAAACGCGAGGGCGTAGTCGTCGGGCAACGATCGGCGAAACATCAGCCCGCGAGTCTGGCTCAGGATGGCGTCTGCGATATCGACGTTCGTCGCCAGCACGTCGCCGCGACCCGCCGGAGCGGTATTCGTTTTCGAATCAGTGTCGCGTTCGGCAGCCGAGTAGTGAACCAGACGCACGCCCTCGAGTCGGAAGGCTGGGAGCAAAAATCTTCCCGCCGGGATCGAACGCAACGTCGGCGGATACTCGTAGTTTTCGCGCTCGAGACTGCGGTGTGCGGGCTATCGATTGGGTGCGAAAAAAGTTCGACGTCAGTCGCTATCCGAACGGGCCGTCGGATTCGGCTTACTCGCCGAAGGAGAACGTCTCGTCGGTAGCCTCCTGTGGGTCGCCGTCGTCGTCGTTGGCGTCCTCGTCACCACCGTTGTCGTCACCGTCGTCGGCGGCTAGCTCGGCCTCGTCGTCAGCGGGCGCCACAACAGTATTCTCGTTCGTCGCTGGAGCGACGTCCTCATCGTCCGACTCGGAAACCTCACCGGCGACGGCGGGTTCGGCGACGGGCTCAGCCGAGTCGATGTCGACGGCCGACGCGTTCTCGTCGGCGTCGGCGTCGGTCTCGAACCGGTCGAGCGCTTCCGAAAGCGTCACCGCTTGCTGGGAGAGATCGTCTGCCGACGACGATACCTCCGTCAGTGCGGACGTCTGCTCCTCGGCGGAGGCAGCGACGTTCTCGGCCTCGGCGGTCGTTTCCTCGGAAATCGTCGCAACCTCGTCGACCATCGCAACGGCCTCCTGAGTGGAGGCCGCCTGCTCTTCGGTCGCGGCCGAGATCGACTGCACGCCGTCGTTCGTCTTCTGGGCGTACTCCGCGATCTCCTCGAGCGCCGAACCGGCGTTCGTGACGAGTTCGTTGACCTGTTCGATCTCCTCGCTCGTCCGGTCGACTTCCTCGGCCGACCGATCGGTCTGTTCCTGGATCTGCTCGAGACGGTTGCTGATCTCGTCAGTGGCCGACTTTACGTCCTGGGAGAGTTCCTTGACTTCGGCCGCGACGGCGGCGAACCCGCCGTCGTCGTTTCCGGACGAGGATCTGGATGCCTCGATGTTGGCGTTGAGTGCGAGCATATTGGTTTGCTCGGCGATCTCGGCAACCCGATCGATCAGGTCGTCGACCTGCCCGACCTCGTCGCGGAGTTGCTCGAACTCCTCGACGACGGCATCCCGCTCCTCTTCGAGTTGCTCACAGGCTTCGATAGCTTCCTGGAGCTGCTCGCGACCGTCGCGGCCGGTTTGTGCGGTTCGCTCGGCGACGTCGGCGACCTCGTTCGAGGAGGCGGCGATCTCTTCGGTCGTCGTCGAGAGATTGTTCATCTCCGAGTCGACCGCCCGCAGCGACTCGTACTGATTCTCTGCACCGTCGGAAATCTCCTGAATCGACTCGCTGACCTGCTTCGAGGCCGATCGAACTTCTTCGCTCGAGGCGGTGACCTGTTCGCTGGCGATAGCGACCTCGGTCGCGAACTGGTTGAGGTTCTCGACGGTTGCCTCGATCTCGCTGAGCATCTCGTTGAAGTCCGTCGCGATCGTTTGCATCGTGTCGTTGTCCGACGCCTCGGGATCCATCCGAACGGTGAGATCGCCGTTCGCGGCGTCTTCCATGACGCCGCAGTACGTCGTCGCGGCCTGCTGGAGTTCCTCGTTGATCTCCTGGACGCGCTCGCGTTCGCGTTCGGCCTCCGCTCTCGCCTCTTCGGCCTCGGTGATCTGTTGTTTCAGTTCGCTCTGCATCGAGTCGAAGCCGCCGTAGAGGCGGCCGATGTTGTCGATGCGTTTGGTTTCGAAGTCCACGTTGAGATCACCCTCTTCCATCTGGCCGACTTTTCTGGTCAGGCGGTCGATCGACGCCGCCGTGTTGCGGCCGATCACGGCACCGATAAGGCCGATCAGCAAGACGCCACCCGCCGTAGCCATGTTCCCGTACTGGTTGACCGTGTTGACGAACCCGTATGCATCGTCGCTCGAGGTGTGGACCAGAACGGTCCACCCCATCTCGGTCGCGTGATACGCGGCGACGTACTCGTCGGCGTCGAAGTTATACGGCTCCTCGCTGATCACCGATGCCGGTGCGGCCTCGAACGTCATCGAGCCGGAATGCGACGCGTTCTCGGATGCGAGTGCGGTAGTCAGGAGTTCGTGGTCTTCGTCGTAGGAAGTCAAGAACGTGCTGTCGACGAAGTCGTTGGAGAGCGCATCCGAACCGGTTCCGGTGATCGTGTCGTCGAGGACGATCTGTCCGTCACGGTCGACCGCGAGCGTCACCGACTCACCCTCGACGCCGAAGTTAGACATCATGTCCTCGAGGGCGAACGTCATCACGATGGCCGTGTCGTCAGAGCCGCTCGTACTGATGTAGTACGCGACGACGGGCGTTCCGTCGGTAACGTAGGCCTCCGTTCGCTCGACGCTATCGGCTCGAGCCGATTCGATCTGGTCCGAGTCGGGGAATCCGGTATCCTCGAGCGTGTCGACGTCACTTGCCGTCGTGGCGATCAGTTCGTTGGTTTCCTGATCGGCGTAATGGATCGATTCGACCTGGCCCGACAGCTCGAGTTGGAGCGAGGTTACGTACGATTGAATTTCGTCGTCATCACCCGATTCGACGACCGGTGTATTGGACGTACTCGCGGTTCGGCGTTCGTTCTGTTCGTTCCAGTTGTCGATGATGTTCGCTTGCTGACCAGCGATCGCTTGCTGATCTTCGAGTGTATTTTCTTCGACACTATCTGTGATCTGTGCCGTTGCAACGAAGCCGATTGCGCCTACTGAGAGACCCAGTAATAACAGCGCAATACCAAACTTCATGGCGTAACTTCGCCGAATGAATGATGGGACAATCCCCCTGACTGTATCGAGCATTAACATGGACAAGTTACGTATATTTAAAAAATCTTCCCGTTTCAGCTAGTATACCGACACGTCAAGCCCTTTAATTTTGACACGTGACTTCGAGAACGGTGTCCCTCGCGGGAACGTGCTCGGAGGATTCAAACGGACGCGACCCGAAAGGCGGACAGCAGGCATGGAGAAAACGCCACAGGGAACGTCGGTCGGCGTCGACGATCCCTACGAGTTCGCGGGCGTCTGCGATCATCTGACCGGCGAGGGACAGTGTCGGTACGCCTTCGACCACTACGAACACGATCCCGAGTTCGCCCGCGAGCGTGCCCGAGACGACTACGACTGTCCCGTCGTCGATCCCGAAACCGACTGGTCGTGGATGGACTGTCCGCACTTTCGTTCGTGCAACCACGACCGCGAGTGCGTTCGCTGCGGCCTCGAAGAAAAGCGGATGGCTCACGACGACGAACGGCCGCTCCTCGAGGAACACCATCTCTCCTACGCTCGAGACGGGACGGAACTCTCCCACGAGATCACGGTCTATCTCTGCCGCTGGTGTCACAGCAAAGTCCACCGTTCGTGGGCGCGGATCACCGACGACGCGGCCCCGGATACGGGCGCGATCGCCGCGCTCGAGGAGCGCCGAGGCCGAGAGGACGACGAACTGGGATTCGAATCGGCTGCGGAGCGGTACGAGCGGAGCGACGACGAGGACGACAACGAGGGCGATGGCGGAAGGCGCGATCAACGATAGGAGAGGGCGACCGCCTCAGCCCGTATTCTTCATTCCGGCCGCGACCCCCTTGACGGTCAATCGAAGCGTTCGCTCCTCGATATCAGTTCGGTGGGTTTGGTTGAGCAGGTAGACCTGCAGAAGGTTCAACGGATCGACGTAGGGGTTGCGCCGCGCCAGGTTTTCGCCGAGCCAGTCCCGGGTGTGCAGACGGTCCCGCTGTCCGATCTCGGTGATCAGTTCCGTCGCCCGTTCGTACTCCTCGGTCACCCGCGGGAAGAATCGGTTCCGGAGGTCTTCGTCCGCCAGATCTGCGTACTGCTGGGCGATCTCGAGTTCGGTTCGGGACAGCGAGAGCGCGGCGTTGTCGAGCGTGGTCCGGAAGAACGGCCACTCCTCGTACATCCGTTGCAGGGTCTTTATCGATCCGCCGTCCTCTCGCGGCTCGTCGCCGCTCGAGTCTCCCGAGGAGCGTGACTCCTCGCCCTCCAGGTACGCCTCGAGTCCCGTCGCAAGCGCGTACCAGCCCGGGAGGATACACCGCGACTGGGTCCACGAGAACACCCACGGGATAGCGCGCAGGTCCTCGACGGTCCGCTCGCCGCTGCGCGAGGCGGGCCGCGAGCCCAGGTCGAGATCTTCGATGACGGTGATCGGCGTCGCCTGCTCGAAGTACTGGACGAACCCGTCGCTCTCGAGGAGGTCGCGATACTCCTCCCGAGCGGCGTCGGCCATGGTCTCCATCGCGTCGGTCCACTCCTCGCGGACGTCCTCTTCGGGCTGGTCCGTCGCGTGCAGTCGCGCCCGAAGCTGTGCGTTGAGCATCTGTTCGATGTTTCGCTCGGCGATTCGAGGGTTGGCGTACTTCTCCGCGATCGCCTCGCCCTGTTCGGTGAACTTCACCTGTCCCGTTACGGTGCTGTTCGGCAGCGCGAGCAGCGCCTCGTTCATCGGTCCGCCGCCCCGCGAAATCGAGCCGCCGCGGCCGTGGAACAGCCGCATCGTCACGTCGTGGTCGTCACAGATCTCGCCCAGCCGACGCTGGTTCTTGTACAGCGACCAGTTCGCCGCGAGGAAGCCGTTCTCCTTGTTCGAGTCCGAGTAGCCCAGCATGATCTCCTGGGTTCGGCCGCGGGCCTCGAGGGCCTGCGTATAGGCCTCGTTTTCGAACAGCGTGCCCATGATCCGGCGGGCACCCGAGAGCGCGTACTCGGTCTCGAGCAGCGGTACGATGTCGAGTCCGCAGTGTTCGGGCAGGGAAACCACCCCGGACTGATCGGCGAGGAAGAGCACCTCGAGGACGTGACTTGGCTCCTCGGTCATCGAGATCGCGTAGGTGTCGATAGCGTGGACGCCGTACTCGGTCTGCCAGTCGCCGAGGCTATCGAACAGTTCGAGGACGCGCGCTGATTCCGCCGAGAGGTCCGCCGTTTCGTCGAGGTCGATAACCGGCTGGTCCTGCAGAATGCTCTCCGTTAGCAACTCGGTGCGCTCGTCTTCGGTCAGACTGTGGTAGTCGATCCCCTCGCTTTCGAGAGCCTCCGCGATGGCGTCGGTGTGTTTCTGCTGGTGTTCGCGCAGGTCGAGACTCGCGAGTGAGAAGCCGAAGGTGGCGACCTGTCGCCGAATCGGGTCGACGTGGGCTTCAACGACGCTTTCGGCGCCGTTGTTCCGCAGGCTCGTGGCGATGATCTCGAGGTCCTCGAGCAGTTCGTCGACGTTGTCGTAACCGCCCGGACGCACGTCGCCGACCCGCTGCAGCCGTTCGCGCATGAGCTTGAGCTTCTGGCGATAGGGTTCGTCGGGGTATCGCTCCTCGGCGGTTCGAGCGCTCCCCGGAAGTCGTTCCTGATCCTCCTCGAGCGTCGCCTCGAACGCGGAGCCGGAATCGATCCGACTTCCGTCCTGACTCAGGACTCCCGAGAGGCGCTTGAGTTCGTCGCGATACTGCTCCAGGACGACCGAGCGCTGGCGTTCGAGCGTGTTCGCGGTGACCTCGGGGGTCACGTAGGGGTTGCCGTCCCGGTCGCTGCCCGCCCACGATCGGAACTCGAACAGTTTCGGGATATCGATGTCGCCCGCGACCTCCTCGTCGATCGCATCGGCGAGTTCGTCGTAGACTTCGCCGACGACGTCGAACAGCGTGTTCTCGAGGTACCACTGAACGTTTCGCGCCTCGTCTTCGGGTTCGGGCTGGCGGTTGCGGACCTGCGGCGTCTGCCAGAGGCTCGTCACTTCGGCGTCGATATCCCGCCAGACCTGCCCCTCCTCTTTGTCGGTCAACAGCCGTTCGTCCAGGGTCTCGAGTTGCGTCGAGATCGTCCGCAGCTTCGATTTGACCGTCTTGCGTCGGGCCTCCGTCGGGTGGGCCGTGAACGTGGGCTCGATCAAGACGTCGTCTAGCACCTGCTTGACGGTGTCGACGTCGCTGTTGCCCAGCTCTTCGGCCGCCGTTTCGAGGCTGTCCTCGAGCGTCCCCTCGTGAGAGGCCGTCCGGATCGTGCGGACCCGCTCGCGCTCTTCGGCGAGGTTGATCAGTTCGAAGTAGGTGGTAAACGCGCGAGCGACGATCCGCTGTTGGTGTGGCGACAGCCCGCGGAGCTGCGTGGCAAGTGGCTCGCGAGAGTCGAGGTCGCCCGACCGGTAATCGATCGCGGCCCGTCGACACGATTCGACCGTGTCAAACGCCCGTCGAGAGGTCTGGTCCTCGAGGACGTCACCCAGCAACGCACCGAGTTCCCTGACGTCCTGGCGAACCGCTCTGTTGTGTAGTTGCATACCGTGATCGTACGGCTTCAACGTCAAAAATCCCCGTGTAGACAGACTGTTCTCTACGATCATCGTTTTCCGTGATAGTTACTGGTGGTTGATCGGAGAAGCCCGGGCTGGACGACTCGCTCCTCGAGGGAGTAGAGCGAACGCGACCGCTCGAGGCACTGTCCGGCTTACTCCTCTGGAATTAGTATTCAACACCGAGTAAGACTTTCGTAAATATTGCACCTAACCGACGTTGGGTTTCGGGACCACCGTCTAAGATCAGGAACGATAATGAGGAAACGCTCGAGAGGCACCGAAGGCTGCTGGCTGGTGCGCGCGGACGGTGTCGGCCGAATGCGCGTCTGAACGTCGCCGGATATCACGAACGATAATCGTCAACTACCGGCTACTCTGCGGTCGATAACTCCGCGAAGAACGGCGGGGTCGTCTACAAACCATAGAGCGTGCGCTCCCGTCTACGTTACGCCGTTCCGCAAAAGAGTGCTCCGACTGGGATTTGAACCCAGGTCATTACCGTGAGAGGGTAATATGATTGGCCGGACTACACCATCGGAGCGGGCGTTGTCTGCATTCAATGGTTGCGCGGTACGATGTTTAAGGATTCCGTTTCGACGCAGGAGTGTCGTTCAGTACCACGGATCTGGCCGCGTCGAGACTATTCCACCGCGGACGGGGATCCGCCGTTTGCAAGTGGCCAGGAGAATGTCCGCGGCTCGACGCCGGTGGTGACCGTTACTCGTCGAACGGCGACTTCGTGGCCTCGGGTTCGAATCCTTCGAGACTGATGATGTTCTCACGACCCACGCGGAGTTTGCTGATGGTTCCCGCTTCTTCCATATCCGAGAGGAGCATGCTAACCTTGGATTTCGACCAGCCGGTTTCCTGGACGATGTTGACCTGCTTCATCCGGCCGCCGTTCTCGCGGATGAGTTTGACGACCCGGTCTTCGTCAGTGAGCAGTTCGTCGGTGGGAAGCGGATCCGACTCGGCGTCCTCACCGGCTACCGAATCAGCGTCGGACGGTGGGTTCGCTTCCGACGCGGGTTCGTCCGAGTCGGCGGCGTGAGCGGCATTCCGTCTCTCGTTTTCGCCGTCGTCTCCGTCGGTCCCAGTCCGTTGGCGTCGATACCAGAGGGCACCAACGGCGAGTCCCAGCGCGAGGATAACGCCCGCGGCGAGATACCACGGCGTCTCGCCACCGTTGACGATCGTCGAGACCGACCCCGTAGTCTCGCCGCCGTTCGACGCCTCGCTCTGAACGAAGACGGCTCGCGGATTGCCGGCGAGGAACTGCTGTTCACCGCTCCAGCGAACCGAATCGGCGTTTTCGAGCGATTCTCTCGAGTGCTGTGCTTCGGCTTCGGGTTCGACGCGGTCGAACGTGAGGCCGTCGCCGGCCTCGAAAACGATCGACTGATCGGGGCCGAGGTAGATGTCCTGGAAGACATCCCCGGCGTCGACGGTGTCGTCCTCGACGACCGCGAACTCCTCCCAGAGGAAGGACATTTCGACGATCCCTCGCGTTCCGAACTGCTCTTCGATGGTCGCCGATCGGTTGAAGTTCGTCGCCGCCATCTCTCGGTCGGTCAGTTCGGCACCGCTCTCGGTCATCGCCTCGGCCTGACTGGTAAATCGATCGTACAGTTCGGTTTCTTCCGATTCGAACTCCTCGGCGAACTCTTCGAACGCCTCGCGGTCGTCCGATTCGGAGTCGTTATCGGTACCGAACCGCCGATCGTGTCTGAACGTCCACGTCGCACTGCCGTTCTCGTGGACGGTAATTTCGAACGTCGTCGTATCAAACTCCTGTGAAGAGATGCCGATCGAATCGAACGCCGCCGATTCCCGGGTTACTTGCTGGTGGGTTCCAGTGAACGGTTGCGTCTGCGTGTACGCGTACGTGTCCGTCTCCGTCTCCGCCGCCGTCTGCTGGGGGTGATCCACGGCGGGTCCATCGCCTCCGGTGTCGGCGAACGCCATCGGAACGCCGAGAGCGGCGATGGAAACGACGACGATAAAGACGACCACACCGACGGAGACCGACCGGTTCATTCGTCTACCACTACGTGCCGGAGCTAAAAATGCTTGTGAATACCGGAACGGCGATGCCACCGAGTACTTCGACGGCCTGTGAGCCGAATACGTCGCGTCTGTGCGGGTATTCTGCCAGAAACCGTTTTGATGTTATCTAATCATCAGTTCCAACAACTTGTCATATTACGCCGAAAATTCCGGCGCTTCGGGTTCGCCGTCCCGGTACGGCGTCGTTCCGTCTCGAGTCGTCCCTTCGACCCGTGTCGATACGCACAAACCAGTCGACGGCGTATCGTCGGCCATGATCGCCAATCTCGCGCAGGGCGTACACGCATTCACGAGCAACGTCTATCTCGTCGACGGCGAGCGAACCGTCGTCGTCGATCCGGGGGCGAACTTCGACGCCGTCGCGGCCGTCCGCGAGCGGGTCGACGACATCGACGCCGTCATCCTGACCCACACCCACCCCGATCACGTCGGTAACCTCGAGGCCGTCAAAGACGCCTTCGATGTCGACGCATGGGGGTACGACACCTCGATCGACGGCGTCGACCACGCGATCGAAGACGAGGAAACGGTCCAACTCGGCGATCACGAGTACGTCGCTCTCCACACGCCGGGCCACAAGGACGACCACCTCTGTTTTTACTCGGCCGACGCCGGCGTCCTCTTCGCGGGCGATCTCGTTTTCCAGAACGGGAGCTTCGGCCGCACGGACCTCGAGGAAGGGGATCGAGGAACACTCGTCGAGAGCATCGATCGCGTCCTCGAGCAGATCGACCCGGAGCTCGCGGAACTGCATACGGGCCACGGGCCGAGCGTCACGAGCGAGCCGTACGACCACGTCGAACTCTCCTCGCGGATGGCTCGCCAGGCCTGATCGCGCCCGAACAGTCTTCACCCACCGTTCAGAACGTGTGCGTCTTCGGGCGCGAATCCGACGGTCACGGTCGCGTCTTTCTCGGACTCGAGAACCTCTCCGAGTTGCAACACGATCGGCACGTCGTTCCACTGCCCGTACGCGCGCACGCTCTCGCCGCGGAACTCGCTCGTCTCGAGGTTTACGGCGAACCGGTTTTGGTCGACGGCTCGGGAGAGATCGGCCGGTCGCACGCAGAAGCTGATCCGTTCTCGTTCTTGTTCTTGTGCCGACCCGTCGAAACCCACACCCGGCGGCAGATCGAACGTCGTCCCGGCGACGTCGACCCGCGTCCGTTCGGCGTCTCGAGCGCGGACGGTCCCGTCGAAGACGTTGTTATCTCCGACAAACTCGGCGACGAACCGCGTCTCCGGTTCGTGATAGATCGTCCGCGGCGTCGCGATCTGTTCGATCTCACCGTCGTTCATCACCGCGAGGCGATCCGAGAGCGCCAGCGCCTCGTCCTGATCGTGGGTGACGTAGACGGTCGTGATCTCGAGTGTCGACTGAATCCGTTTGAGCTGTCGCCGAAGCGACTCCCGAAGCCGGGCGTCGAGGGCGCTCATCGGCTCGTCGAGCAGGAGCAGGTCGGGTTCGGGTGCGAGCGCCCGGGCGAGCGCGACGCGCTGTTGTTGGCCGCCCGAGAGCTGGTCGGGGTTTCGCCCGCCCATCCCCTCGAGATCGACCAGCTCGAGGAGTTCGTCGACTCGTTCGTCGACGCCCGTTCCGTCCGGCGGTTCCCGGAACTGAAGGCCGTAACCGACGTTTTCGGCGACGGTCATGTGCGGAAAGAGCCCGTAACTCTGGAAGACGACGCCGACGTCGCGCCGTTCGGGAGCCACGCCGATCATCGACTCGCCGTCGAAGGAGACGACGCCTTTGCTGGGGGCTTCAAAGCCCGCGATGGTGCGGAGCGTGGTCGTCTTCCCACAGCCCGAGGGGCCGACGAGGGTGAAGAACTCGCCGTCCCGAACGGTCAGGTCGACGTCCTGCAGCGCGGCCGCTCCGTCGTCCCTGCCGGTTCCGTAGCGCTTCGAAACGCCCTCGAGTCGAAGCTCGGTCACAGCTCGTACCTCCCGCCGACGCGGTCGATGACGACGAAACTGGCGGCCGTCACGAGCAACAGCAGCGTTCCCATGGCGATCGCCGGTCCGGAGCGACGACCCAGGTAGCGTTCGACCGCGACGGGCATGGTGTAGCTCTCGCTGCCGCTCGCCAAAATCACCGTCGAAGAGAACTCGCCGATCGAGATGGCGAAGGCGAAGGCCGCGCCGGCGACGATGCCGTTGGCGACCAGCGGGAGTTCGACGTCGACGAGCGCCCGAAACCGGGACGCGCCGAGCGCGCGGGCGGACTCGACCATCGCCGGGTCGAGATTCGAAAGCAGCGGCGAGACGTTTCGCGTCACGAACGGGTAGGCCGCGACCGCGTGGGCGATGACGATGGCGACTGCGCCCGTGATCTGGAGCCGCCAGCCCCCCGGCAGGGAAATCCCGAAGACCAGCCCCTGCAAGAGCCCGATTCCGAAGACGATGCCACTGACGGCGAGCGGAAGCATCGCGAGCGTATCGATGATCGTCCCGCTGCGGCCCGTTCGGGCCGTCAGCACCGAGATGACAACTCCCATCGGAACCGCAACCGCGAGGGTCGCGACGCCGAACAACAGCGAGTTCCGGATCGCCGGCAACGGCAGCGTCTGGAAGCTCGCACCCTCGAGTTGGCGCTCGAGCAAGAACGCGTAGTTCCGGAGGGTGAATCCGGTGCCGTCGGTGAAACTACCGACGACGAGACTCGCCATCGGTCCGACGAAGAGAACGAGCGCGACGAGGCCGTAGCCACAGATCGCCAGCCGTCGCGGCGAAAGGGCCGTCCGCAGGTCGGGAAACAGCGCCTCCTTCGGCGGCGGCGACGGCGCTTGGGAGAAGCCCGACTGTACCGACTCGTAGCGCAGATAGGCGTATGTCAGCCCCAGCGAGAGGATCGTCTCGAGGATCGCGAGCGTGGCGGCTTCGGCGTAGTCGAGTCGCTGGATGCGGTCGTAGATCCAGACTTCGACGGTCGCAAGCTGGAGTCCGCCGAGGGCGAGCACGATGGGGAACGTCATGAACGTGAAGATGAAGGTGAGCAACGCGCCGGTGAGGACCGCGGGCGCGAGCTGTGGCACGACGATATCCCGGAAGGCGCGTCGCTCGCTCGCCCCGAGGCTGCGGGCGGTTTCGACCGTCCGGGTGTCGACGGACTCCCAGGCGGCGACGGTGAGCCTGGCGACCAGCGGCGCGTTGTAGAACGCGTGGGCGAGGATGACGATCGTCAGCGGACTCGTCTCGATGAAGGCGAACGGACCGAGCCCGGCGACGCCGAGAATACCGTTGAGCGTCCCCGCGCGGCCAAACATGGCGTAGAAGCCGACCGCGACCATGATGCCCGGCAGGACGAACGGGAGGATCGTCAGCGACCGCAGCGTCCGCCGACCGTAGAACTCGTAATTGGCGAGGATGTACGCGGCTGGCAGGCCGAGCGCGACGCTCGCGAGCGTCGACAGTGCGGCCTGATAGGCCGTAAAGCCGAACAGCCCCTGCCGGACCCCGGGCGTATCGACGGCGAGCCACGGCACGGGGACGTCGATCCCGGGAATCGGGTACTCGAGGGACAGCGAGATCGACACCGCGGCGAGCCAGCCGGCCAGCGAGCCGAGGTGGGTACCGACGGCGAGCGGGTCCGCGAAGACGTCCGCGAGGACGCCGAAATAAAAGGGATCCGTCAGGACCGCAGCGAAGTGGCCGAGCGTCGGGACGCCCTCGTCGACGACGGCCTCGACGAAGACGACGCCGACGGGGAGGTACAACATGACGGCGAGGATGCCCGCCGTCACGAGCGCGGTCAGCCGGATGGCGTTGCGCTCGAGCCAGGCGCGGATGCGACCGGCTCCCGAAGCGATACGACCCGGACGGGAACGGGACACGGGTTAGTGGCCGGCCATCTGCTGGGCCCAGTCGTCGACCCACTCGTCGAGGTTACCCCGAAGGTCGTCGTAGCCGACGGTCACGGCCTCCGGCGGCACGTGTGCGTACTGGTCAAAGTCGTCGTCCAGGTCGACGTACTCGTCTTCGACGGCGGGGAACTGGACGTTTCGCTGGGCGATCTCCGCCTGCGGTTCGTTCGAGAGAACGAAGTCGAAGAAGTCGTAGGCGAGACCCACGTTAGAAGCGTCCTCGAAGATTGCCATTCCTTCGGGGTTGGCATAGCCCTGGTCGTTCGGGAACGCGATCTGGTGGCGCGTGAGATCGTTCCCTTCCGCGCTCGCGAACACCTGATCGGTCGAGTAGGAGACGACCATCGGTCGCTCCGCTTCCATGTACGCGCCGTAGTAGGACTCGGTCCAGTCCTCGAGGGTTCGAACGCCGTTTTCGGCGAGCTCCTCCCAGTAGTCGAGGTAGCCGTCCTCGCCGAAGGCGTCGATCGTCCACAGCAAGAACGCCTGTCCGGGATCGGACGTCTGTGCGTTCTGGGCGAGGAGCGCGTCTTCGTACTCCGACGCCGTCAGGTCGTCGAAGGTCTCGGGCTCGTCGATCTCGCTCTCGTCGTAGACGAGGCTGATGTAACCCGTATCGTAGGGCAGCACGCGGTCGTGTGGGTCTCCCATATCGAGCCCGTCGCGGACGCGATCCGATCGCTCGATCTGGTCTCGGTCGAGTTCGCGGAAGAGACCGCCGTCCTCGAGGTTGTCGTCGACGCGCACGAGATCGTCGATATTCAGCCCGAGATAGACGTCGGGCTCGATGTCGCGATCTTGAGACGCGCTATCGATGTACTGGTTGATTCCCTGGCTGGGAAGCTGTTCCCACTCGATTTCGGCGTCGGGATGTTCGTCCTCGAACGCCTCTTTGAGCCACGGCCCCGCCGGATTCTCGCCGTCGATCATCGACTCGTAGGTGACGACGGTCAGCGTGTTGTCGTCTGTTTCCTCGCTTCCGCTTCCGTTTCCGTTTCCGCTTCCGTTTCCATTTCCGTTTTCATCGTCATCACCGTCTTGGGTCAGGCAACCGGCCAACCCGAGTGTCGCTCCACCACTAACAGCGCCGAGAAACGTTCGTCGTCTCATTACACGGTTGTTCCACTGGGTAGTCTTAACCACTGTGATCGATGGTCGATGGGAATCGTCGCCCTTGCTGCCGATTTCTCCACTCCGATGGTGCAAAGAAGAACACGGCGGCGAGAACGATTCTATCGTCCGCCGAATCGCGTACAAACCGGCTGTAAACAGACCGAACGTTCGAGGCGAAATCGAAGCGGTCGTACGATGCTGTCTCTCTATCACACCCGACTCGCCGCATCCAGCAACGCGTCGTAGGCGGCGTCGTACGCTCGAGCGGTCCGTGCGGGGTCCTCCCGCTCGTCGCTGCCGAGCGCCGGCAGCCGAATCCGCGCGATCGGATCGAGATACTCGAGGACGTCCGGGACGCGTTTCTCGAGGGCCCCGTCTTTCGGGCTCGAGCTGGCGATTTCGCAGGCCCGACAGTAGCGATCGCCGGGGTAGATCTGCGCTCGAGCCGGTTCGACGACCGCGACGGCGCTGATCGCCGCGGGATCGAGCGACTGAAGCGGTCGGGCGATGTCGCTGTAGGATTCGACGACGGCGACCTCGGTCGATTCGATCTCGGCCGCGACCCGCTCGAACGCGGGGACGTACCGCCGTTCGGCGAGGTCGTTAAATTCGTCGACTGTTTCGACCGGAATCGCGTCCTCGAGCGGGAGCGAATCGGCGACCGCGTCGGGGATGTCGGCGGTGGCGTTGCGGACGAACGTCGGATCGGGGCCGTCGTCTTCCGGGCGGCCCACGCGGTCGACGAGAAACTCGCGGTCGGCCCGGCCGAGGAGGCCGGTTCCGCCGCCGGGTGTGGGCTGCCACAGCCGATGAACTGGATTGAGCGCTTCCGGCTCGCGGCCGCGCTTCTCCGCTCGCGCGAGCCGTTCGGCGTCCTTCCCGTAGAGTCGTCCGTCGGCGAGCGCCCGCTCGCAGTCGTCGTGGTCGAACCAGTAGTCGTTGCCCGCACGCGGTTTGTAGCCGACCGCGCCGGTGCGTTCGAGCAGGCCGGTCGAGAACGTGGTCTTGCCGGCGTCGACGCGATCGGCACCGACCACGAGGAGGATCATTCTTTCAGACCGTAGCGAGCGGGTTCGTCGTCAGTTCGCGGCTCTGCGATGACGAGGTCGTCGGCGTTCATAATGACCCACGGAATCGTCCAGTCGAGCAGGACGCGCTCGGTCCCCTGATCGATCTCCGCGTCCGGCTCGAGATCCTGCATGAGACGGGCGATCTCGTAGACGGTGTACATCTGATCGTCCTCGAGAAGCTCTTCGGGCGTGTAGAAGTCACAGTCGGGGAGACTGTCGAACTCGGATTTTGGAACGGGCATCTTTCGATGGTACCGTCCTCGAAGGCCTAAATCGTTCGTTCTCGATCACGCGAACGGTTCGGTTTCAGGGTCGTCAACTTGCCGACTTACCACACCCGCCGACTCAGCCCTCGAGTGCGCTCTCAAGTACCGTTATCGGGTGTGATGGCCGATCGTAGCCGTCGAAGTCCCCGATCTGCGTCCGGCAGGAGGTACCCGACGCCACGACGGTCGGATCAGCCCGCCCGGCCGTCGAGTCCGAACCTGCGGTCGCCTCGAGTTGATCGCGCAAGAGCGAGCCGATCGCCCGCGAGAGGTCGTAATGTTCGGCTTCGTACCCGAAGCTGCCGGCCATTCCGCAACAGCCCGAGTCGACGGGATCGACCGCGTAGCCCGCCCGTCTGAGCAGCCCAACCGCGTGGTGGTCGGCCCCGCGAGCCTTCTGGTGACAGTGGCCGTGGTAGGTCAACCGTCCCCGGTCGTCCCCGTGATCGAACGATAGCCGTTCGTCGAGCCGGTTCGTATCGAGATACTCGCAGACGCCGTACGCGTTCGACGCGAACCGTTCGAGACGGGCATCGTCGACTCGAGTCGAAAGCAGCGACCGGTACTCGTCGACGACCATCGACGCGTCCGACGGTTCGACGAACAGGAGCGAATAGTTACGCTCGAGGTACGGCTCGAACACCTTGAGAAGGTCCTCGCCGCGGTCTGCGGCCTCGTCGAGCAACCCCTGCGAGTACGCTGCCCGTCCGGTTGGACCGAGATCAGGGACCGTAACGCGGACGTTCGCAGCCTCGAGAAGTCGGACGGCGGCTTTGCCGAGCGCGGGATTCGAGTGGCTCGTTATCGTGTCGGGAAAGAGGACGACGCCCTCGGTCGCCGTTTCCGGATCGACCTGTGGGCCCCGACTCCGGAACCAGTCGACCAGCGACTCTCGTTTGAACGTCGGTAGCGTTCGATCGGGTGCGATACCGATCGTTTTCTCGAGTGCCGTTCGTGCGCCCGGTAGGGCCGTCGCGCGGTTCGCGACCGGTGCGACTGTACTTCCAGTCGCGGCGAGGCGATCGATATTCGCGAACAGCCGCTCCCGCAGGGAAACGCCCTCGCGGTCGTGATACTGGTGTTTCACCTCCGCTTTGAGCTTCGCGAGGTCGACTCCCGTCGGACAGTCGCTCTGACACCCCTTGCAGCCGATACAGTGGCCGAGCACGTCCTCCTGAAATTGCTCGCCGTACAGGGCTTCGGGATCGATCTCGCCGCTGATCGCCGCCCGGAGCAGGTTGGCTCGGCCGCGAGTCGTCGCGATTTCTTCCTCAGTTGCCCGATAGGTTGGACACATCACGTCACTCCCGGTCTGTCGGCAGGCCCCACAGCCGTTACAGCGTTCGACGAGGTGGGAAAAGCCGCCGTCATCGTCGAAATCGAGCGCCGTCCGCGGTTCGAGCGAGGCGTACTCGGCTCCGTATCGGAGGTGCTCGCGAATATCGGTCCGCTCGTCGTCCCGATAGACGACTTTCCCCGGGTTCAGCTGCCAATCGGGATCGAAAGCGGACTTTACGTCCTTGAACGCCTGCCAGAGGTCGGGACCGTACAGTTTCGGGTTGAACTCCGTCCGGGCGAGGCCGTCGCCGTGCTCCCCCGAGAACGCGCCGTCGTGCTCGAGCGCGAGGTCGGTGACGTCCGCGGCGATCGAGCGCAGTTTCTCGACGTCGCGATCCGTCTTCAGATTCAACACGGGCCGGATATGAAGGGTTCCGACGCCCGCGTGGGCGAAGTAGGCGGCCGTCGTGTCGTGGTCCGCAAGAATCTCCTGAAAGCCGGCCACGTACTCGGCGAGTTCGTCGGGCGGGACGGAGGCGTCCTCGACGAACGGGTACGGTTTCGGATCCCCTTCCATGCTCATCAGGAGGGGGATCGCGGCCTTCCGAAGCTTCCACAGCCGATCCTGTCGTTCGGGAGCGAGCGCTTCGATCGAGTCGAACGCGGATCCCTCGGCGACGAGATGGGTCGTGGCGGCCTCGAGTGCCTCGGCGAGGTCGTCGATTACCTCCGAGTCGAACTCGATCATCAACGCCGCGGCGGTCTCGTCCGGGATCGGAGCCGCGTACTCGGCGTACTCCGGCGAGTCGGCCGCCAGCCGGAACACCTCCTCGTCCATTAGTTCGACCGCGCTGGCCTCGAGTTCCAGAGCTTCGGGCACCGCGGCGAGGGCCTCGAGCAAGTCGTCGTAACAGCAGACCGCGAGCCCGGTTCGCTCGGGCCGCGTCACGAGCGACAGTTCGGCTTCGACGACGACACCGAGCGTTCCCTCCGCGCCGACGATCAGTTTCGAGAGGTTGATGATCCGGTTTCCCTCGGCGTCGGTTCGGCACACTTTTTGCAGGTTGTAGCCGCTGACACAGCGTTTGAGCGTCGGATACCGATCTTCGATCTCGTCGGTGTTGTCTTCGACGATCGCCCGAACCGACCGGTAGATTTCGGCCTCGCGATCGCCCTTCGAGACGATTTCCTCCCATTCGGGGCTATCGAGGACGACGTCTCGGGTCCGGATCAGCGACCCATCGGCGAGGACGACGTCGCACTCCTCGACGTAGGCGTCCGTAATCCCGTAGCGAACGGAGTGTGCACCCGTCGAGTTGTTTCCGATGCCGCCGCCGATCGTCGCTCGGTTCGACGAGGCCGGATCGGGCGCAAAGCGGAGCCCGTGGGGCTCGAGTGCGTCGTCCAGGTCGTCCTGAACGACTCCCGGCTGGACGGTCGCACGCTTTGCGTCCGGATCGATCTCGCGAATGTCGTCCATGTGGCGAGACAGATCGAGGACGACGCAACCGGGTCCGACGGCCTGCCCGGCGAGCGAGGAGCCGGTACCCCGTGGGAGGACCGGGATCCCGTGCTCGGCCGCCACGCGGACCGCGGCACGGACGTCGGCTTCGTGTCGCGGCAAGACGACCCCCGCCGGCTGGGCTCCGTAGACACTGCCGTCGGTCGCGTAGAGCACCCGCGTGTACTCGTCGAAGCGAACGTCGCCATCGACTGCGGCCTCGAGGTCGGCCGCGAGATCGCCGGCCGTTTCGACGTCGATCTCCGCCGGAGCGGGCTCGAACACCCGATCGTCGCTCACGACTGGGTCCGTAGCCATACCAGCAATGGGCTGTCGAGGACCAAAATTATGGGTGCCATTCTCACACAGTGCCGGAGGCGATCTGTCGGGTGGTGAGGGAGTCGGAGAGAGCCGATCGGGGACGGGGCAATCCGCACTCGAGTTAGAGACGCAGCGCTCGATGACTGGTGGTCGAAAAAACGTCGAGATTGACTGGCTCGTCGCGTAACTGCGACTGGATTACTCGAAGTGGTCGAGGCAGGTCTGGTACTCGTCTTCGGCCTTCTCCCAGTTGACGACGTCGAAGAAGGCGTCGATGAAGTCGCCACGGTCCGGACCGTAGTCGTAGTAGTAGGAGTGTTCCCAGACGTCCAGCGCGAGTACGGGGTGTGCGCCCCAGAGCGCGCCCTGGTCGTGCTTGTCGACCGCGAGATTGCGCAGTTGCTTGGCAACCGGGTCGTACACCAGCAGCGCCCAGCCACCGGCAGCGCCGGCGGCGGCCTCGAACTCGCCCTTCCAGTTCTCGTAGGAGCCGAAGTCCTCCTCGATGCGGTCGGCGAGGTCACCCTCTGGTTCGCCGCCACCGTCCGGCGCCATGTTCTCCCAGAACAGCGTGTGGAGATAGTGTCCACAGCCGTTGTGGGTGACGTTGCTAAGAGCGCCGGGCGTCGAGCCGAAATCGCCCGACTCGCGGTTCTCTTCGAGGGTCTCTTCGGCGGAGTTGA
The DNA here is from genome assembly GCF_009834785.1 of Natronorubrum halalkaliphilum. GTDB lineage: Archaea > Halobacteriota > Halobacteria > Halobacteriales > Natrialbaceae > Natronorubrum > Natronorubrum halalkaliphilum. The sequence continues at coordinate 83,454 of NZ_WUYX01000030.1, forward strand.
GACCGTTGACATAGCCCTGATGGTGCGTGTCGTGATGCCAGGTCAGGACCTGTTCGGACAGTGCCGGTTCGAGCGCGTCGTAATCGTACGGTAGTGGTGGAAGTTCGTGGTCAGCCATTGGTTTCACCCGTGGTTTGATATCTGCATCTCTCCTGTTAAGTTTTGAGGAGGGAAACGATACCACACCGCATAATCGGTCGTCGTCCCGTCGTGTGATTCGCCACTCCTCGGGTGATCCCACGACGGATCACGTGTTAAACCTTTCATACGGTCTGGTGTAACTGTTTCCCGAAGTGACCGCAGGACTGTTCGCCCCCGCTCCGGGAATGACGTCCAGCAGTCCGCATCAGGCAGTCACAGCCCTGTCAACACCGTCCTCCTCGCTACGAAAGCTCTTTGTGCTGTGCGTGTTCGAGCCACTCCTCGAGTGACGGCTGGGTCCAGTAGCGAACCGTCTCGCTGCGCTGATCGTGTTCGAGGACGCCCGCATCCTCGAGTTTTGGCAGATGTGTATGCTGAAGTTCCGTCCGGACCCGCAGTCGCCGTTGCTCGAGATCCGAGCTACAGTCGGCGTTAGCGTGGATCTCGGAATCGGGGCCGGCACTGGGACCGGGACCGGGATCCATCGCCGTCTGCGCGTGTTCTGACCCCGCGTCGGAGTCACCAGACTGCAGTGCGACGACGGCCTCCGTGACCTCGTCGATCGTTGCGACGCCGTCCGGCTGGTCGTGCAGAAAGTACAGTGTGTACCGCCGCCGCCGGTTCGAGAGAAGGTCGAAGATCAGATCCAACGATGGCGTTACCTCCGCCGTGATCTTCGCCGACTCTCCCTCTGTCTCACGCATCCACGAACCACCTACCGTACGTTGCCATTCGAAACCACCAACCGACTCTACTGCAGCCGACACATTAGATGTTACGTCTACCTAGAAAAATACATGTGTTGAATCTATGAGACAGTTCGCGGAATACTGCCGAGGCTACGCGCCTTTTACAGGGGCTGCCGAAGGACCGGTCAGTCGGCGCGATACTCACAGAGTCAAGAAAAACGCTGCAATACGACGCGGTGCGACGCTGTCTCCGACCGGGAGACGGTTCGAGTGCAGGTCGTCGCTCTCCGTTCGTTACTCGTAGAGCCACTCGGCGTCGTGCTGATCGTAATCGGTCAGCTCGTCGTCGTCGAAGTGGATCGCAATCTCGCGTTCGTTTGCGCCCTCGTCCTCGTGGTCGGCAGCGTGGACGACGTTGCGACCGAGATCGAGCGCATAGTCGCCGCGGATCGTTCCGGGTTCGGCCTCGAGTGGATCGGTCTCGCCGATCATCTGACGAACCTGTCGGGTCGCGTCCTGGCCCTCCCAGACCATCGGGACGACGGGGCCGGAGGTGATGAAGTCGACGAGGTCGTCGTAGAACGGTTTGTCCTCGTGTTCACCGTAGTGTTCCTCGGCCCGTTCGCGGGGCATGGTTTCGACTTTGATTCCGACGAGTTTGAGTCCGCGGTCCTCGAGTCGCGAGATAACCTCGCCCACGAGTCCACGCGCGAAGGCGTCGGGCTTGACCATCACGAAGGTCCGCTCGTGGTCGCTCATTGTTGAGCCTCGCTTTCGGCCTCGTCCGTGGTTTCGTCGTCTTCTGCGCCGCCAGCGACGTCCTCCGCATCGCCGTCGGCAGCCGCTTCGGCTTCGCCTTCGACGGCCTCGCCCTCGGCGACGTCCTCGTCACCGGCGGGTTCGGAGTCGTCGTCTTCGTCGACGGCTTCGTCTTCGTCTTCAGTCTCGAGGTCGTCGTCATCTTCGACGTCGACGGCCTCGTCCTGATCGACTTCCTCGTCGGCTGGCGTGTCGGCCTGGGTCGGACCCTTGCCGCGACGGCCTTCTTCGGTCCACTCCAGATCGCGCGGTTCGCGCCCGAGCTTGTAGTTTTTCTCCGCCTTCGAGTCTACGAAGTGGAGCACGGTACCGTCGTTGCGGACGTACATGATTCCTGTGCCGGGTTCGATCTCTTCGCCCGTGTAGTCACAGGTTCGCTTCTCGACCATTGGTTATTGTCCTCCGATGGAGTCCGCCTCGCGGGCAGTCTCGCGAAGCTGGAGGATATCCCCCTCGCGAACCGGCCCGAGGCAGTTTCGGGTAATGATTCGTCCCTGATTCTCGCCCTCCTTGATCCGGCATTTGACCTGCATGGCTTCACCGTGCATGCCGGTCTTACCGACGATCTCGATGACCTCGGCGGGCGTAGAGCCGCTTTCTTCCTCTTCAGCACTCATCTCTGATCACCTCAGTCGAGGTCCTCGACCTTGTCGGCGATATCTTCGACATCGTCGGACGCCTCGCCGGCGTCGACGACCGCTGCGGCAGCCGAACCGACCTCGAGGCCGGCGGCGTGGCCGACGTCGTCCTGGGTCTCAATGAAGACGACGGGAATGCCTTTCTCGTCTGCGAGATCCGGAATGTGCATGACGATCTCTTCGGGAGAAACGTCCTCGGCGACGTAGACGAGGTCGGCGTTGCCGCGCTCGATTGCCTTCGTCGTTTCGTTGGTTCCTTTCTTTACTCGGCCCGTGTCTCGTGCGACCTCGAGCGCCTCGAGGGCGTCGTCGGCGAGGTCGGCTGGGATGTCTGTGTTTACGTAGACTGACATTGGTTGTTCACCTCTCCTACACGTGGGCTCGCGCTCCCCTGCCGTCCGGGGCACTGGGTACCCCGTGCCGAATCGATTCCGGCGGAAGTCCTGTGAGGCTAGGAGCATCATCAACCCCGCGTAGGGTGTACTTCGTCAGTAGCGTTGCCCCCCTTAAAAGCGTGTTCAAACGGCCGAGGCTATGGGACGGTGACGCACGGCTAATTCGGCGTTTCTCTCGATCGACGACCAGTCAGTTTGGCGACTCGTTTCGCCGCATTGCTTTCTCCCAATTTTTCGTGTGCAGGCACGGGCGAAAAAGTGAAAAGTGGCCGGACGTCCAGCAGTTATCCGGGCTGCTGTACGGTGTTCTCGGTGTTGTCCGCGGTGGACAGTCGTATCGTATGCGAGTCCACCACTCCGTCTCATACGGATTGCTGTAACTATTTATTGCCGATCGCCAGAACGGGGTCGGCGATCGGCGGTGATTGACTACAGTAAACCGTATCAGTCGTCGCTCGGCGCTGCAGCCTGCTGGTTCTTGACGTGTTCGACGATCTCCGCGGTCTCGGTTTCGAACGCGTCTTGATCGATCGACATCCCGTGAAGTACCGTCGAGAAGTACCGAACGTCGCTGGCGACGGCGACCGCCTCCGCGAGTTCGGTCTCGGTCACGTCCTCGAGCTTCGCCTCTTCCGTGTGGAAGTGCGTGCAGTAGGGACACTGGATGGCCGCTGCCGCACTGAGGGCGACGAGTGCCTTTTCTCGCTGTGAGAGCTCCGTCTCTCCGAACTGGAGGTCACGAACCGTGTGCCAGCTGTTGTCCGCGGCTTCCGCCGGAAGCGCTTCGATCCAGCTCGGAACCTGCCCGAGATACTCCTCTATCTCCGCTTGCGTTTCTGTGGATACCATGGTCTTCTCCTGTCGCTCCGCTGGGTTTCGTACGCGTCGGCAGAATCTCCCCTCTGCTGAACTCGGCTGCGATCGAAACCCGGTTCTAGCACGCCTCGAACGGCAATGAAATTCACACACTGCGACCCGATACGACGGTGGAAATATTTACCCCGAGCAGTACGGACGGAGAGAACGTACTGATCGGTTTGATGATCCGTCGCCTGTCGTCTTCCGTTGCCTATTACTCTCGAGCCCCCAATTCGATCACATGGACGAGGAGGTCGTCGAACTCGCCGAATCGTTATTCGAGGAGGCGACGCGAGCCAACGAGCGACGACTGCTGGTACTCGCCGGCGAGCGCGAGTCCGGATACGACGTTCTCGAGTCGATTCTCGACACGCTGTCGGTCCCGATCACCGCGACGACGCTGGTCGGCCCGGACGACCGCCTCCGCTGTGAACAGCTCCCGCAGGCCAACGCGAGCGACCTTCTCGGAACGACTCGAGATGTCGTCACACTCGACGCTCACGAGGGACTTCGGCCGAACGCACTCGGCAAAGTGGTCGGCACGGTCGACGGCGGCGGCCTCCTGCTCTTGCTGACGCCACCGCTCGAGGACTGGCCCGCCGAACACGGCGAGTTCGACGAGTCGCTCGCCGTCCCTCCGTTCTCGCTGTCGAACGTCACCGGTCGGTTCAGACGCCGACTCGCCGAGACGCTCCGAGCGCACCGCGGCATCGCCATCGTCACCCTCGAGACCGGACGAATCATCGACGACGGGCTAACGAACCCGGGTCCGCGGCTGGAAGATCAACGGGAGAGGAAGACGGGCCAACGGTCGGAAGACGAACAGGCGACGAGCCCGAAACTGAAGCCGATCAGCGACCGGCGGTCGTCGCTCGAGACATCGACGGCCGGTCGATGGCAGGCCCAGTCCCGCCTGGAGTCTCGGTCACGATTCCCCGACGAGGCCTACGAAGCCTGTCTCACGAGCGATCAGGCCGACGCGGTCGAAGCCCTGGAATCCCTCCTCGAGCCGTCTCCTCGAGCCGTCGTTCTCGAGGCGGATCGCGGGCGCGGCAAATCGAGCGCGGCGGGACTCGCGGCGGGGGCGTTCGCCGCCGACGGGATGGACGTGCTCATCACGGCCCCTCGGTCGCGGAACGCGGCGGAGATTTTCCACCGCGCCGGCGAACTCTGTGAGGCGCTCGCGGACACCGACACCGCAGCGGGGCGTCGTCACCTCGAGACGGGGACCGGCGGTCGGGTTCGCTTTCTCGAACCGGCTGTCGCCGCCGACCGACCCGAATCCGCCGATATCGTCATCGTCGACGAAGCCGCTGCGCTCCCGGTTTCGGTACTCGAATCGCTCCTCGAGGCTGACCGCGTCGCGTTCGCGACGACGGTCCACGGCTACGAGGGAGCAGGTCGAGGATTCTCGGTCCGGTTCCGGGATCGACTCGCCGAGAGCGACCACGAGGTGGTCGATCGAACGCTCCTCGAGCCGATCCGGTATGCGGCGGGCGACCCCGTCGAGGTCTGGGCGTTCCGCGCGCTGCTCCTCGATGCGCGGCCCCCAGTCGATCCGCTCGTCGACGATGCGACGCCGGACAGCGTCGCCTATCGGCGACTCGAACCCGACGCGCTGCTCGCGGACGAACAGCTGCTTCGGGAGGCCTTCGGGCTGCTCGTGCTCGCACACTACCGCACCGAACCCAACGACCTCGCGCGGCTGTTCGACGCGCCGAATCTCGAGGCCCGCGCGCTCGTCCACGACGGCCACGTCGTCAGCGTCGCCCTGCTGGCTCGCGAGGGAAACCTCCCGCCGGAAACACGGACGATGATGTACGAGGGTGGCCGCGTCCGCGGAAACATGCTCCCCGACGTCCTCACGAGCCAGCTTCGCGACGAAGCCGCGAGCGAACCGGCCGGCCTTCGGGTCGTCCGCATCGCGACCCACCACGCAGTTCGGTCGCGAGGGCTCGGGTCGCACCTGCTCGAGTCCGTCCGCGAGGAAGTAACCGACGGTGAGGTGCAATGCGCCTACAACGGGGAACGGAGTCGGGATTCGGACGCAGACCAAAACCGACAGTCCCGCGAGTCGATCGACTGGCTCGGTACCGGTTTCGGCGCGACGCCGGCCCTTCTCGAGTTCTGGCGCGAGAACGGCTATCGGACGGTCCACCTCTCGACGACCCGCAACGACGCCAGCGGGGAGTACTCCGCGCTCATGCTCGCGCCGACGAGCGATTCTGGGGCCGCGCTCCACGACCGCCACGCCGACTGGTTTGCGAATCGGTTTGCAGCCCTCTGTTCGGACTCGCTGTCCGATCTCGATCCCGACATCGCCCGCGAAGCCCTGCGATCCGCCGACGCCGCGGCGGCACCGGCACTCGAGATTACCGACCACGAGTGGCGCGTCGTCGCCGGCGCAGCGTACGGGCCCGGACTGTTCGACGTCGATCCCGGCCCGTTTCGTCAACTCGTCGTTCGCTACTTCATCGACGACCCCGACGAGATAGACCTGACCGTCCGCGAGGAACGGTTGCTCGTCCTGCGTGCCCTCCAGGCTCACGACTGGGCGACCGTCGCGAATCGCCTCGAGTACCACTCGACGGGGCAGTGCAAGCGGGCGATCGGCGACGCGTTCTGCCCGCTCGTCGACCGATACGGGCCGGCTGTAGCACTCGAGGAACGGGAGCGGTTCGCCGACCCCGAGTATACCGAGTAGAACGAACGGGATCGATTCGCTGACACCGAGGAGGAAGAGCGGGAATCGAGACCGCTTCAGAGCAATCGTCGCAGGAGTCCCTCCGGAGCCAGATCGAAGGCCCACGCCAGCAGCCGCCAGCGCCGCGTGACGTAGGCGTGGGATCGCTCCTTCCGAATTGCTCGAGCGATTTGCTCGGCCGCCGTTTCGGGGGAACACTTCCACAGATCGCCGTAGGAGAGTCTGGTGTCGACGAATCCGGGTTCGATCGTCGTAATCGTCACGTCGGCGTCACTACCGGCCTGTCGGTTTCGGAGCCCCTCGAGATACGTCGAGGCGTACGCTTTCGAGGCGTTGTACGCCTGCGTGCCGCCGTTGCCGAAGTGGGCCGCGACCGAGGAGATCCCAACGAGGTGGCCGTCGCCGTCGCTCGCGTGGTCGGGCGTGGTCTCGAAGTACTCTATCGCGGCCGTCGCGATCGCCGTAAACCCGCGGACGTTGACGTCGATCGTTTGGCGTTCCTGAGACCATTCGAGATCGTAGTTCGCGTGGGCGACGCCCGCGCTGATGACGACGAGATCGACCGACTGCATCGCGTCGGCGAGTTCGAAAAACCCGTCGCGAGCGTCTTCGGTGTCGGTGACGTCCATCGTCGCGACGTAGGCGTTCGTCGGTAACTCGCCGCCGATTTCCGTCAGTCGATCCGTGCGACGGGCCGTCAGCCCGATTTCGTAGCCGTCGTCGGCGAGCCGGCGGGCTACCGCTTCACCGATTCCCGACGACGCGCCGACGATGATCGCACCGCGTGTCTGCGTCATATCCTCACGTTCGTACGGGTGCACGTAATGGTACTGGAGCGCAGTTCAGCGACGGACACGACGGGCGGGATCGAAGTGCCGAAGGCCGTACACCTTTGTCGTCTCCGGCCGTTGGGCACCTATCGTATGGTCGATGCGGTCTCCATCATCGCGGTCGCCTTGCTCGTCGCCGCCGTTGTCGGAACGCTCCTCCCGCTCGTCCCCGGCGGACTGCTCTCGCTGTCCGGGCTGTACCTCTACTGGTGGCACTCCGGCTTTGCCGAGCCCGGAACCATCACGCTCGCCGTGCTCACCTTCCTCGGCGTGCTGACGCTCGTGGCCGAGTTCTTCGGCGGATCGATCGCGGCTCGAGCGGGCGGCGCGTCGTGGCTGACCACCACCGTGGCCACCGTCGTCGCCGTCGTCCTCATGATCGTTACCGGTCCGCTGGGACTGCTCGTCGGACTGTTCGGAACCGTCTTCGCGATTGAGTACGTCCGGGGCAGAGACGCCGCAAACAGTACGCGATCCGCACTCTATGCGACGGGCGGGCTGCTCGCCTCGACGGCGATTCAGGCGCTGTTGACGGCCACGATCCTGTTCGCGTTCGTCATCTCGGTCTTCCTGTTCTGATCGCGGTGTTCGTCTTCGGAGTACGGTGATCCCGTTTCGGTTCCAGTCCCGACTCGCCACAAACACTGACTACCGTGCCGTCGTATAGCCGCTATGACCTGTCCGGAAGACGACTGCGACCGGCCTGCAACCGTCGAACTCCACATTCCCTGGGCCGACAACCGAACGGTCTGTGCCGCACACGCTCGCGTGCTCGGCCAGCAGGACGGCGTCGTCGCCGATCCGAAAACGGAGCGCGGAGACGATTTACTCGAGGACGAGCGATAGGTGTCTCGAGCGCACTGTACACGGGAGTGTCCTCCCTACAGAGATGGACGCGTTCTGGATACCGTCCGGGAAGAAATAATATCCTGGCCGACACAATATATTTCAATACATTCGTCAGAAATTTTCGTTTCGAATTGCGATAACGTCGAAGTTCAGAAGAGATATGACTGGATGGCCACTCCACACCCACAGCTATCATGCAGCCCAATCGTCGGACGTTTATCCAGCGCTCGAGTCTCGTCACCGCGGGTCTTCTCGGCACCGCGAGCACCACGAACGCAGCCGGGGCCGCTTCGGTCACGTCCGAGGAGACGGGACACGTCGAGGGAACGATTACGTATGGCGATCACCCCCTCGCGGATATCGACGTCCTCTTCAGTGACGAGTACAGCGCGGAAACCGACGGGAGCGGCTCGTACGAACGCGATCTCGAGCCCGGATGGTACACGCTTACGGTAGCTGCCGACGGGTACGCTACCGAAACGCAAACGATCGAAGTCACAACGGACGAGACCGTCACGGTCGATTTCGGACTCGAACGCGAGTGGGGTCCCGGCGAGGGTGAGTTCGACGTCTACGTGACTGAGGTCGGCGGCGGACCGACGCTCGAGTGCCTGGTGACGATCTACGGCAACGGCGAAGAACACAGCGTCGTCGCACCGGGCGGGACGATTCCCGACGGCGACAAGTGGGAACGGGGGTTCGTCGTACCCGAAGGCTGGTGGGAGATTCGTGTCTCGGGTATCGACGACTACGGCGATGGGTACGACGAAGTGTACGTCGAGGAGGACGGGTTCACCCGATCACGAATCCAGGTTCCGGACGAGGATCGGACGATCCATCACAACGGCTGGGTCACCGGAACGGTGACGGACGATGCCGACGAACCGATCCCTGAGGCGAGGGTAACGGTTATCGACGACACCACGCGGACAGCGACAACGACAGCGACGACATCTGCGGACGGCGAGTTCACAATCGAACTCGATCACGGCGAGTATATGATGGTTGTCGAGGCGGACGGCTACGAACCTGGACGAACGGACGCGGTCGTTCGGTTCGGGCGATTAACGGAGCAGCACGTGACTCTCGAGCCACAGTTACCCGAGTCTCTGTAACGGCAATCGAGTTCTCGCCACGCCGTCCCTGTCGCCAGCCCCTGTACCGCCGTTCTGTCCCGATTTGGACCCGACGCCGAAACTTATCCGTCTGCAACATGTTACTGTTGCTATGAGCATGTTCGAGCGTCTCGGCGAGAAAGTCGAACGGATCAAACAGGAAGCGGTAGCCGGACGCGAGGACAGCGCCAAGTACCGCTGCCGTGACTGCGAGACGGGGCTCTACAACGACGCCGACTCGTGTCCGGAGTGTGGGAGTACCGACCTCGAGCGACTCGGGGAATAAGTTACGGCTACAGCCACCGTCTCCTAATCCACATCCCGCCGACCCTCATTCAGGGATGCGTGTAGTAGGCGACGGTCTCCTCGGCACCGCCTTCGTCGTCGCTTTCGTGACGATCGATTCTCGCGAACCCGACCCGTTCGAACTGCACCATTTCGTCGGAATCGAGGTTGCCGACGCCGGGTTCGGCGTGGCCTCGGACGTCCCCCTCCATCGTTCGCATCCGAACGGGCACGGACTCGTCGGCGGGGACCCAGTGAACGACGTCGACGTCGCCCTCTCGAACGACGTCGATGTCTTCGCCCGTATACTGGAGCGTATCGCGGGTAAACTGGAAACATCCCAGCCCCTTGAGCCAGATTCGCGCCTCGCGCTGGGGGAGATCGTCGGACTCGAGCATGACGGAGTCGCCGACCGGAATCTCCCGGACACCGCGGTCCTCGTGGTTGGGGTGTAGCGGCGGGTTGGCCTCGTCTGGCGGGCTGCCGCCGAGCGGGAGCTGGTTCCCCTCACGGACGAGGAACCGGCGGTCGGTCTCCTCGTCGATCAGGTCGCGGTTCTCCGCGTAGATGGAACTCATCGCGAGATCCACGTCGCTGGTCGAGGTGCCGAGTCCGACCATCGCGTCGACGATGGCATCACCGCGAATGCCGCGGCGGCGGAGACTCTTGAGCGTCGGCGCGCGCGGGTCGTCCCAGCCGTCGAGTTCGCCCTGCTCGATCAGTTCGGAGATCGTCGAGGTGCTCATCTTCACATCGTAGGCGTCGAGCTGGACGTGACCCCAGTGGATGACCTCGGGGTACTCCCAGCCGAAGTAGTCGTAGACGAACTGCTGGCGCTTCGCGGAGTCCTGAAGGTCGATGCCGCGGATGATGTGGGTGACCTCGAGCAGGTGGTCGTCGACGCCGGACTGGAAGTCGAGCATCGGCCAGCAACGGTACTCGCTGGCCTCCTCTCGAGGGTGTGGCGTGTCGATCATTCGGAACGCAACCCAGTCGCGCAGTGCGGGGTTTTTGTGTTCGATGTCGGTTTTGACCCGCAGGACCATCTCGCCGCTTTCGTACTCGCCGTCGATCATTTCCTCGAACTCGGAGCGGACGGTCTCCCCGTCTTTGTCGCGGTGCGGACACGGCTCGCCGTTGTTTTTCAGCTCCGAGAACGCCTCGCCAGAACACGAGCAGGTGTAGGCCCCGCCCATCTCGATCAGTTCGCGGGCGTGATCGTAGTACGTCTCGAGGCGGTCGCTTGCCCGATAGGTCGCGTCGGGCTCGAAGCCGAGGTAGTCGAGGTCGTCCAGGATCGCGTCGTAGGCCTCGAGATCGGGCCGTTTCGTCTCGGGATCGGTGTCGTCGAAGCGAACGCAGAACCAGCCGTCGTAGCGGTCGCGATAGGTGCCGATGACGGCGGGCATTCGGGCGTGGCCCACGTGCCACGGGCCGTTCGGGTTCGGCGCACAGCGCATCCGGATCTCGTCGTACTCGTCAGCGTTTGGCAGGTCGGGAAGGTCGTGCTCGTCCGCCTCGTCTTCGGCCTCGATTTCGGCGAGTTCCTCGGGTGCGAGATCCTCGAGGCGCTCGCGCTTTTCCTCGTACTCGAGGTCGTTGACCTCGCCAATGACGCCACCGGCGATTCTTGGGATCTCGTCGCCATGCGGACGGAAGTCGGGGTTGTCTCCCATCAGCGGCCCCATGATCGCGCCGACGTTGGCGTCGCTCTCGTGTTTGACGGCGTTCAACAGCGCGTGCTTTTCGGCCTCACGCTCGACACGGTCTCGTAACTCGTCGTCCATTACCGAGACGTATTCGGTCCCGGCCCAAAACCTCCGCGGTGTGCGTTCAGTGAGTTTTCGATGGCACCCAGTGGGAGCTTCGTCATCGTCGATAACTCGACGCTCGTTCTCAGAGCCTGTGAGGGGATATAGCACTAACTGAGCAGAGCGGTACCGACGGAAGAATACGCACCAGTGTGAAAGCGGCTGTTTCGGCTAGTAGCCGCGTTCGATCAGGTAATCCGCCAGATCACACAGCAGTTCGCGAGCGTCGTTGTCCGGCAGCACTTCGAGTCGCCCCTTCCCCTGTGCGACGAGGTCCTGGGCCGTCTCGTTGGCGTAACTGATCGACCCCGCTTCCTCGAGTTCGGAAACGGCGTCGTCGATCTCGGCTTCGGTGACCGCGTCGACGTCGTTCGTATCGACGAGCCCCTCGATATCGACGCCCTGATCGCGGGCGTGGACGGTGATCAGCGTCTGTTTGTGTTCGACGAGGTCGCTGCCGCGCTGTTTCCCGAGTTTCTCGCTCGGAACGGTCAGATCGAGGACGTCGTCCTGGATCTGGAACGCGCGGCCGATATCGAGGCCGTAGCCGTAGAGTGCGTCGACGGTCTCATCGTCGGCACCGAGCAATATCGCGGGAAGACACGCCGAGGCAGCGTACAGCACTGCGGTCTTCTGTTCGACCATCTCGAGGTACTCCTCGGGCGACACGTCGCCGCGATTCTCAAAGGTGACGTCGAGGGACTGTCCCTCGCAGATCTTCGTACACGTCGTTGCGAGCACCTCGAGGGCCTCGACCATGCGATCGGGAGCCGCACCCGTCTCGAGCATGATCTCGAAGGCTTTCGAGTAGAGCGTGTCGCCGGCGAGAATCGCCGTCTCGAGGTCGTACTCCTTGTGGACGGCAGGAACGCCCCGTCGCAGGTCGTCGTCGTCCATAATGTCGTCGTGGATCAGCGTAAACGACTGGATGACCTCGACGCTGACGGCGGCGTTCATCACGTCGATCAGGTCGGGCGCTTCCGACTGACCGCTCGTGTCGGCCGCGGATCGAGACCCGGCGGTTTCGGCATTGAGCGTCGGGAACTCGCGGTAGTCCTCGCTCAGGGGGTCGACGTCCGCTAGCGCTTCTGCCGTCGTGAGTAAGACGGTCGGACGAAGCCGTTTACCGCCCGCATCCAGCAGGTACCGCGACGCTTCGTAGAGCCGTTCGGGTCGCTGGATCGGCAGTTCTTCGGGGATCGCCTCGTTGACCTGCTCGCGGCGCTTGCGGACCGCCTCGAGCACCGCCTCTTCTCGTGCCTCTGGGGTCGTCATATCAGTCGACAATCTGGATGAGGTTGCCGTTTCGCGAGACGTGGAGGTCCCGTCCCATCTGGTACCCTTCGCCTTCGCAGAGCTTGACGTATCCCGACAGCCCCTTCAGATCCTGATGGGCGGGAATGATGTTCTGGGGCTGAAGCGCGTCGAGCATCTTGTAGTGTCCTTCCTGGTTCATGTGACCGGAGACGTGGATGTCGTCGTAGATTCGGGCGCCCTGCATGCCGAGCAGCTTTTCGGCCTGGTAGCGCTGACCCTCGTTGGTCGGCTCCGGAATGACGCGTGCGGAGAAGACGACCTTGTCGCCGTCGTCCAGTTCGTACGGCGTCTCGCCGCGTGCCATCCGGGTGAGCATCGCGCGGGGCTCGCCCTGGTGGCCGGTGACGACCGGCAGGAAGTTCTCCTTGCCCTCGTTCATGATCCGCTTGAACGTGCGGTCGACGGACTTGCGATGGCCGAACATTCCCAGATCGTCCGGGAAGTCGACGAAGTCGAGTCGCTCTGCGGTTCCGGAGTACTTCTCCATCGAGCGACCGAGGAGGACCGGCTGACGGCCGATA
>NZ_WUYX01000030.1:96435-114323 GCF_009834785.1 Natronorubrum halalkaliphilum
AAGGGATTTGACGCGGGCGATGTGGCTCGAGAAGGTGGTGGCGACGATCCCGCCGTCGTAGTCCTCCATGCTGTAGAGGACGTCGCGGAGGTGTTCTCGAGCGACGTTCTCGGAGGGAGTGCGTCCCTTCTTGTTCGCGTTCGTACAGTCCTCGATGTAACAGAGGACCCCTTCGCCCTCGCGACCGATCTCGCGGAACCGCTCCATATCGATCGGGTCGCCGAGCACCGGGTTGTGGTCCATCCGCTTGTCCAGGCCGTAGACGACTGCGCCTTCGGGCGTATGGAGGACGGGATTGATCGCGTCGATGATCGAGTGGGTGACGTTGACGAACTCGAGGTCGACCTCGCCGGAGTCGCCGATCGACATCGTCTCGCCGGCGTCCATCTTGATCAGGTCGTTCTCGACGCCGAACTTCTGTTCGCCCTCGATCTGCTGTTTGACCAGTTCGATCGTAAACGGCGTCGCGACGATCGGCGCGTTGTATCGGTGGGCCAGTTTCGAGATGGCACCGATGTGGTCGAGGTGACCGTGTGTCGGGACGATCGCTTTTACGTCGCCCTCGAGGTCGCTCATGACCCGGTCGTCGGGGATCGCGCCCATGTCGATCAGGTCGAGACTGTGCATCCGTTCGGTTTCGACGTTGTCGTGGATGAGAACCTGCGAGAGGTTCAGACCCATGTCGAAGATGACGACGTCTTCACCGGCGCGGACGGCAGTCATCTGCCGTCCGACTTCTTCGTAGCCGCCGATTGTTGCGATTTCGATTTCCATGGTTCGTTGTACTGAAAGCCGCGTGGTGGACTCTCATCGAAACGGTCCGCGGACTCCCGGTTGTACGGCCCCGGCGTCTTACAGCGCGTCGGCCATCCCGCTATGCGAACGGGGAGGGGATTCCCCTCCAATCGGCCCACGACACCGCCGTGAGCCCCGAACGCACTTGCCCGCGGGTTTCGCTACTGCCACCTACACGCCCGGGTGTTAAAAACGCAGTGGGTTGGGCACGCGAACGCATCCATTCAATAGAGAGATAGCTTCGAGAGCTGTATTTTCTGAGACTGTACTAAATAATAATGGTGGTTAGATAGTGAGATAAAGCCATCTCAGAAGATAACGAAGCACGCAGTGACGGCCCGTCGGCGATCACGTCTCGTCGATCGATCCTTCGGGGAGTCGGCACGGTTGCGATCGGAACGGGAGCCGTCGCCGCGGCGAGCTCTCCGGCCTCGGCCGGGAAATCGGACGGTTGTGAGGACCCGCCGATGTCCTATCCGCGGGTGACGACTCGCGGCCACTTCGAGACGACGTGGTACGGCAGCGTCGTCCTGACCGACGGCAACACGCCGTCTACGTTCGAGTTCGAGGGAGACGAGATACCCGGCGTTCACACCGATCCGGTCGACGAACTCCTGGTTCACGCCCACAGTTGGAATAACGATTTCGAGGGCGGCGTCTGTTCGGTCGAGGAGACGGGCACGACGTTTGCAGCCGAGGGGTACGACTACCCCGTCGTCGGCTACACCTGGGACGCCGATTTCGGCTGGTACTCCGCGACGGAAATCACGGAGCAAAACGGTTCGAAGCCGGCGTCGTTCGTCAGCGAGTACGCGGAGGCGAACCCGAGCGTTGCCGTTCGCCTGTGCTGTCACTCGCTCGGTGCGCGGGTCGTTCTCAGTGCCCTGGAGTCGCTCGCAGAATGGGGACGGACCGGCGTCGGCGAGTCGACGACGCTACTGGGCGGTGCGGCGGACGCCGCCACCGTCTCGATGGGCGGCCGCTACGGCTCGAGTATCGAGGCCGCGACGGGACGGCTGGACAACCATAGTAACAACTGGAACTGTTTACACGCTGATCGCACAGCTGTCGTGCGATCAGGTGTAAACTGACTTCCAGTGGCTACGATATTGGACGGAAGACGACGCGGTCCTCGACTGGGCGTACGGGACCGCCGAGTGGGGAACCGCCGTCGGGGCTGCCGGCGTCGATGGGACGCCGCTGGATACACAGACCACAACGTCGGGTACGTTCGGACCACTTTAGCCACTTCACCGCTGACGGCTGTCTCCACGACGTCGTCGATACGTTCTAGCCGACTGCAGTGAGAAAATAAATAAGTGTGGATTTTCATGGCACATTATTTGCCGCATAATCACAACCAGTGGGCAAAATCGGAAGAGAAAATTGAAATGCGAACATTTCTTAGTCTCCGTTCAAAAGGGTCGGGTGATGACGAAGGATCTCGAGCGCGACCTTGGGTTGTTCGCCGTAATCGCGATCAGTATGGGGGCGATGATCGGGAGCGGGATCTTCATCTTACCTGGCGTCGCGATGGCGGAAGCGGGGCCGGCCGTGATCGTCGCGTTCGTGATCGCCGCGATCCTCGTCGTGCCGGCAGCACTCAGCATCGCCGAACTCGGGACGGCGATGCCCGAGGCCGGTGGGGACTACGTGTTCATCGAGCGCGGGTTGGGGCCCTCGTTCGGGACCATCGCCGGACTCGGCACGTGGCTCATGTTGATGCTCAAAGGATCGCTCGCGCTCTACGGCGGAATGTTCTACATCAATTTCGTCTACCAGCTCCCGACGTGGGAGCTCGCTATCCCCGGCCTCAACGCAGCGCTTACGATTCCCGGCGTCCGGGCGCTCGGAATTACCTTCGCGATTATTCTCATCGCCGTCAACCTCTTCGGGGTCAAACAGACCGGCGGCCTCCAGTTGATCATGGTTATCGTTATGCTCGCGATCCTCTCGGCGTTCGTCGCCGGTTCGATCGTGCAGGTCGAGGGGGCGAACTTCGACGGCTTCTTCGACGAGGGAATCGACGGCATCCTCAGCGCGACGGCACTCGTTCTGGTTTCCTACGCCGGCGTGACGAAGGTCGCCGCCGTCGCCGAGGAGATCGAAAACCCAGGCCGCAACCTCCCGCTCGGACTGCTCATCTCGCTTATCGGGACGGCGTTTCTCTACGCCCTGCTCGTTTTCGTTCTCGTCGGGGTCGTCGACGGGCCGGAACTGGCCGGAACGGAAGAGCCGATGGCTGAAGCGACGGAGCTCCTCTTCGGGGATCTGACGGTCGCTGGCGGCATTCCACTTGGACTCCTCGCCGTCGGCGCGATCGTGCTCGCGGCGCTGCTAGCCCTCGTCAGCACGGCCAATGCGGGCATTCTGACGGCCTCCCGCTACCCGCTCGCGCTCAGCCGTGACAACCTCTTCCTCGACAAATTCGAGTACATTCATCCGCGCTTTTCGACGCCCTTCGTCGCCATTCTCACGACCGGTGCGATCATCATTTTCATCGTTGCCACACAGGAAGTCGACGAAATCGCCAAGATGGCCGGGGCGTTCCAGATCCTCGTCTACATTCTGGTCTGTGGGGCGCTAATCGCCTTCCGCGAACGCGACCTCGAGTGGTACAACCCCGACTTCCACACGCCGGGCTATCCCTGGGTCCAACTGTTCGGGATCGTCTCCGGGATTTTCATCATCACGCAGATGGACGCGCAGGAAATTATCGGCTCGATCGCCATCGTGATCTTCGGCTTCGTCTGGTTCCGCTGGTACGCAAAGGAAAAGGTCGAACGCGAAGGCGTCGCCAAGGGACTCGCTCGCCGCGAAGCCGGGAAACAGTTCGTTCGCGACACCGAAGAACAACTGGAACAAGCCGACGAGTACGATCCGGATCAGTACGAGGTCCTTATTCCGATCAGACAGGACGTGACCCGCGAACAGGAGGATGCACTGATTCAGATGGCCGCACCGATCGTCAAGCGACGCGGCGGACGGATCCGCGTCGTTCGATTCGACGAGGTGCCCGATCAGGTGCCACTCGACACGGCCGCCGAAGAGCTATCCGAAGAAGACCTCGAGTTCGAGCAGCGAACCGACGACCTCGTTCGCTACCTCGAGGTCCCCGTCGAAGTCGGCGAGATCGTCAGCCACGACACGCGTCACGCAGTCGTCAACTTCGCCGACCGAACCGGTTCCGACCTCATTCTGGCACGCCAGGAGGCGACCAGTCGACTCGGGACCCTCTTCGGCCGGGACACCGACTGGATCATGGAACACGCCCCCTGTGACGTCGTCTTCGTCCAGCACGAACAGCGCGTCACCGTCGACGAAATCGCCATCGTCACCGACCGGAGTCCGTTCAACGATCCGCTCAAAGTCGAACTCGCGGACGCGATGGCCGACGTCCTCGGCGCCCGCATCAGGTTTTGCTATGCGGTTTCCGAGAACGCCCCCGACAAACTCCTCGAGACGATCGAGGACTACCACGCCGAGCTCGACGACCTCTGTACCGTTCCCGTCGAATCGACGATCATCCGATCCAACGACGCCGTCTCGGGGCTCTCAAAAGAACTCGAGTCGTCCGATATCGTCATGCTCAGCACGGTGACCCACCGTCGGCTCCCCGATCTGGTCATCGAACAGCGCTCCGATCGAATCGCCGCCGCGATCGAACAGCCGGTGTTGCTCGTCCACTCCAAGAAAACCCGCCGGGGGTCGTTCCTCCGGCCGATCCTCGATCGCTTCCTGTTCGATTGACGCCGGCCGCACGCGCTCGACGGTATCGGCGACTTTCCGTCACAGACTCGTAGCCGAGTCGCTGCTCCGCTCACCAACCGACCTTCGACCGAATTGAACTGCGATCGGTATCCGACACGGCTCGAGCGTGAATCAGCGGTCGTGGGGCGGGTGCAGTCGCGGAACCCATCGCGGAACCTCTTCGAAGTAATCTTCGTACGCGGCTCCGTGTGCCTCCAGTAAACGGGGTTCTTCATACTCGATGATACGCCGATGAAAGCCGAGCCAACAGACGACGGCCCACCAGAGTACGTGGAGCGATTTGTACCGGACAGCCTGTCCGCCGATGAGCAAGAGCACGCCGACGTACATCGGATTGCGCAGATGGGCGTAGACGCCGCCCGTAACGAGGTCTTCCGTCTCGTGGGTTGGTGACGGCGTCCCCCGTCCTTCGGAGGCGAATCGCCAGGCAGTATGGAGGTAGAGGAGTAGTCCCAAAACGAACGAGACGCGACCGAGCGACCGTGCGATCCTGGAATCGAGCGAGGGTGCTTCCCGGTCGTATCGAGCCAACAGTTTCGGGATGAGACCGGCGACGGTTCCCGGAACGAGCACCGAAAACACCGCCGTTTTCACCATCGCGCTCGGGACGGTCATGCACCGAGAAACAACGAACTCGAGGATAACCGTTCGGTGTTGAACGGAGGTCTGTCGGTTGTCCGATTCGTTTAGGTCGGGATTGGTTTGAAGGTAGATTGGGATCGGACCCAACTCGACACCGACAGGAGACGCTACTCGGCTTCCGTTTCGGGAAAGATTTTCCCCGGATTGAGCGTTCCCGTCGGATCGAGTGCGCGCTTGACCCGTCGCATTGCATCGACCCCACCCGCGCCGTGTTCGGCCTCGAGGAACTTGCGTTTTCCCTGGCCGATACCGTGTTCGCCGGTGACCGTTCCGCCGAGTTCGATCGCCCGTTCGACAGTTTGTTCGTACACTGCTTCGCCGCGTTCGACCTGTTCGGGATCGTTCGGATCGACGAGCACCGTGTGATGGAGGTTGCCGTCACCGGCGTGGCCGTAACAGGGTGCGAGGAGGCCCGCCTCGTCGGCGAGCCGTTTGGTCTCCCTGACGATTTCGGGGTAGGAATCGAGCGGCACCGTCACGTCTCCGGGGTGGAGCGGCTCGAGGTCGGCATCGTAGCTCCGGACGGCGTAGGCCAGTTCTCGCCGGGCTTTCCAGAGTCGATCCATCTCGGCGTCGTCGTCGCTCATTTCGAACCGAAGCACGTCGTGCTCCTCGAAGATCGTCCGACAGAGGTCGATTTCCTCCTCGATGCCGTGATTGGCGTGGAACTCGAGGAAGACCATCGGCGCGTCGGGGAGGCCCGTGTCGAGATACCGATTGGCGATCCGAGCGCTCAGGTCGTCGACCAGTTCGATTTTGGCGACGTCGACTTCCGTCCGAATTGCGTCGGCGATCGCCTCGGTCGCGTCGTCGAGCGTCTCGAAGATAGCTCGACCGCCACGGATCTGTTGGGGACGCCCCGAGAGTTCCAGCGTCACCTCGGTGACGACGGCCAGCGTTCCCTCGTTCCCGACGATGAGGTCGGTCAGGTTGTAGCCGCTCGAGGACTTGATCGCTCGCGACCCGGTCCGAACGACGGTGCCGTCGGCCAGCACGGCCTCGAGGCCGAGCACCCAGTCGACGATCTCGCCGTAGCGAACGGTTTGCATCCCGCTGGCGTCGGTGGCGACCATCCCGCCGATCGTCGAGATATCGCCCGAGGAGGGCAGCGGCGGGAAAAAGAGCCCGTCGTCGGCGACGTACTCGTCGACGGCCGAACCGATGAGCCCCGGCTCGACGTCGATCTGGAAGTCCTCTGGCCGGTAGTCGACGATTTCATCCATCCGAGTGAGATCCATGCTGATCCCCCCGCGGGCCGGCACGGCGTTGCCCTCGAGCCCCGTCCCCGCAGCGTAGGGGGTGACGGGGACGCCGCGTTCGGTGGCGGCCGCGAGAATCTCCGAAACGTCCGCCGTCCGCTCGGGATACACCACTGCGTCCGGCACGACACCGTCGCCGGTCTGTTCTGCGCCCCAGTCGGCGGCGTGTGATTCTCGCCGTCCCTCAGCGAACGATAGCTGGTCGTCCGCGAGGTCGAGATCCTCGAGGAACGAACAGTCGTGAGTCATACGATCACGTCGTCCAGAACCCGTATCAACGTTTCCCACCATCGATGGCGCTGTTGGTTCGCTCGTGGCGCGGCCATGAAATCCTGTCTGATACAGGCGACCCACGTCTCGAGAGCGGTACCGAGTAAGCATCACGGTTCTCGAGTCCGTGGGAGCAATCGTGACCGACAGTTCGAACGGCGGCCGGCCCGACGATGCGGACGACGAATTACGCGAACGGACGCGAGAACTCCACCGCCACCTCGAGGCGACCGCCGAGTTACCGATCGACCGCGAAACGAACCGCTGGCTCGGCGAGGCCGAGGCGATCGCGGCCGATGTCGCGACAGCCAGTCTGGATGAGGCCACCGTTCTCGAGCGCGTCGAGAAGGTTCGAGGGCTGCTCTCCGAGGTCGACGAGACGGGCCACGAGGCGGCGGACGATCACCTCGAGACGGCAAAGCGACTATGTACAACGATTCTCGAGGACGGAGATTCCGCTGGTGCGTAGCGACGGCGGTATCAGACGGATCGGCTCGAGTGCTCGAGCGGCGATCGGTGCGGTCGATCGCTGGCCGCTCGGCGTTTCCTCGGATCGTTCGGTACCGAGATAGCGTTCGATTTACGTATCGTTCAGGACAGAATACATATATCCACACTCTCCGTTGACGGACGTATGCCGGGTGCCCGAATCACGAGCGGCGACCGAGTGACCCTCCGAACCGTCGAGTCCGAAGACCGCGACTTCCTCCAGCGGGCCTACGCCAATCCCGAGCTTCGTTACCCGCTCGGGAGCCCGTTGTTGAATCAGACGGACCTCAAGGAGTGGACCGACGACGAAAACGCGGATCGGTTCCTCGTCTGTCTCGAGGCGGACCCACTCGGACCGGAGCAGCCGGACGACGCCGACAGCCTGCGACCGATCGGACTCGTGTCGGTCGAAGACGCCGACTGGCGGCGTCCCGAACTCGTTTACTGGCTCGTACCCGCGGTCCACGGCGAAGGCTACGGGAGCGAGGCCGTCTCGCTGGTCGTCGACTACGTTTTCCGGACGTACGACACACCCGCCGTCGGCGCGGCGGCCTACGACTTCAATGACGCCTCCTGGGGCCTGCTCGAGTCGCTCGGCTTCGACGAGGAAGGCCGCATTCGGCGGGACCGGTTCGTCGACGGCGAGTACGTCGATACGATCCAGTACGGGCTGTTGCGCGAGCACTGGGATCTCGAGCGCGATCGATTCGATAGCTAAGAGTCGTCCGTGTCGCCGAACTGGGCGGAAACGCTACAATTTTATGGGAATGGCTGACGCGGTAGCTGACGATGGCAGACAGTCGACCGAACCGAAAGCCGACGCGGAGGGGAGCACCGTGACCACCGAACTGGACCTGCTGGTCAGACTCGGCGACTACGAGCAGCCACAGGACGTCGCCGACCGCGCCGTTCAGGCCGAAGAACTGGGTTTCGACCGGATTACGGTCGGCGAAACGACGGGGTGGAACATCGTCCCGCCGCTGACGCTCGCCGCTGATCGAACCGAGGAACTCGGCATCTCGAACGACGTCATCTCACCGTACGGACGCTCGCCCGCGATGCTCGCCCAGACCGCGCTCACGCTGCACGACGCCTCCGACGGCCGGTTCCGACTCGGCCTCGGTCCGAGTTCACCGGCGATCACCGAACGCTGGCACGGCCTCGAGTTCGACCGGCCGCTCCGGCGCACCCGCGAAACCATCGAGGTCATCCGTGCGGTCTACGGGAACGGCTCTCCGGCCTACGAAGGCGAAATATTCGATATCGCTGGACTCAACTACGAACGCGACGTTCCCGAGACCCCGCCGCCGATCGATCTCGGAACCCTCGGTCCGAAAGCCACAGAGATGGCCGGCCGCTTCGGCGACGGCTGGGCACCCCAACTGTTCACGAAAGCGGGTCTCGAGGACCGCCTCGAGGACCTCGAGCGCGGGGCCGAACTCGCCGAGGGTGACAAGTCGCTCGAAGATCTGCGCGTCGCGCCGATCGTCCGCGGGGTCGCGAGCGAGGACCGCGAACTCGCCCGGCGGAAGGCTCGCGGCACGATCGCGTTCATGCTGGGTGCTTACGGCCCCTACTACGGCGATTCGGTCGCTGAACAGGGCTACCCCGACGTCGTCGAGGAGATCCGGGCGGCTTGGCAGGATCGAGATACCGAGGCGATGGCCGCTGCGTTACCCGACGAGGTGCTCGACGACCTGGCTCCGGCGGGGACGCCCGAGGAGGTCCGCGAGTGGGTCGACGCGTACCGCGAGATCGACGGCGTCGACGCCGTCCGCGTCGGCTTCGTCGACGAGATGACCGAGAGAGAAAAGCGGACGACGATGGAAGCCGTCGCCGACCTCGTGTAGGACGGTGTTGCGTTACTCGACGCAGCGTGATCGGGGGCAAATATCGGCGGGAACTGATTTCCCTATCCTTCCCCCTCCGACTGGAAGGGTTCGCCGACGGCGTTTCGAGGCAGGAGCGTAAACACCTCGGTTTTTAGATCGTCAACGGACTCGAATCGGTCGTCGTTCGAGTTGGCGACGACCTCACCGAGGTTCGCGTCACCCTCTGCGAGAACGAGCGTCACGTCGTCACAGCGGTCGCATACCTCGTCCCGAGCGATCGGATACTCGAACTCCTCGAGGACGCTTTCGATATTGTTGAGTTTGACAGATTGGTCCATACCGGTCGTACGGCGACCGCGCCCTTAGCGGTACGGACGGTTCGAAAACGGGGACTGTCACGAACGCGAGCATCCGGCTCGACGTCGGTCTGAATTGGCGTATGCGGCTCGATCAACAGATTCCCGATGTCGTAGAATCCGTCTCGTATAGCTGATCTACTGCGGCTATTTTCGGCCACATCAATGGATCCCTATATACCGACCCTGGCAACTGACAGGGCCCCGGCATTCCTCATCCAACACGAATCTATGTCGCGTTTCGTTAGGGTTCGATAACCAGCTTACCGAGGAAGCTGTCGTTCATTACGTCACGCTGGGCTTGAGACGCTTCCTCGAGATCGTAGCTGCGCGCGAGTTCGATCGAGAGCGCGTCGGTTGCCATGAGATGGGCGACGCCCCGCAGCGGCACCCGCAGATCCGGCGTGTTGAACATGCTCATGAACTGGTAGTTGACGTCCTTCGAGCGGGCAGCGCCGTCGTTCGTAAAGGCCGGATCGGGGCTGTTCTCGCCGATACCGACGACCCGACAGCCGGTCGCGGCGACGTCCGCGTCGAACTGCAGGTAGTCGTCGAGTCGGTGGTCGAGGATCGCGTCGACGCCGCCGTCGCTGGCCTCGAGCGTGGCATCGGCCAGATCGTCTCGGCCGTAGTCGAGGACGGTCTCGGCACCGAGGGACTCGAGGTCGTCGTGGTAGGACTCGGAAGCGGTGGTGATGACGCGGGCGCTGACCGCGGCCCCGATCTGGACGGCGGCGTGGCCGACGCCGCCGGAGCCGCCGTGGACCAGACAGTACTCGGCGGGGTCGAGCGCGGCGTGGTCGATCAGCGCGCGCCAGGCGGTGACGGCGGCGACGCCCGCCGCGCCCGCCTCGGCCAGGTCCGCATCGTCGGGAAGGTGAACGACGCGATCCGTTGGGACCGTGGCGTACTCGGCGTAGGCTCCCTGATCGGAGGCGTTACCGATCCCGGTTCCGAAGACGCGGTCGCCGTCCGCGAAGTCATCGACGCCGTCACCCGTTGCTGCGACGACCCCCGAAAAGTCGACGCCGGGGGTAAACGGCACGCCGACCGGTTCGTAGGAGCCGTCCCGGAAGTAGGTGTCGACGGGGTTGACCCCTGCGGCGGCCACCTCGACGAGGAGTTCGTCCTCGCCGGGATCGGGGCGGTCGACGTCGTCTACTTGCAGTACGTCCGCGTCGCCGTGTTCGTGTAGGCGTACAGCGCGCATGTCGTTCGATCACACGCCATAGAACCGTATAAGAGTACAGTTTCCGGTGACTCGTCCAGCCTCGGGCCCTATCACGGTGCATCAGCGAGTCAAACGGTTGACCGCTCGCTGGCCCTGCTCACACGTGATGAGCGAAGCCATCGGCGGGCACAGCCACAGTCACGGCCACGGTCACGGTCAACTCGAGGACGTTACGGTCGGGATCTTCCCGGCTCAGGAAGGGAGCGAAGAGATCGCGTTCACCGAACCGCTCGCGTCGCGTCGTCGATGATCTCGAGGGCCTCCTTCAGCTCCTCCATACCGGTTGCATAGGACAGTCGAGCGTAGCCCTCGCCGTTCGCACCGAAGGCCTCGCCGGGGACGACGACCACGTCACGGTCGAGGACCTCGTCACACCAGCCCTCGGGGACCTTCGGCATCACGTAGAACGCTCCCTGTGGCGTCGGTACCTCGAGGCCGGCGTCGTTGAGCCCGTCTACGACGACGTCACGGCGCTCTTCGAACGCCTCGACCATCTCTTCGACCGGCTCCTGTGGCCCCGTTAGGGCGGCTTCGGCGGCGTACTGTGCGGGCGCGGAGGCACACGCCTGACCGTACTGGTGGACCCGGAGCATGCGCTCGATGCGGCGGTTCGAGCCGGTGACCCAGCCGAGTCGCCAGCCGGTCATCGAGTACGTCTTCGAGCAGGCGCTGACGACGACGACGTTGTCCGTCTCGGCGAACGCCATCGGCGAGCGGTGTTCGCCCTCGAAGACGATGTGTTCGTACACTTCGTCGGAGATACAGAGCACGTCGTGTTCGTCAGCGATGCGGGCAAACTCCCGCATGTCCACTTCGCTCTGGACGACACCCGTTGGGTTGGCCGGGCTATTGACGATAAACGCGGCCGTTTCGTCGGTGATCGCTTCTTCGACGGTGGCGGGATCGAGCGTGAGATCCTCACGGAGTGGAACGGGGGTCGGCGTTCCGTCGGCGATCTTCGTCAGGGCGTCGTAGGCGACGAAACCCGGATCGGGGAAGATCACTTCCTGGCCCGGGTCGACGTGGGCCTCAAGGGCGATGTGGAGGGCTTCGCTGCCGCCCGACGTCGCAATGACGTCCTCGGGATCGATCGCGAGGTCGTAGTCGCGGTCGTACTTCGCGGAGATGGCGTCCCGAAGGGACTGGGTTCCCTTGTTCGACGTGTAGGCGTCGGTCTGACCAGCCTCGATGGCTTCGATCGCCCCTTGACGAGCGTGGGCCGGAGTCGGGAAGTCCGGCTGTCCGATGCCGAGGTTGATCGCGTCCTCGCTGGCCGCCTCGAACACTTCGCGAATGCCGCTGATCGACACCTGCTCGACCCGTCGTGAAAACTCGGTCATACGTACACAGGTGAGGCCGATCCCGATAACTCTTGATGTGTCCGATACCCGCCTGCGAATCGTGCAACCATTCAACTCGATCAGATGTTCTTGTCTCCACGAATGAACGTGCCACAACTACTATACGGCCGCTTTGGCACTACTGGAATAATGACTCTCTCTCGACGAACGCTACTCGCCGCAGGAGCAACGGGCACGCTTGCACTCACGGCCGGCTGTCTCGATTTCGTCCGCGGCAACGGCCCGCTCGAACTGCAGTCCGAACGCGCGGCCCCGACCGACGCCGCCCTCGAAGACGCCGGCTACGAAACGCACGAGATCGAGGAGGAATCCATCGACGAGACCGTCGAGGTCGGCGTCGAACGCGACGTCCATGCCTCGATCTGGACCTCGATTTACTCGAAAGAGGTCGAGTATCGAGGCTACGAACACGAAGGCAGTTTCTTCGCCGCCGTCTCCGTTCCGGACGTCTCGGTGCTCGGCTACTCGGTCAACCCGATCGCGGACATGAGCAACGAAGACCTCCTCGAGGAGTTTATCGGACAACTCGACGGCGACCACGGCAGTATCGAGAACATCACCCATCAGGAGTCGTTCTCGCTCGAGATCCTCGGCGACGGCCGAGACGTCGACGTGTTCGAAGGCGAAACCGATCTCGAGGGCGAGTCGATCGACGTCGAGATCGCGCTGACGTCGTTCGCTCACGAGGACGATATCATCGTCTTGCTCGGCAGCTATCCCGCCGCACTCGCCGAGGAATCGGCGAACGCCGAGGTACTGATGGAATCCGTCGAGCATCCGGTCTGATCCGCTCCGCGCCACGGACGTCGACTCCTCCGGGTTGTAGTTGGACTTCCCACGCTCGCCTCGAGCGACCGGTCCGTTGACCGCTCCTCAGCAGCGGCTATCCGGGACTCAGGTTCGATGTGATACGGGTCGAGACAAACGAAAAATCAGCACAGCGTTCGACGGCGGTCGTTAGTAGAACTCGCGGACGAGATCCATCGCGTCGTCGGGTGCGCCGTCGGGAATGTCGGACATGTTTTCGGTAACACCGTGTTGTTCGTGGTACGGCACCGAGTTCTCGTCCTGGTACATGACGCCCTGGTACTCCTTGTCGCTGTCGAGGATGACTTCCTTGGCGGACTCGTAGTCCGTTGGATCGTGGTCCTCCTCTTCCTGAAGATCGACCAGGTTGTCACGGAAGTAGTCGTAGGTGTCGACGTCGTTGAACGTGACACACGGGCTGAAGACGTTGACGAAGCCGAAGCCGTCGTGTTCGATGGCTTCCTTGACGATCTCCTGGTGTCGCAGCGCATCCGAGGCGAACGACTGGGCGATAAAGGACGCGCCGGAAGCCAGTGCGAGTGCAAGCGGGTTGACCGGCGGCTGCTTCGGCCCCTCGGGGGTCGTCGAGGTCTCGAAGTCGGACCGCGAGGTCGGCGAGGCCTGACCCTTGGTCAGGCCGTAGATACGGTTGTCCATGACGACGTAGGACATATCGACGTTCCGGCGGACGGCGTGGACGAAGTGACCCGCACCGATCGAGTAGCCGTCACCGTCTCCGCCGGCGGCCATGACTTCGATGTCGGGGCGAGCCATCTTGACGCCGGTTGCAAGCGGGAGCGCACGGCCGTGGACGCCGTGAAGGGCGTAGCTGTGCATGTACGTCCCGATCTTGCCGGAACAACCGATCCCGGCCACCACGAACGTGTTGTCGGGGTCGTTGCCGGTCTCGGCGAGGGCTTTCATCATGCCGTTCATCGTCCCGAAGTCGCCGCATCCGGGACACCAGGTCGGCTGCTTGTCGGATTTGAAGTCGGTGAATCGTACGTCGGAGCTCATTGTGCAGGCACCTCTTCCGCGATTTTGTTGGTAATCTCTTCGGCGAGTTCGTCCGCCTTGAAGCGGACACCGGTGTACTTGTTAATGCGCTTGACGCGGGTAAGCACGTCGTGTTCGATCACGTCGGCGAACTGACCGTTTGCGTTACATTCGACGACGATCGCTTCGTCGGCGGCCTCGATCTCCTCGGTCAGATCCGGCCGCGGGAAGATGTACGGAACCGAGATCACGCGAACGTCGATCCCGTCCTCTTCGAGGTAGCCGAGGGCTTCGACCAGCGCACCCTCGTTCGAGCCCCACGAGATGATGAGGTTGTCGGCGTCGGCGTCCCCGAACTCGCGGTAGTCCCAGTCCTCCTCGTTCTTGGCGGTCTCGACCTTCCGGTTTCGTTTGTCGACCTGCTGGACGCGTTCGTCCTCCTCTTCCGTTCGGCGACCGAGTTCGTCGTGCTCGAGGCCGGTCGTCATGTGAGCCGCGTCGGTAGTGCCGGGGATCGCACGCGGACTGACGCCGTCTTCGGTGGCGGCGTGGGCGCGGAACCGGCCCTGGGCGTCGAGCCACTCGTCGACTTCGTCCTCGTCGACGAGCTTGCCGCGGTCGATTTCGACCTCGTCCATGTCGAACGCTTCGGGCGGGAACGTCTGCTCGGTGACGGACATCGCCAGATCGGAGACGAGGAAAACCGGCGTCTGGTACTTCTCGGCGATATTGAACGCCTCGATCGTCTTCCAGAAGCACTCGGTGATCGTCGTCGGCGCGATGACGAACCGCGGAACTTCGCCGTGGCCGCCGTAGAGCGCCATATTAAGATCGCCCTGTTCCTGCTTCGTCGGCATCCCGGTCGAGGGGCCGGATCGCTGGACGTCGGTGATAACGAGCGGCGTTTCGCTGGTCGCAACCAGCCCGAAGGTCTCGGTCATGAGGTCGATCCCGGCACCAGACGTCGCGGTCATCGCACGAGCGCCGGCGCGTGCGCCACCCAGCGCCATGTTGATCGCCGAGAGCTCGTCTTCGGCCTGCACGACGTGTCCACCGTAGTCTTCGATCCGTTCCGTCAGGTACTCCATGATGGACGTCGCGGGCGTGATCGGGTATCCAGCGTAGAATCGGCAGCCGGCGGCGATCGCACCCATACCGATCGCTTCGTTGCCGTTCAGGAGGACGTAGTCATTGTCCGTGGTTTCGAGGTTGTAGCCGAGGTGGTCCAGATCGTAGTTCTCCTGGACGTACTCCTGGCCGAGCCGGGCGGCCTCCTTGTTGTTCTCGACGATCTTCGATCCTTTGCCGCCGAAGCGCTTCTCGAGGGCCTCGTCGAGATACTCGACGTCGAAGCCGGTGATCTCACACGCGGCGCCGAGCGCGACGATGTTGCGCATGATCGCGCCGCCGGCGTCTTCGGCGAGCGATTTCAGCGGGACGTCGACCGCAGTAATGTCGTCTGGAATCTCCGCCTCCCAGGAGCGTTCGCCGTCGTAGATGACGGCGCTGCCCTCGTGGAGTTCGTCGAGGTTCTCGTCGATAGTTCGCTGTGTCAGCGCGACGAGGATATCCAGGCGATCGACGACGCTCTGGATGTCGTCGACCGACGTCCGGATCTTGTACGCGGTGTACCCACCGCGGATTCGTGACGCGAAGTCTTTCGACGTGAATACGTGCCGTCCGGCTCGGGAAAGTGCCTGAGCAAAGATTTTACCCGTGGAGTCGATACCGTCTCCGGCCTCGCCTCCGACCGCCCAGTTGAGATCCTCAGCCATGTTATGCTGAATCTTGCTCCCAGTAAATGAAAAGGCTTCTGAAACCCTCACCGCCGGACTGTATCGATACCTGACACGTGTGTGTAGAATTGCTATTTTATATATGAATAATAGAACTTTCCCAGTAATAAATGCATGCTGGAGACGTTTGTAAAGCAAACCTCCTCCTTTCGCGACGGACGGACCCGGTCGATCGTTGCGAAGTGTCTAACGCGTCGTCGCGACGGGGACGGGCGGGAAATGAGAACGCCTTTTCGACCTGCGCAAGAAGGAGCCGTCATGGAAGGGACGCCAGTCACCGTCGAATCGGTCCGCGAAGTAGGTCCCGGAACCGTCGCGCTCGAACTCGAGACGCCCGAAGCGTTCGACGCCGTGCCCGGACAGTTCGTCCTGCTGCGGGCCGTCCCGTGGGACGTCGACGACGAGGAGAACGTCGACGAGGACGACGTGGTCATGCGCCACTACACGCTCTCGTCGGCGTCGGTCGAGGAAACGTTCGAGATTACGGTCGGGATCGATCCCGAGGGCGACCTCTCGCCGTGGCTCGCCAACCTCGAGGGCGGGGAGACCGTCCACGTCGAGGGCCCCTTCGGGACGATCACCTACGAGCGCGACGACCATATCGTCGCCGTCGCGGGCGGCCCGGGCGTCGGTCCCGCGGTCGCGATCGCCGAAGCGGCCCACGACTCGGGCCACGACGCGGTCGTCGTCTATCAGGACGACGAGCCGGCCCACACGGAGCGGCTGGAAGCGCTCGAAGACGACGGCGCAGACGTCGTGATCCTCGACGAAGACGATCGCGATGGGCTGGCCGAGGCGGTCGAGGGACACCTCGAGGACGGCCAGATCTACGCCTTTGGGTTCGAGGACTTCGTGACCTTCGTCGCCGAAACGATCGACGACGCCGGCGGCGACTCGGACGAGGCGCTGATCGAGAACTTCGGATAGCGTCGAGCCGCCGGCGTACTGTAATCGCTCGCAAGCACAGTACCTACGCACACCCCGCCGCTAGCACGGGTATGGTTGACGACGACCTCGAACTCGAGCGGGACATCGGCCAGGCGACCATCGTTTACGACGAACCGGACGAAGGGACCGTGAGAAAGACGGTTCCGAACGAGCACATCGCGTACTTTCAGGATCACTGGATCATCAAAACCGACGAGGACGAGGACGGCCACGATATCGTCCGGCGGATTCCGTCCCACCGAGTCCACTACGTCGAGCGCTCGGTCGAGCAGTTCGAAGAGGAAGTCAAGACGCTCGTCGATCAGGTCCAGTCGTTCGCCAGCGACCTCCGGACGAAGATTCCGGTCGGCGGCGGGAGCGAAGGGAGAGACGGCGGCGACGAACGCCCCGAACCCCACCGTATCGACGTCGAGAGCGGCGAACCGGACGAGAGTCAACTCGACTGAGTCGCGGCACTCACCCGACTCGAGACGCCCGTTCAGTGCCGGGTCTCGATCTCGCCGTGAAACGTCGTTTTCGACGTCAGTGTTCGACGAACTCGATCAGAATGCCGCCGGTATCTTTCGGGTGGAGAAACGCGACCGTGTGCCCCCACGCGCCGGGACGGGGTTCTTCGTCGATTAACCGCACGTCGTGGTTACGTGCCGTCTCGAGTGCCCCCTCGATGTCCTCCGTCGCGAGCGCGAGGTGGTGAATGCCCGCGCCGTTGTTCTCGAGGTACCGGGAGATGGTCCCCTTCTCGACGGGTTCGAGCAGTTCGAAATAGCCGTTTTCGCAGTCCAGGAAGACGACGCGCATCCCGTCGAACGTCTCCTCGTGGACGACCTCGAGGCCGAAGAGGTCCGAATACAGTTCCGCGAGTGCCCGTGCGTCCTCCGTCGCGATTCCGGCGTGGTCGAAGTGCATCGGGAGTACGTTCGCGGGATTCGAGCGTTATTCTTGTGATTCGATCCAAATTCGGTGAGAACGATCTGACGTCTGTTAGCCACAGATACGAACCACGCGATACAGCGTGTGATCAATCCGCATAGTAAACTGTAAGTACGCTGGATAGGTTACGATCAGCGATGAGCATTCGGGACCGCCGACGGGAAATACTGCAGGACTTCGATGAATTCCAAACTCTCGATTCAGTGAACCGGCGCATCAAATGGGCGTTGAACAGCGAAGACGATACGCTCAACGAACGGATGGCTTACCGCGAACTACACGCATATCGGACGGACTCGAACGTAGAGAACGTTGATGTTCCGGCTCCATTGAATCACTAGGTGGCGTCGAGGTGCGGCAGTAGATCAAAGGAGTTGAAGCGGGATAGTGGCGATTGTTATGAAC
>NZ_WUYX01000003.1 GCF_009834785.1 Natronorubrum halalkaliphilum
ACTCACCATCTCTCTTCACGATCAGCGGCGGTCGCTTACCGTTGAGGTTGCGGTTTCAGTACCGAACTTTGTGAGGTACTGAGGTTGCGAACGATGTTGGATTTGATCACGTAAGTGCGGGGCAACACTATCTCTCGGAGTTTTCGCAGTTACAGTTGTTCCCCTTTCTCTCGCGACTTACGGCAGAGGTCGAGGACGTCGAACTCGCAACTGCAATCGTACTGCTTCCGTTTCATCACCCCGTCGATCTCGCCGAACGCGTGGCTACGCTCGACGCGCTTCACGACGGTTCGACGGTGTTCGGTGTCGGCGCGGGGTATCGCGACGTTGAGTTTTCCGCTTTCGACGTCCCGAAACGCGAGCGTATTCCGCGACTTATGGAGTGTCTCGAGCTTACGAGGCGGTTGCTCACCGAACGGAACGTTACGTACAACGGCGACTTCTACGCGGTCGATGGAGCGACGATTCCGGTGCAACCCGACGAACTCACGGTATGGATGGCGGCGAACTCGAATTCGGCAGTCGAACGTGCTGCGAGATGCGCTGATGCATGGTTGGTTAACCCACACGCGACGATTGGCGAGATACGAGCACAGAAGCACACACAGTACGACCCCATCGTGAGGTCTCGCGGTGAATCGACCCGAGCTCCAGTGATGCGGGAAGCGTTCGTCGCGGAGACCAGCGAGCGGGCGGTTTCGGTGGCACGGGAGCATCTCTGGAAGAAGTATCGACGATACGTCGACTGGGGACAGGATGAAGCGATGGAAGACGAGCGCGATCTTCACAGGCCGTTCGAAGAGCTCGCCAAGGATCGGTTCCTTCTCGGCACGCCCGAAGAGGTCTGTGAAGCTATCGAACGCTACGAGGATGAACTCGACGCGAGTCACGTCATCGTTCGATCACACTGGCCGGGGATGCCTTACGATCGAGTTCGTGAAAGCCTCGAGCTAATTGGTGACGAAGTGATTCCGTACGTCTAACGTCGCTCGACGTACAGACGATATCGGTTCCAAGCCGAACTCGAGACGACGGGTTATCGAGAACCGCCCGATAGCAGTTGATCGTTCAGTACCCTAACTCGAGCAAGTAATTAACGCCGAGAGCACAGAACGCGAGGAAGTAGAGCCCGGCGAGGATAATGAACGAAGCGCCCCACCCGAAGGCATCGGCGAAGAAGCCGAGGCCGACGGATCCACTTGCACCGAAGACGACATACACCGTTCGGACGAGACCGAATCCAATGTTTCGCTCGTCTTCGGAGAGTTCGTCGAGAAAGCGAGGATCGAGCGCCGGGAAGAACGCGGCACCGATGCCGATTAGGACGATTCCGACGCTCAACGCGAGAACACCGGACCAGGTGACGAGGATAACGAGCCCGCTCCCTCCAGCGATCATCGACCCGGCGAGAACGGAGTCTCGACCGTGACGATCCGAAAGCGAACCGATTGCGAGCTGAGCAGTTCCACGAACCACGAAATACGCCGAAAAGAGAACGCCAGCGAACCCTGCCGAGTAATCTCGGTACACGACGAGAAACGTGGGTAAGAACGACATGAGTCCTTGAACGACGAACGTCGACGTAATGGCGATAACGAGGGTGAACGCAATCGGTGGCCGTGAAAGAAATCTAACGATAGGACGGACGGTAAGCCGCTCGCGCATCGCCTGATCGGGACGGACCGGGTCAGTCGGACGAACGGACACATAAAAGAGTGCGAAAACGGGAAGTCCGACCAACGCACCGAGTGCAACTGCGGGTTGCCATCCGTACCGGATGCCGACCCAAGCAGCTGCGAGAGGTGCGAGGAAGCCGGCCAGCGGCGCACCGGCGGAATGCAAACCAACGGCCGTACCTACGTCGTCGTACGTCCGAGAGAGCAGTGCCGTCGCAACACTGTAATGCAATCCCGCGACTGCCCCGAGGGAGATCGTCGCGATCAAAAAGACGGCAAACATCGGCGCAAGCGCGATGAACAGGGACGCCAGTACGGAGCCACCGACTGCGATAAGGATAATCGATCGTTCTCCAAACCGGTCGGCAAGAATCCCGCTTGGATACTGGGACAACCCGTACGCAAGCCACATCCCGGTAAGAGCCATCCCGACCAGCGTATTCGACGTTTGAAAATCTTCGATGATGAGCGGAATGACGGGGCTGATCGTCAGCCGAGCAAAGAAAGTGACAAAAAATGCGAGCGTACACGATACGAGCACTGTCGTTTGATAGGACCATCGCATAAGCTGTGTTCAATGAATCAGTTGCAAGCACCGGCTACTCACGGAACGGTAATGACTGTATGGTGATCGGCAAAACCCGCTGGAACAGGACATCGTTGACCTAATACCCTACTGATCCGTCGGCCAACGACCGCTCTGAGTACCTCTTCCCTGCAGATACATTTACCTCGATGGGGCACAATGGATTCGTTACGATGCAACTCGTAGACGACATCTATCGATTCGACCTGCCACGCCCGGCGACGCCGCCAAGGGACTCGAAAATTGCCGGTGACGCAACGATCGACGAGCCGATCAGCGTCCACGTAATCGACGGAGAGCAAACGCTGCTGTTCGGGACGGGATACGAGTCGAGCGCAGACCAACTGATCGGCGACCTCGAGCCGCTTGGCGGCCCGGACGTCATCATCGTCGAACACGGCGATCCGGATCACTACGGAGCGGTCTCGTCGCTCCGAGACGCCTTCGGCGACGTAACTGTTGTGGCTCCTCGAGCGGATTCCGAGCCGCTCAACGACGCCGGAATTACACCGGAGGTCCGGATCGAGGATGGCGACGAGCGCTGGGGGATCACGGCGATTCACGCGCCGGGACACACCCCGGGAAACATGTCGTTCCTGCACCAGAAACGCGGCGTACTGATCGTCGGGGATACGTTCGTTCACGCCGACAGCCCGATTGCGGCGCGCGGTTCGTGGTCGGGACCGTTCGCTCCCATGCAGTTCGAATACAACAGTGACGACAAAGCGGCGAAACGGAGCATTCGAGCGCTGACCGACGAGCGATTTCGAATCGCTCTCCTCACACACGGAAGCGATGTTACGGACAACGCGGCGGATGCGCTCCGAACGATGGCTGCTGAGATCCCAGAGTGATCGTTTTCGCCTCGAGGCGCGACTGGAGATCTGCGACTCATAACTCAACCGACGGTCGCGGCAGAGGGTTGCCGTCAGTCGAGTAATTCGAGTCTCACTCTGGATCGCCGATCTGCCCCTCTTCGATAACGGTCGAGGATTCCGCGTGCTTCTTCGAGAGTTCGACGTATCGATCACCGGCTGCTGTCCAATCGGAATCTTCGACGGTTTTGACGACTTCGGCCGGCGAGCCTACGGCAAGCACGGAGTCGGGAATGACCGTTCCCTCCGTGACGACGCTATTGGCGCCGACGAGACTCTCCGAGCCGATAACGGCCTCGTCGAGGACGATCGCACCCATGCCGACCATGCTTTGGCGTTCGACGGTGGAACCGTGAACAATCGCGTTATGGCCGACGGTAGCGTATGGTCCGATATCTGCTCCTTCGTGAACGGTTGCATTGTCTTGTACGTTTGCACCTTCACGAAGGATAATCGGTTCGTTGTCCCCGCGGATGACGACACCTGGCCACACGCTTGCGTCGTCTTCGATCGTCACCTGTCCGATAACGACTGCGCGCTCGTCTACGTACGCCGAGTCAGCAATCGTTGGCGTTTCACCGTCGAATGAACGGATCATACTCTTTCCCACGAAAAACAGCGTCTTAACGGTTGGCATCAGCTTCGACCGTACCGGCAGACACCGCCAATACGAACAACACTTATTGGCATACCACTCGTTTAGAAAGCCGATGTCAGATCACGAGAGCAGGCACTGGAAACCGGAGACGGGATCGTACGAGGGGCTAAAAGAGATCGTCAGGGAGCGACGAATGGTCTACAAATACGCGTCGGATCCCGTTCCCGAAGCGGACATTGAGCGGATTCTCGACGCCGCTCGTTGGGCCCCGTCGGGACACAACTCACAGCCCTGGGAATTCGTCGTCGTCCGCGACGACGAGCGTCTCGAACTGCTCGCGGACGTCTTGAAATCACAGCGGAACTGGATGACCGATATTGACGAACGGTTTCCGGCTCACGGTCGCGTCTACCTTGATCAGGTACCCGTCGCAATCGTCGTTCTCGGGGACGTCCGAAGCAAATCGTATTTCCCGAACGTCGATAACTTCGGCGCTGGCGAGCGAGAGATTACTGATGCAATCTACCACGAGAGCATTGGGTGTTGTATGCAAACGATCCATCTCGCGGCAAAGTCGCTCGGGTACGGAACGGTCCACCTCACCGTCCGCCATCACAGTCAGGATCAGCTTCGAGAACTTCTGGATGTTCCCGAACAGTTGATGATTCACGACATCGTTCCTCTCGGCGTGCCGGCGGACGAAAACGCCGGTCAGAACGTCGACCGACAACCGCTCGAGCAAAAACTCCACTACGAAACGTTCGACGATTCGCAGTTCCGGACAAACGAGGAGTTCATCGAGGACCTCGAGGACCAGGGGAAACGGGTCCGCCTGATGCACGGCGATTCCAGTTGAGGTTCTGATTCACCCCGAGTCGGGTCCATCGCGAGGCGCGGTATTCGGGTGAGCCGATCCGTTCACCAGAAAATACTATAGGCCTTCGAGGCCACTACGTATCCGTAGTAATGACCGATCCAGTAACTGCTGACGACGTACGCTCCAGAGAGTGGGGCAACTTCATCGACGGCTCGTTTCGAGCGAGCGAAAGCAACCAAATGTACGACGTAGAGAACCCGGCGAACGGAACTTCGATCGCATCAGTACCGGATAGCACCGCCGAGGACGTAGATCTCGCAGTCGAATCCGCACGAGAGGCTGCGGTGCGGTGGCGGCGGCTCGACGCCCATGAGTGGGGCAACTATCTGTTGGAGGTCGCGGACGCGATACGGGACATACGGGAGGAACTCGTAACGATCGAGACGCTCGAGAACGGCAAACCGTTTCGTGAATCACGAAACGATGTCCGGGCGACGGAGAAAATCTTCCGCTATTTCGGCGGTGCGGCGGACAAGTTCCACGGTGAGACGCTTCCGGAAACGAACGGATTGTTCAACTATACGCTCCGCGAGCCCTACGGAGTCGTCGGGAGCATTATCCCTTGGAACTGGCCACCGATGCACACTGCTGACTTTACTGCACCTCAGCTCGCAACCGGGAATACGGTCGTCATGAAACCGTCGCCCGAAACGCCGCTCTCTACGCTGCGTATCGCCGAGGTGCTTCAAGATGTCCTTCCCGATGGTGTCGTCAACGTCGTCACTGGGGGGACCGAGCCCGGCGCTGCGCTCGCGGAACATCACGGGATCGACAAGATCGCGTTCACGGGTCATACGGATACCGGCACCATCGTCATGGAGTCGGCGGCGAAGACGATCACGCCGGTCACCCTCGAGCTCGGAGGCAAGAACCCGAACATCGTTCTCCCGGACGCAGATATCGAGCGTGCGGTTAACGGAACGTACGATGGGATCTTCTACAACCAGGGCCAGGCGTGCAGTAGCGGCTCTCGATTGCTGTTACACGAGTCGATCGCGTCAGCGTTCCTTGACGCGTTCTTACCGCTCGCAGAGGAGCTGATAATCGGGCCTGGAACGGACGAAGAAACGGATCTCGCGCCGCTTGCAAGCCAAAAACAGTACGACAAGGTAACGGACTACATCCGGATCGGAAAGGAAGAGGGTGCGACCGTCCTCTACGAAGGCGTGATTCCTGACGACCTCGAGGACGGGTACTACGTTCCGCCCGTGATTTTCGGCGACGTACAGCCAGATATGCGCATCGCCAACGAAGAGATATTCGGGCCGGTACTGTCGGTATTGACGTTCGAGACGATCGAAGAAGCGATCGAAATTGCGAACGATACGAAGTATGGACTAACAGCAGCGATCTGGACCGAGAATCTGGATGTCGCAAATCGCATGGCTCGACGGATCGAGGCGGGATACGTTTATCTCAATAACTTCGAGCGCGGTGCCGTTGGCGTTCCGTTTGGCGGCTACAAGCAGAGTGGAATCGGCAGAAAGCGAGGGTTCCAAGAAACGCTTCATACGTACACCAGAACGAAAGCAATCAAGGCGTCGATGGCATCGCCAGCGGAAGGCGAACTCGATTCGTACTTCGAGTAAGGGCCGCGACCGACCGGCTCGTCACATCATCGCAACCGAAGAGAACTGTTTTCGGTTCAGTACTGTGAGACGTTAGTTCCCTGTTCAGCACGGATGCCGCACCAACGATAGCTCGCGTCCGGGTTACGAATCTTCAACAGCAAGGGTGTCGGACGTATGTAGCGTGACTCCCGCATCGACGCTCTGCGAGATCGGACAGTGAGCCTCGAAAATATCGAGACACCGCGATGCGCGCGGCTCGTGTCCGGGCGGTACTTCGACGGTGATGTCGGTGTGGATATCGGTAATGCGGATATCAGCCGTTCCGGGCATGTCATCGGCAACCTCGACCTTTCCCTTCTTGCTCTCGACTTGAATTTCGATGTCGTATTCGTCGACCCGTCCCTTCTCGAGGCACTGCTTGAGCGTTTCGAGCTGACAGCCGCCGACCGTGGCCAACAGATAGTCGTGCGGGCAGGGATGCTCGTCCTCTCCGATATCGACGTATTCCGGTTCGTCGAAGTACAGTTCGTGAGTCCCTCTGAATATTCCACGCGGTGATTCACCATCAGACGCCGTAAGAACAGCATCGAACCCTTCGTGTCGCCACTTCTCCATATCTTCTTGCGAAGCCATACTATCTCATCTCGGTGCTGTAACAAAGGTCTTGTGATCATATAGCAAACAGTCTACTCTCTGCTTCCGAGTGGCCGGCCAACAAGTCGGTCCACTGTCGCGACACGAACGCTCGCGCTACCCGATACATACATTATATTGCATCAGCTAGAGTAGTGATGATGAGCGAGAACAGCAAAGTGATAGATTTCGGTGCACACCTGTATCCAGACCAAGTAATTCCCACAGGCCTGCAGGATCGCTTTCGGTCGACCGACGTCGAGCCGCGATTGAGCTGTCCGGACACCTTGCTCTCGTTTTATGACGACGCGGGCATCGACGCGGCGGTACTCTCTCAACCACCGTACATGAGCTCGACCGATGCAGCGGCGACGGCCGAGGCCAACGATCGGTTACTTGAAATTGTTGACAACAACGATCGGTTCTACGGACTCGCTGCGATTCCGACTCGAGCGGGCGGGGAGATCGCAGCAGCGGAGTTCGAACGCTGTCTCGAAAACGGCTACCACGGCGGGGCCATCGAGACGATGGCCGGCGAGAAAGGGTACGTGTACGAGGACGTTCGACCAGTATTTGACGTCGCTGAAGCGTGGAACGCACCGATCCTTGTCCACCCGAAACTTCACGAGTCACTCCATCCGAAAGTGCTCGACGAACGGTTCTATTTGAACCGGACGTTCGGACGCGAAGTGGCGCTGCTCGCCGATTTGTTTGCGGTCATTCACGGCGGCGTACTGGACCAGCACCCCGAGCTGGCGTTGGTTTATCACCACCTCGGCGGGAACGTCGGATCGATGATGGGGCGGATTCGCCTTCAGCTCGACCCAGAGCGTTGGCCAGACGAAAGCGATGCCAAATCGTTCGACGAATTTCGCACACAACTCCGCGAGCGCGTCTACGTTGACACCTCCGGATTCTTCGGCGACGAAACAGCGACACAGGCGGCCGTCGACGAGTTAGGGGCTGACAACGTCGTCTTCGGCTCGGATTACCCGTTCGAACCACGCACGCCAACGGAACTCAAGACGCTCGTAGAGAGCGCAGCAACGGCAGCCGGCGATCGATCCAGGGAAGTCTGTTTCGAAAATGCCGAGTCTCTCCTCGTAAACACCAGCCGTTAGTCATCCGAGTTGCCGATCGAATAGAGTACCTGATCTTCTCTCGAGTACGCACCCGTCGAGGCCTCCATGTCACACAGCCTCTTTGCCACTTGTTTACACTCCCCTTTCCATTCTGTGGAACTCGATATTTTGTCGAGAACGAAATTTGTGCTGCTCTCGCATCCAGTAGCCCTTGCTACGCTGTTCAATTTTCACTATCCGATATTCCATATTACAGGATTGACAATGACAACTAATACCAAGACTCACTCTCTTCTATTCAGTGTATTTATGGTGTTTCTCGGTAAGTAACCGTAACATTGTTAAGATATGCTTCTTCTGTAGCTTTACTTTCCCAATACCGTCCATTTTGATGCGGGGAATCACTGTCCGATTTGGTATCTTGATCGGAGCCGAAAGTCAGAGCAGCTTCCTCGTCACTAATTACAAAGGTACGAGTGTAATTTAGAAACTATCGATTGTGTTTCGAGAGGTGATTCACCGGAACCTTCGTCTCGGACACTCCGGCGTGGGTACAGTGACGAGACAGCTCTACTGGCAATTAACTCCCTATACCGGCACATGAACGGAAAATTCCGCATATCAGAATGGTCCTTCGGAGAACCGCTGATCCCTGAATGCACTGTTTTATGGCCGTTGAGGATCTCCTGTTCGGGTATCACAGAACCGATGACCGTTCTATAGTCTCAACTGAATCGATTTACACGCCAATCGCACTGTTCACGGTTCTCACTCACTGCGCTCGTTCAGAACCGCGGTCTCATCGTGCGATCAGGTTACACTGACTTTCAGTGGCTACTATCGGTACAAGAGTGCACAAAAGTACGACTTCCTGTGTCGTTCGGTATTACGATTCCTCGACGATCTGGTTTTGAAGCGCACCAATGCCCTGAACTTCAATCGTCACTTCATCGCCGGGTTCGAGCAGAAGCGGTGGATCTCGGTGGACGCCGACTCCGGGTGGTGTTCCTGTTGCGATCACATCGCCCGGATACAGTGTCATCGTCTGCGAAACACTCTCAACAGTGGTCGGCACGTCGAAGATCATCTGCTCCGTCGAGGACTCCTGTCGCACATCACCGTTAACGAGAGCACGAATTTCTCGATCGGTGGGATCGAAATCATCGGCGGTCGCCATCGCCGGCCCCATCGGAGCGAAGGTGTCGAAGGATTTTCCACGGAAGTACTGCGAGAAGCCGTACTGTACGTCGCGTGCAGTGACGTCGTTGAACGCCGTGTAGCCTGCAACATGATCGAACGCGTCAGTAGCATCGATCCGGTGGCCAGCTTTTCCGATTATGATTGCGATTTCGGCCTCGTAATCCAACTGTTCGATATCAGCAGGATGAACCACCGGTCCGTTTGGGTCGTTCACGGCTGATGTTGCCTTCGAGAACAGAAGGGGTTCCTCCGGTACTTCGTTTCCTCCTTCTTCTGCATGGTCACGATAGTTTAGCCCGAGGCAGATGATCTTTCCAGGCCGCTCGATCGGGGCTCGGAGTGTCACGTCTTCCGTGTTAATCTCAACACCGGTTGTCTCCACATCGGCAGATCCTCGAGCGGCGGCGACGATCGGGGGAATCTCGCCGTCTCCGTCTACGTCGAGTTCGGAGATTGTCTCTCCTTCCAGTACACCGATTGCTTCTTTCTCGTCATATGCGTATCTAACGAGTCGCATACTATACTCATTATCAGCACGATTCATAAATCAATCGTCTCTCAACAGCGTCCCGTTCATACTGTGTTGATGAAAAGAGGCACAAGTTGACGGTCTGTATTTCCCCTATCCATTACTTTGGCGGAATTTTAACGTTTGCTGGGCAGAGGAAAGTGCTATTTTGCGGAGAACTATCGTTTCCACTGAGCTAATTCGGGAGCTTTCGGGACGACTACAGCTGAAGCGCAAAACATATTACTTCTTGGCCTGCGTACCGGCACTCGTGATGACTCCCCTCGAGACAGCCTTGGATACCGTATCGCCAAATCCCGTTTTCGTTTTCGGTAACCACCACACGGAACAGGGTGTACAGTCGCTCGTAGACTCCTCGATCGAAGAGGGGACAGCCGTGTTCTATCCGATCGGATCGGTCCAAGATCACGGCGAAGCGATCGTTGACCTCGGAACTGAGCCGGGCTGGCGTGTGCTGACGACGTTCGTCACACCTCCGCTCGTGGACGCAGTCGCCGAGGGAGCCGTCGAATACGTCCCGGTTCGCGCGAGCGATCACACCGCATTTGTCCGTCAACGATTTGCGGACCGTCACGTCGTTCTCGTGTGTCACGTCCCGTCTACAACCGTAGACGGTGCGCACACGTTCGGTCTCGCTTGTCCCCACGCACCGGAACTGTTCGACTGGGCGGATACGACCGTCGCGGTAAGGAACGACGCAATACCCGTTGTTTCTGGGCCTACACGTCCGGTTGACTCATGGGACATCCGCGTCTCGACGACCGAACCGTTGCCGTCGTTTCGGACCAACCGGTCGCCGATAGCCGACGAGATCGGTGAAAACGTCGCGTCGTTGGTACCCAATGGAGCAACGATTCAGCTTGGTATCGGATCGATTCCAAATGCGGTTTCGAGATCGCTCTCGGGTAAGTCAACACTTTCAGTCCACTCAGGCGTCATTTCCGACGGATTACTCGCTCTCATCGAATCAGGAGTTGTCTCCGCAAGTCCCGACAGGCCTGCGATCACCTCACAGGTGATCGGCGAAACGGAAACATTCTACGAGCGCCTCGAAAATCAGGATGCATTCGAACTCAAATCCTCTGCTACCGTTCATGACCCCTGCACTATGGCCGCCCACGAGCGGTTCGTTACGATCAACGGTGCGATCGAAGTCGACCTTTCTGGGCAGGTGAACGCGTCTCACATTGGAACAACTCAGTACGCGGCACCAGGTGGATTACCGGATTTTGTAGAGGGTACGAGACGATCGCCGAACGGGAGTAGCATCGTTGCTATGCAATCTCGAGCGAACGAGGAAACACCGAAAATTGTCCCCAATATCGGGGCTGGTGCTCGAGTCGATGTTTCGCGAACGAATGTCGATTATGTCGTAACGGAGAACGGTATCGCGGACCTTCGCAACAACACTCGAAGCGAACGTGCTGAGGCCCTCATCGAGATTGCGCATCCGGACGATCGGCCGCAGCTTCGAGCTACAATATCGTAACTAGCCCAGAAGAAAAACCGACAGCGACCCCGGAACCGATTAGAATTAATCACTCACTATTACACGCAAATTGGTCGAGAAGTAATCGCCCGTCGTTAGTAGTTCGAAACTGAATAAGTGTTCGAAGACAAACAAATTAATAACTTCTGCTAAGCCTCTTCGAGAGGGGTCTATTTCGACGAATCGTTATTCACATGACGGACGCGAAGTCGGTTTGAGTCGCCAGTTGCTGGTGTCGCTGCTCGTTGCGCGATGGTCACGTCCTCGTCGAATTGGTGGCAAGAGCGATCACTGTTCTCGCCGATCATCCTTATAGTAGCCACTGAACCGATTCGTACAGTGATCACAACGTACTCGCCCGATCAGGTATGCATTGGCGTTCAGCAAATAGAAACACGCGCGGTCGCGTTGTCCGGGTGATCTGACAGCTGGTCGCGTACCAGACGGGAATCATGCGATACCCGCTCAACGTTTTTTGGTCCGATATGATCCGTTTCTTGTACCTCACCACGTGCTGTCTCTGTCGTATTGTTTACGCGTTGTTGCCGCTAAGAGCTGTTGTGGGCTTCTTTCCGTTTACGTTGCCGAGAGCATCTTGTAATTCTCCGATAGCGATTTCGTCGAGAAGCCACTACGCCACCAATTTACTGTGTAGAAACTTCTAACGGATTCCATAATACCGATCGAAGTGAGGTTGTCCGAGAGTTAGAATTGGAAATAGCCAGGTCGTGACAAATTACAGGGGTACGTCTGTAATCTTCTACCAATTGTGAAGTTCGATGCATCGACATGAGACGATTGCTGGTAACACACTTCGAGGTGTGTCGCTCGAGTGCGTCCCATCGTATCATAACTCCTGTGAGGATAGTCACCGAGGAACAGTAGACATTCCGCAGAGAGGAACCCGTGGGCGAGACGTCCATCTTCGATTCAGACGGTCTGCTGTACCGATATACCGGTATATCCACAGACAAGTGCGATTGTGCCGGTAATGGTTTCCATCCCGATTCCGGTTGAATTGCACGCCTCTGCGTAGGAATAACAACTATTTTATCGGCACTGTCCGAACTGTTTCCATGGACAACTTCGTTGACCCGGAGAGGCTTGCCGATCTCCGCCGGGACTTCCACCGGCGACCCGAACCAGCGTGGCGAGAATTCTGGACGACCTGTCGAATCGTGGACGAACTCGAGCGTCTCGGCGTCACTGAGATCCACGTCGGACCGGATGCGCTGGCGACGGAGCGACGGGTGGCCGTTCCCGACGAGGAGGAACTCGAATTCTGGTTCGAACAAGCGCGATCGGCCGGCGCTCGCGAATCGACGCTCGAACGCCTCGAAGGCGGCAACACGGGTGCGGTTGCAGTACTCGAACGAGGGGATGGACCCACCGTTGCGCTGCGCGTCGATATCGACGGACTGCCGATCGAGGAGGCGACAGATAGCGATCACACACCCGCCGCGGAGGGGTTCCGTTCGCGCCATGCGGGGACGATGCACGCGTGCGGACACGATGCCCACGCGACTATTGGTCTCGGCGTGCTCGAGGCAGTTGCGGAGAGCGATTTCAACGGAACTCTCAAGGTGGTCTTTCAGCCGTCCGAAGAGCGAATCGCCGGTGGCGAACCCGCTGCAAAGAGCGGCCATCTCGACGATGTCGACGCATTGATAGCGGTTCACGTGGGGTTGAACCATCCAACCGGGACCGTGGTTCCGGGCATCGAGGGATCGTTGGCGGTCCGTCAGATGGCGGTCACTTTTACCGGGTCTCCCTCTCACGCTGGCGCTCAACCGAACGAAGGAAACAACGCGAATCAAGCGCTCGCGACGGCGGTGACGAATCTCCAGGGGATCGCTCGGCACTCGGATGGCATCACCCGGGTCAACGTCGGCGTGATCGAAGGCGGGACAGCCGTCAATGTCGTTTCGGAACGAGCGTACATGGAGGTAGAGGTACGCGGTGGGACGACTGATCTCATGGAGTACATGGCTTCGGACGCCGAACGCGTGATCCGATCGGCAGCCGAAATGCACAATTGTGAGTTCGAGATCGAACCGCAGGGAGGTGCCCCGAGCATCGAGAGCGACGACCGGCTCTGTAACCTCATCGCGACGGTTGCAGACGATCATCCATCCGTCGATCGCCTCGTCGAGACGGATCGCCTCTCCGGGAGCGAAGACGCTGCGCACCTGATGGCGGAAGTTCAGAATCGAGGCGGGATCGCAGCGTACGTCGGCGTGGGGACGGACCACCCGACGGGACAT
Organism: Natronorubrum halalkaliphilum; assembly: GCF_009834785.1. Taxonomy (GTDB): domain Archaea; phylum Halobacteriota; class Halobacteria; order Halobacteriales; family Natrialbaceae; genus Natronorubrum; species Natronorubrum halalkaliphilum. The sequence goes on from NZ_WUYX01000003.1 coordinate 13,381, forward strand.
CATACATCGACGTTCGATGTCGACGAGACGAGCCTCGGAATCGGTGTCGACGTCCTAACCGAAGCCGTACTCGCACTAAACGAGTCCGATAATTAACGCCGTTCGATCTTTCGTGCGGGTCCGTTGTCACCTCGCTGGGTGCGACCATCGTTTCTCCGCTGGAGCGGCCGCAGGACGGCTCGGGGTCGCTCCGATATATCGGGATAGCGAACTGCGCCGATACGTTGTAGTAGGTCGATTTTGGAGTGTGGTTCATCGTTTTCTGAAGCCGGAACCGACCGCTACGAGAGTTTCATCTGTAGTTCGAATTCGTTTGCGATCCCCAGTATCGTCTGTGGCAGCGAACCGTCGAGCCACTCTTCTTGCATCTGATTTACCGGTCCCGAGACGCTGAAGGCACCGACGACCGTTTCGTCTGCATCGAAGACGGGAGCACCCACAGCTCTGACCCCGGAGATTTGTTCTTCCATATTGAGGGCGTAGTTGCGGTCTCGGATGGTTTGTAGTTCCGCTTGTAGCTCCTCGGCGCTCGTTATCGTCTGCGGCGTAAACTCCTCGAGTTCGAGCTCTGCAACGTTCAACGTGTCGTCGAACGCCAGGACGACTTTGCCGGCGGCGGTCGCGTGAAGCGGGACCCGTTTTCCGATCGTCGATTTCGTCCAGAGTCCGTGCTTTCCGGCGGCGGTATGGATATAGACCCCGACATCGTGTTCGGCCACAAGGAACACTGATCGGCAGTTGGTCTCTTCGGCCAACATTTCGGTGTATTTTTTTGCGCTGTCGTACAGCGTTTTTCTCGTGTGGACGTACTCACCTAACTGGAGAAATCGCAGTCCGAGATAGTAGCGTTCCTGCTCTCGGTCGACGTACCCCATCTCGGAAAGCGTCGAGAGGTGTCGATGTACCGTACTCGGTGCGACGTCGAGATGTGATGCCAGCTCCGAGACCCCCGCGCCATCGAGTTCGTACAACGCCTCGATTACGCTGAGCGTGATCTCCGAGGTTTGTAGCCGATCAATGCGTTGGTTACTCATACCACTGCATTCTTTCCCAAGTAATTAGTGTTCTCCTTTCCGGAAAACTCTGCGATAGTTTCGAGGGGCTGATTATGGGCAAATCTGCGGTCATTGGGTCGTTGGTGTCTATCTTGGCCTTTTCTTCTCTCAGGAATAGTACTGCAGTCAAGGTTCGGTACGCTAGTCTGTGGAAAACATGACAAAAATGCTCTCTACTGTCCATAACCGATTGAAAAGCTCCGCCGAACATTCGGTGCGCGGAAAACGACATAGCATCGCACGCTGCGGGAGAACCCGTCTTCGAACGGTATTCACCCGTAGAGATTCCACACAAATGATTTTCCGCACGGCGGTTTCAACGTCGTTCAGAGCCGATCACCGCAAGAAGCTCGTCTCGCCGTGTGTTCCGGCTGCGTTGGCGAGGGCGAGCTGCGATGTCTGAGTCACGTCACGAAACGACGTGGGTCGAGTCCCCCATTACTGGTTGCCAGGGGCCGGGTTTACCGTCAGGCTGGGAAGATCCGCGCTGATCGCCTCCAGAATTGCATCGGTCGTTTCGTCGATGAGTTGTTCCATGAATTCCGGATCGGATTCGGTTGGATCGCCCAGTCCGCCTTCTTTCGTAATCTCGTGAAAGTAACTGAACGGATGTGCTTCGAACTCTTCACGCCTTGTCTGCGGTGTTTTCTTCCCGTCTCGGACCTGTTCCGGGCAATAGTGCTCTATCTGACTCGTTTCGTATTCGCCGGCGTGGCCCCACTCCGTTCCGAACCGCTCCTCGAGTTGTTCCCTGGCGAAATCCGTCCAGTGGACGTAGAACACGTTGAGATCGTACTCTCGCTGTAGTCGGTCGATCGCCAGCTTGTGGGGTTCTTTGTTTCCTCCGTGACAGTTCACGATAAGAAGGTTCGACATCCCGTGATGAGCGACACAGCGTCCGAGTTCGACGATCATTTGGATGTACGTCTCATACGAGAACGTCAGCGTCCCGGGGAAGTCGATGTGGTGTTCGGAGTAGCCGTACGATAGCGTCGGTAGACCCAGTAACTCGAGATCGTACTCCGCCGCACGTTCGAGAATCTCGTTTGTGAGGTTCTCGGCGCGGATCGAATCGACCGAGAGCGGGAGGTGTGTTGAGTGTTGTTCGGTACTTCCACACGGAAGTACGGCCATGTCAGCTGTCTGCAATGCGTTCTCTGTTTCTTCCCACGTTAGATTCTCTAACCAGTAGGTATCGGCTGGATCGGCCATGAGAGGCCATATTGATGAACAGGTATTAAATGCTTGGGTCGGTGCTTGTACGTTCTTATAGTTGTACGCCCGTTAGACCCGTGATTCTGGGTCATATCTCGCAAATACCGGCCGGAGAATTTGAATAGTTTCGGACGACTCGGCTCGGTCTCCCTCTGATTCGATTCTCGACTGCCGTTCCTATTTATGAGATCCTATGATTCCCTCTGGCCAATAACTATTTATGGATGTAACTCACAACTGTAACCCGTATGGGAAACATTGACAGGAGGGCATTCCTGGCGACAGCAGGTGCTTCGGTCTCACTTACAGTCGCTGGATGCACAGGGACGGATGACGGTGCAGGAGAGCGGACCACACTGAACGTCGGTCAAGCGTTGAGTCCCGTTCACTTCGATCCTATCGAACAGTTCTCGAACCCCGACGCGATCGTCGGAAACCGGATCTACAGTTCAGTTTACACGTACACTGAAGGATACGATGTCGAACCGGAACTGGCGACTGCCGCTCCCGAGATCGAACGGGACAATACAAGATACACGATCGAATTGCGAGACGACGCTCAGTTCCACAACGGCGATCCGGTAACCGCCGAGGACGTCGAATACTCGATTACGGCTCCGGTTGAGGAAGGGACGCCCCTCGCATCGCTCTTCTCGCCGATCGAAACGACGGAACTCATCGACGAAAACACGATCCAGGTCGATCTCGAGAATCCGTTCGCGATGTTCGAGGAGGTTCTGACTCACCACGTCGTCCCCAAAGACGTCCGCGAGGCGGATCCTGAGGCGTTCGGGACCAGCGATCCCATCGGCTCCGGTCCGTTCCAGTTCGTCGATTGGGAGGAGGGGAACTTCGTCGAACTCGAGCGGTGGGACGATTACTGGGGCGACGAACTGCCGGCGTTAGAACGCGTTCGATTCGAGCCGATCGACGAGTCGACGACCCGGATCACGGAGATCGAAACCGGAGCGAAAGACGTCATCGAAACAGTTCCGCCACAGCTCTGGTCGACAGTCGACGAGATGGATGATACGACCATCTACGACTCACCCAGCGTCGGGTACTTCTACGTCGCGTTCAACTGTAACGAGGGACCGACGGCCGACGCTCGCGTCCGCGAAGCCATCGATTATACGTTTTCGATGGATCAGGCCGTCGAACGGTACATCGAACCGGCCGGAGAGCGCCAGCACAGTCCGATACCAACCGACTTGGCCGAAGAGTGGGATATGCCGGTCGACGAGTGGGCGGAGATCCCACACGAACCAGATCTAGACCGGGCTCAGGAACTGTTCGACGAAGCCGACGTTCCCGACGATTGGACCGCGACGATTCTCGTTCCGCCGGACGACAACCGCGAAGAGATCGGCCTGACGATTGCCAACGGCCTTCAGGAAGCGGGATACGATGCGAACGTCGAACGGCTCGAGTGGGGGTCGTTACTTGATCGCGCCTACACCGGAAACGCGGACGATTACAACATCTACGTCCTCGGCTGGATCCGCTACGCCGACCCCGACGACTTCATGTACAACCTGTTCCACGAGGAAGCAGAGGAGGTCAATCAGGGCGTCTACTATCGCGATCCCGACGTGCAAGAACAGATCGCCCAGGCGAGAGAAACGGTCGACGTCGACCAACGTCGTGAACTGTACATTGACGCGATTACGACGCTTCTCGAGGAGCGAGTCCACTTACCTTCGTACAACTACTACAACGTCTATGCGGCGAAGAACTACGTCCAGGAGTTCGAGACGCACCCGATCGGTCCCGTTAACCCGCGTCTGCTCACGTCGTACAATAATGTCACCCTCGACTAGCAAATATACTCTCCTCACACCATGAGTCTCATTGGATATACTGTTCGCCGACTATTTCAGTCGGTTTTCATGCTAATCGGAATCGCCACGATCACGTTTCTTCTCGTGAATGCGATGCCCGGTGATCCCGTCCGAATCATGCTTGGCCCCGGGACGGACCAGGCGACCATCGACGCCGTTCAGTCCAGGTACGGGCTGGATCAGCCGCTGTACGAACGGTATTTCAATTACATGGCGGGCGTCGCACAAGGTGATCTCGGCAACAGTATCCACTACAACGGAGTTCCAGTGACGGAGAAAATTCTCGAACGACTTCCCGTCACCCTCCTCCTCGTCGCCTCGAGTTTCACGCTGGCGATCAGTATGGCCGTTCCGCTCGGAGCGATCGCCGCGAGACGACAGAACAAAGCGACCGATCACGTCTCTCGTATTATCGCTCTGATCGGCGTCAGCACGCCTTCGTTCTGGATCGGCCTCATGCTCATCATCGTCTTCGCCTATCAGCTCAACGTATTCCCCTCTTCCGGGCTGATTATGCCGTGGGCGCATCCGAGCGACGTTCCACAGGCAGCAAACCGGATCGAAGTCCTCGGATCGTCGTTGTACCACCTCGTGTTACCCACGATCACGCTCGGAACACTCCAGACGGCTGCAATCATGCGTATCCAACGATCGTCAATGCTCGAAGTCCTCAATCGCGACTATATCACCCTCGCTCAGGCGTACGGCGTCTCGAGTCGGACCGTTCTGCGAAAACACGCGCTTCGAAACGCGCAGCTCCCGGTCGTCACGATCATCGGAATTCAGTTGACGACGGCACTCGGTGGCGCCGTGCTCACCGAGACCGTTTTCAGCATTAACGGGATGGGGACGTTGATAATCACGGCTGTCGAGAGTCAGGACTATCCGCTCATTATGGGGGTGACGCTGTTTTTCGGCGTCATCTTCGTCGTCGGCGTACTGATCACCGACTTGCTCTATGCCTATCTCGATCCCCGTATCACGTACGGTGGAGGTGATCACTGATGGCAACTCCCCCGGAAACCGCGGAAATGGGCGATCAGCCGGTCTCGTCATCCGCCGGTGAAGCGGACGAATCAATCCGAGATCTCACCGGGTGGCGATACACGCTGGCCCAGATCAAGCGAGACCGGACGGCACGCCTCGGTTGGTACATCATCAGCGTCGTCTCGGTCGTTGCTATCGTCACCTACGTCGATTCGCAGCTTTTGAACTACTACATCGCGGATACGTTCTGGTACCACCCCGAACGGGATGCCGAGGGGACCGCGTTGCTCCCGCCGGTTGGACTGGAAAACAGTTACGGTGCGGGGACGTGGTCGCACCCGCTCGGAACGGACCAGCGTGGCCGGGACCTCCTCGTCCGCATCGTTTACGGCACCCGGATCGCAATCCAGGTTGGCGTCGTAGCGACGGGACTCGGCGTGATCGTCGGAACGATCATCGGCGCGGTCTCCGGATACTACGGCGGCTGGATCGATGACATCCTCCAGCGAACCGTCGAAACGGTGTACGCGATTCCGTTTCTTATTCTCGTCATCGCGATCATGTCCGCGTTTGGACGTCATCTCTGGATCGCCATCGTCGGCGTTGGTATCGTGACGGTCCCGATTTTCGCACGCCTCATTCGGTCGGAGGTGCTGAAGGTACGGGAAGAGGAGTATATCGAAGCCGCAAAAGCCATCGGGGTCAAGGATCGCCATATCCTGGCCAGACACATCATCCCGAACAGCTTTGCCCCGGTACTGGTCCAGGGAACGCTCCAGATCGGCGTGAACATTCTCATCGTTGCGGGACTTTCGTTCCTCGGATTCGGCGTCCAACCGCCGACTCCGTCTTGGGGCCAGATCCTCGCGGATTCGCGGGGGTATATGCTCCCGAACCCCTGGTTTAGCATCTTCCCAGGAATCGCGATTCTCGTAACCGTCATGGGATTCAATCTCCTCGGAGACGGACTCCGAGACGCACTCGACCCACGAAATAACGGATAACTATGACTCAAGATCCACTTCTCAGCGTTCAGAACGTGACGACTCAGTTCGTTACGGAGGAAGGTATCGTTCGGGCAGTTGACGACCTCTCTTTCGACGTACACAGGGGAGAGACCCTCGGTCTCGTCGGAGAGTCGGGTGCCGGAAAGAGCGTCGCGATTCGCTCGATCATGCGGCTCATATCCTCACCCGGCGAAATCGTCTCCGGGACGATCACGTACAAGGGCCACGTCATTCTCGACCGGTCCCAGGGACCCGACGGCGAGGTACGCGACGGCGAGGCGATGCTCTCGGAGGCGGAGATGCGATCGAAGATACGGGGCCGTGAGATCGCGCTCATCTTCCAGGACCCGATGGAGAGTCTGAATCCGGTGTTCACCATCGGGAGCCAGCTCCGGGAGTTCATCGAAATCAATCGGGACCTTTCGAACGCCGAAGCGAAAGCGGAAGCGATCGAACTACTTCGGGAGGTCGGCATTCCGGAAGCGGAGTCTCGATACCACGAGTACCCCCACCAGTTCTCCGGCGGCATGCGACAGCGCGTCCTCATCGCGATGGCGCTGGCTTGCAAACCCGATCTCATCATTGCGGACGAACCGACGACTGCGCTCGACGTCACCGTCGAAGGCCAGATACTCGACCTGATCGAGCAGTTGAAAACGGAGTACGAGACGAGTTTTATCTGGGTCACCCACGACATGGGCGTCGTCGCCGAGATCTGCGATCGGGTGAACGTCATGTATCTCGGCGAACTGATCGAACAGGCCCCCGTCGACGAACTCTTCCACGAGACGAAACATCCGTACACGGAAGCGCTTCTCAGATCGATCCCCAAACCGCACGAGACGACGGGTGAGTTCGATCCGATTCGCGGGATCATGCCCGACGGGATGAACGCACCCAGCGGCTGTCGGTTTCACCCCCGCTGTCCCGACGCCCGCGAGGTCTGTATGAGCGTCCATCCGGACCTCAGAGAGATCGACGACGGTCAAAACGCCGCGTGTCTGAAATACGATGTCTTCGACGCAGACTACGACGACAGTCCACCACTCGTCGTCGATGAGAACGGCGAGCGGGTTCCTGCAGAGACGGTGGAATCCGTCGGAGGTGACGACTGATGACGGCGAGCGGAGAGTTCGAAACTGGCGACGCGAACCGCCACTCCGGGACGGCTACCGGCACGACCGACTCGACCGACGACGTCTTGCTCAAGGTAGACGGGTTGAGCAAACACTTCCCGGTCGAAAGCGGATTGTTCTCCGGACTGAACGTCTCGTGGGATGGACGCGTTCCCTCCGTCGGGTACGGTCGAGAGTACCTCAAGGCGGTCGACGACGTTTCCTTCGAGATTCGGCGCGGTGAGACGCTCGGTCTCGTCGGCGAATCCGGATGCGGGAAGAGCACGCTCGCACGAACGATCCTTCGGCTGCTCGAGCCCTCGAGCGGGTCGATCGAGTTCGAGGGGAGAGATATCACGACACTCGGCGGCGAAGATCTTCGCCAGCAGCGACGGAACATGCAGATGGTGTTTCAGGACCCACAGTCCTCGCTGAATCCGAGACAGAAGATCGGACAGATCGTCGAGGAACCGTTGAAAACACACGGTCTACTCGACGACGAGGGCAGAGAAACCAGGGCTCGTGAACTCCTCGAGCGAGTTGGACTCGATTCGGACCACTACAATCGCTATCCACACGAGTTCTCCGGCGGGCAACGACAGCGAGTCAATCTGGCCAGAGCACTCGCGCTCGATCCGGATCTCATCATCTGTGATGAACCGGTGGCCTCGCTCGATGTTTCGATTCAGGCCCAGGTGTTGAACACGATGACTGAACTTCAGGAGGAGTTCGGGCTCACCTACCTGTTTATCGCCCACGATCTGAGCGTCATTCGCCAGATCAGCGATCGCGTCGCCGTCATGTACCTCGGAAAGATCGTCGAACTGGGTAACAAGGAAGCGGTGTACGAAAATCCGAAACACCCGTACACGAAGGCCTTGCTCGATTCGATTCCGGTTCCGGATCCGAGAAAGCGAAGCGAGCGAGAGACGCTCGGCGGCGATCTCCCGAGTCCCGTCAATCCACCGAGCGGCTGCCGATTCCGAACGCGGTGTCCAGAATTAATCGCACCCGATGCGTACGACTTCAGCGATGCGGAATGGGCCGCCTTACGGGAACTCATCCGTACGATCGATCGCCAGCTCGTCGAACCGTCACCACCGGAAGCGCTCAGACGTCAATTCCTCAACGATGTCGATCTACCTGCGGCCGCCGACGAAAGCGTCGAGCGGGCGCTCGAACTGTTTGCCGACGGGGAGCCCGACCGCGCCGCCGAACTCCTCTCAGAGTCGTTCGTAGCGCCCAGCGTCTGCGCTCGAGATGTACCGAGTTACGAGGTCGATTCCACCAACGGGACCGAGGCTCGCTTCGTCGCCTGCCATCGATACGCCGAGGAGACGCCGACCGAGTAACCATCGGCCGTCTCGTTTCCTGACGCTCGATTGCCCCCTCAACGATCCCGTTTCAGTTATCGACGAACTCGGCGGCGACACTCGAAAGCGTCCGGAAATCGACGTTCGAGAACTCTTTCAGCGACTCGAGCAACTGATCGAGATTTGTTAACCGATGCGATTGGCCGCTGACCTGCGGATGAATCGTGAGGACGAACACGCCGTCGTCAATGTGCTCGTGCATCCATTCGAACTGCGTTAGCCACTGATCGAATACCGATCGTTCGGTGACGAACCCCTGTCCGCGTCGGTACGCGAACGGCGGGAAGTCGTCGCGTTGCCACGAGACCGGTAGCTCGACGATGTCGGTCGGCTCACCTCTATCAAACGGTTGGTCGAGCGGAGCTTCCCATCCGGTGCGGAGTCTGTACGGGTGAAAATCTGCCCCCATCTGACTCGAATCCCACTCGAATCCGAGATCGCGAAGGATCGAAAGCGTCCGCGGTGAGAAGTCCCACGACGGTGAGCGAAACCCGATCGGTCGTCGGCCGGTGAGCGTTTCGATGCTCTCGATCCCGCGTTCGATATCGCTCCGCTCTTCGGCTTCGGTTTCGTAACTCGACAGCGGCCGGTGGGTCCAGCCGTGATGCTGGATGTCGTGTCCGCGTGACCAGACCGCTTCGCACGCGTCGGGAAAACTCGCTATCGTGTGCCCCGGGACGAACCACGTGGCCTCGATATCGTGCTGGTCGAACAGTTCTAACAGCCGCGGCGTCCCGTAATCGACGCCGAAGAGCCCCCGCGACAATTTCGTCGGACTCTCCTGGCCGTCGAATAGATGGAGCCACGGCGATACCGCATCGAAGTCACACGTAAGGCAAACCGTCGATCGAGACATACGGAGACCACGGGCTGAAATACCTAAATGTTGCCGTCTCAGACGACACCACTGCAGGCTGACGAGTAGTTGTTTCGGCAATGATTTCCAGCGACCGCCTCACTCCGCGAACGTCAACAGCCGCTTCGGGTTCGCCTCGAGCACGGTCGAAATCTCCTCCTCGCTGATCCCGCGGTGACGCATCATCGGAACGATCGTCTCCAGAATGTGGGCGTAGCCGTCCCCGCCGTAGGAAACTCTGCTCGTCTTCGTTGCGACGTCCTGGGAGAGCAAAAGCTGCTCGAGATAGCCGGCATCGATCAGTTCGCGAATGGACTCGACGCGCCACGTATCGGACGGGTATCCGTCTTCGATGGCCTCGAGATAGGCGTGGCGCCCGAACAGGTCGTACTCGAGGAACGCCCCGCGGCCTGCAACCCGTTTCTGATACTCGAGATCCGCGTAAAGCGATCGGTCCACGTGCCCGATGACGACTCGTTCGGGCGCGATCCCTTCCGCTTCGACGATGTCCAGAATCTCGAGGCCCCACCGCGACGTCGGATACGTTCGGTCGCGTTGGCTGTACGGGGTCTTCCCCGGCGGATGGATCGTCAGCGGCGCACCGGTGTGCGTTGCCGCTCGTGCGGCCGCTCGAAGCACCTTCTCCTCGTCGTCGTGGATCCGACCACTCACGCCGATTTCGCCGATAATTCCCGCCCGGACGTCGGTGTCGTTGATACCGTCGCGGACGTCTCGAACGAACTCATCGGCGATCGCGTCCACGGTGCGATCCGTAAGAGCGTTCGGGTGTGCTCCCTCTACGTAGTAGCCCGTTCCGTGGACGATCGTGAGACCGGTCGCTTCGGCGATTGTCCGAACACCAGCGGGATTCTCGCCGAGTCGTTTCGGCGTCACGTCGACGACTGCGTCACCGCCTGCCCGCGAGAACTGCTGGAGTTCGTCGACGAGTTGCTCAGTGGCCGTTGCGCGAAGGTTGTCCCGAGTGCTGGCTGGATGCCGTCGGAGCCACGAGAGGTGCTCGATCGAGACGCCCTGTCGGGCGATCGCTCGTTCGGCCGCAGATTCGGGTTCGACGAACAGTGCGTCGGCCCCGTCGAAGAAGACGTGCTCGTGTGGCAGCGTCGTTCCGAGTTCGTCTGGATCGATCCTTCCGGTTACGGTAACGATGGAGCCGGTATCCGCGCTCGACATGGGTACCGAGATGGATCGTATCCACGTATACGTACCGCTCCTCGGAGCCGCCACATATCCGGCGCGTCGTCGGATAATCGTGTGGATTTATCTTCTCCCGGCCACAGAGTGACGTATGGACGGCGGATTCAGCGCGTTCCAGTTCGATCACGCAATCTTCGCCGGGCGGGACCTCGAGTCGATGAGCGACCAGTTTGCTGCTTTGGGACTCGCCCCTGAGTACGGCGGTGTCCACGCAAACGGTGTCACGCACAACGCGATCGTTGGGTTCGACGACGGTAGCTATCTCGAACTACTCTCGACCGTCGAACCGGACCAGACGCCGCCGCGGCGTGAACGATTGATCGGCGAGACGGCGGGACCCTGCGGATGGGCCGTCCGGACGACGGCTCTCGAGACAGCGGCCGAACGCCTCAGAAGTAGCGGCCTCTCGGTCGAGGGCCCCGTCGCAATGGAACGGCGGACGGACGATGGCGAACTGGCGACGTGGGAGTGTGCGTTTCTCGGGGACTGCGTTCCCGGAACGCGGTACCCGTTTCTCATCGCCGACCGAACGCCGCGGTCGCGGCGTGTCCCCTCGAGCGACTCCGTCCGCGGAACGGAACTGACCGGCGTTCACTCGGTACTCCTCGGCGTTTCCGACCTCGAACAGGCGATCGCCGAGTACGAACGGTACTTCGATCTCGAGTCCGTCACCCGGTGGACTGACGCCGATCTGAACCTCGAAGTCGGGACGTTCGAGGGGTCGCCGGTAACGATAACGGCACCGCTTCCGGAGAACGAGTGGCTGACGGAACGGCTGGACCGATTCGGTGCACTTCCGTGGGGATTTCTCCTCGAGACGACGGACTTCGATCGAACAGCGGCCCGGATCCCTCTCCGACGGTGGCCACAGCCGTTTCCAGAACGGGCCGGTTGGATAGACGAAGAGTTCGGCGTCAGCGGCCGACTCGGGGTGATCGAAGGTGCCTGATCGACGCCAGTCGTTCGAGGAGCGCGCGTACGCCACGCCCCGTTTCGCGAACGGAGCCCGTTCAACAACTATGCGAGAACCATGACTCGAGAAACCTACGACGTAATCCTCGTCGGCGGTGGTATCGTCGGTATCAGTACCGCCTATCATCTCTCGACGCGGACGGATCTCGACGTCGCGCTGTTCGAGGCCGACCGCATCGGTGGCCGGTCGACCGGTCGATCCGCTGGCGGTATCAGACAGCAATTTGCGACCGAACTCGAGGTCCGACTCGCGATGGAAAGCGTCGAGCAGTTCGGACGGTTCGCGGAGGAAACGGACCGCGTTACGTTTTCCCAGAACGGTTACCTTCTTCTTGCGCGGACGGACGAAGAGGCGGCCCGCCTTCGAACGAACGCGAAGAGACAGCGTCAACTCGGTCTCGATGTACGGGAACTCGCCCCGGAGACGCTCACGGAGTACGTCTCCTATCTCCGACCTGACGATATTGTCGTGGCAAACTACTGCCCGACCGATGGCGTTGTTGAGCCTCACACCGTCACGAGATGGTTGTCCGACCGTACGCGAGAAGCGGGCGCCACTGTCCGCGAACAGACACCGGTTACCGGCGTTCGAACGAACGCTACGGGTGAAACGAGCGTGATCGTCGGAAACGACGAAATCAGCGCCGAACACGTTATCGTCGCTGGCGGTGTCTGGTCGGAGCGATTATTCTCTACGATGAGGCTCTCACTGCCGGTCGATCCGACCCGCATTCAAATCGTCGTGACGGACCACCATACCGAAATCACCGAAGACGATCCGTTCGTGATCGATTTGCAGCGAAAGATGTTCTTTCGCCCGGAAGGTGGCTCCTCGTTACTCGTCAGCGGACAGCATCCGACGGCTGACGCGCCGGCGGATATCCAGAGCTACAACAAGTCCCACGATTACGCTTTCAGCGCGGCAGTGTCGGAGTTCTTGCTCGAGCGGACTACCGGCCTCGAAGATCTCCAGATTGCAACTGGTTGGGCCGGACTCAAAGGCGTTACACCCGACGGGCTTCCGCTTGTCGGCCCCGTTTCGGTCGACGATGATGAGGGACTGATCGTCGCGACAGGGTTCAACGGTCACGGGTTCATGCTCGCACCGGCGATCGGTCGTGCGCTCAGCGAGTACGTTGTCGAGGGGACGTGGACGGATCTCAACCTCGAGCCGTTTTCACCGACCCGGTTCGATCGCTAAGTCGCGTCGGCTTTCCGGAATCGGTCCGCTATCGTCGTCGCAGCGTTTTGCGGGCCCTTTTCAACGAATGGCTCCACACACTACTCTCGGACCAATCAGAAGTAACCACTCACCAAATCAACATACTGTGGAGTTACTATTCATTGTCGTTAGCCAGTAAACGGTTCATATAATTGGTGTTCCACGGGCCCAAATCTGTTTTTAACGTATCGGGGGCAGTTCGGTTCGGAAACGGTCGGCAGTTATAAGGGCCACTGAACGTCACTGCATACCCGACTGTACGATAGGTCCGTAGTCAGTGCGGGAACCGTATTAGTTGACACTACAGGGCGATTCGTACTCGTTGTGGGCTGCCAGATCCGAGTATCGTTTGTTCGATCGATTTGCCCGTACCGGGCCTGATAAGCTAGTTATCGGTCGTTCGTTGCTCGGCCTCGAACTTAGTGAAACCGTCGCGACACCGTTTTACGGAATCGCCGCTCGAAGGCGTGGTACCGGCACCTTTTCATCTTCGCTAACGGGATCTTGTTATACTCTTGAATAAAATCATCATTGGCCTGATTTACTAATACACTCAGAAATTTGAGCAACTACTTCTGACAGCGATTATGGGAACTCGAGTTGCCGTTCCGGTGAAGATCGAGAACTGTTTCCGCCGCGAACGGTCGGAGCTCGCTCGTAGTTTGCGTTACGGCTCCTCTCGCAGTAGGCGTCGAGTCAGTCGCTGCGAACTCGTCGCTGACGAAATTCTGCTGATGTATAGTTGAAACGGCCCTGACTATAGGCTGTTTTTCGAGCGAAACTCCGGTGTTGTTCGACGACAAACGGTTGCCGTCGTAGCGAGTATCCAATCCTCTCGCACCCCGTGACTGCAACCCTCTATTAGACGAAGAAGAAACTGGATATTCGTAAACTTCTAGTAGGCGGCGTGAGTTGCGGTACTCAATGACCTACGAACATCTGGACTCAGACCTGATCAATGAACTGTTAGATAACGGCCGATCGAGCCTTCGCAGCCTCGCTGAGGAACTCGATGTCTCCGTCACCACCGTCTCTAATCACCTCTCTGACCTCGAGGATGAGGGCGTAATCGAGGGCTATACGCCGAAGGTCAACTACGATGCGGTCGGCTACGACGTGACTGCGGTCATGCAGTTCAAGGCCGAGGGTAATGCGCTTCCCGAAATTACCGAAACCCTCCGTGAGCATCGGCAAATGATCTCCGTCTACGAGGTTACCGGCGACTACGACGTCATTGCCATCGGCAAGTTCCAGGACACAGACGATATGAACGATCAGATCAAGACGCTGATCACCGATCCCGATATCAATCAGTCGAACACCAGTATTGTTCTCAACGCCGTCTCCGAGAACGAGCAGTTCGAACTCGAGACCGGCGAAGAAAACTGATACGGTCTACTGCACCGTCCACTATATTTGCTGCCCGGGAGACGGGCAGGATGCTCCTCGGTATCGGCCGTATCCGTCATCCCGTTCAGTCTGTCGTCACTCTGCGAGGAGGTCGTCGACGTACTGTGCTTCCCAGTCGCGTCGCGCTTCGATTTCCCGACGTCCGCGTCGCGTCACCGCGTACACGTTCGTTCGTCGGTCCATCTCCCCTTTCTCGAGGAGTCCTTTGTCGACGAGCGTATCCAGATTCGGATACAGTCGTCCGTGGTGAATCTCGGATTCGTAGTAGTCCTCGAGTTCCTCTTTGATTGCGAGACCGTGTGGCTCATCCAAGCCGGCTGTCACATACAATAGGTCGCGCTGAAATCCAGTTAAATCGTACATACACTGCTATACGAAAAATAGGGTATTAAATATATGGGATTATGACTGACTCGAATCTATGAAAGATCTCGGTCATATTTGTTACTGAACTCTCCTGTAGTATCTCTCTAGCGGATAGGATCAGTGATTCGCACTTCATCCAAAATTGTAATGGAAATTACCAATAACCGTCGGACTGGGGGAACTCGTGGCGATTATCGGATTGCCCGGCGTCGGGAAGACGACAGTCTTCCGCTTCCTTGCCCCGTTCGAACGACCACAGGGTGGCACGCTCGAGTACATCGGTACCGGTATCTGGCAACTCTCCAACGAGCGCAACACGAGTACTGATCCAGTCGTAGTTTTTGTTCGCTCGAGAGTTCGAGCAGTGGCCACGAACGTATCGAATCTATTCTGCGATGGGACAAGCGATCTCCCGCGTGTAACATACAGTGGTGGCCGTGGCGTATCAAGACAATGGAGACGATTAGCTCCGCGGGTTCAAATCGTCGATTAGGTCTTACGGTTATACTAATTCGTTAGGCTAAATTGGTGGTTGGCGGAGCGGGCAAAGGGTGCCGACTGTGCTTTGTAGCTCTTCTTAGCCAGTCTGTCGGGTGGTCTAGTTGACTAGTCTAATTGGGTAGGCTCTTCGGTTAGGTTAGCAGTTGTGGACAGGATCTCCAAGCAACCCTTCTGTCTATCTATATGGGGTTGTGAGTTAGGCTACTGGTGTAGTCTAATCAGTTAGGCTGTATGGTTGGTTCAATAGTGCCTGGACGAACTGGGGCTGGAGATTAAGTCTATTCTGATGAATGGTGTGGGCATGCTATTTGGATAGGCCACTCAGTTAGATTATCTGGAAAGGCTTGACTGGGCACAACCACTGGGAATTCTGGCTGGAACGTGGTTGTTGGTTAGGCTGACCGATTAGGCCAATGAGAAAAGCCATTTGGATGGGGAAAAAGTCTAGCTAATTTTATAGGCGTATTGCGCAAGATGGGGGCTTTACTTCCGGACCGCGACTACAACGACAGGGCTGCCGTTGCGTTTGTCCGCAATTACGGTCGGATTCAAACAGCACCGTTCTGGGTCAGGGGCTATCGGCGGGGTCGTTCGACCGGAGTACCTAGTCGACCGACCGAATCGGTTAGGCTATTCTGTTAGGCCATCCAAAAGCTCCAGCTGAATTAGTTTCTCTTCTTCCGTATGAGTTAGACTAACCAATTAGGCTAATGGTCTGGTCTGTATTGGTGTCCTATTCCGAACGACTACAGATCTATGCTGGCCGAGAAATCTGGTCGGGAAGGGGGCTGGTCACTCGCAAATAGCAACCACTCACGGACTATTGGTTAGGCTAACCAGTTAGCCTTCCCGATTCGTATGACGAAGAATTATATTCGGGGAGACTAACTGGTTCGTATGCTCACGTATACGACCTATTCGGAGGCCGGCGGCGTCGGAAAGACGACGGTCGGTGCGGCGTTGCTCGAGACCCACGCCAGTCACGGACTCGACGTCCTCGCGATCGATATGGACCAGCAAAACGGCTCGCTTACGTACCTCCTCGACGTCGACGCACCCCGGGACGACAGTCAGGCCGACAATATCGTCCGCCATATGATCGATCGTCCGAAGGGGCCGCTTCAGGATCTCATTCTCGAGACCGACTACGGCTTCGATCTGCTACCGAGTCACAACATGCTCGAGAACCTGGAAGAGTTGTTGACGCGCGCTCAGCGGATGGCCGACGATCTGGGCGAGGGAGACGAGTTCGATCCGTACGACAGACTCCGACAGGTGCTGCTGGAGGCCGGTGTTCCACAGGAGTACGACGTGATCGTCATCGACCCGCCGGCGACTGCGGGCCCGCATCTCTACAACGCCGTGTCCGCGACGCGAAGCCTGGTGATCCCGGTCGAGCCGACGGGGAAAGGAATGCAGAGCGTACTCGGACTCGAGGAACTCGTCGACGGATTGGAGGATCGCCTCGAGGCAGAAATCGGCGTGCTCTCTGCGGTTCCGAACGGTATCGGTCGGACGTCCGATCAGGAGCGCTATCTCACCGAGATTCGAGACCGCGGCTATCCCGCACCGGTTGCACTCCGTGATCGATCCTCGCTCTTCGAGGGCTGCTGGGACCAGCAGTGTACGCCGCGACACTACGTTACGGAACACCGAGACCGGCAACGCGATCACGAGATGGAGACGCTCGAAAAGATCGACGAACTGGCGGCGACGATCGAGGAGGTGGGTGGCCTATGAAGAAAGGCTCCGGAAGCGATCCGTTCGCGGACGTCGTCCAGGAGGAAAGCGACGAGTCGGGCGGCGAGGAGACGACGGACGAAACGGGCAGTGTGTCCGATTCCGGCCCGGAATCGGAACAGTCAACGGCTGATCAGGCCGCGGACACGACAGCGGATTCGACGGACGCAGCCGATGTGACTGAAACTGCCGAAACGACCGAGACAGGCGATGCGAGCACTGAGTCGGACGCGGACTCGAGTGAAAAAATCGTTAGTGAACCGCCTCAGGCGGGGGCCGATGACAACGGCGTCCCCTGGGTGTACGTCCGCGATAACGTCAAACAAGACCGCGAGATGGTGCAGTTCTACCTTCGAGATTATCTGGTCGATGCGGAAGGGGAGTTCGTCGATGCGGTAAGCGAGGAACTCGGTACGGACGTGTCGAAGACCGACGTTCGGGAGGCGGCCTACGAAGCGGCGATGCACAACGTCGACGAGGTTGCCGATCGTCTTCGTGACTGGGGATTCGAATCCGAGAAGTGAACGGCGCCAAAATCACCAGATAGCAAATCAGCCGAGGGTCCTCCGTTGGGGAGTCCTTCGCCACTGTAATTTCCCAAAATAAAGACATTCAGCACCAACTCCCGTGCAGTTGTCCACTCCAATCACTCGAGAAGTTCCCGTAGCTGAGCAACGTACGGATTATTGGCCCAACTGCGGTGCGAGCTGATCGTTGCCAGCAACGTTCGGGCTGGTTGTCGGACATATGGCTGTTCCGGGCGTAATCACAATGAGTCGTGGCGTGGGAACGATTCGCGAGGCCTGCAACACGGCATGAATCAGCGCAAAATTCGTTCCACCGAACTCGTCGGTCAGGAACCCGTCGACGTCGAGTGTGTTCGCGAGGACGATTCCGTCGGTTTCACCGTCATCGAGGCCGAACGTGGGCCGAGACGACGGTGTATTCGATCGATCGTAGGGGTCCGTGAACGTATAGTACTCTCGAGCCGCGAGGACGTTCGTCGCTGGACCACCCACCTCGTTCACACCTCATAGTGGATCTCTATCTATCAAAAGTTAAGTACCAAAACATCTCTAATCTAATAGATAGTTCCTGATGTCCGCTCCATCACTGGCACTGGCGATCGAAGCCAACGGATTGACGAAGCGATTCGGCACCACGACGGCCGTCGACGGTGTCGATCTCGCCGTCGAGCGCGGGACCGTCTACGGCTTCCTGGGTCCCAACGGCGCGGGAAAGACGACGACGATGCGAGTACTGACGACGCTGACGCGGCCGACGTCGGGCGAGGCGTTGATCGCGGGCAACCCCGTCAGCGACCGCGACGCCGTCCGTTCCTCGATCGGCTATCTGCCGGAGGAGCCGCCGCTGTTCGACGAACTCTCAGGCCTCGAGCAACTGGAGTACTTCGCACGTCTCCGCGATATCCCGGCCAAGGAGGCAAGTCGACGCATCGACGCGTGGCTCGAGCGCTTCGGACTGGCGACCGATGCCGGCAAGCGGATCGAAGACTACTCGAAGGGGATGCGCCAGAAGGTCGGCCTCATCCAGGCGCTGTTGCACGAACCCGACGTCGTCTTTCTCGACGAACCCACGAGCGGACTCGATCCACGGGCTGCACGGACGGTCATGGACGCCATCGCGGAGATGGCCGCTGAGGGGCACACGGTCTTTCTCTCGACGCATATCCTTCCGGTCGTCGAGGAACTCGCCGATACTGTCGGCGTGCTGTACGACGGCCGACTCGTCACCGAAGGGGCTCCCGACGAGTTGACCAGGCAGGTCGAGGGCGCCGAAGCCGGATCGACGCTCGAGGACGTGTTTCTCGCGGTGACGACTGACCACGCGGCACCGGCGGAACAACGATGAGACAGTGGACCCACGTGACGGAGATCGGCCGAATCGAACTTCGACGACGCTGGCGAGTCCTGAAGGGAAACACCGGCCAGCTGATCGCGAT
This sequence comes from Natronorubrum halalkaliphilum, assembly GCF_009834785.1. Classification (GTDB taxonomy): domain Archaea; phylum Halobacteriota; class Halobacteria; order Halobacteriales; family Natrialbaceae; genus Natronorubrum; species Natronorubrum halalkaliphilum. The sequence continues at coordinate 32,219 of NZ_WUYX01000003.1, forward strand.
CACGCTTACCGGCCTGTTCTTCGTCCCGCTCTCGATGCTGGGAATGGTCGGGCTCTACTTTTTCGGGCGGGAAATTGCATCCGGCGGCATCGAGATGCCACTCGAGTGGGTCCGGATGGGCAGTATTTACCTGTGGCTGTCCGTCGCGGGGTTCGGCGGCTATCGTGCGTACGCGACGGCACTTCGACCGGATCGACTCGACGGCCTCCTGACGACCGTCTCACACCGCGAACTGTTGGGCGGTCTCCTGTTCGCCGAGTACGTTCTGTGGGGCGGGGTCGCGGTTCTGGCCAGCAGCGTCGGAGCGCTCGCGTTCGCTGCAGGGGCCCGATCCGTCGTTCTGGCTCCGCTCGGATTCCTCGCCGTCTGTCTTACGCTGACGACGGCGCTGGCGCTTGGCTTTCTGGTGGCGCTCCTCGTCAGGAACACCGGCGTCCGGTCGAAGCTTGCGACGCGACTGCGAACCGTGCTCTTCGGAGTGCTCGGAATCGCGTACTTCTGGCTCATCATCTCACAGAACTTCGCCAGCGTGCTCGAGCCGCTGTTTCGAATCCTCGAGCCCACGCCGGTCGGCTGGTACGGCGATCTCGTCCTCCTCGGCACTGTTTCGGAGGCGTCGATCGGTCGGAGTGTCGGGGCCGTTCTCTCGAGTGTGTTGTTCGTCCTTGCGAGCGGAGTTCTCCTCCCACGGCTCGCCGAATGGCTCTGGTACGCTGACGGCGTCCATATCGAGCATGAGGTAACGGGAACGACGGCAGCGGCGGCCGGTGAACCACGCCTCTCGACCCTCCTTCCGCGGCCGGTGGTCGGCGTCGTGCTAGCGGACTGGAAACGTGCGCGCCGAGCGCCGATCGCGCTGTCGTTCGTTCTCTACCCGCTCATCGTGTTGATCAGTCCAATCATGACGGTCTTCCAGACCGGAACCGTCGGGAGCACGTTTCCACTGTGGATCGTTCTCTGTGGAGCGTGGATCGCGGGCTCGCTGTTCACGCTCAACGTCGTCGGGAACGAGGGTGCCGTGCTCCCGGCGACGCTGTTGGGTGGTGCTCCCGGCCGAACGCTCGTCGGTGGCCACGTCGTCGCCGGAACGCTGCTCGTGGCACCGGTAACTGTCCTCGCGACGGTCGGTGTCGGTCTGGCCAGTCCCCACTCCGTCGCGTCGGTCCTCACCCTCGCTCTGAGCGGACTCGTGCTGGCGCTCTGTGCCGGCCCGATCGCGACGGGTATCGGTGCGGCATTTCCGCGCTTCGAAGCGGTCAGCGTCTCTCGAAGCCGGAAGGCGATCGTTCCGAGTATGCTCGCGTTCACCGTTTACTCCGTGGTGTTGTTCGTCGTGGCTCTGCCGGCGCTGCTCGGCCACGTCTCGTTCGTCGCCGACGCGTTCGCGTCGCTGCTCGGCACCTCTTCGTTCGTTATCGCTCTGAGCGGAACGGTGCTGACGGCCCTCGCAGCCGGTCTCCTCGGCGTGCTATCGGCGTATTACGCGGTCCGGTCCGTCGAGACGTTTCACTTCGATTGAGCCGACCGATCCACGACTGGCCAATCAGCGGGTGAGTGGTCCGTCGTATGATCCGTGGGCACAAAGGACTCACGTGTTCTGCCGGCGAGTTTTCTCCCGGGAAAAACTCGTTCCTTACCTCGGCGGCTCTCTTGACGGTGGGACCCGACGAAAGCGATGTGATTAATTTGTGATATTGTTCCAGAGGTGCTGTTTCGTGAAGCGAGAACGGATATCGCCTCGACTGGTGGTGCTCGATATTCAATCTCCCTCACCGACCTATCTCCTCCGAATACAACTCGAGAAAAAGACATATATAGTGTAGAAGTGATCGGAAGGCGGTTCACGATTGAGTTCGCAAATCCGATCCGCCGTCGACAGTCGACGAGGCCCCGAATCACGTCGCGTTCGGCGAGACAGTGATTCAACTCGGCGAACATCGCTGTTGACTGTACACCGCTGCTAATCAAAAACGAACCGACCCCTTCAGATGCGCTATGCCTCACGAATACGGTCGTACCAACAGAACCATCCCCGTACGCTCACTGAGAAACATGCCCTCGACGATGCCGTGTTCTCGTCGGTGGGTGAACCATCTTCAACCGACCTCCGCCGAACTGGAATCCGGTTCCGATCCGAAAAACATGGGAATCGAAACCCTTCTAAATATATACTCTGTGTGATAAAATAGGACAACTCTTTGTTTTCAATCCATTCTAGCGACGTAAACCATCAACCGCTAAATCGTGGCATTGACCCTTCGTGTCTGGCACGCTGGGACAAACCAAACGCGACCCTCAACACACTTGCCACCCACCGTCTACGTGAAGTAGCTCACCCGTAACGTACGCCCCGTCGTCGCTAGCCAAAAAGAGGTACGCCCCCGCCACGTCTTCGGGCGTTCCGGCGCGGCCGAGAGGAACCGGTTTGAGTAGTTCGTCTTCGGCGACCATTTCTTCCGCCTGGTCTTTCCACCCCTCCGTGAACTCCGTCGCGATCTGGCCCGGTGCGACACCATTGACGCGAATGCCGTCGTCCGCGTACTCGAGAGCTGCCCCGCGGGTGATCATCTTCACCGAACCTTTCGACGAATCGTACTGGACTTGCTCACGCTGTGCGAGGTCGGAGCTAATCGATGCCGTGTTGACGATGACGCCGGGATCCTCGCGGTCGATCATATCCGCTGCGGCGACTTGTGTTCCGAAGAACGTTCCTTTCGAGTTAACTCCGTGGATTCGATCGAACTCGGTAGGCGTCACATCGCTCATCGGTTTCGGAATCTGGAGACCGGCGTTGTTGATCATCACGTCAACACCACCGAACTCGTGTGCACGTTCAACTAACTCCACGATGTCTTCCCGTTCGGTGACGTCCGTCGAAACGTACTCACCGTCCCCGTACTGTTCGTCGATTACCACGTCGGTCGGTGTCGTCGCGTCTTTTGGTTCCCGATCGATGTCTCCGTTGAGTACCGTTGCACCCGCTTTCGCAAACCGGAGCGCGATCTCGCGCCCGATCCCGGACGAGCCACCGGTTATGACTACCGTCGTTCCCTCGAAGTCGTAAGTCGGTCTTCCCATGTCCTCTCGGTACACAGTCGACCCCTAAAATACTGCCGAGATGTTGTACCGCGACGTCTTTTCCCGACCTTCCGGCGGGAGTCGACTCGACGAGGTCACATCGTGTGACTTCAGTACCGGTTCCAGGGCGTATCGATGGTCCCCTTGAGAACGAAGTACTCCCACTCACCCGAAACCGGTAGTTCCCGAAGGGTTCCGTCTTCATCCTCGTACCCGTAGTACTCGTCGTCGGGTTCGAATCCACCGAAGACGCGGATATTCGCGTCCGAAGGACCGGTTCGCATGGCCGTGAGGATCGGCGACGAAAAGACCACCTCGATCTCGTCTTCAGTCGCGGTGACGGTTTCTGCACGAATATCGTCGTGGTGTTCGGTAACGGCGTAAAAGCTGTCCGGATAGATCGAGAGCGCCGGGTCGGGACGTTCAAACGTGAACGTCACCTGTTGACCGTCGACCTCGAAATCCGTCGGGTGTCCTATTTCCGCATCGACCCGCAGAATTCGGTTCCCCTGTCGCGGCTCTACGGTTCCCTTCTCTTCGAGGTATTCGAGGACGATCTCGCCGAGTAAATCGGTCGTCTGATCGACCACGTTTGCTCCCTCGAGGACGTCTCTGGCCCCGAGCAGGTGATCGGTCGTCACGACCTCGTAATACTCGTCTTCCTGAATCGGTTCCCCCTGCACGTAGACGTTGCTAATTTCGGGACGGTAGTACAGGTCCCAGTCGTCCTCATCGTTAGTGACTTCGTGGGAGTTGTACTCGTACTGCACGCCGCCGACCTGTTTTGCCGGCTCTGCACCAAAGTTCGTTTCGGGGAATCCCGGTTGCGCCTGTCTCCCGAGCCACTCAATCAACGTTTCGCCGGTGAGTTCGATTTTGACGAGGGTGTTCGGGAACGGCAGGATGTCCATGATATCTCGGCCGGTAATCGATCCGGGGCCGTACTGTTCGCCCGATCGGATACCGCCCGAATTCTGGATCGCGACGTCGCCACCCATTTTGTCCAAGAACGCATCACAGATCAGGTTCCCCATGAAACTCTCTCTCCCGTAATTGACGCCCATATCGGTGTCGAGTAACCTGTCGACCGTAAACGCCTCGCCACCGAGTTCGTCGTCGAGTTCGTCCATCCACCGGTCGACGACCGCTTGTACGTCCGGATCCGGCTCGACGTCGGAACCGATGTCGACCCGTTCCCATTCGACGAAGTCGCCGTTGGCGTCGACGGTAAGGGCTCCGAGGTGATCGAACTCCTTTCCGACGCGGCTAACGATCGTTCCGTCCACCATCGTCGGGTCTTCGTCGCCGGGATCGACGTCGCCCGAGGAACCGAGCAACGCGTCGATTCCGTCGACTTGCTCGGGGAGGTTGAACTTCTCGCCTCGCGGAACCCGACCGGCACCGATAATGATGTCTGCTCCTTCGTCGGTGAGTGCCTCGACCGCCGCTTCTGCACCTTCTACCTTACTGAGGAGATCGTACTCTTCCGGATAGTCAGTTACCGAGTAAAAGTCTTCACGGGCGGCTGAAAAGAAGCCGACGGTCAATCCGCCGGCGTCGATAGTGGTCCACCGCTCTGCTTCCGGTATCGGGTCGCCGTCGATATGCAGTTGAGCGTTCACCCACGGGAAATCGCTCTCTTCGAATCGCTGCTCTGCCACGTCTGCACCGAAGTCGAAGTCGTGGTGGCTGATGCCGTTGACGTCGAGTTCCATTTCGTTGAGCGCTTCGATAATGTGTTCGCCCTCGAACAGTGCGCCTTCGACGGATGGGGAAAGGTCGTCTCCACCGCCGACGAACAGCGTGTTTTCGTATTGGTTGCGCAACTCTTCGACCTTGGTCTGATAGCGAGCAATGTTCGCCTCGTCTTCGTCACCGAACCGACCTTCGAAGTGCGTATCGTAAATGAGTGTGACCGTTTCGCCTTCGTCTTCGCTCGCACCGACGGTGCCGACTCCGTTCAGCGCGGCGAGAGAAATCCCGCCGGCAGTCGCTCCTAAAATGCGTCGGCGCATTCCGTCGATTCGTCCGTCATCCGATTCCGTCGTCCGATTGTTATCGTTCGTCATTGGGTATCAACACCGTGCGACTTCATCTCACACATCTATCCAACACTGTATAACATTTTTTATTGTTATTTTGATGAATATCCAAACAGTAATACTGTAATCACATTATGACAGAATCGGTTGGAAGAGTCCTGGATCCGGTTCAACGTTACCCACTGAACGATAAGAACATCTGAAACGAGCGTTACACCAAGTACAGAGCCGTCGTGCGATCAGGTGTGTAGTACTGTTCAGCGACTACTATCGATAGTGGAGACGGAGACGTTCCGTTGCGATGCTGATGATATCTGGGCCCGTTCTATTATACAGAACGATTAGCGGCAGGTTCAGTTCTCCCTGGTATTTAGCGTACTGCAGCACTGCGTTACATGCATACTGCTGTAAACATATCCGATGTGGCACTCTTCGCGCTCGAAGCGGATTTACATTAGTACTGGTGTATACCACTGGATAATAGCTCCTGGAACGTTACCTGGCGGCAAATTACGAACTAATAAAGGGTAAAATATCCGCAACGGACGATGTACTTCCAACTGGTGGTAGTAGTGCCGTGTGTCACATGGCCGTAGCCGGTTGATCGCCGATCTACCTGCTCGAGATACCGATAGCAGTACTCACAACCGCCGATTTCCGTTTGAAGAATCAGCGTTCTAATGCACAGAACAGCAAGATATCGCCCGTAGTTCGCCTGTACGTCTCATACACCGACACTGATCCCTTGAGGCCGCGGAATAGTGATTGAGTGTAGGGAACAACTGTTCTTGAGGAATGAACGCACATGCTACCGACTCACATGTGTGTCATACTGAGTTCGATCACGTTCGCGGTACTGTGAACGGTATCGGGCATATCAGTACTAAATCGGTCCCCCTTCAGCCGACCGGTGGGGGCAGCGACGCTGATCGCACCGATACTCCGACCGTCCGTATCGGTTATCGGCGCAGCGACGCATCGTAGCCCATTGAGTCGCTCCTCACGGTCGAACGCGACGCCACGTTCGCGGATGGTTTCGAGTTCCTCGTGTAGCTCATCTCGATCGGTGATCGTGTGTTGGGTTTCCGCCGAGAGGCCGTTCGTCTCGATGATGTCATCGACGCGTGATTCCGGCAGATGGGCGAGCATCGCCTTTCCGAGCGCGGTGCTGTGTAACCCCGTTCGGAGTCCGGCGTACGTATCGAGCTCGACGGCCTGTGCCCCTTTCGCCCTGTAAAGGTACACACACTTTCCGTGTTCGTGCGTGGCGAGATTCACCATCTCCTCCGTCTCCTCGGCGAGGGCTCTGACCTCCGGTTCCGCAACTTCATACAGTTTCATCTGATTCCGACTGTGCCCGCCCAGTTCCAGGAACCGAAGCCCGAGGCGGTACTGCTCGTCCTCTTTCACGACGAAATCGTGCTTTCTGAGTGTACTGAGGTGATTGTGTACGGTACTTTTGCCGAGGTTGAGCTGATTCGAAAGCTCCGTCACCCCCATTTCGTTGGCTTCCTTGAGCGTATCTAATATCGCTAACGTGGTTTCCGTCGTTCGCACCGGGTATTTCGGTTCTTGTTCCATGGCATGGGATAACATTCCCCTGGTTAAAAACTGTTCCGTTCTCAAGAACGGGGGTTCTGCTCTCTTGGGCTCGTGATTTAGCGGTCTCCAAGCGTTCGATACTCCGCGTATGGGTCGGAACGGTCAATCGTATCAACGGATCGACGTACGTCATTACTGGAGCGACCGTCGAAACGCCGCTTTCGGAACGTTTCGGAGCCGACGATGTCACCTCGGCATATAATAACTTGAGTGATCGTTGAACCGGAACGGGACTGAGCGGCTACTCTCGTAACGAGCGAGTCTGAACGACCCCGGGTCGGCCGACGTCGATTCGATCGCCGATCTTCACGACATCGACGACGCGAGGATACGCGTACGAATGTGCGTGTTCGTGGAGGACTTTCGGATCGGCGCCGACCCCTCTCCACATATCGTAGTGGGCGGGGACGAGTCGATCGACCTGCAGCTGGTTCGCCGCTTCGATGATCTGATTTTCGTCCATGTACCAGCGCGTCGGACGGGCCTCGTCCTCCGTCGGGTAATAGATATTGCCGACAGTTCCGAACGCGAACGCACCGATATCAACGTCGAACGCGCGGGCGATCTCTTCGAACTCGCTCGTCGGTCTGCTATCTCCCGCGTGGAAGAACGTTCCCGACTCGTGTTCGACCAGATAGCTCACCGGTTCGATAGCGTCGGGATCGTTTGCCGGTAGTACGTGAACCACGACATCACCGATATCGAGCGTCGCCCCCGGTTCGACGGTGTGTCGGTTCTCGTCCGGTGCGACGAGGTCGTCGTCGTAATCCGGCTCGTCGAACGACGCGCTGGGGGCGTACAGGTCGGCCTCGAGGTCGTTTACCAGCGGTTCGTACGAGGGCGGATGCATGTGATCGATGTGTTCGTGGGTAACCAGAACTGCATCGCACATCGTCGCGTCCGCGGGGTCCATCGGGACGGGTATCATCCGAACGATATTCGGCGGGTCTCCGTCGCCGAAGTACGGATCGATGTACAGCGTCGTTTCGGGCGTTCGAACGACGAACGCGTTACACCCTAGATACCAGACTGCTAGGCCGTCGGGATCGGCGGCTTCGATTTCGGATCCAACGAGCCAGTCGCCCCAGGTTGCGTGGATCATATCTCCTCATGGACGTGAAAATATATAAAAACCAGTGGACACCCCGCTCGTAACCGAGCGATAACCGGGTCAGTCGCCGATCGACGAATCGAAGCCGAGAAAACGCGACAACACGGGACTCCGTTAGTAGTTCGTATAGACCGTTTTGCTGATCGTGAAGAAGTCGAGCCCCGCATCGCCCTGTTCGCGGAAGGTCTCGCTCGAGGACGCTTTCATGCCGCCGAACGGGACGTGTAGTTCGAGTCCCGTCGTTTTCTCGTTGATCTTCACGACGCCGGCTTCGATCTCGGAGACGAACCGGTTCGACTCCGTGAGATCGTTCGTCACGATGCTGGCCGAGAGGCCGTACTGGACGCCGTTTGCGATCTCGAGCGCGTCGTCGAAGTCGGACGCGGGGATCACGGCGAGTACCGGACCGAAGATCTCTTCCTGAGCGATTTGCATATCCGGGTCGACGTCGGAGAACACCGTCGGTTCGACGAAGAAGCCGTCGTCGAACCGGTCTCCTTCGGGCTGACCTCCGCCGGTCTCGAGGGTCGCTCCCTCGTCGCGTCCGAGCTCGATGTACTCCATCGTGCTCTCGAGTTCGGACTCGGTGACCTGCGGGCCCATATCGAACCCGTCCAGACCGGGCCCGATTTCGATTTCCGCTGCTCGTTCGACGAGACGGTCGACGAACTCGTCGTACAACTCCTCGTGGACGATCGCTCTGGAGGTCGCGGTACAAGCCTGTCCGGTAACACCGAAGGCACCGTTCGCGGCGATTTCGACGGCGTCGTCGAGATCGGCGCTCTTGCTCACGACGACCGGGTTCTTCCCGCCCATCTCGAGTTGGACGCGCTTTTGATCTTCGGCAGCCATATCGTAGACGTGATTGCCGACCTGCGTACTCCCGGTGAAGGAAACGGCGTCGACCGCTTCGTGGGTCGCGAACGTGGAGCCAACCTCACTTCCCGGCCCGGTAACGTAGTTGAGGACGCCCGCCGGAAGCCCCGCTTCGTCGAGACACTCGACCAGTTTCCGCGAGACGTTGGGTGCCATCGATGCGGGTTTGAAAACGGCAGTATTCCCGGCTGCAAGCGCCGGAGCGATCTTCCAGGCCGGAATCGCGATCGGATAGTTCCACGGAGTGATCAGTCCCGCAACGCCTACCGGCTCCGTTACCGTCTGGAGGTTCGTGTGACGACTGCTGGATTGTTTGTTCACCCCGCCGATGTCTCGCGTCTTCTCGGCGTAGTACGAGAAGATGTCGATGGCACGCTGGACTTCTCCGGCCGCTTCTCCGCGGGCCTTCCCCTCCTCTCGAACGAGCGTTTCCGTCAACTCGTCCTTTCGATCGTCGAGGTTCCGTGCGGTTTCGGAGAGGATCGACCCGCGTTCCGGACCGGGGGTTTCGGCCCATTCGGTCTCGGCTGCACTGGCGGCCGCCGCGGCACGCGCTGCATCCTCGCTATTCGATTGCTGGAAGTAGCCGATGAGGTCGTCCGAATTAGCGGGGTTCCGGTTTTCGAACGTCTCACCTGTTTCCGATTCGACCCACTCGCCGTCGATGTAATTCGCATACTCGTCTGCCATACCACATGTACGAATACGCTCTACTGTTACACCGTTTACGGTATCAGCAACCGAGCGACCGCCGCCCCCAAAGATTTTATTATGCTGTTTCATACCGTATCAGTGCATGCGCTACTACCGAGTATCCGATCAAAGCGGGTCGTTTCGCCTAGTCGTTGACACCGGCGAATCCAGATACGACGTAACCGCCGTCAAACCGTCACTCACCTCCTTCGAGGATCTGGTCCGGAGCTGCGATATTACCGGAACGTCTATCGACGCTGTCGTCACCAACCTGCTCGACGATGCGCCGACCGTCGACGCCGATACGCTCTCCTCGAATCAGCTCACGCCGATCGAGGCCGAAGAAGTGTGGGCGGCAGGCGTTACGTACGAAATGAGCGAACAGGCGCGAGAAAACGAGAGCGGGATGCCCGACGTCTATCTCAACGTTTACGAAGGAGACCGTCCGGAACTGTTTTTCAAAGCGACACCCAGTCGAACGGTCGGTTCAGGCGACCGAATCGGCGTTCGTGGCGACTCCGACTGGAACGTCCCTGAACCGGAACTCGGTATCGTTCTCTATCGTGGTGACATCGTCGGCTACACGATCGGGAACGACGTTAGCAGTCGGGAAATCGAGGGAGAGAATCCGCTCTACCTTCCGCAGGCGAAGGTGTACGATCGATGCTGTGCCATCGGCCCGTGTGTTGTCCCCGCCGAGGCGATCGACGATCCACACGATCTCGAACTGACGATGACGATCACCCGCGATGGGGAGACCATGTACGACGAGTCGACATCGACGGCCGAAATGGTTCGGACGTGCGAGGAACTGGTTTCGTTCTTCGACCGGCATAACACGGTTCCCGAGACGGCCGTGTTATTGACGGGGACCCCCTTGGTACCCGATGATAGTTTCACGTTACGAGAGGACGATCACGTGGCCATCAGTATCGAGGATATCGGAACGTTAGAAAACCGAACCATTACCGTATAACGCTGTTTGGCCTTTCTCGTGGGAGTTCGCGCCGGCGACACGTTAAACGATGGCGATGACACCGAGAAGGACCACGGCACCCGCTGCAATGAGGCCCAGACTTCCTAACAGAACCGGACGGACCAGTTTTCGGTTGATGCTAGCCGCGAGTGTTACTTTCACGAGGATGCTCGCAGCCGTTCCGATGACCACGGCTGCGGTTCCGAGGGTGTAGCTGATCTGTTCCGAATCGACCAGCAAGACGGCCGTCGTCGTCACGGAGCCACTGGAGACGAGCCCGCTGACGAAACTCGAGGCTATCAGTCCGCTCGCCCCGAACGTTTCCTCTGCGACGATCGTAAGCAGAATAACGCAGAGGAATAACCCACCGAATTTGAGCGCGTTTTGGAGGCTGAACGGGGATTCGACCTCGGCTTCGACTTCGGTGTCCCAATCCGTGAGGACGTACGAGAGCGCGATTCCGGTAACGGTGATCGCCAACAACGGTGGGCCGACGATGAAAACGAGATCGGGGACGAAAACGACGATAATGAGGAAGTTTCGAAATGCCATCGCCGAATCGGCGAGCATGATCGCACCGACGACGAAGCCGCTCAGACCGCTGTGGTTTCGCGTCCGACCGGCGAGTTCACCGATCACGGCAGTCGAGTTGACGAGGCCGCCAAAAAACCCGGTGATCGCCAGCCCCTTGCTCCCGTACCGACGCATAATGATGTAGTTGACGAAGCCGAGTGCGCTCACCGCGATCACCAGCAGCCAGACGGTCCGGGGATTGATCGCTTCCCAGGGGTCGATCGTCTGATCCGGCAGAAACGGGAAGATAACGAACGCCAGAATCGCGAGTTCGGTCGCGGACTGAACTTCGTCTTTCGAGAGTCCCCAGGCGAACTCGTGAAGCTCCCGCTTCAGGACGAGAAGGAGTGACGACAGGACGGCCACCAACACTCCCTCGAGCGCGTACCCTTCGCCGATCAGGATACCAATCCCGTACGCGAGCATCATCATCGCGGACGTGGTCAACGAGAGACCCTCCTCGTTCTCTAAGAGTCCGCGAACGCCGAGAAGCATGCTCTGGACGACGATGAGCAACCCGCCGACCGCGAGCAATAACGGCTGATCGAGGATCGTAAAGACCGTCCCAGTTACCGTGATCAACGCATACGTCCGAATCCCGGCGGATTTTTGTGACCACTCTCGTTCCAGCCCCAGAAACATGCCGATGGCGACGGCCATCAGCAGTTGCATGGGTTCGTCCGCGATCGATGACAGTATCTCGGTTTCGAGCATTATCGGTTCACTATCGTTGTCGGCCCGAACTCAGACGGGTATCGAGCGAGGGGAAGGCTTCGCTTTCGCGACCGAGAGACGTCGCCGGTCTCTGCGAAGCCGAGTATATTGATCTATATTCGGGTATGTAGAAGTATATATCTTTCCCTCGAGAGTACTCCTTTCCCCCGTCTGGAGATGCTCAGCGCTCGGACGACACGCGAGCGAGCCGTCGCATTGGTTCGGTACCGGATACGACGTGACGCTAACAAAAACGGCGGGTGCGGAGACAGACGGGTTCGTACCGGTTCGGATTTGAACGTCGACACGTACGAGTTAGAACGGATCGATTCCGACCTGCGTGTCGTCCCGGGTCCGCTATTCGTGAACGCGTCGATCGATCTCGTTCGCTTCGATGTACTCCCAATCGTACTCGACGCCGAGACCGGGTCCGTCGGGTACGGGAACGGTTCCATCGTCGTCGACGGCATCGAGCATATCGGAGTAGCCACACTCGTAAACCGGCGGCTGCGTGTTCTTACAGTCGGGGTGTACGAGCGCCACCTCGTAGTAATTCGCGTTCCGTATCGCTGCGATGTAGTGGCGGTGGGCGGGACCTGGCGCGTGGGTTTCGATATCGAGTCCGAATCCTTCGGCGATTCGAGCCCGTTTGATCGCCCCGGTAAAGCCGCCGTCGTACTCCGGATCCCCTCTGACGAAATCAGTTGCTCCACTGGCGAGGAAGTCGGTAAATGGCTCCAGTCCACGGATGTGTTCGGTCAGGAGTAACGGTGTGTCCAGCGATTCGCGGAGCTTCTGATGTGCGTGCTGTGAGATGCCTCCGTCGCGATACGGATCTTCGTACCAGAGGAACTCCTGTTCGTCGCAGGCTTTTCCAACCTTCAGTGCGTCACCGAACGTCTCGTACTCGCAGGCCGGATCGATCATCAGATCCATGTCGTCGCCGACCCGTTCGCCGACCGCGTGGACGGTTTCGATTTCTCGATCGATGTCGCGCCAGTCGTCGCTCCCGCCCCAGCCGTGAATTTTGAACCCCTGGTATCCCAGCTCGAGGCATTCCTCGGCAAAGTCTGCGTAGGCTTCGGGCGAGTCGAGGCCGCCGTTATCGTCGGCGTGATAGGTCGAGGCGTACGCGGGAATCCGCTCGCGGTAGGTCCCGAGGAGTTCGTGGATCGGCACACCAGCGTGCTTTCCGGCGAAGTCCCAGAGGGCGATGTCGACCGGACCGATACCCATTCGGTCGTACTTTCGGAGGCCGCGTTTGATCTCGCTCCAGTGCCGTTCGCGCTTTAGCGGGTTCTTTCCGACGAGGTAATCCGCGTACGAGCTGATCTGGTCCGGAGCGGTTGAGGTGACGAGGACGTACTCCCCGGTGATGTCCGTATTCGTGTGAATCTTGAGTGCAAGCGTCGAACTCTCGAGGGTGGAACCCGGTTCGTACATCAGATTGAATCCGTTGCCGTCGGTGCTGACGTCCTCGATCGGGTAGCTGAATTCGATGATCTCTACGCTGGTTATCTCTGGAGCCATAGTAGTAGTGTTGTACTGTTCCACAAAAAGTTTGTGAGAACGAATACCGCTCGGAGACGGTCATCAACTGAACGACGAGTTCTCGCCCGCCGAAGTTGACGGTAGTGCGACACAATAGGGTGTGATAGTAGTCAGAAGCGATCTATTCCAGGCTCCACAGCGCGTCGAGAAGGATTTCACAGAACCGCTCGGTATCGATCTCGACGGCGACTTCGATGTTAGCCGGCTCGTCGAGAACGCGGTGCTCATCACAGATCACGGCCCCGTGAGAGGGTCCCCCGCTCGTATCGATTTCAGCGTAGTACTCTTCGAAGGTGAGTACGTCCTCGACGATGTCGACGCCGACGGCAGCGTCGTGAATGCTGATCAGATCTCCACTAACGATCTCGGACGGATAGTCGAGCCAGGAACCAATGACCTCGAGCGGAGCCCCGGCGTTCTGGAACTCCGTGATCGTGGAGGCGGGAACCGATGCGTCGTTGGTCGCATCGAGGCCGACCATCCGTGGAGCACCGTCCTGTATGACGCGACTGGCGGCCGCAGGGTCGTTGTAAAAGTTAAATTCCGCCATCGGTGTGGTGTTCCCCGACGTCATCGCTGCCCCTCCCATCTGATAGATCTCTCCTACCAGGTCCGGCAAATCGGGTTCGAGGATGAGCGCAGTGGCGAGGTTCGTCTGCGGGCCAACGGAAGCGATCGTCAGCTCTTCACCGTACGCGTGCGCTTGTTCGATGATGAATTCCGTAGCGTGTGTCTCGATCGGTTCCGTCTCCGGTTCGGGAAGATCACCTCGCAGTCCGTCTTCTCCGTGTACCCACTCGGCTAGTTCCAACTCGTCGACGATCGGTCGGTGGCAGCCGCGTGCAACTGGTATTTCGGTTCGATCGAAGTGCTCGAGAATCGAGAGCGCGTTTTTCGTCGTGTTGTCGACCGTCGTATTTCCGGCGACGGTCGTGACGCCGACGACGTCGACGTCGTCGCGGGCGAGCATGAACGCTAGCAGTACGGCGTCGTCACAGCCCGGATCCACATCTAGCAATACGTTCTCCATGCCCATCATTTCTTCATCCCGGATTATAACATTTTTGGGAGGGTGATACAAGCATCTAATCGGTACATTGCTATCGCGGTTACGGGTATACTTCCGTCGTCGCTGTTTCGTTCGACACACGAGTTCACGTCACTTCGACTTCACCTGTTCCGCCGGGATACCACGCAGATGTTGCTACCGTCTCAGATATCGTTTTTGCTGCGCCTTTCAGCGAAATAACTGTTCGGAATTTGCATCCGCTACTTACAGGTCGGTATTTTAAATACTGTTTTTCTGCTAATAGATCACATACGGACGTTCAACCCAAACGTTTTTATTCCACTAATCCAATTTACCCGATAGTACATGAGTCAGCGTGACATGGGTGCCTCAGACACAGAACGTAATAGCCACACTCGCCGATCGTTCCTTGCCGCAGGTGGGGTTGCAGCTGCAACGGCTCTCGCCGGCTGTGGGGGCGGCGAAGAAATCGATGATGAGGAAGAGGTCGAAGGGGATTACCTTCGAATGGCCGTCGACTCGGTCAGTTCACTGGACCCGGTTATCATCCAACTCGACAGCGTCGGTGAGTACAACGTCTACGAACGACTCACCGAACACGTGAACGGGTCGCTTCCCGTCGAAGGCGACCTGGCCGAAGATTGGACGACCGAGGAGGACGGCCAGATCTACGAGTTCGAACTCAAGGAGGGGGTCCAGTTCCACGACGGCAGTGAGATGACTGCTGAGGACTTCGTTTACTCGTGGCGGCGGATGGCCGAGTCGCCGGATACCCGAAATGCAGACGACCTGTTCGATACGTTCGAAATCGCTCACGAGCGAGACGACGACGGCGAACTCGTACCCGACTCGCTGGCCGTCGAGGCCGTCGACGACTACACGCTCAGAGTCGAACTCGCTCGCCCGTTCTACATGACTCTCGACCAGCTGGCAAACATCTCCTTCGCCGTCACCCCCGAGGGCGTCGTCGGCGACATCGAGGGCTACGACGGCGAGATGGACCAGAGCGAGTTCGGAACCGAGAACCCGATCGGAACTGGACCGTTCATGTTCGAAGAGTGGGAGCAAGGGAGCTACATTTCCTTCGAACGCTTCGATGACTATCACGGCGAAGTCGCCGATATCGAGGGCATTCACTGGTCGATCATGGACGACTCGAACGCGCGTCTCAACCGCGCCCTGAACCAGAACCTCGACGTATTCACGATGGAGCCGGCCCAGTTCGACCCCGACCTGCTCGAGATCGAAGAGACCGATGACCAAGGGCGAGAGTTCGGAACTTACGGGCCACTCGACAACGACGAGACGGTCCAGTACATGTCGTCGGAGGTTCTCATCTCGCATTACATCGTTTTCAACACCGAGAACACCGACGAACTCGCTGCAAGACGGGCGATCGCTCACGTCATTAATCAGAACCGCCTTGCCGAAAACGAGTTCAACGACATGTACGACCCCGGCTATCACATCGTGGCTCCGTCAGCGTTCCCCGGTGGTGAGGACAACTACTGGGAGCGCGCCGAGGAGGAATACCCGTACGGGTACGACGAAGAGCAAATCGACGAGGCCCGCGACGTGATGGAAGAAGCGGGGTACGACGAGGACGACATGTACGAGATGACGCTGACGGTAATGCCCGAAAGTATCTGGCAGGACTTCGGGGAACTGCTGGCGTCGCAGGTGCAGGCCGCACACATCGATATGTCGATCGAAGAGGCGCCGTTCGCGACGATCATTAACCGAGCTATCGAGGGAACGATGGATGCCTTTACACTCTGGGACCGAATGGATTATCCCGGCCCGGACATCTTTCACCGATTCCTCTACCCGACGCCGGACGCGCCGCAGTTTACTAGAATCTCGGGAGGTGTCGACGAGGAGTACGCTGACGCCGCCGAAGCGGCGTGGGAGCAGTATCTCGACAACCGCGGGCCGACCGACGAGGAGGAGGAAGCCCGAAACGAGGCGTTCGAACGGATCGAGACCGAAAACTGGAATATGGTCGCCCAGCTACCGCTGTTGCACGAACGAGTTCATCGGTTCGCCTACGACTGGGTCGATATGCCGATGCACGGCGTGATGGAGTATCAAAAGTACAACACCGTCAGTATCGGCGATCAGCCCTAAGCGACCGCTCTCCCCGTTAATTTGACAAAAATGAGGAATATACAACTGATACGGTATTTACCGTGGATCGGGCCCAATCAACTTCGCGGCGCCGATCCACGCACGAACCGGGGTCCACAGTCCCGTGGAGGGGGCGATTTCCGAGGCCCGGTGCTGGTAGCGTCGAATTCGTCGTTCCTACCGTCCTCTGCCCTCGTAGCTGACCCTGTCGGGTGGAATCGATGAGTCGGCTAGGCTATCTGTTACGGCGACTGCTGCTGGCGATTCCAGTCGTCGTATTCGGAACGTCGTTGACGTTTCTGATTATTCGTATGGGGCCGATCGATCCAGCCGCCGCGATTGTCGGTTCACCGGATACGCCTTCGGCTCAACAACAGTACGAACGAACGCGGGAACAGCTCGGACTCACGAAACCGCTCTGGGAGCAGTACGTCGATTTCATGACTGATCTGCTCACGTTCAACCTCGGGCAGTCGTGGGTTCTCAGTCCCGGAACGAACACCTACGACCTGATCCTGACGTACGCTCCACGAACGCTCTGGCTCGGCTTTTGGTCGATCCTGATCGCGATCCTGTTCGGGATTCCGCTCGGCTTCTACGCCGGGCTCAACCCCAACACGCGTATCGATTACTTCGTTTCCTTCGGGGGCATCGTCTGGCGAGCCATGCCGAACTTCTGGCTCGCGATCATCCTGCTTGCACTGTTTGCCCAGTCACAGCAGTACTTCTTCGGCTTCGACTGGAGTAATTTCGTGGTTCAATCGCCGGTGACCGGCGCCTATGAGTTCAGCGATATCACAACGAGGGATGGGTTCATCCGCGAATTCAAGCGAGTCCTCCCGGCTGCGCTCGTTCTCGGATCGGCGTCGATGGGTAACGAGATGCGAATCGGCCGTACCGCAGTGCTCGAAACGATCAATTCGAATTACGTCGAGACGGCCAAAGCGAAGGGGCTCTCGGCGAAGAAAATCGTCTGGAAGCACGTCTTCCGAAACGCGCTTATTCCGTTGGTTCCGGTTATCACGAGCGAGGCGTTCCTCCTGATCGGTGGCGCAGTGCTTGTCGAAGTCGTCTTCGGCATCAACGGGCTTGGCTACCTGTTCTTCCAGGCGGTCATTAACGGTGACCTGCCGCTCGTTGCGTCGCTCATGTACGTGTTCATCATCGTACTCGTGGGCGTGAACATCCTGCAAGACCTGCTGTACACGATCATCGATCCCCGTGTGGGGCTCGAGGAGGGAGGTGCATGACCGATACGAACGAGAGCAACGACACGCCGCGCGATCCCGATGAGGAACTGCACGATCCGCGAACCGGCGACGAAGGCAGGTTCGAGGATCAACCGTTACGCGAACGGATCGCGGCTAACCCTCGGCCGGCGGCAATTTGGGTAGCCGGTCTCACTCTGCTCGTCGCCCTACAGTTCGGCGCGATCGCAAATTTCGTCGTCAACACGATCCCGTGGTCGCTCCTGTTCGGCATACTCCCGTCGATCCCCGGAGCGGGCAGCGTGAGCGCGGCCGGGCAGTGGTTTGCTGACCTTCCAGCGTTGCTCACGCGCGAGACGATTCCGAACGAGGGGTACTACGTCCCCGGCGAAGGCTGGCAAGGAACGTTCCTCGGCCTCTCCCCGGCGATAGCGTGGGCGATACGCGTCGTACTCGTCTACGCGTACTCGTTTGCGTTCCTGGCGTGGGTCTGGTACGCCTACGTACTCTTTCGCCGACACTACCGGTACGCCGACTGGACGCCGCGTGACGATATCGTCGGCCGACTACGCACCCACCGCTGGGGCCAGTTCGGCATCGTGGTCGTCCTCGCCTTCCTCGTGCTCGCGTTGTTCGCACCGGCACTGGCGACGGCACCTGTCGAACAGAACATCGAAGATCCGTACTCCCACACGATCGAGTACTACGACGCTGAACTCGGCGAAGTGACCGAAACGACGGTCGGCGATGCCAACCGCGATTCCGCGTCGCGCGGCAGCAGCTCGAACGTCGGTCCCATGACTTACGATGAGTACGATCGATTCCATCCGATCGGTACATTACCGTCCGGGGGTGACTTATTCACGTTCATGGCCTTCGGTGCGCGAATATCGCTGTTGATCGGTCTGTTGAGTCTGGCGATTAGCGGTATTGCAGCCGCCACGTTGGCGCTGTTTGGCGCCTACTACAAGGGCAAACTCGACCTTTCGTTCGTCGTCGCGAGCGACTCGGTTCAAGCGATGCCGAGGTTGCTCTTACTGGTGTTACTATCCGTCGTGCTCGCTGATACGTGGCTCGGTGGCCTCTATAGCGGGGCGATCGTCCTCGCGTTGATCTTCGGGGCGACGGGATGGCCCGCACTCTGGCGGGCGGTTCGTGGTCCCGCGTTGCAGGTCTCCGAAAAGGAGTGGATCGACGCCGCTCGGAGCTACGGACAGGCGCCGACCGTAACCATGCGTCGGCACATGCTCCCATACATTCTGGGATACTTGCTGATCTACGCCTCGATGACGCTCGGCGGCATCATCGTCGGCGTAGCCGGACTCTCGTTCCTCGGTCTCGGCGTTGACTCGCCGACGCCCGAGTGGGGTCGTGCGATCGACGCCGGTCAGGACTACGTGACGACCAGTTCGTGGCACATCTCGCTCATCCCCGGGATCTTCATCGTGCTGGTTGTGACGGCGTTCAACGCGCTCGGGGACGGCATCCGCGACGCGATCGATCCACAGAGTGACGTCGGAGGCGACTCCGACGATGCTACCGACGAAGCCGCCGCAGGAGGGACAGGAGCATGAGCGGCGATTCGATCGCTCCCGGGGAACGATCGCTCCCCGACGAGGACGAAGACGAGGGCGAGGAATCGCTGCTCGAGGTCGAAGACCTCCGGACCGTGTTTTACACGGACAAGGAGGAGATCCACGCCGTCGACGGAATCGACTTCTCCATTCGCAAGGGAGAAACGCTCGGTATCGTCGGCGAGTCCGGGTCCGGAAAGAGCGTTACGGCTCGCTCGATCATGGGGCTCATCAAGTCTCCCGGACGTATCGTCGGCGGGAGTATCCGGTATCGCGGCGAGGATCTCGTCGGAAAGTCCGAAACGGAGCTCGAAGGCTATCGCGGCGGCGACATCGCGATGATCTTCCAGGACCCGATGACGAGTCTCAACCCGGTCTACACCGTTGGCAATCAGATCAAGGAAGCACTCGACCTTCACCAGGATCTCACCGGCGAGGAAGCGACCGACGAAGCCGCTAGGCTGCTCGAGTCGGTCAACATCCCCGACGCGAGACGGCGACTCAGCGAGTATCCACACGAGTTCTCCGGCGGGATGCGTCAGCGCGCGCTAATCGCGATGGCGCTCGCCTGCGATCCGGATCTGTTGATCTGTGACGAACCGACGACCGCGTTGGACGTGACGACCCAGGCCCAGATCCTCGAGCTCCTCCAAGAGATCCAGCGCGAGCGCGACCTGGCGATGCTGTTTATCACCCACGATATCGGCGTGATCGCCGAGGTCGCAGATCGCGTAGCCGTCATGTACGCGGGCGAGATCATCGAACGGGCGGCGGTCAAACCGCTGTTTGCGGACCCGAAACACCCCTACACACAGGGGTTACTCGAAAGCATTCCGGGCCGCAATCCGGAGGCCAACCAGTTACACACGATCGACGGAGACGTACCGACGGCAACCGAACCCGCGTCGTCGTGTCGGTTTGCGCCGCGGTGTCCGGCGGCGTTCGACGAGTGTCAGAAGGTCCATCCCGCAACCGTTTCCGTCGACGACGACCACACCGTTTCCTGTCTGCTGTATCCGGAGGCGGATTCGAAGACCGACCGACTCGCGCAGCATCGCGACACTGACGAGGTGATCGACGAATGAGCCAACACGTCCAAGACTACGACGAAACGACGGCGAACGAAACGGAGCCGCTCGTCTCGGTACAGAACCTCAAAACGTACTACGAAACCGGCGGCATGCTTTCGTCGGATCCGGTCAAGGCCGTCGACGGCGTGAGCTTCGATATTCAGCGCGGCGAAACGCTCGGACTGGTCGGCGAAAGCGGGTGTGGAAAGACGACGCTGGGTCGGACGCTCGTCCGCCTCGAGACGCCAACGGACGGTGAAATCAGCTTCGACGGGACGGATATCGCGACGCTAAGCGGCGACGACCTCAAGGCCTGGCGAGAGAACGCCCAGATCGTCTTCCAGGATCCCGACTCGAGTATGAACGATCGGCTTACGATCGGGAAAATCATTCGGGAACCGCTCGACGTCTACGAGTGGAAGACGCCGCGAGAGCGACGGACGCGCGTGCGGGAGTTGCTCGATACGGTCGGGCTGCAGCCCGAACACTACTATCGGTACCCCCACCAGTTCTCGGGCGGTCAGCGCCAGCGGATCGGGATCGCGCGAGCGCTCGCGCTCAACCCCGACTTCATCGTTCTCGACGAACCGACGAGCGCGCTCGACGTCTCGGTACAGGCGAAGATCCTCAATCTGCTCGAGGAGCTTCAGGACGAGTTCGGCTTGACCTACCTACTGATCGCACACGATCTCTCGGTCGTCCGCCACGCCTGCGACCGGATCGCAGTCATGTACCTCGGCAACATCATGGAGATCGGCGATACGGAGCAACTGTTCAACGATCCCGCGAACCCGTACACGCATACGTTGTTGTCCTCGATTCCGGCTCCCGATCCGACCATCGAGCAAAACCGCATCCCGCTTCGGGGCTCACCGCCGAGTCCGCGGGATCCGCCTTCCGGCTGTCCGTTTTCGACGCGGTGTCCGATGAAGGTCCGCCCCGACGAGTGGGACGACCTCTCCGAAGAGCTGTGGATGCAACTCGACGTTCTCCAGGATATCCTCCGAGAGCGCGCAAAACGGGCCGGGGGACTCTCGAACCGAATTCAACGAGCGATCGGCCTCGAAGATCCGACCGCTGACTTCGACGAGGTCCGTCGAACCGTGTTCGACGACGTCTCCGTTCCGGAGTCCGTCGCACAGCAACTCGACGAAACGCAGACGCAACTGGCTGAGGAAGGCGAAGATGCTGCCCTCGACTATCTGCGTGAACAGTTCGGGAGCGACTGTGATTCCGTCTTCCCGGAAGAGCACGTCGTAGACGACACCGATCGAACGAGTCGCTGCCATCGCCATCGAGACGCGAACGCCGAACCGGCCGAACTCGATCGAATCCCGTCTCCAGAGTGAACAATGCGACTCGCTTTCCCCGTCCTCGATTTGGTCCTTTCGACGGCGTTCGTCGCAACCCTCATCGTCGCGGCCGTCTCGGGTGGTGTACTCGCCGGCAGCGGTAATTTCGTCGTCGTCAAACAGATCCTCTTCGTGATCGGGTTGTTTCTGGTCGGCGTTGCCGCCGTTCAACTCCGTATGAATACCACTCTCGGTGACGAACAGGACGTCCAATACGGGGACGGGCCCGACGAGCGGTCGCGGATCCGTTCCGTTTTCGAGTCGTTGATCCCGGACGCGTGGGTCCTCCCGAGGTCTGATCGGTTCCCCGACGCCGCGAAGTGGGTCGTCATCGGCCTGTGGATCTTGCTCTTCTCGTACGTCATGGAAGCGGGCTTTGGGGTCGGCGTTTGAGAGCGGATCAACCGGCTGCTCGAATCCAACACGCTTTTTTGCCAGCCGAGAGACTGACACGCATGGCTAACCAGACCCCGTGGGAAGCGACGCTCGAGGATATGCGTTCGATAGCAGCCGACCTCGAGGAAGACGGGTGGGAGACGTTGTCGATCGCTGCTGGCGACACCGCACCCGTCAGCCCCGACGCCGGGCCGGACGACCGATTCGGGCTCGTTCACGTCGTTCAGGGCGACGATGCTGACCGACTCGAAGAGATACTCGAGACGGCTTCGATCACGGAGTCGGAATCGTATCTTGCCGTCGTCTCCGGAACAGAGTACACGGTTACCGTCGTCAGCGATCCCGAGTCACGTGTCGCCGTACTCCTTACGGGCGCGTTCGAGTACCAGCAGGCCAGACCCTGTTTCGACGCCGCTGCTCGCCGCGGCGTAATCTACAGTCACGTCCAACGACTCGACGGCACTCGAGTCGCCGTCTTCGAGCACGACGATCCGGAACTCTTCGAACCTTCGGAAACGTAGTGAAACCGTAAGAACGATCCTGATCGCTCGCGAGGTTGTAGACGATGGCAACGCTTCGTTTGCTCGGGACGGCAGCCTATCCGCGCGTGGACGAGACGGTTCATCTGCTTTTGTCGTCGAACGACGAACACCTGCTGGTCGATGCCGGGACACGGATTCCACAGACACTCGAGGAACTGGGATATTCGCCGGGAGACGTGACCGACATCTTTTGTACACACTCCCACGCTGATCATCTCCTCGGTGTTCCGTACGTGTTGCTCGGTCGCTTTCTCGCACGCAACGGTGCCATTCGAGCAACTGCACCCGACCGACCGTTGACAGTTCGAGCCAACCCGGATACCATCTCTGACTTGCGTACGCTTACCGGCGTCGTCACGCCCGGGATCGACGAATTGCTGACCGATGCCGATCGACTCGTCGAGACCGCCGTCGGGGATACGTTTACCGTCGGCAACGTAACCGTTGGAGTGGGTCCCGCCGATCACGCGGTGCCGACCCAGGGACTGGTCTTCGACGGCGAGCAACGAATCGTCTACACCGCCGACACGACGTCGATGCCCGCCCTGCGTGAGTACGTTGGGACGTGTGACGTCGTGATTCACGAAGCGATGTACGCCGCCGAACAGGCGGATCTCGCGGCTGATCTGGGACACGGAACGTCTCGGGAGGCCGGGGCGTTCGCTGCGGCGACCGATGCGAACGAGCTGTGGCTCGTTCACGTCGCTGACCGCTATGAGAGCGCCGAACAAATCCGTCGAGAGGCCGAAGCCGAGTTCGACGGCCGCGTCGTCGTTCCCTCTCGATTCGACACGGTATCGCTGTAGCTCTCGCACCTGGTCTCAATCGATACGTCGCCCGTTGATTACGCTCGAACGCAACCAGTTATCGGTACTACCGGCCCTCGATCCCGCGTGCTGCTGCGAGGACCTCATCGTGTGCAGTGCCGTTAGAAGCGACGAGCCCGGTGCTCGCGTACGTCCACGGATCTCCCTCGAGATCGGTGACGACGCCGCCAGCCTGTCGCACGAGATGAACTCCCGCGATGGTGTCCCACGGTTTCGGCTCGACGTTCGTAATCGTTCCTTCGATGGAACCGGCGGCAATTAGCGCCAGCGTTCCCTGTACGCTTCCGTACCGGGAGAGATCACCGAACCGAGTGACGATCTCGCGACAGGCTGCGGCGTACTCGTCTCGCTCGTCGAACCCCCACCAGATCGTCGGGACGACCGTAAACGTCTCCGGATCCGTTCGTTCGCTTACCGACACCGACGTCTCGTTGAGTCTCGTGTCGTCAGCATCCGCGACGAACGTATCGCTCTCGGCGGGCAGGATGTTCGCGGCTGCGATCGGTTCCCCGTCGACCACTGCGGCGACGCTCGTCGTCCAAAAACGCATGTCGCGAACGTAATTGTTCGTTCCGTCGATCGGATCGATAACCCAGGCCGGCCCCTCCTCGGGGACGGATTTGAGCGCATCCGCTTCCTCTCCGACGATCGGCTCGTCGGGATACGCCTCTCGAATGACTTCGATAACCCGGTCTTGGGCGTTACGGTCGGCCTGTGTCACGACGTCCGTTTTCCCCTCTTTCGTCGTGATGGCGAGGTCGCTTCGAAACCCCTCGAGTGCGACGTCTGCTCCGGCTCGAGCGGCACGCTTCACTACTGCTGCTTTCTCTCCCGTCATTTGTACCCCGTACGTTCGGATGCGACCACTATATATCTGCCCCGACCGATCAAGCAGGCGAATGGGAATCGCCGAATTGTGGTCTATCCCTGTGGATCGTCTCGATACGGCTGTCCCTGCACCTGCTAGAAATCGATGGCCCGTTCGATATCCGCTCTCGAATCTTCCCGCGAGAACCGCTCGGCCAGGTTCGGCTCGTACTCCCCCGACCAGTACAATTATTATCTGCGTGTGGTATATGGACCCATGGATATCGGATACTTTGCGGCGCACGAACAGTACGGCCCATCGAAGCTCCTGGAACACGTCGAACGGGCCGAGAACGCCGGATTCGACACCGTCTGGACGAGCGATCATATCCACCCGTGGTGGCATACCGACGCCCACTGCGGCGCTGCGTGGCCGTGGATGGGGTCGGCCCTCGAGCGAACCGAGTCGGTCAGAGTCGGAACGGGTGTGACGCCTCCGATCGGACGGAGTCATCCCGGGATGATCGCCCAGACGTTTGGAACTCTCGGGGCGATGTATCCGGGCCGAGTCCACCTCGCGCTCGGCACGGGCGAGGCGATGAACGAGGTCCCCCTCGGCTACGAGTGGCCCGAGTATTCCGAGCGGCGGAAACGCTTGATCGACGCCTGTGAGATCATCACTCGACTGTGGGACGGCGAGTTCACCGACTACGACGGTCACTACTGGGACGTCAATACGATGCGTCTCTACACCTTGCCCGACGAGGACGCGCGCGTGCCGCTCTTGGTTGCCGGCAACGGCCCGAAAACGACGACGGTCGCCGGCAGATACGCCGACGGGTTTCTCACCCTTCGAGACGTCGACTTCTACCATCGAGTTCTCGAACCCGCACTCGAGACGGGCGCCGAAGACGCCGGCCGCGATCCTGACACCATCAGCCGGACCAGGCAGTTGTTGATCTCGTACGATCCCGACTACGACCGCGCACTCGAGAGTACCGGATTCTGGCGCGGACCGCCCGCGATCGGGTTCGATCAAGAGATCTACGACCCTCGCGAGATCGAGGCGGCCGGCCGCGAGATGCCAATCGAAGAGATGGCCGACGAGTTCTTCATCGCGACCGATCCCGCGGAAATCAGAGAACAGCTCGCCCGCCTCGAGAACGCCGGCTTCGACGAAGTCGAGCTCCTTTCTTCGAGCCCGGATCAGGAGAAGTTCATCGAGACCATGGAATCGGAGGTCTTGGGTCGGTTTTAGCGCGGTGTCTACGCGCGTCTCGAGAGTTCCTTTCGGCGAGTCGAATACCAATAGTCGATCCGGTTGAAAATCCAGTATCGGTGCTCCCTGTTTGCATACCCTTCTGCCAGCGCCTACGAGTGACATCGCCGGGCCTACACCGATTACGTATCCCCCTTCGCTGGCCAGAGCTACCATGTGGATTAATTATCTACAGCTTTGATAATACACTCATATAGATACGATAGACAATCCGATTACAGGGATAGTATGTCGATTTAGTAGGAGTCGTTAAGGTGCGAACGAACCGTGGAAAACGGAACGCTCGCGGTCAGTACTCCTCGTTAGGGTTTGCAACCGACTTCTGAAGTGATATATTCTGGAACGCAGATAAGACACATTTCCCATAACTTGCGACAATATACCATTACCTAATATGAGTATGGCATTGTCGAGGTTAATGTGTGGGTATTATCCAAATCTACGCCGATACAAACAGCAATCCAAGTTCGATACCAACGATAGTTGGAGCACTGTAGATATCTCTTCTATATGAGGTATCGGATGTAATGGCATAATATCATCATACTGCGTGTTGTATGGTATCCCAACACGAACAGATTTCAAATTGTTCTGTTGAATGAAAGGGGATTGCTAACATTCAGACTACTGGAGTTAGCTGGATCGAGGCGCTAAGTCGCCTTCCGCCGCGACCGAACCAAAACTAAATGGCGGTGTAGGTCCAGTTTTCGCACACTGATGACTGCCAGACTCTCATCGTTCGAATCGTCGCTCGACGAACTGGGTGTCTCGGTGACACGCGTCGATCCGGGTTCGCTGTGTGAACGCCTCGACGAACTGATCACCGCACCTGCCGTCGGCGTGGCGCCCGAGGAGGCGTTCGACGATCCGTCGCTCTCGCTCGCCGAGACGGCAATCGAGGTCGATCCCACACCCGCAGCGTTGCGCGAGGCGACGACCGGCGTGACGGGGGCGCGAGTGGGCGTCGCCGATTACGGATCGGTGACGCTCTCGATGACTGACCGAGGGAGCGAACTGGTGAGCCTGTTCGTCGACCGTCATATCGCCGTCCTCCGGGCCGCCGATATCCTTGCGACGATGGAGGACGGCATCGACGCGCTCGACGACGAAATCGGCCGCACTCGCGGGAGTTCGATCATCGCGACCGGCCCGAGCGCGACGGCGGACATGGGTGCGCTGGTGAACGGAGCCCACGGGCCGCGAGACGTCCACGTTCTCGTCATAGAAGAGGAGGGGTCGTAACGATGGCCACTGCGGACGAACTCCGGGAATTGATGCGGACCGAGGGTGCGGCCGTCGCGACGAACACGCAGGCGTTCAACGACGGGCGATACGCGTCAGTGTCCGATCTCGAGGACTACGAGGCGCTCAAACGCGAGGCGCGAGCCATCAAGGAAGACGCCATCGAACGGCTGCCGGAGTTACTCGAACGGTTGACAGAGACCGTCGAGGAAAACGGCGGGACGGTGTATCTCGCGGACGACGCCGCGGACGCCAACGAGTACATTCGATCGGTTGCCGCCGAGCGGGAGGCAAATCGGGTCGTCAAGAGCAAGTCCATGACCAGCGAGGAACTCGAGGTCAACGAGGTGCTCGAGAAAGACGGCGTCGACGTCGTCGAGACGGACCTCGGCGAGTGGGTGTTGCAACTGGCTGACGAGGCCCCGTCGCACATCGTCGCGCCGGCCATTCACAAGTCCCGCGATGCGATCGCCGAGTTGTTCAACGAGCGATTCGACCCCGACGAACCGCTGGAAACCGCCGAAGAGCTGACTCGCTTCGCCCGCGAAACGCTCGGCGAGCAGATCATCGACGCGGAGGTCGGACTGACCGGCGCGAACTTCATCGCGGCCGAGACGGGGACGATGGCACTGGTTACCAGCGAGGGCAATGCCCGGAAATCCGTGGCCGCGACTGACACCCAGATCACCGTCGCCGGCGTCGAGAAGATCGTCCCGACGGTCTCGGACCTGCAGCCGTTCGTCGAACTCATCGGCCGATCGGGAACGGGCCAGGACATCACCTCCTACATCTCCCTGTTGACGCCGCCGGTGGAGACGCCGGTCGTCGACTTCGAGGACGATACGACGCCCATCTCCGAGTTCGACAACGACCGCGAGTTCCACCTGGTGCTCGTCGACAACGGCCGCATGGATATGCGGGACGACGAGCACTTGCGGGAGACGCTGTACTGCATCCGATGTTCCGCGTGCTCGAACTCGTGTGCTAACTTCCAGAGCGTCGGCGGCCACGCCTTCGGCGGCGAGACATACTCCGGCGGCATCGCGACCGGCTGGGAGGCCGGAATCGAGGGCCAGGACGTCGCCGCCGAGTTCAATGATCTCTGTACCGGTTGCACTCGCTGCGTGAACGCCTGTCCGGTCGGAATCGACATCCCTTGGATCAATACGGTCGTCCGAGATCGCACCAATCGGGAGAGCGAGGGACCCGCCGACTGGCTCGTCGACGGACTAACGCCCGACGACGAAGACGAGGGTGCGCCGCTTCAGAAGCGCTTTTTCGGCAACTTCGAAACGGTGGCAAAGCTGGGCAGCGCGACGGCGCCAGTCTCGAACTGGCTCGCCGGCACGACCGTCTCCCGGCAGTTCATGGCGCGATTTCTCGAGGTCGACCCTCGTCGCGAACTGCCGACCTTCGAGCGCGAGACGCTCGTCGACTGGTTCGCCGATCGCGAGTCGACGGTTGTCGACCCCGAGCGGCGGGCCGTCCTCTACCCGGATCTCTACACGAACCACGTGCAGGTCGACCGCGGAAAGGCTGCCGTCAGGGTGCTCGAGGCGCTCGGCGTCGACGTTGTCATCCCGCAGGTTCCGTCCAGTGGACGAGCACCGATCTCTCAAGGAATGGTCGCGACGGCGGCGGACCACGCCGAGCGAGTCGCCGATACCCTCGCCCCGCACGTAGCGGACGGCCGCGATATCGTCGTCGTCGAACCGAGCGACTACGCCATGTTCCAGCGGGAGTACGAACGGTTCGTCGACGAGGAGCGGTTTACCGCCCTCGCTGACGGAAGCTACGAGATCCTGGAGTACGTTTACGGCCTCCTCGAGAACGGCTCCGACGTCTCGGCGCTCGCGACGACCGAGGACGGTGCGGTCGCGTACCACAGTCACTGCCAGCAGCGGACCCTCGGACTGGAAGCGTACACCGTCGCTGTTCTCGAGGAGTGTGGCTACGACGTGGCCACGTCCGACGTCGAGTGTTGTGGCATGGCCGGAAGCTTCGGCTATAAGTCCGATTACTACGAACTGAGCATGGACGTGGGTGATCGCCTCCGCAAGCAGCTGCAGGTAGATGGCGTCCGCGAACGGCCGGTCGTCGCGAGCGGCACCTCCTGTCTCGAGCAGATTGATGCGCTTTTGGAGCGCCAGCCTCGCCACCCGATTGAACTGTTGGCCGAGTGAGCGGCGGTGGCGGCTCCCGGTCGGTCAGTTCAGGCCGACGTGGCGCCGGAACGACTTCTCCGTTATCCAGGCTCGATCCGCGTCCGAGAGCGAGTCGACGTGTTCGGCTTCGGACGAGAAGCGGCGTACGCGAACAGGGCAGCTATACGATTGCCTGCTACGGATCGGCGCCGTCGGATAATTCTGCCACCAGCGGCACCGTTCGTCGGAGATCCGCTTCTGACCGCAGCTTCGACGAGTCGCTCGGTCCGCAGTTTCGTTCGTTCCAACCTGTTCCGGTGAGAGCGGATCCGAACTCCGTGACGGCTGCCTAGCCGTGACATGCTCATCAACTCTCGCGTTCATCCGGTACTGCTGGTATCCGTCCTCGCGAACGTCGCAACGATATAATTACGCCAGTACCGCTGTAAGCCACTCTATCTTTGCTTTTTAGGAGACGGAAACTCCGTATCGAGTGAACGGAGCGAAACTCGAGCAGTGCGGTTCGGTCGAATCCCGGCTCCGGCAGCTCGAGACGGCCAAGCACTTTCCCAAACGGTTATGCAACCGCGGGGTGAATCCGCCACTATGAACACCCTGCTGACCGGTGCGTACGGCCGTTGTGGAACCGCCATCATCGATCATCTGCACGACGAACCGGAGTACGAGTTCACTTACCTCGACCGCAAGGTACCCGACGATAACAGCGTAGACGCCGATCACGACACTGTCGTCGCTGACGTTACGAACGGACTCGACGTTCGTGAGGCCGCTACCGATCAGGACGCGATGATCCACCTCGCCGGCTACCCCTTTACCGACGGCACGTGGGACGACGTCCACCAACCCAACATCATCGGCGTGCTCAACGCCCTCGAGGCCGCCCGCGAAGCCGAACTCGAGACGGTCGTTTTCGCCTCCTCGAATCACGTCATGGGGATGTACGAGGTCGAAAACGCGCCCGAACTGTACGTGGGTTCGGACGCCCCGTTCAGACTCACCCACGAGGATCCGGTCCGTCCGGACTCCTACTACGGTGTCTCGAAGAGTTTCGGCGAAGACCTCTGTCGGTACTACGTCGAGAACTACGAGTATCCAAAACGGGCCCACGCGATCCGGATCGGCAGCGTCCGAACGCCCGAGTACGACCATCCGTACGGCGACGCCGAACGCGCCGTCGACGGCGGCGAGTACGACCGCGACAGCGACGAGTACGACCGGCAGGTCGCTCGCATGAAAGCGACGTGGAACTCCCGCCGCGACTTCGCCCACATGATCGACTGCTGCCTACAGGCCGACGAGCCAGGGTTCGAAATCTTCAGCGGCGTCAGCGACAACGATCGGCGCTGGTACAGTCTCGAAAACGCCCGCGAAACCATCGGCTACGAGCCGCGGGACAACGGCGAAGAGTGGGACGCCCCGCCGGAATAGCGACTTTGAAGGGGGTTCGCGACGAATCGAGCGGTATGCACGTAACCTGCACGCTCTACGGCCCGCTTCGGGACGCGGTCGGCGACAAGAGCCTCGAGCGCGAGGTGCCGGCCGACGCGACCGTCGGCGACGTGTTCGACGACCTTGCGGACGACTACCCCAACGTTCGGGAGCTGGTGTTCGACGGCGACGACGAGTTCAGCGGATCGATCAGCGTCATGCGAAACGGTCGGAACGTCGCCTTCGAAGACGGGACCGAGACGCCGGTCGCCGACGGCGACACGCTCAGTGCGTCACCGCCGGCCGAAGGCGGCTGATGCGGGTGGGCTGACTACAGTCGGCTCGCGTGCCTCCTCAGTAGCATCGGTTCCAACGCACGTGGAACGAAACCGAAAAATTCCGGTCGGGTTCGGTCTTCAGTCGGCCTGTGCGTACTCCCCGACGGCGTCGGTCGGAACCGTCCCGTCGTCGTTCCAGCCGCGGAGTTCGTAGTACTCCTCGATCGACGACGCCAGATCCGGTAGGTCGTAGGGCAGTCTGTCCTCCTCGCCGTCGTACCCCCGCTGGGTCCGGAAGTGACGCTCGAGTTCGACGACGCGAGCGCCCACCGCGAGCAGTTCGTCATAGTCTGCGTCGAACAGGGCCTCGAAGCGGTCTCCTTCGACCGCGCGGCCGAGGCCGAACTGACAGATGACGCCGCTGTCTCTGAGCGCGTTACGGTTCTCGTTTTCGATCACGAGTTCGGCCTTGCCCGTCGTCCCCTGCGGGTCGACGTCGCCGCCGTACTCGTCGGCGAGCGTCGTCGAGTACATGTGGTCGGCACCGCGGTTCGAGACGGCGTAGGAGAGTCCCTGCCCGTTGAGCGCGCGGCCGTCGTGGGCGGCGAACTCCATGCCCTTGACAGAGAAGTTCTCGACGCCGAGCGCCTCGTGCGCGCGGGCGACGCCCTCCGCTAACAGATCGCCTTCGTCCTCGCGGAACGCGATCTTCTCGACGAGGTCGTGGACGAGGTCGGCGTTGCCGAACTCCGCTTCGCTCGCGAGATAGGCCGCGACGACGTTGCCACAGGAGATCGTATCCATCCCGTACTGATCGCACAACTCGTTCGACTGCATCACGTCGACCAGGTCGCCGACCCCGCAGTTCGAGCCGAAAGAAAAGACAGTCTCGAGCTCCGGCCCTTCGGTCTCGAGGCCGGTTTCCTCATCTTTCGTCGGCAGTTTACAGGCAAACGCACAGACCGAACAGGAGGCTTTCTTGTACTTTTTCTCCTCGACAGCGTTGCCACCGATGTTTTCGATGTCCTCGAACGAGCGTTCCGAAAAGTACCGCGTCGGGAACGAGAAGTTGTCGTTGATGAACTCGATCGAGTTCGTCGTTCCCTGGCGGCGCATGATGTGATCGCTGGTTGCGGCCTCCTGATGAACCGTCGACTGAACGTCTTCCGCTGGAACGTCCACGTCAGGTGCGGAGTCACCCTGGAACGTGACGCACTTGACGTTTTTCGCCCCCATCACGGCGCCGAGTCCGCCGCGGCCGAACGCTCGGCTGTCGTAGGTCATCACGCAGGCGAACCGAACGCCGTTCTCCCCCGCGGGCCCGATGGTCGCGAGGTTTTCCGCCTCGAGACCGTGGCGTTCGTTCATCGCCGCGGTCACCTCGGGAACCGTCGCCTCCTCGAGTTCGGGCACCACCTCGAACTCGACGTCGTCGTCGGTGACGTGGACGGCGAGCAAGTCGTCGCTTTCACCCACGAGTTCGACGACGCTGTGGCCGGTGTCGACGAAGTTCCGCGAGAGGTAGCCGCCGGCGTTCGCGGAGGCGACGCCGTCGGTCAGCGGCGAGAGAGCGGTACAGTTCATCCGTCCGGTAAAGCTCATCTGGGACTGCTGGAGCGGCCCGGTCGAGAAGTACAGGCGGTTCTCGGCACCGTACGGATCCGCATCGAACGGGATGCGGTCGTGGGCGAGCCTGGTCGCGACGCCGCGTCCGCCGATGAACTCGGCCAGTTCGTCTTCGATTTCGTTCGTTGTCACGGACCGGTCCCCGACATCGATCGTACAGAGCGACCCTTTTGCGTGGAGCATAGCGGTGACCAACGCGGGTAGCGATAAAAAATCTAGGGATCGCTCAAGACAGTGGGGGCACTTCGGACCGCCGTTTCAGACGGATTTCGATCGGTCCGAGAGCACAAATCGGACGGAGCTATTTTCGACTCGCTCCGAGACGTGTTTGACGAAGATACAAGACAGACTCGTAACACATATCGAACCTGTTACGATGGTTGCGTGGGGAACAGGAACTGCAGCGGCTGATAGCGGAAATACGTGCCGAATAGTATTACAGACATACCCCTGTAAACAGTTTTTGGATCCGAACGCTTTTTATAGATCAGCGACAACGGGGAACTAGTGACAGATCAAAACCAATCAGCCGACTCGAGCACACAATGCGGGTGCAAACTCGGGCGCATTACCGCGGAGTACGATCTCGTCGGTCTCGACGGCGATCTGATCGCGTACTGGACCGGCGCCGGCGACGAACAGTACAGCACGCGGGAACTCGCGACACACGTCAATCAGCGCGTCCTCGAGACGGCACTCGAGGACGCTGACCTCCCGCCGAAGGAGGGCGAAGTGGAGAACACGTACCGACTCCTGACCGACGACGACGTCAGCAGCGGGACGCAGGTTCAGACGCGAAACGAACTCGAGCGAGACGGCGTCCCGATCGAACAGGTCGAGTCGGATTTCATCTCCCATCAGACGGTGTACAATCACCTGACGGACTGTCTCGACACGGCACTCGAAACGCCGAGCGACGAGGAACGACTCGAGCGAAGCGCGGAGAAACTCGGGGCGCTCCAGAACCGGACGGCGGCGGTCACGACGGACACGGTCGACCAACTCGAGCGCAACGACATTCTCGATATCGGCGAGTTCAACGTCGCCGTCTCGGTTACGGTGACCTGCGAGGACTGTTTCCAGGAGTACACGGTCAGAGATCTGCTCGAGGAGCAGTCGTGTGACTGTGAGACCAGTAGTTGAAACGATCGAAGTGTTTCTTGAGGCCAATATGAGGGGATTGAACGACGACTGCTAAAAGCGACTATACGGCTTCAAACGGCCGTGTACTGGCAACTGACGGTGCTACGTGGGAGACTGCTCAGACGAGAACTACAGATAGGTTTGTGTCCCGTCTCTGTGAATTTTTCCGGCCGGATGTGTGTGCAGATGAAGTGGCAATGCCTATGTATAAGGAGGCGGTATGGTGGTCCATGGAAAGTGGATTAGATACGAAGAAACGAGAAGTTCCGGGGCAAGCGACCCTTTCCGTTGACAATATCGGGGGTATCGACGATGCGGAAGTCTCCTTCCGGCAGGGCATAAACGTTCTCTCGGGTCGGAATGCGACCAATCGAACATCGCTGCTGCAGGCGATTATGGCGGCACTCGGCAGCGATCAGGTAAGTCTCAAGGCCGACGCCGACGAGGGAACTGCGACGCTCGAGTTCGGCGACGATACCTACCGACGATACCTGCAGCGTCGAAACGGCACGATCACGACCGACGGCGACCCCTATCTCGAGGACCCGGAACTCGCCGACCTCTTCGCGTTCTTGCTCGAATCGAACGAAGCGCGACGGGCGGTCGCTCGCGGCGACGACCTCCGCGAACTGATTATGCGGCCGGTCGATACCAACGCGATCCAGGCCGAAATCGAAGAGTACGAGCAACGAAAACAACGGATCGACGACCAGCTCGACGAACTGGACGACCTCGAGCAGCGCCTGCCCGACCTCGAGGCGAAGCGAACGACGGTAACCGACGAAATCGAGACGCTACAGGCCGATCTCGAGGAGGCGCAGGCCGAACTCGAGGAAACGAACGTCGACGTCGAAGAGCGACGGGAGGAACAGTCCGAACTCGAGACGAAACTCGAGGAGTTACGCAGCACACGCTCCGAACTCGAGCGCACTCGCGATCGGATCGAAACCGAACGCGAGAGTATCGAGGCACTCGAGACCGAACGGGAGGAGGTTCAGGAACAACTCGAGTCGCTCTCGACGGGCGATGAAACGGAGATTAGCCGCCTCGAAGCCGAAATCGACGCGCTCCAGGACGAAAAGGCTGATCTCTCCGAAGAGATCTCACAGCTACAGAGCACCATCCAGTTCAACGAGCAACTTCTCGACGAGCCGGATTCGGTTCTCGCAAACACCGAGGCGAACGGCGGGGACGGACCCGTCACGGACCAGTTGCTGGAGGACGGCGAGACGGTCACCTGCTGGACGTGCGGTTCGTCGGTCGCTCGAGACCAGATCGAAACGACCGTCGACCAGCTTCGAAGCGTTCGCCAGGAGCGCCTCGAAGAGCGATCCGAACTCAGCTCCGAACTCGACGAGCGGAGAGAAACGCTTTCGAACATCAACGAGAACCGTACCGAGTACCAGCAGACCCAGCGGCGTCTCGACTCGATCGACGACGAGATCGACCGCCGAAACGACCGCGTCGACGAGTTGACGACGGACCGGGAGGCGCTGACCGACGAAATCGACGAGCTCGAAACGGAGATCGACGAACTCGAAACCGAGGATTACAGCGGTGTTCTCGATCAGCACAAGGAGGTCAATCAACTCGAGTTCGAACTCGAGCGCAAGGAGCGCAAACGCGACGAGATCGAGGACGAAATCGCCTCGATCGAGGACCGGCTCCGCGAACGCGGGGATCTCGAGGCCCGCCGCGAGGACGCTACCGACGAACTGACGGATCTCCGCACACGGATCGATCAGATCGAAGCGGACGCCGTCGAGGCGTTCAACGAGCACATGGAAAACTTGCTCGAGACGCTGGAGTACGACAATCTCGACCGGATCTGGATCGATCGGACCAGCCGCGAAGTTCGCGAAGGTCGTCGAAAAGTCTCGCGCTCGTCGTTCGATCTCAAGATCGTCCGCAGCACGGCTGACGGCGCGGCCTACGAGGATACGATCGACCACCTGAGCGAGAGCGAACGGGAAGTGACCGGGCTCGTCTTCGCGCTGGCGGGCTATCTCGTACACGACGTCTACGAGACGGTTCCGTTCATGCTGCTCGACTCCCTCGAGGCAATCGACTCCGAGCGGATCGCGACGGTCGTCGAGTACTTCGAGTCGTACGTGCCGTATCTCGTCGTGGCGTTGCTGGACGAGGACGCGCAGGCGATCGAGGGCGACCACGACGTGATCACGAACATCTGATCGGATCCCTTCGACGCGTTCGTTTTCACGATAGCCAAACTATTACATTCGTATGTATGTAACACACTACTCATCGAGGTAGTCGTGATTCAAGGAATATCCGAGAGAGTCGGAAGGAAGGAGTACCCGCCATGTCTGGCTTGATACCGTTGTGACGTCTCATTTCGGGAAATACCCGGTCTAATATACGCGAAAACTTTTCCGAAGAGGTCGGAACCGAAGTTCGACGTGTCGTCAGAAATTCCGCCCGCATTCCGAAGCGAGTTATCGAATTTTCTCCGTGCGGGTAATCCAAGACTGTCTCTTCTCTCTGCGAGAGAAGCGAGATAAGTAGCAATTAAAACAATACAACTCCTTGAAGGCCATTCGACTCTCTCGGAACGCCACCGTCTCAGTAGGATCTTGTTACCATATCACATTGAAGTGCAAATCCACGCTTTTTGGACACCTTGTCGCCTATTTTCGAGGTCTTGTCTGGAATGTGTCACGGAACCCACAGTGAGTTCGAAGAGACGGGACCGCGACAGCTCGAAAACCCATCCGAGATAGTCGAAAGTTTTCTGTGGGTGGAGATTGTGGGTACGAGAAATGGCGGGGACATCGAACCAGTCGGTCGGACGGGCGTTCAGGATCGTGGACGAACTCGCGGAAAACGGCGGGGGAAGCGTCTCCGAACTGGCGGACCGTCTCGAGATGCCCGTGAGTACGGTCCACGACTATCTGCAGGCACTCGTCGAGACGGGGTACGTGACCGTCACGGACAAGGAGTACCAGACGACGACGCGGTTCCTCGAGGTCGGCCACCGCCAGCGCCATCGCCTGGAGGTGTTCAAAGCGGTCCGTGACGAACTCGAGACCGTCGCTGAAGAGACGGGCGAACACGCGACGCTGATGATCGAAGAGGCGGATCAGGCGGTGATCCTCACCGTGCAAGAAGGGCCGGACGCCATCAACCTGTTCGCGTATCCGGGCGCCCGAATGCCGCTGCACGCAACGGCGCCGGGGAAGGCGATGCTCGCCCACATGGCCGACGACCGCGTCGACGAACTTATCGCTCAGCACGGGCTCGTCGCGGTGACGTCCCGGACCATCACCGATCCCGAGATTCTGTTCGAACAACTCGAGCAGATTCGGCGCCAGGGGTACGCGATCGACGAAGGGGAACGGATCGCGGGCATGGTCTGTATCGCAGCGCCGATCCTCGACAAGAGCGATCGGATACGCGGGGCGATCTGTGTCTGCGGACCACAGAGTCGAATCGACGAGTCGCGTCGAAACGAGATCGCCGACGTCGCAAAGCGGGCGGCGAACGTTACGCAGGTGAACCTGGACTACGTGTGAGCTGGCCGGTTACGAGTCCGAGACCGGGGCGAGTGCCTCGATCGTCCCCTCGGCCAGATCGTCGGCGGCCTGTTCCGGAATCGTCAGCAGCGGCCGATCGATGGCCGTCTCGGAGACGAGGTCGCGAAGTCGGTCCCGCGCCGCTTCCGGCGTGCCCGCAACGCCGAGTTCGTGGACCATCTCGTCGGTCACGTGGCCGGTGGCTTCCCCGCGGTCACCCGCCTGCCACGCGTCGGCGATCCGCTCTGCTCGGTCCGGAAACAGCATTCCGACGGCGTTCCGATAGCCGTCTGCGCTACCGGCGTAGTAGGCGATGTGGCCGCGGACGGCGTCGTACGCCTCGTCGGCGTCGTCGCTCACCGCCGCAGGGACGTACGGAGCGATCGTGATCTCGTTCGGGTCGCGGTCGGCCTCGCGGGCCGTGCGCTCGATGACCTCGAACGCGTCGTCGAGTTCGGAGAACGGGATATTGTGCGGGATCCACCCGTCACAGAGGCGGCCAACGACGCGACGGTTGGCCTGTCCGAGCGCCGCGTGATAGACCGACACGTCCCTGTTTACCGGCGGCACGCCGTCGACGCTGATCAGCTCGCCGTCGTAGTCGACCGGTTCGTCGCCCGTCAGGATGTTCTGGACGACCTCGATGGTCTCATGAGAGCGACGGACCGGTTGCTCGAACGCCATCCCGTGAACGTTCTCGATCGCCGTCGGCGTACTCGTCCCGACGCCCAGGGTCGTACGGCCGTCCGAGACGCGGTCGAGCGTCGCCGCGGTCATCGCGAGGACGGCGGGCGTCCGCGAAAAGACGTTGACGATGGCGGTCCCGATCTCGACGTCGTCGGTCACCGCGGCGATCTCCGAGAGTTTGACGACAGAACTCGTCCCCCAGAGCTCCCCCATCCAGACGGAGTCGTACCCCTGTGACTCCGCGCTGATAGCGAGATCGGTCGGATCGTGCGTGCCAATTCGCGGGATTACCAGTCCGAGATGCATGCCTTTCCCTTTGGGACTCTATTTGATAAATCATTCCGCGGCACGTCTTCGCTACCGGCCGACGAAGTCAGGATCGCCGTCGCCAAAGAACGCTTCGAGACCGCGTTCGTAGTCTTCCGTGTGGGTGGCTCCGGAGATGGCGTCCACCTCGGCGGCCAACTGCGACTCGAGGCTTCGTCCGTAGCTCTCGGTCAGCAGGCGTGTGGCGGTACCCAGCGCGCGGGTCGGGCCGGACGCGAGGTCGGCGGCGACCGACTCGAGTCGCTCGTCGAACTCGCCCGTGGGGGCGACCTCGGTGGCGAGCCCCATCTCCACGGCCATGTCGGGTCCGATCGCCTCGTCGCGGAGGACGATCTCTTTCGCCCGTCGGAGCCCGACGAGTCGGGGCAGGAAGAACGTCGAGCCGCCGTCGCCGGTCAGCCCGATTCCCGGGTAGGCGAACTTCAGCGTCGCGTCCTCGCCGAGCACGAGTAAGTCGGGCATAAGCGCGAGGCTGAAGCCGATTCCGGCGGCGATCCCGTTGACGCCGCCGACGACCGGCGTCTCGGCCTGCTGGAACTGGACGACGGCCTCGTGGGCCCGCCCGGCCAGTTCCCGCAGAATCGGCGCGTCCGATTCGTCGCCGGAAAACTGCGAGAGGTCGGCACCGGCGCCGAAGAAATCGCCGGCGTGGGTCAGTACGATACATCGGACCGCCGGGTCCTCGCCCAGCGTCGTCGCCACCGAGACCAGTTCGTTCGCCATCTCGAGGGAGAGTGCGTTTCGGCCGGCCGTGCTCTCGAGGGTCACCGTCGCGACGCCGTCGTCGCGTTCGACGGACAGATTGTCGTAGTCCATGTGCGCCGTCGGTTCGTGACGATATTGGTTAACTGTTATCGTCGCTGGCGACGAGTGCTGTCCGGACGGTACCGTTCTTCGGAATGGGACGCGAACGGGACCGGAAACGAAAATCCCGTCCCGACGGTGATGCCTTTCGATGACTCACCCGACGCACCGTCGCGGGCCGTCCGTCGGCGGATCACACACTTTAGTAGGTTCCTCCCCAATACTCCGGCATGGAGCTAACAGACGAACAAGAACTCATCCAAAACACGGTACAGGAGTTCGTCGCGAACGAGGTCGGGGCCGACGTTCGCGAGGCCGACGACAATCAGGAGTTTCCGGAAGACGTCTGGGATGGCCTCGCAGAACTCGACCTCACCGGACTCACCGTCCCGGAGGAGTACGGCGGCCTCGACGTCGATACGGTCACCTACAGCCTCGTCAACGAAGAACTCGCCTACGGGCATCTCGCCGTCGCCACGGCCCTGTCGGTCCACTGTCTCGCGACCTCGTGTATCCGCCAGTTCGGTTCCGAAGCCCACAAAGACGAGTGGCTCTCGGAAATGGTCTCCGGACGGCCGGTCGGCGCGTTCGCCCTCTCCGAACCCGACGCCGGCTCGAACCCGGCCGAGATGACGGCCGAGGCGACTCGAGACGGTGACGAGTACGTCATCAACGGGAAAAAACAGTGGATCACCAACGGCGAGCGGGCGGGCGTCGTCATCCTGTTCGCCAAAACCGATCGGGACGACCCCGACACCGTGACCCAGTTTCTGATTCCGAAAGACGTCGACGGACTCGAGGTCGGCAAAAAGGAGGACAAACTGGGGCTGCGGGCGAGCGACACAACGACGCTGCTCTTCGACGACGTCCGCATTCCGGCCGAAAACCGGCTGACCGAGGTCGGGCGGGGGCTCCAGGCCGCGTTCTCGATTCTGACCGGCGGCCGGGTCGCGATCGCGAGCCAGGCCGTCGGGGTCGCACAGGCGGCCCTCGACGACTCGATCACCTACGCGAACGATCGCGAGCAGTTCGGGAAGCCGATCGTCGAGCACCAGGCGATCGCTCACAAGCTGGCGGATATGCAGACCGACGTGCAGGCGGCCCGGCTGCTGACCCGCGACGCCGCGCGCAAGAACGACGACGGCGTCGATCCCATGTCGGCGGCCATGGCGAAGTACTTCGCCAGTGAGGCGGCGGTCGACGTGGCCAACGAGGCCGTTCAGGTCCACGGCGGCTACGGCTACACGAAGGATTTCGACGTCGAACGCTACTACCGCGACGCCAAGATCACTACCATCTACGAGG
The DNA here is from genome assembly GCF_009834785.1 of Natronorubrum halalkaliphilum. GTDB lineage: Archaea > Halobacteriota > Halobacteria > Halobacteriales > Natrialbaceae > Natronorubrum > Natronorubrum halalkaliphilum. The sequence goes on from NZ_WUYX01000003.1 coordinate 72,185, forward strand.
GCACGTCGGAGATCCAGAAGAAGATCATCGCTCGCAACCTGAAGCGGTAGCGGTCGTTCGGAGGGCGACTTTATACGGGTATCGCCGTTCTCGCGCAACTCCGGCCCTCGAGACGCTGCACCGAATCAGTCGTACTCGTAGAAGCCCGATCCCGTTTTCTTCCCCAGTTCGCCGGCCTCGACTTTGCGTTTGAGGAGGTAGGCCGGCTTGTACCGATCGCCGAGTTCCTCGTGGAGCGTCTCCGAGGCGTGGAGACAGATGTCGAGTCCGATGTGATCGGCCAGCGTGAGCGGCCCCATCGGCACGTTCGTCCCGAGTTCCATCCCCGCGTCAATATCCGCTTTCGTGGCGACGCCCTCGTCGAACGCCCGGATTCCCTCGTTGATCCAGGGCATGAGGATTCGGTTCGTGACGAAGCCCGGTTTGTCGTCAGACTCCCAGGTCGTCTTCTCGAGGTCTTCGGCGAACTCGTGGGCCAGATCGACGATCTCCGGATCCGTGTTCTCGCCGACGACGACCTCGACGCCCTCCATGATCGGGACGGGGTTCATGAAGTGAAGGCCGACGACCGACTCCGCGCGGTCGGTCGCGCTGGCGATCGACGTGATCGAGAGCGTGCTCGTGTTCGTCGCCAGCAGGGCGTCTTCGGCCGCGATATCGTCGAGATCCTCGAAGATGTCGCGTTTAATCTCGAGTTCCTCGAGCGCCGCTTCGACGATGACGTCGCAGTCCGCGAGCTCCTCGAGGTCGGTCGTGCCGGCGATCCGGTCGCGGACCGCCTCTGCCTCGTCCTCCGAGAGGGTCTCGTTCGAGACGAGTCGGTCGAGGCTGTCGTCGATCGTGTCGAAGCCGCTGTCGAGGTACTCCTGTTCGATGTCCCGCATCACGACGTCGTAGCCCTGCGTGGCGGCGACCTGTGCGATACCGCTGCCCATCGTGCCCGCGCCGACGACACCGACGCGGTCGATCGTTTCGAGATCCATCATCAGTTCCTGTTCCGACGACGATAATAAGCGTGCCGACTCGCCGGATATCGGCCGTCCCGGTCGACCGTCGGCCACACTCTCGTCGGAACCCGTTCGATACACATATAGTCCCGTCTGTGCAACAGTGGCGTGGTAGCTAATGTCGAAGGCATTTATCGGCGGAACGGGGATGACGTCGTTCGGGTCCTTTCCCGATCGAACGGGACGAGACATGTTTGCAGAGGCCGGCCTCGCCGCACTCGACGACGCCGGACTCGCGCCCGAGGACGTCGACGAAGTATTCTACGGCAACTTCGTCGGAACGCTCGCGGAGAACCAGGGCCATCAGGGACCGCTCGCAGCAGAGGCGCTCGGCACGACGGCCCCCTCCAGACGCGTCGAGAGCGCGTGTGCCTCGAGCGGGCTGGCGATCCGCGACGCCGTTCGCGCGGTTCGAACCGGCGAGTCGGACGTCGTCGTCGCCGGCGGCATGGAGCGGATGAGCAACATGGGAACGGCCGGGGCGACCGACGGCCTGGCCCGCGCGGCCGACGACCTCTTCGAGGTGCGGTCCGGGGTAACTTTCCCCGCGGCTTATGCGCTGTTAGCGCGGGCGTACTTCGCGGAGTACGGCGGCGATCGGACGGATCTCGCACACATCGCCGTCAAGAATCACGAGAACGCGCTCGTCAACGACCACGCCCACCTCCAGCAGGAGATCACGGTTGACGACGCCCTCGAGGCGCCCGAAATCGCGTCGCCGTTCGGGCTGTACGACGCCTGTCCGATCAGCGACGGTGCCGCCGCGGTCGTCCTGGTATCGCCGGCGTACGCGGCCGAACACAGTTTCGACGCGGGCGTCGCCATCACGGGCTCCGGCCACGGCGGCGATACGATGGGCGTACAGGATCGACGGTCGCTCGCGAAGACGCCGGCCACGCGTGACGCCGCCGAAGAGGCCTACGACGACGCCGGAATCGATCCGACGGACGTCGGACTCGCGGAGGTCCACGACTGCTTTACGATCGCGGAGGTGCTCGCGCTTGAGGGACTCGGCCTCTACAGCCACGGGGAAGCGATCGGTGCGGCCCGCCGCGGTGAGACGCGACGGGACGGAGCGCTGCCAGTGAACCTCTCGGGCGGACTGAAGGCGAAGGGCCATCCCGTCGGTGCGACCGGCGCGGCCCAGGTCGCGGCCATCCGGGCGTTGCTCGAGGGAACGCATCCCCGCGCCGACGCCGTCGGTGACGACGTGACCGTCGGCCTCGCACACAACGCCGGTGGCACCGTCGCCAGTGCAACGGTCCACGTGCTGGAGGTGGCGACATGACGGCCACACAGGAGACCGGATACGACGAATTCCTCGATGCGCTCGAGGCCGGCGAGGGGTACTACGCCGAGTGCTCGAACGGGCACGGAACGCTGCCGCCGCGGCGGGTCTGTCCCCACTGCGGGGACCGCGAACTGGAGACGGTACCGTTGGCGCCGACCGGAGAAATCGTCACCTACACTACCGTTTCCGTGCCGACGCCGGCGTTCGACGACGATGCCCCCTACGTTACAGCGATCGCGTCGTTCGGGCCGGTGCGACTGACCGGGATCGTCCGGAACGCCGGCGAGGACGACCTCGAAATCGGACGGGAAGTTACCGTCACCATCGAACCGACCGAAACGACCGACGAGCGGACGATCGCGTTCGAACCCTGACACCCCAACCACACATCCACCAGATTTCTCACGATGGCACACACGACCGATATCACCGTCGACTGGGGCGATACCGACGCGGGTGGCCTCATCTACTACCCCCGGTTCTTCCACTTCGTGATCGTCGGGTTGAACGACTACTTCAGCCCCGCCACCGGCGGCGACCATCCGATGGAATCGTACCGAAAAGAGGGCTACCTTCTCCCTGCGGTCGAGGCTTCGGCATCGTTTCACTCGCCGCTTCGCGCCGGCGACGCGGCGACGCTCGAAACGACCGTCGTCGACAGCGGGACCGCCTCGCTGACGATCGAATTTGCGATCGCTCGAGTCGCGGACGGCGAACACGTCGCCGACGGCGAGGTGTCGTTCGTCTTCGTGGACGAGGCGTTCGAAGCGGCGCCGCTTCCCCCGGAGATCCACGAGTGTATCCGCGAGCGCGGCGATACGACGGACTGATCGAGGGACTCATCTGGACGGATTGACATCGAAAAAAGCGATCGATCACGGCCACGGCGGCGTCGCCGAACTGCAGCGTCGTTCGATCAGGCGTGTTTCTCCTCTTCCTGCTCTCGCAGTTCGACCCGTCGGATCTTGCCGCTCGAGGTCTTGGGCAGTTCGTCGACGAACTCGATTCGTCGGGGGTACTTGTAGGGTGCCGTCTCCTCTTTCATGAACTCCTGGAGTTCGGTCTTGAGTTCGTCGCTTCCCTCGTACCCCTCGGCGAGGATCACGTACGTCTTGACGACGCTGCCGCGTTCGTCGTGTGGACTGTCGACCGCGGCGGCCTCCGCGACGGCGTCGTGGCTGATGAGCGCGTCTTCGACCTCGAAGGGGCCGATGCGGTACCCCGACGAGATGATGATGTCGTCGGCCCGGCCTTCGAAGAAGAAGTAGCCGTCTTCGTCCTGGGAGGCCAGGTCGCCGGTTCGGTAGTACTCGCCGGACAGCTTCTGTTCGTCGAGTTCGGGCTTCTCGTAGTAGCCGTCGAAGATCGCCGGGGAGTCGACGGGCACGGCAATTTCGCCGATTTCGCCGGGTTCGACCTCTTCTTCCTTGTCCATTTCGACGATCGTCGCGCCGACGCCGGGGGTCGGCTTGCCCATGCTCCCGGACTTGACCTCGATTCCCGGATAGTTCGTCACGAGCGCGACGGTCTCGGTCTGGCCGTAGCCGTCCCGCGGCGTGACGCCCCAGGCCTCTTCGATGCGCTCGATGGGCTCGCGGTTGAGCGGTTCGCCCGCCGAAAGCGTGTTGTTTAGCTGCACGTCGTAGGACTCGAGGTCGGCGTTAGCGAACATCCGGTACTGGGTGGGAACGGCACAGAGCTTGGTGACGCCCTCGTCCTCGAGGATCTGGAGGAAGGTTTCGGGTTCGAAGTCGCCGTCGTAGATGAGCTGCGTCGCACCGGAGGTCAGGCCGACGCCGACCGGGCTCCAGAACCACTTGGCCCAGCCGGTGCCGGTGGTCGCCCACAACAACTCCTCCTCGAGATCGGTGTCGTCGTCGACGCCCCACCAGTACGGGCCGTTGACCCGGTTGAAGCAGTACTGCCAGCGGTGTTTGTGCAGTACCGGCTTCGGCTGGCCGGTCGTCCCGCTGGTGTAGTTGATCGACATCGGGTCCTCCGCCGAGAGGTCGGGACCGTCGTACTCGGTCGGCTGATCGTCGATCACCGACTGGAACGTCGTCCATCGGTCGTCGTCGAGGTCGGCTTCGTCGCCGTCGAGGACGATCACGCGCTCGAGCGGCGAGTCGTCGAGGATCGGCTCGACCATGTCGGTGAGCGACTCGTGGACGATGACCGTCGTCGCGGTACAGTCGTTCGAGCGGAACTCGATGTCCTTCGCACGCAGCATCGACGAACAGGGAACCAGCAGCGAGCCCGTCGCGAGCGCTCCCAGCTGGATGGCGAACGCGTCCGGATGGCGCGGGAACAGGTGCATGACGCGGTCGCCCTTGCCGACGCCGAGCTCCTCGAGCCCGTTCGCAAATCGGTTCATGTCGTCGCGAAGGTCGGCGTAGGTTCGCTCCTCCCGATGCCCGTCTTCGTTCAGAAAGTGAACGGCGACCCGGTCCCCGAACGACGCCGCGTGGTCGGCGACGGTCGACGTGACCGTGTACGATTCGGGGATGTCCCATTCGAACTCCTCGACTATGGTATCGTAATCCACACCCATACCCGAACAATCATACCATGCCCGCTTTAATGTTTTGCTGACTCCGTTACTTTTGCCGAGAACGCCGTTTGTAGAGACTCATACTGCCGGTCAGAACGATTCGAAGATCGGTCGCGCTACTGCGGCCGTCATCCCCAAGGACGGCCGCGAATTCGCGACCGACTTCTCAGTGACTTCTGTCCGACAGTCTCACGAAAGGGAATCGAGCCTGGCCGTTACCTTCGGTAGGGACCGACGCGAGTCGGCAGTTATGGCGAGGTGTCGCGAGGGAACACTTAACACACTTTGCCTCGCGTCTCGAGTATGGACACGAGCGATCAGTTGTACGAACTGGACGCGACGGGATGGAAACGAGGGCTCTACGACGACGTCAAGCGAACGTTCAGAGCGCCGATCGTCAACTGGATCTTCCGGACGACGATGGCGAACTATCCCGAGTTCGTCCGCTACGCCTGGGGGCAAGTGAAGCCGGCGTTCGAAACCGCTCGGTTCGGCCGGTTCTCGGTTACCTATCGGGACACCGTTCTCTCGGCGGTCGAAGAAACGGAGCCCGTTCCGACCTATCGCTGCGACGAACTCGCGGTGTCACCCGCCGAATACGGTGAGCTTCGCGGTCAGCTCGCAACCTATGATATCGTCGCCCCGCGACTCGCCGTCCTCTTCGAACTCGTCGATCGAGCCCTCCACGACGAGCCGATCGGGACCGACCCCGATCGAACTCGTGCGGCGACGGCACCCCTTCCAGCGGACCTCGACGCGGATCGGGGCCGACCGCCGACGATGGTCGCGTTCGACGAGACGCCGGCCGAACTGGCCGACACATTGTCGGCCATTCAGTCCTTCCACGGGCTCGAGGACGGTCTTCCGAGCATCTACCGTACCCTCGCTCAGTGGCCCGACTATCTGGGTCCCATGTGGGACGACCTCGAGCCGCGCCTCGAGAGCGACGGGTTTTCGACCGCGACGAACGCCGGCCGAGAAGCGGTGACCGACTACGTCGACTCGCTGCCCTACACGCCGCGACTGGATCCCGACTCGCTCGAGAAACGGGGGATCGACGAGACGGCGACCGAGGAACTCGGGGACCTGTTCCGGGAGTTCAGCCGTGGAGCGATCGAGACCGTCATCCCGGCGCTGCCGATCTACGCGGCAACGGTCGACGCCGCCGGAAAGCGTTCGTCGGACTGATACTGTCGAACAGAACGACGTGAAGACCGGCCGCGCTACTGCGGCCGTCTCCGACGTCGACGGTCGCGAATTCGCGATCGACTTCGTATTGACTGCTGTCCGACAGTATGAACTGGGTTGGCTGCAGTTCGAAAGCACGACTCGAGAAGTAGCGCCGGTGTGTGAATCACCCACAATATTGCCGGTGCCGATCGAAGAGCGCCGTATGTCGTTCGAACCAGCAGCGGTCGAGGCGGTGATGGTCGACTCCTACGGCACCTTCGTCGATTCGTCCGCCGTGGAAACGACGCCGGAATTTTCGATTCGCCCTCCGACTTATCGATCCAGTACCTTCGAGCAGCCGTGTATTCTCGGATATTAGGTCTCTACCAGCGTAAGAATTTAATACTTGCATTATGACGAGAGGTAGTGTATGCAGACACATACCAAAGAAGCACTTGCGTCGATGATCGCGGCATTGGCGCTCATCGGTGTCATACACGCGGGGATCTGGTTCACCATATTCGGGACCCCCGATTTCACGGTGTTGGGGTTTCCGTTCCACTACTTCTGGCTGGTGGCCGGTGGGCCGATAGCGATGTTCGTCCTGTACTGGATCTATTACCAGTACGTCACGACGTCCATCATGGAGGAAAAGCAGCAGTTGAAGCAAGCGGCAGCAGACGCCGAAACGACCGGTGAAGTCGGTGCTGAGCCGGGTGATTCCGATGATTAATCCGCTACAGCAGGCCGGCGAGTATCCGTTCCAGGAAACGTTCCAGGAACTTGCGATTCCGATTCTGATCATCCTTGCGACGTTCGTCGTGTACTACGGGATCAGTTACTACATGAAAAATCGGATCAAGGGAACGGACGACTACATGGTCGCCGGCCGAACCATCGGCCCGTTCGTCAACGGCTCTGCGATCTCGGCGACCTGGGAGAGTCTGGCGACGTTCATGGGCGTCGTCGCGTTGATGGTCCAGGTCCAGATTCCGTTTCTGGCGGTGTGGACCAACTTCCTGCTGTCGATCCCGCTGATCGTCATCCTGTACGGGCAGACGCTTCGCCGACTCGGATCGTACACCCCGGCGACGTTCTGTAAGGACCGGTACGGGAATACGATGTCCGTCGTCATGGCGCTACTCATCGTGTTCGTCATGCTGATGTACGCGCTGGGTCAGTTCATCGGCCTCGCACAGATCGCCGAGATCCTGTTCGGCTGGGACTACACCCTCTCGCTGTTCGTTATCGCGGCACTCGTGACGGGATACGTGGTTATCGCGGGAATGTGGGGTGTGTCCTACAACTCCGCGCTCCAGTTCTGGATCATGTTGACGGCGGCGTTCATCCCGATGATGTTCGTGCTGAACCAGCTCGGCTCCTCGGGCTGGTTCTTCCCGCCGCTCGGATACGGGGACCTCGTCCCGGAGATGGAACAGACGAACCCCGGCTTCTTCGACATGACCTTCGATACGCGATGGTACTTCGCGATGTTCCTGGCGATGGCGCTGGGTCCGATCGGCATGCCCCACCTCGCACAGCGGATCTTCACCAGCCGCGACGTCGAGGCCGGTCGGAAGACCGTCTTCTGGTTCGTCGTCGTGACAGGCCTGATGTTCGCGACGATCTACTCCGTCGCGTTCGCCGGCGTCTACTGGCTCGGTCAGGAGGGGTACGAAGTCGCCGAAGCTGACTTCGACAAGATGATCTTCTACCTCAACTTCGCGTTCAGCGGCGATACGGTGACCGGGTACGTCGTCGCCGGCGCCATCGCCGGAGGCCTCTCGACGGTGAGCGGCCACATGCTTGCGATCAGTGCCGCCGTCGCGAACGACATCACCGAAGCGTTCGAACTCGACATCACCGAAGACCGCAAGACGCAGTTCGGCTACGCGTCCGTCATCGGCGCCGGACTCGTCGTCGCCCTGATTGCCCTCAGCCCGCCCGCGTTCCTCGTCGTCAGTATCCTGTGGGCGTTCGCCGTCAGTGCGGCCGCGATCACGCCGACGATCGTGCTCGGCGTCTGGTCGGCTCGGGTCAACCGATACGGGGCGATCGCCTCGAGCATCGTCGGCTTCTTCACCGTCGTCATCCTCTCGCCACACGCGCTCGGCGGGATCGGTGCCGGCGCCGAAGGATTGACCGCAGACCTCGGGATCGACGCGATCATGATCGCGTTCCCGCTCTCGATTCTGACGTTCGTCGGCGTCTCGCTCGCCGCCGAACGTATCGATTCACTCGACGTGGACCCGGCGGACAACCGATCGCTCATCAACGAAATGCACGGCTATCCCGACGACGGCACCGAACGTTTTAACAGCGCGATGCCGTTGATCGCCCTCGCCGTGCTCATGCTACCGATTCTCTGGTGGGGAATCCAGCCCTGGTAATCTGCTTTATCTTTCACATTCACACTATGCAGCTCTTTGGATCCAGACTCGGAACGGTGCTGTGGCTGCTCATCGGGATCGGTACCGGTGTGCTCGCCGTCCAGAACGACAATCAGATAACCGCACTCATCGCCGTGGGATGGCTCGCCGTCGCCGTGTTCAGTTGGGCCGAGTATCGGAAACCCGATTGACGCGGCGACCGTCGCTGTTCGACTGCGACACTCGAGATTCGAAACCTACGGCTTGCGGCTCGCGACTCGCGTTTCGAGACGGTATTTTCGATCGAGACCCCTCGAGGCTCGATTTTCGAGAGTTGGCCACTCCCCATTCTCAGCGGACGCTGCCAGAACTCGAGATCGACCGAGTCTCTACCGAAAAGCAGGCTGAGCGCCTCGGAACCGTCCGGGAATCTTCGATTGCCTCGCTCACGAGAATCGCAAATTCTCGAACGGCTCGATCCCGAGGCGATTCACTCGCTCATCAATACGGTAACCGGCCGCTCGGCGTTGAGCAACACTGACTGCGTGACGCTTCCGAACAGCACTTTCCCGGCCGCACTTTTCTTTCGTCCGCTCATGATGATGCTGTCGGCGTCGATTTCCTCGGCCACGTCGATGATCCGGTCGGTGACGTCACCGCGCTCGAGTCGCGTTTCGACGGCGATGCCTTCGTTTGCGAGGGGTTCGTACGCCGCGTTCGTACTGTCCGGCAGATCGGGATCCTCCCGTCCGTCGGCGCGCTGGGCCTCGAACTCCTGTAACCAGGGTTGTTTGGTATCCTCGACGACGTTGAGGAGGACGACTGATTTCGCTTCGGAGCCACCGGGAAGCCCGATCACGGTTTCGGCTGCGCGACGCGCGCGTTGTTCGCTCTCGTCGATCGGGAGCAAAATCGTGTGCATACGTGACAGTCGACTCAGTATCACTTAACGATTTGGGGGAGGCGTGAAGAGGAGCACGGATAGCGCCCAGAAAGGAAGAGCAGGCAACCGCCACGGAGGGCGGAGATTCCGATACGAGGAGCGGAGACGGACTCGACCGGACGATTCCGCGAGGGCACGTAGCGGAACTACTGGCCATCCGATAACAAGACTTTAGAATCTTGGCACTGATATTCATACCAATGTTCGACCAGGAAGAGCTCGACGGAATTCGCAACCAGCGCGAGCAGTGGGAAGAAGACACGCTCGAGCCCACACTCGAGGCCCACGGCGAACGAAAGGACCGCTTCGGGACGGTCTCGAACCACGAGGTAGACCGACTCTATACGCCGGAGGATATCGCCGATCTAGATTTCGAAGACGATCTCGGATTCCCCGGAGAGCCGCCGTATACGCGCGGTCCATACCCGACGATGTACCGCGGGCGGACGTGGACGATGCGTCAGTTCGCCGGCTTCGGGACCGCCGAAGAAACAAACGAGCGGTTCCACTACCTCATCGACGAAGGCCAGACCGGGCTCTCGACGGCGTTCGACATGCCGTCGCTGATGGGGATCGACTCCGACCACCCGATGAGCGAGGGTGAGGTCGGAAAGGAGGGCGTCGCCGTCGACACCCTCGCGGACATGGAAATCCTCTTCGACGGTATCGACATCGACGAGGTTTCGACGTCCTTTACGATCAACCCCTCCGCAGCGGTCATCTACGCGATGTACATCGCGCTGGCCGACCAGCAGGGCGTCCCTCGAGACGAGGTTCGTGGAACCCTCCAGAACGATATGCTCAAGGAGTTCATCGCCCAGAAGGAGTGGGTGATCCCGCCGAGCCCGTCGCTCAAGATCGTCACCGATACCATCGAGTTCGCCGTCGACGAAACGCCGAAGTTCCACCCCGTCTCCATTTCGGGCTACCATATTCGCGAAGCCGGCTCGACGGCCGCTCAGGAGGCCGCGTTTACCCTCGCCGACGGCTTCGCCTACGTCGAAGACTGTCTGGACCGCGGACTCGACGTCGACGAGTTCGCGCCGCTGCTCTCCTTTTTCTTCAACTCTCACAACTCAATCTTCGAGGAAATCGCGAAGTTCCGCGCCTCCCGTCGCATCTACGCGAGAGTGATGGAAGACTGGTACGACGCCGACCGACCCGAATCGAAACGGCTCAAGTTCCACACGCAGACCGCGGGTCAGTCGCTGACCGCCCAGCAGCCGCTGAACAACATTGCCCGCGTCACCATTCAGGCCCTCGCCGGCGTCCTCGGCGGCACGCAGTCCCTGCACACGAACAGCTTCGACGAAGCGCTCGCCCTCCCCAGCGAGAAGGCCGTCCGCGTCGCCTTGCGGACCCAGCAGATCATCGCCGACGAGTCCGGCGCAGCCGATATCGTCGACCCCATGGGCGGCAGCTTCGCCATCGAGAAGCTCACCAACGAGATGGAAGAAGAGATCATGGCGTACATCGAGGAGATCAAAGAGATCGGCGACGGTTCGGTCCGCGACGGCGTCCTCGACGGGATCGATCAGGGCTACTTCCAGCGCGAAATTCAGGAGTCGAGCTACGAGTACCAGCAACGCGTCGAACGCGGCGAAGAGGTCGTCGTCGGCGTCAACAAGTACACCATCGAAGAGGACACTTCGCCGGACATCCTCCAGATCGACGAGACGACGCGCGACCGCCAACTCAACCGCCTCGAGCGCGTCAAAGACGAACGCGACGACGAGGAAGTCGAGGCCACGCTCGAGGCGCTGTCGGACGCGATCGAGTCCGAGGAGAACGTCATGCCGTACATCATTGACGCGGTCAAAGCCTACGTGACGATGGGCGAGATCATGCAGGTGTTCGAGGACCACCACGGCGCCTACCAGGAAGAGCTGAGCCCGGTCTGAGCCGGCCGAGACGGTAGCGGTAGCGGTTTCGTTTTTTGTTTTCCCTCTACGGCTCAAGCACGTACGTACACTCGGTGTAGCTGTCGCCACCGATCTTGATCGCTTCCGTCGAGACCTGCTCGAACCCGAACTCGCGATAGAACTCGTTGCCGGGTTCGTTGGCTTCGAGCACCATCGCCTTGATGCGCTCGACGTCCTGATCCGTCAATCGGTCTCGGGTCTCCTCGAGCAACCGTCCACCGAGTCCCTCGTTGCGGTGGTCGGGCGCGACGTAGACGCGAAGGATGTTCCCCTCCTGTTCGTCGTGATCCCAGGTCGCGTGGGCGAAACCGACGATTTCGTCGTCCCGTTCAGCCACGACCATCAGCGCCCGCGACCAGATAATCGAGTCCTCGATCCGATCCGCGGAGTACCACTCGTCGAGCCCCTCCTGAATGGATTCACGGCTCAGAATGTCGGGATAGTCGTCGGTCCACGAGTCCTGTGCCACCCGCTGAATGTCGTCGATATCGTCGGTCGTCGCTTCGCGTATTGTCATATGGTACCAACCATCTATATCGGATTAATCCTTTTCCTCGATTCGGCGGAAAATTCGGTGAACCGATAGACGGACGTGACAGTCACGTTCGGCGACCAAAGCGAGAGCCGTTTCGTTGCGGGTTCCGATAGAATCATACCGCTTCCGGTGAAACGCTGGACCATGAGTACGGAGAGCGAACAGCAGAGTATTCGGTGTATGGTCGCGAAAGTCGGACTGGACGGACACGACCGCGGCGCCCACGTCATCGCTCGCGCTTTTCGCGATGCCGGCTTCGAAGTCATCTACTCCGGACTGCACAAAGCACCCGATGAAATCGTCCAGGCGGCAGTCCAGGAGGACGTCGACGTCCTCGGCATTTCGATCCTCTCCGGCGCTCACGACACGCTCGTTCCGAAGATCATGGACGGACTCGAGGAGTACGGTGCCAAAGACGACACGCTCGTTCTCGCCGGCGGCGTGATCCCCGATGAAGACCGGACTCAGCTCAAAGACGACGGCGTCGCTGCGGTTTTCGGGCCGGGAACCTCGATCGAGGAGACGATCGAATTCGTGCGTGAGAACGCTCCTGATCGGTGAGCGCTGAGAGTGGACCAGACGGTTGACAATCGAGCCAGTACCTGATCGTGCTCCGTTCGGTGGTGTTCTACGGATTAGCCCCGCGAGGAACGTATTTGGGTCTTGTCACCAAATAACTGGTATGGCATACAGTTACAAGCCACATTACTTCGAGGAGTTCGAGGTCGGACAGACGTTCCAGAGCCCCGGCCGAACGATCACCGAGACTGACGTCGTCATGCACTCTGCGATGACCAGCGACTGGAACGAACTCCACACGAACAGCGAACACGCTGAAGAGCGTGGATTCGGCGAACGGATCGTCCACGGCCCGATGACGTTCGTACAGACGATCGGCATGGTCATGCGTATCGGCATCCTCGAGCGCACGGCGTTCGCGTTTCTGGGCATGAACTACATGGACCTCCCGAACCCCGTGTATATCGGCGACACCGTATCGGTCGATATCGAGGTTGCCGAGACGAAATCGCTGGAGAGTCGCGATGACGTGGGGTTGGTCATCTTCGAGACCGAAATGACGACTCAGGAGGACACCGTTGTCTTCCAGGGGGACATGAAGTTCTTCGTTCTCTCGAGCGAGAACACAGAATCGTAGTCCCCCGGACCACGCGTGGTCGGTAGTCGCACCTATCGACCTCGAGTAGGGCGAGAATAGAGCCCCAACCGGACCTGATTTCACACTATCGCACAGCCATCGGGAGAGCAGGTACGCACTGGTTGCCAGTGGCTATTGTAGTGGCCGATAACCGTGTCTCTGTCGGACCTGCAAATCAGAAACAACGATCGGTGAGTAGCTAGCATGTCTGAGTAGACATAATTATTATAGCTCCCTGTATTTGGATAGCTAATATCTGGAAAGTGGTATTTATAACGGTTAGTCTAATTCATTAGTCTAACTAAATAGCATAACCAAATGGCGCGGTGCTACGGGCCTAAAACGGTGTATCTGGTAGTAAGAATATATGGGACTGCTCGGAATAGCGAAGTTCACCACACTATTGCAATACTTTGAATTCAAATGATAGTATAACCCCCATAGTAATATTTCAGAGGTGTTCCGAACATCGATTACCAGATGATGTCAAGTCGCGGCAGAAATTCTGATTCACGATTAACTGATCAGTGGGTCATCATCCACTTCCCATACCACTGGTCGGAATCGACTCGAACACCACCATGTCCGCTGTTCTCGAGCGCTGCCCGAGTACTGCAAAAGGTCGTTCACCATCTCTACTCCCATTGTCCGTATCGACGTGGTCGTTGCAAGATTCACTTTCAATCAGTGCACAAATTACTGCGGACATAGTGGTGTTGTCTCTGACTATCGGAACCACCGAACGTCAGCAAACGTCCGATCTCACTGGAGTCCGAAAGGTAAGAATAGTGACACTCAAACGGGGAACGGATATGACCGGGAGCGGAACAAACGAGGCCCGGAGACAGTGCGGTCGGTGTGGAAACCGTTTCAACTTCGGTACACTCCTCCCTCTAATCTCCCACGGGATGGATCTGCCTCGATTACCATCTTCGCTGGCTCCGATTTTTCGCCCAATAAACTAATCACGAGCCGATACAGTCTATTCCAATAGCGAGCTATGTCCCCGCAGATCCGAGAGGTGATGACAGAAGACGTGATCTCCTGTGAGAACACGTCATCACTTCACCGAGTCGCAGAACTGATGCTCAGTCATTCCGTTGGTAGTGTCGTCATCACCACTGACGGAGATCCCTATGGAATCGTCACTGAAAAAGACCTCATCCACGCAGGGTATCAGTCGGGAAAGTCTTTCGCGGAAATACCGACTCGAGCAGTAGCCAGCCATCCGCTGGAAACTATCGCCCCAAACCGAAGTGTACAGCTCGCGGTAAAGCGGATGCAAGAGGACCGTATCAAGAAACTCGTTGTCGTCGACGGTCTCGAGGTCTGTGGGATCATCACCCATCAGGACCTTTTGAACCACTACGGGAAATTGAACAGGGAACTCCAACAAACCCTCCAGGAGCGAAAACAACGACCAGAATCATCACGATGGAGATAGTATCCAAAGCAATCACACTCTAAATGTGAATTTGTAGCCGCTGGGAGTAACGTAGCTCCCCGTCTCCATAGATGAGATATATTTCTGATTATTTACACGCCGGACTGGGCTTCCTCGCGAGTACTACCCCAGTTGACTGCCCACTACTTACAAGTACGATCATCCACGTATAGAAGAATATCCGTCTATGGGGGTGATCGATTTCATCGGGACGGCCCTCGGCCTGCTCCTGATGATGACCGGGTTCGCAACGTCCGGATTCATGAGCGGTCGGCTCGGCACGCTCTCCGCGGTTGCGTTCATCAGCGTCGGCTTTCTGTTCTTTCTCTGGGGGGAGACTCGGTGATCCCTCTCGAGAACGCAACGTGGCGGTCCTCCGATCGCTCGGGGTATCGGTGGACAAAATCTATTACAGTCCTCAAGGGGTGTGACCGACGCGACTCATAGTCGATACAACGGCCAGACACAACAGATCACCAAATCTACCGACAATTCCTCTCCGGCCGTTTCGTTCGTTCTTCTGTTCGTTTTCGCCACAAATTTACTCGATTACATGTGGACATCAAAACTGGACATCAATGAGAAGATGAACTAGGTTTACATGACTGGATAACCGACCAGTTTGGTATGAGTTCGCCCGAGGTCAACCCAGTAGATCCGCACGTCCTCGAGCGCAACTACGACTACGCACAGAAGAACGTGCGCCTGCTCTCGATGTGGTACGACTGCGAGCCAAAGCAGATGCTCGAGTTGCTGGCCGACAACGACATCGAGCTTTCGCGGAACGATAGGCTGCAGTTCGGGCAGTACTATCAGGCGGTGCAACAGCAGTCTCCGTGACTGGGTTCTGAACGACGAGTTCTTTCCTCGGGTGGCGACCGTCAACTCGCTTTTTTCGGTTCCGACGACACAGCTTTTCTCGAGCGTTTCGCGGCCGATCGGTCCGGTTCGAACACCACAGTGTCCGGAGTACTGTCCGCCACTTGACCTCCCTCCTCATCCGGCTACTGTAGGTCAGTACCGGCGCCACCACAGTCGTAGTTGGACGGGGAACTCGGTACAGCAGTCCGTATCAAGCGTGATCGAAGCGCGACTTTGGAGTCCGCAGTCGACTCGCTACGGTCTCGGCGCTGCCTTCTGCAGTGCCGTCTCGGCGATGTTCCCGCCGTAGTCGGCACTGCGGGAGAGCGAGTCGAGAATCAGGCCGAGCGACTGAGCCCGTACGGGATCGAGATCGCGGAGCATGTCGTCGATCGACCGGGTGTGTTCGTCGATGGCCAGAACGGATTCGAGCGCGTCGTGACCGAGATCGGCCGCCTCGTCGGTGTCCTCGGCGAACAGGGCGTCCATCGACTGCTCGAGAATCGTCGATGCATCGGCGTGCAGTTCGAGCAGTCCGTCGGCGACGTCCTCGGGAATGTCGTCGAGCTTCTGGGCGAGCTGGCTAATCTTGACGGCGTGGTCGGCGACCCGCTCGAGTTGCCGGGCGCTCGAGTGAAAATCGAAGCAGTCCTCGCGGGAGACACCGAGCCCCTCGGCGGCGCGGGGAGACCGAAGCGTCGCTCGGAAGATCCGCGAAACGACGAGAAAGAGCCGATCGACGTCGTCGTCGCGTTCGACGACGTCCCGTGCCATGTCGTCGTCGTTCTCGACGAGGGCCGTGAGTGCGTCCTCGAGCATCGAGGTTGCGATCAGCCGCATTCGGGTCACGGCGTTGACGATCGACAGCTCCGAGGAGTCCAGCAGATCCTGAACGACGACGGCCTCCGTCGACTCCTCGACGATCTCGACGCCGACGAGTCCCTGCACGGCGTTGCGAATCGCCCGTCGCTGGTCCGTCGTGATGCGACCTGCCTCGAGCCGAATGATGTCGAACCCGCTGACGTACATTGTGAGAATGGCTCGCACGAGCTGTTCGTCCTCGAGCGTGGCGACCTCGAGCGTGCCTTCTTGATGGTCGGCGTCGCGCTGTGGCGTGACCAGTAGCGTGTCGTCCTCCGAGTAGAGCTCCACGGTCGAGCCGCTGCTGATACCGTTTTCGGTTGCCCACGTTTTCGGGAGCGACACCGTATACGTCGATCCACCGGTCACCTGGACCTTTCGGGTCTCCATGGGTGGCGATTTTCACGAATAGAATATAAATCTACCTGGATCTATAGAGCTATCGCGGGATTCGGGAATGGGGGATCAAATAGGGTATATTCGGGGATATAGCGAACACATTCAACTGTACTAGTATGCAGAGAACGGGAAACAAACATATTACTATATAGATATGGATACGGATTCGGATAGTCGCCGAGACAGAACGAGGTGGCGGATCGGTGACCGTGTATTGTCGTTCAAAGAGTGGGTTATACACCGTTTAGAAGGGATGTCGGGATTGTTCGGTACTGGTGATTCCGACGAAGAGGGTCGCTTCGAGGGTCTGTTATCGAGCAGTCGTCCGTTCAACGCTCGTCCCGAGAACTGCTTGTCGACGGCTGTTCTACCGTGTTCCGATATCTATAGTCGGATACGGAGACGGATATTGAGCTACGCGAATAGATATATAGATCATAGCATCCTCTTTATATAATACACACCACGACTCATCTGATGACGGACAACACGTCCGAAACCGGTAGAATCGGGATGACATCGCGGCGAGGATTCCTCGTCGGAACCGGCGCCGCAGGCATTACGGCGCTCGCGGGCTGCAGTGCCGGAGGCAGCGACGGTCCGTCCGGAACGATCGACGCGTCCGGGTCGAACACGGTCGCCCCGATCACCTCGTGGGCGGGCGAGAACTTCGAGAACGAGTATCCGGACGTACTCGTCGACGTCGCCCCCGAGGGAACGGGTGCTGGGTTTCAGGAGTTCTGTCGTGGCAATTCCGCCGTCCAGAGCGCGAGTCGAGAGATCACCGAAGACGAGATCGGTCTCTGTGAGGAGGAGGACGTCGATTACGGCTTCATCGAGGTCGGACTCGACGGGCTGTCGGTCGTGAAGAACTCGGAAAACGACTGGGTCGACAATATCACGCTCGACGAACTGCAACAGATCTGGGAGTTCGAGTCGGACGTGGAGACCTGGAGCGACGTTCGCTCTGAGTGGCCCGACGAGGACATGGAACTCCATGCTCGCGACGATGCCTCAGGGACGTTCGACTACTTCACCGAGGCGATCAACGGCGAACTGGGGAACATCCGCGACGACTACTCCGCGACCAGCCAGACCAACGAGATCATGAACGCCGTTGCCAGCAACGAACACGGCTTCGGCTGGGGCGGTCTCGGCTACCTTCGTGCCATCGAAGACGACCAACCGATCGAAGCGGTCCCCGTCGAGAGCGACGCGGACGGCGAGTTCTACCTACCCGAACAGGAAAACATCGAGGAAGGAACCTACTCGCCGCTCGCCCGCCCGTTGTTCGCGTACATCAACCTCGCGAGTCTCGAGGAAGAACCCGACTTAATCGGCTCGTTCGCTCGCTTCTACGTCAACAACCAACACGACTTCGCACGCGACGAAGGGTTCTACGCGACGACCGACGAAGCCCAGGAGGCAAACCACGACAAGATCGACGACTGGCTCGATCAAGTCGGATCGGATCCGGACGATATCACCGTTCAGCGAGCGTAACCGAAAGGAAACACGATGAGCACTGAAACCGACCCCGGACCGGGAATTACCGGCGGTACCGCTCGAGACGATATCGAGTCGAACCGCCGGGCACGACGCATTCTCTTCGGGTGTGCGTCGATCACGGTCCTCACGACGCTCGCGATTTTTTTCGTGCTGTTCGATAACGCCGCCAGCTACTTCTTCGGTGCGCGGTTCACCGAGATGCTCATGGGCGCAAGCGTTGAGCAGACGGTCACGTTCACCGAGTTCTTCACCGGAACCCGGTGGGCACCGTCCCATGCGACGCCGTCCCACGGGGCGCTCCCGATCATCTTCGGGACGCTCGCGATCACCGTCGGCGCGGCGTTCGTCTCGATTCCGATCGGCACCGCGACCGCGATCTACCTCTCGGAGTACGCCTCGCCGGCGGTTCGTTCGAAGCTCAAACCGACGCTCGAGATTCTCGCCGGGATCCCGACGATCGTCTACGGCTACTTCGCGATCGCCTTCATCAATCCGGTCATCCTCGGCCCGATCGCCGGTGCGCTGTTCGGCATTAATCTCGGTCGATACAGTCTCCTCTCGGGGATGCTCGTCGTCGGGATCATGACGATTCCGATGGTGTCTTCGATCAGCGAAGACGCGATGAGCGCAGTTCCGGACGACCTCAGAAACGGCGCGTACGCGCTCGGCGCGACGAAGTACAACGTCTCGACGCGAATCGTGCTCCCGGCCTCGATCTCGGGCGTCTTCGCGTCGTACATCCTCGCGGTCTCGCGAGCGATCGGCGAGACGATGGCCGTGACCCTCGCCGCCGGGTTCAACGCGAACATCACCGCGAACCCGTTCGACGAGGTCATGACGATGACGGCGTACATGGTGTCTCGGGCCCGCGGCACGTCGGCGGTCGGGACCGTCGACTACCAGAGCCTGTTCGCCGTCGGACTCCTGTTGTTCCTCATGACACTGGCGATGAACTTGCTCAACGACTGGTTCAAGCGACGCTTCCAGGAGGAGTACCGATGAGTACCGATACCGACGACGCGCCGTTTGCCGAATCCGAAGAGACGCCGTTTACCGACATCGACCTCGGGTGGGAACACCGCAAGAACCGGATCTTCCTCGGCATCATCTTCGCCGCGTCGATGTTCGGTGTCGTCATGCTGGCGCTCTTACTGCTCGACGTCGTGACCGACTTCTACCGAGGACAGACCGAGTTCGGCATCAGCCTGATCGACTTCTTCACCCGCGACGGTTCGCGTCGTCAAGAGTTGGCCGGGTTCAGGGGGGCGATCGTCGCCTCGGTGATGCTGATGATCTTCACCGCAATACTGGCGTTTTTCGTCGGCGTCGGCTCGGCGATCTACCTCGAGGAGTACGCGCCGGACAACCGAGTCACGCGACTCATCGAGGCGAACCTGGCGAATCTCGCCGGCGTTCCGTCGATCGTCTACGGGCTGCTCGCGCTGGCCGCGTTCGTCAATGGAATCGGTCTGGGTCCGATCCTGTTGGCCGGGGCAATTGCGCTCGCGCTGCTGGTGATGCCGATCATCATCGTCTCCACGCAGGAAGCGCTTCGGGCGGTACCCGACAGCATGCGAAACGGCTCGTACGCGACCGGCGCGACGAAATGGCAGACGATTCGTGGGGTCGTGCTCCCGGCCGCGATGCCCGGCATCATGACCGGAACCATCCTCGCGCTCGCTCGAGCGATCGGCGAGACGGCACCGCTGATCATGGTCGGGGCGCTGTTTACGAACCGAATCGCGTGGGGCCCCTTCGATCGCTTCAGCGCGATGCCGACCCAGATCTACAACTGGGCGGCCGAACCGGAGCCTCACTTCATCCACCTCGCGGCGACCGGGATCGCCGTGTTGCTCGCGTTTCTGTTCGCCATGAACGGGATCGCGATCTACCTGCGAAACAAATACGAGAGGGATCTATAGCATGTCAACAGAGCAAAACAACGAGCCGATCATCAAGACGGGTGTACAGAACGTCGCAATTGGAGCACGCGACCGTCCCGACGAAACCGTCCTCGAGGCGACGAACCTCGACGTCTACTACGGCGACGAGCGGGCGATCGACGACGTCTCGATCGAGATTCCCGAAACGAAGGTCACGGCGATGATCGGCCCCTCGGGCTGTGGGAAGTCGACGTTCCTGCGCTCGATTAACCGGATGAACGACCAGATCGACGCCGCACGCATCGACGGCGACCTCTACTTTCAGGGGAAAAACGTTTACGACGAGGACGTCGATCCCGTCGCCCTGCGCCGGAAGATCGGGATGGTGTTCCAGAAACCGAACCCGTTCCCGAAATCGATCCACGATAACGTCGCCTACGGCCTGCGCGTTCAGGGGAAAGACGACGACGTCAATCTCGACGAGGCAGTAGAACGGGCGTTACGCGCCGCGGCGCTGTGGGACGAGGTGAAGGATAAACTCGATTCCTCGGGCCTCGACCTCTCGGGCGGCCAGCAACAGCGTCTCTGTATCGCTCGCGCTATCGCCCCGGACCCAGAGGTCCTTCTGATGGACGAACCGGCGTCGGCGCTCGATCCGATCGCGACGTCGAAGATCGAGGATCTGATCGCCGATCTGGCCGAAGAGTACACGGTCGTCATCGTCACGCACAACATGCAGCAGGCGGCGCGGATCTCGGACAAGACCGCGGTCTTCCTCACCGGCGGCGAACTCGTCGAGTTCGACGACACGACGACGATTTTCGAGAACCCCGACGACAACCGCGTAGAGGACTACATCACCGGCAAATTCGGCTAACCATGGCACGAAACGACTACCGGCGACAGCTTGCGGAACTGCGCGAGAGCGTCCTCGAGATGAGCGAACTCGTCTGTCAGCGGCTTCGGAAGGCGCTCGAGGCCCTCGAAACTAAAGACGACGACCTCGCAGAGCGGATCATCGCGGGCGATCACGAGATCAACCGGCTGTACCTCGATCTCGAGGGGCAGTGTATCGACCTGTTCGCGCTCCAGCAGCCTGTTGCGGGCGACCTGAGATTCATTGCGGCCTCGTTCAAGATCAGCACCGACCTCGAGCGAATCGGCGACCTCGCGGTCAACCTCGCGGAGTACTCACAGCGGGCCGAACGAGATCGGTACACCGAGATCGATATCGGCTACATCGGCACGCAAACCGTCGAAATGGTCGAGGAAGCCATGCAGGCGTACGCCGACGACGATCCGGAGACGACCCGCGACATCGCGGCGCTGGACGACGAGATCGACGCCCTCTGCGAGGGAGCGAGCGAAGTCGTCGTGCGAGACTTGCTCGAACTCGAAGCGACGACCGGCGTGACCGGCGACGAAGCCCTGATCGAGGACGTCTCCCGGATGTTACTGACGATTCGGGACCTCGAGCGCGTCGGCGATCACGCGGTGAACATCGCCGCGCGAACGCTGTACATGGTTGAGAACGACGACGAACTGATCTACTAAAAAAAGCACCGTGAGTGCCTAGGAGTCGTACGGAAGACAACGTTTTCCGTGACCGAGCGGAGCCAAGCGCGAGCAACGCTCCCGCGAGGTCGTCGGTGATCTCCGCCCACTGTAAGCGATTCCACAGCAATTGCTCTGTCCGCGAGACCGACGGTTTCGTTTGATGCGGAGACGCTTTCGGCGTCTCGAACCACGTGACGCAGGCAGTCCATCGAGAATAGAATCGTGGAACCGCCTGCTGATACTGTCTGACAGAAGTCAATACGAAGCCGATCGTGAATTCGGGGTCGTCGCCCGCGGTGACGACCCCAGCAAAACGATCGGATTCACGTCGTTCTATTCAACAGTATGAAACAAAACCCGTCGCGGTCACCTGCTGTCTTCTCGAACCGGGACACCGTAATCGACGTGAACGTCCGGAGTTCGCGGCGACTCAGGCGAGGTAACCCCGCTCCAATCGGCGAGATGGACGTTCCGCACCTGGCCGGAAAATCGGAACCGCATGACCCCGGTCTCGACCGCACCTTCCGCGGCGTGTTCTGAAACGACCGTCGCCTCCTCGAGCGGATCGGCACCCACCAGTTCGATAGCGCCGTCAACGCTGATTTCGTAGTTCGAGAGACTACCTCTCCCGATAATTGTAACGAGGTTGGGAAGTCGGACGTCGGCTGACATACCCTGATAGGTCAAGCCGATCGGTATAAGCCTTCTTTTTGACCGAAGCGGGGACTCGCTCGAAATCGCGTCTCGTGACCACAAAGTATATTATTCCTTGCACTACCGGATTGTGTACGAAGTGGGCAGCGGGTAGGGGTACTCGCGTTTCTGCCCACTCGACTCCCGTCCGTGAGCCGTGGCGGTGGGACGTCTCGGGTTTCGACGTCCCCCGACTCCGTTCGTTCCGGCCGCGAGTGTCCTGCAGTGATTTCCGCCATCCAACTGCTTTTGGAACGGCTCACCAGTGATTGTGTATGCCAACGCCAACGGAGCGAGTCCGCCGAGCCGAACGCTCGAGTATCCGTATCATGTTCGATCTCGCGGAACGCCACGACGGCGACCTCGTCCGACTCGAGGTCGGCGAACCCGATTTCGATACGCCCGAACACGTTATCGACGCGGCCGCGCAGGCCGCTCGCGAGGGGGCGACACACTACACGCCGAACGCGGGACTGCCGGCGTGTCGGCGGGCGATCAGCGAGACGCTGGCCGAGAATTTCGGCGTGATGCACAATCCCGATGAGGTCGTGGTCACCGTGGGCGGAATGGAGGCGCTCCATCTGGCGATTCTGGCGACGGTCTCGCCCGACGAGGAGGTTATCGTTCCCGGTCCCACGTGGCCGAATTACGAGACCCAGGCCCTCCTCGCGGACGGATCGTTCCGCGAGGTGCCGATGCCGGCCGAATCGGGGTTCGACCTCGAGGCCGACCGCGTCGTCGAGGCGATGAGCGACGACACCGCAGCGGTCGTGCTCACGACGCCGTCGAATCCGACCGGCCGGGTGTTCGATCGCGACGAGTGCCGTGCGGTCGTCGAAGCCGCTGCCGACCACGACGCCTACGTGATCGCCGACGAAGTGTACCTCGGGCTTACCTACGACGGCGCGGCCGAGGGAATCGCCGCGTACACCGGCCACCCCGACCACGTGTTGACCGTCGGCTCCTGTTCGAAGGCGTACGCGATGACCGGCTGGCGACTGGGCTGGCTCGCGGGCGATAGCCACCTCATCGACGAAGTTACCAAGATTCACGAATCGACGACCGCCTGTGCCTCGAGCGTGGCCCAACACGCCGCGATCGCCGCACTCACGGGGCCACAGGAGCCGTTCGAGGAGATGTATCGAGCGTTCCGACGGCGGCGGGATCTCGTCGTCGACCGCGTCGGGGAGATCGACGGGCTGTCCTGTCCGCGGCCGGAGGGGGCGTTCTACGCGTTTCTCGAGACGGAGATCGACGACGACAGCCTCTCGATCGCGAAATATCTGTTGCGGGAACACGGCGTCGTGCTCGCCCCCGGCAGCGGGTTCGGAGACACGGCCCCGGAACGGCTGCGGCTCTCGTTTGCGAACTCCACCGAGCGTCTCAACGAGGGGTTCGATCGGATCGAGGCCGGGCTTCGGGAGTACTGAAACCTCTCGAAGAACAGCTCGATAGGCCCGTTACTGCATTAATTCGCCGCCGTTCACGTTTAGCGTCTCGCCCGTAACGAACGTCGCGTCGCGGAGGTACGCGACGGCGTCGGCGATGTCTTCGGGCTGTCCGTACCGGTTGACGGGAATCCGAGCCAGCTCGTCGCGTTTCTCCTCGGCCGTCCGATCGGCGGTCATATCCGTCTCGACGTGACCGGGCGCGACTGCGTTCACGCGGATCTCGGGGGCGAAATCAGCCGCGTGGCTCCGGGTGAGCGAGAGGAGCGCCCCCTTCGAGGAGGCGTAGTGACATTCGATCGCTGCGCCCGTATGAGCGAGAATCGAGGAGATGTTCGTGACCGAGGGATCGTCGGTCGACTCCCGAAGCCGTGGCAGTGCCGCCTTCGTGACGTTGAACGCGGAGTTGACGTTGACGTCCATGATTCGATCGAAGTCGTCCGGCTCGAGGGCGTCGGTGTGGACGTGCTGGTCGATGCCGGCGTTGTTGACGACGTGATCGAGGCCCCCGAGCGCGTCGGCGGTGGCGTCGACCAGTTGGGCAGCGTCGTCGGCGTCCGAGACGTCTGCACCGACGACGATCGCCTCCTGGCCGTGGTCGCGGATGTCGTCGGCGACCCGTTCGGCGGCGTCCTCGCTCGAGTGGTAGTTCACCGCGACGTCGTAGCCGTCGGCGGCGAAGCGAAGCGCGGTCGCGCTGCCGATACCGCGGGACGATCCGGTGACGAGTGCAGCGGGCATATGCCCACGGTGAGAACGGGCATCGACTTTGCAGTTCCGGCTGTTGGAACGGATTGGTGGCGATGTATCAGCGGTGCTGAGTAGTACGTTGACTTTGACGACGCATTGGTCGTTGTCCGTGGCGACCTCGCTTGTTCCGCGGGAACAATCTCCGCTATCGCCTAAACCAGAAGCTGAACGTCGGATTCGGCCATGTGCTGGATCGCGGTGGCCGCGCCGACACCCGTCGTCACGCCGTCGTAGAAGTCGTCCTCATCGTATTCCATCAACTCGATCGTCATCTGACAGGCCTGCAGGTCGACGCCGCTTTCTAGCGAGACGTCGATGAGTTCTTCGATAGTGGCGGTCCCGTTCTCGTCGATTTTCTTCTGCATCATCTTCGTTGCCATCGCGTCCATCCCGGGCAGCGCGGCGAGCGCGTTCGGCATCGGCATGTTCGGATTCCCGACGGCGCTCAGTTTGAGGTCCTGTGACTTCTCCTCGTGAAGGATGTCGAGTCCCCAGAAGGTGTGGAACACGATGACCTCCCAGCCGAACGCAGCGGCGGTACTCGCGAGGATCAACGGCGGGTACGCCATATCGAAACTCCCCTGGGTGGCGACGATCGTCATCTTCTGCTGGTCGTCGCCGTCGTCGACCGCAGCCATCGACGCCTCGAGTTCCTCGACGCGCTCGCGTAGGGCCTGTAATTCGGCGGCATCGACCTCGCTGTCGGCGTCGTCGACCGACGTCGTTGGGTTGTCCGTGCTCATTATTCCGTCTTCTTCACGTAGTGGGTGTACAGATCGTCGCCCTCGACCTGCTCGAGCAGTTCAACGCCGTCGGTACCGTCGGCCCATCCCTGAATGTCGCTTATGCTGCCCGAATCGGTCGCGACGACCTCGAGCACGTTAC
The DNA here is from genome assembly GCF_009834785.1 of Natronorubrum halalkaliphilum. Taxonomy (GTDB): domain Archaea; phylum Halobacteriota; class Halobacteria; order Halobacteriales; family Natrialbaceae; genus Natronorubrum; species Natronorubrum halalkaliphilum. The sequence goes on from NZ_WUYX01000003.1 coordinate 97,419, forward strand.
CGGCCTCGAGGCCGTCGATAGCCTGCTTCGTCTTGACGATAGGCATTGGGCAGGACTGTCCTTTCACGTCGAGCGTCTCCGTGGTATCGTATTCCGAACTCATAGTGGATCTTTGTGCTCTGTATTGGAGCTATCATACAATATTGGCTATGACCATATAAGGATATCGATTATTGCACAGTACACGAATAGCCGACTGCAGAGCAATTATCGATCAAAACATCCTCTAGGGCACTCTACTGTGCGTCAATGCCCATCTCACTGCTATATCTTGCCAACCTATATTGTACATAATGGGAAATACTATGCAAAACCTTAAGTGGTCGAGCCCGGTACTGAGAAGTGTACAACATGGACGACATGGACTTTCCAACGCCGGACGTCGAGATCGAGTCGGTGACGCCGACGGAGCTGAAAGGACGCATCGACGCGGGTGAAGACGTCACGCTTCTCGACGCCCGAATGGAGTCGGACTACGAGGAGTGGCGAATCGACGGCGAGACCGTCGAGTCGGTCAACGTTCCGTACTTCCACTTCCTGGACGAGGTGATCGACGACGACGTTCTTGCACAGGTTCCCGACGACCGTGAGGTTACGGTCCTCTGTGCCAAAGGCGGCGCCAGCGAGTTCGTCGCGGGCTCGCTCAAAGAGCGCGGCTACGACGTACACCACCTCGAGGAGGGGATGAACGGCTGGGCGCGCATCTACGAGCGCGTCGAAGTCGAACGCTACGACGGTTCCGGAGCCCTCTATCAGTATCAGCGCCCCTCGAGCGGCTGTCTCGGCTACCTCGTCTCCGACGGCGACGAGGCGGCCGTCATCGACCCCCTGCGTGCGTTCACGGATCGCTACCTCGAGGATGCTGCGGAACTCGGCGTCGACCTGCAGTACGCGATCGATACGCACGTCCACGCGGATCACATCTCGGGCCTTCGAAACCTCGCCGAGGAGGGCGTCGAGGGCGTTATCCCCGCGGCCGCAGTCGACCGCGGCGTCACCTACGCCGACGAGATGACGCTGGCCGAGGATGGGGACGAGTTCCAGGTCGGCGACGCCACCATCGAGACCGTTTTTACGCCCGGCCACACGTCCGGGATGACCTCGTACCTGATCGGCGACTCGCTGCTCGCGACCGGCGACGGCCTGTTCGTCGAGAGCGTCGCTCGCCCCGACTTAGAGGAAGGCGACGAGGGCGCCGAAGACGCCGCCAAACAGCTCTACGAATCGCTGCAAGAGCGCGTGCTCTCGCTGCCCGGCGACACCCTCGTCGGCGGCGCCCACTTCAGCGACTCGGCCGTTCCCGCCGAAGACGGCACGTACACGGCACCGATCGGCCAGCTCGAGGCGGACATGGCCGCCCTGACGATGGACGAAGACGAGTTCGTCGAGTTGATCCTCTCGGATATGCCGCCCCGTCCGGCTAACTACGAGGAGATCATCGCGACGAACCTCGGCCAGCAGGAGACCGGCGACGAGGAAGCGTTCGAACTCGAGCTCGGTCCGAACAACTGCGCCGCCAGCCAGGAGTCGCTGGCCGGTGACTAACCACATTCAGCAGCCGAATGGTAACTGAACTCTTCGCACCCGCGCTGTACGAATCCCTGTTCCCCGCCGGGATCAGCCGCTACGCCGTCGGCGGGCTGCTCGTCGGCCTCGGCGCCGTCGTCATCTACCTCGGGACCGCCATTCCGGCCGGCGCAAGCACGTTTCTCGAGTCGACGCTGTCGTACGTTTCGGACCGGTCACGGTTCCAGCGCTACGTCTCCTCGCGGGATTGGCGGGTCGTCTTCACGCTCGGGATCGTCGCGGGCGCGTTCGTCTACGCGCTAACGTTCCAGTCTGGACTGGTCTCGAGCGGGCTCTACGAGTCCGGTACGACCGGACAGCTGTACGACGTCGGCGGTTTCTCGCTCTGGTTGACGGACGTTCAGCCCTGGCGGCTGTTCCTGGGCGGGATCCTCGTCGGCATCGGGACCCGGATCGGCAAGGGCTGTACCTCGGGCCACGGCGTCTGTGGGGTCGGCTCGGCCTCGAGGACGTCGATCGTCGGCGTGATGACGTTCCTCGCCGTGGCGATCGGAACGGCCCAAGTCGTGATGGCACTGGGGGTGAGTCCGTAGCCATGGCGGATCGACATCCCCTGTTCATGCCGCTGATCTTCGTCGGCGGCCTGATCTTCGGGTTCGGGCTGGGCTTCAGCCACATGGCCCGCCCCGAAGTCGTCCTCAACTTCCTCCAGTTCGAGGACTTCGGGCTGTTGTTCGTCATGGGCGGCGCAGCGGTCGTCACTGGCATCGCCTTCGCGCTGGTGCCGCGACTGCTCGACCACGCCCCGCTGACCGGCAACACCTACGGCCGACGGCTGAAATCGTTCGACCGAAACGTCCTGATCGGCGGCGCGATCTTCGGCGTCGGCTGGGGTCTCTCGGGGATCTGTCCCGGCGCGGCCTACGCCAGCCTCGGCGTCGGCAACGTCACGATTCTCTGGGCGCTGGCCGGCATGTTCGTCGGGGCCTACGCCCAGGGCTACTGGCGCAGCCAGCGCGCCGCCTCGGAGACGTCGGCCGCGGGCGCTGACTGACGTTTCGTGTGCGGCGTACCGCCGAGACCGACGTACTTATTGAGCGGCACGATGTACGTGTGCCCGTACGTGTACACATGGCCACGAAAACCCTGACGATTACCGAGGAGGCATACGAGCGGCTCAAGTCGCACAAACGGAAGGACGAAAGCTTCACGGACACCGTCATACGGCTTACCGAATCGAACGAGGACGTTATGAAAGGATTCGGCGCGCTCGCCGACGACGATGGGTTCGACGAAGCCGCCGGCCGTACGCGCGACGACCTCGACGACGCGTTCGACGAGCGGCGCGAACGACGCACCAGCGAGCGATGATCGCGCTCGACTCGTCGTTTTTGGTCGATTATCTTCAAGGACAGGACGCCGCGCGGTCGTTTCTGGAAGGGCGAGACGAACCTGCGTACTACGTCCCGACGATCGTGCTCTTTGAACTGTATCGGGATGCAGCGTGGTCCGACACTAGGTCGACCGACGTCGTTTCGGAGAGCCTCGATTGGACGGAACCGTTAGCGTTCGACGCCGGCGCGACGCGTGAGGCGGCACAAATCCACGCGGAACTACTCGCGAACGGGAACCAAATCAAGGTTGCAGACGTCATGATCGCCGGCGTCTGTCGCCGCCACGGCGCGTCGATCGTGACCCGAGACGGCGACTTCGAAGCTGTCGATGACCTCGAGATGATTCGATACTGACTGAACGGCGGATCGGCGCCGCACACGCCCGACCGCCCGGAGTGACTCACAGGAAAACGAGTCAGTCCGAATCAGCTGTACTGTTCGATCAGCCCCTCGAGTTGTCCCTTGCTCTGCGCGCCCACCATTCGCTCGACCGGTTCGCCGTCGGCGTACAGCACGAGCGTCGGGACGCCTTGAGCGCCCAGTTGCTGTGCCAGCCGCTGGTGGGTATCGACGTCGACTTTCGCGACCGCGGCGTCGGTCTCGGCCGCCAGCGATTCGATCGTCGGCTCGAGCATCTGGCAGGGGCCACACCAGTCGGCGTAGCAGTCGACGAGCACGACGTCGTGTTCGCCGACGACCTCCTCGAGGTGACCCGATCCGTCGATCGCGATCGGTTCTGACGGCGTTGGGGCGGTGGCACTCCCGTCTGCCCCCAGATCGCCGCCGTTTTCGAGCCGCTCCTGGAGTTCTCGTTTCTTCTGCTCGCGGATCTGCTCTCGCTCCTCCTCGAGTGAGTCGGTCATTACGTCCTCGTACGTCCTCGTCGCCCTTAAATTGTGTGAACTAAACAATACTCTATCGTGGCAGAGCGTGTCGGATCAGCCGAGTTCCCACTTTCATCAACCCACGTGAACGCTTATCCACGACGGCTCCCAACGATTCGTATGGAGACGCCATCGGGTTCCGCGTCGCTCGCCGAAGACCGGTCGACAGCGCTGGTGGATCGGCTGGACGTTCGGCGGCAGGCGGTGTTCGTCGTCCTGACGTTCCTCGGGATGACGATCGGACTCCTCGGCAGTTGGTTCGACGCGCCCCCGTCGGTCGTCTGGGCCAGTTACACCGTCGCCTACGTCTTCGGCGGCTGGTACGGGCTCAAAGCGAGTATCGCCGCGTTACGAGAACCCGCTATAGAGATCGACCTGCTGATGATCATCGCAGCACTCGGCGCGCTCTACATCGGAGCGCCGTTCGAGGGAGCGATGTTACTGTTCCTGTTCTCGCTCTCCGGCGTCCTCGAGGAGTACGCGATCGGCCGCTCGAGAACCGCGATCAAGTCGCTGGTCGACATGCGTCCGGAATCGGCGCAGGTCCTTCGCGACGGGACGGAAGCGACGACGCCGATCGACGACGTCGAGATCGGCGACGTGTTTGTCGTGCGCCCCGGCGAACGGCTGCCGCTCGACGGGGTCGTCGAGTCCGGTCAGAGTACGGTCGATCAGTCGTCGCTCACCGGCGAGTCCGTTCCCGTGACGAAAGAATCCGGCGACGAGGTGTTCAGCGGGACGATCAACGAGACGGGCAGCCTCGAGGTGCGGGTCACTCGAGAAGCCACGGAGTCGGCGATCTCTCGACTGATCCAGATGGTCGAGGAGGCCCAGGAGAAGCGCGCGCCGACCCAGCAGCTCATCGACCGCTTCGAGCAGCCCTACGTGCTGGGCGTCTTCGCGATGACTGCCGTCGCAATCGCGCTGCCGATCGCACTGTTGAACCACTCGTTCGAGCCAACGTTCTACCGCGCGATGACGCTCATGGTCGCCGCCTCTCCCTGCGCGGTCATCATCTCGACGCCGGCTGCGGTACTCTCCGCGATTTCGGCCGGCGGCCGACAGGGCGTCCTGTTCAAAGGCGGCGAACACATCGAAACGGCGGGGAACGTCGACGCCATCGCCTTCGACAAGACGGGGACGTTGACGGAGGGCAACACGCGGTTGACCGACGTCCGCGCTCGCGAGGGCGCCCTGTCTACCGACGGCGGTGCGATCGGCAGCGACCTGCTCGTGGACAGCGCCCTCGAGAACAACTCGCTGGTCGACGACCGACTGCTCGCTATCGCGGCGGCCGTCCAGGCCCGGTCGGAACACCACCTCGCCGAGGCGACCGTCGAGGCTGCCGCGGAGCGCGGCCTCGAGGTGCCCGATACCAGCGACTTCGAGGCGGTCGTCGGCAAGGGCGTCCATGCGACCGTCGAGGACCAGACGGTCCACATCGGAAATCCGCGGTACGTCGAGACCGTTCTGGCCGATCGTCCGATCGACGGCCGCGAGACGGGGCTCGAGGCGGTTCGCGACCTCGAGGCAAACGGGAAAACGAGCGTCCTCGTCGTCAGCGAGACCGACGAGGGCCTGCGCGTCCTCGGCTGGCTCGCGTTCACCGACACCATCCGCCCCGACGCGGCCGAGATGATCGCGAAACTCCGCGAGCGCGGCGTCGAACAGATCGTCATGCTGACGGGCGACAACGAGCGAGTCGCCCAGTACATCGCCGACGAACTCGGGATCGACGAGGTGTACGCGGAGTTACTCCCCGAAGAGAAGGTTGACCACATCGAAGCGCTCCAGGAGCGCCACGAGGCCGTCGCGATGGTCGGCGACGGCGTCAACGACGCCCCGGCGCTCGCGACCGCCGATATCAGCGTTGGCATGGGCGGTGCCGGGACCGACGTGGCGCTCGAGACGGCCGATATCGTCCTCATGTCGGATAAACTCGACCGGCTTCCGTACGCGTTCGCGCTCAGCAAGGAGACGCGACGCACGCTGTACATCAACTTCGCCATCGCGTTCGGAGCGATCGGAATCATGGTGATCGCGATTCTTACTGCCGGGATCCCGCTCCCGGTCGCCGTGGTCGGCCACGAAGGATCGACCGTCCTCGTCAGCCTGATCGGCCTGCGACTGCTCCGGTTCGACGGCTGAGGACGCGATCGCCGCGCCCGAACGCAAATGCGTGCACTCTTGTGACTACCGCACAAATATATCCGTATGGGATTTCACACGTTTCCCGTCGAGCGCGCCGACAAACTCGAGGATCCGTCGCGGTATCGCTTCTGTTCGCGCGAGGAGTTGCTCGAAATGATTGCACCTAACGCCGAGGACGTCGTCGCCGACCTGGGATCGGGGACGGGCTTTTACTCGCGAGACATCGCGCCCTTCGTCGACACGGTGTACGCGGTTGACGTACAAGAGGGGATGCACGAGTACCATCGTGAGGTGGGGGTCGCAGCGGGCGTCGAACTGGTCACGGCCGGTGTCGACGCGCTCCCCTTCGAAGACGACGAACTAGACGCTGCCTTCTCAACGATGACACACCACGAGTACGCCACGGATGAAACGATGACGGAACTCGCCCGCGTGATTCGGCCGGACGGACGCCTCGTGACCGTCGACTGGTCCGCCAACGGGACGGGTGAGGACGGCCCCGACGTCGACGAACGGTTCGGAGTCGACGATGTCGTGGCTCAACTTGAGGATTCGGACTTTATCGTCGACCGCGTTCACGACCGGCCGGAGACGCTGGCAGTCGTGGCTCGTCGATAACGGCTCGACGACACACGATCGGAATCGCGCGCCGCAACGGAACCCACCAGCGACGGGGACCAAGCGCGTGTGGGTTTAACGGTACTGGATGGCGTGACGGCCCGTATGGAATCGACCGACGGAGCGTTCGATTTTCTCGTGATCGGTTCGGGGTCGGGACTCGACGTCGCGAGTGCGGCGGCCGCTCGCGGACAGTCCATCGCAGTCGTCGAGAAAGGACCGCTCGGAGGCACCTGCCTCAACCGGGGCTGTATTCCCTCGAAGAAGTTGCTCTACCACGCCGAGGTGATGAAAACCGTCGAGCGCGCCGACGAGTTCGGGATCCTCGCCGACGTGACCGACGTCGACTTTGCCGATATCGTCCGCGAGGTGAACGCAGACGTCTCCGAGAGCGCCAAGTCGATCCACCACGGGCTCCGAACGTCGAGCCAGCACACGCTCCTCGAGGGCGAAGGCCGGTTCGTCGACGATCGGACGGTCGAAATCGTCGACGGCCGCGACGCCGGTGCGCGTGCCTCCGCCGAGACCGTCCTGATCGCGGCCGGGACGCGACCGACGATTCCGTCGATCGACGGCCTCGAGAGGGTCGACTACCTCACCAGCACGGAGGCGCTGCAACTCGAGGTGCCGCCAGATCACCTCGTGGTCGTCGGCGGCGGCTACATCGCGGCCGAACTCGCGCACTTTTTCGGCACGTTCGGGAGCGATGTCTCGATCGTGGGTCGTCGCCCACACCTCCTGCCGCAGGCCGACGAGGAGGTCGCCACAGCGTTCACCGAGCGCTATGCCGACCGGTTCGACGTCTACACGGGCTACGAAGCCGTCAGTGCGTCCGAGTCCAACGGCGGGGTCGCGGTCGAAGCGCGTCCGTATCCGCCCGCCTGGCCCGACCCGTCCGAGCACGAGGACGTGACCGTCACTGGCGACACGCTGTTGATCGCGGCTGGTCGTCGACCAAACACCGATCTGCTGAACCTCGAGGCGACGGGCGTCGAGACCGACGAACGAGGGTTCGTCGAGACTGACGAGTACCTGCGAACCACGGCTGAGGGCGTGTGGGCGCTCGGCGATATCGTCGGCGAGTACCTGCTGAAACACAACGCGAACCACGAGGCCGGCACCGTCGTCCGGAATCTGTTCGGCGACGACCTCGAACCGGTCGACTACACGGCGATGCCCTTCGCGGTCTTCGGCTCGCCGGAGGTGGCTGGCGTCGGCGTCACGGAGCAAGAATTGCAAGCGGACGACCGCGAGTACGCCACACGGACGTACCGGTACGAGGATACCGCCCGCGGGAGCGCGATGAAGGTCGAGGGATTCGTGAAGGTGCTCATCGAGCCGAACGGGGAAATTCTCGGCTGTCACATCCTCGGTCCCGAGGCGTCGAACCTCCTCGAGGAGGTCGTCGTCGCGATGAACGCGGGGACGGGGACCGTCTGGGATATCCGCCAGTCGGTCCACGTCCATCCCGCGCTCTCGGAGGTCGTCGATCGGGCGTTTGCGGGACAGTTCGTCCGTCGTGGGCCCGAGGCACACGACCATCATCACGGTCACGACCACGACCATCACGACTGAGCGCAGTTCGCGTTCTCGTCTCCACGCAGCGTGAGCAACCGAGAGTGTTTAACACACCCAAAGAATGCAGGGATCGACGATGACCACGTTTTCGATAGCGTTCTACAGAGAAAGCAAGGCGAGTGCCTCGGGGCTTGACCCCGAGGCGGTTCACTGGATTGGGACGTTTGCCATCGTCGCTGCGGTAGTGAACAGCGAGGGAATCGTCGCAATATTTCGCCACCGAGAGAGGGCAAAACGATAGAACGCGTCGGGCCACCGATCGGCTCGCGGCCGTGATACGATGTGTTCCGTTTGACCGGTTGTCGTCAGTAGACGACGAGCGCCAGGTAGAGCTGGCCGGCTCCGGCGACGATCATCACTGCGCCGGCGAGTCGCTTCAGATGGCCAGCGTACGCCGCGAGTCGTCCCGCACCCGCGACCAGCCCCATCCCGGTCGCGACGGTCATCCCGAGCATCAACACCACGACGCTGCCCACGTACGTCGCTACCACGACTGCCGCTACGTCGGCCGGCAGCGATAGCGCACGGGCGACCACGGCGAGAAACACGGGGGCGACACACCCGGCTGCAGCGAGCGCGTAGCCCGCCCCGAATATTCCGAAGCCGAGCACGCTCGAGCGGCGTTCTGGAAGGGGGATCGACAGCGACGGAACCCAGCCCAGCAGGACGAGCACTCCGAAACCCACCAGCAGCCCGCCGACGAGCGACTCGAAGAACGTGAGTTGTGAGACCGTCGACTGGCCGAGCCAGAACGTCGCTCCCAGAAGGACAGCGAGCGTCCCCAGCACACCGATGCCGGCGACCCCACCGCGGAGGAGCGCGCCACCGAGCGAGGCGTCGTCACCGTCCGTCTGACTGACGTAGAACCCGACGTACCCCGGCAGTAACGGATACGCACACGGACTGAAGAAGGTTGCAAGACCAGCGGTAAGTCCGAATCCGATCGCCGAGAGGAACGCGGCGTCGAGCATCGGTTACGTCCCTGCCTCCGCCTCGAGCGCTCGTTCGATCCCTGCGACGAGTTCGTCTGCGGTTTTGACACCGGAATCGGACCACTGAACGCGTCCACCCGTATCGATCGCGACGGCGGAGGGGTAGCCGCCCGCGAGATACCGCGAGGTCAGTTCGGCGGTCGGGTCGAGTCCGAGCAGCCAGTCGCCGTCGTGTTCGTCCCACCAGTCGACCAGTTCGTCTTCGGTGACGGACGAGCCGACCGCCTCATTCGTAACCGAGAGAAACAGCACGTCCGATCGAATGCGATCGTTCGCCTCGGCCAGTGCGGGCATCTGCTCGATACACGGCGGACACCACGTTCCGAAGAAATCGACGAACGTCACCCGCTCGGGCGCCGGAATCCGAACCTCGCCTGCCTCGCTGCCAGGCGCCTCGACCGTTTCTATCGTGATCGAATCGGGAGCCGTCGCCCCCGCTCCATCCGTCGCTTCCGGGTCGTCGCTCCCGGTTTCGAACGAGGGGACGCCACGGACCGCCAGTACGCCACCACCACCGACGACCCCGACACTGGTGAGACCAGCGAGGACATCTCGCCGTCGCATCTACGTTGTCACCACCGTTTCGAAGTCGTCGACCACCTGCGACGGATCGACGGTCGCCCCGTCCGGATACACACGCTCGATGCGTCCCTGTTCGTTGACGAGGAAGATGTAGTTGTAGTGAGGGAACATGTACTCGAGATTCTCGTACTCGTCGGCGTCCCGTTTCTCGAGTGGCAGTCCGAACTGATCAGTGAGGCTCGCTTTTGCATCCTCGTACTCCTTTGGGCGAAGGAAGTGCCAGTTTCCAGCGTCGAGATTGACGCCCTGCTGCTCGGCATACGCTCGTAACTCGTCTTCGGTGTCGCGTTCGGGGTCGAAGGTCATCCCGAGAAAGGCAGCGTCGTCCCCGTAGCCTTCTTCAGCCGCGACCTCCTGCGCTCGTCGCAACCGCAAGAGAAGCGCGGGACACGCGCCGTCCGGACACGACGTATAAAAGAACGTCATCAGCGTCGTCCGCTCGCCGACAAACTGCTCAGTCGAGACGGTCTCGCCCGTCAACGGGTCAGGGAACTCGACCGTTGGAAACTCCTCACCGTAGCTCGGATGCGACGCCTCGCTCAAATCCTGTTCCGGTGGCCCGAGCGTGACGCCATCCGCGCGTGAACGAGTTGACTCCTCGTCACCCGGTGACAGCGACTCGAGACAGCCTGCAGTGGCGATGAAACTCGAGGCGACGATCGTTTGGAGGCACGTACGCCGGTTCATAGCTCGGTATTTCGAGCCGATTCATAAACGCCGTCCGGCGATTCCCTGGCTCGGAAAAATTGCAGCATTTCAGGGAGAAACTATCGCCGCCGCAATTCGTATTACTGTCGTCGAAGTGAGAGAATGACGAGTACCATGCCGCTCGAGACAATGACCCCCTGTACGAGCGCTGCGGACGCGATCGTCGTACCGAATAGCTGGTAGATGAGGCCCTCACAGATCGCACCGACGCCGATGAAGACGAATCCACCGGAGACGTACAGCATCGGCGTCTGCCCGCTTCGCCGGTAACCGTGGTACGCAAGATATGCGACGATGAGGCTCAACACGAGCGTAATTCCCTTCGAGAGGAGGAACGAGACTTCCATCAGTCACCTCCCCGAAGATCGCTCCACAGTGACGTGAAGTTGTCCGCGAGATCGTCGCGCGTTTCGACTGTCAGCGAGAGTTTTCCGTCGCTAATCGTGACGTGAAGCTCCTCGAGTGACGTTTCGAACTCGCTTCGGTGAGAGCCGTCGGAATCGACGGTGTGGTGTTCCTCGACGAGTTCGTGTTCTTGTAGCACCGAGACGCGGCGGTAGATGGTCGTTAGTGAGGCGTCACACTCCTCGCTGAGTGTTTTTGCGGTCTTCGGTCCACTATCCGCGGCGAGGAGGATCTTCCGTGCGTACTCGTCAGCGAGAAGTTGGAAAATGTCTACCGAATCCCCGGAGCCTCCGTGTTGCACGCAATACATTCCGTCAGTTACCGTCAAATAGGCCACGGTTTGCTGGTTCAGCAAATCACCGAGACCGTCTTATACGTGCGTCCGCGTTGCTTCTCGGCGTTTCGTCAGCCCTCATATCGAGTCCTGTGATACTCAACGAACTGCTGACATGGTTATTTGGGATCAGTCGGAATACATCGAGTTATGGATCCGACGGTCGAACGGCGATGTCACCTCTTGTTCGGTCTCTCGTTAGTACTCCTGACGTTCGGGATCGGATACTCAGTACTTCACAAAGCCGCTTAGTTAGAACGTCTGCTTGCTGTGAATGTGCCTAGCAAACAGCAGCAAGCAGACAATGA
>NZ_WUYX01000072.1:0-577 GCF_009834785.1 Natronorubrum halalkaliphilum
ACCATTCCATTCACACTTAAATGCCCATTATCCCATTTTTTTTAGCTTTTAATTCCACACCATCCCATTATCCTTTACATCCACTAAACCATGCATCCACATTCACCTAAATAAACCCTAAATTACATCCACTAAACCATCCATCCACCATAATTCCCACCATCCACACCTTTTCCCATCCACCAAATACCTTAAACAAACATCCATTAACACCCATTCTCTTCCTATAAATACCCATTCATTCCATTCACCAAATCATCTCATTTTCCATTGTAATACACAAACACTTCCCCTTCTCCATCTTCTCCATTTCCACTCCATTCCACACTTCCATCCCCCCAACCAACCTATCCTTAAACCTTGTGCTACAACAACGAGGAAGAGAAGAGTGCCTAAACGTTCATACAATTCAAGTTTGAGTTGTTGGAATGTTTAGGTGTTTCTTTGATTTCAAAGTTTCATTTTAATTCTCTTTGTTTTGTACGTATAAGGAATGGAAGAGAAGAGTGCCTAAACGTTCATACAATTCAAGTTTTGAGTTGTTGGAATGTTTAGGTGTTTCTTTGATTTCAAAGTT
>NZ_WUYX01000072.1:587-936 GCF_009834785.1 Natronorubrum halalkaliphilum
TGTATGGAAGAGAAGAGTGCCTAAACGTTCATACAATTCAAGTTTTGAGTTGTTGGAATGTTTAGGTGTTTCTTTGATTTCAAAGTTATGAGGAACTAAACCCCCTTTAGCTAGGGGGTGATTCGAAACTATGTTTATATTTGCAATATGAATTGATTAACTTTCGTTGGAGTTTCATAAGTTGTGGATTCAATTTGTTTAACCGTTTGATTGATAACTTATTTATGAATGTTTATTAAGAATGCGCGCTTAATTTTCATGCATAAATATGACGCTAGAATATAAGTGAGTTTCACCTAATAGTTATGAACTTATATTCACAAGTAGTGGAGGTTGCTTATAAACAATC
>NZ_WUYX01000072.1:946-1159 GCF_009834785.1 Natronorubrum halalkaliphilum
CATCATAGTAACGAATGCCTCGTCAACACTTATAGTTTTCATGATACTTAATGATCTTTGATTGTATCTTTATTGTGCTGTTCACGTAAAGGACTTTTGGAGAATGTTGTGAATTGCGTTGCGCAAACCCATCCAATTCATTAACTTAAGGAAAACTTGACGGTTAATTTAAGCGGACCTAATTAACCCGGGGTGTTGAGTATCATAATTTAT
>NZ_WUYX01000072.1:1169-1497 GCF_009834785.1 Natronorubrum halalkaliphilum
AAATTCTTGGCATAAGTTTCATGCAATCATAGTAACGAATGCCTCGTCAACACTTATAGTTTTCATGATGCTTAATGATTCTTGCTTGTATCTCTATTATGCAATTCATGTAGGGAACTTGTGAGGAATGCTTTGGGTTGTCGTATGCAATCATCCAATTCATTAACTTAAGGAAAACTTGACGGTTAATTTAAGCGGACCTAATTAACCCGGGGTGTTGAGAATTCATGGTTTATTGAAAAGCAATTAGAAATCGTTTTGTATGCAAGTATAACATGTGTGGAGATGAACCCCTTAGCTAGCTTCCCATCCATTCATTTCCGTCAAA
>NZ_WUYX01000072.1:1576-1673 GCF_009834785.1 Natronorubrum halalkaliphilum
CAATTGGAAATCGTTTTATTATGCAAGTGTAACATGTGTGGAGATGAACCCCTTAGCTAGCATCCATTCATTCCATTTCATCAATTTCATATTTACA